>NZ_LAQT01000009.1 GCF_001294205.1 Amantichitinum ursilacus
CATGCGGCTTTGGGTGGTGGGTCTTGACCCACCCTATGAGATGTTGGTGGTTCGTGGCGGGACGGTGACAAGTTAGACGGCGGTGGCCGTGCGGGGTGGGTGCGTTAAGCAGGCGGTGCCAATGTTCACTGTTACCCGTCGCAACCACGCCCACCCGATGTTCCGAAGGAACGAGGCAGCACAGTGTCCCGACAACGATCATTACCTGTCGAGGGAGGGGAAGGAGACCCGGTTTTGGGGCTCCGTCCGACCGAAGTTCCGCGGAGCGGCAACTGAGCCATCGAAGTAACAGACGGTCCGTTTCGGCTTTTGACCTGCGGGCCCCCTGGCGAGTGGCGGAGCCGCGAGTGGGGTCGCCTTTCTTTTGGTTACTTCTTCTTTGGCGAAGCAAAGAAAAGTGACGTGCTCCCGGGCACCCCCGGGTATCCAAACATGCGCCGCAGGCACAAGCGGTCAAAGGCTTATTCGGCACAAGCCGAACATCAAAACAAGCGCCGCAGGCACAAGCGTTTAAGGTTTATTCGGCACCAGCCGAACATCAAAACAAGCGCCGCTGGCACAAGCGGTCAAAGGCTTATTCGGCACCAGCCGAACACCAAAACAAGCGCCGCAGGCACAAGCGGTTAAAGGTTCATTCGGCACCAACTGAACACCAAAACAAGCGCCGCAGGCACAAGCGGTCAAAGGCTTAATCGGCACCAGCCGAACACCAAAACAAGCGCCGCAAGCACAAGCGGTCAAAGGTCCAGGCTCTAGCAAAGCCGAACATCAAAAACGCACCACAGGCCAAGCATTTAAAGACCGAAGTTCCAGCAAAACCAGCCACCCCAAACCCCGCCGCCAGGCTAGCGGCAAAAGCTTTTCCAGCACCACAACAAAAGGACACCTTATGCCCGGCTTCATCCTCCACACCGGCGCCACCGTCCTCTGCGCCCACGGCGGCCAGGCCACCCCCACCGCGCCATTCCCGCGTGTGACGGTATCGGGCCAGCCCGTGACCACGCTCACCGCGCCGTGGGTGGTGGCGGGTTGCGCCATGCCACCGCCGCCGGCCGGCAACGGCCCCTGCGTTACCGCGCAATGGCTGGTGGGGGCCACCCGGGTGCTGGCCGGCGGGCAACCCGTGCTGCTGTTTACCGGCACCTCGCTGTGCACCCCCACCGGCACGCCGCTGATGCCCGTGGTCTCGCAAATGCGCGTTACAGGAACCTGAACCCATGTCGCTCGCCTTTCCATTTCGCATCGACGCGCGTGGCCGTTCCGCCGAAGTGTTCGGCGACGACCATATCCGCGACATGATCGAGCAAGTGCTGTTTACCGTGCCTGGCGAGCGCGTTAACCGCCCCGACTTTGGCTGCGGCCTGTTGCAGCTGACCTTTGCCCCCAACAATGACGCCCTCAGCGCCGCGGTGCAGATGACCGTGCAAGGCGCGTTGCAGCAGTGGCTGGGCGAGTTGATTGAAGTCGAAGCCGTCACCGTGCAATGCGACGACGCCACGCTCAACGTCACCGTGCAATACATCACGCGCATGGACCGCGATCGCCAATTGGCCCGGTACGCCAAGGAGCTGGCATGAAACGCGAATTTCGCCCCGACCACGGCACGCGGCTGCAGTTGCTGAAAGACCTGCCGGCGCCCACGCTGACCGGCATCGATTATCTGGAGGTGGTCAGCGCCGACCAGACCGTGCTGAAGGTGGTGCTGGTGTATCCGGCATCGCCCGATATCAGCAAAGCGCATTGCCGGATTGATGGCGGCGTGCGCATTACCGGCATCAAGGTCATTGACGTCAAGGTCACCGGCAACGAGTTGAAAGTGACGGTGGACAAGCCCGGCGATTACTCGTGGTACCAGTTCATCCTGCAAGACCCGGCCGCGCCGGACGATGTGCCTTCGGGCTTTACACCACCCTTTGATCCGCTGTTATCGAGCATCCGCTTCAGCTTTAAAGTGCAGTGCCCCAACGAATTCGATTGCGCCACCGACCACGCATGCAGCCCGGTGCTGCCGCCCGAGCCGTTGCTGGATTATCTGGCCAAGGATTACGGCAGTTTCCGCCGGCTGATGCTCGACCGCATGGGCCAGATGATTCCCGGCTTTAACGAAACCAATCCGGCCGATTTCACCGTCGCGTTGGTGGAAATGCTGGCGCATGTGGGCGACCAGTTGAGCTACTACCAGGACGCGGTGGGCACCGAGGCCTATCTGGGCACGGCGCGGCGCAGAACCTCGTTGCGGCGGCATGCGCGCTTGCTGGATTACGGCGTGCATGAAGGCTGCAATAGCCGCGTGTATGTGACGTTTGAGATTGCCCACAACGCCGATGGCGTGAGCGTGCCGGAAGGCACTGCCTTGCTGTCGCGCGGCGCGACCAGCGCGGCGTGGGTGCCGCTTGAAACGCTGGAGACCTTGCCCGACGGCAGCACGCAAGTGTTTGAGACGCTGGAAGCGGTAACGCTGCAATCCGCGCAAAGCCGCATTGAAATCCACGACTGGGGTGATCCGCATTTTTGCCTGGCCAAGGGCAGCACCAGCGCCGCGCTGGTGCAAGTGCCAGTGCCCGCACCGGTTAACCTACCGCCCACGCCGCTTAAACTGACGCCGGGCATGGTGCTGATTCTGGAAGAAATCTGCAGCCCCACCACCGGCATTGCCGCCGATGCCGATCCGTCGCATCGCTGCGCCGTGCGGCTGACGCAGGTGGAAGAGGGCGCGGATCCGCTCGGCGGACAAAAATTGTTGCTGGTGAGCTGGCACAGCGACGATGCGTTGGCGTTTCCGCTGTGCGTGCGCGCCGAATTTGCCGATGGTGGCGCCACCGATATCCGTACCATCGCCGTGGCGCGCGGCAATGTGGTGCTGGCCGACCATGGCATGACGCAGCAATGGCAAGCATTAGTGCCCGATGCCGCACCCAGCACCGGCCGCTATCGCCCGCGCTTGCAGGAAGCCGGCATCGCCTGGGCCGAGCCCTATACGCATGCGGTGGCGCTGGCGGCAGGCTGGTCGGCCACGCGCGCGTTGCAGCAAGATCCGCGCAACGCCTTGCCCTCGGGCATGCAATTGCGCGCGGACGATCCGGCCGTGTATGGCAATCAGCCGTTAACAGGGGCGGTGCCGTGGTTGCCGCAACGCGATCTGCTCGATAGCGACCGCTTTGCCCAGGAATTTGTCATCGAAACCGAAGCCGATGGTGGCGCATGGCTGCGCTTTGGCGATGGTCGCAATGGCCAGTTGCCCGCCAGCGGTTTGCGCCTGCTGGCCAGCTATCGGCTGGGTGGCGGCATGTTGGGCAATGTGGGCGCGGACAGCATCACCCGATTGGTCAGCAACAACGCCGCGCTGGCGCCGTTTGTGGTGGCGGTGCGCAATCCGCTGGCGGCCGGCGGCGGCACCGAGCCTGAAAGCGCCGACGCCATCAAGCTGTATGCCCCCGAGTCGTTTCGCACGCAGCAACGCGCTGTCACCACCGACGATTACGCCCGCGCCGCCGAGCAACATCCGCAAGTGCAACGCGCCGCAGCCCGGCTGCGCTGGACCGGCAGCTGGTACACGGTGTTTATCAGCGTGGACCGCGTCGGTGGCGTGGCGCTGGATGATGGGTTTAGAGCAGATTTGCTGGCGTTTCTGGAGCGCTTCCGGCTGGCGGGTTACGACCTGGATCTGCGCGATCCGGTGTATGTGCCGCTCGATATCTCGCTGCTGATTTGCGTGCTGCCCGGCTACTTTGCCGCGTCGGTGAAAGCCACCATTCTCAAACGCCTGGGCACCGGCCTGGATGATCGCAATCAGCCTGGCTTTTTTGATCCAGACCGCTTCAGCTTTGGCCAGCCGCTGGCCCTGTCGGCTTTGCTGGCCACGGTGCAGGCCGTCACCGGCGTGGCGTCGGTCAGCGTGGTCAAGTTTCAACGCTGGGGCAAAGTGGCGGCGGGCGAGATCGCCAGTGGCCAGATCGTGATTGAGCCGCTGGAAGTATTGCGGCTGGATAACGACCCCAATTTCCCCGAAAACGGCCGGCTAACGCTGGATATGCGAGGTGGCCTGTGAGCGATGCCGATTGCGGTTGCTGCAGTGGCGTCAAAGCGCTGACGCCGGTCGATGAACTGAACCCGCCGGGCCAGACCGCGCTGGTGTATCGGGTGGGTACGCAAGGTCGGTTTCTGGCCAGCGAACGTGCGCAGCTAAGCGGCCCGGCCCCTTTGCAAGGCCTGAGCACGCGCGCCAGCGATGATCCGGCGTTGGCCTTGCTGGATGCGTGGGCGGCGGTGCTGGATGTGCTTGGGTTTTATCAGGAACGCATCATCAACGAAGGCTTTTTACGCACGGCCACCGAGCGGCGTTCGGTACTGGAACTGGGCCGCGAGATTGGTTACGAACTGCGCCCCGGCGTGGCCGCATCCACGTATCTGGCCTTTACGCTGGAAACTGCGCCGGGTGCGCCGTTAACCACGCGCATCGACGTGGGCACCAAGGCGCAAAGCGTGCCCGAGCAAGATCAGCAAGCGCAGGTGTTCGAGACGCTGGTGCCGCTGCAAGCGTATGCCGCGTGGAATGCGCTGGCGGTGCAGGCATGGCAAGACGCATTGCCGCAATGGGGCGGCAGCACGCTGTATCTGCAAGGACAAAACACCGGCCTGGCGCGCGGCGACATGGTGCTGATTGTGGGTGACGAACGCCTTGATAACGTGGGTAGCGAAAACTGGGACGTGCGCCGTGTGGCCAGCGTCAAAGTGGTGCCGCCTGCCGTGGCCTCGGCCGATCCGCTGGCGGGTTATTCGGTGGTGCTGCTGGATCGGCCGTTAGGCTCGGTCACGCCGCATGTGGAACCGGCGCATGCCAACCCGCGTTGCTACGCCTTGCGCACGCGCGCCGCGCTATTCGGCCAGAACGCGCCCGACTGGCGCACCATGCCAGCCAGCCTGCGCGCCACCTATCTGGGCATCGATACCTCGCCCGCAGGCACCCCCGCGCCCAACGTGCCGATTGCCGAACATCCGCAATGGCCCGGCTTTTGCCTGGGCGAGATTTCCGATCCGCCCGGTGACACCACTGCGGCGGGCACTGGTTTGCAAGGTACGTATTACGCGGACGATGGCGTGACGCATTTCCAGACGCAGTTGTTTGCCCGGGTGGATGCGCAGCTCAATTTCAATACCGGCATCACGCCCGCCTTGCCATGGCCCAGTGGCGTGCCGGCCAGCAATTTCAGCGCACGCTGGACGGGTTGGGTGCAGATGCCGCATGGCGGCAGTTTCATGTTTTTTGTGACCTCGGATGATGGGGTGCGCCTGTGGGTCAATGGCACCTTGCTGGTCAACGCGTGGCAATCGCAATCGCCCATTACCTATAGCGGCACCGCCAATAACCTGAGTGCGGGGCAGAAGGTGCCGATTGTGGTCGAGTACTTTCAGGGCGGCGGCCCCAGCACGCTGGTGCTGGAATGGTCCGGCCCGCTGACGGCGCGCCATGTGATCCCGGCCAACCGCTTGTATCCGAGCGATGTGCATTCGGTGCATCTGGATGCCAGCTACCCCAAGTGGGTGCCCGGCAGTTGGGCCGTGCTGGCGGTGCCGGAGTATCAGGAGCTGTATCAGATTGTCGAGAATGCGGAATCGGCGCGCACCGCGTTTACGCTCAGCAGCAAAACCAGTCGGCTGACCTTGAACGGGGAAAACCTCGACGAGGTGTTCAATAACCGCATCCGCGACACCGCCGTGTTTGGTGAATCGGTGGCGTTGCCGTGGGCGCAGCGACCGGTGTCGGGGCTGGTGCGCGGGCATGTGCTGAAATTGGCGAGTCTGCAACCGGATCTGGCGGCGGGCGCATGGCTGGCCATCAGCGGGCAGACGCTGAGTGATGCGCCGGGCAATGCCGCTGCCCGTACCCGCTTGCTGGCGGGTGACGCCCTGGCCGCGGTGGAATTTAATCGCGACGGCATTAACGCGACGCTGACTTTTGCCGATGGCCAGGTCGCCAGCGTGATGCTGGCGGCGGCCAGCGAAGTGCAGCAATTGCAGAGCGTAACGGCGACGGCGGGCATCACGCAGATCACGCTGGCCGCCGACCTGATCAACGCCTATTTGCCGTTAAGCGTGAGCATCAACGCCAATGTGGCCCCGGCCAGCCACGGCGATAGCAAGCAGATGCAGATACAGCCTGAGGTGGTGGGCAGCGGGGACGGCGGCAGCGCTTTTCAGCGCTTTAATCTGCGCCAGGCCCCGCTGACTTATGTGTCGGCCAGCACCGCCGAGGGCATTGCCAGCAGCCTGCAAGTGCGGGTGGATGATCTGCTGTGGCACGAGGCCGCCAACCTGAGCGCGCTGACGCCCACCGATCGATCGTATCTGGTGCGGCGCGGCGATGACGGCACGGTGACGTTGCAATTTGGCGATGGCGAACACGGCAGCCGTTTGCCCAGCGGGCAGATGAATGTGCAAGCCACCTACCGCGTCGGCATCGGCACGCCCGGCAATCTAAAGCCTGGTCAGATCAACCTGTTGCTCAGCCGCGCGCTGGGCGTGAAGGGCGTGGTTAATCCGGTTGCGGCCAGTGGCGGCACCGACCCCGAGCAAGGTGAGCAGGCACGCGCCAATGCGCCGCTCACGGTGCTGACGCTGGACCGCATTGTGTCGCTGCGCGACTTCGAGAACTTTGCCGCCGCGTTTGCCGGCATCGGCAAGGCGCAAGCCGTGTGGTTGTGGAATGGCGAAGGCCGGCTGGTGCATCTGACCGTGATGGGCAGCGATGGCGCGCAGATCGCCGCTGATTCAGCGCTGTATCTAAACCTGACCGCCGCCATCGATGCCGTACGCCCCGCCGGCCAGGCCTTGCGCGTGGCGCCCGGTACGCAACTGCGTTTTGGCCTGAGCGCTGGTGTACACGTGCTGCCCGATTACGACAGCGCTGCGGTGCTGGCGGCGATCAAGTCCGCCTTGCAAACGCAGTTTGGTTTTGGCGCGCGCAGTTACGGGCAATCGTTAAGCGGCAGCGAAGTGGTGGCGGTGATGCAGAACGTCACCGGCGTCGAACGCATCGATCTGAACACCTTGCGCCAAGGCAGCAACACGGTGCCCGGCCCCGATGGCCGCTTGCGTGCGCGCGGCGCGCATTGGGAAGGCAATGTGATTGCCGCTGCGCAACTGCTGCTGATTGACCCCACCGACATCGTGCTGACGGAGCTGAGCGTATGACCATCGATGCCGATTTTCTGTTTGCGCGGCTACCCGCGTTTTATGCCGAACGCGATGCCGCGCTGGGCGGACCGTTGCGCGCCTTGCTCGACATCATCGCCACGCAGGGCGATCTGGTGGAACAAGATATCGCGCGGCTGTACGACAACTGGTTTATCGAAACCTGCGATGACTGGTTGATTCCGTATATCGGCGATCTGCTGGGCGTGCGCGGCTTGTATGCGGTAAGCGGCACGCACACCTTTGGCCAGCGCGCGCTGGTGGCCAATACGCTGCGACTGCGTCGGCGCAAAGGCACGGTGCCGGTGCTGGAAGAGCTGGCGTTTGATTGCACCGGCTGGCGCGCACGCGCGGTGGAGTTTTTTCAGTTGATGGGCACCACGCAATACGCCAATCACACGCGACTGCACAACCTGCGCACACCCGATATCCGCAACGCCTTGCCGCTGGAACGCATCGACGGACCGTTCGATAGCGCGGCGCACAGCGCGGAGGTGCGGCCGCTGTCGGCTGGGCGCTACAACCTGCCCAATATCGGACTGTATCTGTGGCGCTTGCAGGCCTATGCCTTGCAGCGTATTGCGGCACCGGTCGCCACCGGCGCGGCGGGCCGTTATTACTTTGATGCCTTGCGCTACAGCCCGGCCGAAACCGCCACGGTGGCGCAAGGCCAGCTGTACAACCGGCCGCAAACCGAAGACACCGTCACGCAACTGGCGCAGCCGATTAACGTGCCCGAGCCCTTATCGCGCCGCGTTTTGCATGCCGAGCTGACCGCCTTGCGCCAGGCGCTGGCCGATGGACAAACGCTGACGCGCAATTACTTTGATCCCGACCAGCCGGTGCTGCGCATCTGGCGTGATGGCGTGGAAATTGCGCCGGAATGGTTGGTGGTGTGCGATCTGGCGTTGCTGAGCAAAGCCAGTTCGGGCGACCCGGATGACTGGCAACGTCCGCCCGCGCAATTAACGGTGACCAGGGCCGACGGCAGCACACAGCAGTTTCCCGATGCGGCGGCGGTGGCGGCGGGGCATTACGCGGTGGGTTTTGATCCGGTATTAGGCCGCGTGGCGCTACCCAGCGGTAAAAGCGCCAGCAGCATCGAGGTGTCGTATGCGTACGGCTTTGCGGGCGATGTGGGCGCGGGGCCGTATGACCGGCGCCCCCTCGTGGGCGAGGACGACGCCACGCTGGGGTTGCTGAGCCCCAGCGACTTTGATGTGGTGTGGCAAGTGCCGGGCGACCATGCCAGCTTGACGGCAGCCTTGGCCGCGCTGGCCACCGGCACGCGCACGCTGATCTATCTGCACGCCGATCACACCGAGGCGCTAACGCCGCATCTGGACTTGCCCGATACCTGGCTGGCCATCGAAGCCGATAACGGCCGTCGCCCGGTGTTGTATGGCGACTGGGTGCTGAAGGGCAACGCCAGCACGCATCTGACGCTATCGGGCGTGTTGCTGGATGGCGCTTTGCATATCGATGGCCCGCTCGACCAGATTGATTTGCGCCGTTGCACGCTGGTGCCGGCACGTGGCGGCATTACCCATACCGGCAGCAGCGGCAGCAATGTGCAGATCACGCTGAACGCCTGCATTTGCGGCAGCATCCAGGCCAATAAGGCGCTGGGTGGTGTCAGCGCCAGTTACAGCATTATCGATGGCATCGGCAAGGTGGCGTTGAACCTGCCCGATACCGCGCTTAGCCTGGACCGCTGCAGCGTGTTTGGCAGCACCGCGGCCACGCAACTGGCGGCGGGCAACAGTCTGTTTACCGACACGCTGAACATCTTGCGCAAGCAGGATGGCTGCGTGCGCTTTTGCTATATCCCGCTGGGTTCGCAAACGCCCAGCCGCTATCGCTGCCAGCCTGATCTGGTTAAACAAGGCCTGGCCAACGGCCCGGCGCTGGTTGAATCGATCCGCGTCACGCCCGCGTTTACCTCCACCACCTACGGCCACGCGGCCTATGCGCAACTGCAATTAACCACCGCCTCCGAAATCCGTACCGGCGCGGAAGACGGCGCGGAAATGGGCGTGTGGAACTTGCTGCAGCAACCGCAACGCGAGGCCAATCTCAGCCAGGCGCTGGACGAATATCTGCGCTTTGGCCTGGAGGCTGGGGTGATTTATGTGAACTGACCGGCACGGGATCATAGATAGAAAACGGCTCTGCCTAACCCATCGGGACGAAACACCATGAAAGCTGATCTGACACGCTCCACCGACCAGCCTGCGCTGCATTACCGCAGCGTGCGCATGCAACAAGGGCGGGTGCAACTGGATGCCGACTGGAACGAACAGAACGCCATCGTCAACCGACGCGTGGAGACCGAAACGCGCGACACGCTGGGCGATGTGGCCGCGCCGCTGGCGCTGGACGGGTTTGATCTGACGGTGAGCGGCGGCAATATCGCCATCAGCCCGGGCCGCATTTATCTGAATGGCTTGCTGTGCGAAAACGCAGCGGCCGCCACGCTGATCAGCCAGCCCAGCCTGCCTGGCAATGTGTCGCCGATTATCGTGACCAGTAGCGGTTATCTGGGCTTGCCGCCCGCGGGTGCAGTACCGCTGACCAGCATTCAGAACTATGGCAGCGGCGGCGCGCTGGCCGCCCCGGCGGATGGCGTTTACGTGGCGTATATCGAGACGTGGCTGCGCCATATCACCGCGCTGGAAGACCCGCTGATCCGCGAAGTGGCGCTGGGCGGGCCCGATTCCGCCACGCGCGACCAACTGGTGTGGCAGATCAAATTGCTGGATGTGGGTGCAGTGTCGCCTGCGCCCACTTGCGCCACCCCGCTGGCCCCATGGGATGCCTTGATCAAACCGCCCGATGGCACGCTGGGCGCACGCGCGGAGCCCGGCGCGACGGCCACAGATTTGTGTTTGCTGACACCCGAAGCCGGCTATCGCAGCCTGGAAAACCAGTTGTATCGCGTGGAAATCCATGACGACGGTAGCGGCGGCGGCAAGGCCAGATTCAAATGGTCGCGCGACAATGGCTGCATCGTCAGCACCGTGGTGCGCTGGCTGAATGACCCCACCGCCAATGAATTTGAAGTGGCCAGCATCGGCCGCGACGCCTATCTGAGCATCAGCGCCGGTTGCTGGGTGGAGTTTTACGACGACACGCACGAACTGCTGGGCCTGGCGGGCACGCTGGTGAAGGTGACGCGCACAGCGGGCAACGTGGTGACGGTGGACTTGACCACGGCCACCGGTCCGCTCGACCAACCTTTGTTTGCCAGCAACCCGCGCGTACGGCGGTGGGATGATCTGGTCGAACTGACTAGCAAGCCCGCGGCGGCCGCTTATGCCGATGGCTGGATTGCGCTGGAAAACGGCGTGCAAGTGCGCTTTGTCGATGGCCATTTTCGGGTGGGCGATTACTGGACCATCCCGGCGCGCACGGCCACCTCGGATGTGTTGTGGCCTGCTGCGGCCGATGGCAAAGCCTTGTTTATGGCCCCGGAAGGCACCTTGCGTGCGTTTGGCAAACTGGCCCTGTTTGCTTGCAGCGGCGGCGTGTGGAGCAAGCTGGATGACTGCCGTGCTGTGTTCCCGACGCTCAGCCAGCTGACCAATCTGTTTTATGTGGGCGGCGATGGCCAGAGCGTGCTGCCCGATTCGCTTAACCCGGCCAGCAATGTGGCGCTGCCCAAACCGCTGGAAGTGGCGGTGTTTAACGGGCAGTTTCCGGTGGCGAATGCGTCGGTCAGCTTTGTGGTCACCGAGGGCGCTCTGGCGGGCGGCGGGCTAAGCGCAATCGCCACCACCACCGCCAATGGCATCGCCAGCGTGTCATGGTCGCTGGCCAACTCCGCCAATCTGACGCAAACCTGCGTGGCCACCTTGCTGGCGTCAGGCGCACCGGTGAGCGGCAAATACAATCAGATTCACTTTAATGCGCAACTGTCCGTGGCGGCGCAGGTGGCGTATGACCCGGCTAAATGCCCGGACATGACCGCCGCCAAAATCAACACCGTGCAGGCGGCGATTGATGCGCTGTGCGCCAAAGGCGGCGGTGGGGGTGGCGGATGTTGCGTCACGGTGGGACTGGGCGGGCAATACGGCGATCTGCAGGCGGCCTTGCTGGAACTGAGCAAGCCGGGCAGCGAGGTGTGTCTGTGCCTGCTGCCGGGCCTGCATGTGCTGAGCAAGCCGGTCAGCCTGGCTGGCGACAGCAAAACGCATCTGGCCATCCACGGCATCGGGCCCGGCGCGCAACTGCAGATGGATGCGCTGGGCATTGCGTTAAGCGGTTATGGCTCGGTGGCGCTGCAAGACTTTGATGCGTTTTGCACCGGCGACGGCTTGCCTTTTGTGTTTGACCATTGCGACCAGGTTCGACTGGAGCAGGTGAATATCAATGGTCTGAAATCAAGCGCTGGCGCGCTGGTGACGGTGGGCGGCGCGCGCCAGATCACCGTGCAGGGCTGCACGCTGCGGGCATGGCAAACCGCCGTCAGTGACACGCTGGATATGGTCATCGCGCGGATTCCGCTGCTCGAATCGCTGCGGCCCATCTGTGTGGAGGCCGCGTTGTGGCTGCCGGTGTCGCTGGACGCCGCGCGCGCGTTTCTGGCCTTTATCAGTGTGCCGGATCAGGCCCGCCTGCTGGCCAGCCAGATCGGCCGAGCCACCAGCGGCGACAACGCCATCCGGCCCATGACGCTCTATAGGGCGCTGCGCGATCTGGACGAATGGCTCTTCGCACCCACCCCGCCTGACGCGCCCGCGCTGGCGCTGGCCATGGCTGCACTGCGCTTCGCCATTTTTATGCCGACCGCGGGCACCGCGCTGGCGTTGCAGGATGCAGAGGGCGACGTGTTGCTGGCCGACAGCCATATCGATGGCCATTTGCTGTGTTACGGCAGCCAAGGCACGGCCGAAAACCTGCAGGCGTTGATCAGCCAGGCCGACAAACAATTGCGTACGGGGTCTTTAAGGTGGGTGCCCACGCAGGGCCAGTTGCGCCTGCGCAATGACCGGGTCTGGCAAATTAACCTGGCCGATGAATACGTGCAGACCGCCAAGCAGCAGCTGGCGCAGAGCGGGGCGCTGCCCCGTGCCTTCCGTAGTCTGGTTGCCAGTGACTGCGCGTTTAACGGGGCGGGCCCGCAGTACTTTCTGGCGTGGCACATTGCGCTGACCGATAACCTGGTCGAGGCGACCTTTAGCTTTGTCGGCTACGCGATGGCCATGCAGGGCAAATATCTGGGCAATATGGCCGAGGCCTGCACGCTGTATACGGCCGGGCACAACGCCGAGGCGTTTGGTAATGGCGGCATGGCGCTCACTAACGCGCCTTAGGCGTAGGCCACCGCCTTGAAAGTCGGTGCTGGATACGCTCCGGCCGGCCGCTGTGGTTAATCCGCTGCATTTGATCGCGCCTTGATCCAGCGCAAAAAATGCCGACGGCATGGATGACAAACTAAGACTTTTCTTAAGGTTGCCTCCATGTTGATAGTCTGGGACGACTCGCTTTCGGTCGGAATTGAGGAAATTGATGAGCAACATAAAGTACTGGTCAATCTGCTCAACGACCTGCACGACGCCATCCGCAGCCATCACGGGCGTGAAGTGGTCGAGGCCACGCTCACGCAACTGGCCGACTACACGCGCATCCACTTCACCGTGGAAGAAAGCTTGATGCGCATTATGGGCTACCCCGATTACGACGGGCACAAGGCGCAGCACGAGGCGCTGATCGAACAATTGCAGGGCTTTCAGCAACGCGTGGCCCAGGGCCAGGCGGTGACGTTTGAGCTGCTGCATTTTCTGCGCAACTGGCTGACTCACCATATCCAGGAAGGCGATGCGCGCTATACCGATTTCTTTCTGGCGCGCGGCGTGCAGCCCAGACTGCAAAAACGTAGCTGGTTGTCGCGGCTGTTGGGCTGATCGGGTGTGGACGGGTTGCTAGTTCGAAAGGACTAGTCGGACCTGGCCGGCTGGCTGCACCTGCTGGTTATTCTGCGCAGGCGGCGCTGCACTTCTGGCCAGTTAGGTTGCGCAGGCAAGCCATATAGCCTTGAGGCGTATATCACCTCATGGAAAAACCATCATGGCTTCTGCCGCCGTTATTGACCGTTGGGAGCCAGAAGACGCCACCTTCTGGCGCAATTCGGGCGCCCGCATCGCCCGTCGCAATTTGTGGATTTCGATACCCTGTTTGTTGCTGGCCTTCGCCGTCTCGATCATGTGGAGCATCGTGGTGCTGAAGATGCCGCTGGTGGGCTTTAAATACAGCAAAGACCAGCTGTTTTTGCTGACCGCGCTGCCCATGCTGTCGGGCGCGACGCTGCGTATCTTTTACAGCTTTATGCCATCCATTTTCGGCGGCCGCAAATGGACCGCGCTGTCGACGGCTTCCTTGTTAATCCCGGCCGTGTGGCTGGGTTTTGCCGTGCAGGATGCCAGCACGCCATACCCCACGATGCTGATCATTGCGCTGCTCACTGGCCTGGGTAGCGGCAATTTCGCCAGTTCCATGGCCAATATCGCGTATTTTTTCCCGAAAAAGCAGAAAGGTTATGCCAATGGCATGAATGCCGGTCTGGGCAATCTGGGCGTGTCGGTAGCGCAATTGCTGATGCCGCTGGCGATTACCGGAGGCGTGTTCGGCGTAATGGGCGGCGATGCGCAAACGTTTGTCAACGACGGCGTCGAGCAGCAGATCTGGTTACAGAACGCGGGCTTTGTCTGGGTACCCTTCATCATCGTGTCGGCGCTGGCGGCATGGTTTGGCATGAATGATCTGTCGAGCGCCAAAGCATCGTTTGCCGAGCAAGCCACCATCTTCCGCCGCAAAGACAACTGGCTGATGTGCTGGCTGTACCTGGGCACGTTCGGCAGCTTTATTGGCTTCTCGTCCGGCTTTGCGCTGCTCAGCAAAACGCAGTTTGCGGGCGTGGATGTCACCTGGTTTGTGTTTATCGGCCCGCTGATTGGCGCGCTGATCCGGCCCGTGGGCGGCACGGTATCGGACAAGCTGGGCGGCGCTCGCGTTACCCTGGCCGTGTTCGCGTTGATGATCGTCGCGGCCGGCCTGGCGCTGAGTTTTTTGCCGGCGCACGGCGAGGGCGGCAATTTCTGGGGCTTCTTCTTCGCGTTTCAGGCGCTGTTTATCCTGGCGGGCGTGGGCAATGGTTCTACCTATCGCATGATCCCCACCATCTTCGTCACCACCGCACAGCGTGAGGCACAGAAACAGGGCGGCTCCCCCCAAGTGGCGGAAGTCGAAGGCGCGCGCGAATCGGCAGCGGCGGGTGGTTTTATCAGTGCCATTGGCGCGTATGGCGGCTTTCTGATTCCGCAGCTATTTGGTATTTCGATGAAAACCACGGGCGAAGCGCAAGTGGCCTTGTATGTGCTGATGGGATTTTATGCGACGTGCGTGCTGCTGACGTGGTGGCGCTATGCCCGCAAGGGCGCAGCAATGCCGTGTTGATCTGAATCGCGGTAGCCGAACTAAAAACAACGCCGGAGCGCAATGCTCCGGCGGTGTTTTTTGCAAGCGCAAAACGGCTAGCTGGGGATATCCGCCGCCGCCACATCGCCCTGACTGAACATCTGCTGCAAGCTGCGCGGTGTACCTTCGCCAAACAGAACCTCGATCAGTTCCAGCGCTTCCTGCGCGACGGCGGCGCTGCGGCTGAACAGATCGGTTTCGTAGGCCAGCAATGCGGCTTCCAGGTCGTTCGGGCTGGCCACGATGGCGCGCGCCAGTTCCGCGCCGTCGTACAGCGCCAGATTGGCGCCTTCACCCGACGGCACCATCAGATGCGCCGCGTCGCCCAGCAAGGTAAGGCCAGGTTTGCGCGACCAGCGGTGGTCTGCCGGCAAGGTATAGGTAGGGCGGATCACCGGGGCGCCGTCGCCTTCCGTGATCAAGGCGGTCAGTTCAGGCGCCCAGCCCGCAAATTCTTCGGCGATGCGGCGGCGCACGCTGGCGGAATCGGCATTGCGTAGCTCGGCAAACCAGTCCTCCGGCCGCTGCAGCGCCACATAGGCATGCAGCACGCCGCCCGGTTCGCAGTGCGCCATCACACCCTGGCCCGGCGTCAGCGCAAACATGGCGCCCGTGCCTACTGCGCGTGCGGCAGCGGCATGCGCGGGGTTGGTGGGAGTCAGGCTGGTCTCGACATAGGTCAGTCCGGTATACGTGGGCGTGGCATTGCTGAGCAGCGGTCGCACTTTGGACCACGCGCCATCTGCGCCAACCAGCAAATCGGCGGTCACGCGCGCGCCATGGGCAAAGTGCAATGCGTGCTGGCCGTCGCCCACGGGTGTGATGGTCGTCAGCTTATGGCCCCAACGCACGCTGTCTGCAGGTAAGGCATCCAGCAAAATCTGGCGCAAATCGCCACGCAGGATTTCGGGGCGACCGCCGGTGCCATCATCGGCCTGATCAGACAACACTGTGCCGTGCAGATCGAGTACGCGTGTGGCCTGGCCGCCCGCATGGATGTGCGCCACAAACTGCGCATGTAAACCAGCGGCCTTCAGTGCGATCTGGCCGTTGAAATCGTGGATATCCAGCAGGCCCCCTTGCGTGCGCGCGCCGGCCGAGGCGTCGGCTTCGTATACGGTGGCGGCGATGCCATGCACGTGCAGCACCCGGGCCAATAACAGGCCGCCCAGGCCGGCGCCGATAATGGCGATGGAAGTAGTCATCGTGTATTCCTTGCGGTAGGCGGCCAGGCCGCGTTGTTGTTGTGGAACGTTGTTCCATGCGTATTGTTGGAACGTTGTTCCTGTTGTGTCAAGATGCGGCCCATGGAAAAAACACGCCCCTCCCCAAGAAGAGACGAATCGTTGTCGCGCGAACGCATAGTCGACGCCGCCATTGCATTGCTGGATGCCGGTGGCGCGGATGGCCTGACGTTTCGTGCGCTCGCCGAGCGCCTGGCCACCGGTGCAGGCGCAATCTATTACCACGTCGCCAACAAAAGTGATTTGCTGACCGCCGCCTGCGATAGCGTGATCGCGCACACGCTGGCTGAGTGCGCCGTGGATGGCTCGCCCGCGGCGCAAATCCGCGACATTGCATTGGGCTTGTTTGATGCCATCGATGCGCACGCCTGGGTGGGCTCGGCGCTGGCTGGTGCGCCGGGAGAACTGCCCGGCGTGCGCATTCTGGAACGCATCGGGCGGCAAGTGGATGCGCTGGGCGTGCCGCATGGCGGGCAATGGGCGGCGGTGTGTGCGTTGGTCAACTACATCATGGGCGTGGCCGGGCAGAATGCGGCCAACTCGCAGATCGCCAGAACGCATGCCTACGACCGCGCCAGCCTTCTCGATGCCATGGCCACGCGCTGGTCGCAGCTAGACGCGCAGCAATTTTCATTTACCCGCAGCGTGGCGGACCAGTTACGCGACCACGATGATCGCGCGGACTATCTGACCGGCCTCGACCTGATATTGCAGGGCATGGAAACCCTGTACGCGCACCCTGGCCAGAAGGACTAGTCCCGACTAGACCGTCTTTGGCCCGCCGCCACGCCCAGCGGCGAATACCCCATCAAGCCAACCCTGCCTAGCATCGGTTGCAATCGCGCTTTTCTAATTTGCAGCGCATGCAACATGCTCACACGGGGTTCGCATGAGTCATTTTCTTGATCGCCTTAAGTTCTTGTCCCGCACGCGGGAAACCTTTGCCGATGGCCACGGCGCTGTGGTTAACGAAGACCGCAAATGGGAGGACGGGTATCGCAATCGCTGGGCGCACGACAAGGTGGTGCGCTCCACGCACGGCGTTAATTGCACCGGTTCCTGTTCCTGGCGCGTGTTTGTCAAAAACGGGCTGATTACATGGGAACTGCAGCAAACCGACTATCCCCGCACGCGGCCCGATCTGCCCAATCACGAACCGCGCGGCTGTCCCCGCGGCGCGTCTTATTCCTGGTATGTGTATTCGGCGCAGCGCGTTAAATATCCGCTGATCCGCGGCAGGCTGGCCGCACTGTGGCGCGATGCGCGCAAAACGCTGGGCCCGATCGAAGCGTGGCAATCCATCGTCGAAGACCCGATCAAAGCGGCCAGCTACAAGCAGGTGCGCGGGCAGGGTGGTTTTGTGCGCGCGCAGTGGGACGAAGTCACCGAAATCATCGCGGCCGCCAACGCCTACACCATCAAGCAATACGGGCCTGATCGGGTGATAGGCTTCAGCCCGATTCCGGCCATGAGCATGGTCAGCTACGCCGCTGGCGCCCGATATCTGGGCCTGATTGGCGGCGTGCCGCTGAGCTTTTACGACTGGTATTGCGATCTGCCGCCCGCCAGCCCGCAAGTGTGGGGCGAGCAAACCGATGTGCCCGAATCCGCCGATTGGTACAACTCCACCTATTTGATGGTGTGGGGTTCCAATATCCCGATGACACGCACGCCCGACGCGCATTTCTATACCGAGGTGCGCTACAAGGGCACCAAGACGGTGGCGGTGTCGAGCGACTTTGGCGAGATGGCCAAGTTTGGCGATTTGTGGATGGCGCCGCGCCAGGGCACCGATGCCGCGCTGGCCATGGCAATGGGCCATGTGGTGCTCAATGAATTCCACAAAAATGGCCAGTCCGCTTATTTCCGCGACTATGGCAAGCAGTACACCGATTTTCCGATGCTGGTGATGTTGCGCCAGCATGGCGCGGGCGTGGTGCCCGATCACTTTCTGCGCGCATCGATGCTGCCGAACGACTTGGGTGAGACGGTCAATCCCGACTGGAAAACCGTCATGGTCGACGCCGACTCCGGCGCATTGGTGGTGCCCAACGGCACGATCGGCTCGCGCTGGAATGAAGCCGAGGGCCGCAAAGGCAAGTGGAATCTGGAAATGAAAAACCTGGCCGACGGATGCGACATTGACCCGCAACTGTCGCTGAAAGGCACGCATGACCAGATCGCCAGCGTGGGTTTCTCCTGTTTTGGTGGCGAGGCCGAGGACCTGCTGTTTCGCAATGTGCCGGCGCGGCGCGTGGCGCTTAAAGACGGCAGCATCGCGCTGGTGGCCACCGTGTATGACCTGATGCTGGCCAATTACGGCGTCGACAATGGCATGGGCGGCGAGCATGTCGCCAGCGCCTACGACCAGGACATTCCGTATACCCCGGCGTGGCAAGTCAAACACACCGGTGTGCCCGCGCGTGATGTCGAAATCATCGCCCGCGAGTTCGCCCAGAACGCGCACGACACGCAGGGCAAGAGCATGGTGGTGGTCGGCGCGGCACTTAACCATTGGTTCCATAACGACATGACCTACCGCGGCATCATCAATTTGCTGATGATGTGCGGCTGTGTCGGCAAAAGCGGCGGTGGCTGGGCGCATTACGTGGGGCAAGAAAAACTGCGCCCGCAACCGGGCTGGACGCCGCTGGCGTTTGCGCTGGACTGGCAACGCCCGGCGCGCCAGATGAATGGCACGTCGTTCTTTTATGCGCATACCAGCCAGTGGCGGCACGAACGGCTGGGCGTTTCCGAAATCCTCGGCCCCACCGCCGACGCCGCGCGTTATCAAGATATGGCCTTGATCGACTTCAACGCCAAAGCGGAGCGCATGGGCTGGCTGCCGTCCGCGCCGCAGCTTGAAACCAATCCACTAGACGTGGCGCGCCAGGCCGAAGCCGCAGGCGTTAATCCGGTGGGATTTGCCGCTCAGGCATTGAAGGCCGGCACGCTGAACATGAGCTGTGACGACCCGGATAACCCGAAGAATTTTCCGCGCAATCTGTTTGTCTGGCGATCCAATTTGCTGGGCTCATCGGGCAAGGGGCACGAGTACTTTCTCAAGTATTTGCTGGGTACACAGAACGCCGTGTTCAGCGATGAAACCGATGCGATCAAGCCGACCGAAGTCAAAATCCGCCCCGCCGCCGAAGGCAAGCTGGATCTGCTGACCGTGCTGGATTTCCGTATGTCCACCACCTGTCTGTACGGCGACATCGTGTTGCCGACCGCCACCTGGTACGAGAAAGACGATCTCAACACTTCGGATATGCATCCGTTTATTCACCCGCTTAGCGAGGCGGTGCAACCGCTGTGGCAAAGCAAGAGCGATTGGGAAATCTACAAGGCGATCGCCGCCAGATTTACCGAGATCGCTGGCCCCTACCTGGGCACGCAAAAAGATCTGGTGCTGACGCCGCTGATGCACGATAGCCCGGGCGAGCTGGGCCAGCCGTTTGCGCCCAAGGACTGGAAGCTCGGCGAATGCGATCTGATCCCCGGCAAAACCGCGCCCAATATGACGGTGGTGGAACGCGATTACACGCGCATCTACGAGAAATTCACCACCGTGGGCCCGCTGCTGAAGAAAGTGAATAACGGCGGCAAGGGCATCTTCTGGCAAACCGGCAGCGAAATCGACGAGCTGGCGCTGTTGAACGGCGTAGCTGCCAATGGCCAGCCCAGGCTGAACACCGCCATCGATGCGGCCGAGATGATCCTGACGCTGGCGCCGGAAACCAACGGCCATGTGTCGGTCAAGGCATGGGCCGCCTTGTCGCAAGTAACCGGGCGCGACCACACGCATCTGGCCCGCGGCCGCGAGCACGACAAAATCCGCTTTCGCGATGTGCAGGCGCAGCCGCGCAAGATCATCAGCTCGCCCACGTGGTCGGGCATCGAATCGGAAGAAGTCAGCTACAACGCCGGCTACACCAATGTGCACGAGATGATTCCGTGGCGCACGCTGACCGGCCGCCAGCAGTTTTATCAGGACCACCGCTGGATGCTCGATTTTGGCGAAGGCCTGTGCGCGTACAAGCCGCCGGTGGATCTGAAAACGGTCGCGCCCATGCTCAACAAATCGCCCAATGGCGAGAAAGAGATCGTCCTTAACTTCATCACGCCGCATCAGAAGTGGGGCATCCATTCCACCTATTCCGACAACCTGCGCATGCTGACGCTAAGCCGCGGCGGCCCGCACGTGTGGGTGTCCGAAGCCGACGCCATCAAGGCGGGGCTGGTGGATAACGACTGGGTGGAAGCGTTTAACAGCAACGGCACGCTGACGGCCCGCGTGGTGGTGTCGCAACGCGTGCCCGACGGCATGATCCTGATGTACCACGCGCAAGAAAAAATCGTGAACGTGCCCGGCGCGGAAATGAGCGGCAAGCGCGGCGGCATCCATAACTCGGTAACGCGCACCGTGCTGAAACCCACGCACATGATCGGTGGCTACGCGCAGCAGGCCTACGGCTTTAACTACTACGGCACCGTGGGCGCCAACCGCGACGAGTTCGTTATTTTGCGCAAGATGAAAAACGTGGACTGGCTGCAGACCGCGCGCGTTGAAGGAGAAAAAGCATGAAAATCCGCGCCCAAGTGGCCATGGTGCTTAACCTGGACAAATGCATCGGCTGTCATACCTGTTCGGTGACCTGTAAAAACGTGTGGACCAGTCGCGATGGCGTCGAATACGCGTGGTTTAACAACGTCGAAACCAAGCCCGGCATCGGCTACCCCAAAGAATGGCAAAACCAGAAAAAATGGCGCGGCGGCTGGCAGCGTTTGCCCTCGGGCAAGCTGGAGCCGCGCCAGGGCGGCAAGTTGCGCATTCTGGCCAGCCTGTTTGCCAATCCGCATCTGCCCGAAATCGACGATTACTACGAGCCGTTTACCTTCGATTACGCGCATCTGCAAAACGCGCCGGAATCAAAAACGCCGCCCACCGCGCAACCGGTTTCGGTGCTGACCGGCAAGATCATGGACAAGATCAACTGGGGCCCCAACTGGGAAGATGACCTCGGCGGCGAATTCGCGGCGCGCTCTAAAGACGCCTTGTTTGAAGGCATCCAGAAAGACATCCACGCCACGTTTGAAAACACCTTCATGATGTATTTGCCGCGCCTGTGCGAGCACTGCCTTAACCCGGCCTGTGTGGCGTCGTGTCCGTCCGGCTCGGTGTACAAGCGCGAGGACGATGGCATTGTATTGGTGGACCAGGACAAATGCCGCGGCTGGCGTATGTGTATTTCGGGCTGTCCGTACAAAAAGATTTTCTACAACTGGCAGTCGGGCAAAGCCGAGAAATGCACGTTCTGTTATCCGCGCATTGAGGGTGGCCAACCCACAGTGTGTTCGGAATCGTGTGTGGGCCGCATCCGTTATCTGGGTGTGATGTTGTACGACGCCGACCGCATTGCCGACGCCGCCAGCATGGCGGACGAAAAAGACCTGTACCAATCGCAGATGGACCTGTTTCTTGATCCGCATTCACCCGAGGTGCAGGCCGAGGCGCTGAAGCAGGGCATACCGCAGTCGTGGCTGGATGCCGCCGTGCGTTCGCCGGTCTACAAAATGGCGATGCAGTGGAAGATTGCGTTTCCGTTGCATCCGGAATACCGCACGCTGCCGATGGTTTGGTACGTGCCGCCGCTGTCGCCGATCCAGTCGGCCGCCGAACGCGGCGTGCTGGGCAAAAACGGCATCTTGCCGGACGTGAAGGAACTGCGGATTCCGGTGCGTTATCTGGCCAATCTGTTGACTGCGGGCGACGAAGCGCCCGTGCTGAACGCGCTGGACCGCATGCTGGCCATGCGCGCGTGGATGCGGCAAAAGTCGGTGCATGGCACCGAAAACCAGGACGTGCTCGACCAGGTGGGCCTGACCGCCGCCGAGGTCAACGAGATGTACCAACTGATGGCCATCGCCAATTACGAAGACCGCTTTGTGATTCCCGGCAGCCACAAAGAAATGGTGGAAGACAGCTTTAACGAAAAGGGCGCATGCGGCTTTACCTTTGGCAACGGCTGCTCGGGTGGCGTGTCGCCGCAGGGGCTGTTTGGTCAACGCGCCAAAGGCATCGTGCATCGCATCGACCTGCCTGTTTCGCGCAAACAAGCGGAGGTGGAATGATGCAACGCGCACAGTTTCCCACGCTGCATTTCCAGGTGATGTCGGCCTTGCTGCAATACCCGGAGCAGGATCTGCTCGACGCCTTGCCCGAACTGGACGGCGTGCTGGCCGACGCGCCAGGCGGGCTACGCCTGAAGCTGGCGCCGCTGCTGCAAGCGCTCAGCCAGACGCCGCTGCTGCAAGCACAAGAACGCTACGTCGATACCTTTGATCGCGGTCGCAAATACTCGCTGCATCTGTTTGAACATATCCATGGTGAAAGCCGCGATCGTGGCCCGGCCATGGTCGATTTGATGGAAGCGTACAAGCAGCACGGTCTGCAGATCGAGGCCAGCGAGCTGCCCGATTATCTGCCCTTGATGCTGGAGTTTCTCGGCGGGGTGTCGCCGCAGATTGCGCTGTCGTTTCTGGATGAAGCCGTGCACGTGATCGCCGTGATTGGCGAGCGGCTAACGGCAGTGGCGTCGCCCTATGCCTGCGTGTTTAGCGCGTTGGTTAGCCTGGCCAGCGTTACGCCGTTGCCGCTGGTGCAACCGCCAGTGCGTGATATGGACGAGGCGCTTGAAACCTTCGGCCCCGATCTGCAAGGCGTGGAACCGTTGCTGGGCAAGGCCGGCCCGCAGACCGTGCAGTTCTACCCGCGTCCCGCACCGCGCCCGGCGCTCTGACGCCGGTTCGATCAAGGAATACAGCAATGAACGATTTTCTGTTTGGCATCTATCCCTATATCGCGCTGGCCATCTTTTTGTTTGGCAGCCTGGTGCGCTTCGAGCGCGAACAATATTCGTGGAAAAGTGAATCAACACAGTTGATTCGCCGCGGCCAATTGCGGCTGGGCTCGTACCTGTTTCATATCGGCATTCTGATGGTGTTTGTGGGCCATCTGGGCGGGCTGCTGACGCCGCTGGCGCTGTGGGATGCGCTGGGGGTGTCGCATGGCGTCAAGCAAATGATTGCGATGGTGGCCGGGGGCGTGTTTGGCAGTATGGCGTTGGTCGGGCTGGCGCTCATGATCTACCGCCGCGTCAGCGACGCTCGCCTGCGCGCCATGACCACGTGGCGCGACAAGCTCACGCTGGGCTGGATAGGCGTCACCTTGTTGCTGGGTCTTTCCACCATTCTGGTGTCCAGAGACCATCTGGACGGCCATATGATGACGTTGTTCATGGCGTGGGCGCAGCACATCGTCACCTGCCGCCCGGATGCCGCCGCATTGGTGGCCGACGCGCCGATGGTGTTCAAGCTGCACATGCTGATGGGTATGACCTTGTTTGTGATTTTTCCGTTTACCCGACTGGTGCATGTGTGGAGCGGCTTTGGCACCGCCAGCTATCTGCTGCGCGCCTGGCAAGTGGTGCGTCCGCGCCAGTAAACACAGCGGCAACCATCAGGCCGGATGGCGCTGCTGCCGTCCGGCTTGTTTTTTGCTGCGTTGGGGTGGGCGAGCGCGCCCTTGCGGGTGAACAATACGCAGCAGCGCAATGGTGCGCATGCGGCGTCATGGCGTTTATGCCAACCGCGCCTGCGCGCCGCAGTGGCGTCGCCCCTACAACGGATCAAGAAAAACTGCATGCCCAACCCACCCACCACGCCTGATCTGTCCAGCCCGTTGTCGCTTGGCCGGCAGTTGTCGGCGCGCGTGCTGGCCATTTTGTTGCTGACGCTGGCCGTGGGCCTGGGCGCGATTGCCATTACGCTGCATCTGTCGTGGCAACTGGAAGGCGCGGGTGCCGCCATCAATGCTGCAGGCAGCCTGCGCATGCGCACCTACCATATGGCGCTGACGCTGGAACACTACGCCGCCGCACCGGACCCCGGCCGCATCCGCAGTTTGCGCGACGAGCGCGCCCAGTTTGATCGCACGCTGACGCTGTTGCGCGATGGCGATCCGGCGCGCCCCTTGTATCTGCCCGATGACCCCTCGGTGCGTCTGCAATTCAAGCAGATCGAAGCCGATTACCAGCATTGGGTTACCCGCTGGTTAGACCCGGCGATCGCTGGCCAGGCCTTGTCTGACCCGGTGGCGGCGCGCGCCGATCTCGACCGCTTTGTTAATCGCGTCAATATGCTGGTGATGTCGATTGAACAGCTTAATTCGCAGCGCACGATGTGGCTGCGCATGTCGCAGATGTTTTTGATTGCGTTGGCGATTGCCGGGGCAGTTACGCAAATCTATCTGATGTTCTTGCTGATTTTCCGGCCGCTGTCGCGTTTGCGCGATGGCATTGCCCGCATGGCAGAACAGGACTTTACCGTGCGCTTGCCGGTGGAAACCCGCGACGAATTTGGCGAAGTGCAGGAGAGCTTTAACCATATGGCCGATCGGCTGGCCGCCGCCTATGGCTCGCTGGAAAAACGCGTTGCGGAAAAAACCGCCGAGCTGCATGGCCAGAACCGCGAGTTGTCGCTGCTGTACGACGTAGTGGCCTTCGTCACCCGGCCGCAGACCTCGCATGCGCTGTGTCGCGGCGTGCTGGAACGGCTGGTGACGTGGTTTGACGCCAGCGCGGGCAGCGTGCGCGTAATCGACCCGCTGCAGGACACCGCCTGGCTGATCAGCAGTATTGGCTTGCCCGATGGCCTGCGTGACGCCGAGCGCTGCCGCCATCCGCAGGAATGTCATTGCGGCGCGGCGCGATATGGTCAGCCCGTCAGCGTGCACATGCGCTACAGCGCGCTGCTTCCGCAACTGCCCTGTGCCGAGGCCGGTTTTGCCCAGGTTTACGCGCTGCCGGTGGTGGCCGGCGAATCGAGTCTGGGCCATATCACGTTGCACTTCGCCCAGTCGCGCCCGATGGCCGAACGCGAAAAGCAGTTGCTGGCCTCGGTGGGCCAGCATCTGGGCATTGCCCTCGAAAACGTGCGTCTGGCCGCGCGCGAACGCGAACTGGCGGTATCCGAAGAGCGCAACCTGATGGCGCAAGGTCTGCACGACAGCATTGCCCAAGGCTTGAATTTCCTGAACCTGCAAGTACAGATGCTCGACGATTCGCTCAAGCGCGGCGCGCTGGACGAGGCGCACGATGCGGTGCCGCTGTTGCGCGCGGGCATCACCGAGAGTTACGACGATGTGCGCGAGCTGCTGCTCAATTTCCGCACCCGGCTGCAAGCGGGCGATCTGCCCGGCACCCTGCGCACGGTCATCGACAAATTCCGCCAGCAAACCGGCATCGCCATTACCTTGACGCTGAGCGGGCAGGGCCGCCCCTTGCTGGCCGATGCGCAATTGCAACTGCTGTTTATCCTGCAAGAAGCGCTGTCGAACGTGCGCAAGCATGCCAACGCCAGCAAAGTCGAAGTACTGTTGCACAACGACACACCCTTGCGTCTGATGATCAAGGACAACGGTGGCGGGTTTGATCCGGCCCGCATGGCCGAGCGCGCGGAGCGGCACGTTGGCCTCAGCATCATGCAAGAGCGCGCCGAGCGGCTGGGCGCGCAATTGCAACTGGATAACGATCATGGCGTGACGGTCACGTTGACGCTGCCCGCTGTCGCCGCTGATGATGCGCCCTCCTTATCCCGACAAGAGTATCCGCATGGCTAGTGCAATCCGCGTCTTGCTGGTCGACGATCACACGCTGTTTCGCAGCGGCATCCGCTTGCTGCTAAGCCGTCATGCCGATCTGGACGTGGTAGGCGAAGCCGCGGATGGCGCCGAGGCCATCAAACTGGCGCACACATTGCAGCCCGATGTAGTGCTGCTTGATTTGAATATGCCGGGTTTGTCAGGCGTGGAAGCGCTCAAGCTGATGCTGCAAGCCACGCCCACGCTGGCCGTGCTGATGCTGACGGTGTCGGAAGACGCGGAAGATTTGACCACCGCTTTGCGCGCCGGCGCATGCGGTTATTTGCTGAAGAACATCGACGCCGATTACCTGATCAGCGCCATCCACCGCGCGCATGCAGGCGAAGCCGTGGTGGCCGAAGCGATGACCGCCAAGCTGGTGCAACAACTGCGCGTGGCCCCCAGCGTTGCGGTTGCCGCGCCGCGCGGTGACGAAATGCTCACGCCGCGCGAACGCGAAATCCTGTCCTGTCTGGCCTTGGGCGAGAGCAACAAGCTGATCGCTCGCCGTCTGGATCTGGCGGAAAGCACCATCAAGATCCATGTGCAGAACATCCTCAAAAAGCTGGGTCTGTCCAGCCGCGTGCAGGCTGCGGTGTATGCGGTGGAACACGGTCTGGCGGGCAGCGACAACGGCCAGTAAGGCCGCGCGTTACACATCCAGATAGATCAGGTCCACATCCAGGCATAGATCGGGTTTGGCGTCCGAAACCACGTCGATGGGCGTAGCGGCAAATTGCGCCCGTGCCGCTGCCAGCTGTTGCTGCAACGGCTTCAGCGAGCGCAGATACCCGCTGGAGGGTTTGGCGATCCGGGTAAAGTACTGCGCCTGGATTTCGACATACGCCTTTTGATTGGACACATTCTTCCAGGCGCACGCCTTGTCGTGATCGGCCGGGTCGGCCAGATTCTCCAGCAACACAAATCGCGCGTTCTGCTCCAGCACCAGCAAGCGCTGCGTGTATTTCAGCGCTTTGACTTGCGCATCATCCAGCGTGGGCGCGGCATAAGCCGGGCCCGCAAGCGCCAACAGCAAAAGCAGCGGCAGGGTACGTGCAAACATGGTGGCAATTCCGGCGGTGGAGGGGTTCCGCGTGTCATGTCTTCCGCAGGCGGATTACTTGATAAGTAGACCACTACGGCGGTCCGCGACGCGCTTTGCGCAAAGAAACGCCTTGTTTTACGCCAGGCGTCGCAAACGGCCAGCTTCCAACATCCGCTTGACGACGCGCCGCGTCATGCAACGAGCCCCGCGCCAGGCTTAGCGCGCGGGCCACCAATGCCAGCCATGGGCTGCGCGGCGCAGCTCAAACCGGCATAGCGGCGGTACCTGAATACGCGTGAATGCCACTGCCGGCGCGCCCAGCGCATGCAGAATCGCGGCGCGGATCACCATCGGATGCGTTAGCGCCACGATCTCGCTGGCGTGCTCCGTGGCGGCCAGTTGGTCCAGCCACGCGCCTACGCGCTGCAGCACATCGCTAAAACAGGCCGCGCCGCCTGCGGGTGCGTCAGGGTGTTGCAACCACGCGGCCAGCGCATCGGGCTCGGCGCTGGCCACATCGCCCAGGCTTTGCCCATGCCAACGGCCGTAGTCCATATCGGCCAATGCCACTTCCACCTGGGCCGGGCGCGGCAGCAAGGCGGCGGTGGCCAAAGCCAGTGCCGATGGCGCGCACAGCAGCCGCGCGTCGGCAGGCAGCCATTCGGTTAGACCACACGCCAGCGTCTCGCGTACACCGCGCTCATCCAGCGTTTCGTCGTCCGGAAAACACCCCTTGCGCACCGCAGTGGTGGCGGCAAGGCTGAACAGATGCAAGCGCGTGGTCATGGCGGGGTCCGGGCAAAGTGAATACGCCGTTTGCAGGCGTGAAAAGAATTCAGTACCGATTGCAGTCGGCCGCCATTAGAATGCCCGCAAAATCAAAAGGCAATACATGCCGATATCACTACAATGACGTGGTGTTTACCCAGCTTGCAATTCAGGAGAGATTTATGAGCGAAGCCGTCCTCAATCCGGCCGTCGTTGAGCCCACCCCGATTCCGCTGGGCGAATGGCTGCCCTGGGCCGTGTTCGGTGGCCTGCTGGCGCTGATCGCGCTGTACTTTGTTGGCAGCGAGCAAGGCGCCACGGCCTTGTTCCAAGGCACCTATATCCACGAATTTGTGCACGACGGCCGCCATTTGCTCGGCTTTCCTTGTCACTAAGCCGGG
Organism: Amantichitinum ursilacus; assembly: GCF_001294205.1. Taxonomy (GTDB): domain Bacteria; phylum Pseudomonadota; class Gammaproteobacteria; order Burkholderiales; family Chitinibacteraceae; genus Amantichitinum; species Amantichitinum ursilacus. Next base: position 27,829 of record NZ_LAQT01000009.1, read on the forward strand.
GTTCTTATGGTTGGTCAATTATTGCTACGCGGCATGATCGCGGGCGTGGTCGCGGGCTTGCTCACGTTCTGCTTTGCCCGTATTGCGGGCGAGCCGCAAGTGGATCAGGCCATCGCCTTCGAGGAATCGAATGCGCATGCGCATCACCATCATGATGGCGAGGCCGACGAGCCCGAACAGGTCAGCCGGCAGACTCAGGCCGGCGTGGGCCTGTTAACCGGCGTAGTCACCTACGGCGCGGCCTTCGGCGGTTTGTTTGCGCTGACCTTTGCGTTGATCTACGGCCGCAGCAGCAAGCTGCCCGCGCGTCCGTTGGCCGCATGGATGGCGCTGGCGGGTTTTGTGGCGCTGACCATCGTGCCCAATCTCAAATACCCGGCTAATCCGCCCGCAGTGGGCGATCCCGACACCATCGGCCTGCGCACCGCCTTGTTCTTCGGGATGATCGCGATTTCGCTGGTGGCGATGTTGGTCTCGCTGCGCGCGCGCAAAGCCATGGCCCAAACGCTGGGTCTGTGGAATGCCTCGATTGCGGCAGGCGTGTTGTTTATCGCGCTCATCGCCATTGCGCAGGCTTTGTTGCCCGACATCAACGAAGTGCCTGCCGCGTTCCCGGCCGTGCTGCTGTGGAAATTCCGCGTCGCCGCGCTGGGCATGCAAGCCATCATGTGGACCACGTTGGGCTTGCTGTTTGGCCTGATGGCCGATCACAAAATGCGCGAACTGCGCGCCCCGGCGCTGGCGCACTAAGCCCGCGTTATCGCGTTCCAAAAAAGGCCGGATCCATGCGATCCGGCCTTTTTACGTTTGCGCGACCACGCCGCCATTCAGCCGGCGTACAAGGTCGAATCGGCAAAATCATCCGCATTCAGCACGCGCCCGACCAGGATTAGCGCGGTGCGCTCGATATGGGTGTCTTCGATCAAGCCGACGATGCTGCCCAGCGTGCCCACCACACGCGCCTCATCGGGCCAACTGGCGCGGTAGACCACGGCGATGGGGCAGTCCGCGCCGTAATGCGGCAGTAGCTCGGCCACGATGGCGCTTAGATGCCGCACGCCCAAGTGGATGGCCATGGTGGCCTGGTGTCGCGCCAGGTCGCCCAATTGCTCGCCGGGCGGCAGTTTTGATTTGCTGCCATAGCGGGTCAGGATCACGGTTTGCGCCACACCGGGCAGCGTTAGCTCCACGCCCAGGCTGGCGGCGCAGGCGGCGGTGGCTGTCACGCCCGGGATAATCTGATAGGGAATGTCTAGTGCTTGCAGGCGACGGATTTGCTCGCCAATCGCGCCATACAAAGAGGGATCGCCCGAATGCACGCGTGCCACATCCTGCCCCCGCGCATGCGCCGCTGCCAGCAAGTCGATGATGGCGTCCAGCGTTAATTCGGCGGTATTGACCACACTTTCGGCCTGATGGCCCGCCAGTACTTCGGGCGGCACCAGCGAGCCCGCGTACAGAATCACCGGGCACTGACGCACCAGGCGCTGGCCTTTGACGGTGATCAGATCGGGGTCGCCGGGGCCTGCGCCAATAAAATAAACAGTCATGCTCAGGGCCTGTTTTGAGTTGCCAGCAGCGCCTGCGCGGCGCTGGCCAGATCGAAGAATTGCCGCGTGGCCGCGGGCAGGGTGGGGCGTTGCTGCATCAACACTGGCAAGCCCAGTTCACGCGCCACGGCCAGTTTGGCCTCGGTGGCGCTGCCGCCGCTGTTCTTGCTGACGATGACGTCGATGTCGTGCTGCTGCATCAAGGCACGTTCACCGTCCATCGTAAACGGCCCGCGCACGCCGAGAATCTGCGCACGTGCATTGCCGGGATGCGGATCAAGACAACGCACCAGCCAGTGTTGCTGCGGCGGAATTTCATCCAGATGCGCTAACGGCTCGCGGCCCGAGGTAAACAGCGGACGCCTGAAAGCCTGCAGTGCGCGCGTCAGATCGGCCCAGTCGCCCACCTCGCGCCAGTCATCGCCGGGGCCCGCTTGCCACGCCGGACGCCGCAACGCCCAATACGCCACGCCGGTTTGCGCGCAGGCGTGGGCGGCGTTGGCGCTGATCTGCGCGGCATACGGATGGGTAGCGTCGAACACCAGACCGATATGCTCGGCGCGGATAAACCCGGCCAGTCCCACGGCGCCACCAAAGCCACCGACGCGCACGCGGCAAGGCAAATCCTGCGGCACGCGGCCCAGGCCGGCCAGACTGTAAATGGTGCGGGGGTCCAGCTGGCGCGCCAGTTGCAGCGCGTCGCCAGTGCCGCCTAACAACAAGATGTTCATGCGGCGTTATCCGGGGCTAACGGCTTGTGCACTTCGTACAGCATCAGCGGCAAGGCCGGCCGCCAGGTATCAAAGCTGCCCAACGCCTGCGCTTGCGCAAGGGCAATGCGGGTGACGCTGCCGCCGTGCTGCTCGCGCCAGGCCAGCAAGGTGGATTCGGCTTGTAAGGTCACCGCATTGGCGATCAGGCGGCCGCCCGGTTTCAGCGCCTGCCAACACGTTGGCAACACGCCCGGCACGGTAACGCCGCCGCCAATAAAAATCGCATCGGGCGCGGGCAGGTCAGCCAGTGCGGCTGGCGCCTCGCCCGTCACCAATTGCAATCCCGGCACGCCCAACTGATCGCGATTATGCGCAATCAGTTGCTGCCGCACCGCATCGGCCTCGACGGCAATGGCGCGGCAACTGCGATGGCTGCGCATCCATTCAATGCCGATCGAACCGCAACCCGCGCCGACGTCCCAGAGCAATTCGCCGGGACGGGGCGCCAGCCGCGCCAACGTAATGGCGCGCGCGTCGCGTTTGGTCAGTTGGCCGTCGTGGCGATACGCCTCGTCGGGCAGGCCCGGCGTCAGCGGCAGGCTGCGGGTGTCGCCGTCGGCAATCAGATCGAGCGCGACGATATTCAAGCGGGCCGCTTCGGCAATTGACCAACTGGCCGCCGTGGCGTCAATGCGCTGGGCCTGCGTGGTCGAGCCCAGATGTTCCAGCACCGTCATGCGGCTGGCGCCAAAACCCAAGGCGCTGATGTGGCGCGCAATGGCGGCCGGCGCAAAGCCATCCGCCGTCAGCAGCAATACGCGCTGCCCGGCATGCAGATCGAGATTGAGGCTGGCAAGCGGCTGGGTCAGCAACGAGCGCACCGTGCATTGCTGCAAAGGCCAGCCCAGTTGCGCCGCCGCCAGCGACACGGACGAGGGCGCGGCGATGATGCGCATTTCGTCGGCCGGCAAGGTTTGCGCCAGGCTCGCGCCTACGCCGTAGAACATCGGATCGCCGCTGGCCAGCACACACACGGGCGTACCACGTTGTTGCAACACCGGGGCCAGATCAAACGGGCTGGGCCACGCCATGCGCTGCGCCGGCAAGCGGGCAGGCAGCAAGGCCAGCTGGCGTGGCGCGCCCACAATCAGCCGCGCCTGCCACAAGGCGCGCCGTGCGCTGCGTGGCAGTTCGACATAGCCGTCATCGCCAATGCCCACCACGGTTAACCACGCGCTCATGCCTTGTTTTTCCTTGTGCGGGGGCCCGGTCGCGCAGCGGGCTGCAATGACGGGGCATACAAAATTGCATAACATAGCAAACCGGCCCGGCCGCAGCCCGACCGGCTTCGCAAATCAGGCCGCAAGTATATCGTATCGCCCGCGCCGTTTTGACCGCGTGCGCGTGTTTTAAACTGGTTAACCCGGTGCCGTTTTGAATCGCTCCCTGTCCTCCGTTATCCCGCTCGTGGCCGCACGCGCGTCTGCTTGTCCGGGCTTGCTCAACATCGTGCCGACGCGCGATGGTGGCTTGTGCCGCATCCGCTTGCCCGGCGGCGTTTTGCGCGCGCCGCAAGCGCATGCGCTGGCGCGCGCCGCCGCGCGGTGTGCCAGCGGCGTAATCGAAGCCACCAACCGCGCCAATCTGCAGATACGCGGTGTGCGCGTGGGCGCGGAAGACGACCTGATCGATGCCTTGCTGGCAGCGGGCCTGGGGCCAGCAGACGGCGCGGGTTCGCTGGATGCGCGCGATGGCGTACGCAATGTGATGCTCAGCCCGTTGGCCGGACGCGATGCGCAGGCCGTGCTGGATATGCGCCCGCTGGCGGCGCAACTGTTGGCTGTGCTGCAACACACGCCGGAATTTGCCGCGCTGTCGCCCAAGTTCTGTGTGTTGCTGGATGGTGGCGAAGCCTTGGTGGCGCGCGATCATCCGCACGATATCTGGCTGGCGGCCGTAACGGATCAAGCACGCGGCACGCAACTGGCGGTGGGCCTGGCCGGATGCCCCGCTGATCTTGATCACGGCGCGCAGCCCGTCGCAGTAGTCGCCCCACAGTACGCGCTTGAGCTGGTGGCCGCGCTTTTGCATAGCTTTCTGAAGCTGGCGCAACCGGGCCAGCACCGCATGCGTGATGTCCTGGCTGACCACGGTGTGGCCACGCTGATCCAGCAAGCACAACAACGCTGCAACTTCGCGCTGGATGCCCGGCCTGATCCGGCGCACGGGTTGCGCAAACCCTCGGCCACCCACTTGCGTATGGGCATCCACGCACAAGCGCACACGCCGGACGCGCCCGCGTTGTACTATCTCGGCGCGCAATGGCCGCTGGGGCGGATCAGCGCGGCGGGTTTGCAGCAATTGGCCGATGCCAGCGACGGCGTGCTGCATTTCACGCCGTGGCAAGGCGTGCTCGCACCCGATCTCACAGCGGCGCGGGCGCAGCAGTTGCAAACGCAATGGCAGGCGCTGGGCTTGCTGACCGATGCCGCCAATCCGCTGGCGCAGCTGATTGCCTGTGCGGGGAGCAGCGGCTGCAATCGCGCGCTGGCCGACGTTAAAGCCGATGCGCTGCGGCTGGCGGGTTTGCTCGATGTTCCGCGCGCCGTGCATCTGAGTGGCTGTGTGCGTTCGTGCGCTGCCGCGCATTGCGCGCCGTGGACGCTGTTGGCGCTCGCGCCCGACCAGTACGACCTCTATCAATACAACGGCGCGGCCGGTTTCGGTGCGCCGTTGGCAACATCCATCACGTTAGCCCAGGCCGCGCAGATGCTGAATGCGCAGCCCATCAACCCGGATTGATTTAATGCTCGACTATGTTCGCGACGGCCAGGAAATCTATCGCCGTTCGTTTGCCACCATCCGCGCCGAAGCGGATCTTGGCGCCATCCCGCCTGATCTTGAAAAACTGGCCGTGCGCGTAATCCACGCCTGCGGCATGACCGACGTGGTGCAAGACCTGGCGTTTAGCGCCGGTGCGGGCGCGGCAGGTCGCGCCGCCTTGTTGGCCGGTGCGCCCATTTTGTGTGACGCCCGCATGGTGGCCGAAGGCATTACGCGGGCGCGTTTGCCCGCCCACAACCCGGTGATCTGTACGCTTAACCAGCCCGAAGTGCCGGGCCTGGCCAGCGAGCTGGGCAATACGCGTTCCGCCGCTGCGCTGGAATTATGGCGGCCGCATCTGGCGGGCAGTGTGGTGGTGATCGGCAATGCGCCCACCGCTTTGTTTTATCTGCTGGAAATGCTGGATGCGGGCGCGCCCCAACCGGCGCTGATTCTGGGCTTTCCGGTGGGCTTTATTGGCGCGGCCGAATCCAAAGCGGCCCTGGCCGCCGACAGTCGCGACGTGCCGTTTGTGGTGGTGCAGGGCCGGCGCGGTGGCAGCGCCATGGCCGCCGCCGCCGTTAACGCCTTGGCGACGGAGGCGGAATGAGCAGCGTGCAGCCAGGTCGTTTACTCGGATTGGGCGTGGGCCCGGGCGACCCCGAACTGATCACCGTCAAGGCCCTGCGCTTGCTGCAGTCCGCGCCGGTGGTGGCCTATTTTGTGGCCAAGGGCAAAAAGGGCAACGCCTTCGGCATCATCGAACAACATCTGACGCCCGCGCAGCAGCAAGTGCCGCTGGTGTATCCGGTGACCACCGAAGCGCTGGCGCCGCCGCTGGATTACGAAAGCGTGATCGCTGATTTTTACGACACGGTGGCCGATCAGCTGGCGCTGCATCTGGACGCGGGCCGCGATGTGGCGGTGATCTGCGAAGGCGATCCGTTTTTCTACGGTTCGTATATGTATCTGCATGACCGCCTGGCCACGCGCTACCCGGCCGAAGTGGTGCCCGGCGTGTGTTCGATGCTGGGCGGCGCGGCGGTGCTGGGCGTGCCGCTGGTGTATCGCAACCAGAGCCTGTGCGTGCTGTCCGGCGTGTTGCCGGAAGACGAACTGAAGCGGCGTCTGGCTGATGCCGAAGCGGCGGTGATCATGAAGCTGGGGCGCAATTTCGACAAAGTGCGTCGCGTGTTGCAACAACTGGGCTTGGCCGAGCGCGCGCTGTACGTCGAGCGCGCCACCATGGCCAATCAGCGCATCGTGCCGATCGATGAGGTGGAACCGATGGCGTCGCCATATTTTTCGCTGCTGGTGGTGCCGGGGCAAAAATGGCGCGGTTAGAGCACGACTTCGGCCACGCCGCCATTGTCATCCTGGGCACGGGTGCATTGGCCACCGCACGCCGCATTCAGTCGGCCTTGCCCGGCGCACAGGTACATGCGCTGGCAGGCCGGGTGGAGGCGGACATCGCCTATTCCGATCTGACGGGTCATCTGCGCGATCTGTACGCGCGCAACGTGCCGATTATTGCGTTGTGCGCGGCGGGCATCCTCATCCGGTGCATTGCACCGTTGCTGGCCCACAAAGGCAGCGAGCCGCCGGTGCTGGCCGTGGCGGAAGACGGCAGCGCAGTGGTGCCCTTGCTGGGTGGGCTGACCGGCGCGAACGTGTTGGCGCGGCAACTGGCGACCGCGCTTGAGGTAGCGCCCGCCATTACCACCAGCGGCGAATTGCGCTTTGGCACTTGCTTGCTGAACCCGCCCGTAGGCTACGCGCTGGCTGATCTTGATCATGGCAAACGCTTTGTGTCTGATTTGCTGGCTGGTGCGTCCACGCGCGTCGAAGGCGAGATGCCATGGTTGGCGGCGGCAAGCTTGCCGCTGCAAGCCGATGCCGCACACGCGATCACGCTGAGCCCGTATGCCTGGCAGGGCGAGCGCCGTCAGTTGGTGATTCATCCGCGTTGCGTGCTGGCGGTGCTGGACCGCATGGACGGTGATGTCGTGGCGCACATACAAGCCGCATTGGCGGCACACGGGTTGGCACCGCAGGCTCTGGCGGCGCTGGTGTTGCCGTTGGCGCAGGCCTGCAATGCCGCCAGTGCTGCGGCACAGGCGCTGGGCGTGCCGTTGCGGTTGCTCGATGCGGGCGATGTGCTGGAGAGCGGCACGGACCAGGTGATTAAAGCGGACGCCGCCGTCACGCTGCATATCGCACACGGTGCGATCGACATCCACCGCATTGGTCGCCCGCGCGGACGGCTTAGCGTCATTGGCCTCGGGCCCGGTCGCGCCGATCTGCTCGCACCCGCAGCCCGGCGCGCGCTGGACGAGGCCACCGATGTTTTGGGCTACGACACCTACGTCAAAATGGCGGGCCCATTTCGCGCCGACCAGACCGTGCATGGAAGCGATAACCGCGAAGAACTACAACGCGCACGCCATGCGTTTGAACTGGCGTTGGCGGGGCGGCGTGTGGTGATGGTGTCGTCCGGCGACCCCGGCGTATTTGCGATGGCGGCGGCGGTGCTGGAAGCGCTGGACGGCGCGGATGACGTGCGCTGGGGTGGCGTCGAACTGGACATCATCCCCGGCATCTCGGCGGCATTGGCCACCGCGGCGGTGGCGGGTGCGCCGCTGGGGCATGACTTCTGCATGCTGTCGCTCTCGGACAATCTGAAGCCGTGGGCAGTGATTGAACAGCGGCTGGAACACGCCGCAGCGGCCGATCTGGCGTTGGCGTTCTACAACCCGATCTCGCGCGCCCGTCCGTGGCAACTGGAGCGCGCGCTTGAGATCGTGCGCGGCCATCGTCGCCCCGAAACCGTGGTAGTACTGGGCCGCGACATCGGCCGCCCCGGCGGCACGCTGCGCACACTGACGCTGGCCGAACTGCAAGCCAGCCACGTCGACATGCGCACCATGGTGCTGATCGGCTCATCAATGACCCGCCGCTTCCAGCTCGGCCACAGCCCCGAATGGACCTACACCCCACGCTGGTACCCCAACCCCGACGCGTAACCCCAAGCTGCTGCATAGGGTGGGTCATGACCCACCATTTCAAAGCCGCGAAGAAGAACACACTCTCTGCTTCTTGACGGCTTTGGGTGGTGGGTCATAACGGGGACGCCGAGGCCCACCCCATGAAGCGCAGTGGACGAATTACAACTTCCACGCTGTGCGCAGCGCGGCGCAGCGGCCCAGCCGCAGCGGGCCGGTTTCGAAATCCACGATGTGGATTTCATCGGCGTGGAAGGGGCGGGTGGGTGTTTCGGTGGTGCGGCCGTCGGTCAGCAGCCACAGATGCCGTTGTTGCGCCGGGTGCAGCCGGGCGGCGCGGGCCAGTAGCGCGTCGGCTTTGTGCAGCGCCAGCCGCAATGGCGTGCCGCCGCCGCCCGTTAACGGCGCAAGCCAGCGTTCGTTCCACCATCGCGGCACGGCCGGGCCAAAGCGGAGGTCGGCCTGTTGTCCGCCAAAGCAGATCAGCGCCGCCATCGCGCGTTGCTGCGCGACCTGGTCGAACATCGACGCCAACCAGCCTTTAGCCAGTGCCAATTGGTCGTCGCGCAACATCGATGCCGAACAATCCAGCACAAAACAATGCAGCACGCCCGCAAGCGCGCGTTGCGGTTGATAACGCAAATGTTCGGCCGCCAGCACCGCCCCCGCCCTGGCCTGCAAGGTGCGTGGCCAGTGCAGGCGTGTGCCGGCCGCGCCATATGCCGCGCGCACGCTACCTTTGCCTTGTTGCCATCGGGCACCGCTACGCACCGTAGCGGCGGCTTTGCTTCGATGGCTCAGGGTTTTTTTGCCGACAGCGGCAGCACCGCTTTAACGGCTGTAAGCCCGGTGTTTTGCGGCGGTAGATAACCCCAATCGCCTTCAGCCTCAGCCGGTTCAGTGGGCTTGGTGGATTCGCTTGCAGGCGGCTGCGATGCCGCAGGCGGTGGCGGCGCGCTGTCGCTGCCGCGCCGATGCCGCAGCACCGCGGGCGCCACCGTATCGACATGTGCCGGCGTAATCGCCGCCGCGCCTTCCAGCGCCGCTAGCGCCCGGGCCGCATGCAACATAACCAGATCGGCGCGCAGGCCATCCACCTGGGCGGCGATGCACAGCGCGCTGACGTGCGCATGCACCGCATCGCTAAACGCCAGCGTGTTCAGCCGTGCGCGCGCGGCGTGGATTTGCTCGGTCAGCGCATGTTGCAGTTCGGCGTAACCGGCGCGAAACGCTACCGGGTCCAGTTCAAACTGCAGCCGCGCCTTGACGATCTGTTGCCGCACGCCTGCATCAAAACAGTTTTCCAGCTGCACCATCAGGCCGAAACGATCCAGCAATTGCGGCCGCAATTCGCCTTCTTCCGGATTCATGGTGCCGATCAACGCAAAGCGCGCGGCGTGGCTATACGACACGCCATCACGCTCCACCGTATTGATGCCGCTGGCGGCGGCGTCCAGCAGCGTATCCACCAGCGCGTCGGGCAGCAGATTGATTTCGTCCACATACAGCACGCCCTGATGCGCGCGCGCCAGCAAGCCGGGAGCAAAGCGCAGGGCGTTGTCCTGCAACGCGGCGTTCAGGTCCAGCGAGCCGGTCACGCGGTCTTCGCTGGCGGCCAAGGGTAGCGTCACCAGTTGGCCTTCGGGCAGCAGTTCGGCCAGTGCGCGCGCCGCGGTCGATTTGGCCGTGCCACGCGGGCCGCTGATCAACACGCCGCCCAGACCAGGGTCGATGGCGGCCAACAATAACGCTTGTTGTAGCTCGGTCTGGCCGATCAGCGCGGCAAACGGAAATGCCAACGGCGCGGAAACCGGGGCAGGCGTAGGGGTCATCGGGTGTGTCCTTCCAGCTGCTGTTCGGTGGCCAGCAAATGCTGTTCAACTTGCGCGCGATAGTCGCCGGGTTGTTGCCACAAGCCGCGTTGCATCGCTTCCAGCAAACGCTCGCAGATGCCATGCAAGGCGTGCGGATTGTGCTGTTGTAAAAAGTCGCGGGTGTCGGCGTCGTTTAAATACGCGTCGGTCACCAGCGCGTATTGATGGTCCGCCAGCACGCGCGCGGTGGCGTCGTAGCCGTACAGATAATCGACGGTGGCGGCGATCTCGGCGGCGCCCTTATAGCCATGACGTTTAACGCCGGCAATCCATTTGGGATTGACCACGCGCGAGCGGATAACGCTGGCGATTTCTTCCTGCAGCGTGCGGATGCGTGGCGCGTTGGGGTTGCTGTGGTCGGCGTGGTAGGTACTGGGCTGCTGGCCGGACAGATGGCGCACTGCCGCCGTCATGCCACCCTGAAACTGGTAATAGTCATTCGAGTCCAGCACATCGTGTTCGCGGCTATCCTGGTTTTGCAGCACCACATCCAGTTGCGACAAGCGCTGGCCAAAGCTGGCCTGGGCCGCTTCGCCATCGCTGTTTTGCCCATAGGCGTAGCCGCCCCAGTGTTGATAGGCGTTGGCCAGATCGGCGTCGGTCTGCCATTGGCGCTGGTCGATCAGTGCTTGCAAGCCCGCGCCGTAGTTGCCGGGGCTGGCGCCAAACACACGCCAACCGGCGCGACGCCGCGCTTCAGTCGCCGCCATGCCTTGCGCTTGCAAGGCATCGCGTTCACGCAGGATGCGGGCGCGAATCGGGTTGACGGCTTCGGGCTCATCCAGCTCGGCCACCGCTTGCACCGCCGCATCAAACAGATGGATCAGGTTGGCAAACGCATCGCGGAAAAAGCCGGACACCCGCAAGGTGACGTCGATGCGCGGGCGGTCAAAAATCTCGATGGGCAGGATTTCAAAATCGGTCACGCGATGGCTGCCTTGCGCCCATTTGGGCCGCACGCCCAGCAAGGCCATGGCTTGCGCAATATCGTCGCCGCCGGTGCGCATCGTGGCCGTGCCCCAGACCGACAAGCCCACCGCGCGCGGAAAGTCGCCGTGCTCTTGCAGATGGCGTTCCAGTAATTGCTGCGCGGATTTAACGCCGAGCGACCAGGCGGCCGGGGTGGGCAGAGCGCGTGTATCCACCGCGTAGAAATTGCGCCCGGTCGGCAAGACATCGGGCCGGCCGCGCGTGGGCGAACCACTGGGGCCGGGCGGCACACATTGCCCTGCCAGCCCCCGGCGCAATTGCAGCAATTCCTGCGCGCCGCAGGCATCCAGCGGTGGCAATACGCTGCGTTGCAAACGCGTCAGCACGGCGCTGCTGTGCGCGCCAATCTCATTCATGACCGTGCCGTCACACAGCTGTTGCAGCAACTGGCCTGCCAGCGCTTCGAGTCGTTCGCGGGTATCGCCGGTGTGGCGCCAGGCATCGGGCAGGATGTTGCTCAGGAGGGCCGGGCGCGGCCCGGTCCATGGCGCGGCCCAATCGGCTTGCAGCGGATCAAACTGCGCGCCCAGCTGCAGGTCGCGCGCCAGCGCCGCAATCAAACCGGCCTGTGCGCCTTGGCCATCACCCACCGGAAAACGCGCCAGTGCTTGCAAGGTATCGCGCCGTTGCCGCTCGGTCGGCGACTGGCCAAACACATGCAGGCCATCGCGGATCTGCGCTTCTTTCAGTTCGCACAACCAGGCATCGACACGCGTCAGTAGTGCATCCTCGTCACCCGCTGGCGTGCTCAGGTTAAGTTCTTCGTGCAGCTTGTTCTGTTTGATGGCTTGCAGAATGGTCTGGCGCAGCAGCCTGGCGCGGCGCGCATCCACCATCAAGGCTTCGTAATATTCGTCGACCTGGCGTTCCAGATCCTGCAGCGGGCCGTAGTTTTCCGCGCGCGTGAGCGGCGGCATCAGGTGGTCGATGATGACGGCCTGGGCGCGGCGTTTGGCCTGGCAACCTTCGCCCGGATCGTTAACGATAAACGGGTATAGATGCGGCAACGGCCCCAGGATCAGATCGGGCCAGCAAGTGGAACCCAGCGCCACGCTTTTGCCGGGCAACCATTCCAGATTGCCGTGCTTGCCCAGATGCACCACCGCGTCGATGCGCCAGGCATGGCGCAGCCAGAAATAGAACGCCAGATAGGCATGCGGCGGCACCAGTTCGGCATCGTGATAACTGGCGTAATCGGCCTCGCCGCGCGAGCGGGACGGCTGGATGCCGACAAATACGTTGCCGCAACGCCAGCCGGCAATGGTAAAGCGGCCCTGGCGCAACGTCGGATCGTTTTCGGGTGTGCCCCAACGTGCGTCGATGGCGGCTTTGATTTCGGGTGGCAATTGCGCCAGCTGCGCCAGGTAATCCGCCAGCGCATAGCTTTGCAACGCCGGGCGCAGGGCGCGGGTGGCGGGGTCGTTGGTCACGCCTTGGGTAAGCTGCGCAATCAGCGCGTCGCCATCGCGTGGCAAGTCACCGATCTGATAGCCCTGGTCCGCCAGCATTTGCAACACGCCCAGTGCTGAGGCGGGCGTATCGAGGCCGACGCCATTGCCGATGCGGCCTTCGCTCATCGGATAGTTGGCCAGGATCAGCGCCAGTTTTTTGTCGACGTTGGGCAGCGTGCGCAAACGGCACCAGCGCTGCGCCAGCGTCACCACAAAATCGATGCGTTCCAGATCGGGCTGGTATTGCACCACGTCGACTTCGGTATGCGGGCAGCGATAAGCCAGGCCCTTGAAGCTGATGGCGCGCGTGATGATGCGGCCGTCGACTTCGGGCAGCGCCACATGCATGGCGATATCGCGCGAATTAAGCCCTTGGTTGTCGGCTTGCCACGCTTCGCGGTTGCTGCCGGACAGGATGACTTGCAACACCGGCGCATCGCCAAACAGATCGAGCGGCGCCGGGTCGTCGATGGCGGAGGCGGCGAAAGCGGTGGTGTTCAGTACCAGCGCCACCTGCTGCTCGGCGCACAGCTGGCGCATTACCTGCTTGCTGATGCCGTCCTTCAGCGACGTCACCGCCATGGGTAGCGGGTTTAACCCGGCCGCGAGCAGCGCGTCGATCAAGGCATCAAACACCGCGGTATTGGCGGCTTGCAGATGCGCTTTGTAAAACACGATGGCCACCACCGGCGCGCCCACCTGCCAGCGCGCTTGCCAGTCCGCCACGCTGGGTTGATGCAAACCGGGCAGATAGATCGATGCGGCGGGCAGCGCACGCGGTGGCTCGGGCTCGCTGCCCCAGCCCAGCGTGTGGAAGGCAATGGCGCGCAAAAATGCTTCGGCATTCTGCGCACCGCCTTCGCGCAGATAGCGCCACAGCTGTTGGCACAAGGCGGCCGGGGCGGTGCTTTTGGCGATCAGGTTGGAGTCTTCTTGCAAGTCACCCGAGAACATCGCCAGCGTTTGGCCGCGCGAGCGCGCCAGCGCCATCGCTTGCTCGATGCCATAGGGCCAGTAGCTTTCGCCACCCAGATGATCGATGACCACGGCTTGCGCATGCTGCAACACATCGTCGACATAAAAATCCACCGACGCCGGTTGCCGTAGAAACGTGACATTCGCCAGCCGCACGCTGGGAAAATCCGGGCCCAGCCGCGCCACCGCACCGGCCAGCAAGGCCAGCGTGGTGTCGGCCGAACTCAGCACCACAATCTGCGCCGGGCGTTGCTCGATCCGGATGACGCCTGCGCTGTCATCGACAAAACCGCCCGGCGTGGTGCGCAATAAATGCATGCGCTCAGGCCGCTTGCGTGGCGTGGGCCAGCGCGTCGGTCAGCGCTTGTTGCAATGTGGCCTGGTCCAGCTCGGCGCCGATCAGGACAAAGCGGCTGCTTTGGTTTTCGCCGGCCTGCCAGCGCCGATCAAAATAGCTGTCAAAGCGCGTGCCCACGCCCTGAATCACCAGCCGCATCGGGGCGTCGGGCAGGGCGGCGAAGCCTTTTACGCGATAGATGTCGTGCGCCTGCACCAGGCTGCGCAAGGCGGCGATGGTGGCTTCGCGCGATGTGGTTTCGGCATGCACCACCACCGAATCGAAATCATCGTGATGATGGTCAGGATCATCGGCCGAGCCGTGATGGCCGTGGCGTTGTTCGATGCCTTCTTCTGATCTGGCCTCCAGGCCCAACAGCGTGGCCAGATCCAGCTGGCCGTTTTGCGCACGCACAATCTTGACGTGCGCCGGGATGTCTTCGCGGATGGTGTCTTCGACGGCGGCGATATGCGCCGGGTCCAGCTGGTCCATTTTGTTAAGGATGACCAGGTCGGCGGCGGAGAGCTGATCGGCAAATAATTCGTGTAGCGGCGATTCGTGGTCCAGATTGGGGTCCGCCTTGCGTTGCGCGTCCACGGCTTGCGGGTTTTCCGCAAACTGGCCCGCAGCGGTGGCCGGGCCGTCCACCACGGTAATCACGGCGTCGACGGTAAAGCTGTTCTTGATCGACGGCCAGTTAAACGCCTGCACCAGTGGCTTGGGCAGCGCCAGGCCCGAGGTTTCGATCAGCACGTGGTCGATCTGGTCGCGCCGTTCGTTCAGCGCTTCCATCACCGGGTAGAACTCTTCCTGCACCGTGCAACACAGGCAGCCGTTGGCCAGTTCGTACAGCTGGCCCGCGGTTTCATTGCCTGCGTCGTCGCAGCCGATGCCACAACCCTTGAGGATTTCGCCATCAATGCCCAGCTCGCCAAATTCGTTGACGATGACCGCAATGCGCTGGCCTTGCGCGTGTTGCAGGATGTGACGCAGCAGCGTGGTTTTGCCGCTACCCAGAAAGCCGGTGACGACGGTAACGGGGATTTTGCGCAGTTGCATGGTGAAGAAGCTCCGGGGATGGGGTGAGCACGCTAAGGGCAGCGGGAGTGCGGCGCGTGTCTGGTAATAGTTACGGTATGATTCTACCAGCGCGGGCAAAGGCCCGTAACAAGCGCCATTCATGCGCGCGGGCAGAAATTTTCATGGCGTGGACGCGGATGCGCAAATGGGTAGTGGGCATAGGCTGCCGGCGTGATGTCTCGGCGCAGCAAATCAGTGCGGCGGTAACGGGCGCGCTGGCCGCGGTGGACGGCGTTATCGAGCAGATTGCCGTGATCGCCACGCTGGACAGCAAGCTGGCCACCCCTGCGTTGCTGCAGTTTTGCACCACGCACGCGCTGCCGCTGCACGGTTTTAGCGTCGCACAGATCAATGCCTTGCCCGTCACCTGGACGCCGTCCGCCGCCGCGCAAGCGCAGTTGGGCGTGAGTGGCGTCAGCGAACCGTGCGCTTTGCTCGCCGCCGCCGGTGGCGCGCTGGTAATACCCCGATTTCGACTTGATGGCGTGACTGTCGCCATCGCCCAGACAGGAAGTACCTAATGAAGACTGATCCCGCCGCGCACCAGCGCATGACGGAACGCCGCAAAGCCGGCCATGAAAAAAAACAGGCCGAAGCCACCGTCGAAAAAGGCTTGCTGATGGTGAATACCGGCACTGGCAAGGGCAAATCCACTGCCGCCTTCGGCATGGCGGTACGCGTGTTGGGCCATGGCATGAAGCTGGGCGTGGTGCAATTTATTAAAGGCGCTTTGCATACGGCCGAACGCGATTTTCTGGGCGCAGTGGCCACCTGCGACTTTGTGACGATGGGCGATGGCTACACCTGGAACACGCAAGATCGCAGCAAAGACATTGCCACCGCCCGCAAAGGTTGGGACGAGGCGCGCCGCATGATCGAAAGCGGCGACTACCAGATGGTGATTCTGGATGAGCTGAACACGGTGCTGAAATACGAATATCTGCCGCTGGACGAGGTGCTGAGCGTATTTGCCGCACGGCCCGAAATGCTGCATATCGTGGTGACCGGCCGCCACGCGCCCGAAGCGCTGATCGAAGCGGCTGACCTGGTCACTGAAATGACGCTGGTCAAACATCCGTACCGTGAACAACACGTTAAAGCGCAGCGTGGCGTCGAGTTTTAAGCGATGAGCGCGTGTGCCGCCTTGCTGATCAGCGCGCCCGCGTCGGGCTCGGGCAAGACCACGATCACGGCGGGCCTGGCGCGCTATCACCGCCGCATGGGCCGCCGCGTGCGCGTGTTTAAAACCGGACCGGATTTTCTCGACCCCAAATGGCTGGAAAGCGCCAGCGGCCAGCCGGTTTATAACCTCGACCTGGGCATGGTGGGCGCGGATGGTTGCCGCCAGTTGCTGGCGCAAGCGGCGGCCGAGGCCGATCTGATCCTGATTGAAGGCGTGATGGGCTTGTACGACGGCACGCCCAGCAGCGCCGATCTGGCCATCGCCTTGGGCGTGCCGGTGCTGGCGGTGATTAGCGGCAAAGGCATGGCGCAGAGCTTTGCTGCAATTGCGTTCGGGCTGGCGCGGTTTCGTGACGGCTTGCCGTTTTATGGCGTGCTGGCCAATCGGGTGGGCTCGCTGCGCCATGCCGAGTTGCTGCAACAGGCCATGCCCGCAGATTTACGCTGGCTGGGGCATGTGGCGGCGGAGACGGCCTTAAGCCTGCCTGAGCGCCATCTGGGCTTGCAGCAACCGGCGGAAATCGATGATCTGGATGCGCGGCTTGAACGCGCCGCCGCTGCCATTGCCACGACAGCGCTGGCGCAATTGCCGCCGCAGGTGGAATTTGCAACGCCCGCTGCGACCACGGTGGTGCCCCCATTGCTGGCGGGCAAACGCATCGCGATCGCGCGTGATGCGGCGTTCTCGTTTATCTATCCAGCCAACCTGGATTTGCTGAGGGCGATGGGGGCGCAGCTGGTGTTCTTTGCGCCATTGGCTGATGAAGCGTTGCCCGCGGCTTGCGATGCCGTTTATTTGCCGGGCGGCTATCCGGAATTGCACGCGGCAACGTTAGCGCGCAACCACACCACCGCAGCATCACTGCGTGCACACGTGGCGGCAGGGCGGCCGTTGGTGGCGGAGTGCGGCGGCATGCTGTATCTGGCCGAGGCGCTGACCGATGTAGCCGGCGAGTGCGTGGCCATGCTGGGCTTGCTGCCAGGCCAGGCGCGCATGCAAACGCGCTTTGCGGCGCTGGGCATGCAGGTGGTGGAGAGCGAACAGGGCGTGCTGCGCGGGCATACCTTTCACTATTCCACCTTCGCTACGCCGCTGACGCCGTGGCGCGTAGCCGCCAATCCGGATAGCGGCAAAGCCGGTGAGGCGTGGTACCGACATGGCGCGATCACTGCGTCGTATATGCACGCGTACTGGCCATCGAACCCCCAATTTGCCGCTGCGCTGTTTTTATAGGGTGGGTCTCGACCCACCATTCAAAGCCGTTGATTTGGAGTGCGATGGCTCAAGATACCACTTTGAGGGGTGGGTCGAGACCCACCCTATGCGGGCTTAATCCAGCAGCGCCCAGATCGCATCCATATCCAGCGCTGCCTCCACCGCGTCGGTATTCCACCATCGCTACGCCGCTGACGCATGGTACCGACATGGCGCGATCACTGCGTCGTATATGCATGCGTACTGGCCTTCCAACCCCCAATTCGCCGCTGCGCTGTTTTCATAGGGTGGGTCAAGACCCACCACTCAAAGCCGATGGTTCCGCGTGCGATGGCTCAAGTTGCCACTTTGAGTGGTGGGTCAAGACCCACCATTCAAAGCCGATGATTCGGAGTGCGATGGCTCAAGATGCCACTTTGAGGGGTGGGTCGAGACCCACCCTATGCGGCGGCTTAATCCAGCAGCGCCCAGATCGCATCCATATCCAGCGCCGCTTCCACCGCGTCGGCCAGTTGGTCAATCGACGCTTCGCGCCGCGCGTCGTGGTCAATCTGCGCCACGTCGTTCAGCCCGGCCCAGCGCAGCAGCGCGGCGCACGCTTCGGGCGCATCGAACAGACCATGCAGATAAGTCGCCAGCACTTGCCCATCCGCCGACAGCGCGCCTTCGGGCCGCGGTGGCTCGCCCAGATACAGTGCCGGGTTGGCCAGCGCCGGGCCGTGAGTTACGCCCATATGAATCTCATAACCGCGCACCGCTGCCGCCGCAAACGCCAGCTGGCCCGTGGTGTTGACCAACTGCTTTTCCGCTTCCAGCGTCGTCACATAATCCAGCAGGCCCAAACCCGCCGTCGCCGTCACCTCGCTCTCGATGCCATGCGGATCGTGCAATGCGCGCCCCAGCATCTGCATGCCGCCGCACACGCCGATCACCTTGCCCTGATAGCGCAAATGCCGCTGCAGATACGCCTCCCAGCCGTTGGCGCGTAGCCAGGCCAGATCGCGCTGCACGCTTTTGCTGCCCGGCAGGATCACCAGATCGGCCGGGGGAATCGGCTCGCCCGCGCGCACATAGCTGAAGTCCACTTGCGGATGTGCGCGCAGCGCGTCGAAATCGGTGTGGTTGGAAATGCGCGGCAGCGCGGGCACCACCACGCGCAGGGCATGGGCTGAGGTGGCGGCGGCGCGGCGCGCGCTGGGCAGCATATCCTCGCCATCCAGCCACAGGCCGGGCACAAATGGCACCACGCCCAGCACGCGCTGGCCGGTTTGCGCTTCCACCCAGTCCAGCCCCGGTTTAAGCAGCGCCACATCGCCGCGAAACTTGTTGATGACGATGCCTTTGATGCGCGCGCGTTCGGCTTCAGACAAGCAGGCCAACGTGCCAATGATCTGCGCAAACACGCCGCCACGGTCGATGTCGGCCACCAGAATCACCGGCACATCGGCGGCTTCGGCAAAGCCCATATTGGCGATGTCGTTGGCGCGCAGGTTGACTTCCGCCGGGCTGCCCGCGCCTTCGATCAGCACGCAATCCATGCGTTGCCGCAAGCGCCCGAACGACGCCAGCACCGCCTGCAAGGCTTTGGGTTTAAACGCGTGATACGCCACCGCGTTGTAATTGCCCACCGCATGGCCGTGGATGATGACTTGCGCGCCGATATCGCTATTGGGCTTGAGCAACACCGGGTTCATATCGACTTCGGGCACGATGCCGGCCGCCAGTGCCTGCCACGCTTGTGCGCGGCCGATTTCGCCGCCATCCACCGTCACCGCGCTGTTTAGCGACATGTTCTGCGGTTTGAACGGCGCCACGCGCAAACCGCGCCGTCGCGCCAGGCGGCACAGCGCGCCCACCAACGTGCTTTTGCCGGAATCGGAGCTGGTACCCTGTATCATCAACGCGCCGGACATTTCGACTTTCCTTCGTTTAAATCAAGTTATGCGTAAAAACCTGCGGCATTATGCCATCCCCTTTCCCGAGCGCCGCGTGGCCGGGCCGTGCCATGTGGCCTGATTTGATCAGCCTGTGCGCGCTAACGTGGACCGGCGTGGCCATCGACCGCATCTGGGGCGAGCCGCGCCGCTGGCATCCGCTGGTGGGCTTTGGCCGTATCGCGCAACAGTTGGAGCGCGCGCTGAACCCGGATTACCGGACTGCGGGATCACGCGGCGTGGTGTGGCCGCGTTTGCTGGGCGTGGTGGCGTGGGCCGGCATGGTGTTGCTGCCAACGGCGCTGGCCGCGTATCTGTTACTGAATTTGCCATGGCAGCTCGCGTGGCTGCTGCATGCCTTGCTGCTGTGGTTTGCGTTGGGCGCGCGCAGTCTGGAAGAGCATATCCGCCCGATTGCCGCCGCTTTGCTGGCGGGCGATCTGGCCGAATCGCGCCGGCTGACTGCGCGCATCGTGAGCCGCGATCTAACTCAGGCCGATACGCCCGCCGTGGCGCGCGCCGCCATCGAATCGGCGCTGGAAAATGGCAATGACGCCATCTTTGGCGCGCTGTTCTGGTTTGCTGTCGCCGGTGGGCCGGGCGCATTGGCGTTTCGACTGGCCAATACGCTGGATGCGATGTGGGGCTATCGCACGCCGCGCTTGCTGCGTTTTGGCTGGGCCGCCGCGCGTATTGATGACGCGCTGAACTGGCTACCCGCCCGCTTGACGGCGGCCGCCTATGCGCTGTGCGGCAATGCGCGCGCGGCCTGGCGTTGCTGGCAGGCGCAAGCGCCCGCGTGGGACAGCCCGAATGCCGGGCCGGTGATGGCCAGCGGCGCGGGCAGTTTGCAGGTTTTATGCGGCGGCGCGGCGTTTTACCACGGCGCGCTGGAAGCCAGGCCGCCTTTGGGTGAGGGCCAACCGCCGCAAGCGCAGGATGTGGTTCGGGCGCTAAATCTGGTAAAACGCGCGGTGCTGCTGTGGCTGGTGCTGCAAAGCATGTTGACGTTGGCTGTTGTCGTAATCACTCGCTAAACGCGAATTTGCTGAAAGGCCCCGATGTTGCAACCCATCCCCGCCGTGCCGCACGGCGGCAACCTGAGCGCCGCGATTGCGCAATATGGCCGTCCGCGCGAGCAGTGGCTTGATCTCTCCACCGGCATCAACCCCCACGGCTATCCCGTGCCCGCGCTGGAGGCGGCTGCGTGGCTGCGCTTGCCCGATGACGGCGATGATCTCGAAATGATCGCCGCCCGGCATTACGGCGCGCCCGCTGCATTGGCGGTGGCTGGCACGCAAGCGGCCATTCGCATGCTGCCCGCAGTGTTACCAGCGGGCGAGATCGGCGTCAGTCTGCTGACGTATGGCGAGTACGCACCGGCCTTTGCCGCCGCGGGCTTTAGGCTGCGACGCTTTGTGACACCCGCTGTGGCCGACTTGGCAAGCGCGGACGACTTTGTCTTGCAGCCCGGCGCGGCCTTGCCCGCATCGCTGCAGCATCTGGTGCTGGTGAACCCCAACAATCCGACCGCCGAGTTATATGCACCCGATGTGCTGCTGGATTGGCAGCAACAACTACGCGCGCGCGGCGGCACGCTGATCGTGGACGAGGCATTTCTGGAGGCCTTGCCGGTGGCCAGCATGGCGGCGCACAGCGCACTGGATGGGCTGATCGTGCTGCGCTCGGTCGGCAAGTTTTACGGACTGGCCGGCGCACGGGTGGGTTTTGTGCTGGCTGCGCCCGGGGTATTGCAGCGGCTGGCCTTGCTGCGTGGCCCGTGGAGTATTTCTGGCCCGGCGCGCGCCGTGGTGCGGGCCGCCTTGCTGGATACCGCCTGGCAAGAATCGACCGACGTCGCTTTGCGCGCTGCCGGTTTGCGTTTGGCACAGTTGCTGGCCGATGCGGGTTTTGCCAACGTCGCCGCCACCCCATTGTTTGCCTGGCTGCGCACCGAGTATGCCGCCGCGCTGCACAAGCAGCTGGCCGAGCAGGGCATCTGGGTGCGCCGTTTTGACCACGTGCCCAGCCTGCGCCTCGGCTTGCCACCCGATGAAGCGGGCTGGCAACGTCTGACAACGGCGCTGTCCGCGCTTTCCATTTCAACTGATCTTCAGGCCTGACCGTGTCGAATACTGAACTGCCCCCGCATCTTGATTTAACCCATTTCGTCACGCCCGATACGGCCGCCTTGCTGCCACCCGGTGCAGCGGCGCATCCCGCGCGCATTCTGTTACTGTATGGCTCGCTGCGGGCGCGTTCTTACAGCCGCTTGCTGACCGAAGAAGCGGCGCGTTTGCTGGCGGCGATGGGTGCGGAAGTACGCATCTTTAATCCGGCCGGTTTGCCTTTGCCGGACGAGGATTCAGAAAACCACCCCAAAGTGCTGGAATTACGCGAACTGGCGCGCTGGAGCGAAGGCATGGTCTGGTGCTCGCCCGAACGCCACGGCGCGTTAACCGGCGTGATGAAAGCGCAGATCGACTGGATTCCGTTATTTGCTGGCGGCACACGGCCCACGCAAGGCAAAACGCTGGCGGTGATGGAAGTCTGCGGCGGCGTGCATTCGTTTAATGCCGTTAACCAGATGCGCCAGCAGGGCCGCTGGATGCGCATGCTGGCAGTGCCCAATCAGGTTTCGGTGCCCGCGGCGTTTAATGAATTTGATGAAGCAGGGCGGATGTTGCCGGGCGAGTATTACGATCGCACCGTGGATGTAATGGAAGAATTACTTAAATTTACTTTGCTAACGCGGCATGTATCGCCGTATTTGACGGACCGATATAGCGAGCGCAAAAAGCGCGCAGAGAAAGCAGCAAAAGCAGATTGAGATGGTTCTGGCGATTTGAAGGATAAGAGAAATGAAAAAGATACTCGTGATCGGCATCGGTGCAGGTAATCCCGACTATATTACGATGCAAGCGGTCAATGCGCTTAATCGCACTGATGTTTTCTTTATTCTGGATAAAGGCCCGGCCAAAGAGAAGTTGACGCAATTGCGTAAGGATATTTGCGAGCGCTATATCCAGAATCATGAATATCGCTTTGTCGAAGCCACTTTGCCGGAGCGTACGCGAGGCGTTGCTGATTATCACGGCGCTGTAGTTGATCTGAATCTGGCCAAAGAAGCACTGTTTGAACAGCTGATCAATGAGCAGTTGGCTGAAGACGAATGCGGCGCCTTTCTGGTGTGGGGCGATCCGTCCTTATATGACAGCACTATTCGTATATTGAATGCATTAATCAAACGTCGCGGCTTGCAACTGGAATACGAAGTCATCCCCGGCATTACCAGCATTCAGGCGTTGACCGCGCAACATAAAGTGCCTTTGAACGAAATTGGCGACGCGGTCGAGATTACTACCGGGCGCAGGCTGGCAGAGCGCCGGGTGCACTATGGCAGCAATATGGTGGTGATGCTGGATGCGGAAAATAGTTATCAATGCGTGCCGGGCGACGAATACGAGATTTATTGGGGCGCTTATATCGGCACGCCCGATCAGATTTTGATGAGCGGGCGCGTCGATGAGGTAAAAGCTGAAATTGATCGGGTGAGGGCAGAAGCGCGGGAGAAAAATGGCTGGATTATGGATACGTATTTGCTCAAGCGTATCTGACAGCCTTGTCCGCTATTTATTGGCCGGCGGCGGATGATGCGCGCTGCCATTCCTCCACCAACACGTCGAGCAATTGTGCTGCCGGCATTTCTCGCGCCAAGGGCGCACCTTGCCCGGCCCAATGCGCGGCGTAATCGTAATTGCCTTGTGCGTTGGCCCATTGATTTAAAACTTTGGCCGCGTCATACGCCACCGGGTAATCCGGCACTTTGCCCGCATGCGCCGAGAAATACATGCGGTTAACCATGCCGCGTGCCGGTCGACCCGAAATATTGGCGGTGACTGCCGTGTTATACGCACCCGCGCCCAGCAATTGCGCGCGATAGGCAGCGCTGGCGCTGGATTCAGGGCAGGCAATAAACGCGGTGCCCAATTGCGCACCGGCCGCGCCCAGATTGATCACGGCCGCGATGCCCGCGCCATCCATAATGCCGCCCGCTGCAATCACCGGCAGATTGCATTTGCTGACCAATAAACGCGTCAAGGCAAAGGTGCTTAGCTTTAAATCTTCGGCCGGATCAAAAATGCCGCGATGTCCGCCCGCTTCATAACCTTGCGCGCACAGCATATCGATGCCCGCCGCTTCGATTTGTTGTGCTTCGGCCAGGCTGGTGGCGGTGGCCATGGTAACGATGCCCGCGTCGCGTAACGCCTTGATGGCGGCCACTTCGGGCACACCGAAATGAAAACTGACCAGGGCGGGGCGCTCGGCCAATAACATGTCCAGCAACGGCGCATTGGCGTAGGCGGTATCGTAGATTTCGCGCAATTGTTCGGGCAAGGCGGCGCGCGGCACACCGGTTTTTTGCGCAAGGAATTGCAACCACGCGATGTCCTGTTCGTCCGAGCGTTTGGGTGGCTGGTGGCAAAAGAAATTGACGCTAAATGGCGCGGTCGTCAGCACGCGTGTTTTGCGGATTTGCTCCGCCGCTTGCGCCACCGTTAAATGCCCGAGCGCCAACGAACCCAATCCGCCCGCATTGGAGACGGCCGCAGCCAATTCAGGCGTGCCGATCACGGCCATAGGCGCTTGAATCACTGGATGGCGAATGCCAAGGCGGCGGGTAAAAGTCTGGCTGCGGGTCATATGGAATCTCTTGGATAAATAAATGGCTTGGGCAATGCAGTCTAGTTTAAGGCAGGCGCTTGGCTGCGAGATCTATTGTTGGCCCATCACGCGGGCCAGACTTCTTCCAGAAACTCAATCACCGCATCCACGCGCGCGTTTTCTCTGAGCGACCGGTGCACGCAAAGCCAGACCTCACGCGATAATTCGGGCGCATCCAGTACGCGACAAAACGACGGGCTGATATGCGCGGTAAATTCGGCCATCAAACCCAATCCAGCGCCGGCATGCACGCCATCGTAAATACTCAAGGCGTTATTGCCGCGCAGCCACGGTTGCGGTGCGCCGGGCAGGGCATTGAGCCAGCTATCCATGGTCTGATCAGCGCGGGATTCGTCCAGACCAATAAAATCGAGCGCCTGCCATTGCCGGTTGTGGATGGCGACCGCATGCGCATCGACATAAGTCTGGTTGGCATACAGGCCAAATTCTATTTGCCCCAAACGTTTGCCCAGTAAATCGCCGGTTTCGGGCTTGCCATAGCGCAGCGAAATATCGGCCTCGCGCCTGGCCAGATTAAATGGATATTGCGACGCCAATATCTCGATATGTAATGCGGGATGGCGTTGATGTAGGGGCGGGATGAGCGAGGTCAGCAAAAAACACAGCCATTCATCCGCATTGATGCGCACGGTGCCTTCGATTTCTTCGGGGGTATCGGCCTCGCGCAGGATTTCATTGGCGGAGCCTTCCATTTGTTCGGCCCACGTGGCGATACGCAGCCCAAGCGCGGTGGTTTCGCAGCCGGTTGAAGTGCGCTCGACCAGCTTGCCGCCCAGTTGTTCTTCCAGCGTATCCAGCCGGCGTGACAAGGTGGCGCTACTTAAACGTAGTCGCGCGCTGGCGATGCGCAGGTTGCCAGTTCGCACCACGGCCAGCAGTACACGCAGATTATCCCAATCAAGGCGTTGCATAAATGAAACCTGGTGATCGGATATTGGTGGTTGATGCGCATAAATGTAAGCCCTATAGTCCCGGCTTGCAAATGAAGTGCGGAGTGAAATGATGTTGCCGAACAAGAACCTGGTTGAACGGATTCTGCATGCAGTGTGCTTTGAAGCCTTGGCGCTGCTGATCTGTGTGCCTGCGCTGACGCTGTTGATGGACCAGCCGCCGCTGACGATGGGCCTGTTGACGCTGGCGATTTCGCTGACTGCCACGCTGTGGAACATGACGTACAACACGCTGTTCGACCGCCTGCAAAAGCGGCTTGGCTTCAAGCGCACGCTGTGGGTACGCGTGTGGCACACGCTGGGTTTTGAGGCCGGATTGATGGCGGTAGTGCTGCCGATGGCGGCGTGGTGGCTCTCGATTACGCTGCTGGAAGCGTTTGCGATGGAAGTCGGTTTGCTGCTGTTCTTTTTGCCGTACGCCTATGTTTACAACTTGGTGTACGACCGTTTGCGCGAAGCCGGGTGGCTGCGCCGCAGGCGCATGGCGGCGTAATTGGCGCGCTGCGTTTGCTAAAGCTGCGCTTCAATCGCGGCTTTATCGATCACCGACCACACCTGCGCAATCTTGCCGTCGGCAAATTCATAAAACACATTCTCGCTGAATGAAACGCGCCGGCCATTGACCGCGATGCCGAGAAACGTGCCCACTGGCGTGCAATCAAATAAAAGCCGCGCGGCAATGCGCGGCGGTTCAGCAATCAGAAGATCGATAGTGAAGTGCAAATCCGGAATGTCGCGATAATCCTTTTGCAGATTGGCGCGATATCCGGACAGGCCAATCAGCTGGCCGTTGTAGCGCACCTGCTCATCGACAAATTGACCGAGGCCCGGCCAATCCTGCTGATTTAGACACGCGATATAAGCGCGATATATATCCGCGAGCGCGTCTTTATTCATGGACCGCAGGCTCCTGTTGGTGTAAAAGCCGCGCTGCATTGCATGTATCAAGCCGCGCTGGCACATCGAAATATAGCGCACCCGCGTTTGGCCCGCGCGGGCCGCGTTATGGCCTGCCACCACGGCGTGGCGTGGATGCGATCGGGCTGTGTCAGCTCGCCCAGCATCGGCGTCGCCATTGGCAGGCCGCGCTGCTGCGCCAGCTGAAAACTTCTCACCACTGGCTCGTCCCAGGCATGGGTGGACAGCTGGAACATACCCCAATGCGCGGGCACAAACAGTTTGCTGCGCAGATCAATGGCGGCCTGGATGGTTTCTTCGGGCTGCATGTGTGAATCGGCCCAGCGCAAATCATATTGACCGTTTTCGATAATGCTGACGTCAAAGGGCCCATAGCGCTCGCCAATATCGGCAAAGTGTTTGCCATACGACGAATCGCCGCTGTAATACAGCTTTTGCTGCTCGCCGGTGATGACCCACGACGCCCACAGGGTGCGCGCCCGATCAAACAAACCGCGGCCCGATTCGTGCCGTGCGGGGGTGGCGGTAAAGCGCAAACTGCCGCGTTGCAGGCTGCCGTGCCAATCAAGTTCGCTAATGCGTTCAGCGACAACACCCCAACGCTGCAGCCACGCGCCCATGCCGGATGGCACGATGAATTCGGAGGTCGTTTTTGCCAGAAAACGCACGGTGGTTTCATCCAGATGATCGTAATGGTCGTGCGAAATCACGACGAAATCGATGTGGGGCAATGCTTCGAGCGCGACGGGCGCAGGTTGAAACCGCTTCCAACCGACCGGCAATGGCGATACCGACTCGCCAAATACCGGATCAAGCAGGATGTTTTTGCCCTCCATATTCAATACAAACGTCGAATGCCCCAACCAAACCAGTTTTAATTGCGGCGATGGCTGCATAAACGCGGTCCAATCCGTGGGCACTACGGGCAACGGCGCGGGTGGGCGCGTGCTGGCATCAAAGAACAGTTTGTTGATCACGTCGAAAAAATCGGAGACTCCAAATTTGATAGGGCGGGTGGGTTCTTCGTTTTTAAAGCGCGGCGGCATATCGGATTTACGCTGGCTGGTTTTGCGATTCATGGCTGACTCCCGAATGGAATACGATTTAGGCAAAGTTTTTATTTAATGCGCAGAATAAGCGCGTACTCACTCATTTAATCAGTTAAAGCAATGCCCCATACAATGAGGCGCTAGAGGTGATCAATCGTGGGCCAGACCTCGCCATAAAAAGGCAAAGCCCGCCGCTTTATAAGACTGGGATTGCGCGGGATTGCTGGCAGCGAAACTCAAAGTCGTTTCCGCCAGGGTACCTAACAGCATTTCCGAAAATGCAGTGGATTGCTGCTGCGATAATCCGGCGAATACATTGCCGACAATCTCGCTGACATCGGGAAACATCGCGTGTGCTTTGGCGCGGGTTTCCGGCAATACCTTGTCGGATACATGTAACTGGCTTAGCGCTTTGGCGGCCAGCGGATGAGCAAGGCCCCAATCGATATATAAATTCCACACCGCGTGCGCACGTTCTTTTAAAGAATATGCGGCCAGATTTTCTGCGGTGAGCGCCGTACAAAGCTCGCTTTTAAGATGCAGATAAAGCTGGTTGAGCAAATCATCTTTGGTGGCGAAATAGCGGAATAACGTGCCTTCGGCCACACCCGCTTGCCGCGCAATCTGCGAGGTGGGCGCGCCTACGCCTTGCAACGCGACCAACTCGGCGGCGGCGGCTAGCAGGGCAAATTGTTTGTCTTCGCTAAGGGGACGAGCCACGCAGGTCTATCCATGCTTTAGGTGAGTGATTGCTCAATCATATGATGGCGCAGTGAGATAAGACAAGTCCTAAGATTTTTTCTGAGGTCGCAGGCGGCGCGTGCGAGGTTGGCAAAACCATAGCGGGTGCGCTGAAGGATTGTTGATGTGGCCACACGCCCTCAGCGCCGCTGATTTATTGCGCCGGGCTCTCTGCTGGCGCGGACAAATGCATATGTCGCAATTGCCAGTGGCCAGCGTCAAGCGACCAGACCGAGCTAAACAACACGGTGCTGGCCACCGCCGTTTTGCCTTTCGGCGTCACCGAGCCAACGCGTTGCCCGATCACAATGGCGGTATCACCCAGCACTTGCACATCGAGCGACGTGGCGCGCAGATTGATGTCCAGCGGGGCCTGGAATAGCGCGGCAAATGCCTGCATATCCAGGCGGCGCGCTGCGCTGGCGCCCGCTTCGATTTCGGTGAAGCCGGTTGCGGGCACATACCGCTGTACGCCAGCCAGATCGTGCGCTGACATCCGCGCGTACAGGTCGGTGGCGGCGTTGCTGACGTCATCGGCCGGGGAGGCATAACTGCTGGCGGGCGACAACGCCAACGCCAGCATGATCAGCGCCGCAGCCCTGCCCAAAGCGCCGCCTTTAAAGAAAATTTTTGTCATGATCGTGTCCGGAGTGCTGCCGCCGTTTAGCGCAGTTCAAAGCCCAGCTGTTTGAGCGCTACTTCGCACGCGTCGTGGTCTTGCTGCGCGTTGCCGCCCGAAATGCCGATGCCGCCAATCACTTCGCCATTGAGCACGACGGGATAGCCGCCACCCACGGCCACCATGCGCGGGCGCAGCGCCAACGGGGCGACCGCTTCGTTCTGGATAATGCCGTTCCAGGTTTGCGTGGGCAGGCCGAACGAAGCGGCAGTCCATGCTTTATCGATCGCCACATCGGCCGTCAGAAACGGCGCGTGATCGGCCCGTTCAAACGCCTTCAGATGGCCGCCCGCATCGGTGACGGCGATGGTGACTTCAATGCCGATTTCAGCAGCGGCGGCACGCGCGGCGTTGATCAGCGCAATCGCGCCGTCTGTGGTCAGCGACAGCACAGTGGCGGTTTTAGGGGATGTATTCGCAGTATTGGCGTTCATGATGGCCTCCAGTGGCCTGCAGCAAGTTGTGAGCCCCGATTCTGCATAGCCGCGCTAGAATTGATAAGGCGACAATCTGGCTATGACTTTCAAATGAAAATTGAAAATATCGGCGATCTGGCGGTACTGGTGCATACCGCACGTTCGGGCAGCCTGACCGGGGCAGCGGCGGTGATGGGCGTGACGCCCGCTGCGGCCAGCGCAGCGTTAAAGCGGTTGGAAACCCAACTGGGCACACGCTTGTTCGAGCGCTCCACGCGCGCGATGCGGCTTACCGAGCAGGGGCAAACGCTGCTGGACTACGCGACGCGCGCGTTTGAACTGGTGGCGGAGGGCGAGGCGCTGGTCACGGAGCAGCGCACCCGGCTGGTGGGGCGACTGCGCGTGGCGGCACCGGCTGATCTGGCGCGCACCACCTTGCTGGCCTGGTTTGATGAATTTCTGGCGCAACATCCGGGCGTGGAAATCAAGCTGGCTGCGGGAGATCGGCCGCTGGACGTCATCCGTGACCAAGTGGATGTGGCCATCCGCTACGGCATACCCGCGGACTCAAGAATGGTGGCGCGACCTTTATTGCTGCAACGCCCGATCGTAACGGCCTCACCCGAATATCTGCAGCGCCACGGCACACCGACAACGCCGCAGGATCTGGCCGCGCACAATTGCATTACCTTTGGCCGCGGCGGCAGCGAGCATCGGCAATGGCAATTTATGCAAGGCGAGCAAACCGTAACGGTGCGGGTAAGCGGCAATCGCTCGGTGGACGATGCCTCGCTGGCGCACGACTGGGCAGTCGCGGGTGCGGGCTTGCTATTTAAAACGCCATTCGAATTACGCGCTGATCTGCAAGCGGGCCGATTGGTACAGGTGTTGCACGACTGGATGGCCGAGCCTTACCCTTTGCACGCGTTTCTGCCGAGCAAACGCTTTATGCCACATCGCGTGCGCGAATTTGTGGCGTTTTTGACCGATCAATTCTCGGTATTTGCCGACCAATATCGCTAATCCATATCAGGCGTGAGCGCTGGCCAATCCGCCCCCAGGAGAACCGTCACCATGAACGAGCAAACGCGCTGGGAGCTTTATCTTTACGAGCATTACAGTAAAGAGGAAATGGGCCGACTGGCCCGCAGCCTTGAATACTTTCGTTATTGCCGCGCGTATGGCGGCCATGTGGATGATGGTGATCGATTGCTGGTCGCCATTCGGTTTGGCACGGAACAGGAATTGCTGGAGATATTGGCGCAATTGGAAATCCCCGGCACCCGATTACCGCCAACTAATCCGGTGCCGGTACCTGGGGTTTCCTATCCAGGGACTGAATTCGCGAAATTCATTCCGGCGGTAAAAGCGTTTCCTACTATCGCGCAACCGCGGCAGGTGAGTTTGCGTGGCATTAATGTTTTCGTCTGGATAGATGCCGCGCAAATACGGCTGGAGATATCCGACCCGCTTGATCGGTATTGCGTGGGTGCCGAAGCGGTGCACGGCGCGCAAGTGGTAGAGCCATTACTGGCGCAGCTGCAGGCGAAGTTGATTGAGCCGCCGCTGGATGGCAAACATTGCGTTTGCCCGAAGTTTTATCCGGAGTTTTGGGGTGGGGGCGGATTAGATCGCGTTTCCTCTCGCGTCGTGGACAATTGAAACTCGCAAAAAAACAAAGCGCCCGGAGCCATCTAGAGGCGCCGAGCGCTTTTAAGTGCGTGGCGGACCCGGCGGGAGTCGAATCCCGGGCCAAACCACTCAAAGGCCGTATGGTTACCAGGGTTTGTTAGAGGCGGTCTATTTTTTGTTTGAGTTTTGTGCGATTCAGTTTTCTTCTTGCTCCCAATTGCCAATCGGACGATAGCTTGTCTTTTCACTCTGGTCCGGGACCCGTTGGCCGTTACGGATAATCATTTCTCTATCCACGTTCGCCATCTGATTGGCTACCCACATCATGTTCTCGCCCGCACTCAGCCTGATCGACGTTTGGCCGGTTCCGTTTTGTCCCAAGCTCCAGGCAAAACCCCTGCTAAGAAAAAAATAAGTGTCTTTACTTGAAGTAATCTGGCGGCGGGGAATGGCGATACGCCCAGCAAGCTGTTTCCTGCCTTTTACGCCTGGATCAAGGGGATGCGGGACAAGAAAGATAAATCTTCTGGTTCTTCGTAACAGCATCCCGACGCCCTTGATTTCGACGCCCGCTAATTCAGCTTCATGCTCAAACTGGCAACCTGCCGGACAACCAAAGCTATCAATCCAAATGACGAGCACAATCTTTTGCCTCATCGTTGTTCCCGCGTTCCTCTTTAAAGCCACCGTGTCGCAGTGTCTTTATGTGCGACCTATTATCGAAGCCGCTCTAAACAAGACCCGCACCTCGCTTCCCTCGACCGCCCGCATGGGCGTGAACAAGTCAACCCCCCGCGGGCGGCTTTCCTAGGCACTCAACACAGTCCTCTTTGCCTTTAGGCCTGAACAAAGCCACCTCCTTGGAACAACATCTAAATCTCCGCGCTGCAGTCAAATAACTGCCCCGAAAATTGCCCGTTGCTTACTTATGCCCTAAGATAATTTTGTGTGGCGTCGACAGTAAGTTAAAGCCCATTCCTCCTGTGCAGAGGCCACCGAAAAGGCTTGCTCGACGTGGTCGGCAAGTGGTCCCAACCTCCCGGATGAATGAACGATGAATTCACGCAGAAAACTATTGAAAGCCGTACCTGCTGCAGCTCTTAGCGCTATCCTTCCGCCCGGAATGATGCTGCTCACCAGTGAAAAGGCGGCTGCAGACACGGCACCGACTGTTTATTGGAGCATCACCGAGCAGAACCCCCCGAACACCCGACAAACCACATCCGAATTGTTTGGATTCAATGTACCTTGGGGTGATTTTCAGCAGTGGTTTGTTGGGGCTGATAACAAAGTAAAGTCGATAGTTACTGCCAACTTGAAAGTTTTCTCGGGCGCCTTGTATCGCTACCCGGGTGGCACGCCATCCAATGCATTTCTCTGGCGCTGGGCTATCGGTAGCACGCATCCGCGGCCAAGCCAGCCGTGGACATCCAATACTTCACTACCGGCTGATTTCGGGATCGACGAGTTTCTGGCTTGGGTTCGAAATGATCTCCAAGGCAAAGTTGTCTACACGCTAAACATGCAAACGTTCGTGGACAAAAACACAAATGTTCCCAAAATGTTTGCAACGCCATCAGATTTTGCCGCCGACGCCCTGGAATTGATGAGCTACATTTTGTCCACTGCTAATGGTGATGTGGTCGAGTATTGGGAGCTTGGCAACGAGTTGGACGCCAGCCCATCGTGGCCGGGGGCAACCTATGCCGCTTATGCGGCAGAGCTTATTAAACAAGCAAATCTGTCTACAGACGCGAAAATCAGAGCGGCAAAGATTGTGATCCAAACCGCTACAAATATCGGTGGCGCCACCCATCGCCAAACATGGAATGCGGACGTCAAGAACACTTTGGCGCAGTTGGGCCAGTCTCCCGATGCCATCTCCGCTCATGAATATTATGAAATGCCGGGCACTACGGCGGACATGTACGGGATGTTGACTGATATTGGTATTGCAACGGCTCAGTGGCCTAATACGCCTTTACTTGTCACGGAACACGCGATCGACCTCGGCATATACGATCAAACAACGGCAATACATAAATATGCATCAGCAATGGAGGGGGGCATAGCGGCCGCCGACTTCACAATGCTCGCACTTTGGTCCGGCTGGGCCGGTGCAAACTGGCACGCGCTGGAGCACGGTGCAGCTTGGGAGCTGTTTCATATCACTGCGGATAGTACGAAGACAATCTATCCGTCCGCCATTCTTCCCTCGTTAGTAGCTCTCCGCCTAGGTGTGCCCGTTGGGGGAAGACTCGTAAATCACGTGGTGCTGAAAAATAGTACTTCCACCTACCCGTACGCGCAGCATCTTATGGCGTTTATGGACAGCACCGGGACGAAGATGAGTGTTGTCGGGGTCAACCGATCCGCCGCGCCAATCAGCCTTAAGCTCGCCTGGCCGAATATCAACCAGTCTACAAAGGTGAACATTTATATCGCTTGGAATGCGGCACTTGGCACCGTCACCGATGCGTCCGATAACACTGATACAGTGCAAGACTATGTGACAGTGATCCAATACCTTCAAACAGTCACTCACCTAATGGAAGTTAGCGGTGACCAGACCGTTACGCTGCCTATTCCAGCAAAAAGCGTATTTGCGCTAATTGCGATCTAAAGCACCGTTTTAAACGCTGCAGCACCTCCGTAGACGAGTGTGGGGGCGCCTTATTTGTCTATAAATTTGACGAGGGCAGCGGTGAAGTAACTTGCAAGCCGAAAAACAAAGCCCGCTGCGAAAGCGGGCTTTGTTTGCGCAACTGCCATCGAGCTGAAACTGCGTCTAAGCTAGCTCCATTAGTCTTATTCCCGAAACTCCAGAAAAGCGCCCAACTCTTTGAGCGCTATGGCAAAGCAGCTGAGGCAGGACGCAATGTGCTTCGTTATCACAGATGGGATGGCAACCCGCTCGCAGAATCACGAAGTCCAAACAGTGATCTGGCACAGCAAACGATAGCCGGGCTGCGGCAGTCTTAGCTTTGTCGTATCAACGCCAATCGTGGGACTGCCGCTTTTCTCATTTTGCTGATAGGCGTTAGGCGCATCGGTTTTCATAGCCGAGTTCTGGCCGCCCGCAAGCGTTGCATCTTCCCGGCCGTTGGACCAAGGCCCGCCGCTTATACAAGCGGACTTGCAAACCCCTGAACGGGTACTTATAGAAAAGCCAGTTGATCAAGCGATCAATCCAGGAGGGTGGTACGTCGGATACAACCCTTCCACGCGCCAAAATGTAGTGGATGAGCCGATCATTGTTACCGCCCAACGGCCCAGTTTCTGGCAACGGCTTGAATCTTCGTTAGAAAATTTTGCGGAGTCTGCGCTCGATAGCGCCGAGGCTTCCGCATCGGGAGTGGCGTCGTTCGTATACGACCAATTTTATCTGGCCGCTCATATGATCTCTAACGGGATCATTGATGATCAAGGCGCCGCTTCGCGAAATATAGAGCGAGTACAGACATTCCCGGACATGGTGGGGAACGCGGCAACCATACCGGGCAAGGCCATGTATTATGCCGCTCACCCGGATGAAATCACTGCCGAGCAGGCCGGCGCGATTACAGGTGATGCAGTTGCAACACTGTTGGGGGGAAAGGTTTTAGGCACCCTCAATGGCGGCGTCGGGGCGGCTGCCAAAGTTTCTGAAGGGATGTTGACTCCACGCGAGGTGGCAGGCCCAATCGGTCGAGAGGCCATGGCGACAGATAGCATAGAGGCTCCGTTTAGCCCTATCGTAGACGGCGGCGGCTTGCAGGCCCATGAAAATGCCGGCGGCCACCTGCTGCTGAAGCACGTTGGTCAAACTGAGCAAGACCTCATGACGCGCCTGACGAACGAGCCGAAGATCAGCGGTTCGTCTTCGTTCTATGACCGCGCGACGGCGGAAAGCGCGGTATCCCAAGCGCTGGATGCAAACCAAACCACGATTTCGGATTGGCTGAATGGCACTTCCGGTCGTTTACGCATTGATTACACCCTTCCCGATCCAGTTGGCATCTCCGTCTCTCGCGGAGCGACAGGTGCTGTTGATGTGAATTCGTCCCGGATCATTCTGGTGCGCGATCCATCAATGCCGACCGGATACAAAATTCTTACTGGATTCCCAACAAAATGACATACCAAAATATAGAGGCGCTTGGGCAGTTGCTCGGTTGCTATTTCCATCAAGACTGGACAGATGAATTCGATAGTGACGAGGCTGCCTTTCAGGTGATTGTTGACTCGGAGCCGAAGGAGCGGCTATTGGCTGGGGTGAAGGAGATAGATGCTCTGTTGGCGGCATCTTTGCCGGAAGATGAGCTTCGGTCGCTCATGGCCGAGTCTGCTGGTTGCTACTTTGATCCTGGTTCTGAAGGTCTCACCTATGAGCAATGGCTGAAGCGGGCTAGACAGAAATTCGCGCAAGCATAGCGATTCCATCCGCTGTGCTGCGAATAGTCTGGTGAATCCGCTTCAAGAATTCGCCCGCCTCGCGCGGGCGTTTTTACATCCGGCGTCGGCACAGCCTGCAGGCTGCGTCCGCGTGTTCACAGATTGTTTCGGTCTGTTCCGCTGCTGCTGATAAACGGTTGCGGGATGTTCATATCCCGTTGCGCTTTGTAGATGCCGTGCTGCGGCCTGCTTCCTTTTTGCTCACCACTTGGTGACGATTTGCTTACCATTTGCTTCGGTGCGAATGGCGCGCCGCGACATCGCCCGAATCCAGGTGTGGGCCACATCTGGCATCCTGCCCAGCACGGTGAGGTGGTCAATGTGGTAAATCTGCGGGATATTTACGGCGAGTGTCCGACGTGTGTGGCATCAAACCGCGACAGGCCCCCAGCTCGGGAAACGTTCATGAATCCGTTCAGAGATCGGCGATCAAAATTCTGGGGAAGGATGCCAGATGTGATCACAACAGCGAGCTGTTGCGATGACACCATGCCAAGCCACTCGGTCGCGTTGCGTCCGTCGCGGCCTGGCCCTTCTGGTTGAAACTCAGGCTGTGCCCGAGACCCGTGGTGAACAAAAGGTCGCCTTTATTGACTTTGATCACAAACGCTTTGCCGGCTTTTTTCACGATGGTCACGGCTGAAGCGCTATGTCCCTGACGGGTGGGTGGGGGAGCTTGTGGACTTCGCCAATACCTACCCGAAGAGGTGTTTCCTGTTGCTGAAAGACAGGGAATATGAGGGAGACGACGCCGACGCGGGCATTGGCGAGCGACCCGGTACGGCCGTGATGAAAGACGGCAAAGCCGTCGCCGTTGGCGATAGGATGCGCCAGCTCAAGCGCGCGGAATGCGCGCATGGCACAACGTTATTTCCTGAAATTTCAGAAATGCGCCTAATCCTTTGGGCGCTATGGCAAAGGCGGTAAGGCGTATCGGCTTTCATAGCCGAGTTCTGGCCCGCACCGGCTTTATGCCGCGCTGCTCTGTGTTTGTTTGTGGTTCGTTCTATGGTTGGCCTATATCCGTTCTACGAACAGATCTGGAACAGACCGATGCGGAAATCGGCCTTGTCGGCCAAATCCCGGCTGAATCAATAATTTGGATGGGAGTGCGGAAGGCCCGCGTCCCTCGCGTTCCTTCCATACCCCACGCAACTTGTCGCTTGCCGCGCCAATCCGCTCCGGCGCTCGCCTGGCTGTGAATGTCACTATGCCGTTACTGTAAATCGCTGGGAATGTGTCTAACTGCCGGGTGCGAATTCTGTGCGATAGGGTGGGTGGAACGAGCGGCAAGTGATGCAACAAAGCCGCAAACCCACAAAAACAAAGCGCCCGGAGCCATTCAGGGGCGCCGAGCGCTTTCAAGTGTGTGGTGGATCCGGCGGGAGTCGAACCCGCGTCCGGAAGCCCTCTACGAAGAGTTCTACATGCTTAGCCGTGTCTACTGGATTTAACCTTTGACGAGCCGACGGGCAGGCTTGTCTCCAGCGAGTCACCTATTTTTGACACTACGTAAAGTGACCCTACGCAGCGCGATCCTCTCTAAATGACTCTGCTACCTGTTGCCAGGTCCACCCGAGAGGAGAAGTGGCGCAGAGCCTAGCGCGATTAAGCGGCTAGGGCGTAAGTTTCGTCGTTTGCGACTATCTTGGTTCAGTGTTTTACGGGTAACTGAGAACCCGGCATGCCCCCATCCGCTTTGTAACCCCCGTCGAAACCATGGCGGACCCAGAAGATGAAGCAGAAGCGAGTATACACAAGCAACTATGGCCCGGCGACCGGTTTTTCAAGGCGGGCTGTAGTGCGGCGCATTTGCAATCACGCGCTGTCGGTGTAACGCTGACGGGCAATCTCATGTCAAAAGAGGCTCCGCAATGTTCAAGGCCATCCTGCTCAGTAAAGAAAACGACACGTTCAACGCCCGCATTACGCAAATCGCCGAATCTGATTTGCCGGCGGGCGAAGTTCATTTACAGGTGGCGTATTCAACGATCAATTACAAAGATGCATTGGCGATTACCAACAAGGGCCCGATTGTGCGGCAGTGGCCGCTGGTGCCTGGGGTGGATGGCTGCGGCACGGTGCTGGATTCGGCGCATCCGGATTTCCGGCCCGGTGATCAGGTGATTCTTAACGGCTGGGGCGTCGGTGAAAAACACTGGGGTTGTCTGGCGCAGCAGGCGCGTTTGCAGGCCGATTGGCTGGTGCCATTGCCTGCGGCGTTTACGCCGGAGCAAGCGATGGCCTTGGGCACGGCCGGTTACACGGCGATGTTATGTGTAATGGCGTTGGAAGAGAGCGGTGTTACGCCCGGCGCTGGCCCGGTCTTGGTGACGGGGGCGACAGGTGGAGTGGGCTCGGTGGCGGTGACGTTGCTGGCGCAGGCGGGTTATCAGGTGGCGGCGATGACGGGCAAAGCGCAATCGGCTGATTATTTGCGCGCGTTGGGCGCCTCTATCGTCATTGACCGCGCGCCGTTTGCGACTGCGGGCAAGCCGCTGCAGAAAGAACAGTGGGCGGGTGTCGTCGACACCGTGGGCAGTCATACCTTGGCCAACGCATGTGCGCAAACGCGCTACGGTGGCGCGGTGGCGGCATGCGGCATGGCGCAGGGGCTGGATTTCCCCGGTTCGGTCGCGCCATTTATTTTGCGTGCGGTGACTTTACGCGGTGTTGATAGCGTAATGGCGCACAAGTCGTTGCGCGTCAAAGCCTGGCAACGGCTGGCCGAAACGCTGGATCGCGCCAGGCTGACGCAGATGACCGAGCGCATCGGCCTTGGTGATGTCATTGCTGCGGCCGAGCGCATCATGGCTGGCCAGCATCAGGGCCGTTATGTGGTGGACGTCAACGCATAATCCGGCAGCACATCCAGCAGTTCGAGTGGGGTGTTGATCGTGAAATCGGCACCCCAACTGGCCGGATTATCGTTGCTACTGATATAGCCGTAGCTGGCCAGCACAGTCTGCATGCCGACCACGCGGCCCGCTTCGATATCGCGTTCGGCATCGCCCACATAAATACAATGCGCGGGATCGACGCCCAATTGTTGCGCGGCGTGGATCATCGGGCGCGGATCGGGCTTGGGTACGCCCACGGTATCGCCCGATACCACCACGCCCGGTCGACTGGGTAGTACCAGTTGGGCGACTAGCGGATCGGTAAAGCGCATGGGTTTATTGGTGACGATGCCCCACCGCCATCCGCGCGCGACGATGCCTTCCAGCAGGGGGACAATGCCATCAAACAGCCGCGTTTCTTCGCATAAATGCTGTTCGTAGAAATCGAGGAAGCGATTACGCAAATCGACAAAGCCCGGCTGTTGCGGCGTAACGCCAAAGCCCAGGCCGATCAGCCCGCGCGCACCGTGCGATGCAATCGGGCGGATAGCGGAATACGGCTGCGGCGACATGCCTTCAGCGGCCAATAATCGATTAAGCGCAGCGCCAAGGTCGGGCGCGGTGTCGGCCAGCGTGCCGTCCAGATCAAACAGAACGGCGCGCGGCGCGGTGGTAGCGGTGGCGGAGGTCATCAAAGGCTCAGGCGGGTTTGTGGCAAGCGATCATGTAGTTAACGTCGCTGTCTTCGCCCAGCGCATAGACTTTGGTAATCGGGTTATAGCTCAGGCCCGTTAGCGTAACGGTCTCCAGACCGACGTTGCGCGCCATGCGCGACAGCTCGGACGGCTTGATAAAGCGCGTGTAATCGTGGGTGCCGCGCGGCAGCATGCCCATGATGTATTCCGCGCCCACCACGGCCAGTGCATAGCTTTTGACATTACGATTAAGCGTGCTGAAGAACACCCAGCCGCCCGGTTTTACCAGGCGCGAACACGCTTCGATAATGCTGGCCGGCGTGGGCACGTGTTCCAGCATTTCCATGCAGGTGACCACGTCAAAACTGGCGGGCGCTTCGGTGGCCAGGTCTTCGACGGCGATCAGGCGGTAATCCACTTTCAGGCCCGATTCATGTAAGTGCAGTCGCGCAATTTTGAGCGAGCGTTCGGCCAGATCAATGCCGGTGACCTGAGCGCCATGGCTGGCCATGCCTTCCGACAAAATGCCGCCGCCGCAGCCCACATCAACCACGCTTTTGCCCGCCAGCCCGGCAATCTCATCGATAAAGCCCAAACGCAGCGGGTTGATCTGATGCAGCGGTTTAAATTCGCTGTCCTTGTCCCACCACTTGTGCGCCAGCGCCGAAAACTTGGCGATTTCGGATGCATCTGCGTTCAGTACTGTGGATTCGTTCATGCGTGGGTTTCCTGTATCTGTTTCTGCCAATGATGGGCGCGCGCCAATGCGGTGGCGGCAAAAGCGCCCACGTGGGCGTGCTGGCGGTACACGGGCTGGCCGGCAATCCAGACATCGCTGACCTGGGTGCGGTCGGCCGCATAAACCAGATGCGACACCGGATCATAACAAGGTTGCGTGCCTGCGCTGGCGAGGTTGACGGCAATCAGATCGGCTTGTTTGCCGACCGCCAGGCTACCGATGCGATCCTGCCAGCCCAAGGCCTTGGCGCCATGGATGGTGGCCATTTCCAGCGCTTGCCAGGCCGGCAGTGCTTCCGGATTGCTGCTTTGCGCTTTGGCCACCAGCGCGGCCAGACGCAGCTCGGCAAACATATCCAGCTTGTTGTTGCTGGCCGCGCCGTCGGTGCCGATGCCGACGTTGATGCCAGCGGCCACCTGATCAGCGATGCGGGCAAAGCCGGATGCCAGTTTCAGATTGGAAGCGGGGTTATGCGAAACATTGACGCCCTGCTGTGCCAGCAGCGCAATCTCGGCGTCGGTGGTGTGCACCATATGCGCGGCCACCAGCTTTTGCTGCAGCAGGCCCAGGCCATCCAGCCGTTCCAGCGGACGCATGCCATGGTTTTTGAGGCTGGCGTCGATCTCGTCTTGCGTCTCGTGGATGTGGCAATGCAAGCCTATGCCCAGCGCATCCGCGTGTTCGATCACCAGGCGGAAAGTCTCATCGCTGACCGTGTACGGCGCATGCGGGGCCAGGGTAAAGCCAACCAGTTTCTCGCCGCGATATTCGTCGATGCAGCTCAAAGCCTTGTCGATATAGTCCTGGGCGTTGTTGGCATACGGCGTAGGAAATTCAAGAATCGAGCAACCCACCATCATGCGGAAATGCCCTTCGATTGCCGCACGCGCCACTGCACCGTGATGAAAATACATGTCGTTAGCGCAAGTGGTGCCGCCCGCAATCATCTCCGCGATGGCCAGCGCGCTGCCGTCGTAAACAAAGCCAACCGACACATGTTTGCCTTCGGCGGGCCAGATATGGTTGTTCAACCAGGTCATCAGCGCCAGATCGTCGGCGTAGCCGCGCAACAACGTCATCGCCGAATGCGCGTGCAGATTGATCAGGCCGGGCAACAAGGCATGGTCGGGCAGGTGGACGATTTCGGCCGAGGCGTAGCGTTGCAGTGCTTCGGCGGCGGGCAGGATGGCGGCAATCTGATCATTTTCGATGATTAGCGCGTGTTCGGTTAGCACGCGGCGCGGTTCAATCGGAATCAGCCAGCGGGGCAGCAGTACGGTGGTGGGCATGCGGGCATCGCTATAAGGGGATGCCGTGATTTTACGTGCTACGCGCGCAGCGGCAAACCGCCTGACGCAGATTGTTAGGACTTTTGGCGATGAAATTTGTGCGGCGCGACATGAAGACGCGGCAGTTGTGACCACGCAGGAGGGGGCAGGGCAACCTGAAAAGTGGCAAAACGGGAAGGCAGAAAAACAAAAAGCCGACCAGAAGGTCGGCTTTTTGATGCTTGAGCTGCGAATTACTTGGCAGCGGAAGCGTCGGATGCAGCAGCAGCGTCAGAAGCCGGTGCAGCAGCGGCATCGGAAGCAGCGTCAGAAGCCGGAGCAGCAGCAGCGTCAGAAGCGGCCGGAGCAGCAGCAGCTTCGGAAGCAACGGCGGGAGCGGAAGCATCAGCAGGAGCTTCATCTTTCTTGCCGCAAGCGGTGAGGGCCAGGGCCAGCAGGGCAGCAACGAGCAGAGACTGTTTCATTCTTCTTACCTTTAGCAGAATGGTTGGACAAGTAATTGAAAGCAATATATCGCAATCGACCGTTGATCGATGGCTATTTTGGAACCAGTTACATCATTGACGACCGACGGGCGAAATTCTAGCACGATTCAAACAAAAAGATAGGCCTGCGGGGCGTCGTCTGCAACACACACAGCGATTTTCGCAACATCAATATAGACGTCATAAGCCCAAGCGTTGCCAACTGCTATCCAGAATAGCTGTTTCCCACGCAATTTCAAAAGCTTGCAATGCCCTTGCTGATTCTCGCGCATCATCGCTTGTTTCTCCGCGCGCCCAATCAAAGTGGATTCTTCTTACAATTCGTTGCATATCAGCTATGCCAAAGGGCCAAGGCAATGGCGCGGAATTGTCTGACATTAGTCGCATTGAAAACTGATGCCCGCGCGTTTCGCGTAATTGCAGCAGACGGGGGCAGTGCGCACTGATCCATTCGGCCCTGCGTGCCAGCAGCCGCACGCTTGCCGCCGGATTGCGCAGCATGAATGCCATCAATGCGTCGTGGGCCGCGCGGCTTTCCAGACCGGTTACCGAGAAATCATCTTCATGCAGCACCAGACTATGTTCAGCGCTATCGATCAGCGCCAGAAACGCGGTCTGGTAATCAGCATAACGATCAAATTTTTGTGGGAGCCAGGTAGCCATAGTCATAGCAGTTATAGAGTGCTTCGATCACGTCATCGTTATAGTCGCCCGCAGGCAAACTGCGCGCGTCCGCCAGTTGGCGCAAAACCGGCAATGCCGATTCTTCGGCCTCCAGCGTTTCGCCATTGATATATATATGTGCGCCTTCGTACAGCATGATTGATTTCAGATCCAGCGCCACACCTTGCTCGGCGACGGCAGCGGCAAATTCATCAAAATCGAGCGGTTCTTCGGGCGTTTCATAGAACACATGCGTTTTGGGTTCGCTGAAATAACGCCCGATAAACTGACGGATATCCCCCTCATTCCAGCGCAGTTGATCAATCAGGCCGGTGATTTTGTCGACGAACATCTGGTCAATTTCGCCGGGGTGTTCGGCGGGCAAACGTTCCGGATCGCCATACATGCCCTCCAGCTTCAATTCGTCCTGCAAATGCTCCAGAAACTTGCCAACCACTTCTTGCGCGGTAGGGGCTCTAAAGCCGATCGAATAGGTCATGCCTTCGTCTAGCGCTACGCCGTAATGCGCGTATTTGGGCGGCAGATAGAGCATGTCGCCGTGCTCCAGAATCCATTCCTGCTGACTATTAAAGTCGCGCAACACGCGGATCGGCGCGTCTTCCACAAAGTTGCCCGCATCGTCGCTGGAGATCTGCCAGCGTTTGCGTCCGCCCACCTGCAACAAAAACACGTCGTATGAGTCGTAGTGAGGGCCGACGGTGCCGCCGGGTGGCGCGTACGAGATCATCAGGTCATCCAGCCGCGTCCACGGCAGAAAATCAAACTGATAAAGCAGGTCGGCAATGTGCGGTACGTGCTGGTTGACGCTTTGCACCAGCACCGTCCAGTCGGTGTCGGGCAGGCGATCGAAACGGCTGGGGCGCAGCGGGCCGCGTTCCACCAGCCACTTGCCCTGGCGGTATTCGATGAGGCGGGATTCGGTATCGTCGCGTGCGGCCAGTTCAATCAATCGCGGCAGGTCGATCAGCTCGGGAAAATCAGTCCACGCCTGGCGGATCAGCAAGGGTTTTTTCTGCCAGTACTCAGTCAGAAACTGGTGTGCCGACAAGCCGCCGAGAAGTTGTTTATGCATAAGCCTGGCTATAACGTTAAAAAAGCAGAGGCCGCATTATCCCACCGCGACGAGGAATACACATGCTGAAAGAAGGGGATCTGGCTCCGGAATTTTCACTGCCGGCAGCGGATATGAGGCCGGTCAGTCTGTCTGACTATGCGGCGCAAAATAATATTGTCGTGGTCTATTTCTTTAATGGCGACCACACCCCGGGCGGCATTACCGAGGCCGTGGAATTCAGCGAACGCACTGATGCCTTCAAGCGCGCCGGCGCGGTGGTTCTGGGCATCAGCCCCGACGATTGTCTGGCGCACGAAGCGTTTATTGATGAGCAT
The DNA here is from genome assembly GCF_001294205.1 of Amantichitinum ursilacus. Taxonomy (GTDB): domain Bacteria; phylum Pseudomonadota; class Gammaproteobacteria; order Burkholderiales; family Chitinibacteraceae; genus Amantichitinum; species Amantichitinum ursilacus. The sequence goes on from NZ_LAQT01000009.1 coordinate 70,642, forward strand.
GGCCTCGAATTCGAGCTGTTGTCCGATGCGGAAAGCGTGGTCAGCAAGCTTTATCACGTCGTACGCCAATGGGAGCTCAATGGCGTGATAAAATCCGGCATCGAACGATCGACGTTTGTAATCGACCGCCGCGGTTTGATCCGCCACGCGTTCTATCACGTGTCCCCGAAAGGGCACGCAGAAGAAATTCTCACTCTTGTCAAACAGCTAGGATGAACCCTGATGCAAATCGCTAAAGATACTGTCGTAACACTGCACTACGAAATGTTCGACACAGATGGCAAGCAGCTCGACAAAACCGAGCAGCCGATCGCTTACCTGCACGGTGGCTACGACAACATCCTGCCGCTGGTTGAAGAGGCGCTGCAGGGCAAGACGGTTGGCGATTCCATCGATGTGACGATGGAACCGGAAGACGCCTTCGGCGAATTCGAAGCCGAACTGGTCCGCACCGAAGCGCGCGATGTGTTCCCGATGGAAGTCGAGGAAGGCATGATGTTTGAAGCCGATGATCCGGAAACCGGCGACGTGCTGCTGTTTCGCGTGACCAAAATCGAAGGCGACCAGGTGACTGTGGATGCCAACCACCCGTTTGCGGGCGTGAAGATCCGCTTTGTGGGCAAGGTTGAGGATGTGCGTGAGGCTAGTTCTGAAGAAATCACCCATGGGCATGTCCACGGCGAACACGGCCACCACCATTAAGCTGTTGGGCTGCCGCAGCACGGTCATTTCGCGGCCCGGCGGTACTCGGGATCCTCACGTACTTGATGTACGCTCCGGTCCCTCCGTTCCGGCGGTCCGCGAACTGACCGCACTGCAACAGCCCCGAGGCGGCATTGGGTAAACCCACTGTTGGCTGGGGGCTTTGTTCTTTATGGGTGGCGTGGGGTGGCAATGCGCTTCGCTGTTGCCTTGGGCGGTGGCTGATGGGGTTGGAAGAAAAACGGACTTTGGTCCGTTTTTTTTCGTCTGTACTTTGGGGGGTGAGGGGTATTAAGCCGGGGCGATATTAGTGTGGCTGAGATCGTGCGGTACGGGCTCGAAGCGTAAGCCTGTTGCGTGCGCGCCCGTTCGCACTTTTCACGTTGACGGGTGCTTGCTCGGCGCAACGCCATACGCCGTGCGTGTTGCGGATATTCTGACAAGATAAATTTCAAGAACAGACAGCAAATTTCTTGCGCCCGGATGTCGTAAGCCGATGAGCGGATGGTAAGTTAGTGTATCGATATATTAGAATTCGATGATTCATGGGCCGGGAGGCCTTTTTTTATTTCACTCGAATTAACGCAAATGTCTGTTTTTACACCTCGCATCCTGGTTGCGGCCGTTCTCAGTGCAATGTATTTGCCGGTATCGGCCGCCGGCATTGTGGTTGATGGGCATACTGCCACTTCGGTCACTTATGATGCCGCGGGCAAGGCCACAGTGCGTGTCGCTGCGCCTTATGCGGGGGTTTCTTACAACGGTTACGCCAGTTTTTCGGTGGACCGCGCCGGGGCGGTGCTGGATAACAGCAGTGCCAATGCCCGTACCATCGTTAACGAAGTAACGGGCAGCAATCCCAGTCTGATTCAGGGTGCGATCAGCGTTAATGGCGCGCGCGCCAATGTAATCCTGGCCAACCCCAACGGCATCACCGTCGATGGCGGCAGCTTCATCAATACCGGCCACGTGGTGCTTAGCACGGGCACGGTGTCGTTCAACGATTTTTTAAGCGCGCCGGGCCGGGTGCAGCGCGATATCGTGTTGTCGACCAGCCAGGGCCAGTTGGTGATAGGCGCGGGCGGCTTGACGGGCGCAATGCTCAGCCTTGATCTGATCGCACGACAGTTGTCGGTGCAAGGTCCGATCACTAATACTTTTGGTTCGGCCACGGCCACCACGCGCCTGGTGGGTGGCAATTCGCGTGCCGAGGTCAACACCGCCGTCGCGGCCACCGACAATTTCTCGCAATACGTCAGTTACGCCAGTGGCACGCAGACCAGCGAGGGCGCGGTGCTGGTGGATATCACGCCGCTGGGCAGCATATCGTCGGGCCGCATCGAAATACTGGTGACTGATAAAGGCGCAGGCGTACATATGGCGGGCGCGGCGCTGGCCACCGTGGGGGACTTTGCCTTGCAAGCGGATGGTGCAGTGGTCATGGGCGGCGCCAACGTCAGTGCCAAAGGCAATCTGGGCCTGCAGGCGGGCAGCCTGAGCACGGCCGCTGGCGGCAATGGCCTTACCCGGATTGGCGCGACTGGCAATGTGCAATTGCAGACCACTGGCGCACTCGATCTCAGCGATACCACATTGGCGGCAGGCACCCGCAATGCCGATGGCAGCGTGGCCAGCGCGGGCGATCTGGTGATTGGCGCGGGCGCCAGCCACTGGGCTGCGGTCAATGCCACTGCCACGGGCGGTATCGGTTTGACTGCAACAGACGTCGTCGCCACCGCCAGCACCGTCAGCGCACAACAGAATCTGCAAATCACCAGCAACACGCTGCAGCTGGCCGGCCCGGACGCGCAACGCGGCACCGCCATCAATCAATGGAGCAGCACGGCCGGGGCCTTCAACGTTAACGCGACGGGCGATGTCAGCCTCGCTGGTGCGCAAATCCAGGGCGCGGCCGGCATCGGCATCAATGCCGCCAACTTGCGGCTCGCCAGCGCCCCGGGCACGGACGCCACGCCAGTACGTACACAGTTGCGTTCAGAAGGGGGCAATGTTTCGCTCACCAGCACGAACCAGACTCAGTTGATTGGCGCGGACCTCACCGCCGCAGGCAACGCCATCGTCACCGCCGCCGATGTGGTGCTGCACGACGACGGCGCGCAAGGTAGCACGTTGGTGGCCGTCAATGGCGGCGTGCGTATCAGCAGCAGCGGCGACATCCACAACACCGGCTCGCTCATCCAGGGCAAAACGCGTGACGCCAGTGATAGCGCCATGTTGGGCGCAGTCACGCTCACCGCGGCGGGCCAGGTGGTCAATCTCACTGACAGCGCCAATCGCCTCGGCATTGTGTTTGGCAGCGATGACGATGTGGTCATCCACAGCGCGGGCGATATCACCAATCAGGCCGCACGCATCATCAGCAATGGCCAGTTGGTGCTGCAGGCCGGTGGGCTGATCCGCAACCAGATTGTGCACATCGACGCCCCCGCCAACGGCCTGACCCAAAGTTACGATCACGAAAACAATCTGCTGGGTCTGCGCCACGGCACCAGCGGTTATGACATCAATTTTGGTTCGCTGGCGGTGCCGGACCAGGTAGCCGATCTGGTGGCCGATAAGGGCATGACGCTGCAAGCGGCCGGGCTCAAAAATATCGGTGGGCAGATTCTGGTTAATGATGGCGATCTGCACGCGCATTTCAGCGGCGCTGTGGACAATGTCGCGCTGCAAACCGGCGCGGTGGCGTACGCGCGCAAATGCAGCTGGCTAACTTGCCGCAGCTCGGCCACGTCCACCCAGCAATCATGGGGCGGGCTGATCCAGGTGGCGGGCAATTTTGATCTGAGCGCGGACGGCGGCATCGCCAACACCGGTGGTCGCTGGCTGGCCCTGGGTGCGATGACCTTGACCGCGCCCACCGTGCGTGGCGACAGCCTGAGCAGTTATTCCACGCTATCCGTGCAACGCGGCTGGAAAGCCTGGTTGGGCGATCGCTGGGCGCAGGTGTACGCCACCGACAGCGGCGGCAGCTTTAGCGCCAATGGCGGTGCATTGCGCATCAATGGCCAACTGGTGCTGGACGGCGGCGTCGCCAGTGCCAGCGAAAGCGTTGTCGCTGGCGACGGCACCGTCACCATCCGCACGCCGCAGCGCGATCCAGTGGTGGCCAGCCATCCGGCCGGTCTGACTTCATGGTTGTGGCACTGATGCGCGCGCGTTTACCTTCCTGCCGCGTGCAGCGCGTGGCGGCTTTGCTGGCTCTGGCCTTGGCGCACCCGTGGGCGCACGCCGCCGATGCGCCGTCTCCCGCCAATGCAGGCTTGCCGCCGGTGCAACAAGACCAGGCCATCCAGTTGCTCAACGAACGCCGCGATGCCGCGCGCCAGCAACAAATCGAACAAACCCCGGCGGTGGTCGAAGGCGCGCCTGCGCCCGCACCGGCTGCAGGCCCGGCACTGGATACGCCGGTTAATGACGTGCCCGAAAAGGAACCGTCATTCCAGATCGATCACATCGAATTCAAAGGCAGCCCGCTATTCAGCGCGGCCGATATCAGCCAGCTAACGCAACCGTTCCTGGGCCAGCGTCTCGGTGCCAACCGCATCAATCTGCTGCTGCGCCGCGCCACTGACTTGCTGGTCAAGCGCGGCCTGATTACCAGCCGCGTGTATCTGGGCGAACAGAATCTGGCCTCGGGCACGCTGGCGCTGACGGTGGTGGCGGGCACCATCGAAGGCTTTACGCTTAACGGCCAGCCGTTCCGCCCGACGCAGGCCCCAGAAGCGCGCAACGGCGGCGGCCTGACCGACGCTGGCACCGCCTGGGCATTCCCCGACCATGCTGGCCAGGTGCTTAACCTCACCGACCTGGAACAGGGTGTCGACCAGATCAACCGGCTGCGGCGCAACCAGGCCGAAATGCAGATCCAGCCTGGCGCCAGCGCGGGCGGCTCGGTGGTCAATCTCAACAACAAGCCGGGCGACGCGCTGTATTACAACGTCGGCCTCGATAACTACGGCAGTTCGGCCACCGGCATCGTGCGGCTTAAAGTGGGCGTGGAAGCCGACAACCTGATCGGCCTGCAAGAAGCCATCAACGCCAGCTACATCGGCAGCACCCAATCCAACGCGCTGGTGGCGTCGGTGGCGGTGCCGTGGGGCTACAACGTGTTCAGTTACACGCTGTCCTTGTCCGAATATCAAAACCTGATTGGCGACACCGCGCTGGTGGACGGCAGCTCGCGCGGCCATACCTTTGGCTTTAACCGCGTGCTGGCGCGCGGCCCGGCCGGCAAAACCGCGTTTGACGCCACCCTGGCGTTGTGGAACAGCGACCGCGCCATCAACGATGTTGATCTGACGCCGCAAGCGCTGACCGTGTTGCGCGTGGCGCTTAACCGTTTCGAGAAATTCCAGTTGGGCCAGTTTGTCGGCTACTGGTCGCTGGAAGCGGGTTACAGCCGTGGCCTCGGCGCATTGGGCGCGACCGCCGATGCGCAGGATTTGCCCGGCGATGACGCGCACAACCAGTTCAACAAGTTCGACGCCAACGGCAGTTTCAGCAGCGCGCTGATCAACGTGGCGGGCGCGGCGCTCGGTTATCGCGGCAGCTTTTCGGCGCAATGGGCGCACACCGGGCTGTACAGCTCGCAGCAGATTTTTGCCGGTGGCAACGACAGCGTGCGCGGCTTTGCGCAAGACAGCATCAGCGGCGATTGCGGCGTGTGGCTGCGCAATGAAATCAGCGTGGGCAATGTGCCCAATGTCAGCCTCGGCGGTCTCAGCGCGCATATCGAACCGTATGTCTTTATCGATGGCGGCCACACGCGTTTGCTGGCCGGCAATCTGTCGCAAAACATCGCGGGCGGCGGCATCGGCCTGCGCGGCCAGGCGCAATGGCAGGGCAAAGCGCTCAGCACCGAACTGCTGCTAGGCCGCGGGCTGGACCAGCCCGCCAGCTTCGGCCCGCGCCAGACCTTGTTGCTGGCCAGCCTTAATCTCAGTCTTTGATCCGGAAATCATTATGAAAAAACTCATCCTTGCCTTGTCTTTGTTTACTGGTGCCAGCCTGGCCTTCGCCGCCGACAAACCGTTGCCCGCAGGCGCGTTCGCCGTGGTCAATGGCGTGGCGTTGCCGCAAGCGCAACTGGACGACCTGATGCACCAGAGCGGCATGGCCGACAACGCGCAAACGCGGCTGGTGGCCAAGAACCAGCTGATCGCGCGCGAGCTGTTCAAGCAGCAGGCCCACAAAGCGCATCTGGCTGATCGCGCCGATGTCAAAGCCGCCATCCAGCAAGCTACCGACGCAGTACTCACTCAGGCTTATCTGCGCGATGCGCTCAAACCGACGCCAGTGACGGACGCCGATGTGCAGGCCGAATACAACAAGATTGTCGGCAGTCTGGGCGATAAGGAATACAAGCTCAGCCTGATTCAGCTGGCCGACGACGCCACCGCCCGCACGGTATTGGCGGAGCTTAAAAAGGGCGGCGACTTTGCCGCGCTGGCGCGCAAATACAGCGTGGCCGCCAACAAAGACAAAGGCGGGCAGCTCGATTGGGTGTCGTTCAAGACGCCCGCCACCGAAGGCCAGACGCAAGGCCTGCCGTTGCCGGTGGCGCAAGCCGCTACGCACCTCACCCAAGGCGCTATCAGCACCGAACCCATCGTCGTGGGCAGCAGCCGTGTGCTGATCCGCATGGACCAGCTGCGCGCCACGCAAGTGCCGCGTTTTGATGATGTCAAAGCCGCCTTGCGCCAGCGTCTGCAACAACAAGCCATCCAGAAAGCCTCGACCGAGCTGGTGGTGTCGTTGATCAAGAACGCCGCGATTCAGCAATAAGCGCAGCAGCCGGTATTTGCAGCACCGAACCACCCAATAAAAAACACCTTGTTTGCAGGACCCACCCCCATGCGTGCATCTTCCACAACGCCCGGTTATCGCTATGTCTCCGCCACGCCCTCGGGCCGGCGTTGGGCGCTGGCCGACCCGGCCGCACAGGTGTTGTACACGCCGCGCAGTGGGGTGGGGCCGCTGTGGCAACGCGTATTAAGCGCGGTGTTGATTGCGGTACTGGTGTGCGCGCCGCTCAAGCTCAGCTTTGATCAGATCAATGGCTTTACGCTGGGCTACAACAGCGCCGACGCCTCCCCGATCAGCGACCCGACCGCGCCCGTCCGCTTTCAGCCCGGCATCACGCAAACCAGCAACACCAGCAACCCGGTGCCGGTGGTCAACATTACGGCGCCCAACGCCAATGGCGTGTCGCTTAACCAGTACCAGCAATTCAATATCGACCCGGTGGGCTTGATTCTGAATAACGGTCTGAATGGCGGCGGCTCGCTGCTGGGCGGCGATGTGGCGGCCAACCCCAATTTCAACGGCCGCACGGCCAGCGTCATCATCAACCAGGTCAGCAACAGCGCCTTTGCATCGCGCCTGAATGGCACGCTCGAAGTCTTTGGCGATCGCGCCAATGTCATCATCGCCAACCCCAACGGCATTACCTGCGACGGTTGTTCGGTGGTTAACGTGCCGCGCCTGACGCTGACCACCGGCACGCCGCTGTGGCTGGACGCCCATGGCGCCAGCAGCGCCTTCGATCAGGCCAGCGCGGTGGGCTTTGATGTGCGCAGCGGTCGCGTCGATGTCTCCGGCCTCGGTTTGCAGGGCTCGCTGGACCGGCTGGATCTGATCGCCGAATCGGTCGGCATTGCGTCGAGCATCGAAGCCAACAGCCAGATCAATGTGGTTACCGGTCGCCAGCAAGTGCTGCCCACCGGCAATGACTTTGGCACGCAAAGCAACGGCCAGAGCAACACCGCCGCCGCCATCACCTCCACCGGCAATGGCTTTGCCGTGGACGCCACCGCCTTCGGCGCGATGACCGCAGGCCAGATCAAGATTATCGGCACCACGCAAGGCATGGGCGTGCGCGCCGATGCCGCGTTGGCCGCATCCAGCGGCGACCTGACCATCAGCGCCAATGGCGACATCAAACTCAGCCAGGCGTATGCCGCCAACAACGTTAACGCCAGCAGCAACGGCAATCTGACTGCCAGCGGCGACGTGCTGGGCTACACCGGCGTTACGCTGAGTGCAAGCGGGGATGTGGTCACCGATGGCGTATTGCAATCGGGCCAGAACCTGAGTGTGAGCGCGGGCCAGGCGCTGGCCACCCACGGTGCGGTGGCGGTGCTGGGCAATGCCACGCTGCAGGCGGGCGGCGCGGCCACGCACAGCGGCCAGGTGCAGGTAAACGGCACGCTGAACGAAACCACCGGTGGCGCGCTGAACTACAGCAACGGCGTGGCCAGCAATGGCGCCATGACGTTTACCAGCGGCGGCGCAGCGAGCCTGCAAAACGTCAGCACCGCCTCCACGTTGACGACCACCGCAGCGGGCGATGTCACGCTGCTGGGGCAGAATGTCGTCACCGGCGTAACGCAACTGCGCAGTACGCAAGGCAATGTGCAACTGGCAGGCAGCGTGCAGACCGGCAATAACGTTAGTCTGCAAGCGGCCCAGACCGTCAGTGTGCCGGGCAGCCTCAGCACCGTGGGCAATGTCAGTCTGACTGCGGCCAATATCGATCTGGCCGGTCAACTCAACACCAATCAAGACCTGAATGCCACCGCCAGCAACGCGTTGACCGCAGCAGGCACCGTCGCGGCGGGCGGCAACGCCACGCTGCAAGCGGGTGGCGCGCTCAGCATTGCGGGCAGTACCGCCGCACAGCAAAACATCAACGCCACCAGCGGCAGCGCCGATATCCACGGCGTGTTGATCGCGGGCCAGCAACTGGCGTTGCAAGCCACGCAAGGCAATCTGAATATCGATGGCGAAGCCGCTGCCTACGGCAATACCCAAGTCAGCGCGGCACAGAATCTGACCGGCGCGGGCGTGGTGTTGGGCAACAGCGGTTTGCAAGCCAGCACGCAACACGGTGCGATCAGCGTGGCAGGCCTGGAAACCGGGGGTGATCTCAACATTGCCGCCGCGCAGGCCATCAACAGCCAGGTGCTGCTGGCGCAAGGCAACGCCACGGTACGCAGCGGCGGGGCCACCACCATCAGCACCGCCACGCTGGTGGGCAATGTGCTGGATCTGCAAGCGCAAAGCGACATCACGCTGGCCGGCAAAACGTGGGTGGGCGGCAATGCCAGTATCAATTCGGGCAGCAACCTCTATACCTCCGGCACGCTGACGTTCCAGCAAGACGCGGCCTTGCGCGCTGCGGCGGCGATGACGCATGTGGATGGCCTGCAAACCGGCGGCAATCTTGGCCTGACTGCGGGTGGCGCACTGGCCACGGGCGGCAGCGTGTACACGGTGGGCAATGCCAGCCTTAACGTCGGCAGCGCGGCCTTGGGCACGCTGTTGACGCAAGGCAATCTGCAGCTGACCAGCTTGGGCGACAGCACGCTGGCGGGCACGACCGTCACTTTGGGCCGCACCGATTTGCAGGCAACGCAAGGCAGCATCGCCGTTACCGGTAACCTGAGCGGCCAGCAAGCCATCAGCGTGAACGCAGGCACCGATGTGTCGATCAGCGGCGCGGGCCAGGCAGGCGCCACACTGGCGATCAACGCCGCGCACAACGTCAACCTGAGCAACACGCTGGGCGTCAACCAGACGCTGACCGTCAACGCCGGCAACGCGTTAAACACCAGCGGCCAGACGCTCAGTGGCGGTGATACCACATTGCAAGCGCAAGGCAATCTGAACCTGGGCGGCAGCGTACAAGCCAACGGCCTGTTGCAGGCCGGCGCCGCCAATACGCTAACGGTGACTGGCGCGGCACTGGGCAATACCAGTGCCACGCTGGATGCCAACGCACTCAACATCAGCGGCAGCGCCGCAGCAGTGGGCGCGCTGGATCTGCACGGCGCGCAAAGCGTGGATCTGCAAGGCAGCGCCGCCGCCGGTACCACGCTGGCGGTGCGCGGTGGCGCGCTCAATATTGATGGCGCGGTGTCCAGCGCCGATAACCTGAGTGTCACCGCCGACCACGCCCTCAGCGGCCACGGCAGCCTGACCAGCCAGCAAGATGTAGCGCTGGTTGCGCAAAGCACCGCGTTTGGCGGCGCCACCCAGGCCAAAGGCGATCTGCGCGCCACAACCACCGGCGCGATGGCGCTGGGGAATCTGGCTATCGGCGGCAACGCCAACCTGAATGCCGGTACTTCGGCCGACCTGCAAGCGCTGTCGGTGGCGGGGCAATGGCAACTGCAAACGTCCGGCAACACAACGGTGTACGGCGCAGTGGCCATCGGCCAGGGCGCGCAATGGACCAGCGCCGATTTGCTGTTGGCGCAAGGCGGCGTGTTTAACCAGAACCTGAATATCAGCAGCAACGGCAACTTCAGCAGCCTGGGCGATCTGGCCATCCTTGGCGGCGATCTGCTCGCCACCGCCAACGCCATCCATCTGGCCGGCACGGTCACCGTGCTGGGCAATGCCCAGTTGCAAGCCGCGCAAAGCCTGCTGCTGAACCAAGGCCTGCTGGCCAGCGGCAATGTGCAACTGAACGCCGCGAGCCTGCAGGCCGATGGCGCGCTGCAAGCGCAAGGCGCGCTAACCGGCATTAGCAGCGGCAACATGGCGCTGAACCAGGGCGCATCCACGGGCGGCGTGTTAACGCTGCACAGCGGCGGCGACATGAGCAGCCAAGGCGCGCTTACCGCAGTGGCTGGCGCGGCGCTGAGCGCCGACGGCAATATGACGCACAGCGGCGCGTTGCAAAGCGGCGGCGCACTGACCGCAACGGCAGGCCAGGCCTTGGCGCTGACCGGTTCCACCTATGCCAACCAGGCCATCGACCTGAGCGCCGGCACCACGCTGGCGGCCAGCAATCTGCAAGGCCAGACCACGCTGACCACGCATAGCGGTGGCGACCAGATTCTGAGCGGGCAGAGCGCCATCGTCGGCGACGCCACGCTGCACAGCCAGGCCAGCCTGAACCAGAACGGCACGCTGGCCAGCAACGGCGCGCTGCAAGCCACCGCTGCACAAAACATCAATATCAACGGCAGCGTGTACGCCAACCAGAACGCCACGCTGACCACCCAAAATGGTGATCTGAGCGTGGCGGGCCAGCTGGCCGCCAGCCAGACCAGTCTGAACGCGGCGCGCGACCTGGCGCTAAATGGCGCTGTCGTCGCCAACGGCGATCTGAACGCGACGGCGGGCCGCAACGCCAGCGTCGGCGGCACGCTGGTGGCGCAACACAATCTGGGCGTTAGCACGGGCGGCGATCTGAGCCTGACCGGCGCAGCGGGTGCGAACGGCACATTGGCCCTGCAAGCGGGCGGTGAGCTGAGCAGCAATGGCAACCTGAGCAGCGGCCAAAACTTTGCCATGACGCTGGCCGGCCATGATCAGGTCAGCATCGGCGGCACGGTGGTGTCGGGCGATAGTCTGACCATCAGCTCGGCGACGGCGGGCCTGGCCTTGCTGGGCAATCTCGGCGCCAACAGCGACCTGATCGCCACGGCCGCCAGCGGCCTGAGCACCGCAGGCGTACTCAGCGCCAACCACGCGCTGACGCTGTCCACCACGCAAGGCACCGCTACGCTGGGCGGCACGCTGCAGTCAGGCGCGGCGCTGCAAGCCACGTCGGGCGGCAATATCGCGCTGACAGGCACCGTGCTGAGCAACACCAGCGCCACGCTGGATGCGGCAGGGCAACTGAGCAGTAGCGCGGCCAGCACGCTGACCGCCGTGCAAAACGTCAGCCTTAGCGCCGGCAGCATGGCGCTGACGGGCCAGACCGGCGCAGGCCAGGATGTAACGCTGCAAACCCGCAGCGGCACTCTGGCAGTGGATGGCACGGTGATTGCCAATCATGACCTGAACGTAACCAGCGCAGCGCAACTGAGCGGCGCGGGCAACCTTAACGCCAATAACGATCTGCAATTGCAGACCGCCAACGCCGCCTACAGTGGCACGCTGAGCGCCGGCCACGCGCTGACCGCAACGGCCACGCAGCAGCTGGGCCTGGGCAGCATCGTCAACACCACCGACGCGCAACTGACCGCGGGCAGCGGCATCAGCCTGAGCGGTATCAGCAAAATCGCGGGCGCTTTCAGCGCGCAAACGGGCGGCGACTTTGCCAGCGCCGGTAACGTGATGGCCAAAAGCGCGGACGTGACTGCGCAAGGCATCCGCTTTGCCGATGGCCTGGTCACGCAAGACAGCATCAATCTGAACGCGGCCGGGGCATGGACCGGCGCGGGCGATATCATCGCCGGCACCGCGCTGACCGCGCACGCCGACAGCATCAACCTGGCGGGCAACACCGCCGCGCTGGCGGGCGATGGCAACATCACCAGCCGCGGCGATGCGCAGTTTGGCCAGAGTGTGGTGTTCAACGGCGTGGCGCAACTGAGCAGCACGCAAGGCAAGCTGGGTATCGGCGGCGATCTGCAATATCAGCAGACCGCCACGCTGACCTCGGCCAACGACATGACCATTGTCGGCACCGTGCACGGCCCGCGCGATCTGACCGCAACCAGCGGCGGCGCATTGACGGTAGGCGGCGTGCTGGACGTGGCCGCCAACACCACGCTGAACGCACAACGCACGCTGAGCGTAAACAGCGCCACCCTGGGCGCAGGCGCGGCCAACTGGACTTCGCAACAAAACATCATCGCGGGCGCCGTGGGCGCGGATAGCGTCAACCTGCACGCGGGCACCGGTATTGCGCTGAATGGCGAACTCGACGCCGCGCATGCTGCCGTGCTGAACGCGGGCAGCGGCAATCTGCAAACCGCCGCCATCAATGTGACCACCGGCGCGCTGCAAGAACAGGCGGGCGGCAATATCGTGCACAGCGGCGATGTGATTGTCGCGGGCGACGTCTCGGCCAGCGCGGGCAATGCATTTACCAGCCAGGCACGCCTGGGCAGCGGCGGCAACATGACGCTGACCAGCACCAACGCGCTGAACCTGCTCGACATGGTTGGCGTGGTGGGCAACGCCAACTATCGCTCGACGGCGGGCGATATCGTCAGCCAGACCTCGCTGAATGTGCTGGGCACTACCACCCTTAACGCGGCGGGCAATCTCAGCCTGTATGGCGCAACGCAATTGCTGGAAGGCGTGGCGGCGGGGCAGATTGCCACCTCGACCACGCAGTTGACCGCAGGTGGCAGCGTTAACACCCAGGGCGCGTTTGAAACCGCCGGCGGCCTGAACATCCAGGCAGGCAGCAGCAACCTCAATGGCACGCTGCAAGCGGGCCAGAGCCTGAACGTGACCACCCACAATGGCACGCTGACCAACAACGCCGCGCTCACCGCCGCCAATATCGCGCTGACTTCGAGCGGCGCTATGGCTGGCAGTGGCAGCAGTGACACTGCGGGCACGTTAACGCTGAGTGCGCAGGGCGACCTGAGCCAGACCGGCACGCAATCCGCCACCGGCCAACTTAACGCCAGCGGCGCGAATGTCACGCTGGGCAAGACGCTGTCGCGCCAGGCAGGCGTGAGCATCACCGGCAGCGGCAATGTGGTGTTTAACAACACGCTGGGCGCACAAGGCAATGTGGTGGTGCGCGCGGGCCATAACCTGACCGTGCAAAGCGACGCCGGTAGTACCGAAGGCCAACTGAACCTGACCGCCAGCAATGGCGGCATCAGTACCGGCGCCACCTTGTTCGGCGGCCAGAGCGTTACCCTTAACGCCAGCGGCGCAACCACGTTGGCGCAAGGCGCGGGCAGTGGCGGCGCGTTGACACTGACGACAGGCTCGCTGCTTAACCACGGCCAACTGAACGCGGCCGGGACGCTTAACGTGGCGGCCAGCGGCGACGTTGATCTGGGTGACCTGATTGCAGGCAGCAGCGCCATGGTGAGCGGCCGCAATATCACCACGCATTTGCTCAGCACCGCGGGCGATCTGACTGTGTACGCGGGTAACAATCTCACGTTGCTGAATGGCAGCGTGGTTAACGACAGCACCACGCAACAACTGGTGAGAGGCAACGCCACGCTCAACGCCGCAGGCAACGTCAGCAACAGCGGCACGTTGGCCATCGGCGGCAGCCTGAATGAGAACGCGGCCACGCTGACCAATAACAGCGGCGCGCTGATCATCGCAGGCGGCGACGCCACGTTGGTGAACAACGCCGTGGCCAACCACGGCAGCATCAACAGCAACAACCTGACCGTCACCGCCAACACGCTGGATAACAGCAGCGGCGTGCTCAGTTCTCGCGCCAACAGTAGCTATAACGTCAACGCGCTGACCTCAAACGCGGGCGGCAATATCGGCGCCACCGGCGCGCTGACCTTTAATAGCGGCAATGCCACTACCGCCGTGCAGAACGCCATGAACGGCGCAGCCAGCCAGGCGAGCGCCCATGGCGCGCAAGCCAATGTGATTGCCCCGGTGGCGACGGTAGCCACGGGCTTTAATAACCAGGGTGGCGTGATAGGCGCACTGGGCAATGTCACGCTAGGCCTGCAGGGTCTGGACCTGTATACGTCCGCGCTGGGCATGGTTGGCAACGCGGTGGACGCCAATGGCAACCAGATCGGCAGCCTGACCATCAACGCGGCGTCGTTTAACCGCAATAGCGACTGGGTGGCCGGCAGCAACACCACCACGCTGAATGTCGGCAGCTTTAGCAACAGCAGCACCGACGCGGCCTCGATCGGCAATGTGTTTAACGTTAACGCCAGCGGCGGCATCAGCAACACCGGCACGTTGGCCGCGGGCAACCTTAATCTGAGCGGCAACGGCTTTAACAACAGCGGGACTGTGCAAGCTACGCAGGCGCTGAACGTGGATGCGCGCGGCGGCAGCGTGGTTAACCAGGCGGGCGCGATGCTGGCCAGCCAGGGCACGCTAAACATCAACAACAGCAACTATCTGCGCAACGCGGGCCTGATCCAGGCGGTGGGCGCGACAACGCTGAACACCACGGGCACGCTGGATAACTCCGGCAGCGGCGTGATCAATACGTCTTGCAGCGGTTGTTACGGCGTGCTGACGTTGAATGAAGGCACGTTAAACAACACCAACGGCGGCAAGGTTTCGGGCGGTGGCGGGCTGGTGGTTAACGGCGGCGATCTGGACAACAGCTTTGGCACGCTGCAGAACACTGCCGGCAGCATGACCATCAATATGGCTGGCCATACGCTGACCAATAGCTCGGGCACCATTGCCTCGGCCGGGGCGATGACCATCACGGCTGCGCAGATCACCAACGCTGCGTCGAACCCGACCACCACCACGACGACGACCACCAGCACTGAGTACGACCCGACGCTGCTGGGCGGCATTTTGCTGGCCACCTATCAGACCACCAACCCGGAATACATCTCTTGCTCCACCTCGGCCATCGGCTGCGCGGGCGTGCTGCAATATGTGACGACCAAGCTGTACCTGTCGCAGGTGAACCCGAACTACAGCAACGGCACCGTGGGCTATGTGGGCAGCACCAGCCAGGTGTGGCAAGGCCAACCGGGCAGTGCGCATGGCGAAAACGTCAATGTGTATCAGCTAAACCCGGGCAGCGGCAGCTATGTCTTTGCCCTGCCCACCGTGGATGTCACCACCACCTCGCAAACCAATGTGGGCGGCACCACCGGCGTGATCACCAGCGGCGGCGACATGACGCTGAATGCGTATGTTGATAACAAGTTTGGCACCATCACGTCGGGCGGCAACCTGACCGTTAACGGTGACCTGAACAACGAAGAAGGCCCCGCGCTCAATTACACCGTGACTCGCCAGGTGGACCAGGCGTCGTTGCAGGCGTTTGTCGATGCCTACAACAACCAGACCACTGCGGGTGCGCAGGCGGTGCATGGCCAGGCGGGCATGTACTACAGCGTCACCGAGCCTGCCGCAGTCACCACCACGGGCCAGTCGGCAGGCGCGAAAGGCCTGGTGGGCGCCAGCCAGAACATGACCGTGAACGGCCAGCTTAAAAACAGCGGCAATATCGTCGTTGGCGGCAACCTTACCGTGGTGGGCAGCAGCTTTAGCAATAGCGGCTACTACGTGCCCACGCTGACCACTACGGCCGGTTGCGTTAAAGGCGCCAAAACCTGCAAAGGCGAAGTCGACGCGCGGGTGCAGAGCTTTAGCTACGACGAAGACCGCGCCAACATCACCGTCGGCGGCAACATCAGCATTACCGCAGGCACCGTCGACAACAGCCACGCCAACATCAACGCGCTGGGCAATGTGGCGATCAACACCACCGGCACGTTGACCAATACGTCCGGCACCATCGCGGCCATCGGCGGTGATGTGATCATCAATGCGGGCAAGGTGATCAACCAGGTGGAAGCGCCGGTCAGCACGCACGTCAGCTACGGCAATACCGACCCGATTGGTGGCTGCAACCCTGGTGGCACGTACAAAGACAGCCATTGTTCGGCCGATATTCTTAACGCCGCAGGCGACCCCGCGCTGATCCAGGCGGGCCATAACCTGAGCATCAGCGGCGGCAGCCTGGCCAATATCGGCAGCACCATCACCGCCGGCAACAACGCCAACCTGAACATCACCGGCGACGTGCTGAACCAGACCGTGATGCTGACCGAACAATGGCGTGGCCAGTGGGTGGAGCAGACCAGCTGGTTCAGCAAGGACCGCACGCACGACACCTACGGCACCATTGTGCAGGGCACGCAGGATGCGGTGATCAGCGCGGGCAACGCGCTGACGGTGAGCGGCCAGACCGTTACCAACAGCGGCGCGCTGAGCGCCAATACCATCAAGGTGAACGCCGACAAACTGTTGAACGGCCTGACCGACAACCACACACCGACGCCGGCCACCACCGTGCCCGGTCAGGTGATCTCGCTGGCTGCGGGCGGCACGCCGGTGGTGCAGCATGGCGTAACGGTAAACAAGGTCGCGCCCGATGTGGCCACGGTGATCACCTCGCAGATCGCCGCCGCCACCGGGGCCAGCAGTGCCGGGACTACACCGGCCGCAACGACGGGCGCGAGCGCCGGCCCGGACATCAGCTATCTGAAGCACAACGCCGGCGATGACTTGCTGAGCGGCCTGAGCCCGGCCGATCTGGTCAACAACCTGCCCGCCAACCTGAAGCCCGATACCGGCGTGCAGTTCTACGCCGATCCGGTCATCGAACAGCAACTGCTGACGCAAGCGGCGCTGCAACAGACCGGCCAGGCGTACTTTGTGAATGGCCTGAGCTACGACGACCAGACCAAGGCCTCGGTCGCCGACCAGCAAAAAGGCATCCTCTACAGCAACGCCATCAGCTGGGCCGAACAGAACCAGGTGCAACTGGGCACGGCGCTAAGCGCTGACCAGATTGCCGGCCTGACCGCGCCGATGCTGTGGTACGTGGAAGAAGCCATCCCCGACCCGGCCTGCACCGGCCTGCCCAGCTGCGGCACCGTCACCGTGCTGATGCCGCAGGTTTATCTACCCACCGCCGACCAGGCCGCGCTGGCCAAACAAGAAGGCGGCAGCATCAGCGGCAACGCCGTGACCATCGCGGGCCTGAACGGCGGCAAGGCCAGCAGCGTCACTAACACCGGCAGCATCACCGGCGTGACGTCACTCAATATCGACACGCAAAGCCTGACCAACCAGGCGCGCAGCGTGGATATCGGCGTTTCCACCACGCAAGTCTCGGGCGGCTGGGTGCAGACGTCGGGTACGCAGGTGCAACCAGGCGGGTTTATCACCAGCGCCAATCTGAACGTGACGGCCGATACCGTGCAAAGCATCGGCGGCGCGTTTCAGGTGCTGAACGCCAGCGGCCAGATCGACCCCGCAGCCAGCGCGCAGTTTGTGCAGGACCTTGGGGCAAAGCTGGGGATCAACTATTCGTCGACGGCGGTCAGTGACGATATTCACCAGGACTTTATCAAGGACAGTTCCGAGCCGGGCATGGTCGTCACGATGGTGGCGGCGATTGCGATCTCGGTCGCTACCTACGGCGCTGCGAGCGGCGCGATGGCGGGTTTGCTGGGCAGCGAAGTGGCTGGCTCGATTGCCACGGCGGGCCTGGCCGGTATGGCGTCCAGCGCCGGCTCACAGCTGATTGCCACGGGTTCGCTTGATTTCGGCTCGGTGCTGAAGGCAGGTGCGACCTCGATGCTGACGGCAGGCCTGACGCAGGGCCTGAGTGTCGGTAGCGTAACCGGCACCGGTCTGAGCAGTCTGGGCACCAATATCGTTAACGGCGCTGAGCGGGCGCTGATCAGCGCGGGCGTCAGCACCGCCATCAATGGCGGCAGCTTTGGTACGGCCTTTGCCAGCGGCATGATCGGCAACCTGGGCGCAACGCTGAACGGCCAGATCGGCGACGCGTTTGGTCTGCAGGACACCGGGTTTGGCACGCTGACGGGCACCGAATACGAGATCGCGCACGCGGCTTTGGGCTGCGCGATGGGGGCGCTGGCGGGTGGTAGTTGTGCGGCGGGGGCGATTGGGGGCGCGGCGACCGCAGTGGCGGGAAACTATATCGACAACCAGTTCCGCAATGCTGACGGCACCATCAATAAGCCACTGGCGATCATGGCCGACACCGGGGTGGCCGCTGTGCTGGCCACGCTGGCGGGCCAGGATCCTTCCACCGCGTTGAGCCAGGCGCAGAGCGCCCTTGAAAACAACGACTGGCTGCACGATGCCAGTAACTACGTAAACAAGAATGTTGATGTTCGTCTAAATGGCCAGTCCATCACTGTTTCCGACGCGGATGGCGTCAAACACGACCTGATCGCGCAGGTTGTACCGGATCGTTCTACCGAAGGCGCAGGTACTGATGGTGCTGGAGCCACAGCGCCCAAAGATACGTTTGTCGGTGCGGCAGCAGGGAACAGCGCTGGCTGGACTGTCGATACGGCCAGTCACACCGACAGCACGTCAGCCGGATCAACGGCAGGTGGCGATGCCTTGGGCATGCTGGACAAAACCCAGATCGCTATTGGCGACGTGATCGGCGGCACCATCGACTGGACCCGGACCAGTGTCACCAACGTGGATAACTGGCTGGGCGACGGGTTTGCACAAAACCTGTTCAATTACGGGGTAGGCGCGACGGGCGTTGCAGTGGACGCCGGGGCGGAAACACTCAAAAACGTGTACGACCTGGGCCAGGTGGGTGTTGCGCTCGCCACCAACGATCCAGCCAGGTTCCAGCCTGTCAGCGCGATCGGCACTGCGGCGTCGAATGGCGCGAGTACCGGTGACATCTTTACCAGCGTCGTTAAAAACACGGCGGACAGCGTAGCGCGCATACCGCAGGACTTTATAAGCGGCGATTACACCACGCTCGGCAACGATGTCATGACGGCGGCACTGACTTATGACGCGCTCGAAGGCGCTGGGAAGAGCGGGTTGGCGTTGGGTGGGAAGACGTCGACCGCAGTTTCCGACATGTTTGGCAATGGCCCGACAACCACATCGGGCACGGTCAACTCATCCGGCACGACGATCGGGACGATGGTTGATAGCAAGCCTGCGACAAGTGACGTGGCAAACGGTGGCAGAGTGGCGGGGAATGGAGACGGCGTATTCGCCAGTTCCATAAAGGGGGAGTACACAGATACTAAAGAGTCGATAGGCCAGTTGCAGGATTACTCATGCGCGGCAGCAAGTTGCAAGATGGCGGCAAATCTGGATGTGCCCGAAGCATGGGTTCGCATCGCGATTCAAACTGGCAGCGACGGCACTTCTATAGCAAATATCCCTAAGGGGTTGAGCGATCTTGGATTTAGTGGCTCTGCCAACTATTCCGAGACGCTGACCGGTGCATCGATTGCGGAGGCCACTGAAGGCGGCGCGTCGGTTATCGTGAACGTCAAGGCCGGTGACGGTGTTCATGCGATAGTCGTAGATTCTATTAAAAATGGCATGGCCAATATCCGGGATCCGTGGCCCAAGGGAGTCGGATCAAGTTACGCCATACCAATTGAAATTCTGGATAGCGTAATGACTGGGAAAGGCGTTTACGTAAAGAACTAAGAATTATAGAGGCGAAATGATGCAGCGAATTTGTGATCTTTATTTGAGTGAGTTGGTCGGTCCAGATCTGTTAAAGGATGTGCGCTTCGTCGATAGTGCTTTCATATTAGGCGAAAAAGCCGTGTCTGGTTATCTCGGCCTAAATGCTCCTCGGCTCAAGCTTATTCCGCTTGTTGTTTCGCTCAGAAAAAAGAGAGTTTCTTGCTATAGCGTTCCTATTGAATATCGTGATTGTGCATCTATTACTGAGCAGTATGCACTTTCGATAGCTCAACATAGCGTTGAGCGGCAGAACTGTGTCAAGGTCGGGACCAATCCTTTGGGTGCCGGAGCCCCCCCGAATGTCTGGTCTTTCAGCGTTGCCGGTTTCGAAGACGCAGGCCGGGTAGCAGGGCGTATGATCATGATCGATCGCGTGGATGGGCATGTGTGGGGCTACGAGGAATATGAAGAGTATATGTACGATTACAATAACCTCTATTAAACGGTGCTCCGCAGAGCATTGATTTTTGCATTGGAACTGCCCGCCTGCAGTGTACCCGTGAGCTTAAAGGAGGTTACAGGTGACGGCATGGTTGCGCTCAAGCGAAACACTGGTAAAGCGTCTGTTCAGATGACGGAAGATGATCAATCTGGCACGCCAACCGGGCGGGGTGGATTCGGTCGTAATATACAATTCCATTCCTGAAGGATTTGGTTATGATTGGCTGAAGGCTTATCTGAATGAATAATCTCGAAACTCTATACAGTCTTCGCGGGATCTCTAATGCGGGAATGCGAAAGCTATCCGGTGCTCATTTTGATCGCGAAAGGATCGAAACCTTTTTAGTTGGTCCCGGCCGCCCTCCGGAATCGACAGTTATTATTGAGAATTGCACTTTCACTCAATGCGTAATAGACGGCGTATTTCTAATTGCGCCCGGCACGTTGGTTTCCAATACGATCTTTGATCGGGTCCGTTCTGCAGATTCTATGACTATTAGTTCAGAAGCGATCCTTAGCGAAGTAGTTGTCAAAGGTGGTCGAACTAGCACGGGCTTGTGGGTTAAGCCTTGGCAGTTCAATGATGTCAAAGATGGAGAGGCCGTTAGACGATGGGCTGAGTCGACAAGAGACATTATTCCGCTAATGTTGGATTTTTATGAATTTGAGGGAAAGCACGTTGAGGTCTTGGGGTTACCTCTTCGCAAACTAAGGTGGAATCCTGAAAGACACGTCGGCTTGACTACTGAGCGCTTTAGCAATTTTGCGTGGGATGCAGCTCAATTTCCCCGCGATAGTTTCTGGAGGCTCTGCGTTAAACGGCTTCAAACCTTCAAAGTTTCGGAAGGCGTCTTCGCATTGCCGCGCGCAAACGATAAGCGGTACGAGCAAGCGATGAGAGAAATGTCGGTTCTCGCTCAGGCAGGGCTTTTCGATTGACCCGAAGATAAACCGATTGAACGATAATCGCGATCGGGCAAGGCCGTCACTAACAGCGGTGCGCGGAGCGCCAATACCATCAAGGTCAGTACCTAAAAACGGAGGCTGAATTGAGTTCGCTCACTGAGTCGAAATTGCCGCCCGGTTATCAGTGGATGTCAGATCGTGCGCTTGTTGGTTTTGAACCTCACACGCAGCTGCAGCCGTGGCACTACTTGCCAGCGGAACAATGTTTTTTCGCGACTGAGAGATGGCCGGGGGTTTCGGAAAAGAAACTGTTGGCATTCGCTAGACGGCAAGACTGCGATGATTTGGCATGCTTTATTGTCGATGAAAATGGAGTAGTTAATGGAGTTGCATTGATTCATACATGGACGCCCGGCGGATTTGAGCTGGTCGCAGAATTTCCAGATTTTTGGACATGGATAAAACATGTGATAGACGATATTGCGGATTGGATGAGTACTTCAGATGTGACCTAAGTCTTTTGATCGAGAAGGCGGCTTAACCAGACCGTAATGCTGACCGAACAATGGCGCGGCCAGTGGGTGGAGCAGACCAGCTGGTTTAGCAAAGACCGCTCGCACGACACGTTCGGCACCATCGTGCAGGGCACGCAAGACGCAGTGATCAGCGCCGGCAACGCGCTGACGGTGACGGGCCAGACCGTTACCAACAGTGGCGCGCTGAGCGCCAATACCATCAAGGTCAATACCGACAAACTGTTGAACTTAGGAGTTGTGGATGTCCTTGGATAAACAGGCGCTGTTATCGAAACGGAAAGAAAATTTCCCTAATTTTTTTGATGAATTGCTAACGGCGCTGGTGGATTTTGTAGGGAAGCTGGGTATTCGTCCCGCGCACGAGGTATTAAAAAATGCCGTGCAATTCGGGCCGTACGTTGATGACGCCCTTAGGGATATGGAAATAAAATCCGAAGAAGATAAAATATGGGTTCTGCAAAGGATCGGATATTTTATAGGGGAGTATTTTGTCCAAAAGTTCGGCGGCGCTTGGTATATCAATGAAATAACGGGCTCCCGCTATTTCGCCAGATACGTTGTGGGGCAATTCGCTGGATTTGGTGGTACGACGATGCTGGACCCATTTGATGTCGCGCATGTCTATGTGAATTCGCCTGCACCCCGCCATCTTATCAGTTTGCTAGCAGAAGTAGAAAAGGAGCTAAACGAGACCTTGAGTAACGGCAAGCCTTAAAGTTGCCGTTAATTACATGGATTTTGAACGCCTATTTCCAATATCTTGAATCAAGGCGTGGTGAACAATATAAATATTAAAACTATAACGGGGTGGATCACGCTAACGCGATCCACGCTGGCAACGGCGGGTAAATCGTAATGAGAAGCTCATCTGTGGCCATGAATGTGCAACCGGTATTTGAGGAAGTCGAGCATGCTCTATTTGATGGATTTCGCAGTTTCGGCTTGACGTCCCCAAATATGAATTAACGGCATGCGGCCTTTCATCTGTACCGCAGATATATGTTTATGGGAACGGTGAAGATAGTGGGCATGGGTGATTTTTTATAAAGACCAGTATGATGTTTTTGGTGTAGCACGTGCGTTTATTTGTGACATCCAGAGTCGCGATGACGATGTCTTCGCCGCTTTGGTTTGCCTCTCCATTCTGAAATTTTTGGTGAAAAAATATTCGATGACGCAGGTGATCTGGCGGCAGGGTCAGAATTTACGCCCATGGAATGGGAGTCCTTGTTAAGAAGGAAGATGGTCTTGGATAACTGACATCCGAATTCGACTTAGATACTCATCGATCAATGAGTTGAGGCGAGTGCGCTCCGTCTTTAAATTCAGTTGCAAAGAGGCAAAGGACGCACCCCCCGAAACATCGTGCAGGGCACGCAAGACGCGGTGATCAGCGCGGGCAACGCGCTGACGGGGACGGCCAGACCGTGACCAACAGCGGCGCGCTGAGCGCCAATACCATCAAGGTCAACACCGAGAAACTATTGAACGGCCTGACCGACAACCACACACCCACGTCGGCCACGACCGTGCCGGGCCAGGTGATTTCGCTGGCCGCAGGCGGCACGCCAGTGGTGCCGCATGGCGTGACGGTAAACAAGGTGGCGCCCGATGTGGCCACGGTGATCACCGCGCAGACCGCCGCCGCCACCGGGGCCAGCAACGCTGGGACCACACCGGCCGCAACGACGGGCGCGAGCGCCGGCCCGGACGTGACCTATCTGAAGCACAACGCCGGTGATGACCTGCTCGGCGGCGTGAGCCCGGCCGACCTGGTCAACAACCTGCCCGCCAACCTCAAGCCCGATACCGGCGTGCAGTTCTACGCCGACCCGGTCATCGAACAGCAGCTGCTGACGCAAGCCGCGCTGCAACAGACCGGCCAGGCGTATTTTGTGAATGGCCTGAGCTATGACGACCAGACCAAAGCTTCGGTCGCTGATCAGCAAAAAGGCATCCTCTACGGCAACGCCATCAACTGGGCCGAACAGAACCAGGTGCAACTGGGCACCGCGCTGAGCGCCGACCAGATCGCCGGCCTGACCGGGCCGATGCTGTGGTACGTGGAACAAGCCGTCCCCGACCCGGCCTGCAGCGGCCTGCCCAGCTGCGGCACCGTCACCGTGCTGATGCCGCAGGTTTATCTGCCCACCGCCGACCAGTCCACGCTGGCCAAGCAGGAAGGCGGCAGCATCACTGGCAACAACGTCACCATCGCCGGCCTTAACGGCGGCAAGGCCAGCAGCGTGACCAACACCGGCAGCATCACCGGCGTTAGCTCACTCAATATCGACACGCAAAGCCTGACCAACCAGGCGCGCAGCGTGGACATCGGCGTTTCCACCAGCAAGGTGGATGGCGGCTGGGTACAGACCTCTGGCACGCAAGTGCAACCGGGCGGGTTTATCACCAGCGCCAACCTGAACGTGACGGCCGATACCGTGCAAAGCATCGGCGGCGCGTTCCAGGTGCTGAACGCCAGCGGCGAGGTCGACCCGGCAGCCAGCGCGCAGTTTGTGCAAGACCTTGGGGCGAAGCTGGGGGTCAACTATTCGTCGACCGCGGTGGGCGATGATATTCACCAGGACTTTATCAAGGACAGTTCCGGGCCGGGCATGGTCGTCACGATGGTGGCGGCGATTGCGATTTCGGTGGTGACGTATGGGGCTGCATCTCAGTTGGTAATGAGTGCAGCTGTGTCCGAAATGGGTGCCTCCGCAGCCGCCACGTCCACGTTCGCAGCTGCCAGCGTAGGTGTTACTCAAGGTCTGGCAAATGCAGTGATCGCTGGGGCAATCAGCGGCATGGCATCA
Organism: Amantichitinum ursilacus; assembly: GCF_001294205.1. Lineage (GTDB taxonomy): Bacteria > Pseudomonadota > Gammaproteobacteria > Burkholderiales > Chitinibacteraceae > Amantichitinum > Amantichitinum ursilacus. Next base: position 95,012 of record NZ_LAQT01000009.1, read on the forward strand.
GCGGCAGGTACGCAAATTCTTACCGCCGGGTCGCTCAATGCGGGTGGTATTTTCCGCTCCGGCTTGGCAGGCGCGTTAACGGCTGGGGTGAGTAATGAAATTGGGTCGGCGTACGGAGTGGGAAGCGTCTTGGCTACCGGCGCCGCTGGATGTGCGAGTGCGGAGATTACAGGGGGTGAATGTGCAACGGGATTCAAAATGGGCGCGATTACAGGAGCCTTGTTGTGGGCAGGTAGTGCAATGCGCTCCGACCAAATCACATCTTCCGAGCCGAAGTTAACGAGCGACCCGAAATTTGCCGGTGTTGTCGATGCTGATGATCCTACCCAACCGATTGTGAACAATAAAACCGGTCCAAGCATTGGTATCGACGGTGACAATGTAAAGTTGGGTGGTACGCGGATCAGTCTTGATGATCTAAAGCAGTTTGGTGACGTAACTCAGTCCGCAGATGGTACTTGGACGTTTGAAGGGCGCACTTATCTAGACTCGGCGAGCGGTCTAATGAAAAGATACTCGTTAACGTCCGCATTGGACGCTGTTGGGGGACCTACCGGTGGGGCGCAAGGGTTGCCAGGGACATTGTTTAATTACCCGTATACGCCAGGTAGCATAGGGGATGTGCTGGTTGAATCCTTTGCAGGCCCACACGATTTTCTTGGGAGCCTTACTGCCTATGACGCTCTAGGTAATTTGAAGCCTGGTTTGACCGGTCTGCAGCGCACCCTTTTTGATATTCAGACGGATATAGATATTCCCATTGCAGGGATTTTCGCGATCCCCACCTTTTTGAATCAGTATGGCACTAGCATACCCACACTTAGGCAGCAAGCCACCGATGGAGGGAAGCATTAAATGACGCATTTGATGATAGTTGGGCTGATATCGATTTCCCTGGTTATGTTAGACGAATGCTATGCGATTGACCCTCTGGAGAACGCTGTATACGCGGCTGCCGACTTCGATACGCGCTGTCCGCTATTAGATGGGCATTATAAGTTTGCTGGTGTGAGTAAACCTTCTGGTGACAAGGGTGCAGTAGATTATTTGCACGCATCTACGATATTAAATGCTTTCACATATCCGTCTATGGTGGTTCAGCGAGACATTCAGTCAAGGATGAAGCGAGACGAGAAAAACAGATACATTTTTCCTGATACGTTTCAGTTGAAGACTATTCCGGGTAAGTTGGTTTTGGTTACCACCTACTACGCTGATACTGGAAAAATAGGCGAATGGTCTTATGATCTTTCGCCAATAAGAGACGGCTGTAGAGGGGGCGTGTTGACATACGCTTTTAGCGATGACAGATCTTTGGATGTCGGGGGTGATAAAACGGAGTCACGGCTGTGGTTGTGGAAAGATGAATACGGCGCACTTATGTTCGAGAGCAGATTCAATGTTGAGAAGAGAAGTTTCTTCCTTCCGATGGGAACGGTTAAATATATTAATGTAACAAGATTTGAAAGTATTGATTGATGTTGGCGATATTATAATGATCGCGTATTTGAGGCCGGATACACCGATAGACCGGTAAACCCCACTTTCTCCAATTGGTTAAATAATTGGGGCGTTACGGTCCAGAATTTGCCTCATAAAAGGTATTAAATGGAATATAGGTACACTTCCAGACAGGTGGCTCGAGGTGCTCTTCCCGACGGTGAGCGCTTGAATAAAATGTATTTGATAAAAAGCGTCAGCAGTTTGCGAGCAACGTATCAAATCAGACTATTGACTTTTAAAGCCGTAGCCGAAGGGAAACAGTTGGTAATCTGCGTCCCGGAACGGTGTCGATTTGAAGACGACCTCGTGGAACTTATGCGGAAAAACGCTCGCTATATTGTAAGGGAAACTTATTGATGGGCTTATATCTCTGCATTTTCGATGAGGATGAAGAAATCGATGGTGTCGGTGTCGGCAGGTACACAGACTTCAATGCTCTTCGCCAATATATAGCTAATAAGCTGGAAGGAACAATCGTTGGATCGAAATATCCTTTGTTTAGCTTGCATTCAGATTCTGATGGAGAATGGTCTGCAAAAGACTGTCCGGCTCTTGCCCGCGAGCTAAAAGATATAATTGATTTGATGAACAAGCTGCCGCCGTCTGCTTTTCCCTCTGATTGGCAGGAAGCATTGGCTAAATCTTATGGAATTGCGCCGGAAAACGCATTCGAGTCTTTTCTGGATGTGGATGGCGAGTTTGTACTTGAGAGAATTTTTCGATTGGCGGAGTTAGCTGCTGAGAAAGCAAAGCCAATATTGTTTCAGTAGAAACTGTAAGTGAAATCTATATAGCGAAAGTTTTCTCTACTTGCGGAGCGTGCCGTAAATATCCCCCGCCAATCTTCCGGATTCCGATTCAGTGGTAACTACGACTTAATACCTACTCTGCTATAAGTGACTTAAGGTGTATTTGGGTGAATGATCTCGACACTTTACATCGTATGGGTGGAATATCCACTGATACCATCCGTAAAATATCCAATCTGGGATTTGATGGTATAGCCATTGAGCGTATATTGCTTGGTCCAGGTTCTCCGCCAAGTGCGCCAGTATTGGTTGATAACTGTTTCTTTAATAAATGCGTAGTTCAAGGCGAGTTTCGTATCACTCATGGCGCTATTGTTTCCGATGTCTGCTTTAATGACGTTCGCTCTCCCGACTTGATGACTATCAGTGCATTGGCGGTTCTGGATCGGGTTGTTGTCAAAGGAGGTCGAAATTGCGCTGGTTTGTGGGTAAAGCCGCCCGAAGCTATGCCAGAAAATGTTGGCGAAAACCTGAAAAAATGGAAGGAGCGCTACGATGATTCAATTCACCTGATGCTGGATTTTTCGGACTTTAAAGGCAGGCAGGTGGAGGTCCTTGGCCTACCACTTGATAAGTTGAAGTGGAATAGCGAATTGCATATTCCGATGGTGAGAGCCAGGTTCGGTAAGTCGGTCTGGAAAGATTTAGAGTTCCCGCTTAACAGTTTCTGGTTTATGAGGTTCAAGAGGCTTGAACTTTTTGACGTGTCCGAAGGAGTATTTTCTTTGCCTTCAAAATCGGATAAAAAATATGCTCAAACCATGTCGGAAATGCAGATTCTGATCGAGGGCGGGTTTTTGCGCCCAAGCTGATTTGTGAACGCTTCAGAAGATATTGCTATGGTGCAGGTGCGAAGAGAATGATTGGCAGCTAACGCGCCGCTATTTCCGTCCAAATTGACGCAGAGTTGGATGGGGGGCCTTTGTACCAAAGTGGATATTAAAAATCGTGATGCCGATTTTGATCTCAAGTGGCACAGTGATTGTGCAACCCCGGAGTAAATAATGACGACGACCCCATTACTTTTAAGTGGCGCCCTTGAGGCCGCAGTTCAGTCTATTACAGATGACGGTGAGCTAAGTTCAGTCGAGCGAAAGCGCCTGATGCAAATCATGGAGGATTTATCGGCTCGTGAGCATGTTGATGCAGGTTATTTGCGACGGGCGAGGCTAGCGTTGCTCTGTGCCAACGAGGTCCTGGATAAAATTCAACCGCATTCGCTGGTTTATTCTCAAGCGCTCTCGATGTTGCGCAATGGGCTTTCTGCTTTAGGCGGAAATTATGATCTTTTGAAATTACGTAACGACAACGGCGTGTTTCATACTGGCCTCATAGATCTTTTTGATTTTGGAGAAGCCGCATTTACATCTGTTTATGCTGGTATGGCGTGTTTCTCCGCCATTAACACGATTTTGTACGATGTAGATTTCGAATTAATGGGGCGTAGCGAGAAAGAAGTGCCCCCCGACGATTGGGACGCGAGTTTTTACGCGGCGCTTGCTAAATCTGGAAGTGCCATTTGGGAGGGTAAAGGCGGCGGCGAACAGAGGAGAAAATTCTGGTTATGGTATTTGCAGATTGGAATACCCCTTTGTTGGAACGTACAAATTCAACTTATAGACGTTATGCACGGGTTGAAATAAGCATTGCGACAAATGAAGGTCGATGCTCATTTGTCTGCTGCGTGGCTGCCTGAAACCACCATTGAATATAGTGACCCCTTTGAGTCTATGAAGAAATATAAGATATAGAAAAAGCGGGATTGGAACGATATGCTCCAAGGCCGGGAAATAAGGAAGTTGGGCCAAGTGCCCAGAACTGATCCAGGCCGGCCATAACCTGAGCATCAGCGGCGGCAGCCTGGCCAATATCGGCAGCACCATCACCGCCGGCAATGACGCCAATTAAATATGAAAACTAGCGGTGGCTTGATTGGTGGAGTTCAGGGGCTTATTGGAACGTTAGGATCCAGTCCGTATCCGGTCGGGAGCGTAAAAGACGTTCTGCTTGAATCGTTTGCCGGGCCGCATGATTTCTTGGCAAGCCTAACCGGTTACGATTCGTTGGGGAACCAGATTTCGGGCTTTTACGGAGCTTCAGAAAACATTGTTTGAGATCCAGACTGATGTTGATATTCCACTGGCAAGTGTATTTTCTATTCCTACGTTTCTTAAACAATACGGCAATAGCGTGACGAATATTCAGCAACAAATTGACAATAAGGATAAGTCAAAGTGATTTATAGAATTAGTTTGGTCGCTGCATTTGCGCTACTTATTGCCCTGCAAGGGTGTGCGCATGCGCCGCCCCCATCAACGCGTGAGAAGAAAGTGGGGCCTGTAAGTCCAGATGGAGTATGCCCCCACCTGGAGGGGGGATATGGGTTTATCGGAAGTTTGGTTCAGTTTTCTGGTAGTTTTCCAAAAAAAGTAGCTTTAAATTATGCTCTCCCTTCTTCAGATCTGGATGCGTTAGCGGAACTGGAAAAAAATTACAAAAGGTCAGATTCCGGACGGTACATCTTCCCTGAAGTCGTAAACATTACAACCCTCGGCCCGAGACAGTGGTCTCTGACTGTGAAATATCCGGATGGCCAGTCCCTTGGTAGTTATCAGATGCAATTAAATAACGATTCTAGATATATGTGTAACGAGGGAGTAATGACATGGGGAGGGCACATCAACGGAAGGTCGGAGCTAGGGCCGAACACTATAAACTCTCGATCTTGGTTGTGGATTGATGAGTTTGGGGATTTAACGATTGAGCAGCATTTGAATGTTGATATGAATCTGACGCTCTTACATGTGCCTACGGGGACTGCTCAGACCTATGCGGTTTATAAGTTTGTCCATTTAGAGGCCAAACAATAGACACGTCTGAATGTGTAAAGCCTTTATCTGCGTAGTTCTGCTGTATTTTCCTTTGGTTTAAAATCCCGCTGGTAGAAATAACTATATTCAATATGAAAAGGCGAAATTGACCTCGGCACAGGCATAAGACTTAAAAGATGGCATACTACTGCGAACGCTTCGGAACGCCAGAATTGTTTTTCAAAACGGAGGGGGCATGCGAAACGGATGGGTGCATCGAGATTGGGGTCTGCCCTAAGCTCTAAAGAGACTGAAACTCCGCTTTACTCTGAGCCATTTTCGGGATCGCCAACTGTGAGCGATTATCGCGGGATCCGATTTATTACCCATTGGGCAGAATTCCTGCGGTTTTTGATATCAAGGCTGGATTGGCATTTATCGCGTTGCCCTGAAGCGCGGATAACTAACAGCGTAGTTTTGTATGCAGAAAAAGCGCGGCCATCGCAGCTACATTGCAATATTGTTATATCTATTTATACAAGTAAATATTTAGAAAATATATGATTTCATTTCAATTGTGATCAATAATTTTTAAATTAATAAATTAATAAATTAATAAATTAATAAATTAATAAAATGCGCCTTTTTGTCTTCACCTTGTCATGGGTGGTTTAAAAATATTCACGCTGATTGCCGGAGTGTGGGAAAAGAATTTGCGCCGGGAAACCTTTTGTTTTAATTCTTGTTCGTCCAATTATTTGAATAATCTCTTCATGATATGAGGCTTATTTTGAAATATCAAACGGCACTATCTATTTTTGCGTCATGTTCGGCGCTATTAGGGTGCGCTCTGGCCCCCAGTAGCTACAGCAACCTTCGTGCCGAAGAGCCGCTACCGGGCCCGAATGAATCAATTATCGTATTCGGCACGAATGCCACAAGAATGTGGTTGTATTTTTCCCCCGGAGCCTTTGAACCTGAAGATCGCGTTTTTACTCCGAGCGCGGGGTCACCTTTGATTTATACCGTGCCCTCTGCCGATGAACCCTATGTGGCGGTGCGCGTTCCGGCCAATACTTCGTATGTGCTCGGGAAAGCTCAATCCAAGGATGGATGGGCGACGATTAAACTTTCGTTTTGCCGCAAAACGCAAACGCTTGGCTTTACAGCACCAGCGGGTAAAGTGCTGTACGTCGGGAATATGCAGTTCATACAATTGCCAAAAGAATCCGCAATGAGCCTTCCAACCTACAAGTTGGAGTACGTAGATGATTTTGAAGGTGCGCGGAAGTTTATGCGTTCGCATTATCCTGCATTAGTGCCCGCTCTTGAGTCTGGAGAGGGGTTTGTGGTCGGAGAAACCAAAGGAAATTGCTGGCGATAACGAGCTTCTTGTCTGGGGCCGATGAGATTTTCATTAGTCGAACGCCTAGGACATGGTGGCGCGGGTCAAACCGAGTAAAGGTGAAGGCTGAAAACGGGCGGGCTGCAAAGCCCGCTGCCTGCAGCAGAAGCCCATTTGCACTTCGGATGTTTGTAAGTCATACATGCCTGAACGTGGCGAAGCGGAGGTTGAGAGGGGTGGCTCGCCCCATGCATAAACCATGCCCACCCCCGCCAGCGGCATGTCTCAAAACAGTGCCCGTTAGCACTTTCGACACACCTTTCCGCCTTTCAGCGGACTGTCTTTAAATCTTCATTTGCCGCTATCCCGCACAAAACAAGGCCTTAGGTGATGCCCCGGTCTGGCGCGTCCGTTTATCGTCTGCGGTGCGGGCCATAGCACACGCTTTTGCAGTTGCGCTAGCGGGGGCGTTTACCCTAGTATTTGTGTCCATCAGGCGGGCTGACCACAAGATGTAGTGGTTATGCACAAACCGCCCCCAAGTTATTCACAACCGCTCTGACACCAGTTCAAACCCTTGATTTACGGGGAAAAGAGCGGCAAATATCCCTGACCAGAAGGAAGTTTGCGCAATGTATGCCACGCTGGAAAGCACTGCAGGAAGCCGTATGAACGATACCATCGACCCCACCGTGACCACTGACTACAGCCGCTACTCACAATACAAAACCATCCGCCGCAATGGCGCCGTGGTGCCGTTTGAGCCGTCTAAGATTTCGGTGGCGGTGACGAAGGCGTATATCGCTGTTCATGGCAACCAGGCAGCGGCCAGCGCGGCCGTGCGTGAGCGCGTGGAAGCGCTGACCGAACAAGTGGTCAGCGCGCTGATGCGTCGCAAGCCCGAAGGCGGCGCGATCCATATCGAAGACATTCAGGACCAGGTCGAACTGGCGCTGATGCGTTCGGGCGAGCACGATATCGCTCGCGCCTATGTGTTGTATCGCGAGCAACGTAAAGAAGAGCGCGCTTCGACCAAGCCGGCCGATGCCGCCGAAGCGCCGGGTGCGGCCATCAATGTGGTTTATGAAGATGGCACGCGTCGTCCGCTCGATATCGCCCGCCTGAAAGCGCTGATTGCGTCTTCCTGCCAGGGTCTGGAAAAAGAAACCAACGCTGCCGCCATTCTGGCCGAAACGCTGAAGAACCTGTACGACGGCGTGCCTGCGGAAGAAGTGCGCAAGTCGGCGATTCTGGCGGCGCGTGGTCGCATCGAAAACGATCCGGCCTACAGCTTTGTGACGGCGCGTCTGCTGCTCGACACCGCACGCCGCGAAGTGTTGGGCGAAGAGACCAGCCATGAAGAAATGGCCACTCGCTATGCCGACGCGTTCCCCAAGCTGATCAAGAAGGGTATCGAAAACGAGCTGCTGGACGAGAAGCTGGCCCAGTTTGATCTGGCCCGCTTGGGTGCTGCGCTGGACCACAGCCGTGACTTCAAGTTTGGCTATCTGGGTCTGCAAACCCTGTACGACCGTTATTTCCTGCACGTGCACGGCACCCGCATCGAACTGCCGCAGGTGTTCTTTATGCGCGTGGCGATGGGTCTGTCGCTGAACGAAGTGGACCGCGAAGCGCGCGCTATCGAGTTCTATAACGTGCTGTCGACCTTCGACTTTATGTCGAGCACGCCGACGCTGTTCAACTCCGGTACGCGTCGTAGCCAGCTGTCCAGCTGCTATCTGACCACCGTGGCCGATGACCTGGAAGGCATTTACGAGGCGCTGAAAGAAAACGCCTTGTTGTCGAAATTTGCCGGTGGTCTGGGCAATGACTGGACGCCGGTGCGCTCGCTGGGTAGCCATATCAAGGGCACCAATGGCAAATCGCAAGGCGTGGTGCCGTTCCTGAAAGTGGTCAACGATACGGCCGTTGCAGTTAACCAGGGCGGCAAGCGCAAGGGCGCGGTGTGCGCTTACCTGGAAACCTGGCACGCGGACATCGAAGAATTCCTCGAACTGCGCAAGAACACCGGTGATGATCGTCGTCGTACCCACGACATGAACACCGCCAACTGGATTCCCGATCTGTTTATGCAGCGTGTGATGGAAGCGGGCGAATGGACCTTGTTCTCGCCCGCCGAAGCCCCGGATCTGCACGACAAATACGGTAAAGAATTCGCTGAGGCTTACACCGCATACGAAGCCAAGGCTGCTCGTGGCGAAATGCGCGTAGCCAAAAAGCTGCCGGCGCTGACGCTGTGGCGCAAGATGCTGACCATGCTGTTTGAAACCGGCCACCCGTGGATCACGTTTAAAGACCCGTGCAACATCCGCAGCCCGCAACAGCATATCGGCGTGGTTCACAGCTCCAACCTGTGCACCGAAATCACGCTCAACACCAACGATAGCGAAATCGCGGTATGTAACCTCGGTTCGGTGAACCTGGCTAACCATCTTAAGGATGGCAAGCTGGATGCTGAAAAAATCGGCCGCACCGTCAAGACCGCGATGCGCATGCTCGATAACGTGATCGACATCAATTACTACGCCGTACGCAAGGCACGCAATTCCAACCTCAAGCATCGTCCGGTGGGTATGGGCCTGATGGCGTTCCAGGATTGTCTGCACACGCTGCGCATTCCGTACGCATCCGACGCCGCCGTGCAGTTTGCCGATGAATCGATGGAGTTGATCGCCTATCACGCTTACTGGGCTTCGACCGAGTTGGCGGAAGAGCGCGGCACCTACCCGAGCTACAAGGGCAGCCTGTGGGATCGTGGCATCCTGCCGCAAGATTCCAACCAGCTGCTGGCGGAAGAGCGCGGTGGTTATCTGGAAGTGGATACCAGCGAAAAACTGGACTGGGCACCGCTGCGCGAACGCATCGCCAAATACGGCATGCGCAACAGCAACTGCCTGGCGATTGCCCCGACGGCCACCATCTCCAACATCGTGGGCGTGGATGCTTCGATCGAACCGACCTATCAGAACCTGTTTGTTAAATCGAACCTGTCGGGCGAGTTCACCGTTATCAACGAACATCTGGTGCACGATCTGAAAGAACGCGGTCTGTGGGACGAAGTGATGATCTCCGACCTCAAGTACTTTGATGGCTCGGTGGCCCGCATTGATCGCATCCCGCAAGATCTGCGCGAACAGTACGCCACTGCGTTTGAAATGGAACCGAAATGGCTGGTAGAAGCCGCTTCGCGTCGTCAGAAGTGGCTGGACCAGGCGCAAAGCCTGAACATCTACATGGCCGGCGCGTCGGGCAAAAAGCTGGACGATCTGTACAAGCTGGCCTGGTTGCGCGGCCTGAAAACCACCTACTATCTCCGTACCCTGTCGGCGTCCAGCGCCGAGAAATCGACCGGCCGCGGTGGCGAACTGAACTCGGTGCCGGTTGATGGTGGCATCGCCGCCGCCAGCGCCGCTGCCCCGGCCGTGGTGGCCAGTGCCCCGACTCAAGCCTACGAGCCGGTGGTGGCTGAACCCGCAACCGACGCCAAGTTTTGCTCGATTGACAATCCGGATTGCGAGGCTTGCCAGTAAACGGCAGCGTTACGTCATCCAGCAAAAAGCCCGACCGGGTTAAACCGGTCGGGCTTTTTTTGTGTCTGCCTGCAGGGTAGTGCTGCGGAGTTGATTGCCCACCTTCAGACCAGCCTTCCGTGTTCCAGTTGCAGCACCCGATCCGCAGAGGCAATCGTCTCTGGCCGATGCGCGATCAATAAAATGGCAACGCCCAAATCGCGCAGCATCTGATTGATTTGCCGCTCGTTGGCGGTGTCGAGGTGGCTGGTGGCCTCGTCCAGCAAGAGCAGGCGTGGTCGTTTGTACAACGCACGCGCCAACAACAGCCGCTGCTTCTGTCCGCCGGACAAGCTGCCGCCATACTCGGTTACTGCGGTTTGGTAGCCCATCGGCATGGCACTGACTTCAGCATGCAATCGGGCACGGGTTGCGCATTGCTGCGCCCGGGCCACATCGTGGTCGGGGGCAAACAGGGTGATGTTGTCGAGGATGGAGCCGCTAAACAACGCGTCGTCTTGTAATACCGTGCCGATTTGCGTGCGTACGCTGGCAAAGCCAGCCTGTCGAATGTCGTGCCCGAGTACGCGAATGCCGCCTTGATCGGGCTGGTACACGCCGAGGATCAGCTTGAGCAACGTGGTTTTGCCGCCGCCGGAGCTGCCCACCAGCGCGACGATTTCGCCCGCGCGTAATTGCAGATCGACATTCCGCAGAATGTCGGGCTCGCCCGGGCCGTAGCGAAAGCGGACGGCCGTTACTTCAACCACGATTGCTTCGGTCTGGACCTCGGCGGCAATGGGCGGCACGCTGCTGTGCTCCAGCGCGGACACCGGCGTCAATACGATATCGGCCAGCCGCTCGTTATAGACCGCCAGCATCTTGAATTCGGCAATCTTGTCGATCAGCGAATTAATGCTGGCGGTAAAGCGTCCCTGGAACGACATATACGCCACCAGCATGCCCACCGAAAACGCATTGCCCAGTACCGCTTGCACACCCCACCACGTGGTTGCGGCCGCGACCGCGCTGGCTAGCAAGGTGTTGACCACGTGATAGGCCATTTCGAGCTTGCTCTGATGCAACTGCGCATTGCGGCGTGCCACATTCAGATTGCGCCAGGCGGTTTCCCGGCGAGGGGTCGCGGCGTTCACGCGCAGGCTGAGCATGCCGCGCAGGCTTTCCAGAAAATGGCTGGATTCCTGAGTGCCCGCCATCCAGCAGGCATCGGCAGCGCGGCGCAAGGGGCCGAAGCATGCGGCCCGCAACAGCGCGTACAGCGCTGCCGCCAGCAGCGCGATGGCTGCCAGTTTCGGGCTATATAGCAACATCATGACGAGCGTGCCCAGAGCGAGCAGGACGTCGAGCAAGGCCTGCATGCTGCTGGTGGTCAGCGTGTGCTGTAGCGTGTCGACGGCATCAAAACGAGCGCTGATTTCGCCGATATGACGCTTTTCAAACCAGGCCAAAGGCAAGCGCCACAGGTGATGCAGTACGTTGGCGGTCCATTGCATATTAAAGTTAACCGCCATCGAGAGCGTGGCCCATTCGCGCACCAGCCCGATCAACGTCTGCGTGGCCGTGAGCAAAGCCATGCCAATCAAAATCAGCACCAGCAGATCCTGATCCTGGGCAACCAGCACTTCATCAATCACGATCTGATTGAGAAAAGGCGCCAGCAAGGCAAGCGCTTCCAGCACCAAGGCAAAGACAAAGATACGCACCAGCGCGGCTTTAAGACCTTGCGTGCGACCCGTCAGCTCGCGCAGGCGAATGCGCCGACGCTGGTCTTGCGCTACGAATGTGTGCGTCGGTGTCAGTTCGAGCGCAATGCCGGTGAAGTGTTTGCTGACCTCGGCCAGCGACAGCGTGACGCAGCCACGCGCAGGGTCATGTATTTCCACGCGTTGGCCGCGCACCTTCTTCAGCACCACAAAATGATTGAGATCCCAATACAGCACACAGGGCGTTGCCAGCTGTATCAGATCGCCCATCTCAAGGCGTAACGGGCGGGTCGCCAGATCGAGCAGGGCGGCACAATCAACCAGACGGGCGAACGTCATGCCGCGCTGGGTAACGCCAAAGCGGGCGCGTAAGGTGGGCAGATCGACACGATAGCCGTGCCAGCTCGCGACCATGGCAAGGCACGCCACGCCGCATTCGGCGGCCTCGGTCTGACGGATCACCGGCAGCCGACGTCGCCAGCGCCAGTTGAGTGCTGCGTTTGCGCTGTCAGTCATATTTTGCCGCGCAAGCTCCACAGCGGCTCCAGCGCCCATTCGTAGAGGCGGCGCGAATCGAGTGCGACGTCGCCTGCGACCGCCATACCTGCGGTCAGGGTTTCTTCGCGGCCGTAGGCCGTGACAGTGGGTTTGTCCAACGCGATCACTACGCGGTAGTGGGCTTCCTTGCTTTGCCAGGAAAATGGCGCGCGCAAGATCACGTCGGCCGGGGTTAACGCGACGCGCGAGACGGACTGGACGTGACCGTACTGAACGCCGAATTTCTGGTACGGATAGGCGGCAAAGCGCAGACCGACGCGCGCGCCTGTCTTGATAAAGCCCACGGATTTGCTGGGCGCGTAAAGCTCGACCTGCATTTGCGCGCCCGCAGGCACCACCATTGCCAGCGCCTCTGTCGCCGCCGCCATTTGCCCGGGGCGCGCCATGATCGCGGCGATGGTGCCGGCGACCGGTGCGGTAACGGTGCGGTAACGGTGCTGTTGGCGCGGCTCGCAAGCTCGATTTGCTGTTGGTCGACGCTTTGCAACTGGCGCGCCAGTTCGGTTTGCTGTGCCAGGCCATCTTGCCGCAAACGCGCTTGCTCTGTACGCACGCTGTTGATTTCTTGCTCCAGCCGCTGCCGCAATTGCACGGTTTCTTCGACGCGTGCCTCGGCGCCCGCCAGATCAATCTGCTTTTGTCGCCAATCCTGCGCCGAGATAAACCCCTTTTGCGCCAATTCGGCATAGGGCGCTTGCGATGCTCGCAATAATTCAGCCTGGCGCGCAGATAGTCGTTGGGCAGTGACTGCGCTATCGAATTGAGCCTTGAGGCTGATCAAGCGCAGCGCCGCCCCCGCTGATTGGGCGTTGACCGATGCTGCTTGCTGCTGTTGCTGAGTGCGCAACATGTCTTGCTGTCGCGCCAGCGACAAACGCAATTCCGCCAGCGATCCCACGCGATTGCCATCGTATTTTTCGCCGGTCAGTTGATAGAGTGGGGCGCCTTTATCGACAGCCTGGCCCTCAGCAATAAATAACCGCTCAATACGGCCTTCAGTTTGTGTCACTACTTTGATCAGTCCGGTCGAAGGCATGACTAATCCATCCAGTCTGGATTTGCGCGTGTAGGTGCCCATGGTGATAAAGGCAATTAATGAAGCAAGAATAGTGATGCTGGCCCAAGCCAACGCAATGATCGGCAGGCTGGAGGGAATCAAAATAACGCCCTCCAATTGCGCACGCTGGGCATCGAGATAACCTTGCCGATAGAGTGGTGTTTCGGGCGCGGGCATAGCGTTCCAGTTTCTGGATTACGAGGGACTTGAAAATGGCTGCGTGTACTAATCGTTAAAGCAAAAGCCCACGGTAACGGCGATCCCGTTCAATAAGGCGTGCAATGCAACAGTCATCCAGAATGCCTGGCTTTTAGATTCGGGGCGCCATGCAATATAGGTGTAGCTCAGGACCAGGCCGGTGCTGAACGCCTCGACCATGAACTGGAGTCCATGCAGAAAATGGATAGCTCCGAAAATGGCAGCAGAGATTAGAAGGACGAAAGAGATATTTAAATATCTTTTTAACGCCTCATAGATCAATTGCTGAGTGAGCAGAGTCTCAATGATCGGCGCAATAATGACAAAATCGACGAGTTTGGATTTTATTTCTTCATCGGACAGCGTGATCGTATTGCCCCGCCCCAGCTCCGATGGAATCCCGATCAGCTCGGCAAAAATTGAGAATATTAATCTGAGGATTAGAGCGGCTATGATGCACTTGATCAAAAAAATACATTTTGATCGTCAGCGCCATGAGTAGAGCTTGTCCCAAATTAAATTTTGTATAAGGCCAGTGCTGTAAAGTGCTTTCATTTTTAACCCGAAATTTCCAAAACAACTAGACCAAAGGGGGGCGGGCGCCCCCTGTGACAATTATTTGCTTCGCCCGTAGACTTTAATCCGTCCGCTGTTCGGGCCATAACCACCATAACCCGATCCGGGTGTTGCTTTCGGGAGGCCGTTATGCGGAGCGTGATTTTTGTACCCTGAGGCTATCCATGTGCCAACTTGGTATCCCGTGATTGCGCGACCAGCAAAATCCACGAGTCGGACCGCCCCCCGTGCGAGGCTTATTCCTACTCTGACAATATTTCCTCCGCCTCCAATCTGCAATACTTCGTCATGAGTCAATTCGCGCATGATGATTCTCCTGAAATGCAGCGGATTCGCGCTGCCCGATTCAAGTTGTCATTGGCTGCCAGGTGGCATTCACCGGATCGCTGCGACATCCGGTTCTGCAATCGGTGATTGGGCCTATTTGCCGTGACTAACCACAGTCCAACGTCGCATATCTGTTATTTCGTTAATGTTGCATATTAAAAACCATCTCTGATTTAAGTCCGGATTAAAAGCAGCCGGCTTTATCTATTGATATCGCAAATAGATTGGGAGGTATCTTCTGCATTACATCGCCATGCATATAGGACACCTCCCCGGCGAACGAAGCATATAAATCTCGATATGCCGAATAATATTCACTGCGCAATTCTTTAAGCCCGCACAGTGCAAACGCCTTGGCTTCCAGCGTCGCGTGGCGGCCATTAAGTAGCGTCATAAAGTAGTGCGCCGCGTGCTGTCGCAAAATAATCTGATCAAATATCTTTTTGCCGGGTAAGGGCTGTGCGGCAAGGCCAACATCCGCCATCCCATACAACGATACCTTCGCGAGTTGGTTAGCTAATTCAGGATCCGGCTTTCCCTTGTTTGCTTCTGCAATCTGCTGCTCTGTATCTGGAAATAGATGTTCAATAAGCTGAAGGGAGTAGCCAACAACCACAAAGCACATCACTGTCGCCACGAAGTAGTTCTGCAGGGTGAGGACAACATCTTTCCAACAGGGTGGTTTTTTGATCAGACTTGAATGGAGATCTGCATGTGGCATGGCGTATTTCCATAGTTGAATGTAATCAGGGAACGCCGGGCATAATCTTTGGAGCGGTCGCATCTAACGCTTGCGCAAAAATCTAAACTCACTTCAGGCGCCATGCTTTACAGCGAGATAACGAGTGCGCTTGCAAGCGCACCATGCGGAATTTGGCAAATAATCATGCAAAAAAAGATATTTTCATTTTTTACCAGCTTGCCGTGTATTTGCGATTAGCGCGCCCATATTGGCAGCCAGAGCGCAGCTGCGGCAGAACTGGCATTCAATAACGCATGAAGAATCCATGTAGCCAAGATTGCGCGTTTGATTGAGAAATCTCGCCATGCTATATAGCTAAAGCTCAAAAAAGGCCATCTAATGTGGCTAGCAGGATCATCGCCGTTTTGCCTTCAAAATGAAGCAGTCCAAATGTAATAGCGCTTAAAATCAAAATCCATATCTTGGGCGTAAACTTCTTCAGAATTTCGTAGGGCAGTGCTTGGCATAAAATAGTCTCAATCAATGGACCAACAATAATCAGGTCGGGCAGGGCGTTGATGATATTTTCGCGAGAATCATTGGTCAGATCATAAATACCGATATCTGCGGAAAAACCGGCCAACACTATTAAATATCCAAAAACCTGATTCAATCCGACCGCAATGAAAGCCCATTTCAATACAAAAAAGAAAGCCGCATTGCCTCGGGCAGACTGCATGCGATGCCAGGCTTTTTCCAGAGCGATCACCTTTGTCTGTGATTTTCCGATTGATGTCTCGGATTGAATGTGACTTAGTCCTTTTTAAAAATTTACGAACAATCGCATCGACCGTCTTTCGAAAAAATCTACACCAAGTGTAGATGAGAATGGTTCTTTATTTGGCGGAATAATTGCGAGGTTTTACGTGTTGCGGATTTTAAATTGAGGCTATTGATGCTGGTGATTACGATCATCGAAATTAGATTTAACGCGTAAAATTAATTGCGAATAATCTCAATGCATCGTCGGTAGCAATCGCGGTGGCTCGAATTTGCGAGGCGTTTCCGGCTGATGCGCCATGGATCGCATAACGGCTTAAGCCTGCACCGAGCCCGAGTGGCCATAATGAAATCACTAGCCGCACGTCTCGGCGTCCGGCGTCCCCGCATTGATTCAAAGGATCCCCATGAAACTCTTTCCCGCCTGGGTCTGGTTCGCCTTCGGTTCGGCCTTCTTCGCCGCGCTGACGGCCTTGTTTGGCAAGCTGGGCGTGACCGGCGTCAATTCGAATTTCGCCACTTTTATCCGCACGATCGTGATCCTGATCGTTACAGCGGGCATCTTGTCGTTGCGCGCCGAGTGGCAAAAACTAGGCGCGATTCCGGCGTATAGCTGGGTGTTTCTGGTGTTGTCGGGCATCGCCACGGGTTTGTCCTGGCTGTGTTATTACCGCGCCTTGCAGATCGGGCCGGTGAGCAAGGTCGCGCCGATCGATAAGCTCAGTGTGGCCATGGCGATTTTGTTGGGCGTGGCGTGTGTGGGGGAAAAATTGACGTGGCCGGTGGCGGTAGGGGGCGGGCTGATTGTGGCGGGTTCCATCGTCATCATTGCGTTCTGACGCGCGGCGGCCGTGCAAAAAAACGCCAGCGAGATCGGCGATACGATCCGGCTGGCGTAGCCACGCATCGCGTGGTCAGAGGGTCATTCAATAAGGCGTACAGGACGGGGCGGGGTTGTTGGGCCGCGGCGTTACCAACGGTCCAGCCCCAGCAATTTGCGCCCGAGTGGATTCAGCTGCGCCACCTCGGAATGGTGTTTCTCCCATTCGCGCGGATCGCCCGGGAAGGCGTCGCCCAGTGGATGGGTTTGCGCGGCCCAGGTATGGATGCGCGCCTGGCGCAGTGGTTCGTTCTCGTAATCTGCCGGGAACATCGAGATGTATTGCGCCATGCGCACCCGGTTCTCAGAACGGTTGGGGCGCACGCCATGCGCCAGCAGGCTATTAAAAATCAGTAAGTCGCCCGGTTCCATTTCGGTATTGATCAGCTCATGCCCGGTAATGTCGGGCGCAAACGGGTTCGAGCCGGGCGGCTGCTTGCTCCACCAGTCTTCGATCTCGGCAAAAATGCTGGGCAGGCATTGAAAGCCGCCCGTCTCGGCGTCCTGTTTTTTGAGCGATAGCACGCCTTGCACGGCCACCGGCAAGGGCCGTTGCGACACATCCACGTCAAAGTGCACAAAGCCATTGATCTTGCCTGCGGCGCGCGCGCCTTTGTTGGGTGGATTAAGGTTGGCGCGGTCGACCGCTACCCATAAATCTTCGCGATCCCAGATATCGACAAAGGCGTCGTACACGCGCGGATGCTGGCGCGTGGCCCACATGGCGGGGTGGTTGTAGACCTCGACCATGCCGGTGTTGTTCAGCTCTTTCATTTTGTGATCACGCAGCTGTGGCTTGTACCAGGTGCTGTCATCAAGGGGGTCCATTTCCTGGAATTGCCACAGCATATCGACCACCGCATCCACCTGGTCTTGCGGTACCGCCTGGCGCACGATCACATAGCCTTTGCTGATCCAGTGCTGCCAATCGGCTTCGCTCAACACGCGGAGCGGTCGCGTTTTTTTGATGTCTTTCAGTTGTGTGGTGGCGCCGCGTGCGCCGGGGTGGCTACCGTGCCCATCGGGGTCTGTGGTCGGCGCTGCGGCCGCTGCATGGATATTCATGGTGTGTGTCTCCAACGCCTTGTTGTGGAAGCACTATTCTGCGGATGGCGCTGACTTGTGGCACGTACAGGCAGGCGCTGGCACTGATACTATTCGGGCGTTTGTAGTGATATCGCATCAACAACGGGGCCGCCATGCGTGCATTTTTTGAAGCCATCATTCCCGACCCCGGCGCATCGTGGGCGTTTCTGGACCGGCGTCTGGACGACGGCATTCCGTTCGAATGGCATCACCATCCGGAATACGAACTAACGTTGACGCTCAACAGCCGTGGCTATCGTTATATTGGCGATGACGTGGAGCCTTACGACGATGGCGATCTGGTGTTGGTGGGACCGGGTATGCCGCACAGCTGGCTGTCGCGCGAGGCCATTGATGGCAGTCAGCCGCATGTGGCTTTGGTGGTGTGGTTTACGCGAGAGTGGATCAGTAATCTAACGCGCTCTTTCCCGGAATTGCAGCCAGTGCAAGGCATCCTGGCGCGTGCGGCGCAGGGGCTCAGTTTTGGCGAAGCCACGCGTGTGGCTGTGGCGCAGGCGATGATCAAGATGCGCGGCGCGACGCCCGCGGCACGATTGTTATTGCTGCTGGAGGTATTGCACGCGCTGTCGCTGGACCATGCTGCCACGCCGCTGTCGAATATCGCGCGCGATGATCCCGCCCAGTTGTCGGCCGAGCCACGCATTGCACGCGTGTTGCAGCATCTGCATACACATTTTGCCGAGCCGATCAGCGCTACGGCGATGGCGCAACTGGCCTGTGTCAGCACGTCGGGTTTGCATCGCATGTTCAAGCGTCATACCCGCACGACGCTGGTGGATTACGTCACCCGCTTGCGCATCGGTCGCGCCTGTTCGTTATTGATTTCCAGCGCGCGGCCGATTGCGCTGGTCGCCAATGCGGTGGGCTATAGCAACTTGTCTTTATTCAATCGCCAATTTGCGCGCGTCAAAGGCGAGGCGCCCAGCGCCTTCCGGAAGCGGCATCAGGCCGTGTTGGCGGGACAGTGATCGGGCAGGGGGATCACGGGCGTCACTGCGGGTAGCGTGCGGGTCAGGACCAGATTCGATCCAGTTGCGGCGCGTAAAAATGCAGCGCCTTGCGATATTGCATGACTTCCGAGTCGGCGCTGGTGTCGGCCAGCGTGTGCAGCAACAGCTGTATCGCCTGCGCATTCCGTCCCAGGTTGTGCAGCGTCATCGCGTAAAACGCGCGCAGTGCTGCGTTGTCGGGAAATTCTGCCAGCGCATTCTCAAAGACGGTGGCCGATTCGGCATAGCGCCCCAGTGTGCGCAAGGTGCTGCCCAGGCCGATGAATGCGCCGTGCCGGTCGGGCGCTGTCAACGTGCCGGCCAGCGCGCGTTGGTAGTACGGCACCGCCTGGCTTTCCAGTCCCAGAACATCAAAGCTCCACGCGCATTGGTACTGCACGGTAGCGTGATCGGGGTATTGCGCCGCGAGTTCGACTAGCGCCTGATTGGCGGCCGCAGTTGCACCGCTTTCGCGTAATGCGACGGCGGCCGCGAGTTGTTGCTGCAATTCGAGAGAGGCCATAAGTCGGACTCGCGCAATAGTGAAGGGCGATCAGTGTAGAAGCGCGGGGCGGCGCGGCAAAGCGGATTGTTCCGCTACCGGGCGCTCGTCAAAACTGGCCGAGCCACAGTCGCGCGCCCACCGCCAGCAGTAGCGCGGGCGGCATCACTGCCAAGCCCACTTTAAAGAACTGCCAGAAGCTGACGCTCATGCCTTCGCGCCTTAACGCGCCTCGCCACAAAATGGTCGCCAGCGATCCGGTGACTGAAAGATTGGGTCCAAGGTCGACTGCAATCAGCACCGCGTCCACGACGGCGGATGGGCTATGCGCCTGCGTCAAGCTAGAACTGGCTATCAATCCCGCCGGTAAGTTGTTGATTGCATTGCTGCCCAGGCCGATGGCGGCCGCGGCGAAGGCGGCGGCGCGTGGGGCGTTGGCCTGGGTTTGTGTGACTAGCCAGGAGGCCAGGGTGTGGATGACGCCGGTATGGTCCAGCACCTGCACCAGCACAAACAAACCGGCCACCAAGGGCAAAACGCTCCAGGAAATATCGCGCAATACCGGCCATGGCGCGCTGCGTTGTTGCGCGCAGACGATCAGCAAAGTCAGCACGCCAAGGATGGCCGTGGGCAGGCCCAGCCGCATGTCCAGCGCCGACACCGCCAGCAACACCAGTGCGGTGACCACAATGCTGGCCAGTGCAATCCGGCCGTGCGTGCTCAACGGCGGAATCTGCAGCGCCTGATTGCAGCGTCCGCCCAGGTGGCGTCGCTGCGTAAGCCATAGCAAGGCAAAGGTCGCGGCGATCGAGAGCAAGGATGGCAGCGCAAAGCTGCGCAACCACGCCCCCAGTGGCGGCATATGGTTGCCGTATAAAACCAGGTTCGCCGGATTGGAAATCGGCAAAACAAAGCTGGCTGCATTGGCCACCAACGCGCAGATCAACAGCAGCGGCAAGGCCGGTGCATTGGCTTTGCGCGCCACGGCAAATACAGCGGGCGTCATCACCACTGCGGTGGCGTCATTGGATAACAAAGCGGTGACGCCCACGCCCAGCATGTACACCAGCACAAACAAACGCGTGGTGGAGCCGTGCGCGTGGTTGACGGCATAGGCGGCAATCCAGTCAAACAGGCCTTCGCGCCGGGCGATTTCTGATAACAGCATCATGCCGATCAGAAACAAGTACACATCGGTGCCTTCGCCAATGGCATGCAGCGCCGCGGGGATGGGCAGCAAACCCAGCAGCACAATCAGCGCCGCGCCGCCGCAAGCCCAAACCGCTTCGGGCCAGCGCAGTGGGCGCAAGATGACGCCGGCAGTGGCAATCAGGCAAATCAGCCAGGCCAGATGGGATGCGGTCACAGCGGGGTCTCGGTGTTGTTGTTATGCGCAGTGGCGGCCCGGGGTCGGACCGGCACACTGCGTTACGGAAATTGCGTCAACGTCGCCAGCGGCTTGGCCGTGTTGGCGCTATCGCCGGTGCTGTTGATGATGTGGCTGATCTCGCCCTTGGTGTTCTGGCATTGCGTGCTCAAGTGCTTGAACGTCACGCCCGCATTGTTGGGCGTTTTGAATGCCATCGCCTGTTTGATGGGCGCGTCTGCCGCGAATGCGCAATATACGCTGCCGCCCCATAGCTCGTGCGTCAGCACGCTGCTGGCCACCGTGTAATCCGCGTACCCATTTTGATCACCGTCCTGCCACGACGCCTGGTCCGGCATATCGGTGGGGCTTTCGCCGCGATAGCCATACACATGCCCGCGCACACCGTTCCATTGCACCGGATATTGCTGGTAGTTGGCGACATTCAGCCCGTACAGGCTGACGTCCGCCCCATTCACGATCAGGCCATTGGCGGCGGTGTTGGCCGCCCAGCCAGTGATGTTGTCGGCAATGCCATGGTCAGCGCGCCACAGCCAGACATTGTCGCCAATCACGTTGCCGCTGTTGATGGTCAGGCTGGTGGTGGCGGCCGCATTGGCGGTGCCACCCACGCGAAAATACACATCATGCAAGGAGCTGGGATCGGCCGCATGGCCCAGGCTGGTGCTGCCCAGCTTCAGCAATACCGGCGAATTGCCCGGGCCGGCATCAAACAACAAGCCGGCGATCTTGACGCCATCCACATCGTCCACATCCATCGCATCCAGCCCGGTATCAGGCATCAGCGTGGCCAGGCCCATGCCCAGGATGACGGTGTCGGCTTTGATCACATGCAGCGTCTGGTTAAGGTGGTACACGCCGGGCGTAAACAGCAAATGCAAACCTTGCGCCAGCGCGCCATTCAGTTGCGCCGCCGTCACGCCGGGCAGGGCAATAAAGAAATTGGCGATGGGGATGGCGGTGCCCTGCGGCGTGCCCGAGGCCCAGCTGGTGCCGGTGCTGTTGGTGGTCAGCGGCGGCACAAATACGTTGTAGTTACCGCTGGTGTCGATGGTCAGAAATGGCTTTTCACGCATCACCGGTGTGCGCGTGACGGTGGTGTACAAAGCGGCGGGCCAGATCGGCGCGGTGGGCGGCGACACATTGCCGACAAACACGACATTGCCACTCATATTGGGCCACGAGCCCCAGAGCGAATTGCGGCTGAGCCATTGCTGGCCGGGCCCGGCGATCATCTGATTGTCGATGCGACTGTCGCCCACGTAGCCACTGCCACTATTGGCGCAACTGGCCCCGCATAAATCCAGGCTGCCTTTAACGTGCACGCGCCGCCACGGCGCGGCAGGCGCAGCCACCCAGCGCGCGATGCCGCCCGTGGGCGCTACGGCCAGGTTTTCTGCGCCGCGCCAGGTGCTACGCGCGGGGTCGAGGCCGGTGCTGGTGTCGGCCTTTTGCTGCACGCTACCATTGATGGTGACTTCATCCGGGGTCATGCCCAGACCGTGCACGGTGGTGTAGTAGCCCACGTTAACGTTAAGCGCGTACGAGCCCTGCTTGAACAGGATGGCGTAACGTTGCGTGCCGAATTCATTGGTCTTTTGCTGCGCATACAGCGCGTCCAGTTGCGCTTGCAGCGTGGTGGTATTGGCGCTGGGGTCGACCACGATCACGTTCGCGCCCAGGTCGACCACGGTGGTGGTGCCATCGCCGCCGCCACTATTGATGCTGGCCGGGCTGGACGCGGTGGCGCCGTTATTGCCATTGGCGTTGTTGTTGCCATCCACGCTATTGGGGGCGGAGGCATTGCCGCCACCCGCGTTATCCGAACCACCACCGCCGCCACCGCCGCCTGCAACGGGCGGCGCGACGAAAGTGGGATTGGTGCGCACATAGCTGGGCGTTTGGGCATAGGTCACCGGCGGCGCGACGGGCGCGGCGGCGGCCACCACTGGCGCGGGCGTCGGGGTCAGATCTTCCGTGCCATACACCAGTTGCTGTGTGGCCGTGCCGCGCGGTACGCCGCCCACGCCCAAAGTAAAGGTGTATTGCACGGTCGCGCCGGTCGGCACGCCGCTGATCTGCCAGGTATTGGTTTTGCCATCGCGGCGCATTCGCACCTTGTGCGGCGCGCTGGCGTTAACGCGGTAATCCACATCGGCCCACGGTGCGCCATTGGCAAAAAACGCCACCGAGCCATTGGCCAGTTGCCGCGCGCCGCTTTCCACTTTGGCCAATGCGGCGGCATCGGCGGCGGTAATCGGGGTGGTGACAATGGCGGTCTGGCGTGCGGTGCGGCGGGTAATCGTTTTGTTGTTGGGGCCGGGCTGGGTGACGCTAAAGCTGTATTGCAGTCGCGCGCCGTCTTTCAGATCGGACAGCAGCACGGTCTGGCGCGCGCCATCGGCGTCCAGCTTGCGGGTGAGGGTCGGGCCGTTGTTGATGCGATAAGTCAGGCTGGCACTGGCCGAGGCGTCGGCCACATAAAAGCGCAGTTGCCCGGCTGCCGCGGGTTCGATGCCAGCCTGCAACGGCGCGGCGGGGGCGGATTTCTTTGCCGCGGCGGCGGCCGGGCGGGCCGTGCTGGCCGGCGCCGCCCATAACAAACCGGCCGTTGCGCTCAGCCCGGCAAACAGCACCAGCGCCAGCCCGCGGCGCGTTGTTGAAGTCCAGTCAGTCGGTGGCAGCATCGAGCCCAGGTTCATCAATCGCAGTTCCAGATCGCCCACGCGGGCGCGCCCGGTAGATTAGGCCGTCGCGCCGCGTTTGCGCAACCACGCATCAATCCAGCACCACCGGCTTGGGTGGATCCACGCCCAGACCATCACCGTGGCCGGTGGCGGCGTCGTGCAGATACGGCCCGGTCGCATCGCGCCCCAGCAGTTTGCGCAGGCGCACGCCCAGGCCATCGACAAAGGTGTAGATCACCGGGATCACCAGCAGGCTAAGGAAGGTGGAGGTAATCAACCCGCCCACCACCACAATCGCCATCGGCGCGCGAAACGACGGATCGGTGCCGATGCCCATCGCCACCGGCATCATGCCCGCGCCCATGGCCAGCGTGGTCATCAGCACCGGCCGGGCGCGTTTGTGGCAAGCGTCCATCAGCGCGTCGTAGCGGCTCAAGCCATAGTGTTTACGCGCCATCACCGCGTATTCCACCAACAGGATCGAGTTTTTGGTCACGATGCCGGTCAACATCAAAATGCCGATCAGCGAGGACAAGCCGATGGCGTTATGCGTAATCAGCAAAGCCAGCATCGCACCGCCAATCGACAGCGGTAAGGCGGCCAGAATGGTAAATGGCTGCAAAAAGTCATGGAACAGCAGCGCCAGCACCGCATAAATGCACATCAAGCCAATCAGCAGCGCCATACCAAAGCTGACCGCCAGCTTGGCCATTTGCTCGTCATCGCCGGTAGCCAGGCGCGTAACGCCCGCAGGCAGATTGCGGATGGAGGGCAGCGCTTTCACTTCGGCCGCCACATCGCCTATCGGCCGACCATTGGTTTCCACGCTCAGCGTCACATAGCGCTGCCGGTTGCGGCGATGAATTTCGGTGGGGCCGCTATCCATGCTCAAGGTGGCCACCGACGACAAGGGCACACCGCCCGCACGACCGGTCACGCGCAATTGCCCCAGCGCTTCCAGATCATTGCGCACCGCCGGGTCCACCTGCACGCGCACCGGCAACTGGCGTTGCGGCAGGTTCAGCTTGGCCAGGCTGGTGGAAAAGTCGCCATAGGTGGCAATGCGGATGGTGCTGGCCAGCGCTTCGGTGGTCACGCCTTGCTCGGCCATTTTCTCCGGGTCCGGCGTGATATGGATTTCGGGGCGGACCACACTGCTGCTACTGCTGACATTGCCCAGATCTTTCAGGCTGCGCAGATCGCGCGTGATGTTGTTGGCGGCGGTGGCCAGCGCGGTGGAATCATCGCTGGTAATCGTCACCTCCATCACCTGACCGTTGCTCTCGGCCGCGATGGCCACTTGCACGCCAGGCAATGTCCACAAGGCTTCGCGGATGTCGCCTTCAATCTGCGACTGGCTGCGCGAACGATCGGCGCGCGGCGTCAGGCTGACGGTCAAGGTCGCTTCGTTTACCGCGCTGGAAGCCGCATCGCTGGTGGCATCGCCCACCACGGCATATACCTGCGTGACGTGGTTCACCTTTTGCAGGCGGCGCGTGGCTTCCAGTACGGCGGCTTCGGTTTCTTCCAGCTTGCTGCCCGGCGCCAGTTTCAGCGACACGGTGGTCATGCTGTCATCACTGGGTGAGATAAAGCCGGTGGGCAAGAGCGGCACCAAAGCCAGCGAGATGATCACAAACAAACCAGCGGCTGCGGCGGTGCGGCCACGATATTTCAGACACGCCGCCACCGCTTTCAGATAACGCTGCATCAGCCAGCTATCGGTCTCGGGCTTGGGATTGTTCTTGAGCACATACGCCGCCATCATCGGCGTCAGCAAACGCGCCACCATCAGCGACGCCACCACGGCCACCGAAACGGTCAGACCAAACTGGATAAAGTAGCGCCCGATAATCCCGCTCATAAACGCGGTCGGCAAAAACACCGCCACCAGCGTCAGTGTGGTGGCCACCACGGCCAGGCCGATTTCATTGGCGGCATCGGTGGCGGCTTGCATGGGCGATTTGCCCATGCGCAAGTGGCGCACGATGTTCTCCACTTCCACGATGGCGTCATCCACCAGCACGCCCACCACCAGACTCAAGCTAAGTAACGTCAGGATGTTGAGGGTAAAGCCGGCAAAGTACATCACGCCAAAGGTCGGAATAATCGACAGCGGCAACGCAGCGGCCGACACCAGCGTGGCGCGGTTGTCGCGCAGAAACCACCACACCACCAGCACCGCCAGCAAGGCGCCTTCGTACAGCAGGTGCATCGAGCCGGTGTAGTTGTCTTCCGTCGGTTGTACCCAGTTCCAGATTTCGTGGATTTGCGTTTGCGGATGCGTCTGGTTGAATTTGGCCACCGCTTTGCGCACGCCTTTGGCCACTTCCACTTCGCTGGAGCCCAGTAGCGCCGTCACCTGAAAGCCCACCACCGGCTTGCCATCCAGTGCCGCCCAGGCAAAGCGGTCTTCTTGCGTATCGCTTACCTTGGCAATCTGGTCCAGCCGCAAATGCGTGGCGCTGGAAAGCACCAGATTGCTGCTGCTGTTGGCGGTGCCGGTGACCGTAACCGGAATGCTCAGCGCGCCCAGTTGCTCGGGCATGCTCAGCGCGCCCAGCGTACGCAGGGATTGATTCTGCCCGCTGACGGTACCGCGGCCGCCCGAATCATCTTTCTGGATTTGCGCAATCTGGTTGCTGACGTCGGCCGCGGTAATGCCCAGGCCCGCCAGTTGCGCCGGGTCCAGGCTGACCTGGATTTCGCGCTGCACGCCGCCGGTTCGCGTAATGGCGTTGATGCCTTTCACCGCCAATAACGCTTTCGAGATGTCGTTATCGATCAGCCACGAGATATCGGCCTCGCTCATATTGGGTGCGCTCACCGTATACGCCAGCAGAACCTCACCCGTGGTGGTGATTTTGGACACCGTGGGCGGCTCCACCGTGCTGGGCAAGTCGGCGCGCGCGGCGTCGACGGCGTTGCGCACTTCGCTTAACGCTTCTTCGGAGTTCTTTTCGATATCAAACGACACGCGCACGCTGACATTGCCGTCGCTGATGCTGCTGCTCATATGGTCGATGCCTCCGACCGTGGCCAGCTTGTCTTCCAGCTTGCGCGCGACTTCGTTTTCCAGTTGCTCGGGCGCGGCGCCTTCCAGCGTGGCGCTGACCAGAATAATGGGCAGATTAACGTCCGGCATTTCGGCCACGTCGATCATTTTCAGGCCGTAAATACCCACCAGTGTCAGCATCACAAACAGCAGGATGGCAGGCACCGGGTTGCGGATGGACCAGGCGGAGATGTTCATGATTGTTTACCGGTTGCGGCTTGGGCCTTGCCTTGTACGGCGGTGGCCGGGGCGGGCGCGGCCAGTGTAACCAGATCGCCATCGCCGAGGAATGCGCCACCGCTGGCCACGACTTGGGCATCGGCATTCAGGCCGTGGGTAATCTCGATCAGATCGCCTTGCTGACGACCCGTGCTCACCAGTGTCTGGCGTACTTGCGCGGGTTTGTTGGCGGCGCGCGGCAGCAGCGTAAATACATAATGCTGGCCATCACGTGCGGTGACGGCGGCGGCGGGCAGGGTCAGCGCGCTGCGCTGGCCGGTGGTGATGCTGCCACTGCTGTACAAACCGGCTTTAACACCCGGCGCGCGTTCCAGATCGACGTAGACCAGCGCCAGGCGCGTGTCATTGCTCAGCGTCGGGCTGACGATGCGCACTTTGCCATGCACGTTAACGCCGCCCGGCAGCGTGACCAGCGCGGCCTGGCCCGGCGCTATGCCTGATAGCTCGCCCGGCGCGACTTCGGCGCGCCATTCAATGCGGTTCTGCCGCACCATGCGGAACAGTTCGCTGCCGGTGGACACCACATTGCCTAGCAAAGCGCTGCGCGACGAAATCACGCCGTCATCCACCGCGCGCACTTCGGTTTGTTGCAGACGAATCGTGTCATTCTGCAAATCCGCTTGCGCCGAGGCCAGATTGGCCTGCGCAGTTTGCTCGGCCACCATGTATTGCGTAATCGCTTGTTCCGACAACGAGCCCGAAGTTTTAACCACGCGCGCCCGGTCAGCGTCCGATCTGGCTTGCGACAAGGCGGCCTGCATTTGCGCCACCACCGCCTGGTGCTTGGCGATATCGGCGTGCAGGGCGGCGGTGTCCAGCGTGGCCAGTACCTGGCCGCGTTTAACCTGGCTGCCCACATCGGCCTGCACCGTGGTAATGCGCAGCGATCCGGTCTCGGCCGCGATCACCGCTTCCTGCCATGCCGCCAGCACGCCGGTGGCGCGTATGGCGCTGTTCCAGTCGCGTTGCTGCGGCTGCACCAGTTTGACGGTCAGCGCCGTCTTGGCATTGCTGGCGGCCGGTTCGGGTTTGGCCTCGGCATGCGAGCGCTTGAGTAAAACAGTGGCAGCGCCAGCGGCGACAACCACCACCGCGACGATCAGATATTTAACGGCGGGCTTCATAGTGCGGCTCCGGGTGTAACGGTGTTGTGTGTCGGCGCGATGGCCACGCTGTCGGCAGTCCAGCCGCCACCCAGCGCTTTGTAAAGGGCAATCCAGTCTTCGATGCGATCGCGCTGCACGCCAATCAGATTGACGCGGGCGTTGAGCGTGTCGCGGCGCGCCAGTTCCAGCGTCAGCGCGCTGCCCAGTCCGGCCTTGTTGTTGGTGGTGGCGGCGTCTTCATAGTCTTGATAACCCTGCACGCTGATCGCGTAATCGCTTTGCTGCAGCGCCGCGCTATTGAGCTTGACCATGGCCTGTTCGACTTCCTGCACCGCGCTGCGTACTTTGCCGCGCCACGTGGCCAGCGCCAGGTTGTAGCGGGCGATGGCGGCGCGCTCGGCTGCGTCATTGGCGCCACCGTCCACTAACGGCACGGCCAGCGCCGGTGCAATTGACCACGGCAACAGCGTGCTGCGCGTACCGGCTTGCAAGAGCGACGACAGCGAAATCGAGCCGCTCAGCGTCAGATCGGGGTATTTGGCCGCTTGCGCCGCGCCGATTTCGGCGCTGGCAGCGGCGAGTTCGCGTTCGGCCGCAGCCAGATCGGGCCGTTGCTGCAGCAATTGCGCGGGCACGCTGTTGACGGCCACGTCGCCCAGCGCGGGCAGGGCATCGGGCGTGCCACCCAGCAAGCCGCGCAATTGCGGCTCGTCCATGCCGGTCAGCCGCACCAGCGATTTCACCGTGATGTCGCAACTGGCGCGCGTGCTGGTCAGCGCGATGCTGACCGCGGCGGCGTTGGCGCGCGCTTGCGCCAGCTCGGAAGGCGGTTGCAGCCCGGCTGCGGCGTTTACGCCCGTCAAGCGCACGGTTTCCTGATACGACTTGACGCTACGTTCGTATACATCCACCTGCAGCTGGCAGGCGCGGTAATCGACGTAATCAGTGGCCACTTCGGCGGCCAGGCTGATGCGCGCATCGTGCCAGTCGGCCATGCGCGCGGTGATGCGGGCGGTGGCGGCTTCTTTATTGCGCCGGATCTTGCCAAACAGATCCAGCTCCCACGATGCATCCGCGCCCACGCTGCGATTGGTGCTGGCGGGTACGGCATCGCTGCGCTTGTCCCCGGCGCGCGTCACGCTGGCGTTGCCATTGATTTGCGGCCAGGCGGCGGCGCTGTCGGTGGCCAGCGTGGCGCGCGCGCTTTCGATATTGGCCCAGGCCTGGTCCAGCGTGGGGCTGTCGGCTTCTGCCGCGGCAATCAATTGGGTCAGCACGCGGTCGCCCGCTTGCTGCCACCACGCCACCAGTTGCTGCGTTTTGCCCGCATGCGGCAGCGTGGCCTGCCAACCGGGCGGCATGGCCGGTTGCGGCGCTTGATAATCGGGGCCGACGGCGCAGCCCGCCAGCGCCAGAGCCAGCAGCGGCGTCATCAGTCCGCAAAAACGACGGTTAAACATGGCAGGAATAATCCGGTATTTGTCTACGGCAGGATTCTGGCCGCTGCGCGGGTTAACCGCAGTAAACCGAATGTAAAAACGCGTAAAGATGACGCAGACGCTACAAAACGATACCGGTGCTGGCGCTGCGGCTTTGGGTGTGCGCGCAACAGCGGCGGGGCGGCGCAAGTAAATTCTGGTAAACCGGTTCCGGCGCGTGCGAGCGCGCTTTTATACTCAGTGCCTGGCCCCCTTATTAAGAAAAATCGCAGAACCCCATGACCCGAGTGCTTTTAATCGACGACGACACTGCGCTGTCTGCCTTGCTGGGCGAATACCTGGAGCAGGAAGGCTTTGCCGTGGCGTTTGCCGCCGATGGCCAGGGTGGCGCGGCCGCCGCCTTAAGTGGTGCGCACGACATGGTGGTGCTGGATGTGATGTTGCCCGGGCTGAATGGCGTGGAGGTGCTGCGGCAAATCCGCCAGCACAGCCGCATTCCCGTATTGATGCTGACCGCGCGCGGCGATGACATCGACCGCATTCTGGGGCTGGAACTGGGCGCGGATGATTACGTGCCCAAACCGTGCTCGCCGCGCGAACTGACTGCGCGGTTGCGCGCCATTCTGCGGCGCTTGCAACCCGACGAAACCAGCGGCGCCGTCGCCGCCAGCAAGCTGATCGTGGCCGGTTTGCTCAGCATGAATCCGGGCGAGCGCACTGCCACCTGGCGCGGCTTGCCGCTGGAGCTGACCAGCACCGAGTTCAGCCTGCTGGCCGAACTGGCGCGCAACGCCGGGCGCGTGGTGGGCAAGCAGGCCTTGTCCGAACAGGCGCTGGGCCGCCCGTTAACGCGCTTTGATCGCAATATTGATGTGCATATCAGCAGCATCCGGCAAAAGCTGGTGCACCCCAATCCGGCCAAAACCATGATCCTGACCGTGCGCGGCGTGGGTTATCAGTTGCTGCGCGAGGATTGAACGATGGGGCGTATTTTCTGGAAGTTTTTGTTTGCGTTCTGGCTGGCGATGTTTGCGGTGGGGCTGACGCTGGTGGCGGGGTCGGATCTGGTGCGCCGCATGCAGCATATCCCCGAACAGAACGCCGAGACCGATGCTTTAGGCGAACGTGTCAAACAGGTGAGTGAGCTGCTGGCGCGCGAGGATATCGCTGGCGCACAGGCCTTGCTGCGGCACTGGCGCAATCAGCGGCAGGACCCCGAAGTGTTTGTGATTGATGAAGCGGGCGCGGAACTGCTCAACCGGCCGCTCTCGCCCGACGATCTGGCCTTTGCCCGCAATGCGGACAAACAAGCCGAGCCGTTTGCGCAATGGCTGAGCACGCCCGATGGCGATCGCTACGCCGTGACCACGCATGTGACGCGCGCCATGTATATGTCGTATCACACCGGCATCCGGCTGACGTGGCAGTGGCTGGTGGCGATTGCCTCGCTGGTGGGGCTGTTTTTTAGCGCGTTGCTGGCCTGGCATTGGGCGCGGCCGCTGCGCGCTTTGCGTTGGGCCTTGCACAATATCGCCAAAGGCCATCTGGACACCCGCGTCATGCCCCGCATGGGCAAACGCCGCGACGAACTGGGCCGGCTGGGCCAGGATTTCGACAGCATGGCGCAACGGCTGGAATTGCTGGTGGATGCGCAACGGCGGCTGCTGCACGACGTGTCGCACGAACTGCGCTCTCCCTTGGCCCGGCTGGAAGCTGCCATCGAACTGGCCGAGCGCCGGCGTGGCAATGCCGAAACCGAACCCGAGATGGCGCGTATTACCCGTGAAGCGCAGCGGCTTAATATGCTGGTGGGCGAATTGCTGTTGCTGGCGCGACTGGAAAACGGCATCGAAACCATCAAACGCGCGCGCGTGGACGTGATGGAGCTGGTGGTGGCCATTGCCGACGATGCGCAGTTTGAAGCGCGCAGCAAAGGCCGCGATGTGGTGCTGCAGACCGAGGGCGGGTTTGTCGCCAGCGTGAATGCCGAATTGCTGTATCGCGCTTTCGAGAACGTGATCCGCAATGCAGTCAAATACACGCGGCCCGATACGGCGGTGCACGTGTCGGCGGTGGCGACGGTGGCCGAGATGATCGTCACCGTGGTGGACCATGGCCCCGGCCTGCCCGATGACGTGTTGCAGGCCATTTTCGAGCCGTTCCGCCGCTTTGAAACCGATCCGGAAATCAGCGGCTTTGGCTTGGGGCTGGCGATTGCGCAACGTGCAATGGAATCGCACGGTGGCGCGATCCATGTGGCGCGTAATGCCGAGGGTGGTTTGACCTTTACGCTGACGCTGACCCGCGCCGCCCTGGTGCGCAAACATCAGGTATTGGGCCGTCCGCTGGACGCGCCGCGGCCATGGTGGGGCGCATGGGTGGCATGGACACAACGGGCGGGTGGCAACCCGCCCTGACGCAATCAGCTTTGCCGAAGCGGCGAAGGCACCGGCGCGGCGGCATCTTTCAGTTCTTCGTGAATTTCCGGCGGCAGATCGGGCGGCAATTCGGCGGGCAGGGTGGCGCGCGCCAACGCTTCTTCGTCCTTTTTGCGCATGGTTTCCAGCTTGGTCTTTTGCGCGGCGCTGGCGCGAATAAAGATGAT
Source organism: Amantichitinum ursilacus (assembly GCF_001294205.1). GTDB lineage: Bacteria > Pseudomonadota > Gammaproteobacteria > Burkholderiales > Chitinibacteraceae > Amantichitinum > Amantichitinum ursilacus. The sequence continues at coordinate 126,908 of NZ_LAQT01000009.1, forward strand.
CTTGAGTGCGGCCATTAACGGCACTGACAAGAATATCCCCGCCACGCCCCCCAATTGGTCGCCCGCCAGCAAACCAATAATCACCATCAGCGGGCTGACTTCCACGCCTTCGCTCATCAAAAACGGATTGAGCACGTAATCCTGGAACATGCGATAGCAGCCAATAAAGATAACCAGCCACCACATATGCGCATAACCGCTAAAGCCAGCGACCACAATGGCCAGACCGGCCGCCGCCAAGGGTCCGGCAAACGGAATGAACTCCAGCATGGCCGCAGCGCTGGCCAGCAATAAGGCATACGGCACGCCCAGCAAAGAATAACCAATGCTGTACGAAATGCAGGTGGCAATGGCCAGCAATAACAAGGCGCGCACGTAGCGGGATAACAGCACATCCAGATCTTCGATAATGCCGGCCCACAGTTTGCGTTGTTTACGGTCCAGCCATAGCAAGACGGTATTGCGGATATCCGGGCCTTCCTTGATCAGCAAAAAGCTCAGAATCGGCACCAGGATCAGATAAATAAGATTGCTGGCCACATGCATCACGCCAATACCGAATTGCTTGGCGGTGGACACGCCGTTATCACCGCCTTCCGTAATATGGCTCTGGATAAAGGCAAAAATACGGCCGCGCACGGGTTTGAGAAAATCCGGGAGCGGAATGCGCTCGAAAATATGATTGGAATTAAGCAGGCCAGGCAATTGCTGGCTTAAATGCACGGCTTCATCCTGGATCTGCGTGCCGAATACGGCGCCTAATACGGCGATCACGCTAATCACGGCGGCAAATACCACCGCAATTGAAACCGTGCGAGGCACGCGATCGGGCCGCACGCGGTCGACCAGGTCGATCAGCGGATAAATCAGATAGCTAAAGAAAATGGCAAACACCACCACCAGCAAGGTAGTGGAAACGGCATAGACGATATAGACCAGCAATGCGATCAGCAGGATGGTCCAGACTATGCGGGCGGTGCGTACGTCAAAGCCAAACATGGCGCTGTTTTCCGTGGTTTTTTAAGGCGTGTTGGGCGTTGGCGAAAAGGCGAACCCGTCTGGCGCGGGCCGCACTGTGACAATAACCGTCCACCCGCGCCAGCGCTGTGCGGGCACGTCTTGCAAGCACGTAGGATGCCGCCGCAATTTGCCGATACAGCCCCGCGCGCATAGGGTGGGTCTGGACCCACCCCCCCAAAGCCGCCGAGAAGCACGATGGTGCTGCTTACTCACTTTTTTGGGGCCCGGCCCCGGGTCCAGCGCCCATCATCCTTACAGTCGCCCCAGGAGTTCTACGCGTAGTTCCCGATCCATCCGGTCAGTATCCTTGCGCCTAATCAAATCAATAAGCGCTTGCGGCGCGGGGCTACACAATGGGTGCTCCCCCAACTTATTCCACGGTGGTTGATCAAGCGATGGCCGAAGTCATCCGGCTGGCGCGGTTAAACCAGTTGAATGTACTGGATAGCGCCCCGGAGGCGCTGTTTGATACCGTCACGCGCCTTGCCGCTGAAATCTGTGGCATGCCGATCAGCCTGATCAGTCTGGTGGATAAAGAACGCCAATGGTTCAAATCGACCTATGGCCTTGAAGGCGTGAGCGAAACCGCGCGCGATATCTCGTTTTGCGCCCATGCCATCGAGCACGGCGGCGTCTTTGAAATCAACGACGCCACGCAAGACCCGCGTTTTGCGGATAACGAACTGGTTACCGGTCCGCTAGGCTTTCGCTTTTACGCGGGCGCGCCGATTACGCTGCGCGATGGTGCGCGCCCTGGCACCTTGTGCGTGATCGACCAGACGCCGCGTCAATTAACCGATAGCCAACGCCATATCCTGCAATGCCTGGCGCAGATCGTGAGCGATTGCCTGCAAGAGCGCGAACGTTGCGTGTCTTTAAGCCGCGATCTGATGGATAGCGAAGACCGCTATCGCGCGATTGTTGATTTCAGCAGCGACGCCATTATCAGCAAATCGCTGGACGGCATTATTCATCACTGGAATCTGGCCGCCGAAAAGCTGTTTGGCTATACCGCGCAAGAAGCGGTGGGCCAACATATCTCCATGTTGTTTCCCACTGACGGCGTGCAGGAAGAATGCATGCTGATCCGCCATGTATTGCAACACGGCTCGATTTCGCAATTTGAAACGGTGCGCCTGCATAAAGACGGCCGGCGGCTGGATGTGGCGATTACCTTATCGGCCATCAGGGATGCGCATGGCCGCGTGATTGGCGTTTCCAAAATTGCGCGCGATGTGGGCGAACGCAAACGCCTTGATCAGGAATTGAATCGCTCGCTGACGCGCCACCAGATGCTGTACCACATTGCCCCGGCGATGATGCACACCATGGATGCCGAGGCGCGGCTGATTACGGTTAGCGATACCTGGCTGGCGCATATGGGCTATGCGCGCGAAGAAGTGATTGGCCGCCACACCTGGGAATTTCTGACGCCGGCATCGCGCATCAAGGCGCGCGAACAAGTCATCCCCGGCTTGTTTGAGAACGGCCGTTGCGACGATGTGCATTATCAATATCAGCGCAAAGATGGCGGCGTGATTGATGTGTTGCTAAGCGCGAGGCTGGAACGCGATGTGGAAGGCAAAGCCTGGCATTCGCTGGCCATCATGCAGGACGTCACCGAGAAAAAACGGTTTGAGCGCGAGCTGGCCGAGCAGAACGAACGCCTGCGCGTCACGCTGCAATGCATCGGTGATGGCGTGATTACCACCGATGTTGACGGCAAGATTTGTTATATGAACCCGGTGGCCGAACGCCTGACCGGTTGGAGCAATGGCGACGCCATCGGCCAGCATCTGAGCCAGCTATTCAAGCTGACCGCCGAGCACAGCAAACCCTATGCCTTGCCCGGTGTGCCGCGCGAAGGCACGGTGCTGATTGCGCGCGATGGCGCTGAGTACGACATCGAAGAAAACATGGCACCTTTGCTGAACGACCAGCAAGAATCGATCGGCATGGTGTTGGTGTTCCGCGATGTAACGCGGCAACGCCAGATGACCAGCGAAATGACCTACCGCGCGGCGCATGATCCGCTGACGGGCCTGTTAAACCGCGGCGAATTTGATATGCGCCTGCACCGCGCACTGCACGAGGCCAAAGCGGGCGAGGGCGAGCACGTGGCGCTGTATATCGATCTGGATCAGTTCAAGGTGGTTAATGACGCTTGTGGCCATAGCGTGGGCGACCAGTTGTTGCGCCAGGTGAGCAGCATGCTGCAAAGCTGCGTGCGCACCACCGATACGCTGGCGCGGTTGGGCGGCGATGAATTTGGTGTGATTTTGCAATATTGCGCGGTGGATAAAGCCTTGCGCATTGCCGAACAGATGGTGGAGCTGATCGACCAGTTCCGCTTTATGCACGATGAGCAGCGCTTTCGCATTGGCGCCAGCATCGGTCTGGTGCGGGTAGATGCCAGTTGGGCCAGCGCCGCCGCCGTCATCCATGCCGCCGACACCGCTTGCTATACCGCCAAAGAGGCCGGCCGCAACCGCGTGCAGATGTGGCTGGAAAGCGATGAAAGCCTGCATAGCCGCCAGGTGGAAACGCATTGGGCCGCGCGGCTGGAACAAGCCATCGACGAAGATCATTTTGAGTTGTACGCCCAACGGCTGACGCCGCTGAGCACGCCCACCGGCGCGTTGTATTGCGAAGTGCTGCTGCGCTTGCGCGAGCCCGATGGCAGCATCGTGCCGCCGGGCGCTTTCCTGCCCGCGGCGGAGCGCTTTCATATGGCTAGCCGTATTGATCGCTGGGTGGTGCGCAAGGTATGCGAAGCGATGGCCAGCGCTGATTTAAGCCTGGTGGATACGCTGTCGGTGAACTTGTCTGGTCAATCCATTGGTGACCGCGCGTTTCACCGCTTTGTGGTGGATTACCTCGACCGCAATCAGGTGGATACCAGCAAGCTGTGCTTTGAGATTACCGAAACCACCGCCATCACCAATATGCGCGAGGCCAATGACTTTATCGCCGCCATGCAAGCGCGTGGCATCCGCTTTGCGCTGGATGATTTTGGCAGCGGCGCGGCCAGCTTTGGTTATCTGAAATCGCTGGCGGTGGATGTGCTGAAAATCGACGGCCAGTTTATTAAAGAGCTGGCCAGCGACGCGGTCGATCAAGCCACCGTGCGCTGTATTCGCGAGATCGCCAGTGCGGTCGGCAAAGCGACGGTCGCGGAATTTGTTGAAACCGCAGAGACCGCTTCCATGCTGCGCGATATGGGCATCGATTACGCCCAGGGCTATCTGTACCATCGGCCGGAGCCGTTGGGGCAGCTGCTGCGCTAGCGGTCGCCTCGGCGCCTGTTGCGGCGGCATCGGGCGCGTTGAGAGGTGCATCGCCGCGCGGCGTGCCGTCTTTGCGCCAGGCCAGGCGGCGCGGAGTGTGGGCGCGCGGCGACATCAGCCGCCCACCGTCATGCTGCGGCAGGCGTCGGCGCACACGATGCAGGCGGCGGCGCATACCTTGCAGTGGTCAGCGTCGTGCTGGCCGCACACCGCGGCGCAAGCATCGCAAACCGACGCACACAATTCGCACGCTTCCACCGCAAACCCGCTATGACGCGCCAACAGGGCGGCGGCAAAGCGGCAGGCCTCGGCGCAATCGATATCGTGCCGGATGCATTTAGCCATTATCTTGATGTCCTCTTCATCCAGACACGCTTGTGCGCACTGATCGCACGCCTGGGCGCAGCCATAACACGCCAGTATGCAGGCGGCGTAACTGGTTTGAGCCATTGCAGTCTCCTGATTGCCGGAATCGTCGCCGCTATTCTCGGGTATGCGTTTTGACATCACCGTCACGCCCGCGCTGATAGCCACGTCAGTCATCCGCGCCGTTACCGCACGCCATGCGCTGGCGCGTGGGGGCATGCCGCTCACGCCCGCCGTAGTCCAACGCGTGCCCTAAGCGGCGCAATCCCGCATATAATACGGCCCCCGCAAAGCGGACCCGGTAGGGTGGGTGTGACCATTCAATCACTACATCTAGTGTTCGGCTTTAACACGTCGCACTAGATATGCTATCTTTGCCCCCGTTGTTGGCGATCTGGAAATGCTGCATTGCAAGGCCGCTTATGGCTGGCGGCAGATGACGAGATGCCAAACCAACGCGGTAACAGCGGGTCGAACCGGGTCGGGCTTAACAGGAACTACACGATGTTCAAGCGACGGATGGGTGATCTTTTCAGCGTTCTCTGGCGTAAACGCGTTCACAAGGCGCCGCAGCCATCAGCTTGCTGGCGCTGGTGACCGCGTGCGGCACCGCGCCGATGATGTCCGGCAGCGGCCAGATGACGCCACCCGATGGCAAGGCCTACGCGATTGTGGCGCTGACATTTGATAGCTGGGACAAAGACACCGCCAACGTCAGCTTTGTGTTGCAAGGCCCCGACGGCACGCACGAATATTTTGCCCAGGCCATGACGGACTTTATCCGCGATGCGGGCGATATCCCGGACGCCATCGGCAAGCTGCATTTGCTGACGTTAACGCCGGGCCACTATGTGTTGCCGTCGGTGTGGGCGCGCTGGCACGACGGCAGCGACACCATCATCTTCAGCAATCATGTGGTGAACATTCCGCTGAACCAGCAATTTGATGTGCGCGCGGGCCAGGTGGTGTACCTGGGCGATATCCACGCCAAACTGAATTACCAACCCAGTGTTGCCATCGTCGATAGCACTGCGCGCGACATGAACCATATCAAGGTGATCTGGAAAGTACCGGACACCAGCAACATCCAGCGGCTGCCGTTGCAACCGCTGCAGGTGCCCGCCACGGCGGCGCACTAGATTCAACGCTTTTCTTTATCGATTACAAACGCGCCCCGCGCGCCCCGAACAGGACAACCACAATGCTGAACTTTGACGACGACATCGCCACCCCGCAACACAGCAGCGACGCCGCCCCCGCAGGCGTAAACACCAGCAACCGCGTGCGCGCCGCTGACAAACGCGTGATTAACGGCACGACCGACGTCAACCAGCTGGTGCCGTTCAAACACAAATGGGCGTGGGAAAAATATCTGGCGCAATGTGCCAACCACTGGATGCCGCAAGAAGTAAACATGCAGCGCGACATCGAACTGTGGAAAAGCCCGAACGGCCTGACCGAAGACGAGCGTCGTCTGGTCAAACGCAACCTGGGCTTTTTTGTAACCGCCGATTCGCTGGCCGCCAACAACATCGTGCTGGGTACGTATCGCCAGATTACTTCGCCGGAATGCCGCCAGTTTCTGCTGCGCCAGGCGTTTGACGAAGCCATTCATACCCACGCCTACCAATACATTGTGGAAAGCCTGGGCCTGGACGAAGGCGAAGTGTTCAACGCCTATCAAGAAGTGGCATCGATCCGCGATAAAGACGAATTCCTGATTCCGTTTATCGACGTGCTGACCGACCCGAAATTCAAGAGCGGCACGCTGGAAACCGACCAGACCCTGCTGCGCTCGATTATCGTGTTTGCCTGCATCATGGAAGGCCTGTTCTTCTACGTCGGCTTTGTGCAAATCCTGGCGCTGGGCCGCCAGAACAAAATGACCGGCGCAGCCGAGCAATATCAATACATCCTGCGCGACGAATCGATGCACTGCAATTTTGGTATTGATTTGATCAACACCATCAAACAAGAAAACCCGGAATTGTGGACTGAAACCTTCAAGGCCGAGATTACCGAACTGTTTAAAAAAGCAGTGGATCTGGAATACGCCTACGCCGAAGACACCATGCCGCGCGGCGTGCTGGGTTTGAATGCCAGCCAGTTCAAGGAATACCTGCGCTTTATTGCCAACCGCCGTATGCAACAGATTGGCCTCGACCAATTGTTCCCGGGCGTGACCAATCCGTTCCCGTGGATGAGCGAAATGATTGACTTGAAGAAAGAGAAGAATTTCTTTGAGACGCGCGTGACGGAATATCAAACGGGTGGGGCGCTGAGCTGGGATTGAGGGTTGCCCGGTCGGGCGATCAAGTTAGTCGGTCAATCATGCTTAGCGGACGATTGAACGCAAAAGCCCCGAAGATTTTCGGGGCTTTTCATTTCTGTTGCCGCGTCGGCTCGAGTGGGGCGCGAAGCGCTTATTCGCACTTTTATTCGCCGCATCCCTTGAAACTGCGCTGAAAGCCACCGGGCGTAGTGCCAAACCTGTTTTATAAGCCAGCTACAGCGTTAGCGCGTGGATGCAATCCAGCGCCACGGTCACCGAGCCTCGCCCACCCCCATCGTTCCGTGCCGCAGGCCTGTCTGGACCAACCCCAGCTCATCCAGCGTCAGCGTAAATGGCAAGTTGCTCACACGCACGGCGCCGTTGAAAGGGCGGTCTACGGCCAGCACAAAGAAGAACGCCAGGCCCAGGGTTGCGGCCCAGCCGGCAATCAAGAAGGTATTGAAGTGCGTGCCGGGCAGGGTATAGAGCACCGCAAAGCTCAGCGCGCTGACCGCCAGCATCACCACCCATAGTGTGACGGGCAAGTGGGCTTCCAGCGAGAGCAAGCGCTGCTGGCGACATTTGGCCAGTTCGTTCAGGCGCATCAATATTTCGGATAGCAAAGCGGTCTGGCGCGGGGTGGTGGGGGTAAGGCGGGTGGTCTGGTCAAACAGCACGCCAAACAAGCGCTCGGTGGACGGGTCTGCTCTGGCCTCGTGTTCCATCACCGGCCATTCCGCAGTGGCCACGCGCAGCAGGTAGTCATGCAGCGTGCTTGCGGCCAGATCCGCAGGGTTGGCATCAAACGCGGCCAGATCGCGCGCCAGTTCTCCGGCGCAGGCGGCTTCGGCAGCCACGATGCGCTTGGTGCTGTCGTAGGCGTCCAGCACGTTTACCGCAGCAAAAGCCAATAACAGTGAATTGATGGTGCTGATAATCGACACCATGGTCAGCGTCATGGCGCGTTGTTCCGCATCGGGGTGCGACAAACGCAGGCGGCGCACCAGGGCAAAGCCCAGCAGCGCGGCCAGCACGGTGGCGCAGACCACCAGCAGGCCAGCCAGCACGCCCGACAAGTTGTAAAGAAAGTCCATGATTTATTGCTCCGTGCTCGCGGTGGCGTCAGAGGCTGCGGCGTCCGGGGTGCTTAGCAATGACTGGATCAGCGCGGTCATTTGTTCGCGGATCAGCGCGGGCGGCGTGCCTGCGTCCAGCAGGGTCTGCAAGGCCAGCATGCGGGCGGCCAGATCGGCCTGGGTTTGTACGCGTTCGGCGGCGCCCTGCGCACGCTGGGTCCGCAGGCCGGCTTGCAGTTGGGCCGCGCCGTCGCCGCGCACCAGGGTTTCCAGGGTATCCACCAGTCGTTGCAGCAGGCGCTCCACCGCCGTCGCAGAAAAGCCGCCCAGCATGGCCAGTGCCGGTTTGCCAAAGTTGGCCATGCTGCCGCTTTCAAACAGCCCGGCCGGTAGCATTTCCACAATAATCAATCCGGCAATCACGCCCAGGATAAGCCGTGCGCCATAAGACGCGTCGTATTTGGGGTCGTAGCTGCAATCGGCGATATAGCGGTGCGCCTGGAACAACGTGGCAAACGCGGCACCCAGCCCGGCACAGCTCAGCAGGTAGGCCATGTTTACAAACAGCACCCAGCCCGATGAGCCCAGCAGGCCGGCATCCATGTTGGCTTCGGTTACTTGCGGAAATAACCCGATCAGCACCACACCCAGCAAAAACGCCAGCGCATTCAGCGTTAACCGGCGTATCAGTGGCACCGGGCCCAACCAGGACCACGGGCTGGCGCGCAGCTTTTCCTGGTCCAGCACGGTAATGCCCTGGGGCGTGGCGGGCGCCACCGCGCGGGCCAGCTTTTGATGCAAGTGCACCAGCTCGGCATTTTGTTGCGCGGTAAGAACGGGCTGGTCCGTCGTCAGCGCCACCAGCCGCGCCACGCCCTCCGGGGCCACGGGCATGCCGTGCTGTAGCAGGTATCGCACCATGGCTTCACATTCCAGTTCAACCTGCTGGGGAAGCGGTCTGCGACTGGCGGCCACGCGTTGGGCCTGGGCGTTGGCGATAGCGCTGAATAACATGGCGGGCATCCTCGGCACGCTGTGTCGTCGCTATTACGGGGCGGTTAGCTGGACATCGGCAATCGGCGTGCCGGTCTGGGTCATAAATCGCAGCACACCGGGCCCGCTGGCGGCGGGGATGAGGTCGAATGCGCCCTGCGCCAGCGCTGCGCATGGCTTGCCGCCGTTGCTGGAGAGCGACCCGTAGTGGCTGGCCGTCACGGTCTTGCCGTCTTTGCCCTGGATAGGGCGCGGCGTGGCAGCTTTAAGCGCATCCAGCCGGCAATCGCTGCCCGCCGTGATGTTCACCCACGGCAATTTGCCGCTGGCATTGTAGGTCAGCCAGTATTGGGTGCCGTTGTAGAGCAGCTGGCCCTGATAAACCGGGCCAGTTTCAGCCGCATGGCTGGTGGTGGCGGCCAGGGCCAGCAGGGCAGCGATCAGCGTGCCCAGGAGCAGCCATAGCCTGAAGCCAGGCTGTGGGCGGCGTGTTGGCGCGCGGCCAAACAGCTGACGGGCGCGGCTGGCTTCGGCGTGGTCCAGCAAAAACAGATAGCGGTTTTTCATGATGTAACCTCAAGAAGAGCCCTTGCAACGCGGGCGCTGCAAGGGCGTGGGTCAGGCCCAACGCGGTCCAGGCTTAGTCGGCGGAAATATGAGCGCGGCTGCCGCTGATCTGCGCCGCGCACGCGCTCCAGTACAGCTTCAGCTTGCCGCCCTTGGCCACTTGCGCCTTGATGGCGGCCTGGATTGCAGCATTGGTTTTAAGCAGCTCGCTCAGCGAGATTTGCTGATCCGTCAGCACCACATTGGTACGGCCACCGATGGTCTTTTTGCCCCAGTCGGCCAGATCGCCGAGCGGGTACAAAGTCAGGTCTGGCGCCAGGCTACCGCCCGGTAACGCGGGCGACGGTTCCCATTCGGTAGCCGGGCCCCATTTTTTGGTGCCTTGTTGCCAATGGCTGAGGTACAGCTTGTCGATGGCGCGTTGCCCGATCAGCGCCTCGGCCACGCCGGTGGTTAGCGTGTAGCCCACGGGCTGCAGGATGTAGAGATCAACACCGGCGGGCAGGGTGAAGTTTTTGGCGCCGCCTTCATAAGAACCATGGCCCAGGGCCACGATGTCCTGATTGCTTACTTGAATAGCCATTTCTGTTTACCTCTTGAATGTATGGGACTGGATGGGATGGGCAGGGCGTTGTGGCTCCACAACCGCCGCATTACCCTCCGGCTTTGCCCAGCGGCCGCCCGGCAATGGTTTTAAGCAGATGGCCGCCGATCAATACGTCGGTTTTGAGCGGCTGGCTGCCGTAAAGCCGTATTTCCACGGGCAGGCTGGGCGGGTTGCGCCACCACCGGGTGCGGCGCATTTGCAGGCCGGTTTTGCCGTTGCGCTGATACAGCTCGCAGTCAAACCGCATCTTCATTTCACTGATGTCGTAGGCGGTGGCGCTGATATGTGACGCCGCGCCAGCCGCTTGCAAAATGCGACGGGCGCGTTCTACAGCGCGAGGGGCGGGGGCATCGTGAGACTCGGATCGCGGCGTGGCGCGAGCGGCCAGCATGCTGTCGTACAGCGCGGTCAGCAGGTCTTGCAGGGTGATTACGTTGCGCATGCTGTCGCCCCTTAATCCACAAGCCAGACGGGCCGACGGCTAAAGCCGACGTGATAAACCAACCACTGCAACACCACCTGGTGCTCGTTCACCTGCAGCACGGTAAAGCTCTTTTCCACGGCCAGAATGCTGCCGCGTGGCGAATCGGTGAGGCAGCGGTTCAGCAAGGTTTCTGCCTCAGCCACTTCGTCACGGGTACGGATACGGGCAGGGTTGTCGCTGCCCACCACAATGCGCTTGACGAATCGCACTTCGGTTAGATCAAGCATGACGTGCGTCCCTTTGGGTTCGCGGTTAAAGAGCCGCAAATCAGTGATTGCGGATGAGCGCCGTTGCGGGCTGCCAGGGTTGGGCCACGGCTTGCGGGTGGTGGCCTTTGCAGCATGGCCTGCGGATTGCGGCGCAGAAATCAGTGTTTTTTGCGCGAGTGCCAGGTGTTTTACCGATGGCCCTGGCGTGGGTTACCGGTCAGCAAAGCTGTCGGTGCGGCGCAGCCAGCCCTTCAGAAATTGGGCGAGCGCCGGGCGACGCGCGGCCAGGTCCTGGTAGTAGGCTCTGCGGCCCGCTTTGTAGCGCCGGTACAAATCAACCGGCTCCGCCGCCAGTAAGGCTTTCAGCGTGGCGGCGCCAAACAGGCCGTCGGCATTCAGCATTGCGCCCGTGGGCTTTTCATTCAGCAGCTTTTGCAGCAGGCGCACGGCGTTGCCACCGGCGTTGACGTAGAAGTCGAACAGGATTTCTGCCAGCGGTTGGTCGGGTATTTCATCGCCATGCAGCACGTCCCAATAAGCCGCTTTGTAAATCTTGAAGGCCTGCTCGTCGGTCAGTGCTTTCAGGTTGGCCAGATTGGGCGGAATGCCCAGCAGCGGCTGGGCGTGTATCTGAAAAGTGGCGAGGGTAATGCCCTTGTTGGTGGCGCCGCCGGGGTCGGCGGGGTTGTTAACAAAGCCACCTTCAAATTCCAGCAAGTGTTTAAAAAACAGATCAAGTTGTGCCATGACATGCCTCGTGGGGTGAGTGCATCGCGCGGGTCGCAATGCGCTCAGCCCAATCTAGGCAGGGGCTTGCCGGTGGCGCTCTCAGCCTTTTGGCTAGCTGCTCTCAGCTAATCTCCGGGTGTGCTGAATGCGCCATGAAAGCGGTCGTTCTGACGCCGCAGGCTGCGGCAATGCACAAGGCGCTGGTCAGGTCGCTACAGCTCGATCATTCCCTCGCGGATGGCGTAACGGATCAGGTCGGTGGTGTTGCGCAGGCCCAGGCGGGCCAGAATCTGCTCGCGGTGGGTGGCTACGGTTTTTACGCTCAGCCCCAAGCCGTAGGCAATTTGCTTGGTGCCTTGGCCCATGGCGTACAAGTGCAGGATTTCTCGCTGGCGCGGGGTCAGGCAGGCGGATGTGGCGCCGCCGCTGTGGCCCGAGAACAAGGCATTGGCGATACTGCTTAAATACAGCCGACCGTCTCTGGCTGCGGTAATGGCCGCCAGAAATTCGTTGGAAGAATCGCGTTGCATGACCAGGCCACTGACACCGGCGCGCACTGCGTGGTTGACCCAGTCATGCGATTCCTGCCCGCCCACCAGCACCGTGCGTGGGGAAGGGTGCATGTCGCGCAGACGGGTCATCAGCTCTATGCCCGTCATGCCTGGCAACTGTGCGCTGCATACCACCACATCGGGCTGGATTTGCTCCACCAGCCGCAGGCAAGCCAGACCGTCTCCGGTTTGGGCCGCCAATGAGATATCGGCCAGCTCGTTAATCAGGCGCGACAAGCCTTCTCGCACCAGCTCTCGATGATCAACCAGAATCAACGGGTGTTCCAATATTCTTTTTGAAATAGCAAGCATGGTGAAATCATCGGTAATGTAGACGCCGCTTATATTGGGATAGCCCGGATCGCCACAGCAATACCCCTGTTGTCGTATCAGGCGAGGGGCCACTGCGCGACCTTTGCGGCCAATTGGCCCGCATGATTGACCCCCAGTTTGCGCATCAGGTTTTCACGGTGTTTGCGGGCAGTGCCCACAGAAATACCCAATGCGCGCGCAATGGTTTTGGTGTGGTCGCCGCGCAGGATATGCAGAGCCACTTGTCGCTCACGCGGCGTTAATGCGGCGAGGGCCGGGTAAAAACAGAGGGCTGCGGCGCCCACACCTGGCGCAGGCCGGCCAGGCTGTTTACCCCCAGTTTGCGGTATACGCTGGCGCGCTGTTTGCGCAGCGTTTCAATGCTGGACGCGCTGCCCTGGGCAATCTGCCGCAGGCTGAGGCCTTCGTACAAGGCGGCCGCCACCTGGCGTTCGCGGGGGCTCAGGCCCGCCAGATTGGCGGCGTGGTCGGGCCCCGGCGTGTCACTTGCTGAGGGCGGATGGGGAGAGTGCTTGATGGTGCGTGCAGGCATCAGGCGGGCCAGCTCCGGGCGGAGGCAGGCGCGGGGGCAGGCGGGCCGCAACGGTAAGCCACGGCAAGGCAAGGCATAGTGGGCATGTTAAATAACGGCAATCAAACAAGCGCCGCCGGCACTGGCCAGACACAGTGCATTGCGGGCTTTGGGCCCCGTCCGTCTTAGGCCTGTTTTTGCCATAAAGCCAGGTCAGACCGCCCTCTGGCACGGCCTGACCAAGCAGACGGGCGAATCGGCATTTCACCTGGCTGCACCATCAAAAACACTGATTTAAATGCCATTGGGGGGCAGCCATGCTGCAAAGGCCATCAGCAACCTGGTGATGGTCCATAACCTTCAGAGGCATCCACATGGCAACTCCCCTCACCCTTAAAGATCTGCTGGCCGCATTGTCGGGCGCGGTGATTGGTGCGCAAGACCAGATCGAACAACATCAGCTGGCCAACCTGAGCGGCTATTTTGACGAAGACAACCGTCCGCGCAGCGTGCAGGTGCGGCTGCCTTCCATGACGCCTGGGGCTGACGAGGGGGAAGAAGATTTTTACCGTGCGCCACTGCTGGCGCTGGTGCCCGCCAACCCCTTGCAGATTCGTGAAGTGGAAATTGAATTTGACGTGGAGCTGGGAGAACTGGGCAACGAGCCGCAGACCGGCAACGCTGCCGCACCAACCAGCGCCGGCACGGGCGACACCGCGTGGAACGACGGCACCCCGCGCAAGACGGTGCAAATCGACGCGCAGCCCGGCAAAAAGCAATCGGTCGGCAAAGTACATCTGAAGGTGGTGGTGCATAGCACAGAAATATCGGCCGGCATGGCCAAGCTGACCAACCAGCTGGCGCAAACCCAGGGCGTGGTCAAAGCCGCCGCCCCCCGGCCCGTTGCATAACCCTCAATCCCTTTAAAAAGCAGGAGTAACAAAATGGCTGATATCGTCAATATGTCTGCGCAGTTCAAAGGTCTGCCTATGGCCGACCTGATCGGCGCCCCGCTTACCGCCGCGTGCGATGCCCAGGTCAAACTGGCGCGTGCGACGTCTGACTTCATCCAGTTGATCGGCTTTGCCCCGGACCCCGCCGCCGCAGCGGGCACCCCCGGCACACCCATCACCCGTACCGCAAGCTTCAGGTTCAAGCGTCCGGTAGACCGCCCCGCCACGGCGCAGCCCGGCGATTTTTACGAAGAAGAAGTGGAAATGGAGGTGCCGCTGCTGGCGCTGGTTAAAGTGCCCGCGCTGAGCATTACCACCGTGGATGTCAATTTTGAGATGGAGGTGAAGTCTTCGTTTGCCGAGCACACCTCCGAGGATTCCACGATGTCCGCCTCGCTGGACGCCAGCGTGAACTGGGGGGTGTTCTCAGCCAAGGTGCATGTGCAAGGGTCGGTTTCCTCGCACAAAGACAACACGCGGACCTCCGACAACTCGGCCAAGTACACCGTGGCCGTGCACGCCGAAGACAAGGGCATGCCGGAAGGCTTGTCGCGCGTGCTGGATATCCTGCAAAGCAGCGTGGCACCGCGCAAGGTGGCTGCGCCGGTGCAAGTGCAGTGATGAGCTTGAGGAGATAACGCCATGTTTGATCCTGCAAGCATCATCGGCAATTTGCCGTTTCATGACGCATTGCCCAGCGGCCGCCAGATCAAGGATGAAAGCAATGGCGCCATTTACCTGTCGCTGGATAACGGCTTGCGCCTGATCCCCAACCTGAATGCATGGCATGCGCTGTTTATCAACGACGCCGCGCAGCAACATGCGCCCGTCGTGGGTGACGTGCACAAAGGGCGGCCTTTGGGCCACGATGCGGCGCTGATCAAGGGTGAGGGCGAAGGCAAAGTGTATTTGCTGGATGACGGCACGCGGCGCTGGATTGTATCGCCTGAGGTCTTTAACCGGTTTCAGTTTGACTGGGCCAAAATCAGAACCGTGGCCAATCACGAGCTGAATGCAATGCCGGAAGGCAATGATATTGAGTGATCCGGTGGGCCGTGCTGGCGGCCGGTAAGCAGTAACGCAAAAGCCCGTTCGTGAGAGCGGGCTTTTGCGCAGGCTATTACGCCTTATTCATTGCTCAGCTTGGCTTTTAACTGATGCAACTCAGTGATGTTCATAAACGTAATCACTACGCCATCAATCAGGTTTTCCAGCGTGCGGTAGGGCATGATCCGCACGCGAAACCAACGGCCATCCACGGTGCTGATCTGTTTTTCCTGAAACACCAGCGAGCGCAGCACTTCTTTGGCATCCGGCTTTAGCTCTGGATATTCCAGCATGCTGGTCATGTCGGATAAAGGGCGGCCAATGTCGCTCTGGATCAGGTTGAATAAAGAGGAAACATGCGAGGTAAACCGGCGCACGCGCAGTTCATTATCCAGAAAAATCGTCGCGATTTCGGTGCTGTTGAGCAGATTGGTCAGATCGTTTTTAACTTCATTAAGATCATCCACGCTGGATTGCATTTCGGCATTAACCGTTTGCAGTTCTTCATTCATTGACTGCATTTCTTCTTTTGACGTGGTCAGTTCTTCGTTGGTGGATTGCAATTCTTCATTGGCCGACTGCAGTTCTTCATTGGTGGAGCGCAATTCTTCCAGCGACGATTGCATTTGTTCGCGCAAGTGCTGCAATGCTTCGCGCGCTTGTTGTAGTTCGGTTTGTAGTTCTTCCTGGCCTGCAGCGGCGGCAAGGTCCTGTTTTTTGCCGCGCCGGGCAGCGGGCACCTCGCGAAACACGATAATCAATTGGCCACGCAAAGCCGCGGGTTTTTCAATGGCGCTGACGGTGATGTCGACAACCACGCTGCGGCGTTCCGAAGCAATCTTTACGCCTTTCAGCAGGATAGGCCCCACGGCTTGTTGTGCGCGCGGCAGTACGCCGATCAGCGCTTCACGCAGGCCTTCGCGCGCCATGGCGTGGATATTGATGCTGACCTTGCCGGCGGCGGGCTCCAGATAAGCGCCGGTGCGCCCGCTGATATACAGAATGTCGCCATCCGCGTTAACCAGCACGGCAGGCGGCGCATAGGTTTGCTGGATCAGTTGATCGGTCAGGGCGCCCAGATTTTCAGTGGCCATATGCTCGTTCGAATGGGTGGAAGGCGGGTGCACGGGCGAGAACTCCGGTTTTCTGTCCGGAAAAACCAGTTCAGAAAAAGAAAGCGGTTGGTCTTGCCGCCAGAAAATGCGCAGGCGGCTGCGCACAGGCGCAAATAGATGGGCTGCATTGCCCGATGTCTCGGCGCTGCCTAATACCAGCAAACCGCCGGTATTCAACGCGTAATGAAACAGCGGGAACAGTTTTTTCTGCAATTGGGGATTGAAGTAAATCAGCAGATTGCGGCAACTAAGCACATCAAGCCGGGTAAACGGCGGATCGGAAATCAGGTTTTGCGTGGCAAAGACAATGCAATCACGGATGTCTTTTTTAATTCGATAGCCATCGGGCTGTTCGACAAAATAGCGGGATAGATATTCGGCCGAAACCTCACTGGTAATTGATCGCGCAAACACGCCTTTGCGCGCACGGTTGACCGCGTCGATATCGAGATCGGTGGCGTAGATTTGCAAAGTGAATTTCGCGGCAGGCCGGGATTTGCGCAGCGCCTCGGCAAACAGGATGGCCATCGAATAGGCCTCTTCGCCGCTGGAGCACGCCGCCACCCAGATGCGGATGCATTTACCTTGCGGAGAGCGCGCAAACAAAGCGGGAAAGCCTTCGTCGAGCAGATATTCCCAGATTTCCGGGTCACGAAAAAAATGCGTCACCCCAATCAGCAGCTCTTTGTATAGCAATTCCACTTCATGCGGATTGGTGCCCAGCCAGCGCGCGTATTCGGTGATGCTCTCAAAACGATGCAGAGCCACCCGGCGTTCGACACGGCGTTCCAGCGTGTTGGGTTTGTACAGCGAGAAATCGTTGTGGCAATGCCGTTGCAGCAACTCAATAATCTGCGCCATTGCTGACGGGCTGGCGTCGCTAACGGGCTCGGCCTCTGCCGCTGCGACAGGGGCGCTGGCGGCGTGGCCAAGCAGTTGTGCGGGCAAGGCCTCGGGCGCGGCCACCGTATCGACCACGCCAGCGGCAATGGCGCTAAGCGGCATGCTACTGGCGCTGGCGGTCGCGGGGTCTTGCGATAGACAGCGGCCTTGCTGATTCTTGATTGCGACCAGGCCCGCGGTGCCATCGCTGCCCATGCCGGACAGCACGATGCCAATGGCGTCTTTCTGCCGCGCCTGCGCCAGCGATTTAAAAAAGCGATCGATGGGCAAGCGCAGTCCAGCGCGTTCGACCGGTGCGCTTAAATGCAGATGTTCATCGACGATCTCCAGATCCTGCACCGGCGGAATCACGTAAATGTGATTGGCTTCGACCCGCGTGTTGTGCCTGACTTCCTGCACCGGCATGCGGGTGTAGCGCTGCAGGATTTCAGGCAGGGCACTGACGTGGTCGGGCGCGAGATGCTGCACGATTACGCAGGCCATGCCGGTATCCACCGGCATATGCGACAGAAATTTGATCAGGGCATCCAGGCCGCCCGCGGAGCAACCCAGCGCGGCAATGCGGACCCGATGCGTTAAATTAGCGGCAGTGCGGCGTTGCGCAATCCGGTCAGACATAGGCGAACTTTGCAAAGCGCATCATTAATCCGATGTAGAGCGAAACATCTCTGCCTCGGCCTGTTTGATTGCATTAACGTCGGTCAAAGACAAACGCAAAGCGTCGGTACGAAACGCATGGCAAGCGCGACGGCAACTGATATAAACAATGCGCGGCACACTATCGCCCTGATGCAGTGGCAATACGATATCCGCGTTTTCTGTGGTTTTCGATTCCTTCATTTGCTGCAAAAAACGCAGCCAACGATCCGCCTGCGCTTCCAGCACCAGCGCCACAAAATTGGTTTGCGTGAGCGTATCAATCGGCTTGCCCAATAGCGCGGCCGCGTTGCGATTGCCTTCGAGGATGGCACCGCGCGTATCCAGCGTAATGTAGCCATACGGCGCGTCATCATAGAGCTCTTGATAACGATCGCATGCGACTTCAATCGCGGAATTAGCTTGCTGTAATTCGGCAATCTGCATTTCCAGTTCGATTTTATGTACCAGCAATTCGTGCGCCAGCACCGCGCTGGGCTGGTCGACGTCGATCTGGGGAGAAAGGCTGGCCACCATCGCCTCCGCCTCGTGCCGTTGGCCTTGCCTGCGTGCGTCCCAATCAATATGAGGTGCCATTTTCAGGGTCTCCATAAAACACATCAGAAACGGTGTGAGATATTCAGCTCAATCAGTTTTGCCATCCACTAGCAGGCGTTGATAT
Source organism: Amantichitinum ursilacus (assembly GCF_001294205.1). GTDB lineage: Bacteria > Pseudomonadota > Gammaproteobacteria > Burkholderiales > Chitinibacteraceae > Amantichitinum > Amantichitinum ursilacus. The sequence continues at coordinate 145,249 of NZ_LAQT01000009.1, forward strand.
TCCTTGCGCACCACCCAATAGCATTCGCAGGTATTTCGTTCAAGGCCGGCGCGATTCAATACCGTAATATGACCGCGCGAATAACTGATGTATCCAGCTTCCTGCAATTTAAGCGCCGCGGCGGTAATGCCTTCACGCCGCACGCCCAGCATTTTGCTGATCAATTCTTGCGTCATCGAAAACTGGTTGCCCGGCAAACGATCCAGGCTGGCCAACAGCCAGCGGCACAATTGCTGATCGACCGAATGATGCCGGTTGCACACCGCAGTTTGTGCCATTTGCGCAATCAATGCTTGCGTGTAACGCAGCAGCGGCTGCATCACGGCCGGTCGTCCAAAAGCTGCTTTAACAAATGCCGATTTTACGCGATACGCCATGCCCGAATTTCTGACCAACGCACGCGCCGGCGTGTTGTCGCCGCCCATAATGACCGACACGCCGATCATGCCTTCGCGCCCCACCATGGCAATCTCGGCGGAAGCGCCGTTTTCCATGGCGTACAGCAACGACACCACACAGGTGGCCGGAAAATAAACATAAGCCGGCGATTCGCCCGATTCGCACAACATGGTGCCCGCCAGCATATCCATCGGTTCGATGTGCGCGCGCCATGCTTCCCGTTCCACCGGACCCAGCATGTTTAATAAATCGTTTTTTTCAGCGCCCACATGCATTTTTCTCTCCGCCCCTCCGTGAACGCGTGGCCGCCCTTGCCAAGGTTTGATCCTTGCGCCCGGCGTGCCTCGGTGGGCAACTCCCGCCGCTCGGCGTGGCCGTGATCGCGGCAGTAGTACCCATCAATCAATTGCGTGGCGCATTGCTTCGCCCACACGGCAGATGGCAAAGAAATCAAGGCTATGTTCGGTAGCGCACAGACCGGGGTAATCAATGCGAATACTAATGGGTTCACCAGGCTGCTGCCCAAACACCCCCGGAGCCCCTCATGTCCTCAATGCCGCAGGCCGAACAATTGATTGAAGAGCCCATAGACCTTGACCGGGTTAGCCGGGCTTTGCAGGCAATGGCACATCCATTGCGATTGAAGATCTTGTGCATGTTGGGCGAGGCCGAAGAGATTCATGTGCAAGGCATCGTTAATCTGGTCGGCTCTACTCAATCCAATATATCGCAACATCTTTCCAGCATGCGCGAGAAGGGCGTTTTAATTTCCCGGCGTGAGGCAAACCATATCTATTACCGCATCAGTGACCGCAGAACGGTGGATCTGATTGCGATGTTTCGGGATGTGTTTTGCGGCTTTGCGGATTAATGATGCGCCTGGTTGCACCTAACGCCGCGCCGTCAGATTCGCACCCCAAATCCACTGCGCCAGATGCAGTTGCCACTACCTCAGCCGCTCCCTTTAGGAAGCACTTCAACCTGTTCGCCACGATCGCTGTGCAGGAGAAAACCCATGCTGGAAATGATTAACCTTGGCCGCCCGCAACTGGAATACATACTGAAATCGGTGCGACAGCGGCAAGCGACCATCTCGCCGGACGAATCAGACCAACGCGCGGAATTGCGCGAATATGCCGCCTTGCTGACCGCGCTGGGCGGCATAGCAGGGAAAGAATTTGTGCTGCTGTGCGTGGACGCTGTTGATGGACCGGCGCTGGATGAAATTGTGACCCGGTATCGCAAGACGGAACCAATGGTCCGTGGACATGCGCGATCGTTTGTGCCGTTTATTTATGGTCGGGAGTTTGTTCCGCCTGCGGGGTGAGAGGTTGGGGGGCTGCGGTAAAGCGAAATGGGGATTTCCATGATTGGCGTCCCCGTTGTTGTATTTATCAATCGGACTTTAAACTGCGCGTCCGCCATGGCAATTCCATAAAATGGAATGAGCAAAATCGAATTGTTGCCAAATTGCAATTTGATTGAACGTCTGGCTGTATCGAATGCAACGATGTTTGAATGCCTCTGTGGTTCTTGTAGGCCCAAGGCGAGCGACCGAAGAGTTGCCTTGGCTAAAGTGGCCGCTGGCGCGGCCACTTACTCAATGGTGGGGGACGGAAATCAGACCGCGAAAGGGCCTTTGAATACATCGGCCACATTTTTTTGATTTGCCGCCTCTTTACGCGGCATCAAAACAATCGACCCATTCAAAACGCAAACCTGAATCAAATCTCCTACCGCAAATCCAGCGCGCAGTAATGGACCGCCTTTAATTTCGAGTTTGGGATAAAGCGTTGCAGGGTGTTCGGCCTCGACGGTGACCAGAATCATATTTTGAGTCGAGCGGGTGGGTGACTTATACTCGTCCTTAGCCATAGTTACTTGCTCCTTAAGTGATTGTGGTTAGCGGGTCAAAAGTGCTAGGAACACGTTTGGCTCGCGCTACTCTTCATGCGGTATTGCATTGGGCAATACGGTTGGGCGCACGAAAATATCAATCCGGGTTTGCCTTCAAGCGAATTGATAAATCACTCTAACAGAACGAACGTTCAATTCAAATGGATTTTTGGGTAAACATTCAATCTCATATCTATTTAATTCGATAGCGTTTTTTTTTGTTTTTAAATGACAAAAGCACAAAAGGGGTTTCATTGCATGAAATCCCTTTTTTGTATTTATGATTACGCTTTAAACCGCGCTTCCATCTCAGTAAATCCATAAACCGTGCATTACGCGATCCGATGGGTTTTCCTGCGCGCAATATCGGATTGCAAAAACTGTTGAGCCAGCTACCGGCGGCGGCCCGCAACGCCGTGCCGCCGAAAGCGGCCGCCACGCGACGGCCGTGGCGCGGCGATGCGGCGCAGTATCTGAGAACGGCGTTGGCGGTATCATTGACGCCTTTGCGCCTGCGCGCAGGCACCCTCAGGAAAACCGCAATGACCGCCCAGTTCATCCCCGACGTCAGCTACGCCGATGTTTTATTTGGCGAAAACGCCGCCAACCTCAAAGCCAAAGGCTTTATCGAAAACCCCGAACGCTATCTGCCGGAAGTGGGCCTGGTGGTGCTGGAACGCGATTCGCTATCGGTGTACCTGCGCGATGACGCCGTGGAAAGCATCTCGTCCGACGCCGAATTCTGGTATCGCGACGTCAACCTGGTCGGCGCGGATCTGGCCACCGCTACCAAAGTACTCGGCAAAGCCGACGGCGCGCCGTACAAGGTGGTGGTGGATGAAGACCAGCCGGCGCAACAGGTTTATGACTATGAAGATGACGGCGTGCAGCTTTGGTTTGCCGGCGAGCGCGTGGTGACGGTGTTTGCGATGGGCGTGGCGTTGTAAATCGACGCATGCCTTTACGCTAGCCGTCATCGCTCTCTCTCAAAACGGAGTGGCTTTCCATGCAAGACGCCCTGATTGTGCACCAACCCGCCGCTGGCAACGCGGCATCCAAGCTTTTGTTGATGTTCCATGGCGTCGGCAGTAGCGCCGAAGATCTGGTGCCGCTGGGTCAGGCCCTGGCGCCGGGCCATCGCGATGCATGGATGATCAGCATCCGTTCTCCCCACAAATCCGACTTCGGCCAGGGCTGGCAGTGGTTTTCGGTGCAAGGCGTGGATGAGGCCTCGCGGCCCGCGCGCATTGCTGCGGCGATGCCGGATTTTGTGAAGGTCGTGCAGCACTGGCAGCAACACACTGGCGTTTCGGCCGCTAACACCACGCTGCTGGGGTTCTCGCAAGGCGCCATCATGGCGTTGGAGTCCACGCAGGTGGCCGACGGGTTGGCGGCGCGGGTGGTGTCGATGGCGGGGCGGTTTGCGCAATTGCCGCAACATGCGCCCGCACACACTGCTATCCATTTTCTGCATGGCGACAACGATCCCGTAATCCCGGCGCAGTTTGCGCGCGATGCGGATGCGCAATTACGCAAGCTGGGCGCGGTGTCGACGCTGGATGTATTTGGCGGGCTGGGCCACGGCATTGATGGCCGCGTGTTGCAGCGTTTGCTGGAAATTCTGGCCGGTTAATGCGTTGTTAGCGGCAGCGTGGCATCCCATTCGGCAACGTCAGCAGGGGTGCCACGCGCCGGTTGCCCGCGCGCAAACCGCATCGGCGGCAATCCCACGTGCCGCGCAAACGCCACGCTAAACGTGCTGGCCGAGCTGTAACCCACCCGTTCGGCCACTTCCGCGATCGCCAGTGTGTGTTTACGCAGCAAATCCTTGGCCAGCGCCATGCGCCACGACAGCAGATATTCCATCGGTGCAACGCCGACCGCGCGACTAAAGCGTTCAAAGAAGGTGGAGCGCGACAGCGCGGCCACTTTGGCCAGTTGCGCCACGGTCCATGCTTGCGCCGGATGTTGATGCATGGCGCGCAAGGCCGCGCCAAGGCGCGCGTCGGCCAGGCCGCTGACCAGGCCCGGTTGCATGGCGGTGGGCGTGGCGCGTAGCGCTTCAATAAACAGCACTTCCAGCAGTCGCGCCAGGATCACCTCACGCGCGGCGCGGTCCTGGCGTGATTCTTCGCCCACCAGTTGCACCAGCGTGGCCAGACGTTTTTCGGCGCGCACGTGGATGAGTTGCGGCAGCAGCGACACCAGCAAGGCGGCGTCGGGCGAGCCCAGTTGGCAATGGCCGATCAACATTACGGCGTCGGGCTGGTCGGTCTCGGGGCCGATGCGGAATTTGCCGTCGCCCGTCGCGATCGGCACGGTGGCGGGCGCATCGGTGGGCAGGGGTTCGACGCTGCCATTGCTGAAGCCGTGCGCGGCTGGGATCAGCACAAAGTCGTCGGCTTGCAAGGTTACCGGCGCGTGGCCGTCCACCTGCAACAAGCAACTGCCTGCCAGCACCAAGCAATAAAACGGTTGGCCGCTTTCTTCGCGCCTTACCCGCCAGGGTCCGCTGGCGCTGACCATTTTTGAGAAAGTGGCGTTGGGCTGTAATAGCGCCACAACATCAGATAGCGGATCGCTCATTGTCGGACTCTGGCTAAAGAATGGTGGATTCCTGATTGTAGTTAATCCGGCCAGTGGGGGCTATTGTTACGTCATTGCCTAACCCACTGGAGTATCCGCAATGAAAACCGTTTTGATTACTGGCTGCTCGTCCGGCTTTGGCCTGGACACCGCGCGTTATTTTCTGGAGCGCGACTGGAATGTGATCGCCACCATGCGCACACCCAACGCCGACGTGCTGCCCCAATCCGAGCGTCTGCGCGTATTGGCGCTGGATGTAACGGATGCCGCCAGCATCGCCGCCGCGGTGCAAGCCGCTGGCCCGATTGATGTGTTGGTCAATAACGCCGGCGTTGGCATGCTGGGTGCGCTGGAAGGCCAGCACATCGACCATGTGCGTGACATTTTTGAGACCAACACCATCGGCACCATCGCCATGACGCAGGCCGTACTGCCGCAATTTCGCGAACGTCAGTCGGGCGTGGTGATTAATGTAACCTCCAGCGTCACGCTTAAATCGCTGCCTTTGCTGGCGGTGTACACGGGCAGCAAAGCGGCGGTGAATGCCTTTACCGAATCGCTGGCGCTGGAATTAAAGCCCTTCAACATCCGTGCGCATCTCGTGCTGCCGGGCCGCGCGCCGGAAACCAGTTTTGGCCAGAACGCACAGCGGCGCATGTCGAGTTCGATTCCAGAAGCGTATGCGCCGTTAGCACAATCGATCTTTGCCGAATGGGCCAAGGCGGAAGGCCCGGTGACCTACGCCAAAGACGTGGCGGAAGCAGTCTGGCGTGCCGCCACTGATGCCGGCAGCCCAATGCGCATCGCCGGTGGCGCGGATGCGCAGGCGCTGTTGCCTGCTGCCTGACCCGCCGTGGCAATGCCGCGGTCACCATCAGATTGCTGAGTCCCACTCATCAGTCTGTGCGGCGGCCGCGGGATTGTTGCGCCAGTGCGTGCCTTCTAGACTGCATGTCGAACCCGCAATCTATTCGACATCGCAAAAGGACACGCAGCATGAGCAGCAATATCGCAGGCAAAGTGGTGGTATTAACCGGCGCCAGCGCAGGCCTGGGCCAGGCGACCGCGCGACATCTCAGCGCCCTGGGGGCGACCGTGGTGCTGGGCGCACGCCGCGCTGATCGCATCAATGCGCTGGCCGCAGAGATCAATGCCCAGGGTGGCAAAGCGCTGGCCATCGTCACCGATGTCACGCAATTTGCCCAGGTGCAAAACCTGGTCGATACGGCCGTCAAAACCTATGGCCGCATCGACGTAATGCTTAACAACGCGGGCTTGATGCCGCATTCGCCGCTGGAACGGCAAAAAGTGGCGGATTGGGACCAGATGGTCGACGTCAATATCAAGGGTGTGCTGTACGGCATCGGCGCAGCGCTGCCGCATATGAAGGCGCAAATGGCGGGGCACATCATCAATGTGTCGTCGGTGGCAGGCCACAAAGTGCGACCGGGCAGCGCCGTGTATGCGGCCACCAAGGCGGCGGTGCTCATGTTCTCGGAAGGGCTGCGGCAGGAAGTCAAACCGTACAACATCCGCACCACGGTTATTTCGCCGGGTGCCATCGATACCGACCTGCCTACCAGCATCAGCGAAGCCGATGTGGCCGAGAACATCAAAAAGTTTTACGACGAATACGCCATTCCGGCCGGGTCGTTTGCGCGCGTGGTGGAATTTGCGATGAGCCAGCCGCCCGAGGTGGATATCAACGAAGTGCTGTTCCGGCCGACGCGGCAGGAGCTGTAATCGCGTACCGATAAGGGGGTGGGCTTTCGTAGTGCTGACTTGAAAATTTGTACTATCTTATGTGGACAAGCAGAAGTTGTTTTCGGATCGGCGTCCCGCGGGCCGGTCCCTTCCAACCTTTTAGTGAGTCCAGAAATGAAATCCACTTTGCACCACAGACTTGCCATTCTTGCAGGCGCATTGCTGTTGGCCGGCGCTGCCCAAGCCACTACCTATCCGTTTAGCGCCAGCGTTGCGGTCGACTGGTCATTAACCGGTGCTGCCGCAGTTACGTCCACCAGCTACAGCACATCCGCGCTGTGGGATTTCGATGTTTATCCCGAAAATATTTACTTTGGGAGCACGGATCACTTTGATCAAACCATTGCCAACGTTGGCGAGTTTTCGGTCACGACCACGGGGCAGCATGTCGTTGCTTCTGCGGGCACGCTGGCCAACCATTCGGGTCAGGCCGATATCCAGGTGGTGCAGAACGTGACCGTGGGCGCAGGCGGCGCTACCTTTGCGCTGGATTACGATGCAGAGGCGGTCGCAGGTGCGGTGCCTGCCACCGGTATCGATGGCATTAACGTCTCCAGCGTTGTGCGCCTGGCCAACGGTAATCACATTCCGTTCGCGGGCCCGGGCGTTACGGTGTTGGATCCCGATTCGGCACAGTCGAAGTCGGGTCAGATTTTATGGAATCTAAGCGAGGGTACTTACGCGGTGACGTGGTATCTGGACGCAGCATCGGCTGATCATCACTACAATCTGGACCCCGGTACGGGCTTGCCGCTGCCGGTGCCGGAGCCCGAAACCTGGGCGCTGATGGGCTTGGGCGTGGTGGGACTGGTGACGCGTTCGCGTCGACGCAAGGCTTAAGGCACGGCTGAAGGCGACCAAAACAAAACCGGGCTTGCGGCCCGGTTTTTTAACGTCCCGATTCAGCCTGCAAACGACCTACGCCGCCACGGATGCTGTCTGCAAATACGGCTCGATATTCTTCAACATACGCGCCACGTATTCGTCTTTCTCGCCCACCGGCGCAACGTAATGCGTGGCGCTGATTGCTTCGTCCACGCCGTGCAAGCGCGCAATCATCCATGCCGCCAGATATTGCGACGCCATGCAGCCGCCCGCCGTCGCCACATTGCCATGCGCCACAAACGGTTGGTTCAACACCTGCACGCCCGCTTCTTGCACCCACGGTTTGGTGGTCAGATCAGTACAGGCGGGCACGTCGTTAAGCAAGCCGAGCTTGGCCAGGATCAGCGCGCCGGAGCATTGCGCGCCCAGCAATTGCCGCGTTGGGTCTAGTTGCAATTGCGCCATCAACGCCGGGTCGGCCACCACGTGGCGCGTCTGCATGCCGCTGCCCACCAGCACCGCGTCGGCGTGCACGGCATCGGCCAGCGTGGCTTGCGCTTGCAGCGTTACGCCATTCATCGAACGCACATGCGAAGTTGGACTGGCAATCGACACGCGCCAGTTTGGCTTTTTGACGCGGTTGAGAATGCCCAGCGCAATCAGCGAATCGAGTTCGTTAAAGCCTTCAAAGGTGAGGATGGCAACGTGCATGGCATTTGCTCGGCAGGGAGGGAGTGGCCAGCGTAGCGGGGCGGCCGCAGCTAAGCAATGTCTTAATGCGCCGCGGCGGGCGGGTAAACGTGGAGGCCATCAAACTGCGCTTTACCCAGCGCCACGCCCTGACTACGCAAAATCAGATAAGCCGTGCTGAAGTGAAAGATGAAATTGGGCAATGCGTATTGCAGCAGAAAATCCGCAGCAGGCAATTCCACCCACGCCTGGCCTGCCTGATCCCGGATGATTCGGTCCGCCAGAAAGTCTTGCGGGTCGAGCTGGTCGAGCAGCGCGCTGGCCAAGGCAACGTGCTGCCTTAATCCCGCAAAGCTGCGCGCACACTGCGGATGCGGCGGCACCGCCCGGCCCGCCAACGGCAAGCAAGTGCGCGCGACAAAATTACAGGCGATTTCGATCTGCGTGGCCCACGGCAACATATCGGGCGCGATGCGGGCATCGAGCACATCGAGGCCGGGATGGGCGTCGGCATGCTGCTGGGCCAGCGCAATCAATTGGTCCAGTTGGGTTAGATAGCGGCGGAAGGTGGGGATGGCGAGGGTGTACAGGTGGGGCAGCATCGTCGCGGTCTCAGGCGTGTAAGAGGTTGCCAGCGCCGATGTGGCGTGGGCGCTTATTCTTGGTGTGGACGCTTGCTGGAGGCAAATCTGCGCAGCGCACCGTTGTAAATCCATGCAGTTCAGGCGGCAGTGAGTGCATGGTTTGGAGAGCGGGCCGCAGCCGCTTACAACGCTCCATGTTGGATTGCGAGCAATACGTTCATCAGTTCGACCTGCCATCCACCCCGTAACATCTTCATTTTGCTGAATTTGTTTCTATTCTGGTCAGAACTGCATCAGCGTGTAGTTTTTACATCGATGGCTTCGTGCAAGGCGAGGTTGCGATGCACGCAGCGCAGTGGGAGGGGGCCAGCCATGACACAACGCTCGGGCAGCTGCAAAGCAGTAGCGGCGCTGGTGTGTCTGACGTTGGCGCTGGCGGGTTGCACCACGCTGCGCCCGCAAATCATCCAGAAAGATCTGGTGCTTAACCAACCACCCACCGACCCCGCCTGCGATGTCCCCGCCAGCACTCAAAGCGAGCTGGGCTTGCAAATTTGCCAATCCAGTTTGTTGCGTTTGCGCTATCTGGAAGCGGCGGCGGACGAAACCACATTGCACAACACCATCGGCGCGGGGCTGATCGCGCTATCGGCGGCAGGCATCTACAAGGGCATTACTTCCAATAGCGATCATCTGGCGCGCGAGTTGGCGGCGATGGGGCTGACCGGCGCGGCGGCGTATGCATATGGGCAGAATTTTATTTCGCCCACGCGCCAACATTTGTATATGGCGGGTGCGGGCGCCTTATTGTGCGCCATTCAGGCCTCGCGGCCCTGGTTGTACACGCAGGACGAAGAAGACGCGCTGGATACCGCGCTCGACCACTATCTGCGCGACCAGCGCGCCTTGCAGCAGGCGGTGGATGTGGCGACGACGATTGCGCAGGCGCACGCCTCCAGCGGCGCAAGCGGCGCCACGCGCTGTGTGCGCACGCCGGTGGCGGGCGTGCCGTCGGACTGGCAGGCGGATATCGCGGCCTTGCAGGACAAGGTGTGCAGCAACCAAAGCAGCAGTCGTAGCGCCAACGCGGCGCGTGGCCAGGGCGTGGCGGCCAACAGTCGCAATCTGCTCGAAACCGCGGCGGGGCTGGGCCAGCAGAATGTGGATGCGGGCAGTGTGCTGACCGACCGCGCCCTGCAGATCCAGGCCAATATCGCGGGCGCCGCCACGGCCTTGAATGGCCGCACCAACCTGATTCAGGATCAGGTGAATATCGAAGTGTTAAACACCGTGCCGGATCTGACCCGCTTGCTGAGTGTGGGCAACGATTTGCGCAGCAGCGGGCTGGCGCTGACCAATAGCGCCTTACTGGCGCCGACGGCGGTGAAGTCGCAATCCGCCACCAGCACGGCGGGCGTGGACGCCACCACACAGCGCGCGATCCAGGCCTTATCTGATGCGACTGATGCGCTCAGCGTCAGCCAGGCGGCCTTGCAACGCCAGGTGGAACTGGCCGAGCGCAAAGCGCGGGCGGCGGGCACGGTGACGGCTTGCCGTTTTAATCCGAGCACGGGCTTTGGCACGGTTACGCTGGTGCCTGATCTGGACGAGATTGCCCTGAATGGTGCGCAATCATTTACCTGGTCGGTCTATGGCGTGCCTGGCGTGCCGGTAGCGCAATTGTCGGGCTCCAGCGAGATGGCTGATGTGGCGGTCAGCGGCAATGGCGGCGTGGCGCAAGTCAAAGTGACGCTGAAGCAGACGTTGGCGCAAGGGCAGTGGTTGATGGTGACGATTTCGGATGCCAACCATCTGGCATCGCGTGATGTGCGGATTGTGGGGACGACGGCCACGTCCGCGGTGGACGGGGTTGCCGCCACTCCTGCGCTGATGCCGAATCGCAAGATTGCGGTGCCACCGCTGGCGCAGTCGGCGGGCACGGGGTCGGCCGCAAATGCAGCCGTCAAGCCAGCGAAGCCGTCCGCCAGGCCGCAAAGCGCCAGGGCTTCTGCCGCGACAACGTCGCCCGCCGCGATCAAGGCATCGGCAGCCGTCGCCCTCATTCCTGCGCCCACGCCCACGCCCACGCCCACGCCCAAGTCCGCGCCGGCCGCAGCAACCGCTACCCCCGTCCCCACGCGCATTCCCACTATCAGCAAAACCGAACTTGACCAGATTTGCCGCGCCAACCAACTGGGCAGCAACGAAGCTTGCTATGACCAGATCGAAAGCCTGAAAGACCGTTGCGCGCAAACGCTCGGCATTGCCAATAGCGCCGACACGCAAGGCGCCTTGCAAAGTGCGATCCGCCCCGGTGGTCGCTGTTATCCGCAGGGGGCGCGATGAGAGCGGCGTTGATCCACGCCCTGGCGCGACGCTTGGGGGCCATCCAGCGCCTGGGCATAACGCCGTGGCAGCGGGCGCTGTACCCGTTGGCGGACAGCCCCTTGCAATGGGCGCATTACCGCCTCGAACACGGCCGTTTGCGCTGGACGCTGGCCTTTGCCGACGATATGCCGGGCCGCGCCTTGCCGCGCTGGCTGAGCCTTGATCCGGATGGCACAAGCTGGCCGGTGCACGCCATCCGCGCGCCGCGTGCGCACACACAACTGCGGCTGAATAACAGCAGCCAGGGCGGCGGGCAGGGCATGTTGGCGGCGGTACTGCAAAACAGCGGCGGCAATGGCACGTGGTATGCGCTGACGGCGGCGCATGTGCTGGCGGGTACGGCGCACGCGCAAGTCGATGATCGCGTTGAAATCCAGTACGACAACGGCCAGACCTGCATCGGCGCGCTGGAAAACTGGGCCCCCGTCATCGGCAGCCATCTCACGCTGACCGAAATCGACGCCGCCATCGCGCGTCTACCGACAGCGGATGCACAGCGCTTGATGGCAGCCAATCCACGCCTGGCGCCAGCGGCCACCGGCGCGCTGGATGCGATCGATACGCCGTTGCTGATCGAAGGCCAGAATGGTTCGGTGCCAGCGTTGTTTCGCGGCTACTTTGCCGGCTGGGTGGACGCCGAAACCACCGCATCGCCGCAGGATTATTACTTGAGTCAGGGCATTACCTATCAAGCCAGTCCGGCGACACAGCCCGGCGACAGCGGCGCGGCGTTGCTCGATGCAGCGGGCAATGCGTTGTTGGGCCTGCATAGCGCAGGCGTGGCCGATTCGGGTGAAGACTGGAATGGCGTCGGTTGCGCCATTGCGCCGGTACTGACCACGCTGGGCTTGCAGCTGGCCACGTCCGCGCCCATCGCCTTGCCACCGCCCGAAGAAAAACGCGTGCGCGCCGCGTTGCCTCGGCAAGCACCCTCGTTAACTGGCGCTAACGCCGATGCGCAAGATGTGCTGGCGCGCACGGTGTGGGGTGAAGCGCGCGGCGGCAATGGCGCCGAAGCGGGCATGACCGCCGTGGCGCATGTGGTGCTCAATCGCGTGGCCGCCAGAAGCTGGTGGGGCCGCACCGTGGTCGAAGTCTGTCGCAAGCCATGGCAGTTTTCCTGCTGGAATCTGAACGACCCCAATCTGCCCAAAATGCGCGCGGTGACGTCCAGTGACGCGCAATTTGCGCTGGCCCTGCAGATTGCCGGGCGCGCGGTGGCGGGCACGCTGGGCGACGACATCACGCACGGCGCCACGCATTACTACGCCACCAGCATGCACACGCCACCGCAATGGGCGGTGGGCCGCCAGCCGTGCGCGCAAGTGGGCGCGCATCTGTTCTTTAAAGACGTCGGATAGGGGCCGCCATGGATAACCGCCTGCTGGACGTCTCGATCGGCCTGGTGCTGGTGTTTGCGCTGACCAGTTTGCTGGCGTCCATCCTGCTGGGGCTGTTGCAAAACGTGCTGAAATCGCGCGGCAAAGTGCTGACCCAGGCGGTGTCGTCGATGTTTGGCGATGACGACAAACTGGCGCAAATGTTCTATTGCCTGCCGCTGATACGCACGCTGTATCGCAATGACCGGCATCCATCCTATCTGGAGCCCGATCTGTTTTGCAGCGCCTTGTTTGATCTGCTGGGACGACACGTGCCCGAAGCCAACCTGGTGCGCGGTAACGGGACGCCACAAGACTTTGTGGTGCGACTGAGTACGGTGCTGGCGCAGAAGTTTCCCGAGCAAGCCAGCGGTCTGGGCGCGGCCACCGGCCTGGTGGCGCTGGGGGGTACGTTGCAGACGCTGGCGGCGGGCGCGGCTGACTGGCCAGCCTTTGAAACCCGCATCACGCAGTGGTTTACCGCCACCACCGACCGCGCCAGTGGCTGGTTTACCCGGCAATCACAAATCTGGTTGTTTGGCATTGGCTTTGTGCTGGCGCTGGCGATGAATATCAACCCGATCCGCATCGGCGAAGCGCTGTGGCGCGATCCGGTATTGCGTGCGGCGATGGTGGAATCGGCGCGTTCCATCACGCAGGAAAACACGGCGCTGGTGCAAGCAGCAGCGGTGGCCTCAGCCGCTGCGGCGGCAGAAAAGCTGAACGAGAAGCCAGCCCCGCAGGCTGCGAGCAAACCGGCTGATGGCAGCGCGTTTTCAGACAAGCAATTCAACGCCTTGCGCGCGCTGTTGCGCCAGGATGATGGCAGCAGCGGCGTGGCCTTGCAGTTGATGATCGGCGCGGCGCATTTAAAAGCGGCGGTCGACGCCGAGCGTGATGCGCGCAAGATGCCTGTGCATGCGGACGGCATGCTGGAGCAACTGGCCGCCATCACCGACCGGCAACTGGCCGACCTGGGCAACCGCGCCAAAGCCGCCGCGCAACATAAAGGCACCGGCACCGCTGCAGATATCGGCATTGCCGCGGCCGACCAACTGGCGCTGATCGAACAAGGCATTGCCAACGAACGCTATCTGGATGGTCTGACGCGTGCGCCCAAGGCGGTGGCCAGCGCGCCGGTCACTGCGCCATCCAGTGCGCCCGCTGTGGATTGCAGTGGCGTGGTGGCCGCTGCGGCGTATGTGGGCGACAAGGTTTATCACGCCGATGCCGCCAGCGACGTGGCGCGCGCCAATCCGCAGACCGAAGATTTGAGCTGGGCTGCGGGCAAATTGTGCGCGCTGGGCATTCCGATGGGCTGGCAAACCAATCCGCCCGCGCCACCCTGGACGCCGCAACCCACGCAAGCGTTGTTCTATTGGGTGGCGATGATTGCGGGGTTTTTGATTGCCGCGGCGGCCTGCACGTTGGGTGCGCAGTTCTGGTTTGATCTGCTGACCAAACTGGTGAATATGCGCGGTTCGGGCAACAAGCCTGTGGAAGGCGCGGACGCGAGCAAACCGGTGACCACGGCCAGTAGTGGCCAGGTGGGCGGCGTGTACGCCAGTCCCGCTCCGGCCGCGCGCGCCGCGGGGCAGCAGGGGGGTGAACAACTGGGGCAACATGTGGGCGAAGTGTTGGGGCGTGCGGTCGCCGGGGCGGTGTTGACGCCTGCGCCAACGCCCGTCGAAACGCCCGCGCCCGCACCTGCGGTGGTCCCGGTCGGCGTGCCCGTCGCGGGCGGCGACGTGGTCAGCTATGCGCCACCGGCCGCCGAGCCCGATGCCGCGCTCGACCCCACGCCGTCATTGCCGTCCGACCCCGCACCCAAGCCTTCGCCCACACCCGCGTTGCTGTTGCCACCCGCAGCCGCTGTCATCGCCGCGATCACGTCACTGACCCCTGCGCCGTCGCAGCTGTGGCTGAACGTAGTGGAGGAAACGCTGACCGCCGATTCGGTGAAAGTGGAGGCAGTGCAACTGGCGCTGGGCATGGCCAAGGGCGCGGCCAGCGGCATCCTCGACGGCGCAACCCGCGAAGCGATCCGCGCCTGGCATCTGGCCAACAACCGTGGCAGTTCCACCGAGCTATCGGTGCTGGATCTGGTCACCTTGCTGGGGCGCTGGCCCTGATGTTGGGGTGAGGTGCTGATGATGCGACGGTGGGCGAGTGTGTCTGGATGGTCGCAGGGACGGCTGCGGCTGGAGGGCGCCATTGCTTTGTGGGTGTCAATTTCTATATGCAATTCATCGCTTAATGAACCTTTATGCTAATTAAGATAATATGCAATTGGCATTGGGCGGTGTTGTCTGTCTTTTTGATATTTTATTTAGATGATTTCGATTTTTAAGATCGATCAACTTATCGCGGGTATTCAATTGTCAGCCTGAAAAAACCAGGGCATATTTGCGCGGATCAATCGCTGGAATAATTAATGCCGGATAATTATCAATTATCCATATTAATTGTTTTGGCTTTCCGAAAATAAATCGCGCGTGGGCACGGGTTGGATCATGGCAATTCAGGCGTATCACCTTCGCATTCCTGGGCTTGCAAGCGCTAGCCCGCTGTCGGTTAGTACGGTTCTGATCAAGGAACAGATCGGCAAGCCGTATGAGGCGGAGCTAACCGTGACCACCTCCGGCGCGCTTGACCTGCTGGCGGCATTGGACCAGACCGCTATTTTCGCAGTAACGCCGGTGCCAGAGAACGGCCTGTCCGCCTTGCGCAGCGCGCCTTCCACCATTGCCCAGCCCGTCCGCCAATGGGCGGGTGTGGTACGCAATATCAAGCGGCTGGGCAGCTCGCGCGACGAATTTAGCTATCAAATCCGCATTGCTCCGCGCGTGGCACGACTGCAGCAATGTGTGGATACCCGGCTGTACCAGAATCTGGATATTCCTGGCGTTATCGAAGCCGTATTGCGCAATGATCTTGGCTTTAAAGGTGATGACTTTGTCATTAAAACCACCCGGCCGTATCCGGTGCTGGAACATATCACCCGCTGGCAGGAAGACGGCTTGAGGTTTATTTCGAGATTATGCGAAACGTGCGGCTTGTCGTTTTATTTCCAACAGACGCAAGACAAGGAAGTGATCGTTTTTATTGACGATCAATCCAGCTATCTGCAACCGCTGGGCGTGCAGTTATACCGGCCCGAAGCCGGGCTGGAAAGTGGCTGGAATGAAGCGGTGCTGGAATTGACCGTGAGCGCTATCCCGATCATCGGCCAGCATCAATTGCACGATTACAATTATCGCAATTCAACCGGTGCGGATTTGCAGGGCAGTAAATCCAGCGCCAGCCAGGTGGGTCAAATCGGCCACGCTTATCGCTACGGCGCGGCGCATCACAAGGACGCTGCGCAAGGCAAAGCGGCCGCGCAGCTCGATTATGAGATTGCGCTAGCCGGGCAGATCATCGCTGAGGGCGTTAGCACCGTACTGGCGTTTGCCCCGGCGCAGATCTTTCGCACTGACCCGCCCGACCCGCAGGCCGAATGGGGCTGGGTGATTACCGCGGTCACACACCAGGCCAGCCGCAACGCGGCATGGAGCAACCGCTTTAATGCGATTCCGGCCGAGCGCATCATCCGGCTGCCGCGCGACACCGCCAAGCCCACCATCAGCGGCACCATCCCCGCACGCATTACCAGTCCCAGCAAATACAGCAATGCGTACTTGAGCGAAGACGGGCTGTATCGCGTCGCGTATTTATTCGACGCCGATTACCGCAACGGCCACTGGCCGCCTGCGGGCAGTAGCCGCTTGATGCGGTTGGCGCGGCCCTATGCGGGCGATACCTACGGCTTTCAT
This sequence comes from Amantichitinum ursilacus, assembly GCF_001294205.1. GTDB lineage: Bacteria > Pseudomonadota > Gammaproteobacteria > Burkholderiales > Chitinibacteraceae > Amantichitinum > Amantichitinum ursilacus. The sequence goes on from NZ_LAQT01000009.1 coordinate 161,575, forward strand.
ATGCCACTGATTGATGGCACGGAAGTGCAAGTGGCCTTTCAGAATGGCGATATCGACCGGCCCTATATCGCCTACGCTATGCACGATCAGAGCAAGCCGGACCACGTTACCCAGCGTAACCACACGCGCAACGTCATCCGCACGCCCAGTAATAACAAAATCCGCCTGGAAGACAAAGACGCCGCGCAGCACATCAAGATCGCCAGCGAATACGGCAAAAGCCAGTTGAATCTCGGGCACCTGGTCGATGCGCAACGCGAGCAACGTGGGGACGGGTTTGAACTGCGCAGCGATGGTTGGGGTGCACTGCGGGCGGGGAAAGGGGTGTTGGTCAGTGCATACGCTCAGAGCCGGGCCAAAGGTAAGCAGCTGGAGATGGACGCGCTGGTGAGCGAGTTGCAGCAGGCGCTGCAATTGGCCGAAGCGCTGCGCGATGCCGCGAGCACCGCGACCGCCGATGCCGCTGAGACCGAAACCCAGCGACAGTTGCTGCACGAGTCGCTCAAGGGACTGCAGCAGCCTGGCGTATTGATCGGTGCGCCTGCTGGTGTCGCCATTGCCACACCCCAATCGGTGCAACTGAGCGCGGGCGAAAACCTGATGCTGACGGCCGCTCGGCATGCCGACTTGAGTGTAATCAAGAAGTTGACGGTCGCCGCAGGCGACGCCATCAGCCTGTTTGCGCAAAAGAGCGGCATCAAGCTGTTTGCCAGCCAGGGCAAGGTTGATATCCAGGCGCAACACGGCGCGATGAATCTGCAGGCCCAACAGAACCTGAACCTCACCAGCACTAGCGGCAAGGTGGTGATCACCGGCAAAGAAGAAATTCTGCTCAATGCAGGCGGGGCTTATATCCGGATCAAGGACGGCAACATCGAACTGGGCGGCCCCGGCGATCTGCTGATCAAGACTTTCAGTGTTAACAAGCAGGGCGCGAACAGTTTGAGCCAGAGCTTTAACAGCTTGCCTTTGGCTACCTACGACCAGGAAATTGCCATCCTCAACCCCAGCGGCAAGCCCGTGCCCCACCAAGCCTTCGAGCTGGTGCGCGAAGATGGCACGCGGATTACGGGCGTCACCGATGCGCTGGGCAATACCGGCATTCAGAAAACAGATGCGGGCGTTGGCCGATACCGGCTGAACGTGCTGGATGGAGGCCAGAATGGCTGAGGTCAAATCGATTGCCGAGCAATACCATGTGCTGGAAACGCGTTACAACGAGGATGGACAGCCCACTGTCACAGCCACCTTTACCCCGACCGCAGATACTAAACGCTGCGCAATGGTGGTTAAAACCAGCGTGATTCCCGTGCTGTTTGTGCCCGGCATCATGGGCAGCAATCTCAACTACGTCGACAAGGACGGCAATACGCAAGAGGCTTGGGGGCCACCCAATAACATCGTCAGCGGCTTCGGGCAGGTGCTCAATTTCTGGGCCGCGCTAAGCGCGGCGGATCGGGCCGAGCGACTTAACCCCTACAGCACCAGCGTTAAATGGGACGGGCCCGTGGAGGCCGTGCCGAATACCTTCGGTGATGTCGACGACGCGCAGGGCGGCTACACGCTGAACGGAAAAAAGCTGGCGCTAAAGCGTGGCTGGGGGTCGGTACATAAGGACAGCTACGGCGCTTTTCTGGTGAAGCTGCAATCCCTGCTCGACCAGATGTGTTTTGAGACATCCGAAGAGCCGTGGAAGTCTTTGCTGGCATTGCGCCCCGAACGATCCGCGAAGGCCGGGCAGGCCGAATCCGCGGATATCAGCCCGGTGACGCCCGCGGAGCTGGACCATGCGCGTGATTTTCACTATCCGGTTTATGCGTGTGGGTACAACTGGATTCATAGCAATCGAAACTCCGCCAACGGCTATGAAACTGGGCCTGATGCCGGGGTTAGTGCGCTCTCGGATCAAGTCGACAGAATCCTGGCTGATGTCCGCACTCACCGGGATAAGGAGTGCAAACAGGTAATTCTGGTTACTCATTCAATGGGCGGCCTGGTCGCGCGAGCGTACGCCAAGGCGCATCCCGACAAGATTCTTGGCATCGTGCACGGCGTCATGCCCGCCACCGGGGCACCCGCAACCTACAAACGAGTGCGTGCCGGTTTCGGCGGCGAAGGCGGCGGCATCGAGGGGTGGGGCACTTCGAAAATCCTGGGCCCCGACGCCGACCGGGCGGCACCGCCCATTTTGAATTCGGAAGGGGCGTTGCAACTGCTGCCATGGCCGGACTATGGCGCGGGCATCGACGCTGAACACATCGGGAGCAACCCGCCATTAGCACAATGGTTACAGGTGCGCCGCAAGGGCCAGACCACGCCCATCTTTGCACCTGGTCGCGACGAAGTGCTGATGGGCGCCAACTGGTTCAGCCTGCTGCCATCCGACATCCGAAACGAATACGTCGGCCGGGATAGCGGAGTGATTCGCAACAAGCGCGTGACTCCATCGGATGAACGGGAAATGGCCTTGCGTAGGGCGCGAGGGATCACTGAGAAGCCAGAGGACGATCGGGTGGCGCTGCGAGGTCGCCTAAAGCGCGTGACGTTGTTTCAGTCGAAATACGCAGCTTTCTATCTGGAGGGCAAAACCTACTCGTTTTATGGCAGCGACCCCGCACAGCGCTCTTGGTGGGCCCACATCTGGGAAGGTGATTTCCCCGTTGGGGTTACAGCGGCCGATGTAAGCGCCGCCGTGCTCAAAAACGACGACGGTGAGGGCAAGGTGACAATCACGTTGGCAAACGGCCAGGACGTTTTGCTACAAATCGGCGCGGCGACTGAGCCGGGTGATGGAACTGTGCCTGCTCCGTCGGGCATGGGGCCATTTATTGCGGGCGTTCCCAGCTTCACCCACAGCGGTTATGACCACCAAAACGCCTACATCGCAGTAAATCAATTTGGATTGCAAAGTGCTTTGTTCGGCATCGTCAAATTTGCCCAACTGAGGAAGGGCTGATCGTGCGCTACCGCTTCGCACTGACTTTTTTTGCTTCTGTACTACATGTTTGTAGTTTTGCCGATGTGCCTCCCGGAAAACCTCCCATGCTTATCTTTGATCGCGCTTTTTGCTTCGGCTATCACCAGATTGCGGTGTCAGCTGATGCGACCTTGAATGTTGGTCAGCCCGTAACGTACGATAACTTTGTAATTTCGACGCACCCCAATGCGGGGAGGCCGGGTTACCAAAGGCTGATCAAGGAAAAAGAGAATTTTTATGCAGCGCCGGGTGTAGATGGGCAACTCACTCGCGACTCGCGGGAGCTTTTCGCGGGGGCCCATTCAGTCGTCATCGGACAGGCCCCCATTCCTGAAGACAAGATATACGACACGCCTCGCGCGATACGTAAGGAAATGGGCGGCGACGACTACTACAGCACGATGTTTCTATATCCCGGTCCAGCCTCCACTCCTGACCAGTATCGTAATCAATTTGTAGTCTGGCGGATTGATGACAGCATGTTCCTGCTCAAGTTTGGTGAGGATGAAACCACCCGACTGAACACGCTGTACCAGAACCAGACCGCACTGCTCAAACGCTTCCGCCCGCGTGGTGACTTTGAGGTCCCGGGTCCCGATCAGCACGGCGTATGTATCGACGACGGATTCATCGCTGATGCCAATGACGGCAAAGGCGAGCATTTCTTCAAAACGCCATTCGCGTCGGCGACCTTTCCAACGCTGCCGGGTGTGCGACTGCATGTCTCGGTCAATGTCGGTTCGGTCCGGGAAGGCGATTATCTGTTTGATCGAAAGCCGCCCGGTTTTGTGGTGGCGCTGTTCGATGCATTCAAGCTTCGTACGCTGCGCAAGGCAGAACGCAATATCAATGGCGTGGCGGGCCAGGAGTTGTTAACCGCGTGGAAAAGCGAGGTCGGTGAACAGTTCCTGTTTGTCTGGGAGTCCACCGAAAATCCGCGGTTGGCCGTGCGCATGGAGTGGGGCAAGCAACAAGGTGCCCCAGAAAGGCAGACCGCTTCGCCGCTCAACGAGAAAGACGCGCTCGCAGTCTGGGATGCATTGTTGCCGACCTTGAAACGGCGTCCTGTACAGGGGGCAGCCTTGTGAACATTCGTTCGCTTCCCTTCGGCCTTCTGACTTTGATCATGCTGGTGGGTGGGCATCACGTATGCGCAAACCCCGCTGTGCAAGACCTGAATCGTACTTTCTGCTTCGGCTATCACCAGATGGCGGTGCCCTCAGGTTCGACATCGAAAGTGGGTCAGCCGGTTACATATGACAGCTTCGCAGTCACTACCCATCCGTTTGCAGGACAGTCAGGCTATCGGCGGTTGATAAAAAAAGAGGAGCAGTTTTACGCTCCGCCGGGTAAATCCGGCCAAGTCACTAGAGACTCGCGTGAGCTGTTTACCGGAGCTCATTCCGTGGTAGTTGCGCAATCCATCAGTCCTGGGAACACCTTGGGTTTAAAAATCCGTGAACAAATGGGCGGCGATAATTACTACAGCACCATGTTCTTGTACCCCGGACCAGCCGCCACGCCTGACCAATATCGCAACCAGTTCGTGGTGTGGCAGATCGAGGGCAGCAGGTTCCTGGTCAAAATCGGTGAGGATGAAGCCACCCGACTGAACACGCTGTACCAGAACCAGACCGCACTGCTCAAACGCTTTCGCCCGCGTGGTGACTTTGAGGTCCCGGGTCCCGATCAGCACGGCGTATGCATCGACGACGGATTCATCGCCGATGCCAATGACGGCAAAGGCGAACATTTCTTCAAAACGCCATTCGCGTCGGCGACCTTTCCAACGCTGCCGGGCGTGCGACTGCATGTCTCGGTCAATGTCGGTTCGGTCCGGGAAGGCGATTATCTGTTTGATCGAAAGCCGCCCGGTTTTGTAGTGGCGCTGTTCGATGCATTCAAGCCTCGTACGCTGCGCAAGGCTGAACGCAATATCAATGGCGTGGCGGGCCAGGAGTTGTTAACCGCGTGGAAAAGCGAGGTCGGCGAGCAGTTCCTGTTTGTCTGGGAGTCCACTGAAAACCCGCGGTTGGCGGTGCGTATGGAATGGGGCAAGCAACAAGGTGCCCCAGAGACACAGACTGCTTCGCCGCTCAAAGAGGAAGACGCGCTCGCAGTCTGGGATGCATTGTTGCCGACTCTAAAACGTCGACCCGTGCAGGGAGCCGTCCTGTGAACCCGAAGGCCATTCGCTACCCCATTTCCAGCTTTAACCCGCGCACGAGGGATGCAATGCGTGGCGTAATTCGTTTACACGACAAAACCGATCACGGCGGTGAGGTCATTTCTGCCAGTTCTACTATGGTCGTCGATAACCAGCCTGTCGCCCTGGTGGGTGATCAGGTCAGTTGCCCTAAAAAAGGCCATGGCGTGACTCAAATTCTGCCCGGGATGGGCACCATGATGTCGGATGGGCAACAAGTGGCGCTGGATGGCTTTAAAGCCGGGTGCGGTTGTAGTTTGTTATCCAGCACAAGCGGTTGGGGGGAATAACGCGATGTCCTGGTACATCCCGCCCTTGACCGCGCAAGCATTGCCCGAGCCCCCCGGAGGGCGGCACTGGGCGATCGGGCTGGTCGCGGTGCTAGGCACCGCTACTATGCTGACCTTGCTGTTCTGGCCGGGTGGCGCCTCCCGTCGCGTTCCGCTGTTCTGGGTGTGTGCAGTTGCCATTCCCGCGCTGGTGTGGGCATTGGTTTTTCTGACGCGGGTTGCGGTTTATATGTTGAACCGGTCGTGGGTTTTGGCCGCCAACGACGGCATGCACGCAGAACTCACGCGATGGCACGGTTGGGCGCGCAGCCGGATGGCTGTTCTGGCTTGCTGCAGTGTGACGCCCGAGCCGGATTTAATCGCGCGCCTGACGGGCCGTATGGGTTCAGCGCCCTTCAATCCGGGCAGGGCGCTTCGGCTGCAACAGCTCACAGACGATGATCGCCAGGCGCAATTGGTCGGCATGTTAATTGAGCAAATCTTGCCCGCACTCAAGCAATTGCAGGGGCCTGTTGCGGTACTTGTGTTGCCGACTGAGCACGGTGCGTTGCCCGATGTGGCACATGCAATCAATGCCGCATGGCACAACGCTCGCATCGCGGCGGCGGCAGAAATAACGCTGTTAACTGAGTGGCCTGGGCCACCCGAAACCTGGCCGCCAGCTACTAAAACCACACCGTATTTGCTGCTGGGGCTTCAGCTCGCGGCACCGCGAAAATCTACCGCTCTGACCGAGTCAGGCTTTGCCTTGTTGCTGGGGTCCGCTCAGGCCGCGCAGGCGCAAGGCCTCCTGCCCGCAGCGTGGCTGTACCGGGCCATGCCTCTGGAGTGCGCCAGTGTCGAAGGCGATCTGGCTGAATTACTGCATATCCAGCGGCCGTCGCAACCGGTGCAAGCGCTGTGGAGCAGCAACCTGCCGCAGGCATTGCACAACTCGCTGATGGTGGCGGCGCAGGCACACGCGCTTGATCTGCAGCCGCGCGCGGGTTTCGCCAGCGTGTGCGTGCTCGAAAAGGTGTTGGGTCCGTGCGGCGATGCAGGCCCTTGGCTGGCGCTGGTATTGGCCGTTGAGGCGTTGCGGGCGGCTAATCAGTCGGGCTTGCTGGCGACGGCCCGCGCCACCGGCGACGCATTTCTCCAATTAATCGAACCCACACATCACGCGTAACGGCTGCCCGGAAAAATCATATGGTCCTACTTATCACCTTGGTGTTGCTCGTCGGGATCTGCATCCTCGGCGTGCTGCTTTACGTCTTCCTGTGGCCGCTCCTGATCAACTGGCTGCCTGCGGCGCAGGATTACGGGGTCTGGATGGTCGTTGGCGCGGCAGCGACGGTGGTGGTTGTGGGACTTGCGGTCTGGTTTCTCACCAAACGGTCACAGCGACGCGTAATCGCGCATGCGCTTAAAACCGCGCACGCAGCAGCGCCCAAGCCTGACGGTAAGACCGGTGTCGCCACGGATGGCGGACCGCAAAATCCACGCTCCACCGACCCTGTGGCTGATCTGCGCAAATATCTGAAAGGGCATTACTCGTGGAGACAGCGCCGCAGCAAGCCTTGGTTCTGGGTTACCGGATCTGGCGCACAGGTCAGCGCCCATTTTCCATATCTGCTTGAGCAGCAATGGTTGGATACACCGCAAGCCGTCTTGCTGTGGGTGGGTGAGGGTGCGCTGGAGCCAGGCGGGGGATGGGGCCAGTCGCGCGGCAAATGGCGTCGGCCCGCTGACGGGATCATCCTGGTGTCTGCTGCGGACGCGCCACATGGGCAAATGCTTTCCAATCTGGCGGCCCGAAGCGGTTATGCCTTGCCCGTACAGCTGTTGCTGTCCCCCGCAATTGCCGGCGCACGTGATGAGCCCGCAGCCCCCATCCTTGTGCAGCTGCCTGTATCAACATTGCGCGACGCCGATCAAACCGGCCAGGCATTCCGCCATCTGATTGATCCGCTCGCGCATATTGGCTTGGCCGCAATCGTCAAGCAGAGACGCCGATATTTCGATGCTGCGCTGTCGCGGTTTCTGGATCGAAACAGCAAGTCGCTGGGCGAGTGGCTGAGCCAGCTTGCGCATAATCTGCAGCGGCAACAAAGGCTGGCGGGGATATGGTTCGCTCCGCAGCTCAAGCTCGTTGCGCCCCGTAACCGTCTGGGTGCTGTCGATGCCGCGACGCTGCATCAACTGGCGCAGACCAGCGCCAATGCGCTCGCCTTCCCCAAACCTATCCTGCAAAGCTTCCGCCGCCAGCGCAAACCCAAACTGCGGTTCACCGCCTTCGACGCATGTTGCACCGCCCTGGCCATTTGCGTCGCGTTGTGGGGCTGCGGGATGGCCGAGTCCTATCGGCAGAATCGCGCGCTAGCCGACCAGATCAACGCCGATCTCGCCGCACTGCAAGCTGCGCCCAATCTGCAGACCGCTTTCCCCAGTCTGTTGGCCTTGCAGGACCAGATTGCCCTGCTGGAGGCGCGCATTGAGCATGGCGCGCCGTGGCTGTCGCGCTTCGGTCTTAACCATGATCGGGATTTGCTGGCCGTCACATGGCAGCCATATGGCGCGGCAGCTCACAAATGGCTGTTGCGGCCCATGCAGACGCAGCTGGCGGCGCAACTACAGACGTTGGATGCCTTGCCACTGGATGGCCGCGATACCAGCACCGAGCACGCATTGGAGGGAGCGGGCCAGCAAGGCTACGACACCCTCAAAACCTGGCTGATGTTGTCGCAAGCTAAACATGCGGATGCCGGCTTTCTGGCGCCGCGTCTGCTGCAAACCGGCAAAGTGGTCTGGCCAACCCTCAGCGTGGATGGGCTGGATCGCATTACGAAATTTTATGCGGCGCATCTCACGGCGCATCCGGAGTGGCAGTTGCCGGGCGATCAGCAAACGCTGTTTGCCGCGCGACAAACCCTGTCCGGCTTGATCACCTTGAAGCAGGCCGACGACACGCTGTATCAGCAACTGTTGGCCGATACCAAGGCGCGCTATCCCGATCCCACCATGGGCAGTCTGATTGGCGGGCGTGACGCGCGGGGATTGTGGTCGGTGAAAGGGCGTTTGCCCGGCACGTTTACACGCCAGGCCTACGAAGGGTATGTGCGCGATGCCATCAAGCAACGGGTTGGCCAGGCGGCGACGCGCGGCGATTGGGTGCTGGGCCAGCAACTGGATCAGGAAGCGATCAAACCTGCTGACCTTGAGGCCGCACTTAACAAACGCTATTTCGCTGATTTTGGCTATGCCTGGCAAAGCTTTCTTAACCGGCTTGACTGGATGCCGGAGGCGAACCTGTCCGGCACCTCCGAGCAGTTGCGGGTGTATGCCGATGCGCAGCAGTCGCCACTGGCGGCGTTGATGAAAACCATCGTCTGGCAGGCGCAAACCGGTGCGCAGCAAACCAGTCTGGCTGATACCCTGGTGGCCAAGGCGCAGAACGTGTTCAAGGGCAAGCAGCCCCCCGCGGACGCTGGCACGAGCGCAATGCAGCGGCCAGCCGCGCCGTTGGCCGAAACGTTTGGCCCGTTGTTGCGGCTGGTGGGCAGCACCGAAGAAAGTAGCGCGGGCGGGGCGATGGCAGATAACGGCCTTAGCCTGCAACGTTATCTGGATCGCGTTAGCGCCACCCGCCTGAAGCTGGATCAGGTGAACGCGGCGGCGGACCCCGATGCGTTTGCACGGCAGCAGGCGCAGAACCTGTTTCAGGGGCGTGCCAATGACTTGCTGGATGCGCGCAGTTATGCCGAATTGGTTGCCGCCAGTCTGGGTAGTGGCTACGCTGCGATGGGGCAGAACCTGTTTCTGCGTCCGCTGGATCAATCGTGGCGCACCTTGATGCAGCCGGCCTCCGCCAGCCTGAAAAGTTTGTGGCAAAGCAGCGTTTATCTGCCGTTTAACAGCGCGTTTAGCGGACGTTTTCCGTTTAACGATACCGAGCACGAAGCCAGTCTGCCGGAGCTGGCGCGCTTTCTGGCGCCCCAAGGCGTGCTGGCACAATTTGCCCAGACGCAACTGGGCGGCATTCTGGAGCAGCAAGGTGATCAGTGGGTACCTAACCCGCTGTATACGCAGGCGCTACGGTTTGATCCGGATTTCCTGAATGCGCTGAACCGACTTTCGCGGCTGTCCAGTCATTTGTATGCGGAGGGCCAAAGCCGCTATCGCTTTGATCTATTGGCGATGGGGCATCCGCAGCTTACCGACAGCAAGCTGACTATCGATGGGCAAGTGCTGGATTACTTTAATCAAAAGCAGAAATGGGCGCATTTCAACTGGCCCGGCGAGCCTGAAAGCGCAGGCAGCAGTCTGACGTGGACGGCGCTGCAAACCGGCCTGCAGCAAAAAGATGATTTCAATAGCACGTGGGGCTTTGTGCGGCTGTTGTCCAAAGCGCGCATTGAGCCGATCGACAAAGCCAGTTATCGCATCGAGTGGACGCTGGATGACAACCTGCGTCTGCGCTATGCGCTGCGCACCCAGGTTGGGGCGGGGCCGCTGGAGCTGCTGCAACTCAAAGGCTTCAAGCTGCCGCAACGCGTGTTTATCACGGGCCGCGAACCTGCACCTGCCAGCGCGTCGCGCCCGGCTAAAACCCCGATGGTGAGCAAGTCGTGATCCGATCTGGCCATCATTTCCCTTGCATCTACATATTGCGCGCCACGTGGGCGCAGGTTGATTGATATGGCACTGCCCACCTTTCTTAAAACACTGTTCGGGCAAACCGAACCGGCGGATCTGGCGCGCTCGCGACTGGCGGCGTGGCAAGACTGGCTGACCCCCATTACGGGCGCTAGCGCTGTCGGGGCGGACCCGGCCTATGACGATGACTTTCAATTGCTGCGCGAAGAAGTCGGCAAGCTGGGCGGGCTGGATGACGCGCTGATTCTGGCCACCAGCGAGCGGCTGTTGCGCGAGGTCTGCAAGGATATTCGCCCCGCGTGCTACTACGCATTTGCCCGCTTGCGCACCGAGGGCGCGGCGGGTCTGGCGGATGGCTTGTCGCTGGTGGCCGCGTTACTGGCGCGCTATCCCGATACGGTGTTGCCGCAGCGCCCGGAAAGCCGCAAGGCGGCGCTGGAATGGTTAAACGGTGAACGCTTCCAGCTGTTTCTGGAACGCGACACGGGTCTGCGTGCTGATCTGGAACGCGCATGTTCAGCGTTAGCCTTGATCGAACAGCTGGTCAGCACGTGGGATGAGCCGTTCCGGCCCTCGGTGCAACCGCTGATGCAGCGGTTCGAAGCGTTGTTGGACCGGGCGGATGCGGGTGGGGCGGCAGGCAACGCCGCTGTGACTAGCGCTGCTGCCAGCGCCGGCAGTGGCGCTTTCGCCAGCAGCCCGGCGCAGATTGCATCCGCGCGCGACTTGCTCGATCGCGCGCGTGAAATGGCGGTCTTCCTGCGTCGCCAGGCCTCGGGCTATCTACCTGCCTATCGCTTGTTGCGCTGCATTCGCTGGGACACCATGAGCAGCGCGCCGCCGCATGATACCGCGCACCAAACGCGCTTGCCGCCGCCGCGCCAGGAACTGCATCAACAGCTCAAACGTCTGGCCTTGCAGCAGCAATGGCTGGAGTTGCTGGAGCGGGTGGAACTGGCGTTTGCCGAGGGCGCCAACCATGTCTGGCTGGATCTGCAGTACTACGCCTGGCTAGCGCAAGGCCAGGCGGGACCGGAGTACGCGGCCTGCCAGGATTTGCTACTGACCGACTTTGCGCAGATGCGTGATCGGCTGGCGGGTATCGAACGTCTGCACTTTAGCGACGGCACCCCGTTTGCCGATGACACGACGCTGGAATGGATTGCGCGCCACGCCGTCATCCGCGATCTGGACGCAGGCGAAACCGTGCAGATGCCGCCGTTGCGGGGTAACGAGGGTGACTGGCCCGAGACCGAGCGCCAGGCGATGGAACTGGCTGCCCAAGCCGGGCTGGAGGCCGCGTTTCAGTGGGTGCGTGATCTGCCTGCGGTGACGGGAGAGCGCAACCGGCTATTGCGACAATGGCTGATGGCGCGGCTGGCTGAAAGCCATGGCCGCGCCGATATGGCCTTGCATTTGCTGTCCACGCTGGAGGCCGACATCGCGGCTTTCCACCTTGACCGCTGGGAACCCGCGCTGACCTTCGAGATCCGCGCACAACAGCTGCGTTTGCTGCGTCAGCGCGCGCAACGCAAAGACGTGGACAAAGCGCTCTTGGGTGCGCGTATGGATCAGCTGATCGGCGCGATGATCACGCTCGACCCAGTACGCACACTGGCTTTAAGCCAACCCGCCTGATGCTGTTTTGTGACCCTACGCACCCGCCCGCACAAGAGACCCCATGGACGATTTGACCCTGCGTTACTACGAAGCCGAGATGCGCTATCTGCGCGAAGCGGGCAAAGAATTTGCCCACGCGCACCCCGACCGCGCGGCGCTGCTGAATATGGATGGTATCGGCGATCGCGATCCCTATGTGGAGCGTCTGTTTGAAGGCTTTGCCTTTCTCACCGGCCGTTTGCGGCAGAAGCTGGACGATGATTTGCCAGAGCTGACCGAAGGCTTGATGAGCCTGCTTTGGCCGCACTATCTGCGCATGATTCCTTCGCTGACCATCGTCGAGCTGACGCCGCAGATGCAGGCGCTGCAACATAGCGAAGCGGTGCCACCGGGACTGGTGTTGCGCAGCACGCCGGTGGGTCCGCAACAAACGCAGTGCCTGTATCGCACCACGCAAGCCGTAGCGCTGTTGCCCTTGCGCTTACTGGCGGCCAGTGCACCGATCCGCAACGATGGCCGTTCCGTAATTCGCTTGCGCTTTAGCCTGGAAAGTCAGGGGCGGCGGGATCAACTGGATTTCTCGCGCATCCGGCTGTTTTTAAGCGCCGACGTGCCGGTGGCCTCTGCCTTGCACCTGGCGCTTACCCGGCACGCGCGGCAGATCGAAGTACGCGCGCCACTGTCCGCTGGCTTGCCAGCTGCTTTGCTCGATGCCGGTGCGGTGCGCTTCGAACAGGTGGGTTTTGCTACGGACGACCGGCTCTGGCCCAAAGCCGACAACGCGTTTGGCGGCTACCAGTTGTTGCTGGAATATTTTACGTTTCGCGACAAATTCATGTTTGTCGATCTGTGCGGCCTGGATTTGCAAGCGTTGCCCGAAACCTCGTCCTGGTTTGAACTGGACGTGGTGCTGGACCAGCGTTATCCGGCCGATATGCCGTTTGACGCCAGCCATATCCGCTTGCATTGCACGCCAGCCATCAACCTGTTCGAGATGGAAGCGGAACCGGTACGCGTGGACCATACCGAGCCGGAGTACCGGGTGGTCCCCATGTTGCAAGAGGGCGGGCAGGTGGAGACCTGGTCGGTGGATGCGGTACAAGGCTTTGAGCACGGCAACAGCAGTCGGCATGACTATGTGCCGTTTGCCAGCTTCCGCCATCGCGGCGGCATGTTGCGGCACGAAGCGCCCGAGCGCTATTACCACACGCGCGTGCGCCAAGGCGCTTCGGGCCGATTTGAGACGTGGCTGGTGCTGGGCGGGCATGACTGGCAAGCGCGCACTGATCTACCTTTGGAAACGCTGTCTTTGCGCGTCACCGGCACACATGGCCAGTTGCCGCGCAAGGCGGTTCGGGAGTCGCAGATTCTGGCCATGGTGGTGGGCTATCCCTGCGTTGACAGCGTCAAGAATGTGACCGCACCCACCTTGCCCGTCTATCCGCCGCTGGAGGATCGCTTTCACTGGCGCGTGTTGTCGCATCTGGCGCCCAACTATCTCTCCTTGCTGGATGCCGAGGTGTTGCGGGGCACGCTGGCGCTGTACGACTGGACCGATGACGAGCTCAATCGAAGACGGCTGCAGGGCATTCTGCAGGTTGCCCAGCGTCCGTTAACACGCATGGAGCAGGGCTGCGTGCTGCGCGGCGTGGAGATCACCATCACGCTGGATAGCCAGCGTTTTGCCGGCGAAGGTGATCTGATGCTGTTTGGCGAATTGTTAAATCGTTTTTTTGCGGCCTATGCCGACATGAATCTGTACACGCAACTGGTATTGCGTCTGCAGCCCAGCGACCAATTGCTGGCGTGGCCGCCGAGCAAAACCGGGCGGCCCAGCTTATGAACGTGACCTTACCTGTGCCGCCTTCGTTTGACGGGCGTGATTTGACCGAGCTGCCCAGCGCCAGAGCCCGGCCTTTCAGTACGGACCAGACCGTGCCGGGCGAAGGGCTGGTGCCGGCCATTTTGCGTCGCGCGCCGCTATTTAACTTTTATCAATTGTGCGAGTTGCTTGATTCTGCACAAGCGCAGCGGCCCGCGCTGGGCACGCAAGATACGCCCGCGCATGAGCCGGTGCGTTTCCGGCCGCACACCGCTTTGGGATTTCCGGCGGCGGAGCTCGGTCGCGCCGAAGCCGATCCGGATAATCTGGCCGCGCCGCCCACCGTGCGCACCCGGTTTCTGGGGCTGTATGGCGTGGATGCGCGCATGCCATTTCATGTGCTCGACGACATTGCCACGCGGCGCGAAGGGCATGAAGCGCTGGCCGCATTTCTGGATCTGTTTAATCACCGCATCATCACGCTGTATTACCGCATCTGGCGCAAATATCGCTATCCGGTGGGCTTCGTGGCTGGCGCGGCAGACCCCACCTCGCAGGCGCTACTCAGTCTGGTGGGTTTGGGCATGGGCCAATCGCAGCATCGGCCTGATCTGCCGGTGGCGCGCTTTATGGGCTTGCTGGGGCTGGGCGGGCAGCGCACCCGCACCGCCGAAGGTCTGGCGGCGGTGGTGCGTCTGCTGCGGCCCGATGCACGCGTGATGGTCGACGAGTTTTTTGCGGTGGCGCGCGTGCTGGAGCAGCCCGCCACGTTGGGCCAGGCGCCGGTGGCACTGCGTACGGGGGCATTGGTGCTGGGCAGGTCGGTCATCGATCGAAACAGCACGGTGCGCGTGGTCATCCGGCTGGACGCCGCCGCCGATATCGCCACGCTGTTGCCGGGCGGCCAGCAACATACCGATCTGCTGCAGATGCTCAAGGTTTATCTCGGCTACAAGCTGGATGCCGAAATCATTTTGCGGATCGACGTCGCCGCGTTGCCACCCATGCGTCTCGGGTGCGCCCCGCTGCGGCTGGGGCTGACCACGATGGCGGGACGACCCGCTCAAGGCACATTGGTCGATATCCGGCTCGGTCGGTATTGCGGTTTTGCGACCAGCCGGGCCCATCACTGAATTGCGACCAACATTGGACGCCAGGACTACAAGGAAATTGACCATGAAATACCTCGCGCACCACGCGCCCACCAGTTGCTGGGGCAAGCTGTTCGGCGGATTGGCGCTGACGGGTTTGCTGGCTGGCTGCGGTGCGTGGCAAACCGCCAAGGTGGCCACCGTCAACACCACCAAAGCGATCTTTGTGGCTGACACGCTGACGCTGAAGCTCGATCTGGTTGGCCGCGCTGGCATGAATGGCGACGACAAGGAGCAGCCGATGTCGGTGGCGGTACGGGTCTATCAGCTCGACGACGGCAAGGGCTTCGAGGCCGCCCACTACGACATGTTGCTCGCGGATGACACCAGCGTCTTGAAAAGCAACTTGCTGGCGCGCAAGGAATTCATCCTGCGGCCCGGCGCCACGATCAGTCTGAATGAACCGCTGGACAAGGCCACGCAAAGCGTCGGCGTCGCGGCGTTTTTCAGGCAAAACGGCAAGGACATGAGCTGGCGGCTGAGCATTCCGCGGGCCGATCTGTCGGATAAGCAGCCATTGCGTCTGGAAGCGATCGGTTTCGCACTGGTCCGACCTGCGCCGACGCAGCGCTGACCATGGCCGGCCCCGCTCTGTATGAACTGCTGACCGGCCATTTCGCCGACGGCGTCGCGATCGATGCCGTGGACCCGAACACGCAAACGATCCTCAGCGTAATGGATAGCATCCAGCGCATTCTTAACGCGCGCGCGGGCAGTCTGGCGCATCTGCCGGAATATGGTCTGCCTGATTTGACCACGCTTTATCGTGAATTGCCCGCCAGCGCGCATCAGCTTAAACGCACCATGGAGGCCACGCTGAAGTTGTTCGAGCCGCGGCTGCTGTCCGTTGAGATCGAACTGCAGCCCGCGGTGGACGAAGCCATACTCAGTTATACCTTGGTGTGCCATCTGAAACAGGCCGGTCTGGTGCGTTTCGGCACGTACTTTATGCCGGAGGGGAGGGTGTGGCTAAACCGCGTGCACACCTGACCCAGCGCGCATAAAAACACCCCCGCGCCCGATGGCTGCGGGGGGTGTTTACGCCAGGACAGCGGCTTTAGTTTTTCGCTTTTGGCATTTGCGAGACGAGCGACAGATTGATATCCATGCCCTCAATCTGGAAGTGCGGAATCACAAACAATTTGACGCGGAAAAAGCCCGGGTTGTCCTCGATATCCTCCACAGTAACGCGCGCCTCGCGCAACGGATGCGACGCTTGCAGCTCATCGCCGGGGTCCGTCATTTCTGTCACCAGCGTCTTGATCCAACTATTCAGTTCCAGCTCCAGCACGCGACGATCTTTGGTGGTGCCGATATTTTCGCGCTGGATCAGCTTTAGATAGTGCGCCAGCCGTGACAGCAAAAAGATATACGGCATGCGCGCATTGATGCGGCTGTTGGCGGTTGCTTCACGCGTCTCGTAAAGCGCAGGCTTCTGGGCCGAATTGGCGGAGAAGAAGCAGGCGTAATCACGATTCTTGTAAAACGACAGCGGCACAAAGCCCAGATTGGCGAACTCGAACTCGCGCGTTTCAGGAATCAACACTTCGGTTGGAATCTTGACCTGGTTGCCAGTGCCCAGGTCATACAAATGGATGGGCAAATCCTTGACCGCGCCACCGGCTTGCGGCCCGCGAATCTGCACGCACCAGCCATTCTTGATAAAGCTCTGCACCATGTTGGCGGCAAAGGCGAACGCGGCATTGGCCCACAGATAGCGTTCGTGATCCGCACCTTTGACTTGCTCGGTGTAGTTAAACGCGCGTACTGGCGTGGTGTCAGGGCCATAGGGCAAGCGCGCGAGGAAACGCGGCAACGTCAGGCCGATATAGCGCGCATCATCGGTGTCGCGAAAGCTTTTCCATTTGATGTATTCCGCGCGATCAAAATAGTTGGCGATATCCTGAATGGCCGCCACTTCTTCCATCGATTCCTTGCCGAAGAACGCGGCGCCCACCGCGCCCACGAACGGCATGTGTGCTGCCGCCGACACCTTGGAGATATTGCGCAGCAAGGCGATATCTTGCGGGCTGCGATCAAACTCGTAATTGGAGATGATGGAGCCGATCGGCTCACCGCCTGGCGTGTCGTATTCCTGAATATAGGTGTGTCGGTACAGGCCGCTCTGGATCACTTCCGGCGTGTCTTCAAAATCCTGGCGCAGCGCGTCTTTGGATACATCCAGCAGCTCAATCTTGACGTTTTTGCGGAAGTCGGTGCGGTCCACCAGAAATTTAAGTCCCCGCCACGCGCCCTCGATGGCCTGAAAAGTGGGGTGGTGCATCACGGCATCGAGCTGGCGGCTGATCTTTTCATCGATGGCCGCAATGTGGAAATCCAGCAGGCTTTTATCCAGCCGGTCCACGGTGCGCGACGACGCTTCAATCATTTTCAGAAACACATTGACCGCGACCGCCACGCGTTCGTCGATTGACGATTCCGACAGGGCGTCGTTGTTCTGGAACGTTTCAAATGGCTGCGTGTGGGTGACCGGCGTCAGATTGATCCGGGCGCACAGCGCTTCATAAATATTGGGTGCGCCCAGCGTGGTGCCGTTGGGTTGCGCGCTGCTCAGGACATGGGATTCTTGTGTCGACATAACAGGGTTACTCCAGGTTTCAGACGACGTCGGTATCAACAGGGGCCACTTTTTCCAGCTCGGCACGCAAGTTGGCCGAGAGCGACGGGTCTTTCAGGATTTTTTCGAGTTCGCGCCGGAACGACGCGTTGTCCAGCAGATTGGATTTGAGATCGCGCAGCAGATTGCGCATGGCCAGCAGCGCGCGCAGTTGCGGAATGTTGCGAGCCACTTGCTCCGGGTGGAAATCCTTCATGGCTTTGAAGTCGAGGTCGACCATGACTTCGTCGTTGCCGCCACCCAGCGTGTTGGCCACTGCGATGCGGGCCTTGGGGTTCAGGTCGGCCAGCACGGCATCAAAATTGTTTTTGTTGACCGACACCTTGGGGCGATCGGCCACCGGGCGCGTGTCTTGCCCGTTGCTGTAGTCGCCCATCGCAAGCAGCTTCAGCGGCAGCTCGATTTTCTTCTGCGCGCCACCGGTATGCAGGTCGAGTTTGATGTTGATCCGTGCTGCGGGGACTTCGTTCTGGAAACTATCTGCCACGTTAAGCTACTCCCTGTGAGAAAAGCGAAATACCAAATGCGGCTTTATCAAAAAAGCATAAGTCGACTTGAATGAATTAAAGCCGTAGTTGGGCTGTGTGAATTGAGAATTATCAAAATAAAATATGAGAATCTATCTGCTGGATTCAGAAAAAATAAATGCGCGGTTTTGCTTTGAGTTGTTCGATATACTAATGTAAGCTGTTTAAAACGTGCAATAACAAAGCCGCAACATTTATAAAACACGTTGCGCGCGTTTTCGTAATTATCAAATAGCTCTGCTTGTTTCTTTCAAAGTACTTGTGCTGCCGATTGAAACGGGCGGATTAACCCGGTCCACGTGTCACATGAAGATCTTCAAGCCTTTATGGTCCGAGGGCGCATTGCTGCTGCCCCAGCATTTCCAGCAACAGAGCCTGTTTCACGCCGCCCAGACCGCAGCGGTGGCGCGCTTGGCGACCGCGCATGATTGGGGTGTGCGCCGTATCGCCTGGGATGAGTCAGCGCTCGAATTAAATAAAATAAGAATTCAATCCGTTGAGATTCGTCTCATTGATGGATTGATGATTAATAGTTATTTGGGCGATTTGTTGCCGCCGGGGCGTGATTTGTCCGATGTGCCAATAGAACGTCAGGCTGTGATTGTTTCTATTGCATTGCCATTGCACGATCCGCAAGGCAGTAATTGCGTCGATGCGACTCAGCAAAGCGCCCGCGCCCGGCGTTTTCGCAATGAATATCTGCAAGTCAATGATCTGTTTAGTGAGGCTGTTGGCGAGGTCAATGTCGAACGGCTTAATCTGGCGTTGATATTTGATTTTGAAGTGCATGCGGACTGGGTCAGTTGCCCCGTGGCGCGGCTGGTGCGTGATGCCAGCGGTCGCTTTCAGCTGGACGCGGACTGGATTGCGCCCTGCGTGGTGTTGAGTGCCAATGCGGCGTTAACCGGGCTGACGGAACGACTGGTTGACATCTTGCGCGCACGGAGTGCCCAACTGGCTGCACGCCGAGGTGAACGCAACCAGAATGTGGCCGACTATTCGGTGTCGGATGTCTCGCTGTTCTGGCTACTTAATTGCATCAATACGGCGTGGCCTGAGCTGATGCATCTGCGCACGCACCCCAACCAGCATCCCGAGCGCTTGTGGCTGGCGATGGCGCGCCTGGCGGGCTCGCTCAGCTCGTTTGCGCTGGCGCACAGTCTGGACCAGATTCCGGCCTATCAGCACGACCAGTTGCAGGCGGTATTTGCACAACTGGAGCGGCTGATCCGCGATCTACTCGATACGGTGATTCCGTCGCCGGTTATTCCGATCGCGCTGGAAAATATCCGGCCCACCTTGTGGCGGGCGCATTTTAACGACCCGCGCTTGCTGGAAAATGCCGATTTCTTCTTGTCCGTGCATGCTGCGATGCCCGCGCAGCAACTGCAGGCGCAACTGCCCATGGTCTGCAAGCTCGGCGCGCCAGAAGAAGTCGAACGTATCCTCAATTCTGCCGTGGCCGGTGTGCCGCTGAGCGCGCTGCAGCGGGTGCCTTCCGCAGTGCCATTGCGGCTGGAGAACCAGTATTTCGCACTGGATCACCACGCCCCGGCGTTTGCCCGCATGTTGCAGACGCGCTCGTGCAGCATCTATATCCCGGCTTCGCTACCTGAAGTCACGCTCGAACTGTTTGCGGTGCTGCGCACATGACGGCCGCCACTTCCAACTCGCCTTTGTCCATGCATGTTTTGTTGCGCGATACCGCCCTGCAGGTGGCTTTGCTGGCAGACCAGCCTGTGATCGCCGACCCTGCAACATGGCGTGCTCATTGTGTTGAACTGGTCGAAACCTTGCAGGCGCGCTTGAAAGACGCCGGATTTGCGCCCGCGGTGCTGCAGGAAATCAGTTATGCGCAGTGTGCGATGCTGGATGAGTGCGCCTTGACTGCGCTGCCGCCTGAGCAGCGTGATGCCTGGGCGGCCGAGCCATTGCAGGTGCGCTTTTTTCAAAGCTATAACGCGGGCGATACAGTGTTCGAGCAGATCGCCGCGTTGCTGCGCCAGAGCGCCCCTGAGCCCGCGTTGGTCGAGACCTATCGTTTGCTGTTGGGCCTGGGATTTTTAGGGCGGTATGCGCATGAAGCAGATCCGGAACGCCAACGCACGATAGACGCACTGCAACGGCTTGCGCCGCCGCTGACCTCAACGCCGGAGTTGTGGATCAAGGCGGGCCGTACTGACTGGTTTGCGATATTGCGCGGTTGGTCGCCGTGGCTGTGGTTAGTGCTGATCAGCGCCGGCGTCGCGCTGTTGGGCATTGTCCTGCAGCACCGCCTGGATGCGCTGCTCGCGCAAATCCTCGTCGCGACGCAAGGCTGACGATGGTGTCGCAACGCTATCCCTATAGGGCGGTGACGGTCTGGGCGGGCTATGTGCTGCTTGCGCTGTGTCTGTTTTGCCTGCCGTTGTCGGCAGTAGGGCGGTGGCTGGCGGCCGCATGGATTGTATGTGCGGTCGCGAGTGTTCTCATCTGGCGCGGTAGGTACACGCGGCGCACGCTGGCAGCGGAATCGGATTCACCTCTGGCCCATGCGCTGACGGCATTGCCTGATGATTTGCGGGCTGATACACCGGTGCTGCTGGTGTGTCATGTCTGCGGCTGTGCAAAACCGGCGGTGCTGCATGACGGCAATGCGGTCTGGGTCGATGTGGCTGAGCCCGGCTTGTTGCTGCCCGCGCGACGACAGATCCAGCGACAATGTGGTCGCGCGCCCAACGCCGTAGTGTTGAGCGTTGCGCCCGAGCGCTATACCGATCTCGCGGCGCTGCATGGCGATCTGGTGAGCTGGCGTTATGCCATCGCCAACCTTCAGCACTGGTTTGATCTGCGCGTTCCGGTCTACCTGACCGTGCTGGCGCGGTTGGATGCCATTGCGGCGCACGGTGCTACGACCTGGCATGGCGTGGTGTTGAGCGGCACGGATGCGGCGGGCGATGTGCGCAAGCTGGCGCGCGCGGCACTGGCGCGTCTGGAGGCTGGCTTGCCCACAGCGACGCGCCTCAGCAGCGGCTTGCGTGGCAGCGTGCGTGCCCAAGCGTTGCTGGCGTGGGTGGCCGACGCCTTGGCGCCGGCGCTTGATACAACCGCCAATGGCCTGGCTGTGTTGCGGCTGCAAGGCCTGTTACTGGCTGATTCGGCCGCCGCATCGCTGCAGTCCAATCTGTGGCAGATGTGGCTGCAGAATCAGGCTTCGCTGGCACCAATGTCTCGGCCCGGCGGCCGCATGCCCGATCCTTTGCCGCTGCCTGTCGTGCCGCATTTGCCGCGGCATTGGCGCTGCTCCGGCAGTTTGTCGGGCCTGTTGCACGCCGGGGTGATGACCGGGCTTGCGATCGCGGTCGCACTGTTTTTCTCCTGGCGTGCCAACACCGAACTCATCCTCCGCGTGGGAGATGACATCGTCCGTTATCGCCAGACGCCATCCGTAGAAATCGAGCTGAAGCGGTCTACGCTCGACCAGTTGCGCGCTGATCGCACTTTGTTAAAAACCTATGCGCGGCGCGGCGTGCCTTGGCGTCTGGGCTGGGGCATGTATCGTGCGGATAGGTTGGTGCCGCTGCTGGAGCGCGAAATCAGCCGCTATGTGCCACCGCCGCCGCCGCCCACCGTTCTCAGCCTGGACAGCCTGTCTTTGTTTGCCAGCGGCAGCGCGGTGCTCAAGCCCGATGCCAATCGGGCGCTGATTAGCGCGCTGAGCGTGATCACGGCCAATCCTGACAAACAGGTGCTGATCGCCGGGCATACCGATCAGAGTGGCAACGCGCAGCTGAATCAGAAACTGTCTGAAGCCCGCGCCGTGGCCGTGCGCGACTGGTTTGTCAGCATGTCCAGCTTGCCGAGCTGGCATTTCGCCACGCAAGGATATGGCGATAGCCGCCCCGTGGCCTCGAACGAAGATGCCGCCGGCAAGGCGCGTAACCGTCGTGTCGATATCACGCTGGTGCCCGCGCTACCGCCGCATTGAAACCCAACGGGGCCGCGCTGGGTGGCCCTGATCATCCCTTCAAGGAGAACTGTTATGGCAATTCCTGCGTATATGTGGCTGAAAGATGATGGCGGCGCCGACATCAAAGGCTCCGTCACCGTACAAGGCCGCGAAGGCAGTGTTGAAGTGGTGGAATTTGCGCACGGCGTGCGCATCCCCACCGATGGCAATACCGGCAAGCTGACCGGTACGCGCGTGCATGAGCCACTGGTGTTCTTTAAAGAAACCGATGCGTCCACGCCGTATCTGTACAAGGCGGTCACCAGTGGCCAGACGCTGAAGAGCGTCGAAATCAAGTGGTACAAGATCGACGATGCCGGTAATGAAGTGGAGTACTTCAACACCAAACTGGACAACGTCAAAGTGGTGGGCGTGTCGCCGGTGATGCACAACATCAAAGAGCCGGGCAAAGAGAAATACAACCATCTGGAAAAGATTGAGCTGCGCTACGAAAAGATCACCTGGTCGTACAAGGACGGCAACATCATCCATGCCGATAGCTGGACCGAAGGCCGTTAAGCCGAGGCGATGGGTGGTTGATTGATCGGCCCGTTTTTGCGACGGGCCGTACCCGTTGTTGTCTTGATCCACTTCTTCTCTCTTCAGGTGATTGCGCCATGTCCGTTCGTGACCCCGCCCAACTGCTTCGTCGTCTTAATGCGCATTGCGCCCAAGCGCTGGAAGCGGCCGCCACTCTGGCGCAAACACGCGCCCACGCCGAGATCACGCCCGAGCATTGGTTGATCAAACTACTGGAGCAGGGCGATGGCGATATTCCAGCGATTGCGCGGCGCTACAAACTGGATATGGATGCCGTCTGGCAGGGCTTGCTGGGCGCACTGGACCAATATCCGCATGCCTTGCGTGGCAAGCCGGGCCTGTCGCGGCCGTTGCAGGAATGGCTGCAGGCGGCATGGCTGATCGCCTCGCTGGAACAGGATTGCGAGCAGATCCGCTCGGCGCATTTGCTGCATGCATTACAAGATAACCCGCACTGGCTGCGCGCCAGGGATGCCTGGCCTTTGCTGAGCGTGTCCGCCGCGCAGATTGCGCGCCTGGTGCCGGAACTGAACCGTATTTCGCTGGAAACACCGCAGTCGCAGGGGGCTGCGCCTAACGTTGTGGCGCGTGCGCAAGATGCGGCTGGATTGAATACTTTGCCCGGTAAGGTGCAGCCGGAGGCGTTGCAACGCTACACCATCGATCTCACAGAAAAAGCACGCGCCGGGCAGATTGACCCGGTGTTTGGCCGCGATGTCGAAATCCGCCAGATGATCGATATCCTGGCGCGGCGCCGCAAAAACAATCCCATTCTGGTGGGCGACCCTGGCGTGGGCAAGACGGCGCTGGTGGAAGGGCTCGCCCTCAAAATTGCCGAAGGCGACGTGCCCATCAGTCTGCAATCAGTGGTGGTACTGGTGCTTGATCTGGGGCTGCTACAAGCGGGCGCGGGCGTAAAAGGCGAATTTGAGCAACGCCTCAAAAATGTGATCGACGCGGTGCAGGCGTCGCCTGCGCCGATCCTGCTGTTTATCGATGAAGCGCATACGCTGATCGGTGCAGGCAATAGCGCGGGTGGCGCAGACGCGGCCAATCTGTTGAAGCCCGCCTTGGCCCGCGGTGAATTGCGCACTATCGCCGCCACCACGTGGTCGGAATACAAACAATATTTTGAGCGCGATGTGGCGCTGGAGCGGCGCTTTCAAATGGTAAAGGTGGATGAGCCCGACGATGCCGCCGCGTGCCTGATGTTGCGCGGCCTGCAGTCGCGCTATGCCGCGCATCATGGTGTACATATCCGCGATGAAGCGATTGTGGCCGCCGTGCAACTGTCGCGTCGCTATTTAACCGGGCGGCAATTGCCGGACAAGGCGGTGGACCTGATCGACACCGCAGCCGCGCGCGTGCGCATGAGCCTTGATGCCACGCCAGCGCAAATCGAACACTGCGTCGCACAATTACGGGCCGCGCAAACCGAACACGCGGCGTTGTGCAATGACTTGCGCGCGGGCGGCAATAACAACGCGGCCCGCTTGGCGCAACTGGATGGCGATATCGCGGCAGCCTCCGCAAACCTGGCTCGCCTGCAAGGCCAGCACCAACAAGAGCTGACTGCGGCGAAGACGTTGCAAGAGATGCTGATCAAGGTATCGCACCCGCACGCAGACAGCCCGGACATCGCAGCCATGACCGAATTACGCGAGCAATTGGCTGAAGCGCAGCGGGGCGAACCGTTGGTGTTGGTGGACGTGGATGCCGCAGTCATCGCGGCAGTCATTGCCGACTGGACCGGCGTGCCGCTCAGTAGCCTGCTTAAAAACGAGCAAGCCAGCCTGCTGGAACTGGAGGCCCAGCTGCAACAACGGGTGGTAGGGCAGGATGATGCGTTGATCAGTATCGCTAGTAGTTTGCGTGCTGCGAGAACGGGTTTGCGTACCAGCGATGGCCCGCTGGGCGTGTTTCTGCTCGCGGGCACTTCGGGTGTGGGCAAGACCGAAACCGCGCTGGCTCTGGCCGATGCCCTGTTCGGTGGCGAGCGCGCCGTAGTCACCATCAACCTGTCGGAATATCAGGAAGCGCACACCGTATCGCAACTGAAAGGGTCGCCGCCCGGTTATGTCGGCTATGGCCAGGGCGGTATGCTGACCGAAGCGGTGCGGCACCGGCCGTACTCCATCGTCCTGCTCGACGAAGTGGAAAAAGCCCATCGCGATGTGCTGAATCTGTTTTATCAGGTGTTTGATCGCGGTTTTATGCGCGATGGCGAGGGCCGCGAGATTGATTTTCGCAATACTGTGATTCTGATGACCTCCAATCTGGGCAGCGCCGAGCTAATGGCGTTGCATGAGCAAGATCCGCTGTGCGATATCGCCCTGTTGCACGAAGCAATCCGCCCGCAATTAATCGAACACTTTCAGCCCGCCCTGTTGGCGCGCTTTCAGACAGTCATCTATCGGCCATTGGCTCTGGCGCCCATCCGCGACATTGTGCAAATGAAGCTGGCCAAAGTCAGCGCCCGAATGGCGCAGCACTACGCCACCACGCTGACGTTTGCGCCCTCTCTACCGGATTTCATCGCTGCCAGTTGCCTGTTGCCCGACACCGGCGCGCGCAATATTGATCACCTGCTTAATCAACAGATTCTGCCGACCGTGTCGCAAGCGTTGCTGCAATGGCAGGTGGAGACCGGCGCCGCGCCCGTTAACGTTGATCTGGCGTGGGAAGAGGTGGCGGGCTTGACGTTGGCGATGCGCTAAACAGCGCTGCACAAGGCTGTGAAAAGCGGCGGGCTGACGAAAATCGATGGCACCGCATCGATTTGTATAAAAAACAGGCAAAATAGCGCTGCTTTTCGGCAAAATCGATGCGTTCGCATCGATTGTATTGTTTTGACCCACCGACATTGCCATAATCGATGCCATCGCATCGATTTCTGGATTTCAGCTCATGCTGCATCACGTCCGCACCGTTGAAGAACTTGGCCTGTTAGTCCGTGCAGCGCGCAAACATCAAAGCCTGCGCATGGATGACGTCGCTGGCATGGCGGGGGTTGGGCCGGTGTTCGTGCGCGAGCTGGAACGCGGCAAGCAAACCGTGCAATTGGGGCGCGTACTGCAATTGCTGGCCGAACTCGGCATCGAACTGAAAGCCGATCTGCCCGACGACTTTGCCGCCACGGTGGCCAAGGTGCGGGCCACAGGCGTTAAGCCGTTGGCGCCCAGGCGCAAGGCTAAGGCTACGAAGGGCGGACAGCCGCAATGACGCTGCGCCATTTAAGTGTCTTGATCAACGGGCGGCACGTAGGCGATCTGATTGATCGTGACGATTCATGGGCGTTCCAGTATTCCAAAGACTGGACCGATGCGGTCGACGGTTTTGATTTATCGCCTGCGCTCAGCCGCCACGATGGCCACGCCGATGGTGGCAGCAAGCGGCCTGTACAGTGGTATTTCGATAACCTGCTACCCGAAGAATTATTGCGGCAGGTGATTGCGCGCGAAGCAAAGCTCGATGCGAACGACGCGTTCGGCATGTTGGCCTGGTTGGGCGCTGAATCCGCAGGTTCGCTGATTCTGCAGGCTGCGGATGCGCCGCCGCTGCAGCAGGGGCTTAAAACGCTGACCCTGTCCGAGCTGGAAACACGTATTCAGCAACTGCCCACACAATCGCTGACCCACGATGCGCCCAAGCGCATGTCGCTGGCGGGCGCGCAACACAAGATGTTGCTGGTGCTTAAAGAGGGGCAGATTTATGAGCCGCTGCCCGGCACACCGTCCACGCATATTCTTAAGCCCGAGCATCAGAGCGGCGACTACCAGGGCTCGGTTATCAACGAAGTGTTCAGCATGCGTCTGGCCGCGCAAATGGGTCTGGAAGTGCCGCCCGCGCAATGGTGGTATACGCCGACGCCGGTTTACGTGGTGCAGCGGTTTGACAGGGTGCTACAGGGTGATGAAATCCAGCGCCGCCATGTGATCGATACCTGCCAGTTGCTCAACCAGGCGCGCAGCTTCAAATACGCGTCGGCGAATGTCGATGCCTTGGTGAGCACGCTGGACTATTGCCGCTTGAAAGGCCAAACGCGTCAGCAGTTGTATCAATGGCTGGTGTTTAACGTCTTGATCGGCAATGGCGACAACCACCTTAAGAACCTGTCATTTCTGGTCGACGCGGCCGGCATTGCACTGGCCCCCGCCTATGATCTGCTGAGCACTGCGGTGTACGCCACGCATGCTCTGGCGGACGGACGTGCCAGCTGGCCGGATACTGCTTTGGCGATGTCGGTCGCTACGGCCCGCGAAACGGAGGCACCCGCCACGTTTGGTGCGGTGCGGCGCGCGCATCTGCTGCGCGCGGGCCAGGCATTAGGTCTGAATGCCACCACCGCCGAGCGTGAACTCGACCGGATGCGCCGAATGGCGCTGACCAGTGCCGATGTCGTGATCGCGCAATTGCAGGCGCAAATGCCGGTGCTGGCCGAGCAAAGCCCGCAGCCCGATCAGGCGCTGCGTTACCAGGCGCGGGAGCAGCGGGTGCTGGCCGCGATTCGCAATATCGTCATTGCCGACATGGTGCGTACGCTGGCCTGAATCCGCTGTGCACCTCCAACCCCGCGCAGGCTGTACCGGTCGGCGCGTGGCCCCGCGCGGTAACATCGCTGTCATTCCCGCATCTGCATTTTTCAGGATTGCTCCTATGGCAACGTCCCAAGCCGTGGCAACACGGCGTTTTGTGGTGCCCTTGTCGGCATTGACGGCTGGTTTTGTCACAGTGCTGGTGGGCTTTACCAGTTCAGTGGCGATTGTGTTTCAGGCGGCCAGCGCCGCGGGCGCGAGTGCGGCCGAGGTGTCGTCGTGGATTGCCGCTTTGGGCGTGGCCATGGGGGTCAGCTGTATTGGGCTGTCTTTGTATTACCGCAAACCGGTGGTGACGGCGTGGTCGACGCCGGGCGCGGCCTTGCTGGCCACCAGTCTGGTGGGAGTGCCGATGAGCGCGGCCCTGGGCGCGTTTGTGGTGTGTGGCTTGCTGATCTTGTTATGCGGCGTCACCGGCTGGTTTGAGAAAGCCATCGACCATATTCCGTTGCCAGTGGCGGCGGCGATGCTGGCGGGTGTGCTGGTGCGGTTTGGCATGAATGTGTTTACCGCCATGCAGGTCAATGCCGTGTTGGTGTTGGCGATGTTTGTGGCGTGGCTGCTGCTCAAACGCCTGTCGCCGCGCTATTGCGTGCCGGGCGTGCTGCTGCTGGGTGTGGCGATTGCGGCGGTGCAGGGCAAGCTCAACTGGGCCGGTTTGCATCTGGCGGTGGCACGGCCGATGTGGATTACCCCCAGCTTTGACATCGCCACCGTCATCGGCGTGGCGGTGCCGTTGTTTGTCGTGACGATGGCGTCACAAAACGTGCCCGGCGTGGCCGTGATGCGCGGCGCAGGCTACGACACCCCCGTGTCGCCACTGATTAGCTGGACTGGCGTGCTGACGGCGGTGCTGGCGCCATTTGGCTGTTTCTCGGTCAACCTTGCGGCGATTTCGGCGGCCATCTGTATGGGGCGCGAGGCGCATGAAGACCCGGCGCAGCGGTATCAGGCGGCGGTGGCCGCTGGCGTCTTCTATCTGATTGCGGGCTTGTTTGGCGCGACCATTGCGGCGTTGTTTGCGGCGTTTCCGCACGAGCTGGTACTGGCGATTGCCGGCATCGCCTTGTTCGGCACGATCGGCAATAGCCTCAGCAACGCGTTGCGCGAAGAACGCATGCGTGAGCCGGCGTTGATTACCTTTCTGGTGACGGCTTCGGGCGTCACCTTGCTGGGCATCGGCGCGGCGTTCTGGGGTTTGGTCGCCGGGGCGCTTACCTTGCTGCTTAACCGCTGGCGCGCTTGAATGGCCAGCCCGGGCGGAAAACCTTACCGCTGATGACATCGCACATTGCGGCAATTGCAAGCGTGATCCAGGCTAAAACCGAGCTGCCTGCTCAGTGGATGCGGAGAGCGCCATGGCCTTGCCCGATGTTGTTGATAACGCCGTTTCGCTGGTGCCGCCACCGCGCGACTTTACTGGCGCGCTGCTGATTGCGCAGGCGCTGTTCGGGCTGGTGGTGTTCGGGGTGTGGCCGACGTACCAGATGGCGGCACACGCGGTGGTCGCCACGCGCGACCTGGGCCGCGTTACCGGCTGGCACCGTCTTAGCGATAACCCACCGCGCCGGATCGTGATTACCGAGCAGGGTCGCGTTGCGTTTGCGGATCTATGGCAACCGCAATTGCAGCAACGGCTGGAATTGCGCTCTTTGCATAATGGCGAGCAGTTGCTCTGCCCCCACGGCGCGCCGTTGTCGGGCGGTGATGTCACCGAGGCCGAAACCGGCTGCGTGCCCGTGCTGCAGCCGGCGGTCTAAATGCCGTTTTCCGGCGCGGGCAAAGGGTTGTGCGAGCGCAGATAGCCTTCCAGTTCGGTGGCCGGGAAGGGCCGGGCAAAGTGATAACCCTGTAGCGATTCGCAACCCTGCGCCTGCAGCAAATCGCGTTGCGCAATGGTTTCGACGCCTTCGGCCACCACTTCAATCTTCAGTGCATGCGCCAGCTGGATGACGGCGTTGACGATGGCGCGCGCGCTCGGGTCGTCTTCGATATCTTCGATAAAACTGCGGTCGATTTTCAGCTCGTGCGGCATGAACTGGCGCAACCACGCCAGGCTGGAATGCCCGGTGCCAAAGTCATCAATGGCGATCTTGACGCCCAGCTCGCGCAGCCGTGTCACCATCATCAGCGTGTGCGTCATGTCATCCATCGCCACCGATTCGGTCAGTTCCAGCGTCAACATATGCGGCGGCAAACCGTGGCGCCGCATGATGCTTTCCACCAGCACTACCAGGCCTTGCGAGCGAAACTGCACTGCCGACACATTCACCGCCACCGGAATCAACATGCCTTGCTCGCGCCAGATGGCGCATTGGCGGCAGGCGGTATCCAGCACCCATTCGCCAATTTCGCTGATCAAGCCAAAGCGTTCGGCCTCTGCAATAAACACGCCCGGCATCAGCAAACCGCGGTGCGGATCTTGCCAGCGGATCAGCGCTTCCACTGCGTTCAGATGATGCGTGTGATTGCCCGCCACGATGGGCTGGTAGTGCAGCACAAATTCATCATTGGCCAGCGCGCGGCGCAGATCGCGTTGCAGATCCAGCAAGCGCGCCGCGCCCGCTTCCATGTCGGTGCTGTAATAGCAAAAGGTGCCTTTGCCCGCTTGCTTGGCGTAATACATGGCCACATCAGCATTGGCGACCAGCCGGTGCGCGGCGCTGTCGTCGGGATAGACCGCGATGCCCACCGAGGCCGACAACAGCACTTCTTGCTGCGCGATGCGGATCGGTGCGCGGATGGCGTCGATCAAGCGTTCCGCCAGCAACGACGGGCGCGAGCGATCTTCCACTTGCTCCATCAGCACCACGAATTCATCACCGCCCACGCGCGCCAGCGTGTCAGGCTTGCGCACTGTCACCTTGATGCGTCCCGCGATAATACGCAGCACCTCATCGCCCAGCTTGTGCCCCAGCGAGTCGTTAACCGGCTTGAAACCATCCAGATCAATAAACAGCACGCACGCGCGTTTGCCATTGCGGTCGACCACTTCCACCGCGTGGCGCAAGCGTTCTTCCAGCAATAAACGACTGCCGAGTTGCGTCAGCGGGTCTTCAAACGCCGCGCGCGTCAGTGCCTGATTGGCTTCTTGCAGTGATGCGGCCAGGCGCGTGGTTTCGGCCTGGCGGCGTGTATCGAGTACGGACGTGAGTAAGGTGGCGGCCAGCAAGGCCAACGTGGCTGAGGCCACCGTAATCGAGATGCCGCTGGCCGAAATATCGTCCGCCGCGCGGCAGATGCTGTTTAGCGGAAAATGCGCCGCGGCCATCCCGCTATAGTGCATGCCGGCAATGGCCAGACCCATGACCAGCGCGGCCAGCATTTGCCATAGCACGCGTCGTTGGCGCGGCAAGCCACGCATCCACACAAAAATCCGCAGCGCCGCCAGCGACGCCACAAAGGCAATCAACGCCGAGAGCGCCACCCAGCGCCAATCCCAGGCAATGGCGGGGTCCATTTGCAGGGCGTGCATGCCGATGTAATGCATGCTGCAAATGCCGGCTGCCATGCAAAGGCCGCCGCCGATGAAATGCACGCGATCAATATGCGGGCGCGCCGATAAATACAGCGCAATGCTGGACACCGCCACGGCGGCGGCATAACTGGCCAGCGTAATAATCAGATTAAAACCGAGCGGAATCTGCAGCGAAAACGCCGCCATGCCCACAAAGTGCATCGACCAGATGCCGGTGCCCAAGGCGATGGAGCCGCCCAGCCACCACCAGCGCGCCGCCAGCGCGGAGGCATTGCCGATGCGTCGCGCCAGGTCCAGCGCCACATACGACGCAAACCATGCGATCAATACAGAAACCACCACGAGAGGCGGCGACCACGTTACCGGCAGCCAGAGCGTCATGCCACCACTCCGGCAAACGGAGGGCAGGGGCGGGTTTGCAGACGGGGAGAAGAACGGGGTATCGGCATGCCAGCATCATAGAGCTTTTGCGCCGCGCGGTGCAGCCCGATCCAGGCCCGATCCGCTGCGGATGCCCGCGTAATCAGGGCGCGTTGCCCGTGCGTTGCGGCACCAGCGCGCGGCTGCCTGCCATGATTTCATATTGGCGGAAGGCGTCGCGGATGGCTTCGCGCAGTACTTCGTCTTCCCACGGTTTACCCAGCACTTTGTAGAGATCACCGCGATTGACGGCGGCGATCACGCTGGCGAACTCCGAGTAACCGGTCAGCAAAATACGCACGATATCGGGGTAGAGTTTTTTAACCCGATGCAGAAAATCAGTGCCTGCCAGCTCGGGCATATTGTGGTCGCAGATCACCACGCCAATCTGGCGCGTGGCCAGCAGATCAAGCGCGGTGTCGGTTCGGGTGGCCTCCAGCACCTGCCAGCCATCGCGCCGCAAAGTGCGATTCAGGTTGGCCAGGGCGTCAAGGTCGTCATCCACCACCAGCAGCGTAAAGCGCGCCGCGTCGATGTCCTCTTCCAGATCCAGCTTGCGATCATCGCGCAGCAACTGCAGCAGCTCGTTTTCGGGTAGCGGGCGGCTGAATAAAAAGCCCTGCATTTCGTGGCAGAACTGCTTGCGCAAATAGCCCAGCTGGCTGTCGTTTTCCACGCCTTCGGCAATGGTGGATAAACCCAGACTGTGCGCCATGGCAACGATGGCGCGCACCAACGCCGCGCTTTCGGTTTTGATAGCCACATCGCGGATAAACGATTTATCGATCTTGATGCGGTCAATCGGAAAACGTTGCAGATAAGCCAGCGACGAATAACCGGTGCCGAAGTCATCCAGGCTCAGGCTGACACCCAACGCTTTCAGGTCGTGCATTACCTGGATAATGCGGTCGGCGTTTTCCAGAATCAGCGATTCGGTCAGTTCCAGCTCCAGCCATTCCGGGGCCAGGCCAGTGTCTTGCAACGCGCGTTTAACTACGTTGACGATGCCGGACAGGCGGAACTGCTGTACCGACATATTCACCGCAATCTGCACCTGGGGCAGGCCCGCGTCTTGCCAGCCGCGCGCCTTGGCACAAGCGGTGCGCAGCACCCATTCGCCCACGGCCGGCATCATGCCGCATTCTTCCATCATCGGAATGAACTGGGCCGGGCCGACCAGGCCTTTTTCCGGGTGACGCCAGCGCAACAAGGCCTCAACGCCGACAATGGCGCCGGTTTTGAGATTCAGTTGCGGCTGGAAGAAGAGCTCGAACTCTTCGCGTTCGAGCGCGCGATGGAGATCAGCCTCCAGTTGCAAGCGTTGTTCCAGACCTTTTTCGAGATCAGCGCTGTAATAGCGCAGGCCGCCTTCTTGCGCCGCGCGTTCGGCGGCGGCACGGGCGCGACGCAACAGATAGCGCACGTCGCTTTCATGCAGCGGATAAATCGCCACGCCAATGCCGGCGTTTAAAAACACTTCTTGTCCATCCACCTGCACGCTTTGTTGCAGCACGCTGTGCACATGGTGGATCAGCGCGCCGACGGCGTTACTGCCCGGAAACCCCGGAAACGCCAGCGCGAATTCGTCCGCACCCAGTTGCGCCAGGATGCCGTCGTAGCCGCGATAGGCCTCCAGCCGTTGCGCCAGCGTGCGCAAGGCGCCGTCGACGGCCTGGTGGCCCAGAATCTGGATGACCTGATCCAACCGGCGCAGTTTGATATCCAGCAGCGTTAGATAGCGCGCCTCGCCCGGTGCCCCCGCCGTGATCTGCTGCATGCGTTGTTCCAGCAGGATGCGGTTGGGCAGGCCGGTCTGGGCTTCGTAATAAGCCAGGTAATGAATGCGCGATTCGGCGGCCGAGCGCTGCTGAATGCCCAGCATGTGTTCCAGCGCAAACGCAACGTTGTCAGCCACTTCGCGCAGCAGATTGCACAGGGAGTCGTCGAAAGTGCCGGCATCGGTGGCCAGCAGGTTAAGCACACAACTGATGCGGCCGCTTTCGCGCACCGGAATCGCGGCGGCGGCAAAGATGCCACCGTCCACCAGCACGCGATATTCCTCGTCCGGCTGCATCGACAGATCATTCTTGAATTGCGCACTGCCTTGTTCGCGTGCGCTGCGCGCTAACTGGCTGGTGGCGCCAAAGCGGCGCAGCCAGTGATCCTGATCGCCCCAATAAGTGAGCGGCCGCAAGTCTTCCGAATCGGGTTCGACCAGGCCCGCCCAGGCAAACCGGAACAGACCGCTCTCGCCAAAGGCTCGGCACAGATTCAACAACAGCTCATCCGGACTATGCGTGTCCAGCGTGATGCGGTTGATGCGGCTCAGCAGGCCAAACAGGCCTACGCTGCGCGCCGAGTCAGTGGGTGCGGTCAGTTCAGGCATCGGCGTCCGTACCGGGCGCTGCGCCCGCGTCGATCTTTAACAGCTTGTTGACGGTTTGCAGCAACTGCCAGCGATCCAGCGGCTTTTGCACAAAGCCGTCCACGCCACAGCTGATGGCACGCTGTGCGACGGCGGGGTCGTCCAGTGCGGACACCACCACCAACGGGATATCTGCGGTGCGCGGATTCCCTTTTAGCTGTCGGGCCAGTTCAAAACCGTCGACGCCGGGCATCATCAAATCCAGCAAGATGATGTCAGGATGGTCGGAATCAGCCAGTTGCAGCGCCTGTTGCGCGCTGCTGGCTTCGATGGGCTTGTGCCCCTCCGTGCTGATAAAGATATTCAGCAATTTACGGTTGTATTCATCGTCATCGACGATCAACACATTGGCCCCCGGAATACGTCGCATATAGCCTCTCTTTAGGCACCGGTGTGCGCCATGATGGTTGTCGTGCCGGCAGCGGGCCGGCCGCATGGTCTGCTCACTTCAGTGCTGTATTACGCCCCATTGTTATTGACCCTGCGCCTGGATTGCGCCGCCCGCCGCTGTGAGGTCGGCGGAACCGTTACCGGTTGGGTCGGCTGCTTCGCGCAATGCACTCTGGCAAATGCTTACGCAAAACATCAGGCATTGCATGCCTATATGAGAGCAGTTTAGCCACAAAAAATGCCGTTATGACAGTCAAATCATGTTTTGCTGATATTTGGTGAGCGCTTTTTCACAGGTTTGTAGGAAAACACCTGACAGCTTCCTACGAGTGGCGTCAGGTTTTGTCCGCGCCGGGCTGCAAGCCGCATTAATGCTGGATGTCACATCGGCGCGGGTTGGCGCGTGCTGCGGCGTGCGCCTGTCGGTTCATGTCTGCCATGTACAAACAAACGTCGCAAAAATGCCGCGCACGCCCGCGCGGCGACGGAAGGAAGGGGCGAACGCCGCGGTCAGCCAGACTGGGCTGGCCTCGTTATGGTCAGGCGCTGGCCCATTGTTTGACAGGCAGGCTGCGCAAGCGCCAGGCGACAGCAATGCTCAGCAACAAAATGACGATCAGCGCGGTGGCCACACCAGCCCAACCGCCCCGATGCCAGAACAAACCCGAAAGCGAACCAACCAGGCTGCTGCCGAGGTAATACGCGCTTAGATACAAGGCAGAGGCCAGCGCCTTGGCCGGACCAGCGCGACGGCCTACCCAACTGCTGGCGGTGGTGTGGCCGGCAAAAAATGCGAAGGTAAACAGGCCAATGCCAACCACCACCATCGCAAGCCAGTCCGACAAAGTCAGGACCAGGCCCGCCAGCATCAGAATCTTGGTGCCCCACAACACGCGTCGGCGACCAATGCGGTCTGCCAGGCGGCCTGACCAGGTCGAGGCCACCGTGCCGACGAGGTACAGCGCAAAAATGCAGCCGATGGCGGCGTCGGACAAATTGAACGGCGCGCGTTCCAGTCGAAAACCGATGTAGTTATACAGGCTGACAAAGCAGCCCATTAGCAGAAAACCTACGCAAAACAGCCACGGCAAGCCTGCGTCGGCAAACAAGGCGCGGATGGCCTGCGCCAGGGCCAGGCGGCCGGCGCGGCTGCTGGGTAAAGGGCGGGCGACAAAATGACGCGAGGCGGGCAGATTGCGCCAGAACACGGTGGCCGCAATCAAACCGGTGCCGCCCACCAATGCGCCAGCCAGCCGCCACGACGTGAAATCGGCGATAAACGAGGTGGCCAGGCGGCCGCTCATGCCGCCCAGCGCGGTGCCTGCGATATACACACCCATCGCCGCGCCCAGCGAGGCCGGATCGATCTCTTCGCCCAGATAGGCCATCGCCACTGCGGGCAAGCCCGCCAACACCATGCCCGACAGCGCACGCAGCACCAGCATGCTGCTGTAATCGGGCGCGGCGGCGGTCAGCATGGTCAATATCGCGGCGGCAAACATCGCGCAGCACATCACCGGTTTGCGACCAAAGCGGTCGGCCAACAAGCTGGCGGGGATGAGCGCCAAAGCCAATGCGCCGGTCGCGGCCGACAGCGTAACGCTGCTGGCGGCCGGGCTGATGCCAAAAACGCGCGCAAACAGTGGTAACAACGGTTGCACCCAGTACAACAACCAGAACGTGGAAAAGCCGCCCAGAAACAAAGCCAGATTGGTGCGTTTGAATTCGGGTGTGCCCGCCTGAATGCGATGGATACGGCGATCGGGGCGCGCTGCGGCGGGAATGACTAACTCGCTGGGCATGATGCTAACGGCATGGTTTTAAACGATGCAGCGATGTTAGGACTGCACTAACTGGCAGTCCAATATATATTTATGGCTGTTCTGATTGGTTTGAGATATTTGTCAAAATGGAATTACGACATCTGCGTTATTTCGTGACGGTAGCGGAAGAACTGCATTTCACCCGCGCCGCCGCGCGCCTGCATATCGGCCAGCCGCCGCTTAGCCAGCAAATCCAGGCGCTGGAAGACGAGCTGGGCGTGGCCTTGTTTGCACGTACCAAACGGCGCGTCGCCTTAACCGCTGCGGGCGAACGTTTTTTAACGCATGCGCGCCAGATCCTGCAGCAAACGCGCGATGCGGTAGAAGACGCCCGGCGGGCCGCGCGCGGCGAAGTGGGCGAACTGCGCATAGGCTTTACGCCGTCTTTGCCGTTTACCACGCTGCTGCCCGCGCTGATTCACGCCTTCCGCGAGCGCCATCCGCACGTCACGCTCACCCTGCGCGAGATGATGACGCTGGACCAGCTGCGCGCTGTGGCGGCGGGCAAACTCGATATCGGCATGGTGCGCGGCGGCGATGTGGAAGCGCCGCCCAATATCACGCTGCTGCCGTTCCTGTCCGATCCGCTGGTGGCGGTATTGCGGCGTGATGACCCGTTGGCGCGCCAGGATACGGTAACGCTGGTGCAATTACGCGAGCGTCCATTTGTGACGTACCCCGCCAGCGCGGGTACCGGGATTCACCGGCAGATTCTGCGTCTGTGCCAGCAAGCCGGTTATGCACCGCATGTGGTGCAAGAGGCGCGCGAGGGGACCACCCTGATCGGTTTGGTGGCGGCCGGGCTGGGGGTGTCGATCTTGCCAGGGCCGCTGTCCTGCATTCAGGTGGAAGGCGTGTGTTATCGGCCGATTGCGGACGAGGGCGCGATCAGCGTGGCCTCGCTGGCGACGCGTACGGATGATGTTTCGCCACTGATTGCACGCTTTAAAGAGGTAATGCAAACCAGCGCCTGACGCATATCGCGGCATGACGCCATCCGTATTCCGATGAATAGCAAGCAATAGTTGTATGAGCCGGGCTCATTTCTGCGAAAATGCTCGATTGCTCGCAACAAGACCGCATCATGAATCCGTCGTCCGCCCCCACGCCTATTTATCAACTGCCCCAAGGCATGCAGCCGCGCAAGCCGGCGCAATTTTTGCCGATGAGCCGCGCCGAGATGGACGTGCTGGGCTGGGACGAGTGCGACATCATTCTGGTGACGGGCGACGCCTATATTGATCACCCCAGCTTTGGCATGGCGCTGATCGGGCGTTTGCTGGAAGCGCAAGGCTTTCGCGTCGGCATTATCAGCCAGCCCGATTGGCATTCGGCCGAGGGCTTTAAAGTGCTGGGCAAGCCGCGTCTGTTCTTTGGCGTGACGGCGGGCAATATGGATTCGATGATCAACCGCTATACGGCCGATAAAAAGCCGCGTTCGGATGATGCATATACGGCAGGCGGCGAGGGCGGCAAACGCCCCGATCGTGCCCTCACCGTCTACAGCCAGCGCTGCCGCGAGGCCTATCCGGGCGTTGAGATTATGGCCGGTGGCATTGAAGGCAGCCTGCGCCGCATCGCGCAATATGATTACTGGAGCGACAAGGTGCGCCAGTCCGCCCTGGTGTATGCCAAGGCCGACATCCTGTTGTTTGGTAATGCCGAACGCGCGTTGGTGGAAGTGGCGCAACGCGCTGCTGCCGGTGAACGGCTATCGCAAATCCGCGATGTGCGCGGCACCGCATTCTTGACGCAGCACGGCTGGATGCCCGGTGCGGACTGGACCGAACTGGATTCGACCACCGTCGACACGCCGGGTCGCGTGGAGCCGCATCCCGATCCGTATGCCATGGAGCCGGAAAAATCGAACGAGCCGGTGACGCCGCCCGATGCCGTGCAGCCGATCCGTATTGTCTCGAAAGCCGAGCGTCTGGCCGCCAAGCAGGCGCAGCGCCAGAAAACCGTGGTGCGCATTCCGGCGTACGAGGCCGTGGCGTATGACCCCGTGCTGTACGCGCACGCCAGCCGCACGCTGCATCTGGAATCCAACCCCGGCAATGCGCGCGCCATGGTGCAAACGCACGGCGAACGCGACGTGTGGCTGAACCCACCGCCGATTCCGCTGACCACCGAAGAAATGGATTACGTCTACGGCCTGTTTTATGCGCGTAACCCGCATCCGGCCTATAACGGCGCGCGGATTCCGGCGTGGGAAATGATCCGTTTTTCGATCAACATCATGCGCGGCTGTTTTGGCGGCTGTACCTTCTGTTCGATTACCGAACACGAAGGTCGCATTATCCAGAGCCGTTCGGAAGAATCGATTCTTAACGAGATTGTGGAGATTCGCGACAAGACCAAGGGCTTTACCGGCCATATTTCTGATCTGGGTGGCCCGACCGCCAATATGTATCGTCTGGCCTGCAAAGACCCCAAGATCGAACAGTCCTGTCGTCGCTTGTCCTGTGTTTACCCAGGCATTTGCGAAAACCTGAACACCGATCACGCGCCGCTGATCCAGCTTTATCGCAAGGCGCGCGCAATTCCGGGCGTTAAAAAAATCACCATCGGTTCGGGTTTGCGTTATGACCTCGCCGTGGAAAACCCGGAATACATCAAAGAACTGGTGACGCACCACGTAAGCGGTTATCTGAAGATTGCGCCCGAGCATACCGAAGACGGCCCGCTCTCCAAGATGATGAAGCCAGGCATCGGCACGTTTGAAAAGTTTAAGCAGCTGTTCGACAAGTTCTCGGCGCAGGCGGGCAAAAAGCAATATCTGATTCCGTATTTCATCGCGGCGCATCCGGGCACCACCGACGAAGACATGCTTAATCTAGCGTTATGGCTCAAGTCGAATAACTTCAAACCTGATCAGGTGCAGGCGTTTACGCCCACGCCGATGGCGATGGCCACCACCATGTGGCACACGCGACGTAACCCGCTGCGCAAACTGGCGCGGAGTTCGGAGAAGGTGGAGATTATTCGCGATGCGCATCAACGCAAGGTACATAAGGCGTTTCTGCGTTACCACGATCCGGCCAACTGGCCGATTCTGCGTGAAGCACTGGTCGCGATGGGCCGCGCTGAATTGATCGGCAACAGCCCGCAGCATCTGATTCCGGCGCAGCAGCCTGGCGAGCGGCCCGTGGCGCCGCCGCGTAATGCGGTGCCGCAGAAACCCCGCCACGGCGATGCGCAACGCCCCCGCAGCGAAGGCGCGGCCGCGGCGCCTGCCACCCGCAAAAAGATCGTCGGGCCCGGCCAGGGGAAGGGCAAGAAGACCATGGCCGGCAAATCGCGCGCGCGTTAAAAGCCAGCGCGCCGCCTTGGTGGCGGCGCGCGGTGCAATCGGGTGGATCGATTAATTAAAGTCGGGTTTTGGCGTGCTGGGTCCGTCAGGCGGTAGTTGCGGCAGTTCGCGTGCGGCGCGCGGCACCTCGCCATTCAGGCTGGTCAGAAAGGCCTCGATAGTGTCGAGGTCAGTGGCGGTGAGCGTGGTGCCTAACTGCGTTTCGCCCATGATGCGGATGGCGTCGCGCAGCGACCACACGCTGCCATCATGAAAATACGGCGCGGTCTGCGCCACATTGCGTAATCCTGGCACTTTAAACAGATCGGTATCGGCTGCCTTTTTGCTGACTTCGGCCACGCCATGGTCACGCCCCTTGCTGCCGGTATATTTCCAGTACGGCCCCTTGGCCAGACCAAACTTCATAAACTGCGTGCCACCCAAAGCCACACCGCTATGGCAGGCGATACAACCGGTTTCCATAAAGCGCCGCAGACCGGTTTGCTCCGTATCGGTGAGCGCTGCCGGATTGCTGGTCAGATATTGATCAAAGCGCGACGGGGTAACCAGCGTGCGCTCAAAGCTGGCGATGGCGCTGGCGATATTGTCATACGACAGCGGGCTTTTGCTGTCCGGAAAGGCCTTGGCAAACAGCGGCGGATAACCGGGAATGCTGTTCAGCCGGCGCACTGCGGTGGCCGGGTCCGCCAACGCCATTTCCACCGGATTGGTGATCGGGCCCTTGGCCTGGTCTTCCAGCGTCACCGCCCGGCCATCCCAGAACTGTTTGCTGTGGTAGGTCGCGTTCAGCACCGTGGGCGAATTGCGCGTGCCTTTGGTCCAGCGATGGCCCAGCGACACCGGCGTGTTGTCGACGCCCGCCCGCGCCAGGTTGTGGCAGCTACTGCAACTTTGCGTGCCCGACCTGGACAGCCGCGCATCAAAAAACAGCATCTTGCCCAAGGCAATGCGGCCCGTCGGATCGGGATTGGGGGTCGCGATGATGGGCTTGAACAGGGTTTGCGCCTGCTTGCGCAAGGCGGGGTCGGGCGTGGCTGGCGCGCCGGTAGCGCCTGCCTGATGCAGAACAGCGCCTGCCAGCAAACAGGCCGCCAACGTGCGGAAAGTGGATCGATCAAACAACATGGATAACCTCGGGGACGGGGCGAAAATCCGCTATTACAGTCCGCCCCGCGGCGGTGTCATTTGATCGATATCAGTCGTTACTGTTTATTTGTATGCAGCAAGCATATCGGTGCGATGTTTTTGCGCAGACGGCGCGTAGAACTGCGCCAGCGTCTTGCCCAGCAACGCCAGACCGGTCTCGATTTCGGCAGCCGTGGTATTGAGCGCGGGCATGATGCGCAGACAATGTGGGCGCGGATTGTTAATCAGCAAGCCGTTGTCGCGCGCAGC
The DNA here is from genome assembly GCF_001294205.1 of Amantichitinum ursilacus. GTDB lineage: Bacteria > Pseudomonadota > Gammaproteobacteria > Burkholderiales > Chitinibacteraceae > Amantichitinum > Amantichitinum ursilacus. The sequence goes on from NZ_LAQT01000009.1 coordinate 201,808, forward strand.
CCGCATGACCGCTTCAGCGCGCTCATCGCCCAGTTCGATGGCCCACAGCAAGCCTGCGCCGCGTACTTCGCCCAGCCCGAAGCGGGCGCTGAGTTCGATCAGCCCGCTTTGCAATTGCGCGCCACGCGCCACCACATTGGCCAGAAACGCCGGTTGCGCCACATGCTGCATCACCGCCAGCCCCACCGCAGCGGTGAGCGGGTTGCCGCAAAAGGTTCCGCCCTGATCGCCGTGCTCGAATACGCTGCAGGCGGCTTTGGCCAGCAGCGCCGAAATCGGTACGCCCGCGCCCAGGCCTTTGCCCAGGGTCATGATATCGGGCTCGATGCCGCTGGCTTGATAGGCAAACAGCGGGCCGGTACGGCCGCAGCCGGTTTGCACTTCATCAAAAATCAGCAGCAGTTGATGTTCGTCGCACAAGGCGCGCAGTGCCTGCAGAAATGCGCGGCTGGCCGCATTAACGCCGCCTTCGCCCTGGATGGGTTCCAGCATGATGCCCACCGTGTGCGGGCCGATCAGCCGCCGGACGCTTTCGATATCGTTGAGTGTGGCTTTGGGAAAGCCCGGCACTTGCGGCGGAAAATACACATCCCAGCCCGGCTTGCCCGAGGCCGACATCGCGGCGATGGTGCGGCCATGAAACGCGCTGGTAAAGGTGATGATTTCAAATGCGCCGTCCTTATGCAGGCGGCCCCATTTGCGCGCCAGCTTGATCGCGCCTTCGTTGGCTTCCGCGCCGGTGTTGGCCAGAAACACCTGGTCCATGCAGCTGTGGTCTACCAGCCATTGCGCCAGTTGCGTGGCGGGCGTGTTGTTGAAGGCGGGGCTGGGGGTAATCAGCGTGCAGGCTTGCTGATACAACGTATCGGCCACCAGCTTGGGTGCGTGGCCCAGGCTGTTGACGGCCCAGCCTTGTAACCAGTCCAGCCAGGCTCGTCCCGCCGCGTCATACAGCCACGCGCCTTCGCCGCGCTCGAATTGCAGCTGCGGACGCGGGGTGATGGACATCAGCGGATTGGACTGGCTGGTCATGCTGGTTTACTCCTTGGGGTTGGATGCCGGAATCGATCGGCGAAAAAAAACGGGCCGCGAAGTGTTTCGCGGCCCGTTGGTCTGGTGTGTGTTTTCTGGAGCAGGGTTGCGTCAGGGCAACCCGTCCTTGTCACACGCCCATGGCAACGCGCCACGGCCCGCCGCCGCGGCTGCGGCTCGGCGGGCCGCGTTGCGTCGGCCTTGAGCGTGTGTGTAGGAATTCATGCTTTTTAGAGTGCCGGACAATTTGCCGTTATGTCAACGGCGTTTTCCAGGGCCGGCTTTGCGCGCCCTTATTCGAGCAACAGACCTGCTTTGGCCAGCCGTTGCGCCAGCGCATCCATGCCGCCTTTGTATTCCCAATACATCAGCCGACCCTGGCCACCGGAAACCAGCAGATAACGTTCGCTGATGGACTGAATACGCTCGATGGCGACCAGTTTGGTGACATAGACGTCCTCGTTGACTTCTTCGACGATCTCGACATTTTGCGCGTCAAATCCGTGCACGATACGTGCAGTTCGAACCTTGAGCCGGATAAATCGAGCGCTCATACGCGGGCTCCGCCGTGTTGGTGGATCAGCTCATCCTGTCCAGGATTACGCCATGTGCTGGCCTCGGCAGCGGCTTGCCATTCGCGCATGGCGGGCAGCGCCAACATCGTGTCGCGGTAGGCCGCGGCATCAGCTGGCAGCGCCACGTTGTAGCTATAAAAGCGCCAGACTACCGGTGCGAACATGGCGTCGGCGATGCTGAAAGCGCCAAACAGAAACGGGCCATCGCCGCTGGCAAAGTATGTGCGAGCGTCACGCCAGGCCAGACAGATGCGGTCCACTTCTTTCTGCACGGCAGCAGGCAGCGCGGTGCCGCGCGCCCGCAAGCGGATATTCATTGGCAGTTGGTTGCGTACCTGGCCAAAGCCACTGTGCATTTCGGCGGCAATGCTGCGGGCCCGGGCGCGGGCGGTGCGCTCGGCGGGCCACAGTTGCGGATGACGTTCAGCCAGATATTCGCAGATTGCCAGGCTATCAAACACTTGCAGATCGCCATCATGCAGACAGGGCACCAGCCCGTTGGGCGAATACGCCAGATGGCGCTCGTTTACGCCCGTGCCGCCCAGTGGTACTTCGACTTCCGTAAATGCAATCCCCAGCTGTCGCAGCGCCAACCATGGCCGCAATGACCACGAAGAATAATTCTTGTCGCCCAGATACAACGTGTACTGCGCTTGTCCGTCCGTAGAGCCCATCAAGCTTTCCTTGTGATTGAGATATGCACGTGCTGCGCGCGCCGTTCGCGCTGGCGGCGGATAAGGCCCCACAACGCGCCCACCAGCCGTGCGGCCTGCCGATACAGCCAGCCGGGCTGCGCACGCAGGCGCAAACTGCCGTGGCCTTCCACCAGCACATTGCCCGGCCCGACGATGGCGCTTTCCTGTGCTTTCAGAATAATGTCGCGCGCCTGGCCATTTACAGTAATCCACATCTCGCCTGTTTCACAAACCATGCTCCAACGCTCGTGCGCATCCAGCCGCATCAGCTCGCTTTTTAGTATGAGTCGGACGTCTTGTGTCATCTCGCTTGCTCCTGTCTCCGTGATGGCTTGTAATATATCGGCACACAAACTTAAGAAAAATCGATATATTTTTACGCTTTTCGTGAATAAAACTAACAAGAGGCGCTGATGCGTAACCTTCCTCCGTTACCGGCCTTGCGCGCGTTTGAAGCGGTGTCGCGTTTGGGTAGCATGGTGCAGGCCGCTGAAGAACTGCATGTGACGCACAGCGCCATCAGTCATCAGATCAAGGCGCTGGAAGAAGAACTGGCCGTGCTGCTGTTTACCCGTCAGGGCAAGCGGCTGTTGCTGACCGAAGAGGGCCGCATTTACGCCATGCAGGTGCGCGCCGCCATGCGCGATCTGCAAACCGCCACCGAGATGGTGCTTAACCGCCCGCGCGGTGACGAGCTGGTGCTGTCGGTTATCCCGTCCTTTGCCACGCATTGGCTCATCCCGCGCCTGCCGCGTTTTAACGCGCAATTTCCGCATTACAAGATGCGACTGCGCGCGGGTCTGGCGCTCGATGATCTGAAGACGGGCATGGTCGATCTGGCCATCCGTATCGGCGCGCGGCAATGGCCCGATGTGCAGACGCAATTGCTGATGCCCGAACGCGCCATCGGCGTAGCGGCTCCGCATTTCAACGGCGGCGTATTGCCGCAAACCATTGAGGAATTCGTCAGTTGCCCGGTCATCCGCTCGTATGACAGTGGCCGCGACTGGTGCCGCGCGGCGGGGCTGGATCAATCTTTGCCGCCGGGGCTTAACTGCAATGATTCCAACTTGCTGGTGCAGGCGGTGTTGCTCGGGCAGGGAGTGGCGGTGACGCGGCGTTCTTTGGCGGATGGTTTGATTCGCGAAGGCAGGCTGGTGCAGCTGCTGGGCGTGGAAGTGCCGTTTGATCGCGATTACTGGCTGGCCTGGCCGCAGCGCAGTGAGGGCTCGGCCAAGCTGGATGATTTTATGGGGTGGCTGTTGCGCGAGGCGGCGGATTACCAGGCGGGCTTGCCGCCGCTAGCAGGCTGAAGCGCAGACTGGCGTGGTTTAGCAGCCGTTTTCGTTACTGTGATCGCGCTGACGCGGATCAGCTTGCGCCAGTACTTGCACAAAGTCCTGCAACTGCGCGCGCAGCGTAACGATGTCATCGGCGGGCATCGGAAATGCACAAATCAGGCGGGCAGGAATCGACGCCGCCTGGGTTTTCATCTCGCGCGCCCGCGCGGTCAGATTGATCACCACGCGGCGTTCATCGTCCGGATCGCGTTCACGCGTGACCAGATCATTTTGTTGCATGCGCTTGAGTAACGGCGTCAGCGTGCCACTGTCCAGATGCAGCAAGCGCCCCAGTTCGCCCACGCTTTGTGGCGCGTTTTGCCACAGCGCCATCAACACCAGATATTGCGGATACGTCAGCCCCAGCTCGTCCAGCAACGGGCGATACAAGCGCGTCAGCATATTGCTGGCGGCGTACAACGGAAAACACAGTTGTTGCTCAAGCGAAAGCGGATCAGCGGGGTTGGGCTGCGTCATGTCTGGCGTCCTTAGTAAGCGACATAAGATAACACGCATGTACGGTGTAGCGCCTGTGACGGCCTCGGCATTAGGGCGGATTTGTGACGAATGTAGTCAACTGGTTGAGACTACGCGGCGTTAAAGCCGGACCGCGTTCCGGCTTGCACGTCCCCGCGTACCCCGCCGGGCGCGGATTCTTATAACCGCACACGGATGAGGTTTTGCCATGTCAGCCACTCCCATGCAGCAAAAACCGCAAAGCCTGGCCGGCGCTGTATTACGCGTCACCAGCGGCAATTTTCTCGAAATGTATGACTTTATGGTGTACGGCTATTACGCCAGCAATATCGCCAAAACCTTCTTTCCTTCCGATAGCGAATTCCTGTCCCTGATGTTGGCGCTGATGACCTTCGGCGCGGGGTTCTTGATGCGGCCACTGGGCGCCATTGTGCTGGGCGCCTATATCGATCATCACGGCCGCCGCGCGGGCTTGATGCTGACTCTGGGCTTGATGGCCTGTGGCACCTTGTTGGTGGCGTGTGTGCCCGCCTATAGCACGATCGGCCTGGCGGCGCCGTTGCTGGTGGTGATTGGCCGCCTGTTGCAAGGATTCTCGGCCGGGGTGGAGTTGGGCGGCGCGTCGGTTTATCTGTCCGAGATTGCGCCACCGGGCCGCAAAGGCTTTTTTGTGGCATGGCAATCGGCCAGCCAGCAAGTGGCGGTGGTATTTGCCGCACTGTTGGGCGTCATCCTGCACGCCAGTCTGAGCACGCAGCAAATGGATGATTACGGCTGGCGCGTGCCGTTTTTGATTGGCTGCATGATCGTGCCGTTCCTGTTTATCCTGCGCGCGTCGTTGCGCGAAACCGAAGCCTTTGCCGCTCGCAAAACGCGGCCAACGCCCAAACAGATTCTGGCGTCGGTGCTGCAAAACTGGCAGCTGGTGGGCATTGCCACGCTGTTGGTGGTCACCACCACCGTCTCGTTTTATCTGATTACCGCTTACACGCCGACCTTTGGCAAAACCGTGCTCAAACTGGGCGAGAGCGACAACTTTATCGTCACCGTCTGCATCGGCTTATCCAATCTGTTCTGGCTGCCGGTAATGGGCGCGTTGTCGGATCGCGTCGGGCGCAAGCCGCTGTTGCTCACGTTTACGGTGCTGAGCTTGCTCACTGCGTATCCGGTGTTGTCGTGGCTGGTGCAAGCGCCGTCGTTTACCCATCTGCTGCTAGTGGAGCTGTGGTTGTCGTTTCTCTACGGCAGCTATAACGGCGCGATGGTGGTGGCGCTGACCGAGATCATGCCGGTGGAAGTGCGTACCACCGGTTTCTCGATGGCATATAGCCTGGCGGCCGCCATTTTTGGTGGGTTTACGCCCGCGATTTCCACCTGGTTGATCCACCTGACCGGCAACAAGGCGATGCCGGGCGTATGGCTGAGTTTTGCCGCCGCCTGCGGGCTGGTGGCCACGCTGGTGTTGTGGAAGACCGGACGCTTCGAGATTCGCGTCAAGCCAATATCCACACCGGCGGAACAACTGTACGCCAAGTAAACCGATCTATTCACCTTGCAGCTATGGCGGCCAAAAAACCATTATGAATCAATCCTGAATCTTGTTAGTATCTATTCATTATCTATTCATGATTGATTCAGGTGGCCGCGATGGCGGAGGCATCCAGCCCGGGTTTGACGGGGCTTTTACTCGATACATTGCAGCGTGGCGCGGCCGATGCGGCCACGCTGTGCCGCGTTTTGGGCGTTAGCCAGCCTACCTTGTCGCGTCAGCTACGCGCGGCCGGGGTGGCCGTGGTGCGCACGGGCCAGGCGCGTAGCACGCGTTATCTGGCCAGCCGCGCAATCGACGGCCAACGCGTGCTGCCGCTGTTTCGCGTAACACCAGCGGGCCAGGTGCAGCAGTGGGGCGAGCTGTTGCCGGTTTACCCCAATCCGCATGTGCTGGTGCGCTTTACGGATGGCAGCGCTGACGAACTGTTCGAAGGCCTGCCCTGGTGGCTGCAGGATATGCGTCCGCAAGGTTTTCTGGGGCGGACGTGGGTGCAGCGTCGCGCCGTGCCGTTGGGCTTGCCTGCCGATCTGACCACGTGGGACGACAATCACGTGCTGCGCGCGTTGGCGGCGGGCGAGCAAGACAATATCGGCAATCTGTTGCTGGGCGAAGCCGCGCGCACTGCGTGGCTGGCGCGCCCCGACGGTGAGGTGGTGCAAATGGCGGCGCGCGCCACGCGCTACCCACAGTTAGCGAGCCTGGTGCTGGCGGGTGAGCCAGTGGGCTCGTCGGCGGCTGGCGAACAACCCAAGTTTGCCTGCACCTTGCGCGATGGCGACGCGGCCGATGCCTGGCAGCAGCCGGTGCTGGTCAAGTTCAGCGTGGCCGCCGATACGTCCAGCACGCAACGCTGGCGCGATTTGCTGCTGGCCGAACACCATGCACTGGAAACCCTGCGAGCCCACGGTTTACCGGCTGCGGAAAGCAATGTGCTCGATACGCCGGAGCAACGCTTTTTGCAGCTAACACGCTTTGATCGTCTGGGCGCGGCGGGGCGCTGCGGTTTGATTTCGCTGGCGGCGCTGGAGGCCGGTGTGATCGGCCAGGCGCAACATGCGTGGCCCGAGCTGACGCGCCAGTTGGCGGCCAACGGTTATATCACTGCGCAAGCGGCTGAACAGGCGGCGCAGTTTTATGCCTTCGGCCGTTTGATTGGCAACTGCGACATGCATCACGGCAACATCGCGTTTCTGCATCACGGCCAACTGCCGCTGCCCTTGGCGCCGTGTTACGACATGCTGCCGATGGCGCTCGCGCCTGATCGCAACGGTCTGATGCGTGATGAGCTGCCGCCGCTGATCGTGCCCAGCCAACCGGTGCCCGCAGTGTGGCGCGCGATGTTGCCGCTGGCGCGCGCGTATTGGCGGAACGTGGCCGCCGATGCGCGCTTTAGCGCGGGTTTTATCGCGATCGCCGCCGCGCAAAGCGGCTGGTTGGACCAGATCGAGAACCAGCTTTCACGGCTGATCTAGCTTGTGGTCCAGGTACCGCAGCGGCCGCCACGGCACAAGCACCGCAGCTATCGCTACGACGTCAGTGCGGTCCACTGACTATCGTTGCGATGGCTGCGCAGCACGGCGTCGATAAACTGCATGCCGCGCACGCCATCCTCCACCGTCGTCAAGAAGCTGCTTTCCGGCGGCAAGGGCAGGCCCGCGTCGACGGCCAGAATCTGCAAGGCCGCATCCTGGTACAGCTGGGCAAAAGCTTCCAGATAGCCTTCCGGATGGCCCGGCGGCACGCGCGTGGCGTGCGCGGCGGCTTCACTCTGCGCGCGGCCGCGCGTAATGCGGCGGGTTTCGCCCGCCAGCGGGGTCACCAGCAGTTCGTTGGGGTTTTGCTGGTCAAACGCCAGCCCGGCTTTCGTGCCATAGACGCGTAATTTCAGCGCGTTTTCTTCGCCGGCCGCCACCTGACTGGCCCACAACATTCCGCGCGCGCCATTGGCATAGCGCAGCATGGCCTGCACGTGATCATCCAGTTGCCGCCCCGGCACAAACGTATGCAGCTCGGCCGCGATGCGGGTTGGCTGCATGCCGCTGACATAGCTGGCCAGATGATACGCATGCGTGCCGATATCACCCAGGCAGCCCGCCGGTCCGGCGCGTTGTGGATCGGCGCGCCAGCCCGCTTGTTTACTGCCGGCCAGCTCCAGCGGTTCGGACAACCAGTCCTGCGCATATTCCACCTGGATTACCCGGATGTCGCCCAGGCCGCCGCTGGTCACCATCTCGCGCGCGTGCCGCACCATGGGATAGCCGGAATAGGTGTGCGTTAATGCAAACACCTTGTTGTGCAAGCGCGCCAGGCGCTGCAATTCCAGCCCTTCCTGCAACGAAATCGCCAGCGGTTTATCGCAAATAACGTGGATACCCGCTTCCAGAAACGCGGTCGCTACCGGCGCATGCAAATGATTGGGCGTAACGATGGCGACCACATCAATCCCGTCCTCGCGCTCAGCTTCGGCCTGCGCCATGGTGTGGTAGTCGGCGTAACTGCGCAGGGGGTCGATACGGGCGGCGGCGGCGCTGGCGGCGGCGCGGTCGGGGTCCGCCGATAACGCGCCCGCCACCAGTTCGTAGCAATCATCGATGCGCGCCGCCAGCCGATGCACTGCGCCGATAAACGCGCCTTGTCCGCCACCCACCATGCCCAAGCGTAAACGTCTCTGCATTAACGGCCTCCCAGGCGTAGTAGTTGCTGGATTTGTGCTGCGTTAACGCCGCTGCCGGCAAAGTCGTCAAACGCGCGTTCTGCCACCACGATGATGTGTTCGCGGATAAATTCGGCGCCCTGGCGCGCCCCTTCTTGCGGGTGCTTGAGACAACATTCCCACTCCAGCACCGCCCAGCCAGGGAAATCGTATTGCGCCATTTTCGAGAAGATGGCGCGAAAGTCGATCTGGCCATCGCCCAGCGATCTAAACCGCCCGGCGCGATCAATCCAGTTGCTGTAACCGCCATAGACCCCTTGGCGGCCATTGGGACGAAACTCAGCGTCCTTGACGTGAAACGCCTTGATGCGTGCGTGGTAGAAGTCAATAAACTCAAGATAATCCAGCTGTTGCAGCACCATATGGCTGGGGTCGTACAGGATGTTGGCGCGCGGATGATGTTCCACGCCCTGCAGAAAGCGCTCAAAGGTGATGCCATCGTGCAGATCTTCGCCCGGGTGCAACTCGTAGCAGACATCGACGCCAGCCGCGTCAAATTCATCCAGAATCGGCCGCCAGCGTGTGCATAAGGTGTCAAACGCGGTTTCGATCAGCCCTTCGGGCCGTTGCGGCCATGGATAAAGATACGGCCAGGCCAGCGCGCCAGAAAAAGTGACATGCGCGCGCAAGCCCAGCCTTTTGGAAGCCTGCGCCGCCAGCTTTAATTGCTCCGTCGCCCAAGCCGTGCGCGCGGGCGGGTTGCCACGCACGGCTACAGGCGCAAAGCCATCAAACAGACTGTCGTACGCGGGATGCACCGCCACCAGCTGGCCTTGCAAATGCGTGGATAGCTCGGAAATCTGCATGCCGTAACCGGCCAGCATGTCCAGTAAATCATCGCAATAGGCCTGGCTGGTGGCGGCTTGCTGCAAGTCAATCAAGCGCGGGTCGGCGGGGATTTGCACTGCGGCAAAGCCGTAGCCCGCCGCCCATTGCGCCAGATTTGCCAGGCTATCAAATGGCGTGGCTTCGCCCATGTATTGCGCCAGAAAAATCGCCGGGCCTTTGATCGTGATCATCGTGCAGTCTCCGCGTGCAACGTCTTAAAGCTATACCAGATGGCGCCGCCTTGTGGGCGGCCTGGGCAAAATCAGAAAGGCGAATCCGGAAAATAGAACTGTTTGGCGTTGTCTTTGGTAATCAATACCGAGGGGATAATGGTATTGGCGGGCAATTTCTCACCTTTTAGCCGCGCTTCTGCCGTCAATTTAATCGCGTCATAAATAAACTTGGGCGAATACGACACGTCGGCTTTAATCAGCGGATTGCTGCCATCCATAATGGTTTTGACCGCCCCTTTGGCGCCCGCGCCGCCAAACACTTCTTTGATGTCGGTGCGCTTGGCCTGGCTGATGGCTTTCAGCACGCCCACCGCCATATCGTCGTCGGCGGCCCAGACGGCATCAATATGTTTAAAGCGCGTCAGATAATCCTGCATTACCTTGAAGGCGTCATCACGGTTCCAGTTGCCGTATTTGGCATCAAGAATTTTCATGTCCGGATGGGTTTTGATCACGCCATTAAAGGCATCAAAGCGTTCGTTATCCAGCGTGGTGGGAATGCCACGCAACACCACGATGTCGCCCTTGCCATTGAATTGTTTGGCCAGATATTCGGCGGGCAATTTGCCGAAGGCGGTATTGTCGCCCGCCACATAAGCATCTTGCGCGCTGGTATCCGTCAAGCCGCGGTCCACCACCGTCACATACACGCCTTTGGCTTTGACTTGCGCCACCGGCTTGGTTAACGACGCCGATTCAAACGGAAACACCACCAGCGCATTGATCTTGTTAACGGTCAGCAAGTCCTGCAGCTGGTTGGCTTGCTCGGGTGCAGCGCTGGCGGTTTTGACGATCACTTTCAGATCGGGATGTTGCTTTTCCAGTTCTTTTTTCGCCTCGTTGGCCCACCACACAATGCCGGCGGTAAAGCTGTGGGTGGCCGTAGGAATCGACACGCCCAGCGTTACTTTTTCGGCCGCGTGGGCGAGGGTGGACAAGGCCAGCAAGCTGGCGCTGATCACGCACATCAAGCGTTTCATGGTGGGTCTCCAAGGGCGCTGTCTGCGCGCCCGGGCAGGAAGGCGGGGATGCCTTCGTTAACGACGTGAGCGCTGCAAAAACGCGACCACGATAATTACCCCACCTTGCACGGCGGCGTTGAGATACACGCTGATGATGCTGGTGAGATTAAGAATATTGCTGATCACCGACAGCAGAATGGCGCCGATGACCGTACCGAATACGCGGCCTTCGCCACCTTTCAGCGCGGTGCCGCCCACCACGACAGCGGCAATGGCTTCCAGCTCCCACAGCAAGCCGGTGGTGGGGGTGGCCGAGCCCAGCCGTGGCACATACAACAAGGTGGCAATGCCCACGCACAGGCCCAGCAAGGCATGGGTGAGCGTCTTGACCAGATCGACGCGGATGGCGGCATAGCGCGCCACTTGTTCGTTGGAACCGATTGCTTGCACGTGGCGGCCAAAGGCGGTGCGGTTCAGCAATAGCGCGCCCAGCAGCGCCACCAGTACAAAAATCCACACAGGTATCGGCACGCCCAACACCGCGCCGTAATACACCGGGCTGTAGACATCGGTGAGCGTGTTTTCGAGCGTCAGCGCGCCGCCATCGGCCAGCCACGTCAGCACCGCACGAAAGATGCCGAGCGTGCCCAGCGTGACAATAAACGGCTCGATGCGGCCGCGCGTAATCAGCAATCCGTGGATAGCGCCAAACACTGCGCCCAGCACCAGGGCCAGTGTGATCCCCAAACCCACGACCGCGACCGGATGCGCCGCCAATGTTCCGGTGCCCAGTTTGTTCATCAGCAAGATCATGCTGCCGGCAATCAACGCCGCCATCGAACCGACCGACAAATCGATGCCGCCGGACATGATCACAAACGTCATGCCCACCGCGATAATTCCGATAAAAGCGGTGCGCGTCAGCACGTTCATCATGTTGTCGAACGTGGCGAAATCGCTGTTGAGCAACGTGCCCGCCACACACAGCACCAGCAGCCCCAACAGCGGCCCGACCGCATGCAGTTTGCCCAGCCAGCGCAGGCTGGCGCGCGGCGTTTCAGTGGGTGCCAGTGGCATAGCCGATCAAAGCCTCTTCAGTCAGTTGGTCTGCATCCAGCGTGGTCTGCAACTGGCCACCGCGTAATACCGCTACGCGATGGCACAGGCCGATCAACTCCAGTAATTCGCTGGAAATGACGATCACCGCGCGGCCTTGCTGCGCCAGCGCCTGGATCAGGAAATAGATATCGCGCTTGGCCCCGACATCCACGCCACGCGTGGGCTCGTCCAGCACCACCACCTTGGGGTCGGGATGCAGAAATTTGGCCAGCGCCAGCTTTTGCTGATTGCCGCCCGACAGCATGCGCGCCTTGCTGTTAATGTCGCCGGTACGGATGCCAAAGTCATGGACGGCACGCGTCAGCGCGGCAGTTTCGGCGGCCACGTCCAGCAAGGGGTGGGCATAGCGTTCCAGCGTCATCAAGGTCAGGTTTTGCCGCAGGCCCAGGTCGACATGCAGGCCTTTGCCTTTGCGGTCTTCGCTCAGATAGGTCAGGCCGTGGCGCATGGCCGCGCGCGGGTTGTTCAGACGCACCGGCTGGCCGTTGATGGCAAAGTCGCCGCCGCTGCGGGCACGCAAACCGATGATGGCCTCAAACGCCTCGGTACGGCCCGCGCCAACCAGACCGGCAAAGCCGAGGATCTCGCCCGCCCGCACGCTAAAACTCAGATCCTGCATCCAGCCCGGCACCTTGAGATGGTTAACGGCAAACACCTCCGGCGCATCAGTGGCAGGGGGCAAGCGCGGCGGAAACAGCTCGGACACATCGCGCCCCACCATCAGATTGGCCATCTGCTGCCGCGTGACGCTGGCGGTGGGCGCGCGGGTGACAAAGCGGCCATCGCGCATCACCACAATCTCGTCGGTGATGCGTTCCACCTCGTCCAGCTTGTGCGAGATATACAACAGCGTGACGCCATCGGCGCGCAGCTTGCGCATCAGCGTAAACAAGCGCTCGGTTTCGCCAGGCGTGAGCGTGGCAGTAGGTTCGTCCATGATCAGCAAGCGCGCATTACGCGACAAAGCCTTGGCGATTTCCACCAACTGCTTCTCGGCGACGATCAGCCGCCGCACCGGCGTAGCCGGGTCGGCGCTCAGCCCCACCTGGTCCAGATAATGGCGCGTGGCAGCGTGCATGGCGCGGTCATCCAGCAAGCCGTGGCGCTTGATTTCGTGGCCGAGAAAAATGTTCTGCGCAATGCTCAGATGCTCGGCCAGGTTGAATTCCTGGTGGATCAGCACGATGCCGTTAGCCTCGGCCTGGCGCGGGCCGGTAAAGGTCTGTGCGTGGTCATCCACCCATAGTTGCCCTGCGCTGGCTTGCTCGTAGCCGGCCAGAATCTTCATCAGCGTGGATTTGCCCGCGCCGTTTTCGCCCAGCAAGCCGTAAATGCGGCCGGGCGCCACGCCAAAGCTGACCTCGTGCAGTACTTCCACCGGGCCGAAGCGTTTGCTGATTTGTTCAAAGCGTATCTTCAGGCTCATGTTCAGGCGCTCGCGCGGAGGGCTAGCCGGTGCGGCAGCAGTACATGGGCGGGCGGGCGGCCGCGGTCAGCCAGCAAATCCAGCAGCAATTGCACGGCGGTTTCGCCCAGTTGTCGCATCGGCTGCGCCACGGTGGTCAGCGGCGGATCGGTCTGCGCGGCCAGCGCGATATCGTCGAAACCGACCACGGCCACATCGTGCGGAATGCGCTTGCCCAGGCTGCGCGCACCGGCCAGCGCGCCGATGGCCAACGTGTCGGATACCGCAAACACGGCGGTGGGCGGCGCGGCCAGCGCGAGCAGTTGCGTCATCGCCGCGTTGCCGGCCGCGTAATCCAGGCTATGCGTGTTGATGCACCAATCGGCCCGCGGCGTGATGCCCGCTTCGGTCAGCGCATCGTGCCAACCTTGCTTGCGTTGCCGCGCGTACAGCCAGGTTTCGTCCGTGTTGATCAACCCGATACGGCGATGGCCGCGTTCCAGCAAATGCTGCACGGCATCGCGCGCGGCCAGACGGTTGTCGATGCCCACATACGGCACGGCCATGGCGGGGTCGAACTCGGCGCAGGCCACCCAGGCCAGATGGGCGTTGTCGTGCGCCAGCGCGTGCTGCACGGTATCCGGGTCGAGGCAAATCGCGCCGTCCGCGCGCCGGCGGCGTAACAGATCAAACCAGGTGTGCTCGCGTTCCACATCGGCGCCGGTGTCGCACAGCACCACCAGATAACCATGCTGGCGCGCCACGCTATCGATGCCGCGCATGATCTCGGCATAAAATGGATTGCCTACGTCCGGCACCAGCACCAACAGCAAGCGGCTTTCGGCGGTGCGCAGATTGCGCGCCATTTCGTTAACGCGATAACCCAGCGTTTGCACCGCGGCCATCACCGCGTCACGCGTGGCGGGTTTCACCACCTGCTGGCCGTTCAGCACGCGTGATACCGTGGCCACCGACACATTGGCGTGGCGCGCCACGGCGGCAATCGATACCGACGGCGCAGGGGCAGGGCGGGGTAGGTTAGCGCGGGGTTCGGACATGAATGTAGTCGAATGTAAACGATTACATTTTTGTAGGGTGTCGCTGCGGCAGGCGCAAGAAGTTTCGATGTTGCGGCGCGCCAATGCATGCGTGCGGTGGCAATGCCTAAGCAATCCTGAATTACAAACAAAAAAGAATAACAATCGCACTTATTATTCTTTTTGGTTTGTAATGTGCTTTGCTAGATTGGCCGCTCACGTCAGCAGGCGTGCCTACAACAAACACACGAACGGGGACTGAATATGAGCACATTGAACAAAGCGCGCTGGCTGGGCTGGTTGGCGCCGTTGACGCTGGCCGTTGCGGCCACCGGCGTACACGCAGCGGACGACGTGACCGTGGCGTATCAAACCACCGTGGAGCCCGCCAAAGTGGCGCAGGCGGACGGCGTGTATGAGAAAGCCACGCACAGCAAAATCAACTGGCGCAAATTTGAAAGTGGCGCGGAAGTGATAGCCGCGGTGGCGTCCGGCGATGTGCAAGTGGGTTATGTGGGTTCCAGCCCGCTGGCCGCTGCGGCCAGCCGGGGCTTGCCGGTGGAAACGTTCTTGATCGCTATCCAGATTGGTTCGGCCGAAGCGCTGGTGGTGCGGCCCAGCATCAATAAACCGGCCGATCTGATCGGTAAAAAGATCGCCGTGCCGTTTGTTTCGACTACGCATTACAGCCTGCTGGCCGCGCTGAAACACTGGCAGATTGATCCGTCCAAAGTGCAGATCATCAATCTGCGTCCGTCCGAAATCACCGCCGCCTGGCAACGTGGCGACATCGATGCCGCTTACGTGTGGGACCCGGCTTTGGGCAAAGCCAAAGAAACCGGCAAGCTGCTGGTGACGTCGGCGGACGTGGGCAAGTGGGGCGCGCCGACGTTTGATGCGTGGATCGTGCGCAAGGATTTCGCCAGCAAGAATCCCGACTTTGTTACCGCCTTTGCCAAGGTCACGCTGAAAGCCTATGCCGATTACAACGCCAATCCGAAAGCCTGGATTGCCAATCAAGCCAACCTGGACAAGGTGTCGCGTCTCACCGGCGCCAAGCCCGAAGAAATTGCCGGTTTGCTGGAAGGCAATGGCTACCCGGATGCGACCCAACAAAGTAACTTGCTGGGCGCCAATACCGTCAAGGCCGTGGCCGCCACATCGGCGTTTCTGAAAGAACAAGGCAAAGTGGACAGCGTGCAGCCCGACTACGCGCCGTGGGTGGAAGGCAAGTTTGTGCGTGCCGCCCGATAATCCCAACCTGTTGCCGGAGCGCGCCCCATGAGCCCCACGCAAGGTCTGCAATTTGAAGCCGCCAGTGTGATCTATCCGGGCCAGAGCCAACCCGCGTTGCATAACGTCACGCTGCGGGTGGCTGACGATGATGTGGTGGTGGCGCTGGGGCCGTCCGGCTGCGGCAAAACCACGCTGCTGAATCTGGCGGCGGGGTTTTTGCAGCCCAGCCAGGGCGTGGTGCGCTTTAACGGCGAGCGCATCAGCGCGCCCTCGGCCGCGCGCGGCGTGGTGTTCCAGGACAACGCGCTGCTGCCCTGGCTGAATGTGCTCGATAACGTGGCATTTGGCCTCAAGTTGCAGCGCGTGCCCAAGGCCGAGCGCGAACAACGTGCGCGCGCCGTACTGGCGCAAGTCGATCTGCAAGACTTTGCCAGCCAACACGTGTGGCAATTGTCGGGCGGCATGCGCCAGCGCGTTGGGCTGGCGCGGGCGCTGGCGGCGGACCCACAATTGCTGCTGATGGATGAGCCGTTTGCCGCGCTGGACGCCTTTACGCGCGAGCAGATGCAGGAGCTGTTGCTGCAACTGTGGCGGCGCAACGGCAAACGCATTTTGCTGATTACGCATGACATCGAAGAAGCCGTGTTTCTGGCCACGCATCTGGTGCTGATGTCGCCGCGGCCAGGCCGCATTGTCGAGCGGCTGCCGCTGGATTTTGGCCGGCGTTACGCCGCAGGCGAATCGGCGCGCAGCATCAAATCCGACCCGTCTTTTATCGCCACGCGCGAACACGTGCTGGCGCGCATCTTTGCCCATCGCGGTCAGGAGCAATGATATGGAGCAAACGCTATTGACCACCGAACTGGATGTGACCGAAGCGGCCAGCGTGGAGTGCGCCAGTTGCGCTGCAGGCGTGCGGCCGTTGCCGGAGCAGCGGGTCTTTAAACCGTGGGTATCAAGCGCCACAACCGTGGGCGTGCTGCTGTTGATCTGGTGGGCGGTGACGACTGCGGGGCTGATCCAGCCGGTGTTTTTGCCGTCGCCGCAAGCCGTGGTGGGCAAAGCCTGGACAGTAAGCACCACCGGGTTTATGGACGCCACCTTGTGGCAGCATCTGGGCGCCAGCCTGGGCCGCATGCTGGTGGCGTTGCTGGCCGCAGTGGTGCTGGCGGTGCCGGTGGGCGTGGCGATGGGCTTGTCGCGGCGCGCGCATGCGATTCTTGATCCGCTGATCGAGTTTTATCGGCCGATTCCGCCGTTGGCTTATTTGCCGCTGATTGTGATCTGGTTTGGTATCGGCGAGTTATCGAAAGTCTTGCTGATCTATCTGGCGATTTTTGCGCCGATTGCGATTGCCACTGCGGCGGGCGTGCGCCATGTCGACCCGGCGCGTTTGCGCGCGGCGCAAGCGCTGGGCGCGACACGCTGGCAGAGCGTGCTCTACGTGGTGCTGCCGAATGCGCTGCCCGACATTCTGACGGGCATCCGCATCGGCTTGGGCAGTGGCTGGTCGACGCTGGTGGCGGCCGAGCTGATCGCCGCCACGCGCGGGCTGGGCTTTATGGTGCAATCGGCGGCGCAATTTCTGGTGACCGATGTGGTGGTGCTGGGCATTGCCGTCATCGCCATCATCGCCTTTGCGCTGGAACTGGGCCTGCGCTGGTTGCAACGCCGCCTGACGCCTTGGAAGAGCATGGCGTCCTGATGGGGCCGACAGCAGGGAGCGCCGGTCAGTGAGACGCTGATCGGGCAGCCAGTTGGGATTGCTTTGGGGTGGTGGGTCTCGACCCACCCTATCAAAGCGTGGCGGTTACCGCGCCACGGCAGCGCCAAGCCATACGGTGGGTCAAGACCCACCCAGCAAAGCGGCATGCCCATATCGCCGTCAATTGAAATGCATTGTGGCCGGGTTTATGCGGCGGCCAGCGGTAGTTGCACAATCGCCACCATGCCGTGGCCGGTGTTTTCCAGCCGGATGTTGCCGCCGTGGCGTTGCACGATATTGCGCGCAATCGCCAGTCCCAGACCCACGCCGCCGGTTTCGCGCGAGCGCGAGCTTTCCATGCGGTAGAACGGCTCAAACACTTTATCCAGATAATCGTCGGGCAAGCCCGGGCCGTGGTCTTCGATGCGGATATCCACCAGGCGGCCGCGCCGTTCGGTGCTGACGATGGCGACGTCACCGTATTTGATGGCGTTGTCGATCAGATTGGTCATGCAGCGTTGTAGCGATGCCGGATTGGCGCGGATGGCCACGCCGCTGCGGTTGCGCAATGTCACGTCCTGGCCCGCGTCGGCGGCATCGATGCACACCGTTTCCAGCAGCGAATCCAGATCGAGATTCTGCATATGATCGGCCGTGGTGCTGCGGGCAAAATCGAGGCCTTCGCGCACCAGTTGCTGCATCGCCGCCAGATCATTGAGCAATTGCGCGCGCAGTTCGGGGTTTTCGACTTTTTCCAGGCGCAGGCGGATGCGCGTCAGCGGCGTTTGCAGGTCATGCGCGATGGCCGCCAGCATGAATACGCGTTGCTGGATATGGACGCGAATCTGCGCCTGCATGGTGTTGAACGCGGCGATGGCGCGGCGGATTTCCCACGGGCCTTCTTCGCGCAGCGGTTGGCGCTCGATATCGGCGCCCAGTTCGCTGGCCGCGCGCGACAAGCGCCGCAATGGCGAAATCACCATGCGGGCCGCTACCCACGCCAACGCGGCAATCAGCGCAAAGAACACCAATAGATGCACGGGAAACGGGCGGCCAGCGGCGAACGGGCCGAATGGCGGCGGGCCGCCAAACGCTGAACCGATCGCGATATGCACCGGCGTGGCGTCGCTTAGCTGCAGATCAACGCGCATGCACGGAATTTCGGTTTGCGGCCCAGGGTTGCCGGTATTGATGCCGCCGGGGCCAGGATCAGGTCGTCCTTCTTGCGGGCCAAAGCCGTCCTCGGGGCGCGGTCCAAACGGGCGGTCATCCGAGCTGCGCGGAAAGCGCACGCAGCGTTCCTGTGCGCTGGCGTGCATCACCTGGACATCCGCAGGCAAACGGGCGCGCAACGACGCCATCAGGGCGCGGTCATCGTCGCCGCGCACCGTGGCGTCACCGCCCAGCGTGGCGCGCAAGCCCACGTGGCCACTGGACGTGACAATCTTCGGCCGCACTTCGGCTGGAATGCCGTTGAGCAAATGCATGAACTGCGCCACGCGTTCGGTATCGTGTTGCGCGCGCAGTTGTTGCATGGATTGCTGTTCTTCGCGCCGCGCCAGTTCCAGCGTCAGCAGAATCGACAGCACCACACCCGCCGCCAGCAGCAGAAAGATGCGATTGGTCATCGAGCCCGTCAGCTTGTGCCAACGGCGGGTGAGGCGTGCTTTCAATGGTCGACCGTCACTACGGCGGCAAGCACGTAGCCTTCGTTACGAACGGTTTTGATCAGTTGCGGCGACTTGGCGTCGTCGTCCAGCTTTTGCCGCAAGCGGCTGATCTGCAGATCAATGGAGCGCTCGAACGGCTCGGCGTCGCGGCCTTGCGTCAGGTTGAGAATCTGGTCGCGGTTGAGCACGCGTTGCGGGTGTTCCAGCAGCGTTTTAAGCAGGCGGAATTCGCCGCCCGACAGCATTACCAGCACGCCATCGGGGCGCACCAGATGGCGCGCACGCAGATCGAGCGTCCAGCCGGCAAAGCGCATGGCGGTGGCGTCCGGCGTATCGAGGTTGGGCGGCAGCGCCCAGGTGCGGCGTAGTACGGTGCGGATGCGGGCCACCAGTTCGCGCGGTTCAAACGGCTTGGTCAGATAGTCGTCCGCGCCCATTTCCAGGCCCAGAATGCGGTCCACCGGATCGCCGCGGGCGGTCAGAATAATGACCGGCAGGTTGGAGTCGGACCGCAGATTGCGGCACAGCGTAAGGCCGTCTTCGCCCGGCAGCGTTAAATCCAGCACCACCAGATCGACCTTGTTGGCGTCCAGCATACGTTGCATGCCTGCGCCGTCACTGGCGGTAAAGGCGCGAAAGCCGTGGGTATCCAGGTAATCGGCCAGCAGGCTGCGGATTTCGTGGTCGTCATCAACGACGAGAACGCGGGTGGGGGTCTGGTTTTCCATAAGCGCCATCAAGAGTTACGCGCACATTAGCGTGCGGAGCGGGTTATCACCGTGCCATTTGTATCAAGCCGGGTTGCCAGCGAATGTATGTGAATCACCCCTGCGCCGAAAGCCGGTTTTGTATCTCAACGTATCAGGCGCGCGCCCAAACTTGCATTGATACAAATCTTTTGCAGGCTCGCTGTCATTGTCAAAGTGGCGTAGGCCGCATGTAACCCGGGCCGACCGGCGGCGGCCGCGTGGGACGTTGTCAGGGAAGCAGTGCAAACTCGCGCGCGCCTGGCTCACGGCGTAAGTCGGGTACGGTAAAGAACAGCGTGGTGCCTTCGTTGGCTTTGCTGCGCGCCCAGATGCGGCCGTCATGACGGTGGATGGCACGTTGGGCGATGGCCAGACCGATGCCATTGCCCGCCGCTTCGCCGGGGCCATGCAGGCGGTGGAAGGGTGTAAACAGTTTGCCGGCCTGGCTCATGTCAAAGCCGACACCGTTATCGCGCACATAAAACACCGGTTGGCCGCCGGTGGGGTTCATGCCGAACTCGATATCGGCATGGTCGCGCGTGGCAGTAAATTTCCACGCGTTGTGCAGCAGGTTATGCAGCACCACGCGCAGCAAACGCGGGTCGGCCCAGGCGGTGAGGCCGGGGCGCACGCGCACGCTGACTTTACGCTCGGGCTCCAGCGCTTCCAGTTCTTCGATCACATCCTGCGCCAGCGCGCTGACATCCACTTCTTGCCGCCGTACTTCGCTGCGCGAGATACGCGTCAACGCAATCAGGTCTTCGATCAGCATCGACATATTCAGCACGGCCGTGCGGATGCGCGACAGATAGTTGCGCGCGTTGATATCGAGCTTTTCGCCGTAGTCTTCCTGCAGCACCTGGCTAAAGCCGTCGATGGTGCGCAGTGGCGTGCGCAAATCGTGCGAAATCGACCACGACAAGGCATCACTTTCATGCTGCACCGTGGCCATCGCGCGGGTGCGCTGTTCGATCGCTTCTTCCAGATGGTTGCGATAGTTTTCCAGCTCTTGCGCGGTATGGCGGCGCGCGCTGATATCCACCAGATAGCCTTGCAGATGCTTGCTGCCATCCGCGTTGACCGTGGCACTGGCCGCCAGCCACACCCACACCACCCGGCCGTCATGGCCAATAAAGCGGCATTCGACCTGGCTGTGGCGGGTCTGCGTAAACTCGGAAAAGACCGGATAAAGCAGATGGCGGTCATCCGGGTGCAGCACGTTAACCAGAAAGTTTTCCTGATACCAACTGGCCAGCGGATAACCGAGCAGATCTTCGGCTTGCGGGCCGACGTAGGTAAAACTCCAGGCCTCGGGGTGGGCATCCCAGGGGATGACCTGGGTGTTTTCCACCAGCCGCCGATAGCGATCTTCGCTGGCGCGCAAGGCGGATTCGATCTGGCGCCGGCTGAGCAGGTCAGCTTCGAGCTGCAGGTTTTTTTGTTCCAGCGCCTGGATCAACTGGCGCAAGGACAAACGCGTGTGTTCCAGATTGCGGCCCAGCGTGCCCAGTTCGTCATTGCGTTGCCATTCAAAGCCTTCGGTCAGGTCTTGCTGCGCCAGTTTGAGCGACTGGCGCGTGAGTTTGTGCACCGGCCGCAGCAGACGCGATTCCAGCAGGAACAAGATCAGCCCCATGCTGATCGCCACCTGCAAAGCCACCGCAATAATATAAAAGCGTTGATTGGCGTGGATTTGCGCCACCACATAACCGTCGTCGAGTTCTACCGTGACGGTGCCAATATTGTTGCCTTGCTTGCTGACGATGCGGGAGAGCTTGTACAGATGGCCGGTAACGCGATCGGGCCGATTGGCGCTAAGAAAATTACCCAGCGTGGCGTCGTTAACGCTGATGCGCACCACGCGTTCATCGCTCATAAACGATTGCAATAGCGGCCGGCCCGCTTCGGGCGACAGATTCCACAACGGTTCCTGCATGCCCAGCGCCAACACATCGGCTATGCGCGCATGGGCGGCGTGCAGATCGGCTTCGGCCTTGTCCAGTTGACGGTTAAGGCTGAAATAGCCGTTGATGCTGGCGGGCAACAGCGTGCCGAGCAACAAGGCGAGGATCAGAGCGGTACGGAGAGAAAGATTCATTCGGCCCGGGCATGAATGTTAAAGGTGATGCGCTTGCCCACGTGCGCCGAGGCGGGCGTTTGATTTCATCTTACATGATGGCGCCACGGCTGCTGTCGGCACGGTTGCCGCACTTGCCTTGCGCGCAACACACGCTGCAGCTGTGGCCAGGATAGCGGCATAATACGGGCTCGCAAAGAAAGGTGATCCAGCATGCGGGTAGCGGTGTTAGGGGCGGGGATAGCGGGGGTGACGTCGGCGTGGTATCTGGCACAAGCCGGCCACGAGGTGACGGTGCTGGAGCGCGGCGATGCAGCGGCGCTGGAAACCAGTTTTGCCAATGGCGGGCAGATTTCGGTGTGCCATGCCGAGCCATGGGCCAATCTCAAAGCGCCCTGGAAGATATTGCAATGGCTGGCCGAAGACGACGCGCCCTTGCTGTGGCGTATGCAGGCCGACGTGGCGCAATGGCGTTGGGGTTTACGGTTTTTGCGTGAGTGCGCGCCAGGCCGGGCGCGCCGCAATCTGCAGGCGCTGGTGCGCCTGGGCTTGTATAGCCGACAGGCGCTGCAGGAATTGCGCGGTCAGCTGGGTCTGGATTACGACCAGTCCACCCGCGGCATCCTGCATTACTACACCGATCCACGCGAATTTGAAGCTGCTTTGCCCGCTGCGGCTGCCATGCGCCAGATGGGCTTGCAGCGCACACCGGCTACGCCCGCCCAATGCGTGACGATAGAGCCGGCCCTGGCGCACAGTCATCGGCCCATCGTTGGCGGCACCTACACCGAGAGTGATGAATCGGGCGACGCGCACCGGTTTACCCAGCTTTTGGCGGCGCGCTGCCAGCAGGCAGGTGTGCGCTTTCGCTACGGCGTAAACATTGCGCGCATCGTTCCCGCAGCGGACGGCGTGGCGGGCGTGCAATTGGCGGGCGAGGATGAGCTGGTGACGGCCGACGCGTATGTGGTTTGCCTGGGCAGCTACACGCCGCACGCGCTACGCCCGCTGGGCATTACCCTCGACATCTATCCGGCCAAGGGCTATTCGGTGACGGTGCCGGTGGAAGCAGGCGATATCGCACCCGAAGTCAGCCTGACTGACGATGGGCAAAAGCTGGTGTTCTCGCGTTTGGGGCAGCGCTTGCGTGTGGCCGGGATGGCGGAATTTGCGGGCTACGATTTGCAGATTGATCAGGCGCGCTGCCAGGCGTTGCTGCGGCGCGTGCGCGAGATTTTTCCGCATCTGGCGCGCTATAAGGATGCGCAATTCTGGACAGGTTTGCGGCCTTCAACGCCGGGCAATCTGCCCTATATCGGCAAGACGCGGGTTGCGGGTCTGTTTGTGAATAGCGGGCACGGTACGCTGGGCTGGACCGAAGGCTGCGGTAGCGGGCGTGCGCTGGCGGATCTGCTGGGCGGTCGGCGGCCCGAGGTGGATTACCCGTTTATGCTGAACGCCGCATAAAAATATAGGGTGGGTCGAGACCCACCATTCAAAACCGCAGAGAAGTACATATAAGCGTGCTTCTCGTTGCCTTTGAATGGTGGATCTAGACGGGGACGCCCAGTCCCACCCTATATGTTCAGGTTATTCCACGCGGTAGTTCGGTGCTTCCTTGGTGATCTGCACGTCATGCACATGCGATTCGCGGATACCGGCCGAGGTGATCTCGACAAATTCCGCTTTCTTGTGCATCTCGTCGATCGTGGCGCAACCGAGGTAGCCCATCGAAGAGCGCAGGCCGCCAATCAGCTGATGCACGATAGCGGTGACCGAGCCCTTGTACGGCACGCGGCCTTCAATGCCTTCCGGCACCAGTTTGTCGGCGTTGGCGGTGTTTTCTTCCTGGAAGTACCGATCGCTGGAGCCTTGTTGCATTGCGCCCAACGAACCCATACCGCGGTAGCTCTTGTACGAACGACCCTGGTACAGCTCGACTTCACCCGGCGCTTCTTCGGTGCCGGCCAGCAAGCCACCCAACATCACGGTGTGTGCGCCTGCCGCGATGGCCTTGGAGATGTCGCCCGAGAAGCGGATGCCACCGTCGGCAATCAGCGGCACGCCGCTGCCTGCCAGTTCGTCAGCCACGTTGGCGACGGCGGAAATTTGCGGCACGCCCACGCCAGCCACGATACGCGTGGTGCAGATCGAGCCCGGGCCGATACCGACCTTGACCGCATCCGCGCCCGCATCAACCAGCGCACGCGCTGCGGCGGCGGTGGCGATGTTGCCGCCAATGACCTGCACGTTGGGGAAGTTGCGTTTAACCCAGTTAACGCGATCGATTACGCCTTTGCTGTGGCCATGCGCGGTATCGACCACGATGACATCAACTCCGGCTTCGGCCAGCAGCGTAACGCGGTCTTCGGTGCCGTCGCCGGTGCCGACTGCCGCGCCCACGCGCAAACGGCCCAGTTCGTCTTTCGACGCAAACGGGTGTTCGCTGGTCTTGATAATGTCTTTTACGGTAATCAGGCCGCGCAGCTGGAAACTGTCGTTAACCACCAGCACGCGTTCGAGCTTGTGGTCGTGCATCAGATTACGTGCTTCGTCAATCGAGCCGCCTTCGCGCACAATCACCAGACGCTCTTTCGGGGTCATGATGCTGGCGACAGGCACGTCGAGACGGGTTTCGAAACGCAGATCACGGTTGGTGACAATGCCGACCACCACGCCGCGGCTGTCAATGACCGGGAAGCCGGAGATGCGATGTTGACGCGTCAGCGCCAGCACATCACGCACCAGCATTTCGGGCGCTACGGTCAGCGGATCTTTAACGATGCCGGATTCGTAACGTTTGACTTTGGAGACTTCCTTGGCTTGCAGCCGGGCCGACATGTTTTTGTGCACGATGCCGATGCCGCCTTCTTGCGCAAGCGCAATGGCCAGCGGGGCCTCGGTGACTGTATCCATGGCGGCGGAGATCAGCGGCAGGTTAAGCCGGATGTCGCGCGTAAATTGCGTAGTGAGGCTTACATCACGCGGGAGAACTTCAGAATGAGCCGGGACGAGCAGGACGTCGTCGAAGGTAAGGGCTTTTTGTACGATGCGCATTTGTGCGAATCCTTTCACGCCAAAAGTCGATTGTACCGAAAGAATCGCCGTACGCCTATCCTGTTGTCATGTCTAGCAGTAACTGATGGGTGTGGCGGTAGGCGTCACGGGCTGTGCGGCGGTTTATGCCTATGATGCACAAGATTGAGAAAGCTCTTATCCATCCAGCATGTTGACTCTATCCGCAGTGAGCGCCCTTGCATGACTTCACCCATCCCGGAAACCTCGTCTGCGGCGCAAGCCGCCGTCTGTAAAGCGCAGCCTGCCGCGCTGATCTTGTCTGGCGGTGGCGCACGCGCCGCATATCAAGTGGGCGTATTACTGGCGATTGCACGCTTGTGGCCGGTGGGTGCGGGTAATCCGTTTCCAATCGTCTGTGGTACGTCGGCGGGCGCGATCAACGCAGCGGCGCTGGCGGCGCGCGCGGGGGATTTCCATGGCGCGGTGCGGCATCTGGGCAATTCGTGGCTCAAGCTGACGCCGGACCAGGTTTATCTCTCCAGCGCATGGGCCTTGGGTAAAAGCGCGCTGCATTGGGCTGCATCTTTATTGCTGGGTGGGCTGGGCAAGCGCAATCCGCGTTCTTTGCTGGATAACCAACCGCTGCGGCAAATGCTGGCGGCGCTGGTGGATTTTCCCGGTATCGGCGCGGCGGTGCAGCGTGGCGATTTATCGGCGCTGTCGATTACGGTGTCGGGCTACACCTCGGGCCAGTCAGTGAGTTTTTTCGAGGGCGCAGCTGACCACGCTAACTGGCAGCGCGCCTCCCGGCTGGGCGTGCGCGAAAAAATCGAGCTGGATCATCTGATGGCATCCAGCGCCATTCCGCTGGTGTTTCCGGCGGTGCGTTTGCATCGCGAATATTTTGGCGATGGTTCGGTGCGGCAGATTGCGCCGATCAGCCCGGCGATTCATCTGGGTGCGCAACGCATTCTGGTGATCGGCGTGGCGCCGCAACGCGAACTGCCGCCGCGCGAGAAGGTGCAGGATTATCCGTCGCTGGCCCAAGTGGCAGGGCACTTATTAAATAGCGTATTTCT
Source organism: Amantichitinum ursilacus (assembly GCF_001294205.1). Lineage (GTDB taxonomy): Bacteria > Pseudomonadota > Gammaproteobacteria > Burkholderiales > Chitinibacteraceae > Amantichitinum > Amantichitinum ursilacus. The sequence goes on from NZ_LAQT01000009.1 coordinate 227,310, forward strand.
GGATGCAATGGAGACCGATCTGGAGCGCGTGCAGCGCGTCAACCGCACCGTGGGTTTATTGCCCGAACACGCGCTGGCGGCGCATCAAACCGATCTGCACGCGCTGGATGTGCTCACCATTGCGCCATCACGCCCGCTGGAAAAACTGGCGATGCCGCATCGCAACACGTTTCCGCCCGGCTTGCGGTTTATGTTGCGCGGCCTGGGCGCCTTTCGACGCAATGGGTCGGTGTTGGCCAGTTATCTGCTGTTTCATCATGACTATGTGCGTCAACTGATCCGGTTGGGCTATCGAGATGCCATGCATCAGCGCCATGCATTGCGTGAATTTTTGGGAATTGCTGCGCGCAGCGATTGAACAGGCGTCAGGGCGGGGTGCGCCTGGAACAAATTGCCAGCGCGTCAGTCTTCCGCTGGTGCTTGACGGCACTTACAATGGCGATTGATAAAAACAATCGCAGCATAATATTCAATAAATCAACAGGTGGCAGACATGGTCAAGTGGCGGCTCGGTTTTCTGGGACTGGCGTTGGTGTGTGCGGGGTGCATGGCTTATGCACTGTATGAACAATATTACGAATTCTTGAGTCCGTGCCCGCTGTGTATTTTCCAGCGCATTGTGATCATTACGTTTGGGGTGCTGTCGCTGCTGGCAGCATTGTTGCCGGCGCGCGGTAGTCGTTTCTGGCCTGTCGTGCTCACGCTGGTGGGCTTGTCCGGTATGGGCGTGGCGGGCCGACATATCTATATCCAGTATTTTATGGATACCAGCAAATTGGCGTCCTGCGGTCCCGGTCTGGAAATGATGCTGCAAAAGCAGCCGTGGCTGGAGGTGTTCCGTGCTGTGTTGGTGGGCCACGGCGAATGTGCAGTCATCGACTGGAAATTCCTGGGCCTCAGCATGCCGTGCTGGACCTTCATTCTGTTTGTGGCATTGACCGTCGGCGCATGGCTGGTGTGGAAATGCCAGGGAAAGCGTAAATGACGTTGACTGAACTGAGATACATCGTGGCCGTGGCGCGCGAGCGCCATTTTGGCCGCGCCGCCAACAGTTGTTTTGTGTCGCAGCCGACCTTGTCGGTGGCGGTCAAAAAGCTGGAAGACGAACTCGGCATCACTTTGTTTGAGCGCGCCGCGGGCGAAGTCACGTTGACGCCGATTGGTGATCGCGTGGTCGAGCAGGCACAACGCGTGCTGGAAGAAGTGCAGGTGATCAAACAATTGGCCGAGCAGGGCAAAGACCCGCTGGCCGGGCCGCTGAAGCTGGGCATTATCTATACGATCAGCCCGTATCTGCTGCCGCATCTGATTCCGCAAATGCGTGAAATTGCGCCGCAAATGCAGATTCTGCTGGAAGAAAACTACACCGGCCGCCTGGCCGAGATGCTGAAGCAGGGCGAAATTGATCTGGCTATCCTGGCCGAGCCTTTCCACGAGCCGGGGATCGCCACCCGCGCCATCTACGACGAACCGTTTGTGGTAGCGACGCCCAAAGGGCACGCCTGGGAGAAGTTTGAGCAGATCGATTCGGCGCAACTGGCCGATGAAAACGTGTTGTTGCTGTCGCCCGGCAATTGCTTTCGCGATCACGTGCTGCAAACCTGCCCCGACCTGAACCGCGAAAGTCTGCCCGCCGGTAGCCTGCAGCGGACGCTGCAAGGCTCCTCGCTGACGACCATCCGGCATATGGTGGCGGGTGGCATCGGTGTGACGGTGCTGCCGGTCACGTCGATTTCGGCAGGGGATTCGTCGCTACTTACTATCCGCCCGTTTGCTGCGCCGGTGCCGACACGCCGCGTGGTACTGGCGTGGCGGCGTAATTTTCCGAGGCTGGGCGCGGTTGAGGCGGTACAGGAGGCCATCCTTAACAGCGATTTGCCGGGCGTGCAGTTTCTGGAAGAAGAGCCCGCCGCAGCCTGATGGTTGCGCAGTGCTGCCCGACATCCATCGCAATTCAATCAGTCAGTAGGTCAATAAATAGAAAGTGCGCGCCGATCAGGCTGCGTCTGGAGAACACGTTTTATGGCATCCCCTGTAGTCATCATCGGCGCGGGCCTGGCCGGCTATAACCTGGCGCGCGAATTCCGCAAGCTGGACCCCACTTTTCCGCTGGTGATCATCGCCAACGACAAAGCGGGCTTCTATTCCAAGCCGATGTTGTCGAATGCGTTGGCGGGCAAAAAGACCGCCGAAACGCTGGTTATGAAGTCCGCCGAAAAAATGGCGGAAGAACTCAATGCCATTATTCGTGCTGATACCGAAGTGGTGGGCGTCGATCTGGCTTCCAAACTCTTGTTGCTGTCCGATGGCCAGGCCCAGCCGTACCGTGATCTGGTGCTGGCGGTCGGCGCGCAACCGGTGCGCTTGCGCCTGGGCGGCGACGCTGCTGATGAAGTGCTGTCGGTCAACCATATCGAAGACTTTGCGGTCTTTGCGCAAAGCCTGGAAGGTGCCAAGCGCATTGCCGTCATTGGTGGCGGCCTGATTGGCTGCGAATTTGCCAATGATTTGCTGGCGCGTGAGATTGCGCCGGTCGTCGTTGAGGCGGGTGCATGGCCGTTGCCGGGTTTGCTGCCTGATGTGGCGGGCGCCTGGTTTGCCGCACGCTTGACGCAATCCGGCGTGCGCTTTGTATTGAACACCACCGCCAAGGCTGTCGACAAAGCGGGCGCGGGCTACAAAGTCACCTTGTCCACTGGTGAAGTATTGGAAGTGGATTGCGTATTGTCGGCGGTCGGCCTGCACCCAAATACGGCGCTCGCCGAAGCGGCGGGTCTGCACGTCAATAAGGGTGTGGCTGTGGACCGTCAGTTGCGCACCAGCAATCCCAATGTGTTTGCGTTGGGCGATTGCGCCGAAGTGGAAACCATCCACCTGCCGTATGTCATGCCGCTGATGCATGCCGCGCGGACGCTGGCCCAGGTGTTGGCGGGCAAGGATGATGTGGCGCTGGCTTATCCGGCGATGCCGGTGCTGGTAAAAACGCCATCCTGCGCGACGATCGTCGCGCCGCCGGCGCATGGCGCATTGGGCGAGTGGCAAGTGCAGACCGCCGAAGACGCAATGGAAGCGCATTTTGTCGGTGCGGATGGGCAGCTGCTGGGCTTTGCGTTGCTGGGCGCGGCCACCAAACAGCGGCAGATTCTGAGTGCGAAACTGCCGCCGGTACTGGCCTGAGCGTTGCTCGCGGGGTTGATGTGGTCAGCCCCGTTTAATCCGCTGTGTGCACCACGGGTTCAATGCCGAGGGCACGCAGCTTTTTAATCGCCGCATCGGCCTCGGCTTTGGTTTTGAAGGGGCCGATTTGTACGCGCGTTTCCAGGTAGGCCGGCACGCCCGCATTCTGTAGCTGACGCAGCATCTTGTCGGCATTGCTCTGATGCAAGAAAACACCTGCCTGCACGGCATAACCATTGGCGACGGCATGTGTTTCGAAATTGCGCGCTGCCGTCGTGGGCGTGGCGGCAGGTGGCGTGGTGGCGGATGCTGTCGCGCCGGTGTCATACAGCGGTGCCAGACTCAAAGCGGGTTCGGTGCGCGTCGGATTTTTGTTGCCGCCTGCAGACGTAGGGCGGGTCGCGTTCTGGATGGTCGGCGTTGCGGGTGTCGCCAGCGCATTGCTGGTCGATTTGCTGGGTGACGTTGCAACAGGCTGCACATTGGCAGTGGGTGTTGGGTTAACCAGTGGCGCATTCGGTACATAACGCGGTGCGGCCTCGGCTTTTCGGCCCGTCACCGGCGCCACGCCGGGCGGCTCGGTAGCGACGGCGGCTATCGGCGTTATGGGCGCGCTGGTCGGGGTTGCAATGGGGGTCGGTTCGCTAGTAACGGCGGGCGAACTGGCGGCAACCGCGCTGGCGATCACCTCACTGGCAGTGATGGTGCTGGCAATCATTGCAGGGGCGCTGGCGGCCGAGCTGGATGCCGGTGTGCTGGCAATCCGGGTAGGAGCGGGGCGGGGCGTGCTGGGCAGGATCACATCCTGACTGGCGTCGGGGCGATCCAGCAGCCAGATGCCGCCCAGTACAATAATGATCAGCCCGGCGGCAATACCCAGTCGCCAGAACAGTTGTTCTTTAAGCCGGTTTTGCTCCGCCTGCTGCAGGATGGGGTCCAGTTGGTCGCTCATCTGCCGAATCGGGGTTGAGTTTGTTATAATGCCCGGCTGTCTGGCTGCAAGACGCCCTCGGCGTGCACCGATCATGAGCCGCGATGCCGTGTTTATCAGGTGTCGCAGGCACGCAGTAAATCATCAGCAATCCTCGCAAGTCAATCACACTGGAGCAATAAATGGCTATTGAACGCACCCTGTCCATCATCAAACCTGACGCAGTTGCCAAGAACGTTGTGGGCAAGATCGTTGACCGCTTCGAAACCGCTGGCCTGAAGGTTGTGGCTGCCAAGCTGGTGCAACTGTCGCGCGCTGAAGCTGAAGGCTTTTACGCCGTGCACGCTGCTCGCCCGTTCTTCAAAGACCTGGTTGACTTCATGGTTTCCGGCCCCGTGTTTGTACAGGTTCTGGAAGGCGAAGGCGCCGTTCTGAAAAATCGTGACCTGATGGGCGCGACCGATCCGAAGAAAGCCGACAAGGGCACCATCCGCGCTGACTTCGCTGAGTCGATCGACGCCAACGCCGTGCACGGTTCCGACAGCGCCGAAAACGCTGCAATTGAAATCGCTTACTTCTTCCCGGCTAGCCAGGTTTACAGCCGCTAAGCGGGCAGATTGCGGGAGCTCTGGATATGTCGGTCAATTTGATGGATTACGATGCGGAAGGCCTTGCCGAGCTGATGATCAGCTACGGTGAGAAGCCGTTTCGCGCCAAACAGTTAATGAAGTGGATCCACCAACGCGGTGAAACCGACTTCGGCAACATGACCGACATCGCTAAGGGCTTTCGCGAAAAGCTGCAGGCCGGCGCCATCGTCAAGGCGCCCGGCATGCTGGCCGAACATGTGGCCAGCGACGGCACCACCAAGTGGCTGCTGGATGTGAATGTCGGCAACGGCATCGAAACCGTGTTCATCCCCGAGGATGATCGCGGTACCTTGTGTATTTCTTCGCAAGTAGGTTGCGCGCTGGAGTGTTCGTTCTGTTCGACGGGCCGCCAGGGCTTCAACCGCAATTTGTCGGTCGGCGAAATCATCGGTCAGCTGTGGTGGGCCAATAACCGCCTCAGCGCCGAACAAGCGCGCGTGGGTGCGCCGGTAAACGATGATGGCCGCATCGTCACCAATGTGGTGATGATGGGTATGGGCGAGCCGCTCGCCAATTTTGATAACGTGGTTTCCGCGCTGCAAATGATGCTCGACGACAATATGTATGGTCTGTCGCGTCGCCGCGTAACCCTGTCCACCTCGGGCATGGTGCCGGCCATGGACCGCTTGCGCGACGCTTGTCCGGTGGCGCTGGCTGTGAGCTTGCATGCGTCCAATGACCGTATCCGTGACGAAATCGTCCCGCTGAATAAAAAATATCCGCTAGCCCAGTTGCTGGCGGCCTGCAATCGCTACCTTGAAAAAGCCCCGCGCGACTTCATCACGTTTGAATACGTGATGCTTGAAGGCGTGAATGATCAGCCCGAGCACGCGCGCGAGCTGGTAGCGCTGTTGCGCGATACCCCTTGTAAGCTGAATCTCATTCCTTTCAATCCCTTCCCGAATTCGGGCTACAACCGATCGGGCCGTGATGCTATTCTCGCGTTCCGTGACATCCTGGTGAATGCGGGCTACATCTGTACCGTGCGCAAGACGCGCGGTGACGACATCGATGCAGCCTGCGGCCAGTTGGCAGGGCAAGTGAAGGACAAGACGCGCCGCACCGCGCGCCTGGCCGCGGAGACCCGGCCGATTACATTCAGATAAAACCACACAGAGGGGAAGTGCATGATCCGGCGGTATCCGCTTTTGATGTTCTGCCTGGCAATGTCATGCTTGAGCGCCCAGCGCGCACTGGCCGATGACAGCACTTCTTCCGGTGATCGCCGCGCTGCGGTGCACACCCAACTGGCGGGTGAGTACCTGAAGCGTGGCCAATACAACGTGGCGGTGCAGGAAGTGCGCGAGGCGCTGACCACCAGCCCGCGTTATCCGGCCGCCTTTGGCATGCTGGGCCTGATCTACGCCGAGTTGCGCGATGACGCCCAGGCCACGGCCAACTTCAAACAAGCGCTTGAATATGCGCCCAATGATCCTGACCTGAACAACAATTATGGTTGGTATCTGTGCGGGCATGGCAAGCCGAAAGAGGGCGTGCAGTATTATCTGAATGCACTGAAGAATCCCTTATATCCCACGCCCGATAAAACCCTGCTTAGCGCCGGCCAGTGTGCGGCAACAGCGGGTGACTACGACAACGCCAAAGATTATTTCACCCGGGTAATGCGTTATCGCCCGGACAGCGTCGATGCACGTTTCCAGTTGGCCGAACTGGGTCTGAAGACCAAGGATTACGTGCTGACCCGGCAAAACTACAACGAAGTGCAACGTATGGCGCAGCCCAGCGCACAAGTCACCTTTCTGGGCTTGCGGCTGGAACACGCACTCGGCAACAAAGAGGCCGAGGCGCGCCTGTCCGAGATCCTGAAGCGTCAATATCCGGATTCCATTGAAACCACCCGGTTGTTGAGCGGTCAGCTTGACTGAGCCCGCTAACATCAAGGCAAGCCGGAACACCGGCGGACGATGCAATGAGTGAACAAGAACAGAACCTGCGTGTGCATGGGCCCGGTGCGGCCCTGAAGGCGCGGCGCGAAGAGTTGGGCCTGGATGTTGATTACGTGGCCACGCAACTGAAGTTGTCGCAGCGCCAGATCGATTCGATTGAAAGCGACCGCTTTGATCAATTGCCAGGCAATACCTTTGCGCGCGGCTTTGTGCGCAACTATGCCCGCATGCTGCAACTGGATCCGGCGCCGATCATGGCCGACCTGGAAAGCCGTTTGCCGCACGAACGCACGCAAGCGGCGCTGCCGCATGTGGCCGAAGAGTCGTCGGCTTTCAATCTGAGCAGCGGTAGTGGCTCGGGTGGGCGCTGGATGGTCGGTCTTGGTTTTGTGGTGGCGTTTATCGGCGCGGTAGGTGCGATCCTGTGGTACTTGCAGCAACCGGCTTCGCCCGAACTGGCCACCTCGGGCGCTGCGGCCTCCGCGGTTGCACTGGAAACACCGCCCGCCATCGCCAGTGACACGGCCGCCAGTGATAGCGCCGCAGCAACGGTGGCCAGCGCGACAACGCCTGCTGCCCCCGCAGCGCTTGCGACGGCGGCAACGCCAACGCCCGCGCCCGCTGCAACGCCGACCCCTAAGCCCGCCGCCACGCCGACCCCCGCGCCCGCGGTAGTCGCCAGTGCGCCGCAAGGTGAAGGTCCGGTGCGGCTGATTGTGGCGGAAGATTCCTGGGTGCAGATTACCGATGCCAATGGCACGCGCCTGGTAGGCAATCTGCTCAAGTCAGGCACCGATCGCAGTTTTGCCGGCACCGGTCCCTATCGAATCAAGATCGGCAATGCACCCGGCACCAAGCTGTATCTGCATGGCCAGGAAGTCGATCTGGCCCCGTATATCAAGAACAATGTGGCAACGCTGGAACTGAAATAAGCGGTTCTTCTCCAGGCAGAAATGATGATTACCGATAGTATTCCCCGTCGTCCCACGCGCCAGGTGCGCGTGGGCAATGTCTGGATTGGTAGCGATCACCCGATCGTGGTCCAGTCCATGACCAACACCGACACCGTCGATGCCGTCGGCACCGCCCAGCAGATTTACGATCTATGGCGGGCTGGCTCGGAGATGGTCCGCATTACCGTCAACAGCCCCGAGGCCGCCTCGCAAGTGGCGCGCATTCGTGACATCCTGGCCGCCAAAGGCTGTGATGTACCGATCGTGGGTGACTTTCACTTTAACGGTGATCGTTTGCTGCGTGACTATCCGGAATGTGCGGAGGCGTTAGCTAAATACCGTATCAATCCGGGCAACGTCGGCAAGGGCTCGAAGAAGGACGAGAAGTTTGCGTTCATGATCGAGAAGGCCATCGAGTACGACAAACCGGTGCGCATTGGCGTTAACTGGGGTTCGCTCGATCAAGCGTTGGCCGTGCGGCTGATGGACGAAAACTCGAAGCTGGCGCAGCCGCTGCCTGCCGATGCCGTGATGCGCGAAGCGCTGATCCGCTCCGCGCTGGATTCGGCCGCGCAAGCGGTCAGCTGGGGTCTGGCGCAAGACAAGATCATCCTGTCGTGCAAAGTGTCGCACGTACAGGATCTGATCAAGGTCTACCGCGATCTGGCAGGCCGTTGCGATTATCCGTTGCACCTGGGTCTGACCGAAGCGGGCATGGGCTCGAAAGGCATCGTGGCTTCGTCGGCGGCGTTGGCCGTGCTGATGCAAGACGGCTTTGGCGACACCATCCGTATTTCGTTGACGCCGGAGCCCGGTGGCGATCGGGCGCGCGAAGTGATTGTGGCGCAAGAATTGCTGCAGACGATGGGCTTGCGCTCGTTTACGCCGCTGGTAACGGCCTGCCCCGGCTGTGGTCGCACCACCTCCACCGTTTTCCAGGAACTGGCGCAAGGCATCCAGCAATATCTGCGCGAACAAATGCCGATCTGGCGTCTGCAATATCCAGGCGTCGAAGACCTGAAAGTGGCGGTGATGGGCTGCGTGGTCAATGGTCCGGGTGAATCCAAACTGGCCGATATCGGCATCAGCCTGCCTGGCACGGGTGAAGTGCCGGTCTGTCCGGTGTATGTGGACGGTGAAAAAACGGTCACGCTGAAGGGCGATCGGGTCACCGAAGAGTTTCTGGCCATCGTGCAGGACTATGTGGTGACGCGTTATCAGGAAGGCGGCGCCAAGCGTCGCGAAACCGCCGCACCCCGCAGTATTCCGCTTAAACAAATCTGACCGCTGCGCGCCGCCTTGCAACAGGCGGCGCGTGTCTTTACCCATACCGGATTGATCAAATGAGTAAAAATATCGAGGGCGTCCGCGGCATGAATGACGCGCTGCCCGTCGTTACCAAGGGCGCACCGATCGCCACCCCGGCCTGGCTGTATCTGGAAAAGGTGGCGCGTGAATGGCTCAATGCTTATGGCTATAAGCAGATTCGCACCCCGATCGTCGAATCGACCGATCTGTTTGTGCGCGGCGTAGGTGAGCACACCGATATCGTCGAAAAAGAGATGTATTCGTTTGAGGACAAGCTCAACGGCGAACGCCTGACGTTGCGCCCGGAAGGTACGGCCGGCACGGTGCGGGCGTGTATCGAACACGGCTTGTTGTACAACCAGACCCAGCGTCTGTGGTACATCGGCCAGATGTATCGCCACGAGCGTCCGCAGAAAGGTCGTTATCGTCAATTCCATCAGATTGGCGCGGAAGCATTTGGCTTCGAAGGACCCGATGTCGATGCTGAGCAGATCGTTATGCTGGCCGATTTCTTCAAGCGGCTGGGCCTGACTGGTTTGACGCTGGAGCTGAACACGTTGGGCGAAGCCAGTGAACGCGCCGCGCATCGCGCCGAGCTGATCAAGTATCTGGAAGGCTTTAAAGAGCAGCTGGATGAAGATGGCCAGCGCCGTTTGTACACCAACCCGTTGCGCGTGCTGGATACCAAAAACCCGGCACTGCAAGAGATGGCCAACAATGCGCCGCGTTTGCTCGACTTTCTGGGCGAAAAATCGCGCGCGCATTTCGAGGGTTTAAAGGCGCTGCTGGACGCGGCGGGCGTGGCGTATGTGATCAATCCGCGGCTGGTGCGTGGCCTGGATTATTACAATCTGACGGTATTTGAGTGGACCACCACCGAACTCGGCACGCAAGCCACCGTGGGTGGTGGCGGCCGGTACGATGGCCTGGTCGAGCAGCTGGGCGGCAAGCCTTGCCCCGGGGTCGGTTTTGGCCTCGGCATCGAACGCATGTTGCTGCTGCTCGAAGCACAAAACATCGTCGCGCCTGCGGCGGTGCCCGATGTGTATCTGGTGCACAGCGGCGAAACCACCAGCACAGCGGCGTTTACGTTGGCGCATGCTTTGCGCCAACAGGGGCTGGCGGTAGTGCTCAATTGCGGCGGGGGTAGCTTTAAGTCGCAGTTTAAAAAAGCCGATGCCAGCGGCGCGCGTTTTGCGGTGGTGCTGGGCGATGAAGAAGTGGCCAATGGCACCGCCAACCTCAAAACCTTGACCGGCGCGGATGCTGGTGCGCAGGTGACGCTGCCGAGCGCGGACTTGCTGGGCAGAATTCGGGCATAATCCCGAGAGTTTGCGGTCTCTACAGAATAACGACGGGCGATCCAGGTATCGCTGATACAGGAATTGATGATGGCTTTTGATCTGCAAGAACAAGAACAGATTGCCCAGTTGAAAGGTTGGTGGGCGGATTGGGGCAAATACCTGACCACGGCCGCCGCCATTGCGCTGATCGCCTATGGCGGCTGGACCGGTTACAACAGCTGGCGCGATAGCCAGGCCGCTGCCGCAGCGGATCTATATGGCCAACTGGAAACCCAATTGGGTGGCGATGCCGCCAAGGTGCGTGACAGCGCTGACAAGATCAAGGCGCAATATGGCGACAGCGCTTATGCTCCACGCGCCGCCTTGCTGGCCGCCAAAGCCAGCGTGCGCGCCAATGATTTCAAATCGGCGCAGACGCAACTGGAGTGGGTGGTAGCGCATGCCAAAGAAGCCGAAGTCCGCGATGCCGGCCGTTTGCGCCTCTCCGCGGTGCTGCTGGACCAGAAAGCGTATGACGAGGCCGTGAAGGCGCTGGGTGGTCGCGAAGTGGACGCCAACGCGGGCTTGTTTGCTGAATCGCGCGGCGATGTACTGGCCGCTAAAGGCGATAACAATGCGGCACGTGACGCATACAAAGAAGCGCTAGCCAAGTTAGCCAAAGACGCGCCCAATGCGAAGTTCGTCCAAGTCAAACTTGAAGCTCTCGGAAACGCCTGATCATGTCTTTGCACCGTAGAAACACCCTTCGAAGCGCGGCGCTGGCTGCGCTGACCGCCGCATTGCTGGCCGCGTGCGCCGCACCGAGCAATGCGCCGGAACCGTCGAAACTGCCCGTGGTCACCAACTCGGTAAACGTGGCGGTGCAGTGGAAACTGAGTGCCGGTAGCAGCACTGATTACCGCTTTCTGCCCGCGCGTCTGGGTGATAGCCTGGTGGTAGCGGGTGGCCCCGATCGGCTTGGTATGTATCAACTGGCTGATGGTCGTCGCGAATGGGAAGTTCGCCTGCCGCAAGCGATTGCTGGCGGCGTAGGTGCTGGCGAGGGCGTGGTTGCTGTAGGTACGCTCAAGGGTGTGCTGCTGGCATATGACGCGCAGGGCAAAGTGCTGTGGCAAGGCCAGGCGTCCAGCGAAATCATCGCGCCGCCAGCGGTGGGCCATGGTGTAGTGCTGGTGCGGACTGGCGATGGCAAGATTGCCGCGTTCGATGCTGCAGATGGCAAGCTTAAATGGCAGTTCCAGCGCCAGATGCCGTCGCTGACACTGCGCAACTATGCGCCTATCGTTATCGACAACGGTTTCGCCTACGCCGGCATGCCGGGCGGGCGTCTCGTGGCACTGGCTACAGGCGATGGTCGCGTATTGTGGGATAGCCCGGTGGCCATACCCAAGGGTGCCACTGAAGTCGAGCGCGTATCTGACGTCGTCGCAGCGCCCGTCGTGGCCGGCGGCACCGTTTGCGCCGTATCGTACCAGGGCCGCGTAACCTGCTTTGACAAAGTCAATGGCTCGGTGCAATGGTCGCGCGAGACCTCCAGCTTTGCCGGTCTGGCCATCGACGGCGGTCATGTGTACGTGACCAACGATCAAGGTCACGTGCTGGCCTATGAACGCGACACCGGCCGCAATGTGTGGACGCAAGAAAAGTTGTATGCCCGCACAGTAGGCGCGCCCGCCCTGCTGGCAGGTAATGTGGCGGTGGCCGACTATCAAGGCTATATCCACCTTCTGAACACCGATACTGGTGAATTTGTGGCTCAGCTCCGTACGGATGACAGCCGCATTGCCGCCGCTCCTCAAACCTGGGAAGACCATCTGATCGTACAGTCACAAAAAGGTGACGTATTTTCGGTGGGCGTTAAGTAAATAAAGTAGAAGCATGAAGCCAACCATTGCCCTCGTCGGGCGCCCGAATGTGGGTAAATCCACGCTGTTCAACCGGCTGACCAAAACGCGTGATGCGCTGGTCGCCGACTATCCGGGCCTGACCCGTGATCGCCACTACGGCCATGGCCGTGTGGGCGATCGGCCGTATCTGGTCGTCGATACCGGGGGCTTCGAGCCCGTGGTCGACGACGGCATCATGCATGAGATGGCCCGCCAGACGCTGCAAGCCATCGACGAAGCCGACGCGATTATCTTTATCGTCGATGGCCGTTCGGGTTTGACGCCGCAAGACAAGATCATTGCGCAGCGCCTGCGCCAGACGCAGCGTCCGGTGTATGTGGCCGTCAACAAGGTCGAAGGCATGACGCGCTCGGTGGTGACCGCTGAGTTCTTCGAATTGGGCCTGGGCGATCCTGGCGCGATCTCCGCCTCGCATGGCGAAGGCGTGCGCGAGATGATCAACGAAGTGCTCGAACTGTTCCCGGTGGAAGAGGAAGAGGAAGAAGCCAATCATCCCAAATTTGCCGTGATCGGCCGGCCCAATGTGGGCAAGTCGACGCTGGTCAATGCGGTGCTCGGCGAAGAGCGTGTCATCGCGTTTGACGAGCCTGGGACTACACGCGATTCGGTGTATATCGATTTTGATCGCGGCGAAAAAAAGTACACCATCATCGATACGGCTGGTGTGCGTCGTCGCGGCAAGATCGACGAGGCCATCGAGAAATTCTCGGTGGTTAAAACCATGCAGGCGATTGAAGACGCCAACGTCGTGGTGCTGGTACTGGATGCTACGCAAGAGGTGTCGGATCAGGATGCGCGTCTGGCCAGTTTCGCACTGGAAGCCGGTCGCGCCATGGTGGTGGCCGTCAATAAATGGGAGGCTGCCAACCTGGAGCAGCGCGAAATCATCAAGCGCGAAGTCCTGCGCAAGGTGGGTTTTCTGTCGTTTGCACAATTCCATTACATCTCGGCGCTACAGGGGCAGGGTCTGGCGGAGTTGTTCAAGTCGATCGATCAGGCTTACCACGCCGCAATGATCAAGATTCCGACACCAAAACTGACTCGCGCACTGCAATTGGCCATTGAACGGCAACAGCCCCCTTTGGCTGGCAAGATTCGCCCCAAGTTACGTTATGCCCACCAGGGTGGCACCAACCCGCCGGTGGTGGTGATTCACGGCAATGCGCTCGAAAAAGTGCCCGCCGTGTACTGGCGTTATCTGGAATCCACGTTTGTGAAGACGTTCAAGCTGCAAGGCACGCCGTTGCGCGTGCAGTTCAAGCTGGGCGACAACCCGTATCAAGAGAAAGAAGAAGTATCTCGCTCCAAGCCGGGTCTGGTGGCGACGCGTAAGGCAAAAGTCGCAGAGAAAGCGAAGTTCAAACAACGCTTGGCGGCAAAGAAAGGGCAGTAAGCGGTAAGGCGCGGCCTGACATGCCCAGGGCGCGCCGATGCTGCGATGTAGCACGTGATCAAGTCGTCCTGGCATAAGCGGGGCGGACTGCAAGACCGGTTGCATTGCAGCGCAGCATGGCTTCCGATGGACGGGCGGCGCGGTTGCTCCGGCTATTGGCAGCTAACGCATTTTGTACTATAAGCGTAAGACAGGCTTTAGAAAGCAGAGCAATCAGGCTGATACACACAGTCCTTTGACCGCCAAACAATAACGCATCGGAGAAAAAACAATGAGTACCAAGGGGCAAATGCTACAAGACCCGTTTTTGAACATCCTTCGTAAAGAACACGTGCCGGTTTACATCTACCTGGTTAACGGCATCAAGCTGCAGGGCCAGATCGAATCGTTTGACCAATATGTGGTGCTGCTGCGCAATAACGTCACCCAGATGGTCTACAAGCATGCGATTTCGACTGTGGTGCCGTCGCGCCCGGTCAATATCCCGCATGAGCATCCGCAGCAGGCCAGTGTCGCGGCCACGCCGGAAGCCTGATCCTCCGTTACGGTGATCAGACCAGAGCCCCGGTGGTTGCCGCCGGGGCTTTGTCGTCCACGGGCTTCGCTATCATTATCCAATGCGCGCGTTACACGCCGCTTTCATGAGACATATACCCACCTATGTTTGATCGCCACAAGGGCGGAGATCGCGCCGTCCTGGTTTGTCTTGATTTTGGCGAGCCGGATTACCGGGACGGCCAGGAAGAGTTTGTCCAGTTAGTCACCTCTGCAGGCGTTACGCCGCTGGCGGTCGTTGAGGGCAAGCGCAGTCGCCCGGATCCGGCTTATTTTGCTGGCACGGGCAAGGTGGAAGAGATCGCCGAGGCCGTGCGCGCCCAAGAAGCGGAACTGGTGATTTTTAATCATCAGTTGTCGCCCGCGCAGGAGCGTAACCTTGAGCGCGCCATGCAGTGCCGCGTGATCGACCGCACCACGCTCATCCTCGATATCTTTGCGCAACGCGCACGCACTGCGGAAGGCAAGCTGCAGGTTGAACTGGCGCAGTTGTCCCATATTGCTACGCGCCTCGTGCGCGGCTGGACTCACCTGGAGCGGCAAAAAGGCGGTATCGGTTTGCGCGGACCGGGTGAAACCCAGCTGGAAACAGACCGTCGTTTACTGGGTATTCGCGTCAAGCGCCTGAAGGCGCAGCTGGAAACCGTGCAGCGCCAACGCGCTACCCAGCGCCGCGCGCGCGAACGTCGTAACGAGTTTTCGGTGTCGATTGTCGGCTATACCAACGCGGGCAAATCGACATTGTTCAACACGCTGACCAAGGCGCGCGCCTATGCGGCGGACCAGCTGTTTGCCACACTGGACACCACCTCGCGCAAGCTGTTTCTGGATCACGAACACTCAGTCGTCATTTCGGATACAGTCGGCTTCATCCGCGCCTTGCCGCACACGCTGGTCGCGGCATTTCGGGCCACGCTGGAAGAAACCATTCAGGCTGATCTGTTGTTGCACGTGGTTGACGTCAACCATCCGCTGCGCGAGATGCAGGTGGCGGAAGTCAACAAGGTTTTATCTGAAATTGGTGCGGAACGCATTCCGCAATTGATGGTCTGGAACAAGATCGACCTGAAAGGGCTTACGCCCGCAGTTGAGCCTGACGAGTATGGTAGAATCCGCGCCGTGCGGGTAAGTGCTGCGCAAGGCTTGGGGCTGGATTTGCTGCGTGGCGCACTGGTCGATTCAATGAGTCAACCCATCGAGGAACAATAAAAATCCATGAGTCAGAACGATCCGCAGTGGGGCGGTGGCCGCAAAGACGGCCCGCCCGATCTGGACGAAATCCTTCGCAACATTGGCAACCGAGTCTCCCGCTTTTTCGGCGGCGGCAATGGTAACCGGCCGCCCGCATCGGGTGGCGGCGGGCGCATGCCGGGCGGCTCTACCGGCGTACTGGCGATTGTCGGCGTGGTGGTCGTGTTGTGGCTCGCGTCGGGCTTTTACGTGGTCGACGAGCGCGAGAACGCACTGATCCTGCGCTTTGGCCGCTACGTTGAAACCGTCAACAAATCCGGCCTGAAATGGCACTTTCCGTATCCGATTGAAAGTCGTGAAATCGTCAATGTCACCGAAATCCGCAGTCTGGAAGTGGGTGCGGGTGGCGACGGTAGCGGTGATGAATCGATCATGTTGTCGGGCGATCAGAACATCATTCAGGTGCAGCTAGAGGTGCAATACACGCTCAAGTCGGCACAGGACTTTTCGTTCGATAACCGCTTTACCGATCGCGACGGCAAGGACATGGTCAAGCAAGCCGCCGAAACCGCGATTCGTGAAGTGATCGGCCGCAACAAGGTTGATTACGTGCTTAACGAAGGCCGCGGCAAAATCGCTGAAGATACCAAAGAGCTGATCCAGCAATTGCTGGATAAATACGGCGCAGGTATTTCGGTATCGCGCGTCAACATCAAGGATGTGCAACCGCCTGAGCAGGTGCAGGCCGCGTTTGCCGATGCAGTGAAGGCGCGCCAGGACAAGGCCCGCCTGATCAACGAAGGCACGGCTTATGCCAATGACGTGATCCCGAAGGCTAGTGGTACCGCTTCGCGCCTGCTGGAAGAAGCCCAAGGCTATCAGCAGCGTGTCGTGGCGCAAGCCGAGGGTGATGCATCGCGCTTCAAGCAAGTGGAAGCCGAGTATTCCAAGGCGCCGCAAGTAACGCGTGATCGCATGTACCTGGACACGATGCAACAGCTGTTTGCCAACACCACCAAGGTGCTGGTGGACCAGAAAGCGAGCGGCAACCTGCTGTATCTGCCGCTGGATAAACTGATTCAATCGACCAACCCCGGCCAGTCTGCTGACGTCGCGACCACACGTGCGGCTGATTCTCCGGCAACGACTGATTCTGCACCCGTGACTCCCGCCAATCCGCTGGCTGCGCCAGCTGAGCGTGGTTCACGAGACGGCCGTTAACAGGGGATGGCAATGAACAGAATTATTCCAACAATCGCGGTAATCCTCGTCGTTTTGTTTGTGTTGAGCTTGTCGCTGTTTACGGTGGACCAGCGCCAGTCGGCTGTCGTGTTCCAGTTCTCGGAATTCCGCCGCGTGCTGGCTGAGCCGGGCATCTATTTCAAGGTGCCGTTGCTGCAGGATGTGCGTTATTTCGATAAACGCATCCAGAGCATCGACGAAGCCGAGCCTGCTCGCATTCAGACCATCGAAAAGATGAACGTAAAGGTCGACAGCTATATCAAATGGCAAATCGTTGACGTCGAGCGTTACTACCGTGCTGTCGGTCTGGATGAGTCCAAAGCGGTAGATCGCCTGCGCAATACCGTCAACAACATGCTGCGCGACGAGTTCGGCAAGCGTACGGTGCAGGACGTGATTTCCGGCCAGCGTGATGCCGTGATGGCGCGCGTGCAGCAAGTGGCCGATGCCGATGCCGCGCGCATTGGTGTGCGTGTGGTCGATGTGCGCATCAAGCGGGTGGAACTGGAAGACAGCACACTGAGCTCGGTGTACGAGCGTATGCAATCCGAGCGGAAAGCCGTGGCCAATCAGCTGCGCGCCGAGGGTTCGGCCGCTGCCGAGAAGATCAAGGCGGATGCGGATCGCCAGCGCGAGGTCATTCTGGCCGATGCCTACAACCAGGCACAGCAATTGAAGGGTGAGGGTGACGGTAAAGCGGCGGCCATTTATGGTGCGGCTTATGGCAAAAACCCCGAGTTCTATTCCTTCTATCGCAGCATGGACGCGTACAAGCAAAGCTTTAACCGCAAGAGCGACGTGATGGTGGTGGACCCTAGCTCGGCCTTCTTCAAGTACATGAAGAGCCCATTGGGTAAAGAAGCGCCGGCCGCCAAAGCCGGCAAATAAGCCTCGCCAATCAACGCGCTACAAGCGGCTACAAAACGCCTGGTCTAACCCGCCAGGCGTTTTTTTGTGCATGACATGCGCGTAATGCACCGTTTTGCGCTCGGCGTATCGGCATTATCGTGAGATAATGCGCCCTTGCTTTTTTACGGCCCAGGCACGCGTTGCGCGCCCGGGCGTCCGTTTGTCCGGGCTGGCCGCAAGCCCGCCAACAGGTGATGGAATGCGTAACTGGATATTGCCGGAATACATTTCCGACGTACTGCCGCGAGAAGCTCGGCAAATTGAAAGCATGCGTCGTGGCATGCTTGATCTGTTTGCCTGCTATGGCTATGAACTGGTGTTGCCGCCGCTGGTGGAATACGTGGAATCGTTGTTTCTGCATGACGATCCTGCGCTCGACCTCAAGACGTTCAAGCTGGTGGATGAACTGACCGGCCGCCAGATGGGCCTGCGCGCCGATATCACGCCGCAAGTGGCGCGCATCGACGCACATATCCTCAACCGCCAGGGCACCACGCGCTTGTGTTATTCCGGCTCCGTGGTCAACACGCGCCCCGATGGCATTTTGTCGACGCGCGAGCCGCGCCAGATTGGCGCTGAGATCTATGGCTGCGCCGACATTGCCGCAGATGTCGAGATTATCGAGCTGATGTTTGAAAGCCTGGCGCTGGCCGGGCTGAAACAAGTGCGGCTGGATATTGGCCACATTGGTTTGTTCCACGCGCTGGCCGATGCGGCGGGTCTGAAAGACGATGCACGCGACCAGACTTTCTCGGCGCTGCAACAAAAAGATATTCCGACGCTGCGTGCAGTAACGGCGCATCTGGCGCCCGAACTGGCCGCCGGTTTACAAGCGCTGCCGGGTCTTTATGGCAACAGCAATGACGTGCTGGCTCGCGCCGGCAGTTTGCTGCCCGCTGTGCCGGGCGTAACCGAGGCCTTGACCGCATTGCAGCAGTTGGCTGGTGCGCTGGCGGTGCGTGGCATTGGCGTGCGCTTTGATCTGGCTGAAGTGCGCAGTAGCGATTACCACACGGGTCTGGTATTTGCCGCCTATGCGCAAGGCTTTGCCAATGCCGTGGCGCGAGGGGGTCGTTATGATCGCGTCGGTGAAAAATTTGGTCGCTCGCGTCCGGCAACCGGTTTCAGTCTGGATTTGCGCGAGCTAAGTCGCTTGCCGTTTCCGACCGCGCAAAGCGCGATCCTTGCACCCGCGGGCGATGATCGTGCACTGATTGATGCGGTGCGCGCACTGCGTAAGTCAGGTGAGACCGTGGTGATCGATCTGGGCGTGCAGCCTGCAGAGGCCCATGTGGATCGGGTGCTGCGTCTGGAACAAGGCAACTGGGTGGTGCGTCCGCTTGTCTGAGCGGATGGGCGCATTGGCGGTAGTCTGCTAAAAGGTGGGCTGCCTTTTGGCAGCACGGGTTAACAGTCGTTATTTTTGGTAAATCGAGGTTTTGAATGAGCAGAAACGTAGTCGTGGTTGGCACCCAATGGGGCGACGAAGGCAAAGGCAAGATTGTCGACTGGCTGACCGATCACGCTCAAGGTGTGGTCCGCTTTCAGGGCGGTCACAATGCCGGGCATACGTTGGTGGTGGGCGGCAAAAAAACCGTATTGCGCCTGATTCCGTCCGGCATTCTGCATGCAGGCAAGGCTTGCTTTATCGGTAACGGCGTGGTGATTTCGCCGGAAGCCTTGCTCAAGGAAATCGACGAGCTGAACGCCGCTGGCATCGATGTCGCCAGCCGTCTGCGCATTTCCGAAGCCTGCCCGCTGATCTTGCCGTATCACATCGCGATCGACCAGGCGCGTGAAGCCGCTCGTGGCGAGAAAAAGATCGGCACCACGGGCCGCGGCATCGGCCCCGCTTATGAAGACAAGGTGGCGCGCCGCGCAATCCGTCTGCAAGACTTGTTCCACGGCGAACGCTTTGTGAGCAAGCTGCAAGAGAACCTCGAATACTACAACTTCATGCTCAAGCATTATTTCAATGCTGAAACGCTGGACTTCCAACGCGTGCATGATGAAACGCTGGCCTACGCCGAACGCATCCGCCCGATGATGGCCGACGTGTCTCGCACGCTGTACGACATGAACAAAGCCGGTCAGCCGCTGCTGTTTGAAGGCGCACAAGGCACGCTGCTCGATATCGACCACGGTACTTATCCGTATGTAACGTCGTCCAACTGTGTGGCGGGCGCCGCTGCGCCGGGCGCGGGTGTTGCGCCGCAGATGCTGCATTACGTGCTGGGTATTGTTAAGGCGTATACCACGCGTGTGGGCTCGGGTCCTTTCCCGACCGAATTGTTTGATGAAGTCGGCGCTGGCCTGGCCAAGCGCGGCAACGAGTTTGGTTCGGTCACGGGTCGTCCGCGGCGTTGCGGCTGGTTTGATGCCGCCGCACTCAAGCGCTCGATCCAGATCAATGGTGTATCGGGCCTGTGTGTCACCAAGCTCGACGTGATGGATGGCATTGAGACCATCAATCTGTGCACCGGCTACAAAGTGGACGGCAAAGTCGTCGACATCCTGCCGGTGGGCGCAGAAGAAATCGCACGTTGCGAACCGGTGTACGAAGAAATGCCGGGCTGGACCGAATCCACCTTCGGCATCAAGCGCTGGGAAGATCTGCCCGCCAACGCCCGTGCTTACCTTAAGCGCGTGGAAGAAGTGTGCGAAGCGCCGGTTGATATCATCTCGACGGGCCCGGATCGTGAAGAAACCATCGTGATGCGTCACCCGTTCGGTCAGTAAGGCGACTCGGTGTGTTTCGATAAAAAAACCTCGCTGCGGCGAGGTTTTTTTATATGCGCGAGGGGACGCGGTATCTAAAACAGATGCCCTTGCTGCCCCGGTGCACGAAATAACGTGCAGTCCAGTTCCGGCCGGCCTTTGTTCAATCCGAGTTTCTGAATTGCCAATCTAAAACGTTGCGTAATCATCTGTGCGTATTGGCCGGTGCCTTTCATGCGCTGGCCCCAATCGCTGTTATACAAAGCGCCGTCGCGAGTGTCGCGCACCAGGTTCAGTACATGGTCAGCGCGATCCGGGTAGTGGTTGCGCAACCAGTCTTCAAACAATTGCGTCAACTCATGGGGCAGTCGCAGCAAGGTATAGCCGGCCGAAGTCGCGCCCGCTTCTTTGGCTGCGGTCAGAATTTTCTCCAGCTCGTGGTCATTAAGCGCCGGGATCATGGGCGCGGCCAATACTCCCGTCGGAATGCCCGCGTCGACCAAAGTGCGCACTGTTTCCAATCGCCGCAGCGGCTGACTGGCCCGCGGCTCCATCACGCGCGCCAGTTGCCGATCCAGCGTGGTGATGCTCACATTCACCGACACCAGGTTGTGCCCCGCCAGTTCCTGCAGTAGATCAATGTCGCGTTCGATCAGTGCATTCTTGGTCAGCATATACACGGGGTGGCGCGCCTCCAGCAGCACTTCCAGAATCGCGCGCGACAGCTTGGCATCGCGCTCCAGTGGCTGATAGGCATCCGTATTCGAGCCCAAACAGAGTGGGGCGGGTTGATAGCCGCGTTGCTGAAAACGCTCGCGCAGCAACTGCGCAGCATTAGGCTTGGCGATCAGTCTGGTCTCAAAATCGAGGCCCGGACTCATATCCCAGTAGGCGTGGCTGGGGCGCGCAAAGCAATAGATGCAGCCGTGCTCGCAACCTTGATAGGGATTAACCGAGCGATCAAACGGAATATCAGGCGAGGTATTGCGCGTCAGGATATTGCGCGCAGGCAGCCACTGCACGGTGGTGGCGGGGCGGCCCGGTTCTTCTTGCAGCCAGCCGTCATCCTCAGTCTGGTGCGTCTGGCTTTGATAACGATTGTGCGGATTGATGGCGGTGCCGCGGCCGCGCTGGATGCTCATGACCAGGCCTGCAAGGATATAGAACGATCGTACTATATCATTCGGCCGGGGCATTGCCATGCGCATTTCATGAACGGACCTGTTGCAAATGGTAAGCCGGTTCGTAGAAAGTGTGGCCCGATTAATATAATCGTAATCCGTTTATCGGCAGCAACGGATCCAGTGCTAGATTGAGAATCGTTCTTGCTACATAATGCGAACAGTTCTCAGTAAACGGCGAATCGTGCATGTACATCTGCATTTGCAACAGCGTTAACCAGAAAGCCATTCATGCCGCGGTTGAAGACGGCGTGCAGACCTTTGCGCAATTGCAAATGGCCACGCGCGCCGCAACCTGCTGCGGGCAATGCACCAGCTGTGCCAAAGAAGCGCTGTACGAAGCACTCGAAGCCAAAGCCATCCGCGAATGGGATGAGGCAGAAGCCGCCTGAGCGCTTTTTACGCGTAGCAGCCTGCCCAGCCTCGGATTCGACCGAAAGCGCGTTCTACCTCTTCCGCGTTGCTGTCTACAAAATGCCGCTTAAGCTGCGGTGCTGTCTTCGCCCAACTGCGATTGCAGATAGTTGCTCAGACCAATCACCCTGATCAGATTCAGCTGCTGTTCCAGCCAATGCGCATGGTCGACTTCGGTGTCATCGAGCAGGTCGGTCAGCATTTCGCGCGTCACGTAATCCTGTTCTTGCTCCGCAATCGCGATCACGCTCTTCAGCGCAGCCGCCACGTCGTATTCGGTTTCCAGATCATATTGCAGCATCGTCGGCACGTCGTTACCGATGCGCAGCGGTGTACGCGCAGCCACATTGGGCGTGCCATTCAGAAACAGAATGCGGGCGATCAGACGGCGTGCGTGGCCAATCTCGTCCTGATGTTCATGCGCGATGCGAGCATACAGGCGCTCAAAGCCCCAGTTGTGATACATCTCGCTATGCAGAAAGTACTGGTCGATTGAGGTCAGTTCCGCCGCCAACAGGCTGTTCAGGCCATCGATTACATTTTGTTTGCCTTGCATGGTGCCTCGCTTGTTCAGTCTTCAATCTGCGCTTGCAGATAATTGCCAATGCCCATGGCCGGGATCTGGTCGAGCTGGGTTTCTACCCAATCCAGGTATTCTTCTTCGTCTTCCAGCAGATCAGTCAGGATGTCGCGGGTGACATAATCCTGCGCGGTTTCTGCGTTTTCTACTGCCTGGCGCAAGACCAACAGATGCTCGCCGACCAGCTTCAGATCGCATTCCAGCATTTCCTGCGGGTTTTCGCCGATCAGCAATTTGCCCAGTTGTTGCAGATTGGGCAGGCCTTCCAGAAACAGAATGCGTTCGATCAATTTGTCGGCCCGTTTCATGGCGTGGATCGACTCGTGATACACCGCATCATTCAGCCGCTTGAATCCCCAGTTTTTATACATGCGCGCATGCAGAAAAAACTGGTTGATGGCGGTAAGTTCGTTCGTCAGCACTGCATTCAGCGCACGTAGAACGATGGGATCACCCTTCATGGCAGCTCCTTCCGTGTAAAAACACCGTATTTTATGACAGTTCCGAGCGTACCACTGCGCCTAAATCATCCGTTTCGCAGGTATTGCACGCCGTGCTAGTCTGCTTTCCGCGTCTTCAACCACTGAATGATTCTCATGACTTTGCCTTCGGACATCTTGCACCTTGCCCACGAGCTCGCCGACCTGTCGGGAGAGATGATCAAACGCTATTACCGCCAGCCGTTTGCCATCGACGAAAAAGCCGATGACAGCCCGGTGACCATCGCCGATCGCGAGGCGGAGCGCGTGATGCGCGAGCGCATCAATGCCGCGCGGCCGCAGGATGGCATCATTGGCGAAGAGCATGGCGAAGAAAATACCGACGCCGAATGGGTGTGGGTGCTTGATCCCATCGACGGCACCAAATCTTTTACTGTGGGCCGGCCGCTGTTTGTAACGCTGATTGGTCTGCTGCATTTTGGCAAGCCGGTGCTGGGTGTCATCAATCAGCCCATTACGGCTGACCGCTGGATCGGCGGCGAGGGCGTACCCACCACGCTCAACGGCCAGCCCGTGCGCGTAAGCGCTGTGGACACGATCAGCGCCGCGCGTATCGGCACCACCGGCCCGGAATATTTGACCAACGCCTTGGGTGTGTTCAATCAACTGGTAGCGCAATGTCGTTACCCGATTTATGGCGGCGACGGCTTTCTGTATGCCCAGCTGGCTAGCGGCTGGTTGGACGTGGTGGCAGAAGAGGGCCTCAAGCTGCATGACTTTGCCGCCTTGGCCCCGGTGATTATCGGGGCAGGCGGTGTGATGACCGATTGGCAAGGTCAGCCGCTGGTGCTGGGCAGCGCCGGTTGTGTGCTGGCCGCGGCGACGCCCGCGTTGCATGCGAGCTTGCTGCCCGCTTTTGCCCGATTGCCTTTATAATGGCGCTTATTCCGGTTTAACGAACACAGACGATCATGGCTCAAGACATCAACTACGTTTCTGATTTCACCAAATTCATGCAAGGTTTTCTGGAAGAAAACAAAGACGTGGCCGAAGGTCAGATCGAAGGCCGCGCGCTGCTGTGGGACAAGCAGCCCATCAACCTGGACGAGCGCGATCGCGAATCCGCCTCCAATGTAAAGATGAAACCGTATCCGTATTCGCTGGATTGATCATTTGTCCGCGCGAACCTGATTTCGCTGCGCTAGCACACCAACAGGCCGGTTAATCCGGCCTGTTTTGCATGGCGCGGTGCGCAAGCGTGGTTAGATTACAACGCCAGCCGCATCTGTCGAGCGGGCGCTGGGCGCGGCGGGGTGACGTGGTAAGATGCCGCCCTTTAAAAGCTAGCCGCCTCTGGAGTTCATCATGCGTATCGGTACGCCGCTGTCTGCTTCCGCCACCAAAGTCATGCTGCTGGGCAGCGGGGAATTGGGTAAGGAAGTCATCATCGCCCTGCAACGTCTGGGTGTCGAAGTGATTGCCGTCGACCGCTACGCCGATGCGCCCGGCATGCAGGTGGCGCATCGCAGCCACGTCATCAACATGGCCGATCCCGTCGCTTTGCGCGCGCTGGTCGAGCAAGAAAAGCCGCATCTGATCGTGCCGGAAATCGAGGCCATCGCCACCGAAGAGCTGCTGCGGATCGAGGCCGACAAGGTCGCCGAAGTCATCCCCACCGCACGCGCCACCAATCTGACCATGAACCGCGAAGGCATCCGTCGCCTGGCTGCCGAAACGCTGGGTCTGGCAACGTCGCCCTATCAATTTGCCGAAACGCTGGAAGAGCTGCGCGCTGCCATCGCGAAAATCGGCTATCCGTGCCTGGTCAAGCCAGTGATGTCGTCGTCGGGCAAGGGCCAGTCCACGCTGCGCTCCGAGGCCGATGTCGAAGCGGCCTGGAACTACGCCGCCAGCGGTGGCCGTGTTAACTCGGGCAAGGTCATCGTCGAAGGCTTTATCGATTTTGATTACGAAATCACGCTGCTCACCGTGCGCGCAGTCGGCGCTTCGGGCCAGGTAGAAACGTATTTCTGCGACCCGATTGGCCACGTGCAAGTAAAGGGCGATTACGTCGAGAGCTGGCAGCCGCAAGCAATGAGCCCGGCCGCTTTGCAAAGCGCGCGCGACATTGCCGCCAAAGTGACCGGCGATCTAGGCGGTCGCGGCTTGTTTGGCGTTGAGCTGTTCGTAAAGGGCGACAAGGTGTGGTTCTCCGAAGTGAGCCCGC
The DNA here is from genome assembly GCF_001294205.1 of Amantichitinum ursilacus. GTDB lineage: Bacteria > Pseudomonadota > Gammaproteobacteria > Burkholderiales > Chitinibacteraceae > Amantichitinum > Amantichitinum ursilacus. The sequence continues at coordinate 252,297 of NZ_LAQT01000009.1, forward strand.
GCCCGCACGATACCGGCCTGGTTACGCTGATGTCGCAACGCTTCTCCGAATTTGAATTGCATGCCCGCGCCATTCTTGGTCTGCCGGTCGATACCGGCATGCGCGAGCCGGGCGCCAGCGCGGTTATTTATGGCGGCATGAATGAAACCGGCATCGCCTTTGAAGGCGTTAAAGAAGCGCTGTCATTGCCGCGCATCGACCTGCGTTTGTTTGGCAAGCCCGAAGCGTTCGAACGCCGTCGCATGGGCGTCGCCCTGGCCGCCGGTGACGACACCGGTATTGCCCGCGAACGTGCTAAACACGCCGCCAGCCTGGTCCGCCCGGTGAAGGGTGACGCCGGCAAGGGCGAATAAGCATGGGCGATCAGATCGATCCGGCGCTGCAACAACTCACGCCGTTTCAAATGCTCGGTGGCGACGCGGTGCTGCGCAAGCTGGTGGATCGTTTCTACGATCTGATGGCCAGCGATACGCGCACTGCCACGCTGCACGCCATGCATAGCGCTGACACCACCTTGATCCGGCAGAAACTGTTTGAATTTCTGTCCGGTTGGCTCGGCGGCCCGTCCTTGTATATCGAGAAATACGGCCATCCGATGTTGCGCGCGCGGCATTTGCCTTTTGCGGTGGATGAAGACGCGCGCGATCAATGGCTATTGTGTATGTACACCGCCATGGATGAACTGCATCTCGATCCTGCCCTGCGCGACCATCTCGAAGACGCATTCTTCCGTACCGCAGATTTCATGCGTAATCGTTAATTAAACCGCGCTGCGGCCGTGATCATAAAAAACGCCCGTAATTGGGCGTTTTGTCTTGCCAGGCTGCGCTTAAACGATCAGGTGCAGTTCACGCGCCAACTGGAATAATTCCATGTCATTGCGTGCGCCGATTTTCTCCATGGCCGATTTCTTCTGATGGCTGATGGTTTTAACGCTGCGGTTTAACTGCTGTGCAATCTCGGTAATACAGCGACCCGCAGAATACAGGCGCATTACCTCCAACTCGCGCTGACTTAATGCGCGCAAACCACCAATTTCTTCATCGGGCATCTGGCCCGCCAATGCACGCGCTTCCAATACACTGCGGCCCAGATATTGCCTGCCCACCATCACCGCCTGAATGGCCTCGGCGATATCGGCCAGATCATCTTGTTTATTCATCACACCATCTGCGCCCGACTTAAGCATGCTTTCTACAAACGCCACGTTATCGAGCATGGTCAGGATAATCAGTTTGCAATGCGGGGCCAGACGCCGGATATGGCGAAACAGAATCAGCCCGTCCGGCGTGTCTTCGCCGGGCATGGAATAATCACTGACTATAAGGTCCGGCATATCTTCATGCAGCATTTGCAGTAATTGACGGCCATCGTGCGCTTTACCCACAAGGCGCACGAACGGGATTCTGGCCAGGGTCTGTTCAAGGCCCAACAGCACAATCGGATGATCATCAGCGATTAACACTTTAAGACTGGATTGCATAATAAGAACCTGTTCCTTTAGTTTATAAAAGGCGGGTCGCCTGCTTATGCGCTAATAGGGGGATATTAAAGCAACTGAGGCGTTTGGGCTAATCGCCGCGCCATGATTGAGTGGGCGCAATTCAGGCAAAATTAGATTTCTATTTTTGTAATTGCATTCAAATATTGATTTTGATTTATTAATTAATTCGATAATCGCGCGTTTTGCTTTCAACGTATCTGCCCACCTCAGCTTGCCCCGCGTTGCAGCGTTAATGCTTGATTGTTAAGGCGCATAGCCCCATCTGCGCTAAAATCCACCGCTGGCGCCATCGCGCACGCGGTACTTCTTACACTTTTCCGGTAATTGCAAATGTCTGATCTGAACACCCTGCAGGCCACGCTCAGCGCGTTGATCGACCCGAACACGGGCAAAGACTTCATGTCCACGCGCAGCGTTAAAAACCTGCGTCTCGAAAACGGCGTGGCCAGCATGGACGTGGTGTTGGGTTATCCGGCGCAATCGCAAACCGGCGTGATCCAGCAACAGATCGAAACCGCCTTGCGCAACCTGCCGGGCATAGCCAGCACCGATATACGCGTCAGCTGGCAAATCGTGTCGCATTCGGCCCAACGCGGCGTGGCGCTACTGCCTGGCGTCAAGAACATCATTGCGGTGGCCAGTGGCAAGGGCGGTGTGGGTAAATCCACCACGGCGGTCAATCTGGCGCTGGCCTTGTCGGCAGAGGGCGCGCGTGTGGGTTTGCTTGATGCCGATATCTACGGCCCGTCGCAACCCACCATGATGGGCGTGGCCGATCAGCGCCCCAGCTCGCCTGATAACAAACACATCGAGCCCATCATCAGCCACGGCGTGCAAACCATGTCGATCGGTTTTCTGATCGATACCGAGCAACCCATGGTGTGGCGCGGTCCGATGGTGACGCAGGCGCTGCAACAGTTGCTGAATGACACGCTGTGGCAAGACCTTGATTACCTGATTATCGATCTGCCGCCGGGCACCGGCGATATTCAGCTGACGCTGTCGCAAAAGGTGCCGTTGACCGGCGCAGTGATCGTGACCACGCCGCAAGACATTGCGCTGCTGGACGCGCGCAAGGGCCTGAAGATGTTCGAGAAGGTGGGCGTGCCCATCCTCGGCATCGTCGAAAATATGTCGGTGCACATCTGCAGCAACTGCGGCCATGCCGAGCCCATTTTTGGCGAAGGCGGCGGTGCCGCCATGTGCGCGGACTATGGCGTCGACCTGCTGGGTCAATTGCCGCTGGCATTATCGATCCGGCAGCACGCCGACGCTGGCAAACCCAGCGTGGTGGCGGAACCCGGCGGCCAGGTGGCGCAGATCTATCAATCGATCGCGCGCAAAGTGGCGGCCAAGGTGGCGCTGCGTGCGCAGGACTTCTCGGCAAAATTCCCCAAAATCGTGATTCAGAACGACTAAGCGCCAAGGGCGCATTACCCTGACCCGCCGCGCGCAGCAGGCTGTTGCGCGCGGCGGGTCTGCTACACTTGCCGCTTTCCTGCCACCCCAACTGACAATCTCGCCGTGCGCCTGACTCACATCAAACTTGCCGGTTTCAAATCGTTTGTTGACCCCTCGGTCATCCACGTGGCCGGGCAATTGGTGGCGGTGTGCGGGCCCAACGGTTGTGGCAAGTCCAATGTGATTGATGCGGTGCGGTGGGTGCTGGGCGAATCGTCAGCCAAACAGTTGCGCGGCGAATCAATGCAGGACGTGATCTTTAATGGCTCCGGCGGGCGCAAGCCGGTGTCGCGCGCGTCGGTGGAACTGGTGTTTGATAACAGCGCCGGTTTGGCTGCGGGCCAGTGGAGCCAGTACGCCGAGATCTCGATCAAGCGCCTGCTGACGCGGCAGGGCGAATCTTCGTATTACATCAACCAGATGCCGGTGCGGCGGCGCGATATTACCGATCTGTTTCTCGGTACCGGCGTGGGCAAGGGCGGTTACGCCATCATCGAGCAGGGCATGATCTCGCGCATTATCGAAGCGCGGCCAGAAGAATTACGCCACTTTCTCGAAGAAGCTGCCGGCGTCTCCAAATACAAGGAACGTCGCCGCGAAACCGAAACCCGACTGGCCGATACACGCGATAACCTTGATCGCGTTGACGACATCCGGCGCGAGCTGACCGCGCAAATTGAAAAGCTCGATGCGCAGGCCGCCGTGGCCGCGCAATTCAATACGCTGAAAGAAACCATCGTCGAAAAGCAGAACCTGCTGGCCCTGCAACGCAAGCTGGATGCCGCACGCGACGTTGAAAACGCCCGCCGCGATATCGACCTGGCGCAAACCGCGCTCGATGGCCAGGTGGCCGAATTACGCGCCATCGAAGCGGCATTGGAAAACCTGCGCGAAACCCACTTTAGCGCCAGCGACAGCGTGCACAGCGCGCAAGCCGAGTTGTACGACGCCAATGCCGCTGTGGCGCGGCTGGAGCAGCAATTGCTGCATTTACGCCAGAACCGCGACCGCCTCAATCAAGATTTTGATGCCGCCAAACAAGAACTGGCGCGCATCGAACAATCGGCACGCCAGGCCGATGCGGAGCAGAGCGAATGGGCGCGCCAGCAGGAAGACGCCAGCCTGGCCGCCGAAGCCGCCGCCATGGCGCTGGAAGAAGAGACGCTGCGCCTGCCCGAGCTGGAACACGCGCAGCGCGAAGCAGAGCAACGTTTCGATCAGGCGCGCGAAGAACTGGCGCAGTCGCGTAATGCGCTACAACTGGCGCAGCAGCAGGGCGCCAACCATGTGCGTAATGCGGAGGCGTTAAAAACGCGGCGCGACCGGCTGCAGCTGGAATTGTCCCGATTGGCGCCGGCAGATGGCAATGACGCCCTGGCCGAGCAACTGGAAGACGCCGCTTTTGCGCTGGAGAGCCAGCAACTGGCGCTGGCCGACACCGAACTGGCGCTCGATGACGCGCGCCAGCAAACGCAGGACGCCAACACCGCCCGCGACCAGCTACAGCGCGAATACACCGGCGTGCAGGCGCGGATCCATGCGCTGGAAAGCCTGCCCGCGCCGGTGGACGATGCGGTGCTGCAATCCTGGCTGCGCGATGCAGGTCTGGCCGACGTCGCACCTTTGTTTGAATCGTTAAATATTACTGCGCCGTGGGGCAAAGCCGTCGAAGCGGTATTGGGGCTGCGCATGCAGGCGCGCACCGTGACGGCGATGCCCGCCGATGTGCCGCCCTCCGCCGTTGCCCTGTTGTGGCCGGGTGTCGCGGCAGACGCGGCAAGCACGCTGCCCTTGCCGCGCCTGGGGGAGTACGTCCGCGCCGAACAAACCGCCGCCCCATTACAAGACTGGCTAGGCCAGGCATGGTGTATCGAAAGTGCCGCCGACTGGCCGCAGTGGCGTGCGCAGCTACCGTTGGGTGGCGTGCTGGTGACGCCGGAAGGCCATGTGGGCGACCGGCATGCGCTGCATTACCACGCGGCGCAAGGGGTGGTCGCCAATCTGGTGGCGCAACGCCAGGAGCTGGAATACGCGCGCCAACAAGAACAGACACTGGCGCCGCAATGGCGTGCGGTACAAGCCGCGCAACTAGCGGCCATGCAAGCGTTAAGCCAGATCGAAAGCACGCTCAAACAACAACGCCAGCAACTGGCCGACGCGCAAAAACGCCATGCCGATCTGGCGCAACAAGCGGCACGGCAGCAAGAGGCACAGGCCGCGCAGCAACGTCAGCAAATGCAATGGCAAGAAGAACTGACCACGCTGAGTGCGCAGCTGGAAGAAGAAATCTACGCCGGGCAAGAGGCCGAACAAATCCGGCTGCAATTAAGTGATGCGCTGGCACCGCTGCAAGAGCAACTGGAAAGCTACAAACTGGCGCGGCATGAGGCTGAATCCGCCTGCGATCTGCAGCGCAGCCGTTTGCGCCAGACCGAGCGTATGGCGCAAGAAGCGCGCTTTGCCGTGCAAGCCGTGCAAACGCGCATGCAGGAAAGTCGTCGGCGTGATGAAGATTTGCAGCAACGGCGCGAAGTGGTGGCCGAGCGTCTCGAAAGCCTGATGCTGGAACTGGAAGGCATCGACGAAGGCGATTTTGATGTCGGTTTCCAGTACGCCATCAATCTGCGCAGCGAGCGCGAACGCTTGCTGGCCGCCGCGCGCGATGCGCTCAACGGCTTTGCCCAGCAAATGCGCGAGCAGGAAGCCGCGCGCCAGCGTGTTGAAGCGGGCATGGAACCCGCGCGCGAAGCGGTCAACGCGGCGCGCCTTAAAGAACAGGAGGCGCGCCTGGCGCTCAGCCGCTTTACCGAAGAGCTGGCCGAGGCCGGCGCGGACGAAGCCGCCTTGCAGGCCAAAATCGGCGCGGGCCTCAAGATCAACAGTTTGATGAGCGAGATTGCGCGTCTATCGCAAGCGGTTAACGCATTGGGTTCGGTCAACCTGGCGGCGCTTGAAGAGTTAAATACGGCGCGCGAACGCGAGCAGTATCTGAACGCGCAAGCGGGCGACTTGCTGGCGGCGGTGGAAACGCTGGAAAACGCCATCCGCCGCATCGACCGCGAAACGCGCGCTTTGCTGCAAGACACCTACAATACGGTCAACGCCAATCTGCAAGAGTTGTTTCCGCTGCTGTTTGGCGGCGGGCATGCCGAGCTGGTGTTGACGGGTGATGAAATCCTGGACGCCGGAATGACCATTCTGGCGCAGCCTCCGGGTAAGAAGAACAGTACGATCCACTTACTGTCAGGGGGCGAGAAAGCACTGACTGCGTTAAGTCTGGTATTCTCGCTGTTCCGGCTAAACCCGGCGCCTTTCTGCCTGCTGGACGAGGTGGACGCGCCGCTGGACGACGCCAACACGCTGCGGTTTTGCGAGTTGGTTAAAAAAATGGCCGAACGCACGCAGTTTCTGTACATCAGCCACAACCGGCTGACCATGGAAATGGCAGGGCAACTGGTGGGCGTAACAATGCAGGAACAAGGGGTGTCACGCGTGGTGGCGGTCGATATCGAAACCGCCTTGTCCATGCGCGATGCCGCAACCGCTTAAACATGATCGCTGACGTGGCGAAGCCGCGTCGGGGTCGATTGATACAGTCTGGACCATGACCGATTTACAACTGGGTTCTCTGGCGATTGGCGGCGCGCTCGTCGTCGCCGTCTACGCATTCAATTCCTGGCAAGAATATCGCTACCGCAAACAGGCGGCCAAAGCGTTTGCGCGCAACCAGCCCGATGTGCTGCTGGAAACGCCGCAAAACGTGGTGCGCAAAGGCGATAGCCAACGGCTGGAGCCGGCGCTGGGCGTGCCCGCAGCGGCAGAAGTGCGGCACGAGCCCGAGCTGGCCATCATTGATGAAGGCCTGATCGACGAAGAAGTCGGCGCAGTCGGCGCCGCCAAAGAACCGTCCTGGTACGAGCCGCCGGTTGAAGCCGCGCCGCGCGTGCCGCCGCAACGTCCGCAAGTCCAACGTACCACGCCAGCTCCGACGCCCGCAGTGCAACGCAGCAGCGATGACACCGAAGTGGCGTCCAGCCTGCTGGACCCGGCGCTCGACTTTGTTGCCGAAATCCACGCAGGCGTGGATATCCCCGCCGACGAAATCCCGCCGTTTCCGGGCGCCAAGCGTGTGCAGGTGATTGGCCAGGGCGATGATGGCCGTTGGCAAATCGTATATGGCAATACCAACGCCGCTTTTAATGAACTGCGCGTAGGCCTGCAATTGGCCGATCGCCAAGGCCCGCTCACCCAGGAACAACTGAACGGCTTTTGCATGGCCGTGCAGCAGTTTGCTGATGGCCACGAGGCCGTCGTCACTTTCCCGCAGCGCTCGGCCAAACTGGCGGCTGCGGCCGATCTGGACGAATTCTGTGCCTCGGTCGATGTGCTGATTGGTCTGAACGTGATCGCGCACGACAAGCCGTTCCCGCTGGAACGCGTGCGTTTGCTGGCAGAACAAGCGCGCATGGTGCGTACGCCGGATGGCACCTTCCATTACAAGAGTGATTCGGGCAAGACGCTGTTTGTGCTGGCTAATCAAGACCAGTCGCCGTTTGGCAACACCTCGCCCGCGCTGACGCTGCTGTTCGACGTGCCGCGCGTGGCCGGTGGCCTCGAAGTATTTGAATATCTGTGCGACTTTGCGCTGCATCTGTCGCAAAGCCTGGGCGGTAATCTTGTGGACGATAACGGCAAGCCGCTGACGGAAAGCAGCCTGGGCAATATCCATCGCCAGTTGGGCGGTATTTACGCCCGTATGGACGACCGCGGCATCGTGCCGGGTTCGATGGCCGCACTGCGTCTGTTTGCATAACACCGGGCGGCGATGCCGCCACACAACAATAAACGACCCGAACCCGCGCTTGCCGGTTCGGGTTTTTCATTTTTCCTTGTTACTGGACTGTATGTAATGAGCGATCTCGACTTACAAAACACGGCCGCGCAGCTGCGCGAAACACTGCATAAATATGGGTATCAGTATTACGTGCTGGATGATCCGACGGTGCCCGATGCCGAGTACGACCGGATTTTTCGTGAGCTGCAGGCGCTGGAACTGGCGCATCCCGAGCTGATTACGCCTGATTCACCCACCCAGCGCGTGGGTGGCGCGCCGCTGCCATCGCTCAAGCCGGTGACGCATCGCGTGCCTATGCTGTCGCTCAATAACGCGTTTGAAGAAGAAGACGCACTGGCCTTCGACAAACGCGTGCGTGAAGCGCTGGGCGTGGCTGAGGTTTCTTATGATGTCGGCCCGAAGTTCGATGGCATGGCCATGAGCCTGACTTACGAGAACGGTGTGCTGGTGCAAGGCGCGACGCGCGGCGATGGCGCGACCGGCGAGGACGTCACCCCCAATGTACGCACCATCCAGGCCATTCCGCTTAAATTGCGCGGCACCAATCTGCCCACGCTGTTGGAAGTGCGTGGCGAAGTGCTGATGTTCAAAAAAGACTTTATTCGGCTGAATGAAGAACAAGTCGCGAAAGGTGACAAAACCTTCGCCAACCCGCGCAACGCCGCAGCCGGTGCCACGCGCTTGCTGGATTCGCGTATCACCGCCTCGCGCCGGCTTAATTTCTTTGCCTATGGCATTGCCACCTGCGAAGGCGCAACGCCGCCGAACACGCAAGCGGGCGTGATGGAATGGCTCAGCCAGTTGGGTTTGCCAATCTGTGAAGAGCGCGCCGTGGTTAAAGGCGGCGCAGGGCTGGTCGAGTACTACCGGCATATCGGCGCGGTGCGGCCCAGCTTGCCGTATGAAATCGATGGCGTGGTGTACAAGGTCAACGCGTTCGCGCAGCAAGAAGAACTGGGCTTTGTCTCGCGCGCGCCGCGCTGGGCCATTGCGCATAAATTTCCGGCGCAAGAAGCGTTGACCATTGTCGACGCCATTGATGTGCAAGTTGGCCGCACCGGCGCGATTACGCCGGTGGCGCGCTTGCAGCCGGTGTTCGTCGGCGGCGTGACCGTCACTAACGCCACTCTGCATAACGAAGACGAAGTGCGGCGCAAGGACGTGCGCATCGGCGATACCGTCATCGTGCGGCGCGCGGGCGATGTCATCCCGGAAGTGGTGGGCGTGGTGCTGGAAAAGCGCCCGATGCGCGATGTGCCCGGCGGCGATCTGTTCAACCCGGCGAAGGAGCCGTTGCAAGCGGCGTACCGCTTGCCTACGCAATGCCCGGTCTGCGGCTCGCACGTAGTGCGTGAAGAAGGCGAGGCCGTCGCGCGATGTTCGGGCGGCTTGGCTTGCCCGGCACAACGCAAGCAAGCGATTGCGCATTTCGCCGGTCGCCGCGCCATGGACATTGATGGCTTGGGCGAGCGTTATATCGATAACCTGGTCGATCTGGAATATGTGCACGGCGTAGCCGATCTGTATCGGCTGACGCTGGCGGACTTTGTCGAAATGAAACGCCGCGCCGATGAGCGCGACCAGAGCGTGCCCGCCGCCACGCAATCGGGCAAAGAAAGCCCGACCAAATGGGCTGAAAACCTGCTTGAGGCCATCCAGGCCAGCAAGCAACCCGCACTGGGGCGCATGCTGTTTGCATTGGGGATTCGCCACGTGGGCGAATCTACCGGCAAAACACTGGCCGACTGGTTGGGTACGCTGGAATTTGTGCGGCACGCGCCTGCACCGTTGCTGCGCGTGCTGCCCGATATTGGCGGCACGGTGGCCGACGCCATCGCCGATTTCTTTGCTGAAGAACGCAATCAGCAAGCATTGCAAGCGCTGCTCGACGCCGGCGTTACCCCGGCGGGCCAGCATGCACCGCATCCGGAGTTGCGTGACAAGCTCGAACCCGCCGAACTCTACGCCGCGTTGGGTGTGCCCAAGCTCACACCGGTGCGCAGCAAACAGTTGGCCAGCAGCGTGCCCGATCTGGCGGCTTTGGCGACCGCGAATGTCGACGATCTGACTGTGTTGCCGGCTGATGTGCGCGCGTCGCTGCAGCAATGGCTGAACGAACCAGGCCATAAACAGCAACTGCAAGCCTTGGCCGAATTGCGCCTTGCCTTGCTGGCGGCCTTGCCGGAAACCAGCGCCATCGCCGTCGGACCCTTGAGTGGCAAGACTTTGGTACTGACTGGCACATTGCCGACGTTGGGGCGCGACCAGGCCAAAGCCTTGATCGAAAACGCCGGAGGCAAGGTCTCGGGCAGTGTGTCCAAAAAGACCGATGTGGTGGTAGCGGGCGCCGAGGCAGGGTCGAAACTGACGAAAGCGGAAGAGCTCGGCATTATCATTTGGGATGAAGCTGCTTTACTTGTAGCCGTTGGCAGTATTACTACATAAATATTTTTTCTGTCTGGCTGTTGTCAAATACTTATGCCTTGTGTAATTATCGGTGCATTCACGCAGCGACGTTCATTTTATTGAACTCACGCAGGCGATCGAAAACCTGCTTGACGTCGTTGTTTAACTCATTGAACATGCCGCAATGCGCAAAACCGATGCCATCCGATTGTTTGGAAGCCAGTCTCGTCTCGCCGACGCCCTCGGGGTCGGTCGTTCTGCGGTTTCGCAGTGGCCGGACGAGCTGTTGCAACGCCAGACCGATCAGGTGACGGGCGCGGCGATGCGCATGGGCTTGCTGGATTCAGGTCAATACGTTAAGGGGTTTGGAATGCAAAAAATTCGCAAGGCAGTCTTTCCTGTCGCTGGTATGGGTACCCGCTTTCTGCCCGCCACCAAGGCAAGCCCGAAAGAAATGATGTCGATTGTCGACAAGCCGCTGATCCAGTACGCCGTTGAAGAAGCGCTGGATGCCGGTGTCACCGAAATGATCTTTATCACGGGCCGCAACAAGCGCTCGATCGAAGATCACTTCGACAAGGCCTATGAGCTGGAAAGCGAACTGGCCGCCAAGAACAAACAAAAGCTGCTGGATATCGTGCGCAATGTGCTGCCCAAGGGCGTGACCTGCGTGTACATCCGCCAGCCCGAAGCATTGGGTCTGGGGCACGCCGTGCTGTGCGCCAAGCCCGCCGTGGGCGACGAGCCATTTGCCGTTATCCTGGCCGATGACTTGATTGATGGCGCGACGTCCGAATTGAAATTGATGGTGGATTTGTTTGACGACACGCATTGCTCGGTGCTGGGTGTGGAGCAAGTGCCGCACGAAGATACCGGCTCGTACGGGATTGTTGAAGTCAACACCAGCGCGCCTAACCGCCTGAAAATCAACAACATCATTGAAAAGCCGAAGCCCGAAGAAGCCCCGTCCAATCTGGCCGTGGTGGGTCGTTATATTTTAACGCCGCGTATTTTCCATCATCTGCAACACGTGCAACCGGGCAAAGGCGGCGAAATCCAGCTTACCGATGGCATTTTTGCGCTGATGCAAGAACAGCATATTCTGGCGCATCGTCTTAAAGGCACGCGTTACGATTGCGGCAGCAAATTCGGCTTTTTGAAAGCCACTTACGAACTGGGTTTGAAACATCCGGAAGTGGGTGCGGAATTTGCGGAATATCTGCGTATGCGTGGCCAGATTGATTCGCTGGCAGCGTAAATTGCGTTAAGCCGCAAAATTTGCGGCATTGATTACAATAAATGAGGCGACATCTCTGGTGTCGCCTCATTTTCTTTTTTAAGATGGCGGCGTATGAGCCGATAAAGATAATACATTCCGGGCGATTGCCGCCTGGCTCTGCAGGAGAAGTCCATGCTCGCCATCATCGGCGGAACCGGCGCTGGCCAATTGGCCGATTTGCAGAACACGCGCCGCGAAGTAATTCGTACTCCTTATGGCGAGCCCTCGGGCGCGCTGACTTTTGGCGTGATTGCCGGCCACGACGTGGTTTTTATCGCGCGTCATGGCTATGGCCACACCCTGCCACCGCATCAGATCAACTATCGCGCCAATATCTGGGCATTGGCGCAGCAAAAACCCGATGCCGTGATTGCCATTGCCTCGGTGGGCGGCATCCGCGCCGATCTGCAGCCGGGCGCCCTGGTGATTCCTGATCAGATCATTGATTACAGCCACGGCCGGCATCAAACCTATTTTGAAAGCGGCCACCGTCCGGTAACGCATATCGATTTTACCGAGCCGTATGACCGTGCCTTGCGCCAGCAATTACTGGCCGCGGCGCAAGCTGAAAATATTGCCTTGATTGACGGCGGCACCTACGCCTGCACGCAAGGCCCGCGCCTGGAAACCACCGCCGAAATCCGCCGTATTGAGCGCGATGGCGGCGATATGGTGGGCATGACCGGCATGCCCGAAGCCGCCTTGGCGCGCGAACTGGGCCTGCATTACGCCACGCTGGCCGTGGTCAGCAACTGGGCGGCGGGCAAGGGCGACAGCAACCATAACGTCACCTTTGATCTGGCCGGCGATGCATTCCAGGGCGCGCTGCGACAAATCACCCGCATTTTGAGCCAGTTGGCGCGTACCTGATTGCCGCTGCAAAAAGGACAAACAATATGAAAGTCGTGATTCTGGCGGGTGGTCTGGGTACGCGATTAGGCGAAGAAACCGATTTGCGCCCAAAGCCGATGGTGGAAATTGGCGGGCGGCCGATTCTTTGGCACATCATGAAAAGCTATTCCAATTATGGCTTTCATGAATTCGTGATTCTGCTTGGCTATAAAGGCAATCAGATCAAGGAATTTTTTGCCAATTACTTTTTATATCAAGGCGATGTCACCATCGACCTGACCGATAACCAGATTACAGTGCACCGCAATCAATCCGAACCGTGGAAAGTGACTTTGCTGGAAACCGGGCGCGATACCATGACCGGCGGCCGCATATTGCGCGCCCGTGATTATCTGGGCGATGACGACTTTATGCTGACTTATGGCGATGGCGTTTCCGATATCGATCTGGATGCATTGCTGGCGCAACACAAAGCCAATCCGCAAGCGCTGGTCACGATGAGCACCGTGCAGCCCGAAGCGCGCTTTGGCATTGTCGGTTCGGACGACGCCGGCATGATCCGCGAATTCCGCGAAAAACCGGCGGGCGACCTGGGCTGGATCAACGCCGGCTTTATGGTATGCCGCCCGGGTGTCTTTGATTTTATTGAAGGCGACAGCACCGTGTTTGAAGCCGCGCCGCTGGAGACGCTGGCCACCAGCGGCCATTTGATGGCGTATCGGCATACCGGCTTCTGGAAATGCATGGATACGCTGCGCGATAAATTGCAGCTCAATCAGCTCTGGGCCGAGAAGCAAGCGCCCTGGAAAACCTGGGAATAACCGCGTTGTTTAATGACATTTATCGCGGCCGGTCGGTGTTTGTGACTGGCGATACGGGCTTTAAGGGTTCCTGGCTGGCGTTGTGGCTGCAACAGGCCGGCGCCGATGTCCACGGCTACAGCTTGCCCGCCGAGCCCGAACACGCGCACAGCCATGTGCTGGGCCTGGGCCATACGCAAACGCTGGCGGATATCCGCGATGTAGAAGCGTTGCGCCACGCCATGGCCACCGCCGCGCCAGAGATCATTTTCCATCTGGCCGCGCAACCGTTGGTGCTGACCTCGTACCAAGACCCGTTATCCACCTGGCAAATCAATGTGCAGGGCGCGGCCAACGTGCTGGAAATTGCGCGCCATTTGCCCTCGGTACGCGCCGTGGTCGTCATCACCACCGACAAATGTTATGAGAACCGCGAATGGCCGTGGGGCTATCGCGAAATAGACGCGCTGGGTGGGCATGATCCCTACAGCGCCTCCAAGGCCGCCGCCGAACTGGTCGCCGCATCCTATCGCGCCAGCTTTGCCGTGCGCGCCGAGATGCAGCCGCTGTATATCGCTACCGCGCGTGCCGGTAATGTCATTGGCGGCGGCGATTGGGCCCCATATCGGCTGATCCCGGATATTGCTCGCGCCGCGGCCGAAGGCGCTGCGGTTGAAATCCGCAATCCGCTGGCCATCCGTCCATGGCAACACGTGCTGGAATCGCTGAGCGCCTATCTGCTCATCGGCCAGCATCTCTTGCAAGAAAACAGCGCAGTGGCCTCGGCCTGGAACGTTGGCCCATCGGATGACGATATCGCGTCGGTGCAGGATGTGCTGACGCAGATGCAGAGCCACTGGCCCGAAGTGCAATGGCGCAAGATCGGCGCGCAAGCGCATGAAACCAACGCCTTGCGCCTCGATTCGTCGCGCCTGCGCCAGGGCCTGGGCTGGAAACCGGTGTGGACGTTGGCGCAAACGCTGGCGCATACCGCGCAGTGGTATCAGGCCTGGCAGCAAGGCCAGGTCTTGTCGGCGCTGCAATTGCAAACCTATCTCGACGATGCGCGCGCGGCGGGCATCGAGTGGGCGCAGTAAGCCATGCTGATCACGCCGTTGCCGATTGCCGGGGCAGCGCTGCTGACCACCGAGCGCCGTGGCGATACGCGTGGCAGTTTCGGCCGCTGGTATGGCGAAGACGAACTGGGCGACTGGCTGGGTGGCCAGCATATCGTGCAGATCAACCATTCCTTCAGCGCGCGCCAGGGCACGGTGCGTGGCCTGCATTTTCAGCATGCGCCGCAAGCCGAACTCAAAATAGTGCGTTGCCTCAGCGGCCAGGTATGGGATGTGTTTCTCGACCTGCGCCATGGATCGCCTACCTTTATGCAATGGCATGCCGAATGGCTGGATGGTCAGCATGACCGCGCATTGCTGATTCCACCCGGATGCGCACACGGTTTTCAGACGCAATCCGATGCCGTGCAAATGCTGTATCTGCACACTGCTTTTTATACGCCCGAGCTGGAAGGCGCGGTGCGCTACAACGACCCACGCGCGGCCATCGCCTGGCCGTTGCCCATTACCGAATTGTCGGCCCGCGACCAGGCCAACCCTTTGCTATCGCCGGATTTTGACGGAATCACATTATGAAATGCCGCCATTGCGCTCACGAACTTGAGCTGGATCTGGTTGATCTGGGCTTCTCGCCGCCCTCCAACGCCTACCTGACTCAGGCGCAGTTGTCCGAGCCCGAAATCCACTATCCATTGCGTGTAAAGGTGTGCCAGCACTGCTGGCTGGTGCAGACCGAAGACTTTGCGCGCCACGATTTATTGTTCAGCTCCGATTACGCGTATTTTTCATCGACCAGCAGCAGCTGGCTGGCGCATGCCGATGCCTATGTGGCCAAAATGGTGGAGCGCCTTGGCCTGACCACGCAGTCACATGTGGTGGAAGTGGCCGCCAATGATGGCTATCTGCTGCGCTATGTGCAGGCGCGCGGGATTCCCTGTCTGGGCGTGGAGCCTACCGCCAGCACCGCTGCCGCCGCGCGCAAACTGGGCCTGAATATCGAAGAAGTGTTTTTTGGCAGCGAAACCGCGCGCCGCTTGCGCGAGCAATACGGCGCAGCCGATCTGATGGTGTCCAACAACGTGTTGGCGCACGTGCCCGATATCAACGACTTTGTGCAGGGCTTCAAGATATTGCTGGCCGAGCACGGCACGTGGACCATTGAATTTCCGCATTTATTTAATCTGTTACGCCATTCGCAATTCGACACGATTTACCACGAGCATTTTTCGTATTTGTCTTTGCTGGCGGTGGAACACGTCCTGGGTGCGGCCGGTTTGCGCGCTTATGACGTTGAAGCCTTGCCCACGCACGGTGGCAGTCTGCGCATTTACGCCTGCCACGCCCATGCCGCGTTTGCCGAGACCGAAGCGCTGATCGCCATGCGCGCCGAAGAAGGAGAGGCGGGCCTGAATACCGCCGCGGCCTACGCGGATTTTCAGGCGCATGTAAAACGCGTGCGAACCGATTTTGTGCAGTTTCTGCTGGATTGCCAGCGCGAAGGCCGCACCGTCGCCGCTTATGGTGCAGCCGCCAAGGGCAATACGCTGCTTAATTACGCAGGCGTAAATAAAGAATGGCTGCCGCTGGTGGCCGATGCCGCCGCGTCCAAGCAAGGCAAGTTTTTGCCAGGTAGTCATATTCCGATTGTGTCGCCCGAAGCGCTGCTGGCGACCAAGCCCGATACCGTCATCATCCTGCCGTGGAATCTGCAGGCCGAGGTGATGCAGCAACTGGCCGTCATCCGCGAATGGGGCGGGCGCTTTGTGGTGGCGATTCCGGAGGTGCGCGTGCTATGAGCCAGGATCGCATTCTGTATACCAAGCCGTCGATTACCGCGCTGGAAGTGCAATACGCCACCGATGCCGCCGCCAATGGCTGGGGCGAGCATTGCTATGACTATCTCAACCGTTTTGAGCGCGAGTTTGCCGCGTGGATGGGCGTGCCGCATGCCATTGCCACCTCCAGTTGCACCGGCGCCATGCATATGGGTCTGGCCGCGCTGGATATAGGCGCGGGCGACGAGGTGATTCTGGCGGACACAAACTGGATCGCCACGGTCGCGCCCATCGTCCACGTGGGTGCGACGCCCGTGTTTGTCGATGTGCTGATTGATAGCTGGTGTATCGACCCGCAAGCCGTGCGCGCCGCCATTACCCCGCGCACCAAAGCGATTGTGGCGACACATCTGTACGGCAATCTGTGCGCGCTGGATGAACTGGCGGCCCTGGCCGAACAGCATGGCCTGGCGCTGATCGAAGACGCAGCCGAAGCCATCGGTTCGGTCTATCACGGTCGCCGCGCCGGAGCGAGCGCGCGCTTTGGCGTGTTCTCGTTTCATGGCACCAAAACCATGACCACGGGCGAGGGCGGCATGTTTGTCACGTCCGACGCCGACCTGTACGAGCGCGTGCTGACGCTCAGCAACCACGGTCGCAAGCGCGGCGAGACCAAACAATTCTGGCCGTCCGAAGTCGGCTTTAAATACAAGATGTCCAACCTGCAGGCGGCCTTGGGTTGCGCCCAGCTCAGCCGCATCGACGAGCTGGTGCGGCGCAAGCGCGAGGTATTCCAGCATTACCAGCAACGGCTGCAGCCGTATGTGGACAAAGGCGTACTGGCGATCAACCCCGAGGCGGCCAACACGCAAAACGGCTACTGGATGCCGACGGTGGTGTTTGCCAGCGCCACCGGCATTACGCGCGAACGTTTGCAACAAGCGTTTAAAACCGAAGACATCGATGCGCGCGTCTTTTTTAGCCCGCTATCCAGCACGCCGTCATTCAGCCCGGTGGCCACGAATACACTGGCCTATGACTTGCCCCATCGCGCCATTAATCTGCCCAGTTATCACGATCTGACCGAGCCGCAAATTGCGCGCGTGGTGGCGTGTTTGCTGAGCGTTTTGCCGGATTAAAGCGATGAAGCAAATCCTGCTATTGGGCGCCAATAATCCGGAATCGCCACGCATGCTTAAACGCGTGCGCGAAGCCACGGGCGCGCAATTTGCCGGTTATATTGATAATGACCCGGCCAAAGCAGGCACCGATTTTTATGGGCTGCCGATTTTTGGCGGCTTTGAGGTTTTGCCGCGCTTTAGTCCGCAAGAATACGATTTTGTGAATCTGATTTCGGGCGATTGCCACACCCGGCATCGCACCACGCAAACGCTGCGCGATGCCGGCTTTGAACTGGCCAATCTGATCCATCCGCAGATTGATCTGGACATGGTGCAATTAGGTCGCGGCATTTATTTGCGCGAAGGCGTGATTGTGCAAGCGGGCGTGCAACTGGCCGATAACGTCTGCATGCATATGGGCGCGCTGATCGGCCACGAAACCACCGTGGGTGTATCCAGCTTTATTGCGCCGGGCGTTAATGTGTGTGGCCTGGTGCAGATTGGTAAAGGCGTATTTATCGGGGCGGGGGCAACCATCATGCCGCGCCTTAAAATTGGGGATTGGGCCATTATTGGCGCGGGCGCTTTGATCAATAGAGATGTGCCAGCGGGCGCAGTAATGGTGGGCAACCCGGCGCGCGTACTTAAAACCCGCGATATTGCAGCATTGAACAACAGCAGCGTGGGCGATTGTTAAACAACGCCCCGCAACGCATCAGGCACGGAGACCGCCACAATGGCAGAAGATTTGCACGCCCAGTTTGCAGCAGAACGCCAACGCGATATCGCCGCACAGGGTCAAGACCCGGCAATGCACCAATTGGGCGTCGATTTTGTGGTGCGCACCCAGTCGTATAAATACACCTATAACTTTAGCGCGCTGGGTCGGCCCATTATCCAGTTGCCGCAAGATATGGTGGCCATGCAGGAACTGATCTGGCAGATCAAACCCGATCTGATTATCGAAACCGGCATTGCCCATGGCGGCTCGTTAATCCTGAGTGCATCGGTCCTGGCGCTGATCGATTATTGCGAAGCGGTGGAACAAGGCACGGTGCTCGATCCCAAGGCCAGCAAGCGCCACGTGATCGGCATCGACATCGATATCCGCGCGCATAACCGCGCGGCCGTTGAGGCGCATCCGCTGGCGCACAAAATCACCATGGTGCAAGGCTCATCGATTGCCGCCGAGACCGTGGCCAAAGTGCGCCAATTGGCGCAGGGCTACAAAACCGTATTGGTGTGTCTGGATTCCAATCACACGCATGCGCATGTGCTGGATGAATTAAACGCTTATGCCGATCTGGTTACGCCGGGCAGCTATTGCGTGGTCTTCGATACCATTGTGGAAGATATGCCTGTCGGGTCTTATCCCGATCGGCCCTGGGATATTGGCGACAACCCCAAAACCGCCGTGCACGCCTTTTTGCCGCAACACCCCGAATTCAGTATCGACCGCAGCATTCAGGACAAACTGCTGCTGACGGTGGCGCCCGATGGCTATCTGAAACGCGCCCTCTGAAATACCCCTCAGGATTCTAAATGATCGATACCGGCCCCCTGTTAACCCTGGTGATGCTGACGCACAATCGCCCGCGCTTTATGGCGCGCGCGATTCGCCATTACGCCAATATGCCGTACTTGCTGTTGGTGATGGATTCGTCGCCCGAAAGCAATGCCGAAGCGGCCGCGCAATACGCCAATGCCAACGTCAGCTATCAGCATTGCCCGGAATTTGCCTACGGCGCGATCATGCAGAAGATCCGCAAAGGCGTGGATCTGGTGCAAACGCCGTATCTGGCCTTTGTGACCGATGACGACTTTTTAACCCACGAAGGCCTGCACGAAAGCGCGGCTTTTTTGCAGCAGAACGACGATTACGCCATTTGCCATGGCTACTGCCTGATGTACCTGGCCGATGGCGAACGCGTGCATTACTTCTTGCGTGATCGCAAGGTGATGGAAGAGCACTCGGCTGATTTGAGTGTGTCGCGCATTCTGTCGTTTATGGATAACTTTATCCCGCCGTTTTATGCGGTGATCCGCACGCCGGTGGCGCTGGAGTGGTATCACGCCATTCCCGATGATATCCGCTGGGAATTCAACGAATTTGGCCACGCTTTCCATTTGCTGATGGCGGGCAAGGCGCGCTTGCTGCCGCTGCCGTATGTAATTCGCGAATTGAATTACCCGGCATCGGATCATCAAACCGATTTGCTGACGGCCTTGCACGATCCGGCCTTTGCGCCGGAAGACAAAGCCGCATTCTTTAACTGGCTGGCCGATTTATACGTGCAACTGGAGCCGGACCGCAGCCATAAAGACGCATTGCAAGTGGTGCAACAGGCGGCGCGCACGCTGGTGCAATGTCTGGGCACTAATAAATCGTTAACCGTGCAGGAAATTTTCTATTCGGAATGGCCGGATATGCGCGGTGCGCCGGACTGGAGTTTTACGCCCAAACAATATGTGGAAATGCCGTTTTATAACGCGCCATTCTTCCGCTATCTGGGCCAGATTGATTTGCTGTTGCGTGCCATGCCCGCAGGCAAGCTGCAATTGCAGGAACTGAAACCGAAGCTGGATGAGCAGGAGCTGGAAATCTCGCGCGCCTCGGTGGCGGAATTGAGTGGCGATGCCGAGAGCGCACGCATTGCGTTAGAAAAAGTCATCACGCAAAACCCGTTTCATATCCGTGCCTTGTGTGCCTTGTATACCTTGCTGGTGCGTCATGGTCAGGCCGAACGCGCCGAACCCTTGCGGCAGTGGGCGCGCCGGCTGGACCCGAATGCGCCCGTGGTGCGCGCGCTGGATCAGCCGTTGCTGCCTGCGGCCGTGACCGAAGCCATCGAAAACGCCACCCCGTGGTCGCCGCCGCAGCGGTCGGCCCGCGCGAGGCCGACGCCGCGCTGCCCGAACTGCCAGCCGAAGAGTTGCCAGCCACGCCGCCTGCGGTGGTGCGCCATCGCATCGCCGTGGTCTGCCATTTGTACTACCCCGATGTATGGCCTGAGCTGGTCACCACGCTCAAACGCATCAAAGTGCCGTTTGATCTGATCATTACCACCACGGCGGAACAGCGTCAGGACGTGCTGGGCCGCGTGGATGCCGAATATCCGCAAGCGCGCATTTATCTGGTGGAAAACCGGGGCAGGGACGTCGGCCCACTGTTCAAACTGCTGGATTACGAGCCGCTGCAGGATTACGACCTGGTCTTGAAGCTGCACACCAAAAAGTCACTGCACCAGGCCGAAGGGCATGGCGATGCGTGGCGCGCTGAATTGTATGGCGGGCTGGTGCCGGCCGATGGGATCGGCAGCGTGCTGGCCTTCTTTGATGCGCACCCGGAAGTGGGTCTGGTGGGCACCACCGGTTCGATGTGCAGCGCTGCGCGCGTGGCCGGCTCGCGCGGGGAAAACCTGCCGGGCACGCGCGAATGGGCGGCCAAACTGGGGCGTGACCCGGACGATCTGGAATACCTGTTCGTCGCGGGAAACATGTTCTGGGCGCGTGGTTTGCTGTTTGCCGCGTTGCGCGAATTGCGGGTGACGCAAGAGGACTTCGACGACGAACAAGGCCAGGTGGACGGTACGCTGGCGCACATCATGGAACGCGTGTTGCCGTTGGTGGCCGATCTGGCGGGTCTGAAAACCGCCGCGCTGCCGCTGCCCGCTTTGCCTGCCAATGTGCACACGCCCGTGGCCGTGACTGCGCCGTACGAACAATGGCTGCTGCAGCGCGCCTTTACGCTGAACGAAGCGCATCTGATCGACGCGCGCCGCAACCAGCTGCCGCCGCAACCGCTGCGGCTGTATATCGTCGATCGCATCGGCAATATGGCAGCGGTGGCGACCTCGCTCACCTCGTTGGCCGAGCAATATCACAAGCCAGTGCAAGCGGTGATTGTGTCGCCGTTGCCCAACCCCGATCCGACCAGCCAGAGCGGCATAGGCTGGCTGCAAGGCAGCGGTGCGTATGCGGATTTGCTCGCCGATGCCCAGAACGCCAGCGCGGCATGGGTCGGCTTTATCGAAGCGGGGGACCGCCTGACGCGTGAAGGCGTGTTGCTGGGTCTGGTGCAGGCGGCGGTGCAGCCCGAATGGCAATTGCTGTATTGGGACGACGACTGGCTGCATGAAAACGGCGCGCCTGATATGCCGCGACTGAAGCCTGACTTCAGCCCCGATCTGCTGCGCGCCATGCCTTATGCCGATGGCGTGGTGGTCGCGCGGCTGGGCGCCCTGCAACAGGCGTTGGCCCTGGGGCCGTTAGAGGCGGGCGCAGAACAGAATGACCTGATCTGCCGCGTGTATGAACAGCACGGCGTGAACGCGATCGCACATATCCCCGAGCTAGGCGTGCATCTGGCGCAATGGCCATGGCGTGGGCTGGACGAGCCGAACCGCGCCGCCGCGTTTGCGCGCGTCATCCGCGACCACCTGGCGCGCATCGGCCAGGCCGCCACACTGGAGCCCGGTTTGATCGGTGGCACGCTTAACGTGCGCTACGAGCATCCGACCGCGCCGCTGGTCAGTATCCTGATTCCGACCAAAGACCAGTTTTCGATGATTTCGCGTTGCGTTACCAGCCTGATCGAACACAACGTTTATCCGCTGTTTGAAATTCTGGTGATCGATAACAACACCAGCGAGCCCGATGCGGTGGCGTTTCTGGATGGGCTGATTGCGCTGAACAATCCGCAAATCCGCGTGTTGCGTTATCCGCAGCCGTTTAATTTCTCGGCCATGAACAATATGGCCGCGCGCGAGGCCAAGGGCGAATACCTGCTGCTGTTAAACAATGACACGGCCGCCATCCAGGACAACTGGCTAGAAGAACTGGTGCGCATCGCCTTGCGCCCGGACGTGGGCATGGTCGGTCCGCGTTTGTTGTACCCGGACGGTCGCGTGCAGCACGCGGGCGTGGTGCTGGGCTTGCGCGGCCCGGCGGACCATCCGTTTATCGGTATGAACCGTGACGAACGCGGTTATATGAACCGGCTGCAAGTCACGCAGAACTATTCGGCGGTGACGGCCGCGTGTGCACTAATCCGCACTTCGCTGTATCACGCCGTCGGCGGCATGGATGAGACGGCGTTCAAGGTCTCATACAACGATGTTGATCTGTGCTTGAAGGTACGCGCGGCGGGCTATCTGATTGTGTTTACGCCGCATGTGAGCGTGATGCATGAAGGCAGCGTTAGCCAACGCCAGCTGGATCCGGCGGCGGCGCAGGCCAAGGCGGACCGCTTCCGCGGTGAGCAGGACGAGATGTTGCAGCGCTGGTTGCCACAGTTGGCGCTGGACCCGTACTACAACCGCAATCTGTTGCTGCACGGCAATGGCTTCGAGCTGGACCAACGTCGGCCGGTGACGTTCCGCCCCATCAGCTGGACGCCGCCGCTGCGCATCATGTCGCATCCGGCTGATGTGATGGGCTGCGGCAACTACCGCATCATGCAGCCGTGGAATGCACTGGAAGCCGCGGGCATGATCAGCGGCGTGGTATCGATGGAGTTGCTCAATCCGCTGGATTTGCGCCGGATTGATCCGGATGTGCTGGTGTTCCAGCGCCAGATTACTGAAGAACAGATCGGCTTTATGGCGCGCTCGGCGCAGTTCCAGCGTGCGTATCGCATTTATGAGCTGGATGACTATCTGCCCAATCTGCCGATCAAGAGCCTGCATCGGCACCATATGCCGAAAGACATTCTGCGGTCTTTGCGCCGGGCGGTGCAGTTGACCGATCGCT
Organism: Amantichitinum ursilacus; assembly: GCF_001294205.1. Lineage (GTDB taxonomy): Bacteria > Pseudomonadota > Gammaproteobacteria > Burkholderiales > Chitinibacteraceae > Amantichitinum > Amantichitinum ursilacus. The sequence goes on from NZ_LAQT01000009.1 coordinate 275,177, forward strand.
TTGTGGTCAGCACCGAGCGGCTGGCTGAGGCGTATTCCGATCTGCACAACAATTTTCATGTGGTGCATAACTATCTGCCGCCGGCGTGGTGGGGCAATCTGCCGCCGCAGCGCAGCCGGGGCGCACGGCCGCGCGTGGGTTGGGCGGGCGGCATCAGCCACACCGGTGATCTGGAGCTGATTGTTGATGTGGTGCGCGAGTTTGCCGGCACCGTGGATTGGGTGTTTTTTGGCATGTGCCCGGACAAGCTGCGGCCCTATATCGCCGAGTACCACGAAGGGGTGCCGATCGACCGTTATCCGGCCAAACTGGCCAGCCTGAAACTGGATCTGGCGCTGGCGCCGCTGGAGCACAATGTTTTCAATGAATGTAAGAGTAATCTGCGTTTGCTGGAATACGGCGCTTGCGGTTTTGCCACCATTTGTACCGATATCGTGCCGTACCAGGGCGACCTGCCAGTCACCCGAGTGCGCAACCGGCACAAGGACTGGGCCGACGCCATCCGCATGCATCTGGCCGATCTGGATGCCACTTGGGCAGCCGGCGACGCGCTGCGCGAAGCGGTGCTGAGCCGCTGGATGCTGCAGGGCGAAAATCTGGGCAAATGGCTGAAGGCGTGGAGCCCGGACTAAGCCGCAGTCGCATAGGGTGGGACTCGGCGTCCCCGTCATGACCCACCGCCCAAAGCCATGGAGCGCAGCCATCGGCGTAATGCTCGTCGGCTTTGAATGGTGGGTCGTGACCCACCCTATGCAAACGCAGCCACAGAATAGGGTGGGTCATGACCCACCACCCAAAGCCGTGGAGCGCAGCCACTGCGTAACGTTTGTCGGCTTTGAATGGTGGGTCATGACCCACCCTATGAGATGTTTCAAAGACCAACCGTAGGGTCTTGATGATCAAAAAGGTGGATTAGCCCAGGACTGCACCTGGGTTCATGCGCTTTTGCATGAAAGCTTCTCAAGTTTTTTGGGCTGTTACCGATACATGGCTTACAGGCAAGGGGAACGTTCATCGGCGTTTTTCTGCCGTGCAATCGTTAATCACCGGCGAATCAAATTTTTTCGCATTTTTAACTAAAGAACGTTCAAGGCCTGTCGATAAGTGTTTCAAGGGCGCTGTGTTGCGTCTGAAACTCAAGCAGATATGCCTCTAAGAGGAGCAATACACCATGTCAATGGTCATCAATACAAACGTCGCGTCACTGGACGCACAGCGTAACCTGTCCAATTCCCAATCGTCGTTGAGCACGTCGCTGCAACGTTTGTCTTCTGGCCTGCGCATCAACAGCGCCAAGGATGACGCGGCTGGCCTGGCCATCTCGGCCCGCTTCACGTCGCAAATCAACGGTATGGATCAGGCCACCCGTAATGCCAACGACGGCGTTTCGCTGTCGCAGACCGCTGAAGGCGCGCTGGGCGATATGGGCGATATGGTTCAACGTATTCGTCAGTTGGCCGTGCAGTCGGGTAACGCCACCAACTCCACGTCTGACCGTCAAGCCCTGAACGCGGAAGTGAACCAGCTGGTTTCCGAAATGGACCGCACGGCCACGACCACCCAGTTCAACGGCCAGAACCTGTTTGACGGCAGCTTTACTGCCGCTGTGTACCAGGTGGGCGCCAACGCCAACCAGACCATCACCGCAACCACCGCTAACTTCCGTACCAACCAGTACGGTACTTATCAAATGGGCGGCGGCCTGGGTACCGGCGAACTGGCCATCACTTCTGAAGTGTCCGGCTCCACCGAAGGCGCTGTGGGCGCGACCGGTACCGTTGCGGTCAGCAACGCGGTCGTGACTTCCAGCGGCACGATGTCGATCAACGGCAAGTCGATTTCCGTGTCGGGCACCGACATGGCTTCCGACGTGGCTGCCAAGATCAACGCGGCTAACACTGGCGTTAAAGCAACTGCACGTACTGAAGTTGATCTGTCGTTCGGTTCGGGCTCGTACAGCCTGGCCCTGGCTTCGAACAACAACACCTACGTCGGCGTGGCCTTCAGCGTAACGTCTTCGGTTTCGGGTCAAGCTCCGACCGCTTCCGATTACAACCAGGCTGTGAACGCGTTCAACGCACAACAATCGCAAACGGGTGTTGTGGCTCAGCTGTCGTCCTTCACGGACAACACCGGCGCCGTCACCTACGGTATCAAACTGACCAACGATTCTGGCACCAACATCCAGATGACTTCGGCTAGCGGCGTATCGAGCGGCTTCGGCGGTTCGGTGACCCAGTACAACCTGGATACCACCAACTCCACCGGCAACAACCAGTACACCACCGGTACTGCACTGACCAGCGCAGCAGGTTCGGGCAGCTTTACCTTCGGTGGCCAGGTGGTGTTGAACTCGGCTAACTCGTACTCGGTAACCACCAGCGGCGCAGGCTTTGCTTCTGGCGTATTCACCACCAAGAACAGCGACGGCACCATCAACGCTTCGTTCACTTCGGGTGCTGTGAACACTGCAGAACTGAAGACCGTGCAAAGCCTGGATGTGTCGACGGTAGACGGCGCCACTCAAGCACTGCGTATCGCGGACGATGCACTGTCGTACATCGACTCGCAACGCGCTCAGCTGGGTGCTCTGCAAAGCCGCTTTACGTCCACCATCTCGAACCTGTCCACGACGTCCGAGAACCTCTCGGCCGCACGTAGCCGGATTCAGGATACGGACTTTGCGTCGGAAACCGCGAGCTTGACCAAGTCGCAGATTCTGCAACAAGCGGGCACCGCGATGCTGTCGCAAGCCAACTCGCTGCCGCAAAGCGTACTGAGCCTGCTGAAGTAAGCGCCAGCGCTGACTGAAGCAACGCCCCGGGGCAACCCGGGGCCGCAATACCGCCCCGATGCAGCTGGTTCTGCCTCGGGGCTTTCCGCGTAACAGGAGACACGATCATGCAGATCCCGTCCGCTAGTGCCGCCGTTGCCCTTGTGCCCACACCCACTGCCTCGGGTGCCACCGCGACCACCACGCCCGCGCCGCCGATTTTAGGCAGCGCCAGCAGCACTGGTAGCGGCAGCGCACAACCGCTCGATCCCACCGCCAAAGCCACCGCCAGCGCGACCTCCACGCAAGATGCGGTCGACAAACTGAACGAAGCGCTCAAACAGTATTCCAAGACCAGTACGCTGGAATTTACGGTGGATGACGCCACCAAAATGCGCCTGGTCAAAGTCATCGATACCCAATCGAAAGAAGTGATCCGCCAGATTCCATCCGAAGAAGCGGTCCAGATCGCCACCGCGATCGATAAATTTCAGGGTTTGTTGATTAAAGATTCGGCCTGACCGGTCGATAAACAGGTATCACCGCGCACCGCTGTTCTTATTGAGAATGGCGACTTCGCGTTACGCTTAATGCAAGCTACAGTGGCTTCACGGTATGATGAGTCGCTGCCAAGGAGTGCCGTATGACATCGAGTGTTAGCAGTTCCAGCCCCACGCCCACCCCCACGCCGTCGACGACCACCAGTTCGGGTTTGTCGTCCAGTTCCAATCTGGGCGCGATTACGTCGATGGGTATCGGCTCGGGCATCGATGTCTCGGGCATCATTTCGCAGCTGATGGCGGTGGAACAACAACCGCTGACCGTGCTGCAGAAAAAGGAAGCCAGCTACCAGGCGCAAGTCAGCGCGCTGGGCACGCTGCAAAGCTCGATGTCGGATTTCCAGACTGCCGTCAAAGCGCTGTCTGATCCCACCAAGCTGCAAACCACCACCGCCACGCTGGGCAATACCTCGGTCGGCACGGCCACCGCGGACAGCACTGCCCAGGTGTCCAGCCACTCGTTGTCGGTGTCGTCACTGGCATCCAACCAGGTGCTGGCTTCGGCGCGTTATACCAATACCACTGACCCGGTCGGCACCGGCTCGCTGACCATTGCGTTTGGTTCGTACGACAGCACCAAGGGCTTTACCGCCAATACCAGCGCCAGTTCGTTTACCGTCAATATCGATAGCAGCAACAACAACATCTTTGGCGTGCGCGATGCGATCAACTCCGCCAACAAAGGCGTAACCGCCAGCGTCATCAACGATGGCACTGGCTTCCGTCTTGTGATGAGCTCCAACAACACCGGCGCGTCCAACAGCCTGAAGATCACCTCGTCCGACACCACCGGCACCGGTTTGTCCAAGCTGACTTACGATCCGGCTTCGACCACCAATACCGTCAGCCAGACCCAAGCGGCCAGCGATGCCTCGTTCTCGGTGGATGGCGTGGCCATTACCAAGGCCAGCAATACCGTCAGCGATGTCATTCCGGGTGTAACGCTGAACCTGACTGGCACCACCGGCACCACGCCGACCACACTCACCGTGGGCGTCAACACCGACGACCTGGTCAAGAAAGTACAGGCGATGGTCGATGCGTATAACTCGACCATGGACCAGCTCAATACGCTGACCGGCTACGATGCCACCACCGGTGCATCGGGCATTCTTAACGGCCAGACGTCGCTCAACAGCATCAAGACCTCGCTGCGCGCCGTGTTCAACCAGTCGTTGGGCACCACCAACTCGATCCAGTCGCTGTACGACGTGGGCTTGAGCTTTGGTACCGGCAGCGTGTCGTCCACCGGTACGGTCACGCAGGATGCCAGCAAGGCCGGCGTGCTGAACCTCGATACCACCAAACTGAAAGCGGCCATCACCGCGAACCCGACCGCACTGGCCGGCTTGTTTGCCACGGCGGGCAGCACCAGCAAGCCGGGCGCCGTGACGTTCAAGGCCTCCAGCAGCCAGACGCAACCCGGCACCTATCCGATTTTTGTGAGCAAAGCCGCCACCCAGGGCTCGGTATCAGGCCCGGCGCTGGATAGCTCCACGGGCTTTCCGGTCACCATCGACAGCAACAACGCCAGCTTCAGCGTGGGCCTTGATGGCGTGCAATCGGGCGAAATCAAACTGACTGAAGGCGCGGTGTATAACTCGGCCGCTGATCTGGCCGCCGCCATGCAGACCGCCATCAATAACGATAGCCAGCTGAAAGCCGCGGGCGTATCGGCCTCGGTGGCGTACGACACCACCACCGGCGCGATGAAATTTACCTCGAACTCGTTTGGTTCGACTTCGAATATTCAGGTGAACGGTACCTCGCCCAACTCCGCCTCGATCGGCTTGGGCTATACCGCAGTAAGTACCGGTAGCGACGCAGTGGCCACCATCGGCGGCCAACCGGCCAAGGCGGTCGGTAACGTGTTGACCGGTACGGGCGCGGCAGCAGGCATGATCGTTACGCTGAGCGGCGGTTCGGTCGGTGATATGGGGACGGTGTCGTTCAGCCAGGGTTTTGCCTATCGGCTGAATGCGGCGATTACCTCGATGTCGTCGACCACCGGTGTATTCACCACCGTCACCGCGGCGCTGAACAAATCGATTACCGGCATGCAGACGCAAGAAGCACAAATGCAAACGCGGCTGACCTCGATTCAGGCTAACTATGTAACGCAATTTACGGCCATGGATACGTTGATTGGTCAGCTCAAGTCCACCAGTTCTTATCTGACGCAACAGCTGGCCAACTTGCCAGGTGTGTCGTCGTCTTAAAGCGTGCTGGACTTTTACGCAGTTGAACATGGAGGTGCGGCATGAGCTATGCCGTTAAAAAGGCGTTAAAGCAGTACGGCGACAACAGTCTGGATGTGGCGGTCGAAACGGCCAGCCCGCTTAAACTGGTGGTGATGCTGTACGAAGGCGCCATCAAGGCGGTTGGGCTGGCCAGGTACCATATGGAAGCTGGCCATATCCCCGACAAGGGCAAGGCCATCAGCCACGCCATCTCCATCATTGATCAGGGCCTGCGACAGTCGCTGGACAAATCCAAGGGCGGCGATCTGGCCGAAAACCTGGATCAGCTGTATCGCTACATGACCGAGCAATTGCTGCTGGCCAACCTGCACAACAAGCTGGATGTGCTGGACCACGTGGGCAAGTTGCTGGGCGAGCTGAAAGAAAGCTGGGATCAGATTGAAGCGGGTTCGCGCGCGGGCGCGCAACCGGTGGCCGAAGCGCCGCCCCCCGCTGCCGCCAATCCCAATAACGACCGCGGCACGCTGAGCTATGGCCGTGCCTGACCCGGGCGTTGCGGTATACCAACAGTTGTCGTCCACGTGCCTGGCCATGATGCAGTGGGCGGCCAAAGAAAACTGGGAGGCTTTCTTGATGGAAGCCGAACAGTATGTGGCGCTGAGCGCCGAATTGCGTGACATCAACTGGCAAAGCCTGCCAGCCGGCGAGCGCGATGTGCTGGCCGAAACGTTACGTAAAACCCAGACGCAGATCGACAGTTTGCTGCCGCACGCCGAAGCCCGGCGCACGGAGCTTGTCGGCACGCTGAGAAATTTGCAAAATAGCGCAAAGATGCGTCGTGCTTACGGCCCCTGATAGCTAACCAGATCCGGGCCGCGTTCACGCCGCACCGCATCCACCCCGTGCGTTGAGAGGCGCTAGTGAACGGCATCCTCATTACCTGGCCGCAGTTGCTCTACCTGGGACTCGTGCTCATCCTGTTTTATGTGGCCGAGTTGCTGCTGTTTTTGCGCCGCGCCAACGCCCCCAAATCCGTATCGCGCCAGCTGATCAACCAGCTGGAAACCGCGCAGGCGGATATCACCGGTTTGCGCCAGGAACTGGAGCTGCTGAAGGTGCGCCTGGCCGCCGCGCAAGCCCAGCAAAGCTATCTGTTACCTCATCCCGAAAAAGTGCCTTCTGGCGCCAGCGAATCCAACGCCGAGACGCCGTATGCACACGCCATCCGCATGGCCCGTCAAGGCGCCGATGCGGCGGCGGTGGCGCAGGAATGCGGCATCTCACGCGGGGAGGCCGATCTGATCGTGGCGCTGTACCGCACCGAAGGTCATCGGTAAGGCGAGGGCGGCATGGTCTCGCAAAGCGGGCTGGGCGCGCTGATCAACCTGTACTCGGGCACGAGTAACAGCGTTAACGAAGTCGCCAATGCCCCGATCGAAGAAGCGCTGTTTGGCCTGGGCCAGCAAGTGCAGGGCACGGTGGCGGCGCAACTGGGCAATGGGCGCTATGCCGTGCTGGTCAGCAATCAGTTGCTTGATCTGAATCTGCCCGCCGAAACCCAGACTGGCGACCAACTGAATATGACGGTGGTGGCCAAAGATCCGCGGCTGACCTTTGCGCTCAACAACCAGAGCACTGGCCAGCCTACGCAAACTACCACCACGGCTTCCAATCCGCGCGCCAATGGCGATGCGCAATTAAGCGGTGCCAGCCGTTATCTGAATGATCTGCTTACCAGTGGCGATCAAACCAAAGCGGGTAAGGCCGATGGCCTGGTGCATGCAGAACCGCTGTTTACCGGCATGCCGGATACCAGCAAGCTGGCCGAGAAGCTGGGCCAGGCGCTAGGCCAAAGCGGATTGTTTTACGAATCGCATCAAGCCGAGTGGGCCACCGGCCAGCGCAGCCTGCAATCACTGCAACAAGAACCGCAGGCCACGCTGAGCAAATCGGCCGAAGCCGCCAGCACGGCCAACAACGCCAAGGCCGATGTCGCCACGCAAACGCTGAAACTGGCCAGCGACGCCACGAACAGCCTGACGCAAACCAGCGCGACACCTACGGCGACCACCACGCACGCCATCGACCCGCAATCGATGTTGCGTAATCTGGTGCAGCAACAACTAGACGTCATCGACCAGCGCCCCATCATCTGGCAAGGCCAGGCGTGGCCGGGCCAACCGATGCAATGGCAGTTGCAGGCCGAAAACGAACGCGAAGGCGGCGGCACGCGCGAAACCGAAGCGCAACGCTGGAACACCACGTTGACGCTGGACCTGCCCAACCTGGGCAAGGTGTCGATTAACGCGTCGCTATCGCAGGGCCAGTTCAGCCTGCAGTTTCATGCCGCCAATAAAGAGACCGCGGCCACGCTGAAACAAGCGCAGCCGCAGCTATTCCAGCAGTTCTACGATGCCGGTCTGCTGCTGGGCAATACCCGTTTTGACGACGCGCTGAGCGACGCCGCAGGACCCGATGCAACGCAAACCCCCTAATCGACACGGTGCATTACAGAACGCAGTGGCGCTCGCTTATAACGAGGCCAGTGGCGCGCCGCGTGTGGTGGCGAAAGGCCGCGGCATTCTGGCTGAAACGATTATCGAAAAAGCCAAGGAAGCGGGCGTATTTGTGCACGAATCGCCCGAGCTGGTTTCGATGTTGATGCAGGTGGATTTGGACCAGCGCATTCCGGCGCAGTTGTATCGTGCCGTCGCCGAATTGCTGGCATTTGTTTATCTGGTAGAAAAGGGCGTCGATGCGCCGACGCCCAAACTGACTTTGCCGGAATTACCCGAAGAAAAGTGATCGATATAATCGGGCTGGATCAAATCACTTTCATGCCGCGCAATAGCACAATCACAATCAAAACCGGCGAAACATAGCGCACGACAAAGAAAATCGCCTTGACCAGCCATTGGTTATCAAGCGTATCTTGATTGCTTAATTGCGCCTGCACCCAGCGCGGCCCGATTACCCAGCCCACAAATAGACAAATCAACAAACCACCGACCGGCAACAAGACGTTTGAGCTCACAAAGTCATACAGCCCGAATGCCGACAAGCCAAACAAGGTGGTGTGTTCCAGCACGCCTTGCGACAAGGCGGCCGGCGCGCCCAATGCTGCAATCAATAACACCGTGCATAAGGTGGCTTTGCGGCGGCTCCATTGCAGGCGCTCGGTAATCATGGCCACCGGAACCTCCAGAATCGACAGAATTGCGCCCATGGATGCAATGGCCGTCAGCACAAAAAACAATACGGTAAAGATGCTGCCGCCAGGCAAACTGGCAAAGACCGAGGGAATGGTCAGAAACACCAGGCCGGGGCCATCGGTAGGCTGAAAATGAAAGGTAAATACGGCGGGGAAAATCGCCATGCCGGCCAATAACGAAATGCTTAAATCCGCCAACATCACGCGACCCGCAGTGGCGGGAATGTTCTGATTGTCGCGGAAATAACTGCCGTAAGTGAGCATGGTGCCCATGCCCACCGACAATTTAAAAAACGCCAGGCCGACGGCGGTTAACACCACGGCAGGCGTAATGCGCGAGAAATCGGGCGCAAACAAAAAGCGCAATCCTTCCGCCGCCCCCGGCAAAGTCAGACTGCGCACGCACAATAACAACAGCAAAACAAATAGCACCGGCATCAGCTTTTTGGTGACGGCCTCAATGCCTTTGGATACGCCCAGCATGATAATGCCGCCCGCCAAAGCCAATACCAGCCATTGCCAGAATAAAGCCGAGGCGGGCGCGCTAATGGTCTGGCCAAATTGCGCTTGTGCCGCCGCCGCATCGCCATGAATTAACGTGCCGGTTAATGCTTTGGCGATATACGCAAATACCCAGCCTGCCACTTCGGTATAAAAGCCGAGGATCAATACCGCCGCCAACAAACCCATATAACCAATGATTTGCCAGAACGGTTGCCTCGGCCGCAAGCGTTCAAACGCCGTCACCGCATTCGCCCGCGTGGCGCGACCGAGCATGGTTTCGGCAATCATCACCGGCAAACCCAGCAATAAGGTCGCCAGCAAATACACCAGCAAGAAGCCGGCACCGCCATTGGTGCCGGTTAAATATGGAAACTTCCAGATATTACCCAGCCCCACCGCCGAGCCCAGCGTCGCGACCAGCACGCCAAATGTCGAAGTAAAACCGTCGCGTTGAGTCATAATGTTTTGCCAGCCGTGACAGCCGACCCTTGCAAGGATGTGTTGGATTGCACATTCCATCCTGGTCTGCCGCACCCGCCAGCGCCCAACCTTTTGGGCTGGACGGCGCACAGGCAAACCGATGGCACTTTCCGCAAACGTGATACGACGCGGAGGCGCGATGATAAAGCGCGGGGCGCGGCATGACAGTTGGGAATATCTACACCTTTGGGACTTGTCCCAGGACAAGGTGTCGGGCGCAATCCGGACTAAGGCCATCCCCTTATCCCATCCGCCCCCGCCGCAGCACGCAAAGCCAAAACCCGCAACGCCATGCAAAGTGTAGTTTTAAAACCGCGACTACCATTTCTGCTCCGATAACAACCTGATACCGATGCGTACATCGGCCAGTCAGGCACCATGGAGGCAGTATGACGACTCGCACAAACTGGGTTTTAACCACGCTCTGCGCTGCATTGTTGGCAGCGTGCGGTAGTGGCAACGATGACGTGACCAGCGCCAGCCCCGGCGCGACCACAGATCTGGATGCTGTGGCCGATCAGCGCGCGGCAGCGCTGGTGGCGCAAATGACGCTGGATGAGAAAATCCAGATGGTGCACGGCGTGGGCACGCAAACCGGGCCTTTGGGCGGCGCGGGTTATATTCCGGGCATTCCGCGGCTGGGCATTCCGGACTATTACATTGCCGATTCGGCAACCGGCGTTTATCAGACTTTAAATGGATCTCCAGTGGTTAATGGCGCTACCGCCATGCCGTCCACCATTGCCCTGGCCGCCAGTTGGGATACGCAACTGGCGTACAACTATGGCGCGCAAATCGGCAAGGAATTACGCACGATCGGTTTTACTGAAGGCCTTGGCGGTGGCGTCGATCTGGCGCGCGAATTGCGCAATGGCCGCACCTTTGAATACATGGGCGAAGATCCGGTATTGGCCGGTTATATGATCGCGGCCCGCACCACCGGCACGCAGGATCAGAAAGTGGTGGCCACCATCAAGCATTACGCCGCCAATGATCAGGAAACCAATCGCTTTACCTCCAATTCCATCATCGATGAACGCACCTTGCGCGAACTGCATTTGTTGCCGTTTGAGATTGGCGTTAAAACCGGTAAACCCGGCAATGTGATGTGCTCCTATAACCTGGTTAATGGCGTTAAAGCCTGCGAGAACAAGTATCTGCTCACCGACGTGTTAAAGACCGAATGGGGCTTTAAAGGCAAGGTGCAATCAGACTGGTTTGAAGCCTTGACTGATACGGTACGTGGCGCAAATGCCGGACTGGATGAAGAAGAGGGTGGTTCTACTGATGACAGCACCGGCTTTTATGGTATCGCCACGTATTTCAATCAGAAGCTGAAAGCAGCGGTGCAAGGCGGCACCGTAGCGCAATCACGACTGGACGATATGGTGCAGCGTAAATTGCGTACGCTGATTCGCCTGGGCATTTTTGATAGCCCCGCCGCTTTGAATGGCACGATCGATCAGGCGGCGGGCAATGTTGCTACGCAAGCGGCCGCCGAACAATCGATGGTATTGCTTAAAAACAGTGCGCCCAGCAATGCCAGCGCGGCGGTATTGCCATTAAATGCCGCGACCATCAACAGTATTGTGGTGATCGGTGGCCATGCCGATGTCGGCGTATTGTCGGGTGGCGGTTCCGGCCTGACGCCGCCGCGCGATGGCAATGCGGTCACATGTTTGCAACCGACGGCCATGATTGCGGGGCAGGTAACAGCGTGCGCCACCTTCTATAAATCTTCGCCTTTGGCCGCTATCAAAGCCAAAGCGCCCAATGCGACGGTCACTTATCTGGATGGCTCGGATGCCACTGCAGCCGCAGCGGCCGCAGCCAATGCCGACGTGGCGATTGTATTTGGCACGCAATGGCAAACCGAGGGTGGCGATTTGCCGTCGTTGGCATTGCCGAATAACGCAACGGATCCGGCCAATCAGGCGTATGACCAGAACGCATTGATTGCCGCAGTGGCGGCTAGCGCCAAACGCAGCGTGGTGGTGCTAGAAAGCGGCACGGCAGTCACCATGCCGTGGCTGGCGAATGTGCATGCGGTATTGGAAGCCTGGTATCCCGGTATGCAGGGCGGCCCGGCCATTGCCAATATCCTGTTTGGCGCCACCAATCCGTCGGGTAAATTGCCGATTACTTTCCCGCAAGCCGATACCGATCAACCGCAGAAAGCCATTTCCAGTACTGATTTGAATGTGACGTATAGCGAAGGCCTGCAAATCGGTTATCGCTGGTATGACGCGCAAAACATTCAGCCGCTATTCCCGTTTGGGCATGGATTGTCGTATACCACGTTTGCCTATTCCGGCTTGACCACTGCAGTGGATAGCAGCGGCAATTTAACGGCCACCTTTACCGTCAAAAACACCGGCAGCGTGGCGGGCGCAGAAGTGGCGCAGTTGTACACCGCAATGCCCAGCGCGGCAGGCGAGCCGCCGCGCCGTTTGATCGGCTGGCAAAAAGTGCAATTGGCGGCAGGCGAAGCGAAAACCGTGACCGTCTCCGCCAATAACGAGCGGCTGGCCATCTGGGATATCAATCTGCATCAATGGCATATTCCGGCAGGCGCTTATACCTTCTATGCGGCCGCATCATCGCGTGATGCCAATGCAATAAGCAAAACGCAAACGCTGGAAGAAAAAATCCTGCCGATTTCGAAATAATTAAAGCCATTTAAAACCGACCCGCGCCATTGCTGCGCCGGGTCGGTTTTTTTATGCCTTGCCGCGCATAAGGCCCATGCCTGACTGGTGCGATTTATGGCCTGTGTTAGTGTGATGTAACGCCATGCCCCGATGTTGCAGTGCAGTGTGAGTGATTGATTATGAAGAGGTTTTAAATGACGCCGTGGTCTCGAACTGTCACCAGCAAGCTGGCGTTATTGGGGCTGGAATCCGCCCGCGCCCATGGCCTCAGTCCGCGCGAATTCCAGCGTATTACCGGTATTGCCGAAGCCGAAGCGCGCGATCCACAAGGCCGCATTGCCGCCGAAAAACATATCGCCATGCTGAATCTGACCGAGCGCATGACGCCCTTGGCACATATGCCGCATAGCATGTCAGCAGTATTAACCACGGCGCCGTTCAGCACGGTGATTTGCGTGGTGGCTAATTCGCCCACGCTGCAACACGCATTTGCCAATTATCTGGATTTGCGCGGATTGATCGGCGATGTGGACGATATGCTGATTAAGCAGCAAGGCGATTATTTTGAATTCGAATATCAAATGGAAGGCAATGCCGATGGCGAACGTACTGGCCGCAGCGCATTCGGCAATCTGATGTTGATGGCGCGGCTGGCGCGACAATATCTGGATGATGCGCATTTGCCGGTGGCGATTGAGTTAACTGGCAAGCCGTTTCCCGGCTGGCAAGCCGCGCAAGAAGAAGAGCGTTGTCGTTTGCGGTTTGGCGCTGCGCGCAATCGCATGGCCTTGCATTTGCCGGGCGCGGCGCAGGCCTATGCGCTGCATAACCGGGTGGCTTATGACGTGATTAATGGCCAGGCGCAAGCGGAGGTGCAAGCGCTACAGCAAAAATATTCATTTGCCGCGCGCGTGCAGGCGTTGATCGATGAATTGGTCAATCCGGTTACGGTGTTTGCCGGCGACAATACCTTGCTGGAAATGGTATGCGAACGCTTGCATACCTCACGCTTTACCTTGCATCGATTGCTGCAGAAAGAAGACACGCATTTCCAGCGCATCACCGCGCAAGTGCGGCTTAAAAAGGCCAAGCAAATGCTGCTGCAAGAGCAAGCCTCAATTTCCAATGTCAGCGATTTGTTGGGATTTTCTTCGGTGTCGGCGTTTTCGCGTTTCTTTTCGGCGCAAAGCGGTTTAACGCCGTCACGCTTCAAGTCGATGCATCGAGCTGGCTAGACTGATTAACGTAGAGTCAAAGCACGCAAAAACAGCGATTTGACGCGCGCATCATCGCTATGCGCCACGTTAAAACGCAAAAACTGATTGGCGGCCGGGTCGCGGCTAAATAATCCACCGGGCGCCAAGGCCATGCCTTCGGCCAATGCGTGGCGCGCAATGACAATTGCGTCCAGCTCTTGCGGCAATCGCACCCACAGAAAAAATCCTTCGCCTGTGGTCGATTGCACTTCGCAGCCTGCTTGTTGCAGCCATTGCGCCACGTTCTGGCCCGATTCAAATAACCGGTCCGTCAGGCGCGCAATATGCCGGCCATAACTGCCTTCGCTAAGAATGCGATAAATGATCTGCTCGGTCAGCTCCGAGGTAATGCCGCCAGTGCTGAGCTTTAATGCGGTTAATTGCGCGGACAAGGCGGGCGTCGCCACGATAAAGCTGGCGCGGGTATTGGGCGTTAAGGTTTTGGTAAATCCCGAGATATAGCTAACGTGCTCGAGCCCGCCTGCCACCGCCAGGCGCGGGGTTGGCTGCATCTGAATATCGCAATACAGATCGTCTTCAATAATGTGCACTTGATAACGCCGCGCCAGATCGGCCAGGCGGAAAGCCTCGACCGGCGAAAACGAATGCCCCAGCGGATTGTGCAGCACACTATTGGTGATATAAACCCGCGGCCGATGCGTCATCAGCGTGTGTTCCAGCTCGGCAAAATCAATGCCTTGCGGCGTGCGTTTGATGGTGATGGCGGACGCATCGCGATAAGCCAGCATGGCGTGGAAATTGAAATAACACGGGTCATCCAGCAGCACTTTGTCGCCCGGTTGCAGCAACAGCCGCAACACCATATCGACCGCGTTCATGGTGCTGGACGCGGTCACAATCTGTTCCACCGGCACATCAATACCCACCGCCGCCAACTTGATCTGCAGCGCATGGCGCAACGGCAGATAGCCCGCGGCCGCACCGCATTCGCTCAGGCGCAGGGTATTGGCGCGAATTGCACCGCGCATGGCTTTCAATAATGCGTCTTCGGGCAGCCAGTCCAGCGGCAGAAAGCCGCAGCCGGGGCGCAATTTGCCGGTTTCTGTAATCAGGGAACGGCGCAATACGCTCAAGGTGTCTTGCGGCAGCAAATCGCGGCCCAGGCCGGGCGCTTTGATCTGATTGCGCGCCACCGCATGGCCCGCGCCCTGGCGCGACACGATCAGCCCTTTGGCGCGCAGGCGATCCAGTGCTTCGATCACCGTGGACTTGCTCACGCCCAGCTGCAGCGCCATCTCGCGCACCGGTTGCAAGCGCGCACCCTGCGCCAGATCGCCGCGCTGTATTGCCTCGGTTAGCTGTTCGACGATTTGCGTAACCATCGGAATGCCGGGCTCAAATTCTATAGTCGGCACTGCTGCCCGAGACGACGACTGCACTTTGCTGCTCACTTGACCAGTAATGTGCGGCTGACTTTACCTCAACTTAATCTGGGCAACAAGATACGCCCAACTTACGATGCGCTCATCCAATTGATGCGGCTAATTGGCGTGTTTATGACAATTGCATCAAGACGCGTAATTAATATTTGAATTGCGAGAATCTGAAATGGCGCTTTTTACCGCCGATATGTGGCCAGAGGCCGCGCACGATGGTTCGTCGCAAACCGGTGGGTCGCCCGTAACGCCAGCACTGGCGCCACTTTACGGCCTGCACCCTGCGCTGGATGGCAGCAGCGAAGTGTCAACTTGCTTGTCCGATGCGCATGCCGAACAGCGCACGCAATTCGGCCCCGATCAGAGTGTATGACTGACTGGTTAGCTGACTGGCTTATTGAACAAAACATGGTTTTTTAAGACGCGCATTAAAGCGCGCATTAGCGGATGAATAGGAGGCTATCAATGGCAGCAATTAAATGCATTATTGTTGTGGGATATAACGGCACTCGAGCGCTCGATATCGCCTTGCTGCGCCAGACCTACCAACGCGTGTATGGCCAGCCGCTGGTGTTGCTGGTGGAACAACTAAAGCCGACCGATATGCAACTGGCGGACCGAGTGTTGCTGACTGACTTTGCCCCCGAGCATCTCGCCACTGCATTGCCGCAGTTGCGCCAGGCGCTGGAAGAACTGCAGTTGCAGCCGGTGGGCGTGTTGCCGTTTTCGGATCGCGGCGTGGTGCTGGGCGCGGCGCTGGCCGAGGCGTATGGCCTGCCCGGCAGCGGCACCGAGGCCGCCTTGGCCGGCATCGACAAGCGCGTGTTCCGTCGGCTCGATGCCGCCTGCATCGACCGGCCAGAAGGCTATCAGCCGGTGTATTCCACCCAGGTGGACAGCCTGAGCGCATTGCGCGATGTGGTGGCGCAATTGCAAGGCCAGGCGTTTATCAAACCGGCGCAAGAGGGCGCCAGCCGTGGCTGCCGCGTGATTCATAGCCTGGCCGAATGCGAAGACGCATGGGCCGAGCTGTCGCGCTATCGCGCCGGTGGCGTCATCGTTGAAACCCTGGTCGAAGCCGCACGCGAATACAGCTGGGACCAGGTTGCGGGTGCGCGCTGGATTACCGAAAAGCAAACCACCGAAGGGCGTTTTCGCGCCGAAATCCAGCAAGTGGTGCCCGCGCCCTTGCCCGAGCTGGCACAGCGCCGCATCGATGCCGCCGGCCAACATATGGCCGACCTGGTCGCGCCGCGCCACGGCGCCTGGCATAACGAGATTTTCTGGCGCGCCAACCAGACCACCTCGGCCGTTGAAACCAATATGCGCCCCGGTGGCATGCAGATCTGGCATCTGGCCATGCATTCATTTGCCGGTTTTGATCCGTGGCAGGCGTGGCTGCGCTGGGCGGTGGAAGGGGTGGAGCACAACGCGCCTTTGCAGCAGGTGGGCTACAGCGGCGTGCGGCTGATCCAGGCGCCGCGCGATGGCACGGTGCTGGCCTGGCCCGATATCGCCGCCACCGCAAACGCGCTGGGCATCCGGCTGATTGGCGGGGGCTGGGACAAACCGCTGGGCGCGCCTGCATCTACGCTGATTACCGACAATTTTTCTTTTCTGGGTTACGTGATGGTGCATCACGCCGATTACGCCACGCTGTGCCGACAATTGCTGCAACTGGTGGCGGCGCTGGAACAGCGTATCGAGATCAAGCCGGTTTATTGACCCACCCCGCGCGCCGCATAAAAACTTATTTGGAGCCCGCCATGACGCCCGCCGCCCACGCTTATCGCCAGCTTTTGCAACAAGGTCTACAGCTTGATTTATCGCGCGGCAAACCTGCGCCCGAGCAACTGGATTTATCGATGCCCATGCTCGATATGCTGGCCAGCGACAGCGATTGCGCCGCCAGCGATGGCATGGACTGCCGCAACTATGGCGGCAATGGCGGCATCCCCGAGGCGCGCCAGTTATTTGGCGCATTGCTGGGCGCATCGGCCGCGCAAACCGTGGTGTGCGGCAGCGCCACGCTCGAAATGATGCATGACTGTTTGATGTACGCGCTGTGGCACGGTTTTGCGCCGCATGCGCCGTGGCGCACGCTGCAACAACTGGCGTTTATTGCGCCGGTGCCCGGCTACGACCGGCATTTCAGCATCTGCGCCGCCTACGGCATCACGCTGTATACGGTGCCGTTGCGGGACGACGGCCCCGATATGGATGCGGTGGAAAGCTTGCTGGCGGCGCACCCCGATATCCGCGGCATGTGGTGCGTGCCCACGTATAACAACCCCACCGGCACCGTGTATGGCGATGCGGTCGTACGGCGGCTGGCGCGCATGCAGGCCGCGCCGGATTTCCGTTTGTTCTGGGATGACGCTTATCGCCATCACCATCTGGGCGATACGCCACGCCACACGCTCAACATGCTGGAAGAGTGCACCGCCGCGGGCCATCCCGACCGCGTGCTGGCGTTTACCTCCACCGCCAAGATGACGTTCGCCAACGCGGGCGTGGCGGCGATGGCGGCATCGCCCGCCAATATCGCGTGGTGGCTGCGCCATGCGCTGGTGCGCAGCATCGGCCCCGACAAGATCAACCAGTTGCGCCACGTGCGCTTTATGCGCGATCTGCCCACGGTGCAGGCGCTGATGCGACGCCACGCCGCCATTCTGCGGCCGCGGTTTCAGGCGGTGTATGACGCGTTTACGCAGCACCTGGCAGGCGTGCCGGGCGTGCATTGGAACCAGCCGCAGGGCGGCTATTTTATTCATCTGCAAGTGCCGCCGGGCACGGCAAAGCTGACGGTGCAACTGGCGCGCGAGGCGGGCATTACCGTTACGCCAGCGGGCGTCAGTTTTCCGCATGGCGACCCCGATGACCAATACATCCGGCTGGCGCCCAGTTATCCGGCCGTGGCCGAAGTGGCGACGGCGGCACACGGGCTGGCGCTGTGTCTGCTGTACGCGCTGGAACTGCACGCGGCGCGCGCCACGCAAGCGCTGCCTGCCTGAGCGCGCCACCTTGATGACCCCATCGTTTTAACAGGTTTTGGTAATGAGCAAATTTGCTGGCAACACCTTTCCGTTTATGCCGTACCGCAACTTTTATCGGCAAATGCAAAGCCGCCCGGCCGTCTGGCGCGATGCCGATCTACAAGCGTTGCGGCTGGCCAATACCGACCCGGCCACCGACACCATCGCGCTGGCGGTGGGCCCCGGTGAAACCGGCTGCGAAGTGGTGCCGGGTATGGCGATGTCGATGCAATGGATTAACCCGGGCGAGCAGATGCAGACGCACAAGCACTCGTGGTGGCATCTGTTTTTTATCCAGTCCGGCCACGGCACGGTCACCTTGCAAGACCCGGACAGCGGCCTGCCCGAAGTCACCGTACTAGCGCCGGGTGATTGGGTGCTGGTGCCTGCGGGCATTACGCACCGCTTTGACAACAGCTCGGCCAGCGCGCCGCTGGTGATGATGAATATCAACAACCTGCCGCAGCAGGCGCTGTTATCCAGTTTTTCGGTCGAAAACACCGACACGGCCACGGGCTGAAGCAAGGCCGTCGGGGTTGACGATAGCGGGTGTGCGGCGCTGTGGCGTCGCGTGGGTACTGACTTTTATATTTCTGCGCAAAGGTAAACCGAAATGAGAGTTCTGATCATAGGCACCAACCGTCCTTGCCATTACCGCCTGCAAGAGCGCGGGCACCAGATTGTGTTGTTCATGCCGCGCCATCGCATCATTGCCGACGATCTGCACGGCCCGTACCAACACGTGGTGATGCTCGACGACGACACCCCGACCGAGCTGTGGGCCGCCACCGCCGCGGCTTTCCACGCCAACCAGCCGTTTGACGCGGTGGCGGCGTACAACGATCAGGTGCAAGCCACTGCCTATGCCGTGGCGCAACATCTGGGCGTGCCGTGCACCATCGATATTGATTTGCTGCACTTGGTGGCCAACAAGGCCGACATGCGCAAGGCGCTGGACCAGCACGGTATTCCCAGCTGCCGCTATCAGTTTGCGCAAGGCCGCGCCGCCTTGCTGGCGGCCATCGAAACCATCGGTTTTCCGTGCATCGTCAAGCCGGTGGCGGGCGAAGCCAGCGAGGGCGTGGCGCGCATCGACAACGCCGCAGGCATTGCCGAAGCGCTGGACTGGGTGGGCGCGGCCAATATTGAAACCGGCGTAATGGTGGAAGAATTTCTGGTGGGCGAAGAATTCAGCGTCGAAGCCATTTCCAGCAACGGCCAGCACCACGTGGTGGCCATCACCAAAAAATTCAAAGACGCCAAAACCTTTGTCGAGATTGGCCATCTGGTGCCCGCGCCGGTGCCGCAGGCTGACTACCTGGCGATCGAGCAATACGTCAAACGCATCCTGGCCGCGTTTGGCTTTAACAACACGCCTTCGCATACCGAACTGATGCTGACGGCCGACGGCCCGCGCATTATCGAAACGCATACGCGCATCGGCGGCGATCGCATTATCGAGCTGGTTAATTACGCCACCGGCGTAGACCTGTATGACCTGGTGGCCGTGCAAAGCCTGGGCACCGATATCACGCCGCTGCTGCCCGCCACCATCGTCAGCAACCAGAGCGCGGCCATCTGGTATGCCGACCCGTCGGCGTCGGAAAGCCAGCAACTGGCCGAAGTGCGCGGCATGACCGAAATCAAACAGCTGTCGTATATCAAAGCGTTTGATCTGATCCGCAAACCGGGTTCGCGCGGCAGCGCGGTGCGGCATAGTTTTGATCGCTCGGCACTGGCGATTGCAGTGGGCGAATCGCCAGACCAGGCGCTGGAACGCGCGCGCGGCGCGATCAAATCGCTGGACTTTCTGTATGTGTGGAAACCGGCTGCAGCCGTCGCGGAACACGCCTGACGCACCCGCCACCGTCGCTGCGGCATCCTGGCCGCGGCGGCGGTGGCTGCAGCCCGCATAACCATAACAACAAGACCTATATGCATATTGCAATCAAACGTGGCCAGCGCGCTGGCCCGGTGGGGCACGCCGCGCCCAACAAGGCGCGATTTAAATCAGCATTAATCCGTAAAGCGCTTGGTATATTGGTTTTTAGCGGCGCGGCATTGCAATGTCAGGCCACGACGCAAATATTGGGCACGATTGATATTTATACTGAATTTACGCGCACCAATACCCAGCAACGCATGCTGGTGGACCATGACGGATTGAATGCCTCAAAAATTGCATTCAGAAATACCGAAGACCTTGGTTATATGACGGTGATCAGCGATATCGAATATCCAGTGATTGTGGCGCATGGCGTTACGCCGCCCACCGACATCACTGGCCCGCGGCTGGCCTATATGGCGCTGCAGACCGAAGACGGCAAGCTGACGGTGGGCAAACAGTACTCGCCCCATTACCGCGTGTTATCAAAGCTGGATGGTTTTGGCGTGTCGTTCTGGGGCAATGCATATGCCATTTTTAAAGGCGGCAATAAATACCAGTATGGCCGCAACGATATGGTTTTGGAACTAGCGCCGATCACTGATTTAAAGCTGGCATTTGCCGGTGGTTATTCGCCCGGCAATGATAATGATGGTGGCCGCGGTTATTTAACTTTTACCCTCTGGCCCTTGTCACATTTATATATCGGTAGCGCGGCGGTATTTGATCATCGCTATAGCGTGGCCGACCCCGATGCCAAACTGTTTTTATTGGGCGCCGCTTACGAATTTGACTGGGGCCGCATTTCGGCCGGACGCCAACGCATCCGCACCACCCAACTGGGCCAGGTGATCGACGAAAGCACCTGCGGCGGCATTGTGCGGCTGAGCGAAAAGCTGGATGTGCGGCTGGATTATTCATCCACGCGCAACGCCAACGCGCCGCAAAACAAGGCGCTCACTTATGGCCTGGCTGTGGTGTACGCGCTGAACAAACGCGACGCCGTGTACGCCAGCGTGGCCAGTCTGCGCAACGGCAGCAGTTCGGGCGTGGGGTTTGCGCTGCCGGTGGATAGCGGCGGCACCACGCACGATGTGCTGGCTGGCCTGCGCATGAACTTCTGATTGCAGTGTTTTGATATCACCCACAAAGGCAGAACCACTATGGAACCGACAGGACAGCAACGCGGCGTCTCGGCCGTCGTCATTCATTACTTTATGGCCAACTTTGGCTATTTCGGCCTGTTGTCGTCACTGGTGGTGATGCTGACCGCCAAAGGTTTGCAGGCCAGCCAGGTGGCGCTGCTGATGGCTTTGTTCACGTTTGCCAACAAGGTGGCCAAGATTCCGCTGGCGCCATGGCTGGATGGCAGTCCCGCGCCGCGCTCGGTGCTGACCGGTTGCGTGATCGCGGCGGTGGGGCTGGCCACGCTGGGCCAGGTGCAGCAACTGCCGCTGATGGCGCTGGCGCTAATGCTGGCGGGGGTGGGCATCTCGATCAACAACCTGGCCAGCAAGCAGTTGGGCGCGGCGGTCAGTGATTCGATGCAAAGCCGCGCGCGGCTGTTTTCGGTGATCAATGTGGCGGTTAACGTGGCTTCGGCCGTGGCCGCGCCGTTGGCGCTGTATCTTGTCGATCGCAAACAATATGGCTGGGTGGCGGCGGGCATTGCGGCCACCTATGTGCTGGCTGGCGTACTGACCTGGCTGCGGCTGCATCGCGTGGCGGCGGTGATGCAAAAGGCCGGTTCCAGCAACTGGCGCACCTATCGCAACCTGCTGCAACGGCCCGGTTTGCGCGCGTTTTTGCTGATCAATGCGTTTGGCTGGTTTCTGTACGGGCAGCTGTTTAATACGCTGGCGCTGTATGTCTCCAGCGCGCTGGATTCGGCCAGCAAACTGGGCTGGTTGTATTCGCTGAACGCGGTGCTGATTGTGACCTTGCAGCTGCCATTGACCCATATTGCCGAACGCTGGCAGGGTGGGCGCCCCATGCGCCAGGTGACGCTGGCTTTTACCGTATTCATGCTGGCGTTTATTGCCGCGTGGGCGGTGCCCGGTTATCCCGGTGCGGTGGTGTTCGTGGTGCTGTTTACGCTGGCCGAGATGTTGTTTATTCCCAGCGTGGACGTGCTGCTGCTGGGCCTGATAGGCCAGGAAAGCCGCGCCGTGGCCTACAGCATTCTGTCGATCAGCACCGCCGTGGGCGAGTCGCTGGGCGGCGGTTTTGGCGTCACCACCTGGCGCTGGATGAGCAACCACAATCATATGAGCGAATTCTGGCTACTGGTCGCGGGCATGGCGCTCGTGTTCGTAGGCGTAACCGGCTATCTGCAAAGATCCAGCGCCGGTTTGCGGGCCATCCCACAAGGTGCCTGAGCCATTGCCCGGCCCGCGACGCGGCGTTGATACGCCGCGTCGCCACCCCCCAGCCGGGTGTTAGTCCATCCCCCGTAACACGCGTACTCGCCATGGCGACCCAGCAAGCCTGCAGCAGCTCTCTAAACGGGTAAAAACGAAACCATGCGCACGCTTCCCCTGTATCACCAACTCACCAACCATTATCTGGACGCCATCGAGCGCGGCACGCTCAAGCACGGCGACAAAATGCCGTCGGTGCGCACCTTGATGAGCAAGCACGACATCAGCCTGTCCACCGCACTGAATGTGTGCCGCCGCCTGGAAGAACACGGCGTGCTGGAAGCGCGGCCGCGCTCGGGCAACTACATCCGCGCACCGCGCGATAACGCGCCAGCGCCGGCGCCGGTGCAGCCTGGCGCGCAGCTGGACGCCGCCCAGTTTGACGGCGCCAGCTCGCGCATTTCGGCGCTGCTGGCGGCAACGCGCGCCACGTCGGTCAAGGTTAATCTGGCCCATGCGCAAATGGCGCCCGCGCTCTATCCGCATGCCGCCTTGCAACGTTGCATGATGAATACCTTGCGGCGGCAAAGCGGCGTGCTGGGCCGACCCGCGCCCGCCACCGGCCACCCGGCCTTGTGCGGATTGCTGGCGCGACGCGCGCTGATGAGCCGCATGCATCTGACGCCCGAGGACATCATCATCACCCAGGGCGGCACCGAAGCGCTTAACCTGGCCTTGCGCGCCGTTACGCAACCGGGCGACGTGGTGGCGGTGGAATCGCCCACCTTTTTTGGCCTGTTGCAAACGCTGGAAAGTCTTAACCTGCAGGCGCTGGAAATCCCCACCGACCCGCATACCGGCATCTGCCTGGATGCGCTGGAAAGCGCAGCGCAACGGCGGTTGATCAAGGCGGTGGTGGTGATGCCCAATCTGCAGAACCCGCTGGGCTGTGTAATGCCCGACGCGCATAAAGAACGGCTGGTGCGCTGGTGCACGCGCGAGCAGATTGCCGTGATCGAAGACGACACCTATGCCGAACTGGCCAGCCAGGACGCGCCGCTGTCGGGGCTAAAACGCTGGGACGAGGCCGGTTATGTCATCCATTGCGCATCGCTGACCAAATCGCTGGCGCCGGGCTTGCGGCTGGGCTGGATGGCGCCGGGGCGCTGGCGTAGCCGGGTGGGCATGCTCAAGTATGCGCAGTCGCGCTCGTGCGATCTGCTGCCCCAGCTAACGCTGGCCAGCTTTCTGGGTTCGCGCACGCATGAACAACATGTGCGCCAGGTGCGGCTGCAGCTGGCGGTGCAGCGCGAGCGTGTCACCCAGGCGGTGTTGCGCTCGTTTCCGCCGGGCACGCAGGTATCGCAACCCAGCGGCGGCGCGATGCTGTGGGTGCAGCTGCCCACGCCACGCTCAGTGCTGCCCTTGTTTGAACAGGCGCTGCAACGCGGCATCAGCTTTGCGCCGGGGCAGATGTTTTCCAGCTCGGCACATTTTGCCAACTGCCTGCGCCTGAGCGCCGGCATGGCGTTTACGCCCGCCGTGGACGACGCGCTGCACCGGCTGGGGCAAATGGCCGCTGCCTGATTTAAACGTGCATAGGGTGGATCTAGACCCACCATTCAAAGCCGATGAGAAATGCGCGTACGGCCGTGTTCTTTTCGTTGGCTTTGTTGGGTGGGTCTAGACCCACCCTATGGGGGACGTTGACCTCGGTTATGCCGTGGCGGCCGCCACTTCTGCACCGCTTTGCACCAGCGCGGCCACGTGCTCACCCAGCGCCAGCGACGCGGTTAGCCCCGGCGATTCAATGCCGAACAGATTGATCAGCCCGCGCACGCCGTGCTGCGCCTCGGTGTCGATGCGGAAGTCCTGCGCCGCCGCATCCGCGCCAGCCAGTTTGGGGCGGATGCCGGCGCTGTCGGGGCGCAGCGCGCCGTCGGGCAGGCCGGGCCAGTATTTGCGGATTTCGGTGTAAAACGCGGCGGCGCGTTGCGGGTCAGCCGGGTAGGGCGCGATGTGGGCGGGGTCGGCCGCAATGCCGGGGCCATCCAGCCATTGCACATCGGGCCCAAAGCGCACGCGGCCTGCCAGATCGAGCGTTAAATGCACGCCCAGTCCGGCCTGGTTGGGTAGCGGATAAATCAGATGGCTAAAGCGGCTGGGCGCATCGCATCTAAAGTAATGGCCCTTGGCGTAATACGCTTGCGGCACGGCCTGTTGCGGCAGGCCGCTGATCTGTGCCGCCAGCCGCGGCGCCCACAAACCGGCGCAGTTGATCAGCTGGCGCGCGCGCCATTGTGTGCCCATGGCGTCGCGCACAATCAGCATAAAGCCGTCCGCACGCGTCTCGGCCGACGCCAGCTCGGCGTTAAACACAAAACGGGCGCCAGCACGCTCGGCGTCGGTTTGCAATGCGCGCACATAGGCCGCGCTATCGACGATGCCGGTGTCGGGCGACAACAACGCGCCACTGCATCGCAACTCGGGTTCCAGGGCCTGTGCCCGTGCCGCGCTGATCAGCTGCAGATTGGTTACGCCGTTGCGCTTGGCCTTGAGCTGCAGCGCATGCAACTGGTCCAGCTCGTTATCGGAGGTGGCCACCAGCAATTTGCCGCAGCGCCGATAGGCAATCTGGCGCTGCTGGCAATACGCGTACAGCAACTGGCGGCCGTGGGTGCAGAGCTGCGCTTTCAGCGATCCGGCCGGGTAATACAGCCCGGCGTGGATGACCTTGCTGCCGCGCGCGCTGGTGCCCATGCCCGCTTGTGGCGCGGCTTCCAGCACCAGTACCTGGCGGCCTGCGCGCGCCAGCGCCCGCGCCACCGCCAGCCCCACCACGCCAGCCCCCACCACCACAATATCTACGGTTTGCATATGCGACCTCGGTAGCGCTTAGCGCGCGCTGGCCTGACGATAGGCGCTGGTATGGCCCGGAATATCGCTGGGCTGCTCGTGCAGGCAAATGATTTGCGCATCGCCCGCCCAGTGCGGAAAGCGCTGCGCCACCAGCGGATCATGCCCCGGTATCACATGGTCATCGCCGTCGGCCAGTTGGTCGATGGTGTCAAATGCCTCCAGCGTTTGCGCCATGTCGTCCAGAATCGGAAACGGGCTGCGCAGGCGGATATTGGCCCACAAGTGCGCCGAATCCGAGGCCAGCACAATCCAGCCGCGTTGCGTGGGTACGCGCACCACCTGGCTGCCAGGCGTATGCCCGCCCACCGGGTGGATCGTCACACCTGGCACCACTTCGGCCACGCCGCGATGCAGCTTCAGCCGGCCATCAAACAGATGGCGTATGGCAGTGACCACGTCGTCGGCTTCGTAGGTTTTGTTGATGGTGTGATGCGTCATCTTCGGGCCGGTGCAAAAGCGCAGTTCTTCTTCTTGCAAATGCACGGTGGCGCGTGGAAACAGCCCCAGGTTGCCAGCGTGATCCCAATGCAGGTGGGTGATGATCAGCTCGCGCACCTCGGCCGGTTCGATGCCCAGCATGCGCAAAGAGGCCTCGGGCAGGCGCTGCATTTCGCGGTCGCGCTTGTGCGCGGTGGCGGGCTGAAAGCAGGTGTCCACCACCACGGTGTGCTGCGCATTGCGGATGACCCAGAAGTAATAATCCAGCGGCATCGATGCATTGGGGTCGCCGCAGCAGGCGTCATACAAAAAGTTCTCGCGCGCGGTGCGTTTGCCGTTGGCGCCCACGCGAATGGCGTAGACCTCGTACAGCGGGGTGTTGGCGGGCGTGCTCATGCGGCCTCCGTCATGGCTTCGGCGCTGGGGCGCAGCGTGCCGGTAAAGTCAAAGTTCATCTGGTCCAGAATGCCGATATCGGCGGCCAACCGGTGCAGACCGGTGTAATCGCGCATGATGACGCCACCGCGGTTGCGGGTTTGCGCGTCGGCGATGATGGCGGCGGCGTCGGGCACTTGCAGATGCAGCAAAATGGCCTCCCACATCGAGTAGTCCTGCGCCACGAATGCATGCAGGGCGACGGGCAGCATCTGCGCAAAAAACGCGCGGCGCTCGGTGGCCATATTGGCGAACATCACCTTGCCGATCTCGGCCAGCACCTTGCTGTGCGCGTATTCGTCACGGTTGTGCAATTCGGCCACGCGGCGGTTTTGCGGCTGGATGCTCTGGTCTTGCGCCAGGGTATCCAGATACGCGTTAACGCTGATCTCGGCCACCACCGCGAACGCAATCGCGGCCAGATCGCGCTGCCACGGCTCGTTAAGGCCTTGTTGCACTTCTTGCAGACGGCGATAGGTGACGGAGCGCGGCAGGGTCAACGTGTAATCAATCTGGCGCTCGGCGCGGGCGCGTTCGATGGCGCGCAAATGCATCAGCGTGTGGTAGTGCTCGTCGATCAGCGTTTGTTGCATGGCCTCACGAAAATGCCAGTCGTCTTCGCCCAGATACTGGTTGGCGATCACGCTCAGCGCGGGGTTGACCACGCTTTCTTCGGCGGTGACGGTGCGCTGGTTATAACCAATCCAGCCCCACGTGAGGATGGCGCTGCGCGTGGCGGCGTCCAGTTGTGCAAAGCGCGGGTCGTCATGAAACGGCACCATGCTGAGCGGGTAATCGGGCCGCGCCGGATCAAATTCGTCTTCGATCTGAAAACGATCGACGGCGCAGACGGTGGCGCGTTTGGGCCAGGCGCGGTTGAGATGGCGCACCAGATCATGGTTGACCGCGCTGGCGGCGTTGTTGCTTGTGGGTTGCGACATGAACACTTTTCCTGAGGCGAGAGCGGGGTGGCGGCGGGCGTGGCGTTCAGGCCAGCCAGTAGCGGGTAAGGTGGCGCGCCGGGTCCTGGTACTGGCTGCGCGCATGCATCAGCCGCCAGTTGTCCCAGATCAGCACATGGCCTTCGGGAATCAGCACCGGCACCGCTTGCGCGATAAAGAACGCCTCACCGGCTGCGGCGATCTGGTGCAGCGGCGTCTCGGTGTGGTGTTGCAGCGGGTTGGCGATGTCGGCGGCCGACGGATTGACGTCGCCGTAGTTGAACTGGTTGTAGCTGAAGCGGAACAGCGGCTGGCCGTCCTGATGCGTCAGCATCGGGCGTTCAATCTGCTGTTGCGCGGGCTGGCCTGGCTGCGCGGTGGCGGTAAAGCGCACCGGGTTGCGCGTGGCCCAAAGCTGCAGCTCGGCCGGCAGCGCGTTAAAAAACGCCAGGCCATCGGCCAGTTGCGTGTGGCCGCCGCCGCATTGCGCCTGCTTGTGGCAATGCAGCACCAGATAACGCGGGGGTGGGTCATACACCGGCGCTTCGGTGTGCGGGCCGATGCCGTTTTTGCTTTGCGAGTACGGCAGATTGCCAAAGCCGGGCTTGAGCGTGACTTCAAACGTCTCCTGGCCATCCAGTTGCGGGATCACGCGGCCAAAATGCGCCAGCAGCGAGCGCACGCCGTCGGCCACATCGCGCGGCTCGACCAATGTCCAGCCGCGCTCGGCCAGTTCGGCCTGGTAACGCTGCAGCCGCTCGGGCGCCACGTCGGTGGCGGGGTTTTGAATACGGGCTTCAGCCAGCATGGCGTTCTCCTTGCGCGGCGGCGGGCTGCACCAGAGCAAAGTACGCAGCGACCAGCGCTTCGCACACCCGGCCGGGTTTAAATTGATAATGATCAATGCGGCTGACCGGCGTGACTTCAGCGGCGGTGCCGGTCAGAAAGCATTCGTCAAACTCGCCCATTTCTTCAGGCAGGATGTGGCGTTCGATCACTTCCATGCCCATCTCTTGCGCCAGCGCAATCACGGTCTGGCGCGTAATGCCGTTCAGAAAGCAATCCGGGCGCGGCGTGTACAGCCGGTTTTCGCGCGCAAAAAAGATATTGGCGCTGGTGGCTTCAGCCACATAACCGCGCCAGTCCAGCATCAGCGCGTCATGAAAGCCGGCGTTTTCGGCTTTGTGTTTGCTCAGCGTGGCGATCATGTAATGGCCAGACGCCTTGGCCTGAAACGGGCTGCTGGAGGGAGGCGGGCGGCGCCATTCGGCCGTTTGCAAGGTAATGCCGGCCATGCGCGCGGCCGGATCAAAATAACTGGGCCATTGCCAGCATGCGATCGCCACATGAATGCGGTTATTGCGCGCGGAGGTCGCCATCATTTCGCTGCCGCGCCAGGCCACGGGCCGCACATAGCCATCCACAATCTGGTTGCGTTCCAGCAATTGCCGGGTGGCGTTTTCCAGCTCGGCTTTCGGATAGGGCAACTTGATATCCATGGTCTCGGCCGACGCAAACAGCCGGTCGGTATGCGCGCCCAGCTTGAACACCTGGCCGCCATACACACGCTCGCCTTCATACACGGTGCTGCCGTAGTGCAGGCCGTGCGTTAGTACATGGATGCGCGCCGACTGCCACTCGACAAATTCGCCATCCAGCCAGACTTCGCCCGAACGCCGGTCAAACGGAATGACATTGCCGCTCATGCTGTCACCTCCGCGTCTTCCAGCACCAGGGCGCGGGTTTCCAGCACGCCCGCGCGCTCGCCTTCGCGCAGCAGGGCTTCGATTTCTTCGGGCAGGGCCGGAATACCGTGCTGCAGCCGTTGTTGCCGGTTGGCCGCTTGCGGGTCTCCCGCCACTTGTACCCGCGCGCCGTCACGCGCCGGAGTGGCGCGCACGTCGTCCATCAGGCGGCTGACTTGCTGGCGAAAGCTGGCCGGGTTGGCAAATGCGCTGGGGTCGATGGCGATCATGAAGTGGCCGATATTGCGGCCGGTATCAAAGCGCCCGGTGTCCAGATGGTCCAGTTCGTGATCGAGCGGCATGCTGGCCAGCAGGCAACTGAGGATCTGCACCATCATCGCCAGGCCCTGGCCTTTGTAGCCGCCCAGCGGCGACAGCGAAACCACATCGGCTGGCTGCTCGGTGGGCTCGCCCGCGGCATTGAGCACCCAGCCCAGCGGCAGCGCCAGACCGTTTTTGCGATAGTGTTTGATTTGCGAATACGAGATCTGGCTGGTGGCCATATCCAGCATAAAACGCTGCTCGCCCACGCCCGGCGCCACAAAGCAGATCGGGTTGGTGCCAAACATGGCCCGCTTGCCATTAAACGGCGACATGCGCGCCGCGGCGCTGGTGGTGACCAGGCCGATCATGTTGTGGCGGGCGATTTCGAGGCCATAGATGGAGGCCGCGCCAAAATGGTTGGAATTGCCGACCGCCACCGCGCCGATGCCATGGCTTTGCGCAATGCCCACCGCCAGTCGCGCGGCATGCAGCCCGGCGACGGTGCCCAGTGCGGCATCGGCATCCAGCGTGGCCATCGCGCCCTGGCGACGGCGCAGCATAAAGTGCGGTTTGGCTTTGCTGCGGCCTTCGTCCAGTTCACGCAGGTACAGCGCAAACAGGCGCAGGCCGTGGGTATCAATGCCCATCAACGAGGTTTCGACCAGCGCATCGGCAAACCAGCGCGCGTGTTCGGTCGACACGCCACGGCGTTCCGCGGCGCGTTGGCAGATTAACCGGGCAATGTCCGGGTTCAGGTGTTTCATGGTGTGGAGTCCAGGTTCGGTAAAGGGCCGCGCTTACACGGCCAGAGTCAGGGCAATGGTTTTGCGCGGCGCGGGTTCGGCGTCGTGTTCAAAGAAAAAGTGTTGCTGGCCAAACGCGGGCACCAGGTCGTCCAGCCACGTGGCTTGCGGATCAAAGCGCGCGTAAAACGGGCGCAAGACCCAGTCCGGATTGCGGGCCTGCAAGAAGGTCAGCACAAACACTTTTTCGCCTGCCACCACTTCGATGCCGTTGATCACCACCTTGCCGTAGAAGGTGCTCATCGACGGCCCGCGCACGGTGCGCGCCAGGCCAGACACGCCGGTGTAGGCGGTGCGGAAAATCTGGAAAGCCTGTGCCAGCGGTAGCTCGAAATAGTGGCTGGGGCCGGTATCGCGCTCGACAAACATGTAATAAGGAATCGCGCCCAGGCGTACGCCTTCCACCCACAGTTCGCGCCACGCATACGGGTCTTCGTTGATATGGCGGATGACCGGCGACTGCATGCGCAAGGTGGCGCCGGTGCCGGTAATGCGGCGCACCGCTTCTTTGGCAATGGCCGGGCGCAGCTCCACCGGATGGCTGTAATGACCCATGATCGCCAGGTTTTTGCCCGAGGCGACCACCTGGCGGAACAACGCCAGCAGCGCATCGGCATCTTTATCGGTAACAAAGCGCTGCGGCCAGTACGCCACCGATTTGGTGCCGATGCGGATGCTCTTGATTTGCGGCAGTTGCAGCAGCGGCTCGATGTATCCGGCAAGCGAGCGCGTGTTCATGATCAGCGGATCGCCGCCCGTGATCAGCACATCGGTCACTTCGGGGTACTGGCGCAGATAAGCCACCAGCTCTTCCGCCTCACTGGCGTTGAACTTGAGTTCTTCTTCACCAATAAACTGCGCCCAGCGAAAGCAGAAGGTGCAATAGGCGTGGCAGGTCTGGCCCGCGCCGGGGAAAAACAGCACGGTTTCGGGGTATTTATGCTGCACGCCCGCCAGCGGTTTGCCGTCCAGCAGCGCGGCGTTATGCGTGAGCTGGCCCGCCGGATGCGGATTCATGCGGCGCCAGATCAATTCCACCCTGCGCTTGATTGCCACCTGATCGCCCGCGGCAATTAATGCGTGCAACGATTCATATTCTTCTTCCAGCAACATATCGCGATGCGGAAAGGTGAGCCGGAACATCGGATCATTGGGTACATTATTCCAGTCGATCAATGTGCTCAATACATATTGATTGGTGCGAAAAGGCATAACGCGCGAAACAACGTTAATGGCTTCCTGTAATTCAGGCGTTAATTTATGCCAGTATTCAGTATCCTGAATCGACTTGGCTGTATAAGGCTTGAATTTTTCAAACTCGATCACATCCTGCACAATCCGCCTCGCAAAAAAAGTAAACAAGCTTCATGCCGGTAGCCTTAATGCGCCATTTAATGCACGCGCTATCGGGCCTTTGCGCTAACCATTGCTCGGGGCGTAACAGGGCGCGCCGCCGTTTAAAAACGGCTGCGGGGTTACGGCCACGATGAATCAGTCAGATCGGGTTACCCCACCGCGATAACGGCGGGCTGGCGCTCTGGCGCAATGAGGCCAGAGGGCGCCTGCGGGGCGGGTGCGCCGCCGCAGGGTTTTATTCGGGCTTGCGCCCGCGTACGCGGCTTAGCGGGTTTGCTGCACCCAACGTTGCACGCTGTTGCGCTGCCACTGCTTTTGCACATACGCCGCCAGGTTGGCCGGTACCTCATCGCCATTGGCTACCAGGCGGTTAAGCATCACGGCCAGATCGGTATCGGCAATGCTCCATTCGCCAAACAGCGGGTCGGAACCGTGATCCAGCAACTGGTTGGCCACGCGGAACAGTTTGTCGACGGCCACGCGTGCTTCGTCGGATAAAGGCGTTTCTTTTTTGCCAAAGTAGATCAGATCAGCCGGGCGTTCTTTGCGCACCACCAGCAGATCGCTGCGCAGCCACGCCTGGATTTGCCGGGCGCGGGCGCGGTCATGCGCGGCCTTGGGGTACAGCGCGCGGCGGCCGGTTTCGGCAAAGGTTTCGTCCAGGTATTCAGCAATGGCCGAGGATTCCGACACGTTAAAACCGTTGTGCACCAGCGTGGGCACTTTGTTGGTGATCGACAATTGCGTGTAATCGGGCAGGTAATTGGCGCGCTGTTTCAGATCGACTTTGACGATATCAAATTCGAGTTCTTTTTCGGTTAAAGCCACAAATGCCGACATGGCAAATACGCTGACAAAATCCGCGCCGACATACAGCGTTAATTGGGGATTGCTCATCATGACTCCTGGTTTATATCGATTTGATGACACTTGTTTGAATTCTGCTAACTGGTGGGTGTTCTTTTGCGATATTGGCCTGGCGTTGCCGCGATTATCTTGCTGGCCTGTTTTTAACTTACGGCCGGATGTTATAGCGCTTTCAAAGCAATCTATAGATACAGAAAAATTTCATTTAATGAATACAGGTGCATAGCAGATTAACGGTATTAAATAGCAATTTATGACATTCGAATAAAGCCCGAAAAGCGCGTCTGAAACGTGGGGCCAGGCGCGCACGCACAGGGCTGCCACGCGTTGTGCTTTCAGCACCTGGCGCAGTGTTGCTAAAATCGGGGCTGAATTTTGATCCAGGCCTCTCATGTCCGACTCCGTGGCGCAAGCCGCTCCTGATTCCGATCCCCAAGCCCGCCTTGAACGTCACCTGGCGTTTGTAAAAGCGCTGCCGCTGCTGCCCGGCGTGTATCGCATGCTGGCGGGCGATGGCACGGTGCTGTATGTCGGCAAAGCCATCAGCTTGCGTAAGCGTGTGGGCTCGTATTTTCAGAAAAACGACCACAGCCCACGCATCCGCCTGATGCTGACGCAAGTCGAGCGCATCGAAACCACGGTGGTGCGCTCCGAAGCCGAAGCGTTGGTACTGGAAAACAACCTGATCAAGGCATTGGCGCCGCGCTATAACATCTTGTTTCGCGACGACAAAAGCTATCCCTATCTGGTGGTGACGGGCCATAAAACACCGCGACTGGCGTATTACCGCGGCGCGCTGGACAAGCGTAATCAGTATTTCGGGCCGTTTCCAAGCGGCTATGTGGTCAAGGAAAGCATTCAGCTGTTGCAGAAGGTGTTCAAGCTGCGCACCTGCGAAGACACGGTGTTTGCCAATCGCTCGCGCCCCTGTTTGCTGCATCAGATCAAGCGCTGTTCCGCGCCCTGTGTGGACCTGATTACGCCCGAGGACTATCGGGCCGACGTCAATAACGCGGTGCTGTTTTTAAACGGCCGCGCCAACGAATTGCTGCTGGAGCTGGAAACGCGCATGGCGCGTTTGTCGGAAGAGTGGAAGTTTGAAGAAGCCGCCGCCATCCGCGACCAGATCCAGGCGCTGGCGCGGATTCAGGAACGGCAGTTTGTGTCGAGTAATACCAACGAGCTGGACGCCGATATCGTCGCCGCCGTGGTGGAAAACGGCACGGTGTGCCTGAACCTCGCCATGGTGCGTGGCGGCCGACACGTGGGCGACAAAAATCTGTTCCCCACGCACGCGGAGGATTACGACGAGGCCGAAGCGCTGGAAGCCTTCCTCGCCCAGCATTATCTGGACCGCACGGTGCCGCCGGTGGTGATCTGTTCGCCCGCGCCGCCCAATCTGGACGTGCTGACGCAACTGTTGACCGAGCAAGCGCAACGCAAAGTGATCATCAACGCCAATCCCAACGGCGAACGTCGGGTGTGGCTGGAAATGGCGCGCAAAAACGCCAGCCTGGCCATCCAGCAACGCAGCAGCCATGCCGCCAGCCAGTCCGGGCGCTTGCAAGCGCTGATCGAAGCTTTGGGTTTGCCGGAAGACGCGGCACGCATCGAGTGCTTTGATATTTCGCACACCATGGGCGAGGCCACCGTGGCGTCGTGCGTGGTGTTTGATGATGGCGATATCCAGACCAGCCAGTACCGGCGCTACAACATCAATGGGATTACGCCGGGCGATGACTATGCCGCCATGCGCCAGGCCTTGACGCGCCGTTATGAGAAAATTGCAGCTGGCGAAGGTAAGGTGCCCGATCTTATTTTGATCGACGGCGGCAAAGGTCAGTTGTCGATGGCTGAGGCGGTGATGGAAGAGGTGGGCCTGCCGCAACCGGCGCTGATCGGCGTGGCCAAAGGCGAAACGCGTAAAGCCGGGCTGGAGCAACTGGTATTTGCCAGCACGCACAATGTGCTGCAACTGCCCCGCGACCATCCGGGCCTGCACCTGATCCAGCAAATCCGCGATGAGGCGCACCGGTTTGCCATTACCGGGCACCGTGCGCGCCGCGCCAAGGCGCGTGTGGCGTCCAGCCTGGAAGAAATTGAAGGCGTTGGCCCCAAGCGGCGGCAGAAATTGCTGGCGCGCTTTGGCGGGCTGCAAGGCGTAAAAGGCGCGGGCGTGGATGATTTGATGCAGGTGGACGGTATTAGCCAGGCGCTGGCCGAGAAGATTCATGCCGCATTGCGGGGCTAGTCGCTGCGTGTTGCCTGCGCGCGCCGCCAATTTGAAAACGGCGTGTAAATGCACGCAGCGCTGTAAGACTAGCTGCGCATGTGCTGTTAGAATGCGGGTTTTGAACCGGACCGTGGCCCGCGATGCCTTTTAATCTGCCGATCTTTCTGACCTGGCTGCGTGTAGCCGCAATTCCGGTATTTGTCGGCTTGTTCTATCTGCCCGACACCGCGGTTGCCATGCCGATGAAGAACATGATCGGCACCGCCATCTTTGCCGTGGCGGCGCTTACCGACTGGTTTGACGGGTTTCTGGCGCGGCGCTGGAACCAGACATCGTCATTTGGCGCTTTTCTTGATCCGGTGGCCGACAAGCTGATGGTGGCTGCGGCGCTGATCCTGCTGGTGGAACTGGAGCGCGCGCCGTCGTGGCTGGCCGTCATTATCATCGGTCGCGAAATTACCATTTCTGCATTACGTGAATGGATGGCACAGCTTGGCAAATCGCGCAGCGTGGCCGTCGCTACCATCGGCAAATTCAAGACCACGGCGCAGATGATCGCAATCCTGTTCCTGCTCTGGAACGACCCGCTCATCCCCGGTGTACCCACCTTGTTTATCGGAATGCTCGCGCTGTATGTCGCCGGCGTGCTGACCATCATTTCGATGTTCTATTACTTGCGCGTGGCGGCACAGCAGTTTCGCAGCGTGTAACCGGCACGATGCCGGCGTGGACTTAGACCACGCCGAGGGCCACGCGCTCATCCAGTTGTGCGCGGATTTCCTGCGCCAGACATTGCACCAGTTCGTGATCAACGCTGAGCGGGCGCGCGCTGATATGCACCGGTAGCGGCCGCAAGTGCCAATCATTGGCGTTGCCCAATACCTTGAAACCGGTGCGACAAGCCGGGCAGGCGATCACATCGCCGCTACGGGTTTTGTGGGGAATGGCGATGATCGGGCCGCAGGTGGGGCAGTGCTGCATGGCGATACCTTTCTCGGAATGCCCCGCGATGTCGTCAAACGCGCCTGCGCGCGCCATCTTGATAAAGTGTCGCGCCAGTCCGCCATCAAATTGCGTATCGATATTATCTTCAATGGCTTGCAAGGCGGGCTCGATGCCGAGTTGGCGGCGATAGGAGCGCGTTGAGGTCATCGCATCAAACGCGTCTACCAGCCCGACGATGCGCGCCACCAGCGGCAGCGCGTCGCCTTGCAGACCTTGCGGATAGCCCGTGCCATCGGGTGTTTCGTGATGCATCAGCACCGATTCACGGACCAGATGCGCTAGCGGATGGCCCACCAATGCGGCCAGACCGGTTTCCGGATGCGCGCGCATGGCATCGAACTCTTCGTCGCTCAGGCGGGTCGGTTTATTGAGGATGGTTTCGGCCACGCCGATCTTGCCCAGATCATGCACCAGCGCGCCGAGCGTAATTTGCGCGACGTCGGGCGCGGGCAATTTGAGATCCAACGCCAGGCGTCGCGCCAGTTGCGATACGCGCCATAAATGTCCGCCCGCCCACGCGTCGCGCGCTTCCACCAGGGCGGCCTGGGTTATCAGGCTGATCAACAAGCGGGTCAGTAAATCCATATCAGCCTTGTGCTGGGGTTGCTGTGATTACGCTAAAAACGGCCGCGTAAGCCGTGTAATGACCTGATTGGCACTCGTAGAGGTTGCCTGAACCGGCGCTCTGGTTTCCAATCGGGGTCTTGCGCTTTTTGCCTTCCCGTCTTCGGACACGAATATTCAGGAACAACCATGATTATCGTCATGCAACAAAACGCCACCGCTGCACACATCGATGGCGTCATCAGCGAGATCCGTAAGGCGGGCTTGCAAGAGCATGTCTCGCGCGGCGCAGAACTGACCATCATTGGTGCCATTGGCGACGAAAACAAGCTGGACCTGGCGCATTTTGAAATCATGCCCGGCGTGGAACGCGCCCACCGCGTGGCCAAGCAATACAAGATTGTCGCGCGCGCGACGCACCCGCAAGGCTCGGTGATCCGCGTGCGCGGTATTCCGATTGGCGGAGAACAGATTCAGGTGATTGGCGGGCCGTGCTCGGTGGAAACCCAGGCGCAAATGGATGAGTCGGCGGCGGCGGTCGCGGCGGCGGGATGTCGCATGATGCGCGGCGGGGCATTCAAACCGCGCACCAGTCCGTATGCGTTTCAGGGGCTGGGCGTGGAAGGGCTGGAGTTCTTTCAGCGTTCGGCGCGCCAGCACAATCTGCCCATCGTGACCGAACTGATGGATGTGCGCATGCTCGACACTTTTATCGAGCATGAAGTCGACGTCATCCAGATCGGCGCGCGCAATATGCAGAATTTTGATTTGCTGAAAGAAGTGGGGCGCGTCAACAAGCCGGTCATCCTCAAACGCGGCTTGTCGGCCACGATTTCGGAATGGCTGATGTCGGCGGAGTACATTGCGGCGGGCGGCAATCACAACATCATTTTTTGCGAGCGCGGCATCCGCACGTTTGAGACGGCGTATCGCAATGTGCTCGATATCACCGCCATCCCGGTCATCAAGCGCGAAACGCATTTACCGGTGATCGTCGATCCGAGCCACGCCGGGGGCAAAGCCTGGATGGTGCCTGCCCTGGCGCAAGCGGCAGTGGCAGCAGGCGCTGACGGTTTGTTGATCGAAATGCACCCCAATCCCTGCGAAGCGTGGTGTGATGCCGACCAGGCGCTGACCCCGGCCGAGCTGAAACAACTGATGACCACGCTGGGCGCGATTGCCCAGGCAGTGGGGCGTTCGATCTGATTGATTTGATGGCCGCGAACAGCGCGCAGGCAACTGATCGCGCCCGCCGTGGTCGCATGGCATTGCCCAAAACAGATAAACCAACACATCCGGAGAACCCAATGAAACTGCTGCAAACCTGGCTGGTGGCCGGCGCGTTACTGGCGGCCAGTCTTAGCGCGCAGGCGCTGTCGCTGCTGGATGGCGACTATGAGCTGCAGTCCTGGCGCATTAATGGTCAGGAATTGTCGGCCAAAGCCATCGACGAACAACAGCGTCCGGTGACGATGAGCATCAAGGGCGCAAAGATCAGCGGGTTTTCGGGGTGCAACCGGTTTATGGGCGCGATTGAATATCCCGACTTCAAGATCGGCCCGCTGGCGGGTACGCGTATGGCGTGTCTGGATACCGAGTCGTCCGAGAAAGAACGCGATGTGCTGCAGTTGCTGAACAAAGCGAAAAGTTATGACCTCACCCGCGATGGCAAGCTGGTGTTCAAATCCGGCAATACCGACCAACTGGTGTTTGTGCACAAGGCGCAACTGGTCGAGAAAGTCATTCAGATTGCCCCGGAAACCGTGCCGTGCACGGCGGGCGCCGCCAAAATGGATTGCCTGCAGTTCCGGGAAAAGGCCGATGGCCCATGGCAGCTGTTGTATGGCGGCATCGAAGGCTTTAACTACGCGCCGGGCAAACTGTATACGTTGCGCATTTCCGAAGCGCCGGTTGCCGATGCGCCTGCGGATGGCTCCAGGATCAAACGCACGCTGCTGCAGATCATCAGCACGTATCGCGAAGAGGACGTGCAAGGTAAAGCGCAATGACCCCTGTGCGAAAACTGGTGCTGCTGGGCACTGGCTTGATCGGCGGCTCGTTTGCGCTGGCGTTGAAACGCGTGCGGCTGGTGCAGCACGTGGTGGGCGTAGGGCGTAATCCGGACAATCTGGCGCGCGCCATCGAGCTGAATGTCATTGACGTCGCCACCGCCGACGCGGCCGAAGCGGTGGTCGATGCCGATCTGGTGTTGCTGGCCACGCCGGTGGGCCAGATGGGCGCGCTGATGCAACGTATCGCACCGCACCTTGCGCCCGGTTGCCTGGTCACCGATGGCGGCTCCACCAAGCAGGACGTCTGCGCCCTGTTTCGCGAAAACCTGCCGGAGCATCTGGCGTGGTGTGTACCGGGCCATCCGATTGCCGGTTCTGATTTGTCGGGGGCTGCGGCGGCGCAATACGGTTTGTTTGAAGGCCGTCGCGTGGTGCTGACGCCCTTGGCGGAGACCGACCCGGCCAGTACCGCCCGCATTGAAGCGTTGTGGCAGCAATGTGGCGCGGTGGTGCATACCATGCAGGCGGCGCAGCATGACGGCGTATTCGCGGCCGTAAGCCATATGCCTCACTTGCTGGCTTTCGCATATATGAATACCGTACTGGCGCGCGCCGACGCCGACACCTGCCTTGAATTTGCTGCGTCGGGCTTTCGCGATTTCACCCGCATTGCCGGCTCGCATCCCGATATGTGGCGCGACATCGCGCTGGCCAATCGCAGCGCTTTGTTGCAAGACCTGAAATCCTGCGCTGCCCAGTTGCAACAAGTGATTGCGCTGGTTGAAGCCGAAGACCGCGATGGCATGACGGATTATTTCGCCCAGGCCAGTAAAGCCCGCGTGGCCTGGGGCAACCGCAAGCGGTAACGCTAAAAGAAAAAACAACAAGGTCGCGCCCGCAAGGGCGGGCCATCACGACGACACACATGGACAGGACTAAAGCATGACTTATATTGCGCACCCCGACCGTTACGATGACCGCATGCCGTATCGCCGCTGCGGCAACAGCGGCCTTAAGCTGCCGGCGATTTCGCTGGGTCTGTGGCACAACTTTGGCGACAACAAGCCGTTTGATAACTCGCGCGCCATGGTGCGTGCCGCGTTTGATGCCGGCATTACCCATTTCGATCTGGCCAACAACTATGGCCCGCCCGCCGGTTCGGCCGAAGAAACGTTTGGCCGTCTGCTGGCGACCGATCTCAAGCCCTATCGTGACGAGCTGATCATTTCGTCCAAAGCGGGCTGGCAGATGTGGCCGGGCCCGTATGGCGATTTCGGCAGCCGCAAATATCTGATGGCCAGCTGTGATCAAAGCCTGAAGCGCATGGGCCTTGAATATGTGGACATCTTCTATTCGCACCGTCCTGATCCGGATACCCCGATTGAAGAAACCATGGGTGCGCTGGACGCCATCGTGCGTCAGGGCAAGGCGCTGTACGTCGGCATTTCGTCGTACTCGGCCGAGCAGACCAAAGTGGCTGCGCGCGTGCTGAAAGAACTGGGCACGCCTTGCCTGATCCATCAGCCGTCGTATTCGATGTTGGATCGCTGGATTGAGGATGGTCTGACTGACGTGCTGACGGAAGAAGGCATCGGTTCGATCGCATTCTGCCCACTGGCGCAAGGCCTGCTGACCAGCCGCTATCTGAATGGCGTCCCTGCGGATTCGCGCGCGGCCGACAGCAGCAACCCGTTCTTGTCCACCGACAAAGTGGAACAGCGTCTGGCGCAGGTCAAAAAGCTGAATGAAGTGGCCGTGGCGCGCGGACAGACGCTGGCGCAAATGTCGCTGGCGTGGGCGTTGCGCACCGTTACCACCGTCATCATCGGCGCCAGCCGCGTCGAGCAAATCGAAGAAAACCTGGGTGCGGTCAAAAACCTGGACTTCTCGGTGGAAGAACTGGCTCGCATTGAAGACATCCTGGCTGGACGAGGCTAAGCATGGCAGTACCGGTAATTGCCATCGACGGCCCTTCCGCGTCGGGCAAAGGCACGATTGCACAACGTGTAGCGGACGCGCTCGGTTTCCATTATCTGGATTCCGGCGCGCTGTACCGGCTGACGGCGCTGGCCGCCAGCCGCCAGGGCATCCATTGGGATGACGAACATGGTGTAGCCGCGGTGGCGCATGCGCTGGATGTGCGCTTCGCAGGCGAGCACATCTATCTGGCGGGCGATGATGTCAGCCACATGATCCGCTCGGAAACCATCGGCGTGGGTGCGTCGCAAGTGGCGGCGCTGCCGCTGGTGCGCGCGGCCTTGCTGGAACGCCAGCGCGCGTTTGCGCAAGCGCCGGGTCTGGTGGCCGATGGTCGCGATATGGGGTCGGTGGTGTTTCCGCAGGCGCCGCTCAAGGTGTTTTTGACGGCAACTGCGGAGGTGCGCGCCGAACGCCGCTACAAGCAATTGATCGGACGTGGCGAAAACGCGGATCTGGCAGCCATTACCGCTGATCTGGAAGCGCGCGATGCGCGGGATCGTGCGCGCTCGGTGGCGCCGCTGCGGCAGTTGCCCGACGCGCATTTGCTGGAAACTTCGGCGCTGGGCATCGAGGCCGCGGTAGGGCAGGTGCTGCAATGGTGGCATGCCAACGCCGCCTGACCTTCCGATAATCGCTAAATACTTGAAGCGATGCGAAGAATTCTTTAACATCGCTGCTTTCGCGAGTCGACCCTGTAGCTGGTGGCTGGCTCGCCTTTGCGCCGACAGGCGCGTTTTGGTGATCAATCCTGCGCAAAGCAGGCCTGATCTGGTGTAACTAACCCCCTCCGGGCCTCAAGTCCGGGGATGCTGGAACTTCTCAACACATGACAACTGCAACCCTCAACACTTCCATGGAAAGCTTTGCAGCGCTTTTCGAGGAAAGCCTCACGCGTCAAGAGATGCGCGCAGGTGAAGTGATTACCGCCGAAGTCGTCGGTATCGATAATAACTTCGTGACCGTGAACGCCGGTCTGAAGTCGGAATCGCTGATTCCGCTGGAAGAGTTCAAGAATGACAACGGCGAAGTCGAAGTTGCAATCGGCGACTTCGTGCCGGTGGCGATCGACAGCCTGGAAAACGGCTACGGCGAAACCAAGCTCTCCCGTGAAAAGGCCAAGCGCCTGGCCTCGTGGATCGAGCTGGAAGACTGCCTGGAGAAGGGCGCCGTGATGACCGGCGTGATCTCTGGCAAGGTCAAGGGCGGCCTGACCGTTATGGTCAATGGCCTGCGCGCCTTCCTGCCGGGTTCGCTCGTCGACATCCGTCCGGTAAAAGACACCACCCCGTTCGAAGGCAAGCAGATCGAATTCAAGGTGATCAAGCTGGATCGCAAGCGCAACAACGTGGTGGTTTCGCGTCGCGCCGTTCTGGAAGAATCGCTGGGCGAAGAACGTCAGAAGCTGCTCGAAACCCTGCGCGAAGGCGCAGTGGTCAAGGGTATCGTCAAGAACATCACCGACTACGGCGCCTTCGTGGACCTGGGCGGTATCGATGGTCTGCTGCACATCACCGATCTGGCATGGCGTCGCGTGAAGCACCCGTCCGAAGTGCTGGCTGTTGGCGATGAAGTCGAAGCCAAGGTCCTGAAGTTCGATCAAGAGAAGAACCGCGTATCGCTGGGTCTGAAGCAACTGGGCGAAGATCCGTGGGTGGGTCTGTCCCGTCGTTACCCGCAAGGCACCCGTCTGTTCGGCAAGGTGACCAACCTGACCGACTACGGCGCGTTCGTTGAAATCGAACAAGGCATCGAAGGCCTGGTGCACGTGTCCGAAATGGACTGGACCAACAAGAACGTTCATCCGTCCAAGGTTGTTTCGCTGGGCGACGAAGTTGAAGTGATGATCCTGGATATCGACGAAGAGAAGCGTCGTATCAGCTTGGGCATGAAGCAATGCGCGGCTAATCCTTGGGACGAATTCGCTGAAAACTTCAAGAAGGGCGACAAGCTGAAGGGCGCGATCAAGTCGATTACCGACTTCGGCGTGTTCGTTGGCCTGCCTGGCGGCATCGATGGCCTGGTTCACCTGTCCGACCTGTCGTGGCAAGTGACTGGCGAAGAAGCCGTGCGCAACTTCAAGAAGGGTGACGAAGTTGAAGCCGTTGTCCTGTCGATCGACGTGGACAAAGAGCGCATCAGCCTCGGCATCAAGCAACTGGAAGGCGATCCGTTCAACAACTACGTGGCCAGCAGCGACAAGGGCGCCATCGTCAAGGGTACCGTCAAGTCCCTGGATGCCAAGGGTGCTGTGATTGCGCTGACCGACGAAGTTGAAGGCTACCTGCGTTCGACCGAAGTTTCGCGTGACCGCGTTGAAGACATCCGTTCCGTCCTGAAAGAAGGCGATGCGGTTGAAGCCATGATCATCAACGTTGATCGCAAGAATCGTTCGATCAACCTGTCGATCAAAGCCAAGGACATGGGTGACGAGAAAGATGCGATGTCGCGTCTGTCGTCCGACGCCACTGCTGGTACGACCAACCTGGGTGCCCTGCTCAAAGCCAAGCTGTCCGGCTCGGCTGAGTAAGGAATTCAGGCAGCATGACGAAGTCCGAGCTCATCGCGAAACTCACCTCGCGCTATCCGCAACTGGTGACCAAAGACGCTGAGCTGGCCGTCAAGACCATACTCGATGCCATGGCCAAAAGCCTGGCTCAAGGTCAGCGCATCGAGATCCGTGGCTTTGGCAGCTTTGACCTCAACTACCGGCCGCCACGCGTCGGTCGCAATCCGAAGTCCGGCTCTCGAGTCGAGGTTCCGGAAAAGTTCGTGCCCCACTTCAAAGCGGGCAAGGAACTGCGCGAGCGCGTAGACGAACTGCTGTAATTGCTAGCTAGTCCCTCAAACGGCGTCCTTCGGGGCGCCGTTTTTACGTTGTATTGTGTCCATGT
The DNA here is from genome assembly GCF_001294205.1 of Amantichitinum ursilacus. Classification (GTDB taxonomy): domain Bacteria; phylum Pseudomonadota; class Gammaproteobacteria; order Burkholderiales; family Chitinibacteraceae; genus Amantichitinum; species Amantichitinum ursilacus. The sequence goes on from NZ_LAQT01000009.1 coordinate 317,943, forward strand.
AGCGTAAATATGCCGATGTCGTTACAGGCTCAAGGGAAATCCAGGATAGCCCGCCAGGCTTAATCGGCTACAATACGGCCGTAATCAAACAGAGCGGATGGCCTATGCGTTACGTCTACGGATTGATCAAGTTGCTGGTGTTTATCGTGTTGCTGGGCTTTGCCATGCACAACGCCGACACGGTGTCTTTGCAGTTCTTCCTCGGTTACAGCTGGGAAGCACCTCTCTCGATGATCCTGTTCGTATTCTTTGCCGCGGGCGCCGTATTCGCCTTTCTGGCCATGCTGGGCCAGGTGTTCCGTCTGCGCCGCGAAGTGGTGGCGCTACGCAAGGAACTGCGCGTCCGTACCCCCGCGCCGGTTGAGGTGGTCAGCGAGCCGCTGATGGTGGAACAACCGCGCGATGCCCTCTAAGCGGGCTGCGTTTCTTTCTTTTGACTGCAAGACCAGTCTCAACTGGCCAGGTTCTTGTCCATGCTAGATTCCCAATACTGGTGGCTGATCTCTTTGCCGGCGTTTTTTGCGCTGGGCTGGATGGCGGCACGTATCGATATCAAACACGTTCTGTCCGAAACACGCTCGCTGCCTGCTGCGTATTTCAAAGGGCTTAACTATCTGTTGAACGGCGAGACCAATCGCGCCGTCGACGTCTACGTTGAAGTAGCGCGACACCATGCCGAAACGGTGGAGCTGCAATTTACGCTGGGCCATTTGTTTCGCCGCCGCGGCGAGCTGGAACGCGCAATCCGCATGCACCAGAAATTGCTGGCGCGTAACGAGCTGAACGATGTGCAGCGCCAACAAGCGCAGTTCGAGCTGGCGCAGGATTTTATGAAAGCCGGCTTGTTTGATCGTGCCGAGGCGTTGCTGACCGAACTGCAGCACACCGATAACGCCCGCCTGGCGCGCACCGAATTGCTGGCCGTGTATCAGCAAGAAAAAGCCTGGCGCAAAGCGATCGAGATTGCACAACAGCTGCGTGACGACTCGCACAACTATCAGCACGAGATCGCCCAGTTCCATTGCGAACTGGCCGAGCAAGCGATGTCGCGTTCTTTGCCCGAAGAAGCGCATATCGAGCTGAACGCCGCACTCAGCGCCAACCGCCAATGCGCGCGCGCGCGTTCCTTGCTGGGCGATCTGGCCATGGCTGCAGGCGATGCCGATGAGGCGATCGCGCAATGGCTGGCGATTGAATCGCAAGACCCGGATTACCTGGCGCTGGTGGCACGACGCTTGCTCACCGCATGGGATGCCAAGGGCAAAACCACCGAAGGCACGCATTTGCTGCTGCGTTTGCTGAGCCAGTATCCCGAACTGGACGTGCTCGACCTGACTTATGAGCGCTTGATGGCGCAAAAAGGCCTGGAAGACGCCTACCAGTTTGTGCGTGAACGTCTGCGCAATCATCCGACCATGCCGGGCCTGCGCCGCTTGCTGGAAACCCATCTGTTGATTGCCCCGGACGATCAGAAGCCGGAGCTGGAAATCATCGTCAAGTTGCTCAACGATGCAACGCGCGAACAATCGATGTATTACTGCGGCTCTTGCGGCTTCAAGGCGCGCCAGTACTTCTGGCATTGCCCGGCTTGCGCCGAGTGGGAAACATTCTCCCCCGTGCGCGGCCAACGCAGCCGCACGCCGCATTAAGGCGTGGATAGCGCGCCGCAGCGCAGAACTGGATAACACACTGCTGAAAAGGACTTATGTCTCAAGATCCTCGCATTATTGTCGCCCTCGATTACGCTGATCCAAAAGCCGCCCTGGCTTTTGCCGATCGCGTCAGCCCACAGGAATGCCGGCTGAAGGTGGGCAAAGAGCTGTTTACCATCGCCGGGCCGGGCGTGGTGGAAAGCCTGATTGGTCGCGGGTTCGATGTGTTTCTCGACCTTAAATTCCATGACATCCCCAATACCGTGGCGCAAGCCTGCAAAGCTGCCGCCAGCCTGGGGGTGTGGATGGTGAATGTGCACGCTTCGGGCGGACGCAAGATGATGGAAACCACGCGCGATGCGCTGGAAGGGCTGTCGCATCGCCCTTTGTTGATTGCCGTCACCGTGCTGACCAGCATGGATGCCGAGCAACTGGCTGATCTGGGGTTGCCGGGCCCCGAGGTGCAAGTGCCGCGGCTGGCGCAACTGGCGCAGCAAAGTGGTCTGGATGGCGTGGTGTGTTCGGCGCAAGAAGCGCAGCAGCTAAAGGCGTTGTGTGGCGCGGACTTCAAACTGGTTACGCCTGGCATCCGCCCCGCCGATGCGGCGCTGGATGACCAGAGCCGGGTGATGACGCCTCAGGCCGCCCTAAGTGCAGGCGCCGATTATCTGGTGATTGGCCGCCCGATTACGCAAAGCGCGGATCCGCTGGCCACTCTTAAAAAAATCAACCAGAACATCAAGGAAGTCACGGGCTTATGAAAATCACTGTGATTGGTACCGGCTACGTAGGCCTGGTCACCGGCGCATGCCTCGCTGAATATGGCAACGACGTGCTGTGTCTCGATCTTGACCAGCGCAAGATCGATATACTGCGTGCGGGCGGCATCCCGATTTACGAACCGGGCCTCGACGATGTCGTGGCGCGTAATGTCGAAGCGGGGCGTCTGCGTTTCAGTACCGATATCGAAGAATCGGTCGCGCATGGCACCGTGCAGTTTATTGCCGTCGGCACGCCGCCTGGCGAAGACGGTTCGGCCGATCTGCAATATGTGACCGCTGCCGCGCGCAATGTCGGCAAGTACATGACCGACTACAAAGTGGTGGTCGACAAGTCGACCGTGCCGGTCGGCACCGCCGAAAAAGTGGCCGATGCGATTCGTGAAGAGTTGGCCAGGCGCGGCGTCGATGTGCCGTTTGGTGTGGTGTCGAACCCTGAATTTCTGAAAGAGGGCGCGGCCGTCGCTGACTTTATGCGCCCGGATCGCATTGTGGTCGGCGCGGAAGATGAACGCGCCATCCGCATCATGCGCAGCATTTATCAGCCGTTCCAGCGCAACCATGAACGCATGCTGGTGATGGATATCCGTTCGGCCGAACTGACCAAATACGCCGCCAACGCCATGCTGGCCACGCGCATTTCGTTTATGAACGAGTTGGCCAACCTGGCGGAAAAGCTGGGCGCTGATATTGAACTGGTGCGCAAAGGCATCGGCTCTGATCCGCGCATTGGCTACAGTTTTCTGTACCCGGGTTGCGGCTATGGCGGTTCGTGTTTCCCCAAAGACGTGAAAGCGCTGCGCCGCACCGCAACTGAGTACGGCATGGACTTGCAAGTGCTCGGGGCGGTGGAAGCCGTTAACGATCTGCAAAAGGAACGTCTGCTGCAGAAAGTGGTAGACCGCTTCGGCGAAGATCTGCGTGGGCGCCGCTTTGCACTGTGGGGCCTGGCGTTCAAGCCGCGCACCGACGATATGCGCGAAGCGCCCAGTCTGGTCATCATTGATGGCTTGCTGAGCCGCGGCGCCACGGTCTGCGCGTTTGACCCGGTCGCGATGCAGGAAGCGCGCCATACGTTGGGCGACCGCATCGATTACTCGGTATCGCCAATGGGTACGCTCACCGACGCAGACGCCTTGCTGATCGTGACGGAATGGAAAGAATTCCAGTGCCCTGACTTTGAACGCATTGCCGCCACGCTGAAACAGCCGGTGGTTCTCGATGGCCGCAATCTGTACGACCCGGCCATGGTTCGTGAATACGGAATTGACTATGACGCCATCGGCCGCCGTTGAAACGCCTGAATTCACCGCACTGCGCAGCGCGGTCAGCACTGCGCGCGTATTGGTGGTGGGTGATGTAATGCTGGACCGTTACTGGTTTGGCGATGTCGATCGCATTTCGCCCGAAGCGCCGGTACCGGTGGCGCGCATCCGCAAAACCGACGAGCGCGCGGGCGGCGCCGCCAATGTGGCGCGCAATATTGCCGCGCTGGGCGGCAAGGCTACTTTGCTGGCCGTAGTGGGCGAAGACGAAGCGGGCGATAGTCTGGAACGCCTGCTGATTGCTGACGGCGTGGATGCGCAGCTTTACCGCGATCCAGCCATTGCCACCACCGTTAAATTGCGCGTGTTGGCCAAGCAACAGCAACTGCTGCGTATCGACTTTGAAGAATCGCCCAGCCACGAAATCCTCGCCAGCAAGCTGGATGATTTCCGTCGACTGTTGGCCGATATCGACGTGGTGATCTTGTCGGATTACGGCAAGGGCGGTTTGCGCCACGTCTACGAGATGATCGCGGCCGCGCGTAATGCCAACAAGCCGGTGCTGGTTGATCCGAAAGGCGAAGACTATGCGCGCTACCGTGGCGCGACGCTGCTGACGCCCAATCGCTCCGAGTTCCGTCAGGTGGCGGGCCCGTGGCGTGATGAGGCCGATCTGGTGGCCAAGGCGCAGTCAATGCGCGAACAGCTCGATCTGGATGCGCTGCTGGTTACGCGCAGCGAGGAAGGCATGACTCTGTTCCGCAAACAGGGCGTCAACCACACGCCGACCCTGGCGCGCGAGGTGTATGACGTCTCGGGCGCGGGCGATACCGTCATCGGTACGCTGGGCTTGATGCTGGCGGCCGGGCAGGCGTTGCCGGAAGCCATGCAGTGGTCCAATCGGGCGGCCGGCATTGTGGTGGGCAAGCTGGGTACGGCGGTCTGCACCACGGATGAATTGTTCGGCGCGTAATCCGCGCTGAATCGTAGCAATTAAAAACGGGCAGGGATTTTTGATCCATGCCCGTTTTTTTTTGAACTACACGCGGCTCTTAGCCTGGCGAGGCCACGGTATCGGGCGGCACTTCGACTTCAACGCGGTTCTTGCCCGCCTGCTTGGCGCGATACATGGCGGCATCGGCGCGGTCGATGGCTTCGTGGCCGATTTCGCCGGGGGCCAGCAGCGTCACGCCCGCGCTGAAGGTGATCAGCACCTTGTCGTTATTGTGCAAGAAGAAACGTCGCGTCAGTTCGCGCTGCAAACGCAGCATGGCGGCTTCGGATTCCCGCAGATCGGTTTCTGGCAATAGCAGTACAAACTCTTCGCCACCGTAGCGCGCGATTTTGTCGGTGGGACGCAACAGCGATTTAACCACCGCCACCAGGTGGATCAACGCCTGATCACCCGCGCTGTGGCCGCGCACATCGTTCAGCTTTTTAAAGTTATCGATATCCAGCAACGCCAGCCCCAGCGGCTTGCCGCTGCGCAGCGCGCGGGCGGCCTCAACCGTCAAGGTCTCATCAAGGCCGCGGCGGTTCATTGCGCCGGTCAACTGGTCTTCGCGCACCTTTTCGCTGACTGCTTGCAGCTCTTTTTCCAGCTCGTCGATACGGGTTTGCGCTTCGTTGACGCGCGTACGCGCTTCGACCAGCTCGTCGCGGCTACGCACCACATCCAGCTGCATCGAGCGCGTGTCGTGCGTCAGGTTCTCCAGCACGACCTTCAGATCGGACAAGTTATTGCTGCGGCTGATCTGCTCGGAATAAGTGGTAATGCGTTGTTGATATTGGTCGGTGCTGTCGGAGATCGTGCCCAGCCGATCAATAAACGTCGACATCATTGATTTCAGCGCCGCCTGCGCCTCACGCAGACCTTGCTTGAGCACGCTTTGCTTGTAGATCACTTCCTTGATGCCGGCTTCCGCGTCATAGATCAGCCGCATGTCCAGCGGCTGCGCCATGATTTCTTGAACCACGGCAATCTGGCCGCGCACCCAGGTTTCATCGACGATGATCTCGCCGATATTGTCGGTCAGCAGGCGCAACAGGCTGAGCAGGCCATCACACAAGCGCGTTTCTTGCGAATTGCTCAGCTCCAGCCGGATCCAGAATTTCTTCAGGCGCGGCATAAACTTTTGCAGATCGCCTTCGTTGGCGACTGCATCCGCTTCGCGTGCCAGTGCGGCGGCCTCAATGGCGATTTCGGGGTAATGCGTCAGCCGCGCGGCCAGGCCCAGATCAAGGGCATGCGACAAGGATTCGCGCCATTCCGCCCAGCTAGCAGGGCCGCCAGGCGCCGCTGGGTCTAAAGCCATGGGCGCGATGCTGGACGCCGGTTGCACCGCTTCGTCGGCTTCGCCCAAGCCGTCAGACGGCGTGCCGGTTTCGCCCCACGCGCGCACCAGACCATCAAGTTTTTCGTTCAGCGAGGATGGGTCGCCACCAAAGTTGATCAGCACCCGCTCCAGCGCATCTTGCTTGCGCGCGGCGGTGTAGTTGGGATTGCGTAAATCCCACTGTTTGACCAGATCGCGAATCAGTTCGGCCCAGCCGCGTGCCAGTTGCGTCTGGCCGCCTTGCAGTTCAACGCAGCGAATGGCGAGTTCGGTGACTTTCTCCCAGTTGCTGGCGCGGATGCAGCGGCGCAACTGGTCCAGTGAGCGGGAAAGTTCGGGAGATTGGCGCGGCAATGATGACAGCGTGTCTTCCAGCTGTTTGGCCAGCGGCGGGATGCGCTCTTCCTCGGGCGTGCCGGCGATGCCATGGTAAATCTCTTCGTAATGATCAGGAGTGGGCGGAATACGCCGCACCGCCAGCTGCTTGAAGGTTTCGCGCGCGACATCGGTCGGGTTGATCAACTTGCGCATGGCTATAGGCTTCCTCGGGCAGTGCCGGTGTTCTGATAAAACAGAGAGTGATTATAGAGAGAAGGGCGCGCAAATGCCGCTGCCAGTGGGCTGTTTTTTTATGCCATCCGGGCGCTGTGTTGTATGTATACCCATGTATGGGGCGGCAGCGTGCCGGGTATCGCGCGCATAAAAAAAACGGGAAGCATAAGCTTCCCGTTTTCTGGTGTGATGCTGCGGCTGTAACCAGCCGCGCGGTGAGCTTAGTGCTCGCCAACCACAACCACTTTCACGTCCACGGTTACGTCGTGGTGCAGAGCCAGCACCAGTTCGTATTCGCCCACAGCCTTCAGGGCGCCTTCCGGCAGACGGACTTCGTTCTTGCTCACTTCGTTGCCAGCAGCGGTAAACGCATCAGCAATGTCAGCGGTGCCAACCGAGCCAAACAGACGGCCATCAACGCCAGCCTTCTGGCTGATGGTGACAGAAGCGCCAGCCAGCTTTTCAGCACGAGCTTGCGAACCGGCCAGGATTTCAGCTTGACGCTTTTCCAGGTCTGCACGACGAGCTTCGAACTCTTGCAGGTTAGCTTCGGTAGCACGCTTGGCTTTGCCTTGGGGGATCAGGAAGTTACGGGCGAAGCCGTCCTTCACTTTAACCACGTCACCCAGACCACCCAGGTTGCCCACTTTTTCAAGAAGAATGATTTGCATGTTATATGTTCCCCGACTTAGTGCAGGTCGGTGTACGGCAGCAGAGCCAGGAAGCGCGCGCGCTTGATGGCAGCCGACAGTTGACGTTGGTACTTGGCCTTGGTGCCGGTGATACGGGCCGGGATGATCTTGCCGTTTTCAGCGATGAAATCTTTCAGGAGCGCGGTGTCCTTGTAGTCGATTTCTTTGATGCCTTCAGCGGTAAAGCGGCAGAATTTCTTCCGCTTGAAAAGATTACGAGACATGGATAGATCCTTTAATTCAACAATTCGTACTGTTCGATGTGCAGTACCAGGCGGTTACGTTGTTTTTGTCCGGCGCTGGCGAGAAACCCGCCAATCTGTAGTGCCTGACCAATTGCAACCTGCTCAACAAACCGTTTGGCAAGTGGGCCGGTAATCTTGGCCACTGCTTCCAGGGTAACGCGTCGGGGCATACCGTTTTGCTGTTGTTCCGATTCGTGCAGCAAAGTCACTTCAAGAATCGGGATGCCAGCGGGCGTTAGCCTTAGCGCTTGTTTTTCAAGCAATGTTGCAGTCAACGTGACCTGGTTACTGATCGTCACTGGTTTAGTGCTTGCGCTTTGCAGCTTAAGCAGCCTGGCCTTCTTGCGAAGCCGGGGTCAGCGAGCGGGACTTTTCTTCCTTCATCATCGGGGAAGCTTCGGTCACAGCGTGTTCCATCTTGGTGGTCAGATGGCGCAGTACGGCGTCGTTGAACTTGAAGGCGTGCTCGAGTTCGTCCAGGGTTTCCTGGCCGATCTCTACGTTCAGCAGAACGTAGTGAGCCTTGTGGATTTTCTGGATCGGGTAAGCCAGTTGACGGCGGCCCCAGTCTTCCAGGCGATGGATCGTGCCGTTGCCCGTAGCGATCAGGGACTTGTAACGGTCGATCATGGCGGGCACTTGCTCGCTCTGATCGGGGTGCACGATAAATACGATTTCATAATGTCGCATGTGCTCTCCTTACGGATTGGTTCAGTCTGCCGCGTGCGACGACGGTCAGACAAGGGGTGAATCGGCGATTATAAGCAGATTAGCGACCGCACGGCAACCGCGATCATGCTTTGCCATGTCTGCGCGGGCGCAAACATGCGGTGATCAGCGCTCGATCTGGTCAAACTTGCCACTCACCGCCGCCCAGGTTTCGTGGTCGGACATCGGGTCTTTCTTTTCCACGATGGCGGGCCACACCTGCGACATCTCGGCGTTCAGGGCAATGTATTGCTGCATATCGCCGGGCACGTCGTCTTCGGCGTAAATGGCTTCGACCGGGCATTCAGCCACGCACAAAGTGCAATCAATACACTCGTCCGGATCGATGACCAGAAAGTTGGGGCCTTCACGAAAGCAATCCACCGGGCATACGTCCACGCAGTCGGTGTACTTGCATTTCACACAGGCGTCGGTGACAACGTAGGTCATGATTTGTCCTTTTCTGGAGTCGGGATAGGGCAGCGCCGCAGGGCAGCCCCGTATAAAATGGGTGAATTAGCCGGGCATTTTAGCGTAAAGCCTGGCTGCCCTGAAGCAATTACATGCCAAGCACGCCTGTCATAAAGCGCGGTTTTGCATATATCCCTTATAGATATGTCCGATAACGCCTCTACATTCCCATCCAGTTTGCCCGCCCACAACGCGCCCTATTGCGGCCGCTTTGCGCCTAGCCCGACAGGCGACCTGCATCAGGGCTCATTGATTGCTGCGGTAGCCAGCTATCTGGACGCACGCGCGCATCACGGTCGCTGGCTGGTGCGCATGGAAGATCTGGATGTCACCCGCTGTATGCCCGGCGCGGCGGATCGCATATTGCATTTGCTAGACGCCTGGGGCTTTGAATGGGATGGTCCGGTTGTTTATCAAAACAGCGCCGAGCGCCAACAGCGCTACGCGCAAGTGCTGCAAAGCTTGCGTGATGCTGACATGGTTTATCCATGCGGCTGCTCACGCAAAGAAATCGCCGAAGTGGCCCATGCGGGTATTGATGGTCCGGTTTATCCTGGTATTTGTCGCCACGGATTGGCATCTGGCCGCGAACCGCGCGCCTGGCGGATACGAACGGTAGATACGCCGCTGCGATTTATTGATTTAATTCAGGGTGCGCAAACCGCCGATCTCGCTAATGAGGTGGGCGATTTTGTGTTGCGGCGCGCCGATGGTTTGTTTGCATATCAATTGGCGGTGGTGGTGGATGATCAGGATCAAGGTGTAACGCATATCGTGCGCGGCGCTGATCTGCTTGATTCGACCCCTCGTCAGAATTATTTGCGGCAATTACTGCATTATCGGCTTCCGGAATATGCGCATATTCCAGTGCTGGCCAATGCGGCGGGCGAAAAATTAAGCAAACAAACCCGTGCAAGCGCATTGCAAATAGAACAAGCAGTACCTGCAATCTGGTCGGCATTGTCGTTTTTAGGGCAACAGCCGCCCGCGGAGTTGGCGCAAGGGGCGCTAAAACCGTTGTGGGATTGGGCGCGCACGCACTGGCAACTGAGCCGGATTGCGCGCCGACGCAGTATCAGTAGTTAAAAAAACAGGGGTAATCAGTATTCATTCTGTTGTATTGATTGAATGGAATGGATATTTGATTTGACAATGACAATTGAATTGGCGATTTTTGCAATTCTGACCGCGTCAGGATTGCCCGTGGCAAGCGCCTTGCAGGGCTTTGCTACCGGATGTTATGTTCTCGTCCCTGATTGGGATGCGGGCACGATCGCAACGTGTCTTAAGTAATAAAAGCAACGGGGGAAGCTGTGCCTATCAAAACTGGAGTCAAAGCCTGCGTACTGGCGCTGATGATCGCGGCGCCATGGGGAGCCGAAGCAGCCGGGTTGGGACGTTTAAATGTCTTGTCCGGGCTGGGGCAACCTTTCCGCGGGGAAATCGACCTGGTTTCCGTGCAGCCGGAAGAAGCCGATTCGCTGGTCGTCAGCCTGGCGCCGCCAGAAGCGTTCAGCGCAGCGCAAGTGCCGTACCCCGCAGGTGGACTGGGTTTGCGCTTTCAGATCGACAAGCGCCCCAACGGCCAGTATTACGTGGTGGTCAACTCTGCCCAGGCGATTAGCGAGCCTGTGCTGGATCTGGTAGTAGACCTGAACTGGGCCTCGGGCCGCATTCAGCGCACCTATACCGCTTTGATTGATCCCGTGGGCTACAACAACGCCAGCAACGGTAATGGTGGCTCGGCCGCCAGCAACTTCAGCGGCACTCGCACTTTTGGCAAGGCCATCACACCGTCCAGCCCGACTGTAAGAAGTCGCGGTGGCAGCCGCCGTGCTCGTGCCGCCGCCAAGGCGCCCACTGACAATGTTGCATCGGCACCCGTGGCACAAGCCGCACCGGCCGCTGCTGCCGGCGACAACGCTGGCGCCGATAGCTATACCGTTAAATCAGGCGACACGCTGTCGAGTATTGCGCGTTCGGTGCAGCCGGGCGGGGTGAGCCTGGAGCAAGTGCTGGTCAGCCTGTATCGCAATAACAGCAGCGCTTTTGACGGCAACATGAACCGTCTCAAGCGGGGCCGCATCCTGCAAGTGCCGACGCCAGAAAAAATGGCCGAAGTCAGCCGCAAGGATGCCGCCAAAGAAATCCATCTGCAGTCGCAAAACTGGCACGCCTACCGTGACCAGGTGGCTGAGAACGCGGAGAAAACCCCCGCCGCTGAGTCGGGCAATCAGTCCATTAGCGGCAAGATTGGCGCCAAAGTCGAAGACAAGGGCGTTACCGAGGGTCAGCAAAGCAAGGATGTGCTGAAGCTGTCCAAGGGCTCGGACAAAGCCGCCGCTAACGGTGGCAGCAAAGACGCCAAAGAAGAAGCGCGCGTCGGCAAGCAAAAAGAAATGCAGGACGCGCAAGACCGCGTCAATTCGCTCAAAAAGAACGTCAAGGACATGAAGGGTCTGTTGGCCATGCAAGGCGCCGCTTCGGCCGCCAAAGCCACGCCAACACCCGAACCGACCGCTGTGCCGACGCCTGCGCCCACGCCGGTTGCGACCGCAGCGCCAGTGGTTGCCGCTGCCAGCGAAACCGCATCGGCACCGGTCGCTGCCAGCGATGTGGCTTCCGCACCCGCTGCGGCTTCGGATGTCGCCAGCGCGCCAGCCGTGGTGCACAAGCGCCGTGTGATCCCGGTCACCGTGCCGGTCGCCGAGCCGTCGCTGATGGACACCATCATGGACGATCCGCTGATCCCGGGCGGCATCCTCGCGGTGCTGCTGCTGGGTGCAGGCGCATTCTTTTATATGCGTCGTCGCAAAAAGCCGGCTGCATTTGAAGACAGCATCATTACCGGTGGCGATCTGAAGCCGAACACGGTGCTGGGCCAGACCGGCGGCGCGGTGATCAGCACGCAACCGACCGAAAATTCGTTCCTGACCGATTTCAGCCGTCAAGGCCTCGGCACCATCGATACCGATGAAGTCGATCCGATTGCCGAAGCTGAGGTGTACATGGCCTATGGTCGTGATGCGCAAGCCGAAGAAATCCTGAAAGACGCTTTGTCGAAAGACCCGTCGCGCCACGAAATCCGCATGAAATTGCTGGAAATCTACGCCGCACGCAAAGACAAAACCTCGTTTGAAGAAGTGGCCACCGATCTGTATGCCGCGCAAAACGGCCGTGGTCCGCTGTGGGAACAAGCTGCCTACACCGGCCGCACGCTGGACCCGGAAAACCCTCTGTACGGTCGTACTGAAGGCACCGCGGCTGGCGCTGTCGCAGAACCGGCTTTGGGCACCGGCGCGTTGCTGACTGGCGCTGCGGTTGCAGGTGTCGCCGTGGCAGGTGCTGCCGCTGCGTCTGAAGCGGCCCGTCATGATCTTGATTTTGATCTGGGCTCCGACCCGGTTGCCGCGGCTGAACCGGCTTCGCTGCTGGCGGAAACCCCGTCGCCGTTGGCCCCGCAAGCCGATGCGCCGGTGTTTGACATGCCGCATCTGGAACCAGTCGCTGCGCCGGTGGTGGAAGACACCGCCGCGACGGACCTGGCCGCCGATCTGGGCAACGATCTCGACTTTGATCTGGACCAGTTCAGCGTGCCGGAAGCGCCGGCCGCACCGCTGGCCGAGCCGACCCTCAACCCCGCGATTGATAGCGATCCGCTGGCCGATCTGAACGCCACCGCTGACCTTGATCACGACCTGGACTTTGGTCTGGATGCGGGGCTGAACACCGGTCTGGCAGAAACGTCGGCTGATCCCCATTTTGAAGCCGAGCCGGATTATTCGGCCGATCTGGGTAGCCTGGAAGACACCGATCTGGACCTCGATCTGGATCTGGGTTCGCTGGATATGCCGGAAGAGCTGGCTGCCGCACCGGCTCCGGCCGAAGCGCAAGACGATCTGGGCCTCGATTTCAGCTTTGATCTGAACGAACCTGTGGTGGCATCGCCGGCTCCGGCAGTGCCGGGCCTGGATACGCTGGATCTGGCGCTGACCCCGCCACCGGCTGGCCAGGATCTGCAAAGCAGCGACTTTGCCAGCGATGATCCGGTGCAAACCAAGATCGATCTGGCGCGTGCCTATATCGATATGGGCGATGTCGAAGGCGCTCGAGAAATCCTGCAAGAAGCACTGGGCGAAGGCAATGCCAACCAGCAAACCGAAGCGCGTAGCCTGTTGGATGCGCTGTAAGGTCGACGGGTAGTGCATCCGGCAAACCGGGTTCTTTGCTGGCTATGGGTGGCGTGTGTGCTGCAGTTGTTGCGGCCCACGCCACTTGTCGTTTGCGCCGTGCTGCTGGTGCTGCTGACCAGCTGGCTGGAATGGCCGCGCATGGCGCGCATGCTGCGGCGCGTGCGCATTTTGCTATTGGCGATATTGATTGTGTATGGCTATTCCACACCGGGCCTTTATCTGTGGTCCGGCTGGGGCGCCCCGACGCGCGAAGGTTTAATGGCGGGCGGCGTGCAGGCGCTACGGCTGCTGGCGGTGCTCAGCGCGTTGCAATGGTTGCTGCGCGGCATGGATCGCAATCGCCTGTTCGCTGGCTTATATATATTGGCTGCGCCGTTGCGCGCGCTGGGCATCAATCGTGAACGCTGGGCTTTGCGCCTGGCGCTTACGATGGACCAAGCCGAAGCCTTACTGGCAGAACGGCAGGACTGGCGCGGCTTGTGGCGGCAGTTGAGCGCGCTGGATCAACTTGCGGCGGATGCCCCCGCGTCGCCCAGCTCGCCCGTTGCCACAGTGGTTACGCTGCCGCAAGTGCGGCTGACACCGCCGCAACGCAGCTTGCTGATCGGGCTGCTGTCAGGCATCGTGCTAACCTTCGTTTTTTTCTCATCGGTTTACGCATGAAATACGCGCTCGCCATCGAATACGACGGCCGGGCTTTTTGCGGCTGGCAAGTGCAGCCCGATCAGCTGACGGTGCAAGGCGCGCTGGAATACGCGGTGTCGCGCATGGCGGGCGAGCCGATCCGTGTGCACGCAGCGGGCCGCACCGATACCGGCGTGCACGCCAGCGGCCAGATCGCGCATTTTGATACCGACGTCAAACGCCCGCTGACCGCATGGGTGCGTGGCGTAAACAGCTTTCTGCCCGATGGCGTGGCGGTGCGTTGGGCGCAAGAAGTCCCCGATGCGTTTCACGCGCGCTTTTGTGCCACGTCGCGCCACTATCGCTATCTATTGCTAAATCATCCGGTGCGTCCGGCTTTACTGGCGGGGCGCGTGGGCTGGATACATAACGAACTTGATGTGGACGCGATGCGCGCCGCTGCCAGGTTATTGCTGGGCACGCATGATTTCAGTAGTTTCCGTGCCGCCGAATGCCAGGCCAAAACGCCGGTCAAAACCATGAAGCGGGTCGACATCAATGCCATGGGCACGCTGTGGGCGATTGATTTTGAGGCCGATGCCTTTCTGCACCACATGGTGCGCAATCTGATGGGTGCGCTGTTGCATATCGGCAAAGGCAACGAGTCGCCGGAATGGATTTTGCACATGATCGCCTTGCGTGATCGCACGGTGGCGCCGCCGACGTTTATGCCCGACGGCCTGTATCTGGCTGGCGTAAGCTATCCGGCCGAATTTGGCCTGGCCAGCGAACCCGATCCGCGTTACGGTCTGATCTGACCGCTCTTAGTCTGGATATCTCTATGCCTGACCGTTTTCCTCGTATCAAGATTTGCGGTTTGCGTGACGCAGCGACCGTCCGGCTGGTAGCCAAGGCGGGCGCCGATGCAATCGGTTTTGTGTTCTACGCGCCCAGTCCGCGCAATATCGACGTCGAGCCCGCCAAGGCATTGTTGGCGGCGGTGCCCGCATTTGTGACCACGGTGGGTTTGTTTGTGAATGCCGACGCCGACTGGCTGCGGCAAACCCTGCGCGAACTGCCGCTGGACCTGCTGCAGTTTCATGGGGATGAGTCGCCCGAATACTGTCGCAGCTTTGGCCGACCGTATATCAAAGCAGTGCGAGTAAAACCGGGCACAAATTTGTTAGAATACGCGGCGCTTTACCATGACGCGCGCGGGTTGCTGGTGGATGCCTTTGTCGAAGGCACCCCAGGCGGTACCGGCGAAGCATTTGATTGGTCACTGATTCCTGCAGATTTGCCCTTGCCGTTGATACTGTCCGGCGGGCTGCATGCAGGCAATGTGGCAGAGGCCATCGCTGCGGTTAAACCGTGGGCGGTGGATGTATCCAGCGGCGTTGAAGCCAGCCGCGGAATCAAGGATCACGGCAAGATCGTCCAATTCATCAAGGCAGCGAGAAGCGCATGAACGATTTCCTTCGTTACGACCAACCTGATTTGCAGGGCCATTTTGGCCAGTTCGGTGGCATTTATGTGGCCGAAACCCTGATGCCCGCGCTGGATGAATTACGCATCGAATACGAAAAGGCCAAAGCCGATCCGGCTTTCATGGCCGAATACCATCACGAGCTCAAGCATTACGTGGGCCGTCCTTCCCCGATTTATCACGCCCAACGCTGGTCCGAACTGCTGGGCGGCGCGCAGATTTATCTGAAGCGTGAAGACCTGAACCACACCGGCGCGCACAAAGTAAACAACACCATCGGCCAAGCCTTGCTGGCACGCCGCATGGGTAAGAAACGCGTGATTGCCGAAACCGGCGCGGGTCAGCACGGCGTGGCCACGGCCACCGTGGCGGCGCGTTACGGTCTGGAATGCGTGGTGTACATGGGTGCCGAAGACGTCAAACGTCAGTCGCCCAATGTATTTCGCATGAAGCTGCTGGGCGCCACTGTGGTGCCGGTTGAGTCGGGCTCCAAAACGCTGAAAGACGCCATGAACGAGGCGATGCGCGACTGGGTGACCAACGTCGATAGCACCTATTACATCATCGGCACCTGCGCCGGCCCGCACCCGTATCCCAAGCTGGTGCGTGATTTCCAGTGCGTGATCGGCGAAGAAGCCAAATTGCAGATGCCCGAAATGATCGGCCGTCAGCCCGATTACGTGGTGGCATGTGTTGGTGGCGGTTCCAACGCCATCGGCATTTTCCACCCGTATGTGCCGGTGGAAGGCGTGCGTCTGATCGGCGTTGAGGCCGGTGGCGATGGCGTCGAAACCGGCCGTCACGCCGCGCCGCTGACCGCCAACGTTGGCACCGGCGTGCTGCACGGCAACCGCATGTATCTGATGCAGGATGAAGATGGCCAGGTGGCGGATACCCATTCGGTGTCGGCGGGCCTCGATTATCCGGGCGTCGGCCCGGAGCATTGCTATCTCAAAGACATCCATCGCGCCGAATACGTGGCCGTTACCGACAGCGAAGCCATCGCGGCATTCCACGATCTGAGTCGTTTTGAAGGTATCATCCCGGCGCTGGAATCCAGCCACGCGCTGGCACATGCGGCCAAACTGGCTAAGACGTTGCCGAAGGACCAGGTGATTCTGGTTAATCTGTCCGGCCGCGGCGATAAAGATATCCCGACCATGGCGCGCCTGGCCGGTATCGAACTGTAATCACTCGCGATCGTTAATCCGCTGCGCGCCAGGTCGTCCACACGGGCAACTGGCGCGTTTCTACCCTCAGACTAAAAGACGGAAGATTATGTCCCGCATCCAGAACACGCTCGCCGCACTGGCGCAACAAGGCCGGCAAGCGCTGATCCCGTATATCACCGCAGGCGATCCGCGCCCCGGTATTACGGTAGAACTTATGCACGCGCTGGTGGATGGCGGTGCCGATGTGATCGAACTGGGTGTGCCATTTTCTGATCCGATGGCCGATGGCCCGGTCATCCAGCGTGCTAACGAACGCGCGCTGGCGCATAAGACCAGCCTGCGCCATGTGGTGGCGATGGTTGCCGAATTTCGCAAGACCAACGCCGCCACGCCCGTGGTGCTGATGGGTTATGCCAACCCGGTGGAGCGTTGGGGTTATCAAGACTTTGCCGCCACCGCGCATGCCGCGGGCGTCGACGGTTTGCTGGTGGTGGATATGCCGCCCGAAGAAGCCGAGCCGCTGGCCAATGTGTTGAAAGCCAATAAGATTGACCCGATTTTCCTGATGGCGCCGACGACCCCGGTGTCGCGCCTGCAGGCCATTGATCGCCTGGCCAGTGGCTATGGCTATTATGTTTCTCTGAAAGGTGTGACCGGCGCGTCGCATCTTGATCTTTCGAACGTGGCCGAAAAGCTGGCGGTGATTAAACAGCACCTCAGCATTCCGGTCGGCGTGGGCTTTGGTATCCGTGATGCCGACACCGCCCGCAGCGTCGCGCAAATTGCCGACGCCGTGGTGATCGGGTCGCGTCTGGTGCAAGAAGTGGAAGCCGGCGAAGACGGTCTGGCAGAACGCCTGACTGCCTTCCTCAAAGGCGTCCGTGCGGCCATGGATACGGCTCGCGCATAAGGAGTATTAACAAATGAGTTGGCTGCAAAAACTGCTTCCCCCCAAGATCAACAAAACCCGCGAGCCGGGTGCGCGTTCAGCCGTGCCGGAAGGCTTGTGGCACAAGTGCCAGGCCTGCGGCGCGGTGCTGTATCGCACGGATCTGGAGAAAAACCTCGACGTTTGCCCGAAGTGTAATTTTCATAACCGCATCAACGCTCGGCGTCGTCTCGACATCCTGCTGGACGCGGAAGGGCGTTTCGAGATTGGCGCTGAAGTGCAGCCGGTCGACATCCTCAAGTTCAAAGCCACCAAGCGTTACGCCGATCAACTGGTTAGCAGCAAAGAAGCCAGTGGCGAAGACGACGCCATGGTGGTGATGCAGGGCTCGATCCTGAACGTGCCCATCGTGGTGGCGGTGTTTGAATACAACTTCATTACCGGCTCGATGGGCTCGGTGGTGGGCGAGCGCTTTGTGCGCGGCGTTAAAGCCGCGATTGAAAACAATGTGCCGTTTATGTGTGTGGCCGCTTCGGGTGGCGCGCGCATGCAGGAAGGCCTGACTTCGCTGATGCAGATGGCCAAGACCAGCGCCGCATTGACGCGTCTGACGCAAGCGGGTCTGCCGTTTATCAGCCTGCTGACTGATCCGACCATGGGTGGCGTGTCGGCCTCGTTTGCTTTCCTGGGCGATGTGGTGCTGGCCGAGCCGGGCGCGCTGATTGGCTTTGCTGGTCCGCGTGTGATTGAACAAACCGTGCGCGAAACGCTGCCGGAAGGCTTCCAGCGCTCCGAATTTTTGCTGGAAAAAGGCGCCATCGACCAGATCGTCGACCGCCGCGAACAGCGCCAGAAGATTGCTGATCTGGTGACGCTGCTCAGTCGCCAACCTGCTGTTGCCACGGCGAACTGATGTCGCGCTTTGACGCGGCCACTCTGGCCGAGTGGCTCAGCCATCTGGAAAGCCTGCACAGCAGCGAGATCGATATGGGCCTGGTCCGGGTGTCGCAGGTACGCGACGCGCTGGGCTTGCAGCCCACCTTTCCGGTGCTCACCGTCGGTGGCACCAATGGCAAAGGCTCCGTCTGCGCGATGATGTCGAGCATGTTGCGTGCCGCCGGTTACAAGGTGGGCACGTTTACCTCGCCGCATCTGCTGCATTACAACGAGCGAGTGCGCATCAATATGGAGCCCGCCAGCGACGAACAGTTGGTGGCCAGCTTCCGTGCCATTGAAGCCGCACGCGGCGAAACCACGCTCACGTATTTCGAATTTGGCACGCTGGCTGCAATGCACCAGTTCATCGCCGACAAGGTCGATGTGGCGGTGATGGAAGTGGGCCTTGGCGGGCGGCTGGATTCGGTAAATACCTTCGATGCCGATGTGGCGGGCGTGGTCAGTATTGACCTCGACCACCAAGCCTGGCTGGGTGACAACCGCGAAAGCATCGGTGCGGAGAAGGCCGGTATTTTCCGTGCAGGTAAACCCGCGCTGTGCGCCGACCCCAATCCACCGCAATCGATACTCGACGCCGCAGAACGCGTGGGTGCGCCGTTGCAGCTGATCGGCCGCGATTTTGGTTACGCCAAAGAAGGCGAGGGCAATCAGTGGGTTTGCTGGACACCGCACGGCGCGCGTCATGCCCTGCCGCTGCCGGCGTTGCGCGGACCTTATCAACTGGCCAACGCCAGCATCGCGATCGCCATGCTGGATGCGGTGCGCGATCGCCTGCCGCCGGGCATCGGCGATATCAAACGCGGTTTGCTGGAAGTGGAATGGCCCGCACGATGCCAGGTATTGCCCGGTCGCCCGCAAACCGTACTTGATGTGGCCCACAACCCCCACGCCGCGCGCGCATTGCGTACGGCGCTGGACCAGATGGGCTTTTCCGCCCGTACTCACGCCGTATTTGGCGCGATGGCGGACAAAGATATTGCCGGCGTGGTCAGCGCACTGGCCGATCGCATTGATCGCTGGTATCTGGCTGCGCCCGATCTGCCACGCGCTGCCAGCGTGGAACAACTCGCCTCTATCGTATCCAGCGTCGCGCCGCAAGCGCCGCAAGCCGGTTTTGCATCGGTGTCCGCGGCATGGCAAGCAGCCTGTGAGCAGGCTGCGGAAGCTGATAGAATCCTGGTCTTTGGATCCTTCTACACCGTCGCCGAAGTGATGAACGCCCAGCATGGCTCGAGATAACGTTCCAGAAGAACTGCAATACCTGCGCAAGCGGGCGCGTCGTCGCCTGGTTGGCGCAATCGCCCTGGTTGTTTTTTCCCTTACCGTTCTCTGGACCGTACTGGATTCCCAACCGCCGACCAATCTGGTGTCGCAGCACGCGGTGGAAATCATCGCCAGCGCGCCCAGCTCTGGCGTCGCGTCGCAGGTCGTCATCGCTAACGATGGGGTTGATGCCGGCATGGATGCCAGCGCAGCTGCCGTCGCGCCGCAACCGGTGCTGGTGCCTGCGGGTTCCGCGCCCGCTGCCGTGCCGCCGCCTGCCGTGGTGGCGCATAACAGCGAACCGACGCATGCCTCCACACTGTTACCCGGCAAGCTGGTGCGCCCGGGTGCGGATGATGAAGACGCGCATACACCCAAGCCGACGCCAGCCAAGGGGGCTGTCGCCAAACCGAAACCCACGCCAACGCCGAAACCGGCCGTCAAAGATGTGAAAGACACGGTCAAAGACAGCAAGCCTGCCGCCAATGACCCGGAACGCATTCTTAACGGCATGGATGACGCGACCAGCGCGAAGAAAGACGACAATTCGCCGCGCCACTATGTGCAGCTGGGCGCGTTTGGTGATGCAGAAAAAGCGCGTCAGACCGTGAGCAAGCTGAAGGCCGCAGGGATGCCGGCCTACGCCGAGAAGGTAACCACCAGCAACGGCACGCTGACCCGCGTGCGGGTGGGCCCGATCCTGGCCAACGAGGCGTACGCAATCAACAAAAAACTTGGCGCACTGGGTTACCAGGGCCAGGTGGTCAGCAAATAACGATGATCCACCGCAACGCACGCCACGGTAGCAAGCAGGTGCCGGCATGACGCTGTTCGACTACCTGGTACTGGCAATCCTCGGTCTATCGATCCTGTTATCGGTAATGCGCGGGCTGGTGCAGGAAGTCATGGCGCTGGTGGGCTGGGCTGCGTCGGCGTGGCTGGCGTTTCATTTCGCCAGCGCCGTGGCGGTGTTCATGCCGCAAGCGCTACCCACCGATCAGTTACGTTATCTGGCCGCATTGGTCATGATCTTTTTTGGCAGCTGGCTGTTGTGCTCGCTGATCCGCATTACGCTGGGCCAGTTTCTGACGGCCACCGGGCTCAAGCCGCTGGATCGGCTGGCGGGCTCGGTGTTCGGACTGGCTCGCGGCTTTCTGTTTACGTTGATGTTGGTATTGCTGGCCGGGCTTACCCAGGTTCCACAAAGCCCGCTCTGGCGAAATGCCATGTTCAGCCCCATGTTCGAAGAAGCGGCGCGCATGACGCTGCCCTGGCTGCCCCAGCAAGTGGCGGCGCACATCCATTACGATTGATGGCGCGGAACGTTGATCGTTTTTCCGGTAACTGGTTTTAGCAGATTCAAGAGGCATTCAGCATGTGTGGCATCCTGGGCGTAGTCGCCAAATCTCCGGTCAACCAATTGTTATACGACGGCCTGCTGGTGCTACAGCATCGGGGCCAGGATGCGGCCGGCATCGTCACCGCCGAAGAACAACGGCTGCACATGCACAAAGGCCAAGGGCTGGTGCGCGACGTGTTCCGCACCCGCAACATGCGCTCGCTGTGGGGCAACACGGGCATTGGCCACGTGCGCTATCCCACCGCCGGTTCGGCCAGCAGCCTGGCCGAAGCGCAACCGTTCTACGTCAACAGCCCGTTCGGCATCGTGCTGGCGCACAACGGCAACCTGACCAATGACAGCAAGCTCAAGGACGAGATGTATCGGACTGACTTGCGGCATATCAATACCAATTCGGATTCCGAAGCGCTGCTGAACGTGTTTGCCCACGAATTGCAGAAACGCGCCAACGGCTTCCAGCTGGATCAGGACATTATTTTTGAAGCCATCGCCGCCGTGCACAAGCGTGTAAAAGGCGCTTACGCAGTGGTCGCGATCATTGCAGGCTACGGTCTGGTCGCGTTTCGCGATCCGCACGGTATTCGACCGCTGACGCTGGGTATGCACGATACGCCGGAAGGCCCGGAATACCTGGTTGCCAGCGAATCGGTTGCGCTGGATACGCTGGGCTTCAAGCGCCTGCGTGACATCGCGCCGGGCGAGGGCGTGTATATCTCGTTTGGTGGCGAATTCAGCAGTCGCCAATGTCATCCTGCCGCGCAGCTGGTGCCGTGTATTTTCGAACACGTGTACTTTGCCCGCCCGGACACCATCATCGACGGCATTTCGGTGTACGAAGCGCGTCTGAAGATGGGTGAATACCTGGCCAAAAAAGTCGCGCGTGAAGTCGCTGATCTCGATATCGACGTGGTTATCCCGATTCCTGACACCAGCCGCGCTTCGGCGTTGCAACTAGCCATCAAGCTGGATTTGCCGTACCGCGAAGGCTTTATCAAAAACCGCTATATCGGCCGCACATTTATCATGCCAGGCCAGGCGTCGCGCAAGAAGTCGGTGCGCCAGAAGCTCAATCCGATCGGCGTGGAATTTGCCGGCCGCAGCGTGTTGCTGGTAGACGACTCCATCGTACGCGGCACCACCTCCAAAGAAATCGTGCAGATGGCGCGTGAAGCGGGTGCCCGCAAGGTCTACCTGGCTTCGGCTGCGCCGCCGGTGATGTTCCCGCATGTGTATGGCATCGATATGCCGACGCGTGCCGAACTGATCGCCACCGGTCGCACCGCTGCGCAAATTGCCGATGAAATCGGCGCCGATGCGGTGATCTATCAAGACCTGAGCGATCTGATTCTGGCGTGTACCGAAGCCAGCGGCGGCAAGATTTCGGAATTCGAAACCTCGTGTTTTGACGGTAACTACATCACCGGCGATATCACCGACGAGTACCTGGACCAACTGGAAGCCAAGCGCCTGTCGCCGCTGTCCAACCGCACCACCGAGGCCGGTTTGCTCGACATGAACATTGGTGTGGCCGAACAAAACCTGATGTAATCGCAGCACCCATAGGGTGGGTCAAGACCCACCAACCAAAGCCAGGCGTCCGGACATCAATGTCCGGTTATGCCACTCTGGTTGGTGGGTCTTGACCCACCCTATGTTGTTTCTAACGACAAGGAAGGGATGGACATGGCGGATCTGGATTATTCAAAGCTGCATCGCGACACGTTGGCTGTGCGCGCCGGTACCGAACGCTCGCAATTTGGTGAGCATTCCGATGCGATGTACCTGACCTCAAGCTTTGTAATGGAAAACGCCGAGCAAGCGGCGTTGATGTTCTCCGGCCAGATCCCCGGCTATACCTATTCGCGCTTTACCAATCCCACCGTGTCGGCGTTTGAACAGCGTCTAGCCGCGCTGGAAGGCGCCGAGCGCGCCGTGGCCACCGCCTCGGGCATGAGCGCGATCACCTCGTTGTGCATGGCGCACCTGAAAGCAGGCGACCATATCGTTGCGTCGAATGTGCTGTTCGGCTCGACCATGACTTTCTTCAATAACTATCTGACGCGTTTTGGCATCGAAGTCAGCTACGTTTCGCCGCTGGATATTGCCGAATGGCAAGCGGCGGTGCGCCCGAATACGCGCTTGTTCTTCCTCGAGACGCCGTCCAACCCGCTGGTGGATGTGGCCGATATTCAAGCGATTGCCGATGTCGCGCACGCCAACAACGCACTGTTGACGGTGGATAACTGCTTCTGCTCGCCCGCGCTGCAACAGCCGCTGCGTTTTGGCGCGGATATCGTGGTGCATTCGGCCACCAAATATATTGACGGTCAGGGCCGCGTTCTGGGTGGTGCAGTGGTCGGCAGCAGCGCATTGATCGAACCGGTGTATTTGTTTCTGCGCACCGCGGGCCCAACTTTGTCGCCGTTTAACGCCTGGGTGTTGTTGAAGGGGCTCGAAACTTTGTCGCTGCGCATGAAAGCGCACTGCGATAACGCCATCCAGTTGGCGAGTTGGCTGCAAACGCATTCTGCCATCGAAAAAGTGTATTACACCGGCCTGAAAGATCACCCGCGTCACGAACTGGCCAACAAGCAGCAAAGTGGACATGGCGGCGTGGTGTCGTTTGATCTGAAGGGTGGCAAAGAAGCCGCATGGAAACTGATCGACGCCGTGCAGCTGATGTCGCGCACCGCCAACCTGGGCGACACGCGCACCACCATTTCGCACCCGGCCAGCACCTCGCATGGTCGCTTGACGCCAGAAGCCCGTGCCCGTGCCGGCATAGGCGACGGGCTGGTGCGTATTTCGGTAGGTCTGGAGCATATCAGCGATCTGATCGCCGATCTGGAACGCGGCCTGTAATCGCATTCCACGCTTGTCCCCCGGGCCCGGTTAAACCGGGCCTTTATTTTTGCCGCACCGCCCCGGCAATCAGAAAATTCTATTTTTCTCCGAATCGCGAAAGAGTGATGAAAGACGTAGTGTGTTTGTATAGACTACGAAAACGCGCCAAAGCGTTTAAAATGCTTTCGGCGCGGCTTGCATTCGAATTCAATCTCGGGGAAGCGCATGGGCCGTATTCAAGACAAATTGTTATGGGTGGCGGTGGCCATCGTAGGCGCGATTGCCTTTGGCATTCTGGCGCTCAGTCGCGGCGAGCACGTTAATGCCGTCTGGATTGTGGTGGCGGCGATCGCCTGTTACGCCATCTCTTACCGCTTCTACAGCCGTTTTATCGCCACCAAAGTGTTCGAGCTCGACGACAGTCGCAAAACGCCAGCTGAACGCCGCAACGACGGCCTCGATTACGTGCCTACCAACAAGTTCGTCCTGTTTGGCCACCACTTCGCCGCCATTGCTGGCGCAGGGCCGCTGGTAGGGCCAATTCTGGCGGCGCAAATGGGTTATCTGCCGGGCACGCTGTGGATTTTGATTGGCGTGATGCTGGCTGGCGCCGTGCAGGATTTTCTGGTGCTGTTTATCTCAACGCGCCGCGACGGCCGTTCGCTGGGCGAAATGGCCAAGCAGGAACTGGGGCCGTTTGCGGGTGTGGTGGTGATGTTGGGCGCGTTAGGCGTGATGATTATCATCCTGTCGGCACTGGCCCTGGTGGTGGTCAAAGCCTTGGCCGATAGCCCGTGGGGCGCGTTTACCATCGCGGCCACCATTCCGATCGCCTTGTTTATGGGCGTGTATATGCGCTATATCCGCCCGGGTCGTATTGCCGAGATTTCGGTGATCGGCTTTGTGCTGATGATGGCGGCGATTATCTTCGGCGGCGATATCGCGCAGAGCCCGACCTGGGGCCCGCTGTTTACGCTCAATGGCACGCAGATGACCATTGCCCTGGTGATCTACGGCTTTATCGCTTCAGTGTTGCCGGTGTGGTTGCTGCTGGCACCACGGGATTACCTGTCCACCTTCCTCAAGATTGGCGTGATTGTCGGCTTGGCCATCGGCATCGTATTTGCCGCGCCCGACCTGAAAATGCCCGCAGTGTCGCGCTTTATCGATGGCTCCGGCCCGGTGTTCAGCGGCGGGCTGTTTCCGTTTCTGTTTATCACGATTGCGTGCGGTTCGATTTCGGGCTTTCATGCCTTGGTGGCTTCCGGCACCACGCCCAAGTTGATTGAGCGCGAAAGCCATATTCGCGCGATTGGCTACGGCGCGATGCTGATGGAATCGTTCGTCGCCATCATGGCGCTGATCTGCGCGTCGGTCATCGATCCGGGCGTGTACTTTGCGATGAACTCGCCAGCCGCGGTGATTGGCAAAACCGTCGAAACCGCCTCTGTGGCCATCAATAGCTGGGGCTTTGTGGTTACGCCGGACACCTTGCTGGCCGTTGCACGTGATGTCGGCGAAAAAACCATCCTGTCCCGCGCTGGCGGTGCGCCAACATTCGCGGTCGGCATGGCGCATATCGTGTCCGATGTGTTCAACAGCCGCGCGCTGATGGCGTTCTGGTATCACTTTGCCATTCTGTTTGAAGCGCTGTTTATCCTGACCGCCGTCGACGCCGGTACGCGCGCTTGCCGTTTCATGGTGCAGGATCTGGCCGGTGTGGCCTTCCCCAGACTGGCTCGCAGCCATAGCTGGGGTGGCAATCTGATCGGCACCACGCTGGCGGTCGCAGGCTGGGGTTACTTTGTCTATCAGGGCGTGGTGGACCCGCTCGGCGGCATCAACACGTTGTGGCCGCTGTTCGGCATCGGCAACCAGATGCTGGCCTCGATGGCGCTGATCCTGGGTACGGTGGTTTTGTTCAAGATGAAAAAAGAGCGTTACGCGTGGGTGACGATTTTGCCGACCGCGTGGTTGTTTATCTGCTCGATGACGGCAGGCTGGCAAAAGATCTTTAGCGATAATCCGAAGGTTGGTTTTCTGGCCGTGGCCAACAAGTTCAGCGCTGCGGCTGAGCAAGGCACCATCCTCGCACCTGCTAAAACCATCGACGATATGCAACGCATTGTGCTTAACAACCAGGTGAATGCAGCGCTATGCGGTTTCTTTATGCTGGTGGCCGTGGTGATGCTGGTTTCGGCCGCGCTTAATATCCGCGCTGCGCTCAAGTCGCGCCAACCGACCACGCACGAAGCCGACATCGAATGGCGCGGCGGGGCAACGCATCATGCTTGAGCTGTCGGCGCACGCACCAGCCGATGAGCTGGACCGGGCCTATGCGCGCTATCTGCAATTGCAGTTACGCGCGCGGGCTCCGGCCCTGAGTCGTGCGGAATTTGCACATCAGCAATTGCTGGCAAGCAGTTGGGTGGAGCGCGTCAAGGACGTGTTGCATAAGCTGGTGCAGATGGCGCGCTTGATGGTGGGGGTGCGGGATTATGATTATTACTTGCAGCATATGCAGCAGCGGCATCCGGATGTAGCGCCGATGACGCGGCGGGAGTTTCATCGGTATTGCGTTGATGCGCGGTATGCGGGGAGTGGGAAGGGGTGTCCGTGTTAGGCGTCTGGCGTGAACGTCATAAACCGCTTAGCCTGCGGCGCATTTTTGATACCCGGGGGTGCCCGGGAGCACGTCACTTTCTCCTACAGCCGAGAAAGTAACCAAAGAGGCCGCCCTTAGCTGCCGCAATGCGGGGGTAGGTCAAAAGCCTCAAGCACATCCTTTGGGTTGCATAGCTGCCGCTCCGCGGACGCGACGCTCAGTCGGAGCCCGATAGGGCTGGTCTCCTACCTTCGCGCGCTCAGGAGATGGCGTGGCGTAGCCAGGGTTGCTGCCTCGTTGCTGCGCAACATCGGGTGGGCGTGGATGCTGGGCCGTGGCAGTGAATGGGCGTTGCGTGTGCTTATCGCTTTCGTCTGATTACGTTGCGGTCGCATAGGGTGGGTCAAGACCCACCACCCAAAGCCGCCCGCAAGAAATGCGCAGCCCACCTTAAAGCAATTCAAATTTCCAGCAAACCCAGCAAACCCAGCAAAAGCAGCGCGTAGGGTGCGTTACCCCAAAGGGGCAACGCACATTTCGGTTATGCCACCGCCGGGCCTTAGGCCACGAACGGCGGGGAATGGCCGGGCCAAGCGCTGCCCCCTGATTGCAATCTCTACATCGTCGCTGTAGTCCCGCTCCCGGCAAGCCTTTCGGACTTTGCCGACCCACGCTCACAGGCCCGGCTGGCACGGTTTGTAGCCCTTTGCTTTGTATTCTCTTTCCTTGTTTGTAATCCTCTTTCCTTCAACGCCAGCGCAGCAGTGCTGGCTTTATGGATGCGCCATGTCCGACGCCACACCCACGCCAGCACCCGCTCACCATTCCGGTCACGATGACCAGGCCGAACACCCGGTTACCCATGCCGATCAGGACGCGCCCGCGCCGGCACCGGCGTCCGATCAAGACAAAAAGGACGACAAAGGCGAGGGCGATGGCAAGGACGATAAAAAGAAGAACAAAAAGCCGCTGTATAAACGCCCGCTGGTTATGCTGGCCATCGTCATCGTGGTCATCCTGTTGCTGTGCGCTGGCATATACGCGTGGCTGCATTCGCGCAGCCATGTCTCCACCGACGATGCGTTTATTGATGGCCGCGGTAGCCAGATTGCGGCGCAAGTTAGCGGGCGCGTCGTTAAATTGCTGGTCGACGATAACGAGATCGTGCACGCCGGCCAGCCCTTGCTCGAAATCGACGCACGCGATTATCAGGTGAAGCTGGATCAGGCTCTGGGCCAGTTGGCTAACGCTGAAGCCCAGTTGGCGCAGGCGCGGGCACAAACCCAGGTGGCCGCTGCCAACGCCGGTCAGGCCGATGCGCAGGTGCACGAGGCCGAAGTAGAAGCAGGCAATTCGGCGCGGGATCGGGCGCGCTATGAAGGCGTGGATAAAGACGCGATTTCGCAGCAGCAAGTGGACCAGGCGCAAACGCAAGATCGCACCAATGCCGCTAAAGTCGCGGCCGCCAAAGCGCAAGCGGGCGCGTCGCATCGGCAGATCGACGCAGCCTATGCTCAGGTCAAAACCGCGCAAGCCGCCGTGGTCAGCGCTCGCGCGCAAGTCAAAGCGGCCGAGCTGCAACTGTCCTACACCCATGTGGTGGCGCCAGTGGATGGCCGCATCACCAAGCGGTCGGTGGAAAGCGGCAATTATGTAAATCCGGGCCAGGCCTTGCTCGCCATCGTCGGCCAGCAACTGTGGATTACCGCCAACTTCAAAGAAACCCAGCTCACCAATATGCACGCCGGGCAGCCGGTTGAGATCAAGGTGGATACCTATCCCGGCGTTAAATTCAATGGCAAGGTCGCCAGCATCCAGGCTGGCACCGGCTCGTATTTCAGCCAGCTACCTGCGGAGAACGCCACCGGCAACTACGTGAAAGTGGTGCAGCGGCTGCCGGTCAAAATCTGGTTTGACGATGACCGCATCCACCAGTATTTGCTGGTGCCCGGTATGTCGGTGGTGCCCACCGTGACGGTGAAATAAGCATGGCCGCCGCGCTGCCTCGTTCCGCCGCAGGCAATCACAGCCCCTGGTTGATTGCGTTTGTGGTGTCGATTGCCAGTTTTATGGAAGTGCTGGATACCACCATCGCCAACGTCGCCTTGCGCAATATCGCAGGCGGCTTGGGGGCGGGCCAGGATGAAAGCACCTGGATCATCACCAGCTACCTGATCAGCAACGCCATCATCCTGCCCATCTCGGGCTGGCTGTCCACGCTGATCGGGCGCAAACGCTTTTACATGATTTGCGTGGCGATCTTTACGGGCAGCTCGCTGATGTGCGCGCTGTCGACCAATCTGCCGATGATGTTGTTCTTCCGCGTGCTGCAAGGCATTGGCGGCGGCGGGCTGGCGCCGACCGAACAATCGATCTTCGCCGACAGCTTTCCGCCGGAAAAACACGCCCAGGCGTTTGCGCTGTACGGCGTTACCGTGGTGCTTGCGCCTGCGATCGGGCCGTATCTAGGCGGCTGGCTAACCGACACCTTTTCGTGGCACTGGATTTTCCTGATCAATGTGCCGGTCGGTTTGCTTTCGCTCACTCTGATCCAGTTGTTTGTGGACGAGCCCGCCATTCTGGCCAAAGACAAAGACGAATTGCTTAACAGTGGCATTCCGCTGGACTGGCTCGGCTTTGTGCTTACCGCCAGTACCTTTGGTTTTCTGCAGGTGGTACTGGATCGTTTCCAGCAGCAGGACGGCTTTGCCTCGACCTCGATCACGATGATGTTTGTGGTGTTTGTGGTGTCCCTGATCGCGCTGATTTTTTGGGAGTGGAATCACCCGCGCCCGGCGGTTGACGTCAAATTGTTCAAGCTGCGCTCGTTCTCCGCCGCCAATGTGGTGATGTTTGTGATCGGCTTTACGCTGTTTTCCACCACCCAGCTCATCCCGCAAATGACGCAGGAACTGATGGGTTATGACGCCATGACCGCAGGCAAAACGCTGGCGCTGGGCGGCCTGGCCACCACGCTGATGATGCCGGTGGCGGGGCTGGTGGTGGGGCGAGTCATCCAGCCCAAATGGCTGGTGCTGACCTCGCTGGTGATCTCGGGTATGGCCATGATCCACGTCAGTCATCTGGACACCACAGCCTCGCTCAGCGATATCGCGTTGTCGCGGGCCTATCAGGCGGTGTCGTTGCCGTTCTTGTTTGTCTCGATTACCGCCGCGGGCTATATCGGCGTGCCGGAAGACCGCAACAGTCAGGCGTCTTCGATTCTGAATTTGTCGCGCAACCTGGGCGGCAGTGTGGGCGTGTCGTTTGCCACCACGTTGCTGGCCTGGCGCGAGCAATTTCACCACGCGCGGCTGGCCGAACATATTTCGCCGCTTAGCCGCTTGCCGCAAGACGTTACCGCCAGCGCCGCCGCGCTGGCGCAGCAGGGTCAACAACTGGTGCAACCGCAGGCGCAATTGATGGGTTATCTCGATATTTTCTGGCTGTTTGGTGTGGCGTGTATCGCGCTTTGGCCGGTGGCCTTATTGCTTAAGAATCTGCCACAGGGAGGCGCCGCTCATGGTCATTAAGCCAACCTTGCGCAGCGTTGGTCTGATGACGCTGGTGGTTTTGGGCGGCTGCGCTGCAGTCGGCCCCGACTGGCATACGCCTGAAGCCTCAGCCCCGGCCAACTGGTCCGGCCCGGCCGCCAGCGCCGCGGCCAGCCTGACTGCCAGCCCGGTCGCGGTAGCCAACGCGAGCGCCGTGGCCAGCGCACCGGCCAGCGCCAGCGTCTGGCGTGATGACTGGTGGAACAGCTTTAACGATCCGGTGTTATCGCAGTTGGTGCATGACGCGCAAGTCCAGAGTCTGGATGTGCAATTGGCGCTCAACCGCATTGCCCAGGCGCGCGCACAACGCGCCGCTGCCACCGGCGCGTATTGGCCCAAGGTGGATGGCACGGCGTCGGTAACGCGGCAAAAAATCAGCGAGAAGGGCGTAGCCACCAGCCTGGGCGGTTCCAGCGGCGGCGGTGCCAGTGGTGGTTCCAGCGGGGGTAGTTCGGGCGGCGGCTCCAGCATGCCGATACCCGGCAGCCTGCTTGCGCCGTTCAATCTGTTCCAGTTGGGTTTTGACGCCAGTTGGGAACTCGATTTGTGGGGCAAGGTGCGCCGCCAGGTCGAAGCTGCCGATGCCAGTACCGACGCCGCCGTGGCGGGTAGCCAGGATGCGCGGATCTCGCTGGCGGCGGAAGTGGCGCGCACCTATATGCAATTGCGCGGCGTGCAGGCGCAACTGGCGCTGATCGATATTGACCTGAATATCCAGAAACGCTTGGGTGAGATTACGCGGTCGCGTAAAGAGCACGGCTTTGATACCGATGCGGAAATCGCCCAGGTCGATGCGCAAAAGCTCAGCACGCAATCGCAATTGCCGCAGTTACAACAACAGCAAGCGCAACTGGAAAACCAGCTCAGCCAATTACTGGCTCTGCCGCCCGGCGCGCTCAATCAGCTGCTGGACCAGGCGCAGCCGCTGCCGCCCGAGCCGCCCGCGGTGCCGGTCGGTCTGCCCGGTGATCTGCTGCGCCGCCGCCCCGATGTCCGCCAGGCTGAGGCGCAAGTGCATGCGGTGACCGCGCAGATTGGTGTGGCCGAAGCGGCCTTGTTTCCCAGTCTGACGCTGGATTTGGGCGGCGGCTTTCAGTCCACCACCTGGCCCGATCTCAAAACCTGGGCGGCGCGCTTTTTTAATGTCGGGCCGCAGTTGTCGTTTCCGATTTTTGAGGGCGGTCGCCTACGCGCCAATGTGCAGATCGCCAATACGCAGCAGCAACAGGCCGTGCTGCAATATCGCCAGACCGTACTTAACGCGTATCACGATGCCGATAACGCCTTGATTGCCTGCGCGCGTGAGCACGAACGCGAGAAGTCATTACACGACCAGGTGGGCCAGCTCGACCGCGCGGTGCGGGTCGGCTTTGCCCGTTATCACAATGGTCTGGTGCCGTTTATGCAAGTGCTGCAAGCCGAGCGCGACTACAACCAGGCGCAGCAGCAATTGCTGCAGAGCCAGGTGACGTCGGCCAGCAACCTGGTGGCGTTGTACAAGGCGCTGGGTGGCGGCTGGCAAAGCGCGGAGGCCGTCGCCGCACAGTAAGCAGCAGCCGCACTTCTCGATTCCGATTTCTGATTGCATTGCAAGGAGTAGCACGATGGCACAAACCACCAGCGAATTTCTGGTTGATCGATTGGCGGAATGGGGCGTGCGACGCGTCTATGGCTACCCGGGCGATGGCATCAATGGCGTGATGGGTGCATTGCGCCGTACCAAAACCGGCATCGAATTCGTGCAGGTGCGGCATGAAGAAATGGCCGCCTTTATGGCGGTGGCGCAAGCCAAATTTGGCGGCGGTGTCGGTGTGTGTATGGCCACCTCCGGGCCGGGCGCCATCCATTTGCTGAATGGCTTGTATGACGCCAAAGCCGATCACCAACCCGTGGTGGCAATTATTGGCCAGCAAAAGCGCTCGGCGCTGGGCAGTCATTATCAGCAAGAAGTGGATCTGGCCAATTTGTTTGCCGACGTCAGCGATTACGTGCAAATGGTGGTCGACCCGGCGCAATTGCGCCACGTGATCGATCGCGCTTTCCGCATTGCGCAAGCGCATCGCACCGTCACCACCATTATTCTGCCCAACGATATCCAAGAGCTGCCCGCCGTGCCGCTGCCGCCGCGCGCGCATGGCAGCGTGTTCTCGGGTGTCGGTCTGGTCGAGCCCAACGTGCAGCCATCCGCACTGTCCTTGCACGAGGCCGCCGCGATTCTCAATGCGGGGCAGAAGGTGGCGATTCTGGTCGGTGCAGGCGCATTGCATGCCACTGCCGAAGTGGAAAAGATTGCCGACGTGCTCGGCGCGGGCGTCGCCAAAGCCTTGCTGGGCAAGGCGGTGCTGCCGGACGAGCTGCCGTATGTCACTGGCTCGATCGGCTTGCTGGGCACGCGCGCCAGTTGGGATCTGATGCAGGAATGCGATACCTTGCTGATGATCGGCTCCAGCTTTCCCTATTCCGAATTCCTGCCCGAACCCGGCAAGGCGCGCGGCGTGCAGATCGATATCGATCCGGCCATGATCAACCTGCGCTACCCGATGGAAGCCGCGTTGGTCGGCGACACCAAACTCACGCTGCAAGCCTTGCTGCCGCTGCTGCAAACCAAAACCGACCGCAGTTGGCAAAACAAGGTGATGGCCAATGTGCGCGACTGGTGGGACACCTTGCGCAATCGCGCCATGGTCGACGCCAGCCCGCTTAATCCGCAACGCGTGCTGTGGGAGTTGTCGCCGCTGCTGCCCGAGCGCGCCATAGTCTGCGCCGATAGCGGTTCGGTGGCCAACTGGTATGCGCGCGACGTTAAATTGCGGCCGGGGATGTCCGGTTCCTTGTCGGGCGGTCTGGCCTCGATGGGCGCGGGGGTGCCGTATGCAATCGGCGCCAAATTTACCCATCCCGATCGCCCGGTGATTGCCTTGATGGGCGATGGCGCAATGCAAATGAACGGCAATGCCGAACTGGTGACGGTGGCCAAATACTGGAAACAATGGGCTGATCCCCGTTTTGTGGTGCTGGTGCTGAATAACCGCGATCTGAATCAGGTGACGTGGGAACAACGCGCCATGGAAGGTGACGCCAAGTTCAGCGGCTCGCAGGATTTGCCGGATTTCTCGTATGCCGCTTACGCCGAATTGCTGGGCTTTAAGGGCATCCGCATCGGCAATCCCGAAGAAATCGCGCCCGCGTGGCAAGAAGCATTTTCGTGCGGCCGTCCGTGCGTGATCGAGGCGTATACCGACCCCGATGTGCCGCCGCTGCCGCCGTACTTTACGTTTGAACAAGCACGCAATTATCTGTCGGCCATCCTCAAGGGCGACCCGGACGCTGGTGCGATCATTCGCGCGGCGTACAAGCAAATCCGCGCGTAAGACCCCTCGCGCAACAACGTACACAGCGGCGCTGCCCTGGGCGGTGGGAATGCGGGTATAAAACCCGCTTCCTTCCCCCAGAGGCATGCCATGTTTGTGAAACCTGCTCTGCTCGCGGCGCTGTTGATCACCGCTACGACGCAATCCGCTTTGGCGCTGGACTATCCGTCCGCCGCGCGCCAGCCCGTGGTGAATACTTATCACGGTGTTGCGGTGACCGATGATTATCAATGGCTGGAAGACGGCGACAGTGCCGCAACCCGGAAATGGGTGGCGGGCGAGAACGCGCTCAGCCGGCAATGGTTGGACGCCGTGCCTGGTCGCGCCGCCTTGCATACGCAGATCAACGCCTTGATTACCTCGAATTCCAACGCGTATTTCGATCTGGTGGAGCGCGGTGGCGTCTGGTTTGCCATGAAACGCCAACCTCCCAAACAGCAGCCACTGCTGGTGACGCTGAGCAATCCCGACGATCTGGCCAGCGAGAAAGTAGTGCTGGACCCGAATACGCTGAGCGCCGATGGCACCGTCACGATCGATTTTTATATGCCTTCCAACGACGGTGGCAAGGTGGCGGTCTCGTTGTCGGAAAAAGGTAGCGAAGACGGCACGTTGCACGTGTTTGACACCGCAACCGGCAAAGACAGTGGCGACCGCGTGCCGCGCGCGGCGTACCCAACGGGTGGCGGCACGGTGGCGTGGGACAGCAACGGCAGCGGCCTGTATTACACGCGCTACCCCGCGCCGGGCGAGCGTGCCGAGGCTGACATCCACTTTTATCAGCAAGTGTATTTCCACGCGCTGGGTACCGATGCACGCAAGG
This sequence comes from Amantichitinum ursilacus, assembly GCF_001294205.1. GTDB lineage: Bacteria > Pseudomonadota > Gammaproteobacteria > Burkholderiales > Chitinibacteraceae > Amantichitinum > Amantichitinum ursilacus. The sequence continues at coordinate 351,784 of NZ_LAQT01000009.1, forward strand.
ATCGCTATGAAGCGGGCAAAGACTTTCCGCGCATTGCCGAAACGCGGTTGAGCGCCTCGCGCGATGGTCGCTATCTGGCGGTGATGGTGGCCAATGGCGATGGCGGCGACGCGGCGTTGTATTTCAAGAACACGGCCGGCGGCGGCTGGCGCAAATTGGCGGCGGATGCCGACGGCGTTAAAAACGCGGTGTTCGGCGAAGACGGTTATCTATATCTGTTGTCACGCGCCGCCGCGCCGCGCGGCAAAGTGCTGCGCCTTGATCTGCGCAAGCCCGATCTGGCCCATGCGCAAACCGTAATGGCGCAGGGCGAGGGCACCATCGACCATTTTGTGGTGGGCAAAGGCCGTTTGTATGTGGCCGAACTGGTCGGTGGACCGTCGCAGTTGCTGGAAGTGGATCTGCGCACCAAGGCGCAACGCGTATTGCCGACGCCTGCGGTGAGCGGCGTGGATGATCTGGCGGTTGATGCGCGTGGCCGTGTGCTGGCGCATGTCACTAGCTATCTGAACCCGATGGCCTGGTATTCGGTGGATGACAATACGCTGAATAAAACCGCGCTGGCCGTTACCTCCGCGGCCGATTACGGCGATAGCGAAATCGTGCGCGAATTTGCGACGTCTAAAGATGGCACGCAAATCCCACTCAATATTCTTAAACGCAAAGGCACGAAACTCGACGGCAGCAACCCGACGTTGTTGTACGGCTACGGCGGCTATGGTGTGAGCATGACGCCATTCTTTAGCGCGGCATCGCGTGTCTGGCTGGCGCGTGGCGGCGTTTACGTCATTGCCAATATCCGCGGCGGTGGCGAATTTGGCGAAGCCTGGCATCTGGCGGGCAATCTGACGCACAAGCAAACCGTGTTCGATGACTTTATTGCGTCGGCGCAATATCTGGAAAAAGCCGGTTATACCTCCCCGCAAAAACTGGCGATCATGGGCGGCAGTAATGGCGGCTTGTTGATGGGCGCCGCGCTGACGCAACGGCCCGATCTCTATCGCGCAGTGGTCAGTTCGGTGGGCATTTACGATATGTTGCGCGTCGAACTCGACCCCAATGGCGCGTTTAATGTGACCGAATTTGGCAGCGTAAAAGACCCGGCGCAATTCGCGGCGCTGTATGCCTATTCGCCGTTGCATCACGTTAAAGATGGCACGGCTTACCCGTCAATATTGATGCTGACGGGTGATCATGATGGGCGTGTTAATCCAGCGCACTCGCGCAAGATGATCGCGCGTTTGCAGGCGGCCAATCCATCCGGCAATCCAGTATTGCTGCGTACCAGCGCCAGCAGCGGCCACGGCATGGGGACGGCGCTGTCGGAATTGATTGATCAGGTCACCGATCAATATGCGTTTTTGATGCACGAGTTGGGCATGGCAATTGAATAAGTGACTAGCCGCAATAAATAAAAATGCGCCGCTGGATATGCGGCGCATTTTTATTGTGACCAGTCACTCAATGTCGCGACTGAAATTTAAATTCCGTTTAAAACATGAATTTAAATAAGATATGTGATCTGATGCATTAGATTAAAGAGGGGTCGTTGTGATTTGGCCGCCGCCGCCGCACTGTCACACAAGGCGTTCATTCCCGAATTCGTTGCCATGTTTCCAGTTCAACGCGTAGTCCGTTTTCCCAGCGCTCATTAATCCAGGTGTCGCCGTCCAGACGCGCTTTAAAGGCAAACTGGCGCTCCAGCATCGATGGGTTGTACGCCAGCAATGGCGATTCAATATATTCGCCGCCATCGCGCACTTCATAGCGCCCGGTGGCGCAACCGTAAAACCCGCCTGTGCTGCTGCTGGTAAAGCTGAAGTGGCCATCAATCAATAGTTTGATCGAGGACACGCCGGCCTCATCGTAATGTGTGACTAGGCCGTTCTCTTCGACAAATTCGCCAGAAAGCAGACGCCACGCGCCGTTGAGGTCGGATGCTTGTTGCAAGGCCATACGTTGAACTCCTGAGGACAAGAGCGCTCACTCTACGAGTAAATCATGTGTAAGATCGCGCGCTGGTTTGCCCGCCTTGCGATGTAACCGGCGCGGCGCATTTTTGATTGCCTGCAGGTGTTTGATGACCGCTTCCGCCCACCGCAACCATGGCCTTGATACGCTGCGCGCCGCCGCGATTACGCTGGTGTTTATGTATCACTACGCCGTGTTCGTCAGCCATACCAACACCTTTGGCGTGTTCAGCGAAATCGGCTGGGTGGGCGTCGATCTGTTTTTTGTGCTGAGCGGTTATCTGATCGCCAATCAGTTGCTGGCCGGCCTGGTGCAGGGCCAGCGCATCTCGTTTAAAGCGTTTTATGCGCGCAGGGCGTTGCGAACCCTGCCAGTGTTCTGGGTGACGCTGGCGCTGTTTTTTATTTTCCCGGACCAGTTGGGTGGCAATCCGCCGCCACCGCTTTGGCGCTTTCTGACGTTTACGCAGAACTGGTGGCTAACGCCCGGCACCGCGTTTTCGCACGCGTGGTCTTTGTGTGTGGAAGAACAGTTTTACCTGGTGCTGCCGCTGTTGCTCACGCTGGGCGTATTGCTGGCGCGTCGTTGGCCCAAACGTGCGGCCTGGTGGGCGTGGGGTGTGCTGCTGGTCGCAGGCATTGCCACGCGTATTTATTACTGGGGCGAAGTCGGGCCAGATCCACGTGGCTTTACTTATTACAAGTACATCTATTTTTCCACGCTATGCCGTGCCGATGAATTTCTGCCCGGGGTGGGCGTGGCGATGCTGCGGCATTTGCATCCACTACTGTGGCAACGCATCACGGCGCGCGGCTCGCGCAATTTGCTGCTGGGTGTGTTGGCAACGCTGGTGATGCTGGGGCTGGTGCATCGCGCCATGTATATCGAAGGCTATGGCTACACCTTCTGGATGACCGCGCTGGGCTATACCGGCATCGCTGGCGCCTTTGCGCTGCTGGTGCTGGCGGCGTTAAGCCCGTCCAGCCTGTTGGCGCGCGTACGCATGCCGGGCGCGCAACGGCTGGCGCTGTGGTCCTATTCGTTTTATTTGATTCATAAGCCGGTGGCCTGGGTGGTGGCGCAGCAGCTGGAGCGTTGGCATCCGGCCGAGATCGTGCGGCTACCGGTTGTGACCGCACTGTGTTTGTTGGCGGGGTGGTTATTGCATCGTGCCGTGGAGCAGCCGTTTATGGCGCTGCGGCAAAAGCGAGTGCCGGCGCAGTTCCGACTGGCTCCGGCGGCGGCGTAATGCTTGTGAGGCAGTTCACGCAGCGCAACATCGGTGAAGGTGGCGCGGCGGCGATGCCCCTATAGTGGTTGCTGCAAGCCGTGCAGGGCTTGGTTTTACCGCATCGCCCGTGGCCCGCCCCAGGTCACGGGCCTTTTTTATGCCTGCAGCCGTTGCAAGCGCCCTTTGTTCAGTTCGCACATCAACGGTTGGCCTTGCACCGGCTTGATTTCGGCAATCAGCAGCAAGTACAGCTCCAGCAAATGCAACTGGCCTTTGCCTGCGTAGATCATCACATGGCGACGTCCTTGCGCCACCACCTTACCGCGATACAGATTGCTTTCGTTAAAGCGCACGCGGCCCAGGCGAAACCATGAACGGAATTTCATTTCCAGGACGCCGCGTTCCATGATGTCGCGCTCTTGCTCGGCCTGGTCGCGCGCGATGAACACCAACGACACGCGGATGTCTTTGAGATTGAACACGGCCCAGCCGGTGCGGATTTCATCGGCCGCGCGTTTGATCGTGTAATGGGTTTGCGTACTCACTGTGTGTTGTCCTGCTGCTTGCATCGCCCGGTAGGCGCTACAGCGAATGTGGAATTTTGCGACAATGTCCGCAAGTGCGGAGTTGTACCAGTTGTACTTTGCGGTACGCCTTCGCAGTGCTTGATGGAGTGTAAACCTGATGAAACGATGGCTCGTTGCGCTGCTCGTGGTGGCGGTTGTATCGCCTGCATGGGCGCGCATTACGGTGGAAAAAGCCTCTGGCCCGGCCGCCGCGCCGACGCTGGAGCCCGGAACGTTTATTAATCAGGCGGGCCACGTGGTGCGCAAGGCCGCACCCGTGGTGGCGGGTTCAGCCCCGGCAGGCGCAACCGCACACTGTGGTGACAATACCTACAGTTTTGATCAGGGCCGTCGCGGCGCGTGCAGGCGGCATGGCGGCGTGGCCGACTGGCTGGGCGATTAAGCCGGGGATGGGCTTGATGCCGCAGTCCGCTGCACAAATCTTCCAGACTCTTCTGAATGACATCCACTAAGTTTGCCAGTCTGGCGGAGGAATCGGCGTAATGAGCGAGAACAACTGGGTCAATCTGTTCAAGGATGCCGATACGGGCATCGAGACGCTGCACGCCCATTTTGAAGGCCATGCCTACGATCCGCATTGGCACGACAGCTATCTGGTGGGCTTTACTGAAACCGGTGTGCAGCAGTTTGATTGTCGCGGGCAGCGCCACGTCAGCACGCCGGGCGCGGTGTTCATGCTGGACCCGGGCGAAATCCACGATGGCGAGGCCCCGGCCGAAGCGGGCTTCACCTATCGCACGCTCTACATTGATCCACACTGGCTGGAGCGCGAAATGCGCGTGTTGTTTCCTGATGCCGCCTCGACCGCGCAAGCCGGGTTTACCCAGACCCTGGCCATGGACCCGGCGCTGGCCCATGCGATTGCGGGCGCGTGGGACAGCCTGCAGGCGCCCGAATTGCGCATCGTGCGCCAAGGCGTGCTGGACCGCTTTCTGGCGCGGTTAAGTCCGCATCTGCAGTGGCGCATTCCGCTGCAGCAAGATCCGCGTTTGCCGGCGGTGGCGCGGCGTGCCCGCGATTATCTGCATGCGCACCTCACTGAGGATATAGACCTGGACCGGCTGGCGCAGATTGCGGGAGCGGACCGCTTCAGATTGTCACGCGCGTTCAAGGCGGCGTTTGGGCTGGCGCCGCATGCCTATCTGGTGCAATTGCGACTGGCGCGAGCGCGGCATTTGCTGGCGCAGGGTCAGACGCCGGTGCAAGTGGCCAGTGCGCTGGGCTTTGCCGATCAAAGTCATCTGGGGCGCTGGTTTATGCGTGCCTATCGCATGACGCCCGCGCACTATCGCAAACGCTGCACGAACCTTCCAGACTGAAAATCCCTGCCACGGCACCATCGAAACCTGTCCCTGTTTTGAAGGTGGTGCGTGATGAATCAACTGTGGCCCTTTTTGATATTCAGCCTGGTGGCGTCGATTACGCCGGGCCCGACCAATGTATTGGTGTTAGGCCAAAGCGCGCGTTATGGCTTGCGTCAGGCGGTGCCGCTGGTGGTGCTGGGCGGCGCGGCCGCCGCGTCGATGATTGTGCTGGTGGGTTTTGGTCTGGGCGAAGTGGCGCATTGGGCGCCCGCATTGCGCGTGGCGCTGACGTGGGGTGGCGCATGGTGGCTTAGCGTGATGGCCGTGCAGCTTTGGCGCGCCGCCGATATGCAACTGTCGACCGCGCAAGTGGGCAAGCCGGTGGCGGGGTGGCAGGCGGCGGCGCTGCAATTGATCAATCCTAAAAGCTGGGTGATGGCGCTGACCGTCACCAGCGTGTTCGGTCATGCAGGCGCGCTATGGCAACTGGCTTTGCTGTTCTGGTTGCTGTCGATGCCATGTATGGGCTTATGGGCGGCGTTGGGTTCAGCGGCCCAGCGGATGTTGCCGTCGGCCCGGGCCATGGGTTGGTTTAATCGCACGATGGCGGTGTTGCTGTTGGCGTCGACCTGGATTGCGATTTTGTAGCCAGGGCGTGGTACAGGCGTAAAAAAGGGCGACCGCGGTCGCCCTTGGCACGCTTTAATCCATCGCGATTACGGCGTAATAAACGTTACCGTGTAGCTAAAGCTGCGCGCCACGCCACCAATCAGCACATTGCCGACCGTGACGTTGATTTTGGTATCGCCGGGGCTGCGGTCCCAACCGGTGGCGCTGCTGCTGATGTTCCAGCTGAAGGTATTGTCGCCGTAGCCGTTGTCCAGCTTGCCCACGTTGCTGGTGGCGATGGCGTTGTTGGCGTCATCAGTCAGCGCCACCGTGCTGTTGCTAAAGTCCGCACCTGGATACGAGAACGACCATTGTTGCGACGGGCTGGCCACGGGGCGCGGCACATAACCGGCCGGCGGCCACGGCGTGCCATTGGCGGGCGTGTAAACCGGGCCGACATTGTCGATCACATACAGCGCGTTGGCGCTGGGCGTATCGCCTGTGCCAACGGCCGAAAGACGCGAGTACAACACCCAGCGGCGATGGCCCAGTGAGGTGACGCCGGCATCGCCCACGTACAGGCCGATGCCGCCAATCCCACCCATGCCGGGCACGCCGCTATTGAGTGCGCCGCTGCTGAGCGCCAGATTGGATTTGCCTGCTGCCGCCGCACCTACCGCGGTGTAGCAGATCCAGCTGGTGGTCGGCGCATGGCTGAGCTGATCGTTGGCATCCATCATTAATGCGGCGGCCTGGGCTCGGGCCGACTCGTCCAGCGACAAGGTGACATTGCCCGGCAGGCCAGCCATGGCGCGGTAGTAGTTCACCAGGCGCACTTCGGCATTTTTGTAGTTGAGTGGCGTGTCGCCCGGCGTGCAGGTGCTGACATTGCCGGTCCAGCTGAAGGTGGTGGCTTTCAGCGGCACCAGACCATCCTGATAGCGGGCGATGACTTCGCTGCGGTTGCTGGTGTTGATGGCGGCGAAACTGGTTTGATCGGCGCTGGAGGGTGTCGGCGTCGGTGTTGCGGTCGGGGTGGGCGTCGGCGTTGCGCCGCTGGATGCCGTGGGCGTCGGTGTCGGCGTTGCGGTCGAGCCCGCAGTTGTATTGTTGCTGCTGCCCCCGCTGGTGCTGCCGTCATCACCCCCGCCGCCGCCACCACATGCGGCCAGAATCAGTGCAATCGGTAATACGAGCCAGGTTTTGTTTGTCGCGTTATGTGTCATGCATGTCTCCGCAGGTATGGGGCGGATCATAACGGCGACCAACGCGCAGGCCGGATGTCGGTGATGGTCGTCACACCGGCGGGGGTTACGGTGGGCCGGGCAGGGCCTTCAGATAACGTGCGATATAGCGATCGTATTCGCCGCTACGTTTAAGTTGTTCCAGGCCCAGATTGAACTGGTGGACGACAAAGGCGGCGTCTTTGCGCGATACCGGCACCATCAGATACAAGGAGTTGCCGGTAAACGGCTGTTCGGAATGCACCAGCGCGCCGCGCGGCATGCCACGCAAGATGCTGGCCCCGGTGGCGTCGTTGGCCAGAAAGAAATCAGCGCGGCCCATTAGCACCATGCGCGCACAGGCATCAAAGCTGGCCGGTTGCTGCACCGCGCGCGCCGTGCCCAGCCGCGCTTGTGCTTGCTCGCCCACGGCATAACCTTGCGGCACGCATTGCACATGGCGTGCCAGTTCTTCAGGCGTGGCATTGGCGAGTTCCGGTTTGGCGTAGACCCAGGTGGTGACGTTGTAGAGTTCCTGGCTGTACACAAAGCGCTGGCTGCGGCCCGGCGTTTTAACATAAGGAAAGGTGGCGGCGAACACGCCGTTGGCGCTGTCGATTTCAGTGCGCCGCCACGGTAGCCAAGTCAGTTGGGCCTGGATGCCGCGCAGGGCAAAGGCGCGCCGCACGATGCCGGTCAGCATGCCGCCATCGGGCAGATTGCTATCGGCAAATGGCGGGTAGTCGGGGCCGGAGGCAATCTCCAGTTGCTGGCCGATTTCCGCGCGCGCAGCGGTGCTTGATGCCAAAAGCAATACGGTCAGTGCAGAGACGGCCTGTGGCCAGATACGCATGGAAGCACTCACGCTACGGGATTGATTGTTGTCTGGTCAGCATGGCACGCGTAATGCGCGCTGCAAACCTCGGGCCGCTGCCGGGCAGGGCGCGCAGTGTAGCGCTGTTGCTGCATTGCGGGGCAAAGCCGTGGTGGCCGGCAGCAGACTTGGTCCGGGCGCGCTATTCTTCAGGGCATGAAACTTTATGCCGCCCGATCTCATGTCGCCGCATTACGTACCGCTCTGGCCGAGACCGCGATGCCATCGCCCGAGCTGTTGCTGGAGCTGGCGTGGCTAACGCGCCAGGACGAAGCCGATCAGGTGGAAGCCTTGCTGGCGCGGCTGGAACCCCTGGTGGGCATCGAAGCGGTGGCGCGCGTGTTGCTGATTCGTGCCGAACTGGCCTGGCTGGCCGCGCGGCTGGATGAGGCGCTTGAGCTGATCCAGCAAGCCGACGCCGGTTTTGCCGCCGTGGCTAATCCGGCCGGGCGCGGCGATGTGGCCTTGCTGCGTTCTCGCGTGGTGCACGACCAGGGTTTGCCGGATGAACGCCAGATCGCGCTGGATCAGGCGCTGGCGTGCTATCAGCAAGCCGGCGATCTGTATCGGCAGACGGCGTGCCGTGTCTGGCTGGCGGTCGACAAGGCCTTTTTAAGCGAGCCCGCCGCCCTGGCGCTGGCTTCATCCGATGTGCATCAACACTTTGCCGAAGATCCCGCGCTGAATGGCTTGCTGTATTACGCGCGCGGCTTGTTCCAGTTTATTGAGGGCGAATATCAGGCATGTCGGCCCGCGTTTGACGAAGGTGCGCGCTTGCTGCTGGATGCCGGTCTGGTGCGTCAGGTGTTGCCGTGTCTGGCCAATGCGGGCGGCGCGATGGGCAATCTGGGCGATACCGGCGCGCAGACGCTCTATGTGGAACAAGCCTTGACCCTGGCGCGGCCGCGGCGCTGGCCGCTGAATATGGGCGCGGCCCTGTATACGCTGTCCGACGTCTATCAGACGCTGGGCCAACTGGATCAGGCCTTAAAAGCGGCCCGCGAAGCGCGCCACTGGTTGCAATCGCTAAAGCGGTCGCGCGTATTTGTGATTGCGGTGGCGTTGCTGGGCGAGGTGTGCGCCCGCCTGCAGTTGCTGGACGAGTCGCGCGGCGCGTTTGAAGAATCATTGGCGGCAGCCGAAGCGGGCGGACATCTGGATTTGATGCCGCGGGTGTTGTCCGGGCTGGCGGAATGTCTGGCGCGGCTAGGCGAAATCGCAGAGGCACTCCGGCTGGCGCATGGCGCATTGCAAGTGCCGACCCTGATTGATTTTGAAAACCGCCATCGCGCGCTGTTGGCGCTGGCGCATATCTATGTGCGACATCCGGATTTGCCCGGGCCGTCCGAACACGCCGCGCCCAGCCCGGCTTTACATTATCTGGACCTGGTGGCCGCACAACGCACACCGGACTGGCAGCCGGATGATGACTATCTGGCCACCTGTGCGTTGGCGTGGGAGCAGGTTGGCGATGCGGTCAAAGCCTTGCAGTTTGAGCGCCGCCGTATTGAAGCGTTAAACCGCGAAAACACCCAGCGCGCCACGCGCCAGATCGCCACCACTTCGGCGCGGCACGAAGCCGAAAACGCGCAACGCGAAGCGGCGTATCAGCGCGAGCTGCTGGCCACCGAGCGCCGTAAGTTGGCGATTCTGGAAAGTCTGGGCGCCATCGGCCAGGAAATTACCGCCACACCGGATCTGCATGCCATCTTTGCCACGCTGTCACGTCATGCTGGCACGTTGCTGGATGTGGCCGGGCTGCGCGTATGGCTGGCGGAAGGGGATCATCTGGTGCCCGCGTATTCAGTGGAAGGCAGCAACACCACGCCTGGGCCGGTGATTGCGCTGGATGACCCGAAATCCAACAGCGCGCGTGCGTTCAGGGAGCGGCGCGAGCTGCTGGTGGAGTTTGGTCCGGACGAACAAGACCCGCGCCACATTCCCGGCACCTTGCCCATGCACACGCTGTTGTTTGCCCCGTTGACCGTGGGGCCGCGCATGCTGGGCGTGATCTCGATCCAGTCCAGTCGCGTGCATGCGTATGGCGAAGTCGAACAACTGGTGTTCCGTAATATCGCGGCCTATAGCGCCGTGGCTTTGGGCAATGCACTTAACTATCAGATGCTGAGCGAATCGCATCAGGAGTTGGTGCAAACGCAAGAAGAACTGGAGCGTCATGCCACCGTCGACGCACTGACCGGCCTGCATAACCGTCGCTATCTGATGTGGTGCGCCGCCCGCAATGTGGAACGCGCTGCGCGCACGCGCCAGCCGCTGACGCTGCTGATGGTTGATCTCGACTTCTTTAAAAGCATCAACGATAGCCACGGCCATGCCGCTGGCGACCTGGCACTGACCGAAGCCGCCCGTATCCTCAAAACCTGCGTGCGCCCCGATGATGTGGTGGCCCGCTACGGCGGCGAAGAGTTTGTGCTGCTGCTGCCCGGCACCCCATTGCCCCGCGCCGCCGAAGTGGCCGAACGCATCCGCCTGGCCATTGCCCGGCAATCCATGGAATTTGAAGAACTGCGCCTGCGCGTCACCGTAAGCATCGGCGTCGCCGACTGGCAACCGGGCGAGCCGGATCTGGATAACACATTGCGACGCGCGGACCAGGCCTTGTATCTGGCCAAGGCGGCAGGGAGAAATACGGTGAAGGTGAGCGCGGCAACAGGGGTGGAATGAAGGGCGTCAGGATGGGCGCACGGTAAAGATGGATGGAGTGACCGGGTGATGTGAGACCGGTGTCATTGGATGTGGTTGATGTGGTTGTGGTTGGTGTGATTGATTTGGTTAAAAGGGCGCGACGCCCAAGCCGACGGTCGCGGGAACGCGGGGTGGGTGGTGTTGAAAACATAACGGCGGTGGCATAACCGAAATGTGCGTTGCCCTACGGGTAACGCACCCTACACATCATTTTTGCCAGGCGGCGTTGGGCGGTGGGTCCAGACCCACCCTATAAGAAGTGGTGGCAGGGTGACAGCGAAGCGCATCGCTCGGCAACGCAGAAAAGATCGGCAGTGCAGCGCCCCGATCAAGGCGACAGCGAAGCGCATCGCCCAAAGTAGGAGCGCAGCGAATTGCCGCCCCACGAGAGCGAAGCGATTCGCGGCTCAGCAAAGCAAAGAGCGCAGCGAATTTGCAAACAAAAAGCGGCAGCGCAGCGGCCCGCGCGCATGCAAGCGGCGACAGCGCAGCGCCGCCACAGAGGAAGTTGAATCACAAACGTATCGGGAGCGTCGCAGTGTACGCAGGTTGCGTACCGCCGGAGCGGAAGAAGCGGAGTGGGCTTGATGCCCATGAGCATTCTGAGCACCGCCGGGACGCAAGATGCGTGCGCTGCGGCGATCCAACAAAGAATGGTGCGCCCGACAGGGATCGAACCTGTGACCTTCAGCTTCGGAAACTGACACTCTATCCAACTGAGCTACGGGCGCACTTGCAGTGAGGGCCGGATAATAACGCGTTTGTTTCACAGCGTCTATGCGCTTTCCCGCGGTGGGCCTTGTCGGTATAATTCGCCGCAATTCTGAATTTCACCTTCGCAACACGAACAACTAAAAGGGATGGCAGCATGAGCGGTTCGAACGCTTCCGGAGTCAAGAGCTTTGTTGGCCTGATTGTTGCGGCACTGATCGGAGTGCCGTTGTTTATTTTCATGGTGGTCAAATTGTTCACCGCCGGTAGCGGTGTCGATCTGGGCCTGTCGACCATGACCAACGAAGCCATTTCGGCTCGTCTGCAGCCTGTGGGCGTCAGCAAAGTCGTCGATAGCGCACCTCCGGGTTCGCGTACTGGCAAGATGGTCTTCGAAGCCGTCTGTATTGCCTGTCATGGCGCGGGCCTGGCGGGCTCGCCCAAGTTTGGCGACGCTGGCATGTGGGGTCCGCGTATTGCCAAGGGCTTTGACACGCTGATCGACCATGCGCTGCACGGCTTTAACGCCATGCCGGCTCGCGGTGGCGCCGCGGATCTGACCGATGACGAAGTGAAGCGCGCAGTGGCTTATATGGCCAACGCGGGCGGTGCCAAGTTTGTGGCGCCGGAACCGGCTGCAGGTGCAGGCGGCGCCATCGACCCTGAAGTCAAGGGCAAGGAAGTTTTCGAGAGTACCTGCAAAACCTGCCACGGCACCGGTCTGCTGGGCGCGCCCACTTTTGGTGACAAAGGTCAGTGGGCCGCCAAGCTCAATGGCAAGGATCCGAAAGCCGTTATCGAGAACGTGCTCAAGAACGGCAATGGTCAAATGCCGGTCAAGGGTGGTTACACCGGTAGCGACGACGAGTTCCGCGCTGCTGCGCACTACATGATCAACCACGCCAAATAAGCGTTGTTGAGCAGCAAAACGTAGCAAAAACGGGCGACCACAGTGTCGCCCGTTTGCTTTGGTACTTTTACCAAATGCCTTTGATAAGGAAAAAACTGCAATGCCCATCGTCCCGGTAATCCGAAATGCCACACCCGCCGACGTGCCCGCCATTCTGGCCATGGTGGCCGAACTGGCCGAATTCGAGAAGCTGACCCATCTGCTGGATATGAGCGAGCAGCGTCTGCACGACGATCTGTTTGGCGCGCGTCCGGTGATCTATGCGGTGGTGGCGGAAGTGGACAGCGGCGTGCAGGCCTTCGCGCTGTATTTTGAAAATTACTCCACCTTTTTGACCCGCCGCGGCCTGTATCTGGAAGACCTGTATGTACGCCCGGCCCTGCGTGGCCAAGGGCTGGGTAAAACCTTGCTGAAGCACCTGGCAAAGATCGCCTACGAGCGCGGATATGGTCGTTTTGACTGGAGCGTGCTCGACTGGAATGCCAACGCGATCAGCTTTTATCAAAGTCTGGGCGCGGATGTATTGCCCGATTGGCGCATTTGCCGCGTAACGGGCGACGCATTGGCCAGGCTGGCCAGCTAAGCGCCCGTTCGGGCTGCCGCCGGGCTCATGCGCGCCGCCAGGCTGGCGCTGTGCGCGGCTGCTAAGATGCACAACATCTGCCCAACCCGCCCGAGAGCGTTGCCGCCATGCCGATTGCTACCGCCGATTTGATCGATGCCGTACCCGATGCGCCATCCTGCGATACCCAGTTTGTGCACTACGGCCGCAAGCTGAAGATGGAAGGGCGCATCCGCACGGTGCGCGTGTCGGGCGACAACGCTTTGGTTAAACAAACGCTGGCTACGCCCGGTGCCGGCGCGATCCTGGTGGTGGATGGCGGCGGCTCGCTGCATAGCGCGTTGGTGGGCGATTTGATTGCGACCTCGGCGCTGGAAAATGGCTGGGGCGGACTCGTTATTTACGGCGCGGTGCGCGATACAGCGATTCTGCAAACGCTGTACTTCGGCATCAAGGCGCTGGGTAGCAATCCGCGTAAAAGCGCCAAGTCAGGTGCGGGCGACGTGGATGTGCCGGTGGGTTTTGGCGGCATCACGTTTACGCCGGGCCACTATCTATATAGCGATGAGGACGGCATTGTCGTCCTGCCCGAGCCGCTGGAAATCTGATGTCGATTTGGTGCCGATTCAGGCCTGCTGCAGCGCGGGGCTGAGTCGCAACATATCGATGTACGCATCAATCATGCGTTCGGCTTCGGCTTGCAGATCAAACCGGTCTGGCTCAAACAACCACAGGCCCAATGCACCGGTCAGGATGCTGTGCAACATCACTTCGGCGCGCTGCACATTGAGCGTGCCCGGCATCTGACCGCGCTCGATGGCCTGGCGCAGCAATCCTTGCACGCGCGCCGCCCCATCTTTCATCGCGGCGTGCCGTCGTTGTAATACGGCATCGATATCCTCGGTGTATTCGCATTTATTAAACAGCACATCAAACACACGGCGCTGACGTTCGTCGCTAGTAGTTTCCTGCATCACCTTGACGATACCCTGACGCAACTGGCTCAATGGATCTTGATACAAACCGGTAGTGTCCGGTTCCAGCGCGGTTTCCATCGGCAGGCAAATGCGGTCTGCCATTGCATTGAATAAATCCGACTTGTTTTTGAAATGCCAATAGATCGCGCCCCGCGTCAGCCCGGCGGCGTCCGCGATGTGGTGGAGCGAAGTTCTGGCAACGCCTTGTGCACTGAACAGGCGTTCAGCCGTTTCAAGAATCAGCGCGCGTGTTTCCTGCGCTTCTTCTTTGGTTTTTCTGGCCATGCGATTGAACCTTTGAGGTCAGCTCCGGTCTGGTTTCCGGCTGAATAGTAAAATCCTTAATTATTTTCGGGCTCATACATACAACCTCGAATGTATGTATGTTACGATCCGCTGCGACTTTTTACCAATAAGTCTGTTCAGGTCGGCATAAGACCGGCTCGCCTGGTGCACTTTGCGGCGATATTTTTTTTTGAACGCTTTCTTTACTTGAATCTCACGGGGACGCTCATGCGTGACAACAAGACTCCATTCCGCCTACGCCTTGCCACGGTGGCCGCACTTGCGGCCATCGCGACGCTGAGTGCTTGCGGTGAAAAGCCGGCGCAACAAGCGCCGTCCGGCCCGCCTGAAGTCAATACGGTGCAAGTCAGCCAGGGCAATCTGCCGCTGACCACCGAACTGCAAGGTCGCGTCAATGCCGTGCGTGTGGCCGAAGTGCGTGCCCGCGCCGCTGGCATCGTGCTTAAGCGCACCTTTGAAGAAGGCTCGGACGTAAAGGCCGGCCAGGTGCTGTTCCGTATTGACCCGGCCCCGTTGCAAGCCACGCTGGATAGCGCCAAAGCCGCGCAGGCCAATGCCGAGGCCGCGCTGGCGCAAGCAAAACTGGTGGAAGGCCGCTATCGCGATCTGGTGACCGTTAATGCTGTGTCGAAGCAGGATTACGACAATGCGCTGATCGCGGTCAAACAAGGCGAAGCGCAAGTGGCCTCGGCCAAAGCGCAAGTCACCAGCGCCAACCTGAACCTGGGCTATACCACCGTAACCTCGCCGATCTCCGGCACCGTCGGCAAGGCGCAAGTCACCGAAGGCGCATTGGTGGGTCAGGGTGAAGCCACGTTGCTGGCGACGGTTACCCAGACCGATCCGATCTACGTCGACGTCACCCAGTCCAGCACCGAACTGCTGAAACTGCGGCGCGCGCTGCAATCGGGCAAGGTGAAGGGCGCGCAAGGTTCGACCGCCGAAGTATCACTGATCCTGGAAGACGGCAGCGTGTACAGCCAGAAGGGCAAGCTGCTGTTCTCCGACATCACCGTCGATCAAACCAGCGGCATGGTCACGCTGCGTGCTGAATTCCCGAACCCGCATCACGACCTGCTGCCGGGCATGTATGTGCGTGCCAAGGTGGCGCAAGCCGTGCAGGACAACGCGATTACCGTGCCGCAAATGGCCGTGCAACGTGGCCCCACCGGCAACGCCAGCGTGATGGTTGTTGGCGCCGACGGCAAAGTCGAAGCGCGTCCGATTACCACTGGCGCTGCGGTGGGGAATGTGTGGGTGGTCAGTAGCGGTCTTAAAGCCGGCGAGCAAGTGATTGTGGCTGGCCTGCAGAAGGTTAAACCGGGTGCGCAAGTGAAAGCCGTGCCTGCCGCAGATGCTTCGGCACCTGCCGCTGCGCCTGCTTCCGCTGCTGCCTCGGCCAACGCCGCCGCAAACTGATCGGGAGTTACACATGGCAAGATTTTTTATTGATCGCCCGATCTTTGCGTGGGTGATCGCCATCGTCATCATGATGGCCGGGATATTGGCAATGCGTACCTTGCCGATCTCCCAATATCCGACGATTGCTCCGCCGTCCGTGGCCATTACCGCCACCTACCCGGGCGCATCGGCCAAGACGGTTGAAGACACGGTCACGCAGGTGATCGAGCAACAAATGAACGGGATCGACAACCTGCTGTATATGGCGTCGACCAGTGATTCGTCAGGTGCGGTTTCGATTACCTTGACGTTCAAGGCGGGCACCAACCCGGATATCGCGCAGGTTCAGGTGCAGAACAAACTGCAACTAGCCACGCCGCTGCTGCCGCAAGAAGTGCAGCAGCAAGGTATTCGCGTTGCCAAAGCCACCAAGAACTTCATGATGGTGCTCGGTTTTGTGTCGGAAGACGGCAGCATGAACCGCAATGACCTGGGCGATTATCTGTCGGCCAACGTCAAAGACCCGATCAGCCGCGTGCAGGGTGTGGGTGACATTCAGGTGTTTGGCTCGCAATACGCCATGCGCATCTGGCTGGACCCCAACAAGCTGGCCAGCTATCAACTGACGGCGCTGGATGTCAGCAACGCCATTTCGGCGCAGAACGTGCAGGTTTCCGCTGGCCAGTTGGGTGGCGCGCCTGCGGTGCCGGGGCAAGAGCTGAACGCCACGATTACCGCGCAAACGCGTCTGCAGACTGCCGCCGAGTTCGACCAGATTCTGCTGAAGGTCAACACCGACGGCAGCCAGGTGCGGCTGAAAGATGTGGCGCGTTCCGAACTGGGTGGTGAAGACTATTCGATTCTGAGCCGCTACAACGGCAAGCCTGCATCCGGTCTGGCCATCAAGCTGGCCACCGGCGCCAACGCGCTCGACACCGCAGCCGCGGTGCGCGCGAAGGTGGATGATCTGTCGCGCTTCTTCCCGCAAGGGCTGAAGGTGGCTTATCCGTACGACACCACCCCGTTCGTCAAGCTGTCGATTGAAGACGTGGTCAAGACCCTGCTCGAAGCTATCGTGCTGGTGTTCCTGGTGATGTACCTGTTCTTGCAGAACTTCCGCGCCACGCTGATCCCGACGATCGCCGTGCCAGTGGTGTTGCTGGGTACATTCGGCATTCTGTCGATCGCGGGTTTCTCGATTAACGTACTGACCATGTTCGGGATGGTGCTGGCGATCGGTCTGCTGGTCGATGACGCCATCGTCGTGGTCGAAAACGTTGAGCGGGTGATGAGCGAAGAAGGTCTGTCGCCCAAAGAAGCCACGCGTAAATCGATGGACCAGATCACCGGCGCGCTGGTGGGTATTGCGCTGGTGCTGTCCGCGGTGTTTGTGCCAATGGCGTTCTTTGGTGGCTCTACCGGCGCGATTTATCGCCAGTTCTCCATCACCATCGTCTCGGCCATGGCGCTGTCGGTGCTGGTGGCGTTGGTACTGACGCCGGCGCTGTGCGCCACGCTGCTCAAGCCAATCCAGAAAGGCCATCACGTTAAAGACACCGGCTTTTTTGGCTGGTTTAACAACAAGTTCGATGCGGCCAACCTGCGTTATCAGTCGGCCGTCGGTGGTGTGATCAAACGCTCGGTGCGCTTTTTCCTGATCTATTTTGTGATCATCGGGATTATGGCGTTCCTGTTTATCCGCATGCCGACCGCGTTCTTGCCGGATGAAGACCAGGGCATTCTGTTTACTCAGGTGCAATTGCCGGTGGGCGCCACGCAAGAGCAAACGCTCAAGTCGATCGTCAAGATGGAAAACCATTTCCTGCAAGACGAAAAGAGCGATGTGGAGTCGGTGTTCTCGGTGGCGGGCTTCAGCTTTGCCGGTCGTGGCCAGAACATGGGTCTTGCGTTTGTACGCCTGAAAGACTGGAGCGTGCGCGGCGATAAAGACCAGAAAGTGACGGCCATCGCCAATCGGGCCATGGGCGCATTCAGCCAGTACAAAGAAGCGATGGCTTTTGCCTTTGCTCCGCCTGCGGTACTGGAACTGGGTAACGCCACCGGCTTTGACTTGCAGCTGCAGGATCGTGGCGGTGTGGGTCATGACAAGCTGATTGAAGCGCGCAACATGCTGCTGGGCATGGCGGCCAAAAACCCCAACCTGGTGGCGGTGCGCCCCAACGGCATGGAAGACACGCCGCAGTACAAGATCGAGGTGGATCAGCAGAAAGCCTCGGCGCTGGGCCTGAGCCTGTCGGATATCAACAAGACACTATCGACCGCGTGGGGCTCGTCCTATGTCAATGACTTCATTGATAAAGGCCGCGTGAAGAAGGTGTATGTGCAATCCGACGCGCAGTTCCGCATGCTGCCGCAAGACGTGGACAAGTGGTATGTGCGTAACAACAAGGGCCAGATGGTGCCGTTCTCGGCCTTCTCGACCGCGCACTGGATCTACGGTTCGCCCAAGCTGGAACGCTACAACGGGATTTCGTCCGTCGAAATTCTGGGTGCGCCGGCACCGGGCAAATCCACCGGTGACGCCATGACCGAAGTCGAAGCCATGATTGCCAAACTGCCGCCAGGCATTGGTTATGAGTGGACCGGCCTGTCGTTTGAAGAAAAAGCGTCCGGTTCGCAAGCGCCGATGTTGTACGCGATTTCGCTGGCAGTGGTGTTCTTGTGTCTGGCCGCACTGTACGAAAGCTGGGCGATTCCGTTCTCGGTGATGCTGGTGGTGCCGCTGGGTGTGATTGGCGCGCTGCTGGCCGCAACCGGCCGCGGCCTGTCCAACGACGTGTACTTCCAGGTGGGTCTGCTGACCACTATCGGTCTGTCTGCCAAGAACGCGATTCTGATCGTGGAATTTGCCAAAGAACTGCATGAAAGCGGCAAGTCGCTGTATGACGCCACCATCGAGGCGGTGCGCATGCGCTTGCGCCCGATTCTGATGACGTCGATTGCGTTTATCCTGGGCGTGTTGCCGCTGGTGATTGCCAACGGCGCGGGTTCGGGCAGCCAGAACGCCATCGGTACCGGCGTGGCAGGCGGTATGGTGACGGCCACCGTGCTGGCAATCTTCTTCGTGCCTTTGTTCTTTGTGGTGGTAAACCGCTTCTTCCACATTCCGGATGCAAAACCCGAAGCGACCCCGGCGCAGGCTTTGCCGGCCCCGGAGGGAGACAAACATGACTAAGCAATTATTTCTGGTCACCGCGCTGGCCGCCGCGCTGAGTGCGTGCACACTGGCGCCGACCTACCAACGCCCGGCCAGCCCGGTGGGTGCGTTCCCCACCGGGGGTGCGTTTGGTGACAACACGGCGCAAGGCAAAACCTTGGCGGCCGATATCGGCTGGCAGGATTTCTTTGCCGACGCGCGTCTGCAAAAGCTGATTGAACTGTCGCTGCAAAACAACCGCGATTTGCGTGTGGCGGTACTGCAGGTTGAACAGGCTCGCGCTCAATATCAGATTCAACGCGCAGATCTGTTCCCGACCATCAATGCGGCCGCGCAGGGCACCCGTGCCCATACGCCGGCCAATATGAATACGTCGGGCCGCGAAGTAACCGGCAACAGCTTCAGCGCCAATCTGGGCTTTACTTCGTACGAACTTGATTTGTTCGGCCGCGTGCAGAGCCTGAAAAACGCCGCGCTGGAAAGCTATTTCGGCACCGCGGAAGCGCAAAAGACCGCGCAGATTACGTTGGTGTCCGAAGTAGCCAGCCAGTATCTGACCGTGCTGTCGGCCGAGGCGCAATTAGACCTGGCCAACGAAACGCTGAAGTCGTATCAGTCGAGCTTTGATCTGACCAAACGCCGGTTTGACGTCGGCGCGGCGTCGGCGCTGGATCTGGCCTCGGTGCAGTCGCAGCTGAACACGGCGCAAGGCGCAGCGGCGCAAGCCATCCAGCAAAAGGCGCAAGCCGAAAACGCTCTGGCATTTTTGATTGGCCAGCCGTTGCCGGCTGACCTGCCGCCCGAGCCCAAACTGGGTGACGAGCAAATGTTGGCCGATTTGCCAGCCGGTTTGTCCAGCGATTTGCTGGAACGCCGTCCGGACATCGTCCAGGCCGAGCACGCGCTGAAAGCCGCTAACGCCAATATTGGCGCAGCGCGCGCCGCGTTCTTCCCGACCATCTCGCTGACCGGCGCGTATGGCTCGTCCAGCCCGGCATTGAGCGGGCTGTTTGGCAGCGGCCAGAGCGCATGGAGCTTCGGCCCCAGCATTACCATGCCGATCTTTGACGGTGGCCGGAACAGCGCCAATCTCGACGTGGCCAACACCCAGCAGAAAATCGCTGTGGCCAACTATGAGAAGTCGATCCAGTCCGCGTTCCGTGAAGTATCGGATGGCCTGGTGGCGCGCCATCAACTGGACGATCAGATCAAGGCCCAATCCGATCTGGTGCAAGCGGAAAGCACCCGCTACAACCTGTCGCAACTGCGTTACGACAAAGGCGTAGACAGCTATCTGTCGACGCTGGATTCGCAGCGCTCGTTGTTCAGTGCGCAGCAAAGTCTGATCAGCCTGCAACTGTCGCGGCTGACCAATCTGGTGAGCTTGTACAAGTCGCTGGGGGGCGGTTGGGTCAGCAAGACCGGTGAAGCGCCGGCGGAAGTGGCCAGCAAGTAATTCAGCCCCTGCTACGGCAACGCAAAGCCCCGTCTTCTGCAAAGAGGCGGGGCTTTTTGTTGCGCGCAAGACCGCAGCCGGGCGGCCTTTGGTCTGATCACAAATCGCATATGCAGCAATGGCCGCTTGCATGCTGCCTTGATCTGGGCAGGGCGTCCGCGCCCGCGGTTTAGCAAACACCACAGTCAGGGCAGGCGCGCTCAAAAAAAGTCCACATAACGCGTTGTATTGATGGACTGCTGCCCAATACGTAATTTCAAGAATTTGCGCCCGGCTGACCGCCGCTTTCGTGCGCGAAAGTGGTCTCGAGTTCATTGCGCCGCCTGGATTTTACGATGTGAATCTGACCAGGTTCGTCCCCACTGCCTGGTTGTTAGCCTGCGGGACCTGTGCATCCGCACGTCCAATTCCGAAGGCTCCGATTCCGATGAACCAACGCCGCTATCGCCTGGTGTTTAACCGCACCCGTGGCCTGTTGATGGCCGTGGCCGAAACCACCGTGGGCCAACGCCAGAGCGCCAGCGGCAGCACCG
>NZ_LAQT01000010.1 GCF_001294205.1 Amantichitinum ursilacus
TATGTTGATACCGGGGTTTCGGGTTTTACGATTCGTTTTTGATGTCCAGCAGTTCGCGCAGTTGCGACAGCGTGGAGTCGTCTTTGATCACCGTCTTCAGCCAGTCTTCCAGCGGCATTTCGGCCCAGCGGGCGGCGCGTTCGGCCAGCAGCGCCACGGGGCTGTGCGGTTCGTAAGTGCGGAAATACGTGGCCACTGCGCGCAGCTGTTGCACGGCCTGCGCCCGCGTCTGCACCGGGCCCTGGTTAACCACGGCAGCGTGCGGCTGAGCTGGCGCCAGCGGTGCATCCAGCGTGCCCACGCTGGCGGGAATGACGTCTGCGTTGCTCACGGTTTCTGCTCCTGCGGGGGTGACGGCGCCGCCACATTGTTCCAGCAAACGCGCCACCACTTCAGCGCAGTCCTGCAATGCCTTGCGGATTTCGGCGAGGTTGGGGGCGGCATGGCCAAAGCGCACATCTATTTGCGCATCCAGCGCATCAAATTCCGCCCGCGCTGCGCTGACTTGCTGGCTGAGCGTGGCATAAAACCCGGCACCCGAAGCCTGTACCGCCTTATCAAACACCTCGCCGGGCAAGCCGCCTTCCGCAATCGCGCGCTCGCGCGCATCACGGTCTTTAAGACCGATGTTTTCCACATCGCGCGAGCTTTTATAGCGATACCAGTCATACGCGCCCGATTGCGCCGAGGTGAGCGCAATCTCGCGGATGGCCGCGCCCAGCTGGACATTGAGCCATTCAAACTTGCCCACCCGTTCGTCCAGATCGTCCGGGTCCAGCTCGGGCCACAGCGTGGTCCAGTAACGCTCCAGCAAACCATTAAGCACGCCAAAGCCGACGCGCAAACCGCCAAAGCCATCCAGCCGCGTATTGGCCTCGGCAAACCACACCGCCAGCTGCAGATCTTTGCTCTGGCGCGTGAGCGCTTCTTCGCTGAGCTGTCGCGCGCGACGCCAGTCAGCGGTCTTGACCGACGTTACCCAATCACCCACCGCCAGCGACGGATCATCGGCGCGGCGCGCCTCGCGGATCTGGTCGAACAAGGGCGAATACGCCAGGTCTTCACCTGCGGGCAGCCCGTCGCTGATCGGGGCCAGAAGTTGTTCTACGCGTTGCTGCATTGCTTGATCTGCCATCTGGATTTTTACCTTGTCAGCCTTTGGCCGTATTTTCTACGGACGCGATCAACACCGCGCCACAACTGGTTTTGTGCCCTTCCAGCGCCACCGCCTTGCCATCGATGGTCCAGGTGGGGTCGCCTTCGACGATGGTGGTGGTGCCGTGGTTATGTTTGGGGCAACTGACTTTGTCGCCGACGCAGGCAATGGCCTTGCCCATGGTGCTGGCGGTGGCCGAGGCGCTGGTGACGGTGCCACCGTGGTCGGTGGTATCGCCCAGGCGGATCACTTTTTTCATGCGGGCTCCTGTGCCGGCGTCAGCACATTGATATTGAAGGTTTGCGCGGCATCAAACTGCGCCACCACGGCCGGCGCGCCGGTGTCGGCCACACGCAGCGCGGCCACGGCCAGCGACAGCGGCTCGTGCGCTGCGCCGGTGTCGCCAAAGGTGATGGTCAGGTTATCGGCTTCGTCCACCACATTGATCTCGCAACCAAAGTAACCCAGCGCCAGCGCCAGCGCAGACAAGCGCACGCCCGCCTGTGCCACGCCGCCGCTGTTGTGCACCAGTCGTTGCGCAGCCAGCGGCGGTGGCTCGGCGTCCACCGCATCAAACGGCAGATCGCGCAGATTGGCGTTGATGAGCGCGGCTTCAAGCGCGCCTTGTACCTGGCGCGTGAGGGCGTTGCCTTTGGCTTCGGTGTTCAGCACCTGCGCTCCGGCCGCCACTTGCGCCAACGGCGCGGCCGCCACCACGCCCTGCTGCAGATGGGTGGGCACGCGGCCCCAGCTCAGCTGGCCGGCTTCAGCGCTGCGTTGTTGTTCCCAATACGGGGTGTAGGCGTCGGTGGCGACGGCGGGGGCAAATTCCGCAGTACTGGCTTGCAGGCCCGGGCGGGTAAACAAAAGCAAGGCGGCGGCGCGGCCAGGCTGGCCCCGGATGGCGCGCTGCTTGAGCGTCTCGGCATCGGGCATATCGCCGTCGTCTTCGGCCTGATCGAGCATTTCGGTGAGTGAATCCACGCCCAGCACCAGGCAACCGGGCAGGCCGGGATCATTGGCCAGCAAAGCCAGCACGCGATCGACCAGCGCGCCGGACCCAGGCAGAAACTTGCAATCGGCCTGCGCCGGGGCGGATTCCAGCTCCGCAGATTGCGCCGCCTGTTGCCACGCCTTGCGCACCAGCTCCAGCTGCGCCAGACCATCTTGTTGCGGATTGGGTAATACATAGACCGGCAACCAGGCATTGCCCGGAATCTGCGCCAGCGCCTTGCCGAACAAATCGACCAGCGCGGCGTGTACGCCCTCGGCCCAGTCACCGCGCGTGCGCTCGGCGACTTCAAGCAGATCGGCATCGGGCAAGGGGGCCAGCGGCTCGGACTGGATCAGTGCGTTGATCCACGCGCCACGGCATTGCATGGACACGCGGCGTTCGGCCAACTGCGCGTTGTGCGCGGCGCGCGCGGCATCGATGCGTTGCTGCTGCGCCTGGTTTTCTTGCTGCACCGCCAATGCCGCTTTCACGCGTTGCGCCCGCGCGCGCCAACGGCGAAAGACCAGCACCGCCGCGTTAAGCGCCACCGGCACGCCCACATGCAAGGTGATCAGCGCGGGAATGCTAAGGCGGCGCAAGTCGAACGGCAGCACAAACCAGACCAGAGCCCACCACGCCACCGTGATGGCGCCGAATAAAAACGAAGTCAGTATCATTGCCGACAAACTTTTTCTGTTTATTGTTTTGAACCTGCGCCTGAACGGGGGCGCGGGCTTCTCGTAATGCTTGCAGCCGCAAAGACGCTATATTACCGCGCACGCAAGCGCAACGCATCGCCGTATGCCGTAGGCAACACAGCGGTTGTCAGATGAATGTTGCGTTATTGCGGTACCAACGGTTGCGCTGCTTGCCGCGCCTGACCGGGTGGACTGCGGCAAAATCTTCGCAACGCCCCACGCCGTTAATCCCTGCCCACCCGACGTTGGTCGGCGCGTTGCATCGGGCTGTATGCAAGGCGGCGCGCGGCTTGCGCGTTTCAAGGACACTTGCCGGAATCAAGCGTTTGCGACAACGCCAGTATTGGAGCCGCTTGCCGCCCGGCCAGCGCGACCTTGCAAAATACTCGCCCATTTGCAAGCTGCACGCTCAAAACAGGCGTACTTTTTGCGCGGGGAATGTCAGCATTGACGGATGCTGACAGGATTAACAGAATCCTGCGTCTTGCTCCTCACTTACGCCTCCGTGGATTACTCCAGCCTGCGTACGCACCACCCGATGGAAACACAACCCGGATGACCCTACTTGCCCACCCTCGCGCCGCGCTCTGGCCAGCCGCCACAGCGGCCCTACTCGCGCTGGCCACCCCGTCCGCGTTTGCGGCAACCAGCGAGCCGCGCGCCGTGGCGTTTACCGAAGTTGCAAAAGCCGCCCTGCCCGACCCCGCGTGGTCGCGCAGCGTGTGTGCCTTGGCCAAGGCGGCTTGTGCTGCGGATGCCCAAGGCGATGGCGTGGAAAAGCCGCCGAAGCTGTATCAAGCCAAAGGCGGCGCTGCGGGCAGCTATTACGCCATCGTGCCTGGCCCGCAGTTATTGCAGCTCAGTTACGCGTCGGGTGCAGGTTGGAAAGTGCTGCAACAGTGGGATTTCTCGGATTACCAGCCGGCGGAACGCGTGGACGTGGGTAGCGATGCCACGCCGTTGGAGATTTACCCGGCGTTGTACCCCCTGGGTGGCACGCGCTATGCGGTTGCGCTGGTGGCGGGTTGGTCTGAGGGGTATTCGGGCGGTGGTGGGCATTGGGATAACGTCGATATGGTGGAATTGCAGCCCAATGGCGCGCATGCCGCCAAGCCCGTCGTGGCGACGTTACCTTTTGGCTGCGGCAAGTCGATACGCGCGTGTTTTTTTGAGCGCGACTATAAGCACTCGCCGCATTGCAGCGAGGATTTTGATGGTTATTTGCTGCTGCGCTTTGTGCCGCGGTCGTCGGGGCAACTGGACTGGATTGCGACGTGGAAAGAAACGCATTGGCCCGGACTGGTGCCCAAGAGCAAGACCACGCATAGCGCGGTCTCGGTGACCTTGCCCTTGGGCGGCGACCCTGCCGCAGCGGGCAAGGCGTTGCGCGACAAGATCTCGTTTTGCGAGCCGACAAACTGATCCGCGCTGGCAATCCGCCGCAGCGATGCGCTGGCCGTGGCGGCATGCACGCGCGACCACCAACGGCGCGGATTGATCCGCGCGCGGGCAGGGGTGGCGGCAAGCTCGCAATCATCCTGGCAATGCTGCGGCCCAAGGCGGGGTGACGCCTGCGAGGCGGCGCGGGCCGCTCCTCGCTGGCCCGGCGCTTATTGCGCGGCGGTCTGCGCGGCCTGCTCAATCATCTGTGCCACCGCTTTGGCCTGCGAAATATAAATGGTGTGCGCACCGTCCACCTCCACCGTGTGGCTATGCGCGCGGGCGGCGTACACGCGTTCCAGATCCGGGCTAATGGTGTGGTCTTGTTTTGCCACCATGTACCACGTCGGCTTGGTGTGCCATGCGGCGTGGGTAATCGGCGTGTTATTGACGATGGCGGCGGGCATCACTTGCGCGTGCGACATCCATTCAGCCTGCGCGGCGGGCAAATCGGCGGCGAAATCGGCGTGGAAATGCGCGGGGTCGATATACAGAAAGCCATCGGCCGTGGTTTTGATCGACTTGATCAGGCCGGGCATTTTGTTTTTGTTAAAGCCGGTCGATTCGCCGTCATCGGGCATGTGCGCGGCGATGTAGACCAGCCCGGCCACGTGGGCGTCGTTGCCCGCTTCGGTGATGATGGCGCCGCCGTAGCTGTGACCAACCAGAATAGCGGGGCCATTTTGCTGCGCCAGCACACGTTGGGTGGCGGCGACGTCGTCGGGCAGCGAGGTTTCGGGCGGCTGCACCAGGCTGACGTTGTAGCCGTCCTGGGTGAGGATGTCGTAGACCGGCTTCCAGCCCGATGCATCGGCAAACTGGCCGTGCACCAGCACGATGTTCTTGATGGGGCCGGTACTTGCGTCTGCGGCGAAAGCGGGGCTAAGGATGCCGGCGCAAGCGGCGCTGGCGAGCAAGGTGCGGAGGATAGGTTGCATGGGGCGTCTCTGGTGAGTGTGAGACGCCATAATGCGCGGCGGTGCGCCACGCCGGCATGACGGTGGAATTACAAATCTGTCATGCACGGCGGGGTGTTGCCGCGGCCACGGTGTTTGCCGGCGTCAGCGCATTACGCCGCCAGCCAGCGTTGCGCCGCCGCTTTCATGTCGGCTTCGAGCTGGCTGCCGCGCGTGGCAAACACGCGTTGCAGCGGAAAGCCACTTTGTTCCAGCAGGTACGCCAGCGTGGCGTATTCACGCGGGTATTTGCCGACGATGGCCGCGTCGATGGCCACCGGCCCCAGCGGAAAGGTAAACGTGCCCATATCGTAAATGCTCTGGCGATGAAACAGCTTCCAGACGCCATCGCGCTTTTCGGCCAGATCGTAAAACCGGTTATGGCATTCGCAGCCGAGGTTCAGCTTGATGTTCTCGCCCACGATCATGGCGTTGGTTTCGAGGATGGCTTTGGTGCCGTCCGCGTTAAACGTGACCGTCGGCGTGGCGATCAGATGTTTGGTGCGCAAATCCGAAGCGCCCATACGCATTGAGCCCGTGACAAAATCGCTGGCCAGGCCTTCAAACCAGGTGATTTCGATGGTGCCATCCGGGTGGAACAAGTTGCGCAGCTGATCCCATTGACCCAGGTCCCGATGCATCCAGCCATTGATCAGGTCGTTGAGTTGCTGGCGGTCTTCAAGGCGGTTTTGCATGACATTTGCTCCAGATGTGTGTGAATGCGAGCCAGTTTGCGAGCCATTGCGTTGAAACTCAAATAGATAGATATGACCGATCTATCACTTTTATTGATGAGGTGCGCCGCTTGGATTTACGCCATTTGCGCTATTTTTTAGCCGTCGCTGAAGAGGGACATTTCGGCCGGGCGGCGGCGCGTCTGCATATCGTACAACCAGCGCTAAGTATGCAGATCAAGGCGTTGGAAGATGAGCTGGGCGGGCCGCTGTTTATCCGGACCAGTCGGCGCGTTGAGTTGACCGAAGCCGGTTTGCTATTGCAAGCCGAGGCGCGCCGTACACTGGAACAGGTGGAACATACGCGCCAGACGATCGCACGTTCATTGCGCGGGGAAACCGGGCGCGTGCGCGTGGGCTTTGCGGGCAATGCGATTTTTAGCGGCAAGCTAACCCGGCATCTGCGCCAGTTTCATCAGCGCTATCCCGATGCGGATCTGGTCATCGAGGAAGTCGGGCCGCTGCAGCAGGCGGCGGCCATTCTGGCTGGACAGATCGATGTGGGTTATACGCCGGACAATCCCACCACCAGCGCGCCGGGCATCAAGGCGCAGCGGATTGGCGACTGGACCTTGCTGGTTGCGCTGGCGGAGGACCATCCGCTGGCGGCACACGCCGACCTTACGCTGGACCAGTTGGCTGGGCAGGCGCTGATCCTGTACGACGCCCACGATGCGCACGAGCCGCTATATGAATTGCTGAGCCACCGTCTGGGCAATGGCTTTAGCGTGGCACGGCGTTCCAGCAGCACGCTGAGTGTGTTGGCACATGCGGCGGCGGGCCTGGGCGTTGCTTTGGTGCCCGCGCCGCTGCAGCAAGTGCGTATTCCGGGGCTGACGTATCGGGCACTGAAGGCGCCGGAGCTGATGGCCAATCTGGTATTGATCAGCCGTCTAGAAGAGCCAGGGCATGCGGTGCAGGCTTATCTGGCTTTGGCGCTGGGGAGTGAATGATTGCGGCGTGCTGATTGGCACCGATTGGGGGCAATTCGAAGGGTCGGTCAATGCCCGTACGCCTTGTGCTGCTGCTCGCGCTGGCCTACTTCGTCCTGCACGGTTTCGGGGTCAATCTCGGGCGGCATGGTGGGCACCGACAACGTGCCGGTTTGCAGATAAGGATCACTCCAGGTCCAGTCGGCGTCGCGACGCAGTTGCGCCATAAAGTCGAGATCACTACCCGCATCGCAATGGCCGATGGGCAGGTCATAAGCCACCACCCGCTCCATAAACAACGAGTGGGCGGGCAATCGGCTGTGGTCTGTGGGTTCGGCGTGATAGCGGTTGATGCGCGCCAACATTTCGTCACGGGTTTCCAGCCGGGTCGGCGTCCGCTGCATGTTCGCGCCATTCTGATAACGGGCTAGCGCGCTGGTGTCGTCCACGTAGCGCTCCGGCTGGTAGATGCTGGCGAAGTATCTGAAATCTTCATCCACCGGCTTTTGGGTTTGCGGATGGATTTGCCCCCAACCCATTCCGTGTTCGCCATCGACCTCTGCGCTGGTGTTTTTGGGCTCATCAAAATTCGCCATGTCTTGCGGGCTGATCGGATAGGGTACTTCCTCGGCATTGATATTCACGGTCTGGCCACGGGGTGGCACAGTCCACAGATCCGACACGCCCAGCACTTTCTCGTTACCATCCCAGAATGGCTTTCCTTGAGGATTTTCGGGGGTGGGCACCATGTCGGGTAGTGTGCCGTACGGCGTTTTGGCAAGCGGCGCGACGCCGCACGGCGCATTGCGCGCCAGCATGCGCTGGAACAGCAAGCCCTTGCACTGATCCAGAACGGGCGTGTTTTTTTCATCATTGGGCAGCCCTTGCCAGCCGATACTCTGCAGCGCCGACAAGCCCATGATGCGGTCATGCGGGCTGAAATAGACGTAGGTACGGCCATGGTTGTCGCGTTCGGGAATCATCTTGCCGCCTGTGCCTTTGTGCGAGCTGGAGGCATCGGGCTTCCAGCCGCAAATCAGACCGTTTTCGTCGGTGCTGGCGCCGGTATAAAGCGGCTTGTCCGGGTTGTTTTTGAGACGGGTGGTGTTCTTGCCAATTTTCTGGACGATATTGATCAGGGTCTTCTGCCGCGCTCTGACGGTGGCACGCTGGTTGCCCGAGGTCAGCGTGTCGGTGAACTTGTCATCCAGTGCGTAGGGCGAATTCATCAGAAACAGTGCGTCCGGCGGGCTGATGGCGGATGCGGCCAATGCCACCATCGTGCCTTGGCTGTGGCTGACGATGGTGACCGTATCGGACGGGTAGGCACTGCGTATCCGGGCGACCAGATCCGCCAGCCGCCTGGCCGCGTGGGCGTAATAGGTGCGCGGGGGTGAGGCTTGCAGTTGCCGATCCGCTGCCGTGTTGATGGCCTGTGCGCTAACCGGCAGTGGCCCTAACCAGGCCCATTTGCTGAAACCCCGCTCGCTCCACATCATGGGCAACGCATTGCAACCATTCTGGAATGGCCCACCACCCCAGTAAAACGGCCCGGCATCCTTGATTTGGCCTGCGGCGATCTGTTGCTGTTTTTCTGGGGTGTAACTATGGAAATCGTCGCCGGCCAGATTGCGCAGCGGAATGCGGTACCGGGTTTCTTCCCCGTCGGGAGCGCGGTAGCCCCAGTAGAAGCGGATGACGGGGGAGTTGGGAATAGCGCAGTCTGGTTCTGGCCGCGGCGTCCGCCGAATGGGCCTTTCGTTGCGATCTTTTTCAAGATAAATGATGGGCCTCAACTTATCACTGGTCCCATCGCGTCCCAGGCGCGTATTCAAACCATTGCATAACGCGGCTTCGGCCGCTGCGTACCACTCGCCCTGCGAGTTCACGCCATGGACGAAAATAACCAGCCCAGGTAAATGGGAACGCACCTGGCATTCGGCACGCACGCCATAGCCAGAGGGAGAATGGATAGATTCCCACGAGGTTCTGCCGTTATGGTCCGTCGTCGGAGAAACAATGCGCGTGGGTTCGGCGTGCCGATGCTTGAATTGACCTTCAGCCATGGTGCGTCACCGTATTTGCGGCACCGAATCGGGCTTGATGTAGGTCACGCTGCGAGCGGTGATGGAAGGGTCGCAGACGACATGTTCCATTCCGGAAGGTGTCTTCGCTTTGGGCAGCGGCACGCCGTACGTTACTTCATAGCCAGCGGGCAGTGGTGGCTTGCGGTAGTCGATACCAGGGGCGATCGGGTATCGAGTGCCAAGATAGGTCCTGTACGTAGAATTTTCGACGAAGATGGCCGCGTCCGTGGCGACGATGGAAAAATTTTTCGTGCTGTCGGGATCGCAGCCGAAGTCGATATAAGACAGCGCTTGCCAAGTGCGACCACTGTCCGTCGAATACGCTATCGCCGCGCCGGTGCCCTTGTCCCCACAAATGCCCGCCGGAGATGCAGGAAATGCCAGATTCTTTCCACCAGGCGCATCAACAACGAGTCGGCCTTGATAAATTGCGAAGCCACCGGGCAATTCCGCTTTTATCGCTTGCTTGTCATCGTGATAAAACACCTGCCCCAGATCGTCGTAGCGGCTCTTGTGGACGCATGACGGGTAGTTTTCGAGTGTGACGTACCGGTGATCATCAATCCGGTAGATCACCTGCGGGTCCACATCATATTTGGGAACGCCCCTGGTTACCGTCCGGGTGGCGGGTACGGCGCCAACAGCACCGGGCAGCGCGGCAAGACCGCAGCCTGTCAACGATGCGGTAGCAGAAATGACCACTAAAATGGCGATGGATGCGAGATGCGGAGCCGACGTGTGTGTACGCGCCGCGGTCACTAATTCCAGGAGATATTGCCGCATGCCGTCCCATCCTTCGCTGTGATTGATGTGTCGATCGAACGCGAGATTAGGTGACAGGCGGCTCAGGCGTCTGTGATGGATTCAGGTTGCGAAATGACGTTGGCAACGAGCGCCAGCGAGACCGCAATTACAAGAAAATGGGCCGTAGATGTTGGCCAGGTGCGCGGGCCTTTTGTTTTTGGCAAGGCGCCTCAGAAGCGGTCAGCTGCGACCTGATAAAGAACTGAAAGCCACCATGCGCCATTTTGCAATATCGATCGCAGCGCCCGTCGCAGTGATCCCGGCTTTGTTGCTACTCCGGCTGCCAGCGTGCCAACAGTTGAGGTCGTTTAGAGTCGGGCTTGCCGGTGCCGCAGCTCGAAGCGGTCTGTAATCGGTCGACATGGCGTCGACCACGCGCCCAAAACAAAAAGGCCACCCCGAAGGATGGCCTGTCTGCTTTTGATTCTTTGGTGGGTCGTGCGGGATTCGAACCTGCGACAAACGGATTAAAAGTCCGCTGCTCTAAATGTTCGACTACGTTGATCTACATATCCACATGGCCACAAAAGCCGCATAATTACTAGAATTCGGTACACTTATAAAATTAACCGCGTTGAATTTCACCGCCCGCTTATCGCTGGGTCATAGTGGCCATACCCACGACTACAACGTGATGTTCTCTGAACATGGCCACGCGCACGAGGCCGACATCATCAACATGGCAGTCGGTGAATACCAGGATGCGCACGAACGCGCCCCACGCCAACAACATCCCCGCCGTTTCGTCAATCGGCACACAACGACAAGCCAGATTATCGTTCTTGGCCTGACGGGTGGTCCCGTACCATGCCCGATCCAAACGCTGGAATGGATTTGGCGATTTCGCCCGCAAGGCACCGTTTGTATCCGGTGTTCTCATCCTGTTAGTAGGGCTATATGTGGGTTACCAAGGCCTTGTAGCAATGAGCCGGACCGATCTAGAGAACGAACAAATCCAATACCGAGGGAGCTATGATCGGGACTGAATGGCCATTAATCAAAAGCGTTAGCAACGCTCTGAAAGGCCCACTCTCGTATCTACGAAAAAAGCTGTGGCCGCCAAAAATCGGCTATCAGCTTGCGCCCTCAAACCTGCTAGAAGTAGTGCGCCCTTATGCGTACAAGGGCAAGATTAAAGAGCTGCTAGGGGAACCCCACCATAAAGCGGCAGGGGTTGAGTCCTATCGCTTTGCGGATGCACTTCTGCAGATCATGTATGAGGACGATGAAGACATCCGGTCCGTAACATTCGTTGGCATCAATCCTTGGTGGCCACACAGATTTCGCATCCATCCACTAAGCCTAACATTGAACCGCTCTACATTTGCCGACGGTTGTGGAAGTGACGCTCTGGAGCTGGAAAAAGATCAATCCAGCAAATTCACTCTCTACTGGAAGACAGAGTATTTTGGGTTCCCAGGCAACTACTTACACTTTTCTTTTGGCCTGCTTGAAGCAGCAACTTGGCCCCCGACGACTTGGGATACTCGACCGCAGCCGGACATCGCTGGCACAGATATGAAATGGATATTACGAAACCCTTCTTCCGTACGATTCAACGCGATTGCGATCACCAAGAAGGAAGAAGGCTTCCCATTCATCTGGTCTGCCTTCCAATAGTTGCGGTGCCATCTGTGCCACTCCAAGACTCTGGATTCAAGCGGCGCAAACCAGGTTGGCCGTTGTCTCTACCACCATAACGCGACGCAGCCGCGTAAAATTCATCAACCGCAGCGCGTGAATCAGCGGAAAACGCAAGAAGGAAGCCCTCGCCGGGAGTCGAGATAGTCTCCGCCGCCAGTTTGAGCTCAACCTATCGCCCCCTCTTCCTAGCCTAACCAATAGCGGAGCCGTCTGCCCAGACCCGCACATAACCCAATGGCGCGAACATTGAGTCGTAGAAATGGGCCGCGCCACAAGTCTGCAAAAGCAAACGAAAGATGGTGAAGCATGCCCCGTCACACCCTTAAGAACGTCAAGCATACGAACAAGGTTCACTCCGGAACGCGAAGGACAAACGTTCCCGAGCAGTGGTTGCGTAAAACATCCCAGAATACTTCTGTACGAACGCCATAAAGCTGGCAAATATCAGGAAGCATTACCCTGTTTTTCCGTTGCATCAGTCCAGCTTCAAACGATACAACGGTATAGCCGTATGCCCTTCCTGCCGCGATCAAAAACGCATCAGCGTAATTGATGTCAGCAAACTGCCTTAGGGCAGCGAGTTGGTAATGATTTCGGTCAATAGCGACTTGCTGTACGGCCCCGTAGTGCGTCATCACGTTTGCATCGCGTAGATCGTCGATGAAGAAGGTGTCGGGCAGCCGTTCATGCACCCATCTGACCAACACATCGTCGGCATCGCCTCGCAGCAATTCCGAACGTACACTTTGAGTACTAAACACCAATCCAGCTTCATGCGCAGCGGCCACCCAATCCCAGAACGCAGCGCAGTACCCAAAGTGGTAATGGAAATTCTTGGCCTGGATGAAGATATTGGAGTCGAACAGGTATCTGGGCATTATTGTTTGAATTGCTTATCAAGCTTGAAAACACCGTCAGGCTTCACGTGCAGCAGACCTGCAGCTTCCCGGAGCATCGTCCGGCCATTCATGGCGCTGTTGACGATTGCACGAGTAAAACGCTTGCTGTTCTTCACTGGAACAATCCGCCAGAAGTCTCCCCCAGTGCCTTTTTTCTTTGGTAGCGAGTTCGCAAATGCAACGTACTCATCCCAAGAGATGTACCCAAAGTCAAATGCACGCCTGGCAATCACCAACGAGCTGACCTTAAAGTGACGCGATAAAGCAATGAATGGCGCGTCGGCTTGCTCTGCCCACTTCGCCTGAAACTCTTCGACTGGCGTCAAGAACTCCGCCGCTACTTGATTGCAATACCGTTCCACACGCGTATGGGGACTGTGCGCCGAACTAACCGAAGTGTCGCTCACACCGCTTTCACCAACCCAGATGTGGGCTAATTCATGCAACAGTGTGAATACCCATGCAGCTTCCGCATCATGCCCATTTATAAAAATCAAAGGGGCCTTCTTATCTGCAAGTGCAAAACCACGGAATTCGGAAACAGATAGCTGGCGCTTGTTATTGAACCCCACTACACCGTTCTTAAAAACAAGAATGCCTAGGGTTTCAATTCGTTCAGACAGCAAAGAAAAGTACTCGGCGGGTGTTCCGCAACTGGCGCGATCCTGCGCCGTAACCCCAAGCGAACTTTTGATCTGCGAAGCAACGACAGCGGGAGAAGCCGCGTTCATGTCTACGGAACCGACCACGGCTACATCCGGCAACCCCATCTCAGTAACGTATTCTTCATACCAAGACTGTTTCGCTTGCACGTCATCAAGCGTATCCCAAAAATCACTTGTTAACGGCGTTGGATAAGGAGCTTGGCGCAGATCAGGAATCCGGGCTTGCAGAACAGGTGGTTCGCTCAGGAAGAAAAAACCGAACGGAACCCGCGACAGGTTTGCCAACTTCTCCAGTTGTTTGGCGGTCATCTCGCCACTGAGGAACTGTTCAATGCGGCTTTGGCCCACAATGCGCTCCGCCAAATCCTGAAGGCCAGTGTGGGCATTGTTTGCTGCCCATTCAAGCATGCGAGTGGAGATGCGAAGCGTTGTCATCGATGCACTATAACAAGTTACTTATATGCTGGTCAGCATTAGGAAAAGACCTGTGGCGAGAAAGCGAAAACTTCCATGCCTTGGCCAAATGACTCCAGGTTAGCAAAAAAATGGCCAAAATCCACCGTTTTTATGTAACCCGCAGAATGTGGGCATGGCAAGCAAGTAGGGGTTTAACCCCGCCGGAGGCCGCATTCCGCCTTTATGCTAAGCCAACACATACACTTGACAGCAGTTTGCTAAAACCCCAGTTAGGCGCATTTAGTGTGATTGCGCATTTTCTGACACCGAGGACGGTTAAGAGCCTGAGGAAGCGATTGGGCAAGCCGCCAACCCATCAAGGTTTTGTCTACACCTAGTCTACACGGAGGCCGAAAAGCAAAAAGGCCACCCCGAAGGGTAGCCTAAGTGCTTGAATCTTTGGTGGGTCGTGCGGGATTCGAACCTGCGACAAACGGATTAAAAGTCCGCTGCTCTACCAACTGAGCTAACGACCCAAAGAGCCAGCGATTATGCCGAAGGCCTTTTAGGCCGTCAACCACTCACACCAACTTTTTTGAAACTTTTTTACATTTCTGCAATTTTGCTGCTATGGGCTCAGGCCTGATCGGCGGCGTCATCTGCAGCGGAGGCGGATTCTACGTCAGCTTTTGCCGCAGTGGAAGCCCCCTTGGTGGCGGCTGCGGCGGCTTTGGCTTTTTCCTGGGCCGCATCCACCAGCGCCTGGGCGTGGGTTTTGGCGCCTTCGTCCACTTCGCCTTCGGGCTTGCCGTTAAGGTTAAAGCGGCGGCCGCCTTTGGCCAGCTGCTTCTGATAGGAGATGCGCGCACAGTGGTTGCTCAGCGCGCGGCTGATCACGGTGGCGTCGAAATGCGGCAGCGCTGCGGCCAGCACATCGCCAGTGCCGATCGCCAGCGGCCGGTTCTCCCGCAGGACGGCATAGCGGCGATACATTTCCTCGGTGACCAGCTGCAATTGTTTACGTTTGCTCTGGCCGCCGATGGCGCTTTGCAGCGCTTGGGCAAGGTTGGAAGTCGACATGGAAGCGATGTGTATCTAATTCAAAAGAAAACAAGGATAAGGCCGCCGTTTGCGCAGGGCAATCGAATCACTGTAAGGCGTGGCGTAGACAGCAGTGCCGCGCCTCACAGTTGACGTCGCGTGCGCTTAGGGTGCAAGTGCATAGCCACGTTTGCCCGCGGCAGCGCGCAGGCGCGGCAGAAACTCGGCCAGCGCGTCAGCGTCGTCGGCAGCCGGCCACGGTTCGTCCAGCACATCGGTGGCCAGCGCGTTGCACAGGTCTTCGGATGTGGCCGGGTCGTCCAGGCCCCATTCGATGATGTTTTCGCGCACGTGCTCCCAATCCACCAGCAGATCGGTCAGCTGTTCCGCCGTCAGCGCCAGGCCCGACTGCTCTTGCAGAAACTGGATCGCGCCTGCGATTTCGCCTTCGGAAAGCGCGTTGTTGTCTTGTTGATCGTCGGAATCGTATGAGGTCATGGCGTGGCTCCGCAGGCGGGCTGAAAAGGAAAAGGGCTACGTAGCAGCGTAGCCCTCAGCAGACTTTTGGTGGGCAGGCGCAGCGATAAAACACGACCTGCGGGCGGCAACAAAAGGCAGGCGCACTGTAACAAAACGAGCCAGGCGCCACAAGCGGGGATGCGGGGCGGTTTTATGGCCAGATCATTCCTGGCGTTGGCCTGGAACAGGCCTGCAAAGATGCCGGAAACACCAAACAAAAAGGCCACTCCGCAGAGTGGCCTGATCGCTAATAATTTCGCTGGTGGGTCGTGAGTGGCTCGAACACTCGACCTACGGATTAAGAGTCCGCTGCTCTACCAACTGAGCTAACGACCCAACGAGTCCGCAATCTTAGAGACGCGCCTTACAGCTGTCAAGCCCTGCCCCGACATTCATTCAGCATGATGCCGTCGCCCGATTACAAACCAAGGGCGGGCATGGCATCGCTGGGGATGATGGCGCCGCGATGCTGGATGACGGTGCCAGCCAGGGTGTTG
The DNA here is from genome assembly GCF_001294205.1 of Amantichitinum ursilacus. Taxonomy (GTDB): domain Bacteria; phylum Pseudomonadota; class Gammaproteobacteria; order Burkholderiales; family Chitinibacteraceae; genus Amantichitinum; species Amantichitinum ursilacus. Next base: position 15,463 of record NZ_LAQT01000010.1, read on the forward strand.
CCGCTGGCGGCGGCGGCGCTGGCGGCGAGGCCTGACAGGCGCGCGGCCAGATAGCCTGCGGCAAATGAATCGCCCGCGGCGGTGGTATCCACGACTTGCGCTACAGGTGCGGGGGGAATCGAGATCGGCGTGTGGCCCGCCAGGCGCACCAATGTGTCGGCGCCGCCTTGTTTGACCACCACTTCGGGCGTCGGCAGGGCCCACACTTGCGCTAGTGCTTCGGCCGTCGTACATGCCGCAGCCTGCATGGCGATGTGGTCGTCCAGCGTAATCAGCGCGATATTGCTCAGCGCAAAGGCGCGCTGATACCAAGCGCGGGCGTGGGCGCTGTCGGACCAAAGCCGGGGGCGGTAGTTGTTATCAAAGACGACCCGTGCGCCGCGTTCGCGTAATGTCTGCGCCGCTGCCAGCAAGCGTTCGCGGCCCGCCTCGGGCAGGATGGCCAGGCTGATGCCGCTGAAGTACAGCACGTCGATGCGGTCGAGTTCGGTTTCGAGCGGCGATGCCTCGATGTCGAAATACGCTTTGGCAGCGCTGGTATCGCGCCAGTAGCTAAAGGTGCGCTCGCCATGGGCGTCCACCTGGATCAGGTACAGTCCAGGCACCCGGCCCGGCAGCCGTTGCACGAGGGAGGTATCAATGCCCTCGCCTTTCCAGTGCTCCAGCATGGACTGGCTAAGCGCATCGTCACCCAGCGCGGTGACGTAGCTGACGCTGGCAGCATGGTCGCGCAGCAAGCGCGCCAGATAGACCGCGGTGTTGAGCGTGTCTCCGCCAAAACTGCGTTGCAGCAAACCGCCTTCGCGTTCTTGTAATTCGATCATGCATTCGCCCAGCAGGGCCACCCGCAACGCAGTCATAGCTGTCCTTATCGTTTGTTCTGATGAGCGCGAAGGCCGACAGCGGGAACCGCTGCCGGTAAAGCGGCCTCTATGCTGCACATCCGGCGCGGCGGCTGCAATATTCAAACCCGGGCTGGCCTGCGATATAGTGCGCTACACATTGATCAATGCTGGCGCGGCGCAGTGCCAAACCCTGCGGCGACGCGGCTTTCCCCTCTTTTGCAAGGCGTAAACCCTCCATGAAATACCTCCACACCATGGTCCGAGTGACGGATCTTGAAGCCTCGATGGCGTTCTATCGCGATGCGCTGGGCCTGCAGGAAGTGCGCCGCACCGAGCACGAAAAAGGCCGCTTTACGTTGGTTTATCTCGCCGCGCCGGGCGATGAAGATGCGCAAGTCGAACTTACGTTCAACTGGGACCCCGAGGTCTACAGCGGTGGCCGCAACTTTGGCCATCTGGCCTATGAAGTCAACGACATCTACGCCACCTGTCAACGGTTGCAGGACCATGGCGTAACCATCCTGCGGCCGCCGCGTGATGGCCACATGGCGTTTGTGCGCTCGCCCGACAATATCTCGATTGAACTGCTGCAAGCGGGTGCCCGCCTGGCGCCGCAAGAGCCTTGGGCGTCGATGCCCAATACCGGTTCCTGGTAAACACCCGGTAATCGGACACTGCCGGGCGTGGGGTGTTTCTGGCACTCTGCGTGGGCAGTGCGGGTCACCGGCTGCTTGCTTATCGTAATTGCTACCGCATAAGCGGTGCTGACCTGAAGAGTGCCGATGTCCCGATCATTATCGAAATACCGCCCCATCCTTACTGGCGTGCTGGGCTTGATGTTACCGTCGCTGGCCCTCGCTGCCGGCACCACGCCCGATGGCGCAACGTTGTCCCTGGCGTGGTGCATTCCGTTTGCCGGCACGCTGCTCAGTATCGCCTTGTTTCCACTACTGGCGCCCCAGTTCTGGCATCACCACTTCGGCAAGATCGCTGCGTTCTGGGCGCTGGCTTTATTGCTGCCATACGCAGGCGCATTTGGCGTTGATGCCTCGGCCCACGCCGTGGTGCATGCGCTGATGGGTGAATACATTCCGTTTATTTTGCTGTTGCTGGCGCTGTATACGATCTCGGGCGGGATTCTGGTGGCGGGCGATTTGCATGGTTCGGCGCGGCTGAACACCGGCTTGTTGGCGTTGGGCACGGTGCTCGCGTCAATCATGGGCACCACCGGCGCGGCCATGCTGCTGATACGCCCGCTGCTGCGCGCCAACGCCCAGCGCCAGGATCAAGTACATGTGGTGGTGTTCTTTATCTTTCTGGTGGCCAATATCGGCGGCGGCTTAACGCCGCTGGGGGACCCCCCGTTATTTCTGGGCTTTTTGCAGGGCGTGTCGTTTATGTGGACGGTGCAGCACATGCTGCCGTCCGTGGCGTTTTGCGCAGTGGTGTTGCTGGCCGTGTTCTATGCGCTGGATAGCTGGTTATGGCGCAAGCAAACCGTGGCCATGCCGGAGACCACAACGCCGCAACCGGTGCGCATCAGCGGGTTGTGGAATGTGGCGCTGATCGCAGGTGTGGTCGGCGCGGTGCTGCTGTCCGGTCTTTGGCGTAGCGGCGCTTCTTTCGATATTTACGGCACGCCGGTGGCGCTGGAAAGTCTGGTGCGCGACACGATTCTGCTGGCGCTAACGCTACTGTCGCTATGGATCACGCCCAAGGCCATCCGCACCGGCAATGCCTTTAGCTGGTTCCCGATCATCGAAGTCGCCAAGTTGTTTATTGGCATCTTCATCACCATCGCCCCTGCGATCGCCATCCTGCGCGCAGGTGAGGCCGGACATCTGGCGGCGTTGATCAAGCTGGTCAGTTCGCCCAGCGGCCAGCCGGTGGATGTGATGTATTTCTGGATGACCGGGCTGTTGAGCAGCTTCCTGGATAACGCGCCAACCTATCTGGTGTTCTTCAACCTGGCCAGTGGCGATGCGCAGCACATGATGGGGCCGTTTGCTTCCACTTTGCTGGCGATCTCGATGGGCGCCGTGTTCATGGGCGCCAACACCTATATTGGCAACGCGCCCAACTTTATGGTGAAGGCGATTGCGGAACAAAGTGGCGTCAGGATGCCTGGATTCTTCGGCTATATGCTGTGGTCGCTGGCGGTTTTGTTGCCCCTGTTTGTGCTGGTTACCTTGGTGTTTTTCTAACACGCGTCATGACAGCGCAGTGCCGCCCCGGAGGTGCAATGCCGCCGGAGCGCGTAGTCAGCCCTTCTCCGTTTTTTACATTTCTGTCCTGGATTTGACCGGCATATTTTTCAAAATATGCCAGGATATTTTCACGGCACTTGCTGGCACTTAGGCTGACCAAACGCGTAGATGCTGCGCGTCGTAACGTCAAGGCAATGGCGCTGCGGCACATTACGCGAATCCGTAGGGACCAGTTAGCAATCCCGCTTTGCTTTGACATGCGTCAGAAAGACGCAGGCGGGCACTGCATATACTGGCCTCAATTCGCTGCCCGCCCGCATCTGGCGGACAACGCCCAGTTATCTTCCTTACCCCTGAGGTGAACCGTGGCTCAATCAGCGCTCCCGAACGATCTCGTCGACAAGATGCACGCCTATTGGCGCGCAGCAAACTACCTGTCTGTAGGTCAGATCTACCTGCTCGACAATCCCCTGCTTAAACAACCGCTCAAGCGCGAACACGTCAAGCCGCGATTGCTGGGGCACTGGGGTACCACACCGGGTCTCAACTTTATTTATGTCCACCTTAACCGGCTGATCAAAGACCAAAACCAGTCCGTGGCTTACATTGCAGGCCCTGGCCACGGTGGCCCGGGTCTGGTGGCCAACACCTGGCTGGAAGGCACCTACAGCGAGGTCTACCCCAATATCGGCACCGATGCTGAAGGCATCCAGCGTCTGTTCAAGCAGTTCTCGTTTCCGGGTGGTATTCCGTCGCACGTGGCGCCAGAAACCCCGGGCTCGATGCACGAAGGTGGCGAACTGGGTTATGCCGTGTCGCATGCCTACGGCGCGGCCTTTGATAACCCGGATCTGCTGATTGCCTGCGTGGTGGGCGATGGCGAAGCCGAAACCGGCCCGTTGGCCACCAGTTGGCATTCCAACAAGTTTCTGCATCCGGTTAATGACGGCACCGTGCTGCCGATCCTGCACCTGAACGGCTACAAGATCGCCAACCCGACCGTGCTGTCGCGCATTTCGCATGACGAGCTGCAAAAGCTGTTCGAAGGCTATGGCTACAAGCCGTACTTTGTTGAAGTGGGCGAGGACGTGCATGACTACGCCGACATGCATCAACGCATGGCCGCGACCCTCGACACCATCTACGCCGAAATCAAGGACATCCGGAGCAAGGCCAAAGCCGAACAGGATGCAGGCAAGCCGGTTACCCGTCCGCGCTGGCCGATGATCATTTTGCGCAGCCCCAAAGGCTGGACCGGCCCGGTTGAAATCGACGGCAAAAAAGTGGAAGGCTACTGGCGCAGCCACCAGGTGCCGTTCTCGGACATGACCCCCGAGCACGTCAAGAACCTGGAAGACTGGCTCAAGAGCTACAAGCCGGAAGAACTGTTTACCGAAACCGGCGCGCTGCGCCCGGATCTGGCCGAACTGGCGCCGGAACACGATCTGCGCATGGGCGCCAACAAGCATGTCCACGGCCTTACCTCGCGTGATTTGCGCATGCCGGACTTTCGTAAATACGAAGTCAAATTTGACCGCCCTGGCAACGCCGTGGCTGAAGCCACGCGCGAAATGGGCAAGTTTTTACGCGATGTAATGAAAGAAAATCTGGACTCGAAAAACTTCCGTTTGTTCGGGCCGGATGAAAACGCCTCCAACCGTTGGCAAGACGTGTATCAGGTAAGCGGCAAGCAATGGCAGGCTGAATATCGCGACGAAGACACCAACAACGACTTCCTGGCGCAAAACGGCCGCGTGATGGAAATCCTGTCCGAGCACACCTGCCAGGGTTGGCTGGAAGGGTATCTGCTGACGGGTCGCCACGGTTTCTTCAGCTGCTACGAAGCGTTTATCCACGTCATCGATTCGATGTTTAACCAGCACGCCAAGTGGCTGAAGACCACGCGCCATATTCCGTGGCGTCGTCCGATTCCGTCGCTCAATTATCTGTTGACCAGCCACGTATGGCGTCAGGATCACAACGGGTTCTCACATCAGGATCCGGGCTTTATTGATCACGTGGTCAACAAGAAGGCCGAGGTCATCCGTGTCTATCTGCCGCCTGATGCCAACACGCTGCTGTCGGTAACAGACCATTGCCTGCGTTCGCGCCATTACGTCAACGTGGTGGTGGCGGGCAAGCAGCCGGCGCTGCAATACCTGACCATGCAACAGGCCATCAAGCATTGCACCAAAGGCGTGGGCATCTGGGACTGGGCGTCCAACGACCAGGGCGGCGAGCCGGATGTGGTACTGGCTTGCGCCGGTGATGTGCCGACCATGGAAGCACTGGCGGCCACCGATTTGCTGCGTCAACACTTCCCGGACCTGAAAATCCGCTTTGTGAACGTGGTCGATCTGATGACGCTGCAACCCAAGGTGGAACACCCGCACGGCCTGGATGACCATGAGTTTGATTCGGTGTTTACCACCGACAAGCCGGTGGTATTTGCCTTCCACGGCTACCCATGGCTGATCCACCGCCTGACCTATCGTCGCAACGGCCACGACAACCTGCACGTGCGTGGTTATATCGAAAACGGCACTACGTCCACGCCGTTCGATATGGTGGTGATGAACCAGGTGGACCGTTATTCGCTGGCGATGGATGTAATCGACCGCGTGCCGCATCTGGCCGTCAAGGGTGCGCATATCCGGCAGAAATTCGAAGACAAGTTGGTGGAACACAAGCATTACATCAACGAAGTCGGCGACGACATGCCGGAAGTCAAAGACTGGAAATGGCCGTACTAAGCAAGTTGTAACTTGCGGTGCACAACGAAACAGCCCGCCTTAGCGCGGGCTGTTTTAGCGTGTGCAAACCCGCGCCGACAAAGCAATACGCAAAAAACCGGCTGACCATTACTTTCTGCTCGCATACAATCAATCGACTCCTGGTGCGTAGCACAATGGTTACGACTACGTTGCGCGCCGTCCCCAACACCGCTGCTGGAGCCGCTTGTGTCAGATCTGGAACTGCTCAACCGACTGTGTGATCTTGCCCGTGAAGTAGCTGCACGCGAGGTCATGCCGCGTTTTCTGAATGTGGCCAGCGGCCGCAAACAGGATGGCAGCCTGTTTACCGAGGCCGATCTATCCAGTCAGGCGGCGCTGGTCAAAGCACTGCCCGAACTGGCCCCACATCCGGTATTGGGCGAAGAGATGACCACGCACGAGCAGCTTGATCTGCTCAACCATCATCGCGACGGTCTGTGGGTGGTTGATCCGATTGATGGCACCACCAACTTTGTGCACGGCCTGCCATTTTTTGCGATTTCGATTGCGTTGATGCGCGAAGGCAAATCGGTGCTGGGCGTGGTGTACATGCCGGTCACCGATGAATGTTTCAGCGCCGCGGCGGGCCACGGCGCGTGGCTGAATGGCAAACCCCTGCCACTCACCAGCCCCGATATCGTCAGCGGCGACGGCATAGCGCTGGTCGACACCAAATATCTAACCGGCCGCCTGCCCGCGCGCGTGGTCACCGTGGCGCCGTTCAGCAGCCATCGCAACTTTGGCGCGTCCACGGTGGACTGGTGCTATCTGGCGGCGGGCAAGGTGGACATGATGCTGCACGGTTCGCAAAAGCTATGGGATTACGCAGCAGGCGCGCTGATTGCCGAAGAAGCCGGTTGCAGCCTGGCCACGTTCCATCACGACAATTATTGGGAAGACGTGCAGATGCAGCGCTCGGTAATCGCAGCGCGCACGCCCGAGCTGTTTGCACCGTGGCTGCACTGGGTGCGTTCTAACCTCTAATCTAACCACCCGCGCCCCCGGAACATGCATAGGGTGGGTCATGACCCACCATTCAATGCCATCACCCAAAGCAGCGAAATTAACATGCGGCTCTGAGAGGTGGGTCTAGACCCACCCTATGCAGCCATCTTGCATGACATTCAACTCATAGGGTGGGTCGTGACCCACCATTCAATGCCATTACCCAAGAGCAGCGAAATTGACATGCGGCTCTGAGAGGTGGGTCATGACCCACCCTATGCAGCCATCTTGCATGACCATTCAACTCATAGGGTGGGTCATGACCCACCATTCAATGCCATTACCCAAAGCGGCGAAATTGACATGCGCCTCTAAGAGGTGTGTCTAGACCCACCCTATGCAGCCATCTTGCATGACCATTCAACTCATAGGGTGGGTCGTGACCCACCATTCAATGCCATTACCCAAGAGCAGCGAAATTGACATGCGCCTCTGAATGGTGGGTCTGGACCCACCCTATGCCGCATCTACGGATTACAACCCGCGTTCAAACGGATAAACCAGATCCAGCCCGGCGCGGGCGTGGTCCAGCAGCCGGATCATGGCGCGCGACACGTCGTGCGACAGAATCGGGCTCTGCAATTTGCCCGCGCGCAGCAGATCGCAGAAATGCGCGGTCTCGTAGTTAAGCCCGCTGCCCACGATATCGTCCGACAACTCCACCACGCGGCCATCCTTGTAATGGATGCTGGCGCGCTGCGGGCTCCACCATTTTTCGTGGATCACCACGTGGCCGCCGGGGGCCGCCAGCATCGCGTCGCCTGCGCCATCAATGCCGAGGCCGCAATAGATTTGCGACCAGCCTTTGGCATGCTGGCTATTCACCGCAGCAAAGGTATCCACGCCGCGCACCACCTTGCCCTGCGTCTGCACGTTGGTGGCGTCACCCAGAAAAGACACCGCCAGATAAGCGCCATAGATACCAATATCCAGCAGCCCGCCGCCAGCCATGTCAGCGCGATACAGATTGTGTTCCACTGGCACATCCGGGCTGGCGAAGCCCGCGCGCACAAACTGGATATCGCCGATCGGGTCGGCCGCCAGCGCTTCGCGCAGCTTGGTAAACAGTGGATAGAACGGCGGCTTCATCGCTTCCATAAACAACTTGCGGTGCACGGCGGCGTGCGCCAACACGGCTTCGAGTTCGCCCAGGCTGGTGGCAGCTGGTTTCTCGCTCAGCACCGCCTTGCCCGCCTGTAATGCAGCGATGCTGTATTGCGCATGGCTGGTGTGCGGGGTGCCGATGTAGACCGCGTCGATCTCACTGGCCAGCAATGCTTCCAGCGACGCCACTGCGGTGGTGCCAAAGTCCTGGGCAAACTGCTGCGCTTTCTCGGGCGTGTGGTTCCATACTGCCGCCAGTTGCGCGTTGGGCACATCCTTCAAGCCTTCCGCAAAGCGGCGCGTGATGCCGCCACTACCGATCACACCAAAACGTACGATGTCCGTGTTCGCCATGCTGTACTCATCCTTTTATTGCTTGTTCGATGTCGCATTCGAGGGTTGCAGTGCAACATAAGTTCGCGCCAGCTTGCAAGTTGTGTCAGTTCTTTTCAAAGCGCATCAGCGCCAGGCTGCCGCGCAGATTGGGCAGCACATGAATGCGCGCATTCTGGTGCATCACCACTTGCCCGGTGGCGTGCATGCCCAATTTGTTAAGCAGCCGGCCAAAGTCATACACGGTGCACAAATGGATGTTGGGCGTGTTGTACCACTCGTACGGGATGGTCTCGGACACCGGCATGCGCCCCAGCGCCAGCTGCCAGCGGTTTTCCCAAAAACCGAAATTGGGAAACGTGACGATGCCGGTCCGGCCCACGCGCAGCATTTCGTTCAGGATGTTCTCGATGTTGTGCATGGCCTGGATGGTCAGCGACAGCACCACAAAATCAAAGCTACCGTCTTCAAACGTACCCAGGCCGCTCTCAAGGTCAGACTGGATGACATTAACCCCATGCTGCACGCACGCCGTTACGCCATCGACATCAATCTCCACGCCATACCCGCGCACGCGCTTGTTGGTGGCCAGCCAGTGCAGCAAAGCGCCATCGGCGCAGCCTAAATCCAGCACATTGCTATCGGCCGGAATCCAGTCCGCCACATTGCGCAAATCCGCGCGCAGGTCTTTGTGTTGGGAGTGAGAGGAATGCGAGTGAACGGCGCTCATGCGTTGATCTCCGCGGCAACGCGGTTCAGATAAGCCCGCATGATGTTGATATAGGGCGCGTCTTCCATCAGGAAGGCATCGTGGCCATGGCGCGATTCAATCTCGGCATAGCTGACTTCCTTGCGCGCATCCAGCAGCGCCTTGACGATCTCGCGGGAACGCGCGGGCGAAAAGCGCCAGTCCGAGGTAAACGACACCACCAGAAATTTCGCCACGGCCTGGCGCAATGCTTCGGTCAGATCGCCGTCGTAATGGCGCGCCGGATCAAAATAATCCAGCGCCTTGGTCATCAGCAGATAAGTATTGGCGTCGAAATAATCCGAAAACTTGTCGCCCTGATAGCGCAGATACGATTCGATTTCGAACTCGACGTCGTAGCCATACAGATATTCGCCACTACGCAGCAAGCGGCCGAATTTCTCGCCCATGCCGTCGTCGCTTAAATAAGTGATATGGCCCAGCATGCGCGCCAGACGCAGGCCGCGGCGCGGCACGGTGTTGTGCGCGTAATAATCGCCGCCATGGAAATCCGGATCGGTCAGGATGGCCTGGCGCGCCACATCGTTGAAGGCGATGTTCTGTGCGGTCAGCTTGGGCGCGGAGGCAATCACTAACGCATGGCGCACACGCTCCGGATAGCTGATAGTCCAGCGCAGCGCCTGCATGCCGCCCAGGCTGCCGCCGATAATGGCGGCAAAGCGATAAATGCCCAGCTGATCAGCCAGCCGCGCCTGGGTTTCCACCCAGTCGCGCACCAGTACCAGCGGAAAGCTCGATCCATACGGCTTGCCCGTTGCGGGGTCGATGCTGGAAGGCCCGGTCGAACCATGACAACCGCCCAGGTTGTTCAGCCCGATCACAAAAAAACGGTTGGTATCGATCGGCTTGCCCGGCCCCACCATGTTGTCCCACCAGCCTGCGGCCTTGTCGGTTTCTTTGTAGCGACCGGCCACATGGTGGTGCCCCGACAGCGCATGGCAGATCAGGATGGCGTTGGATTTCTCGGCGTTCAGCGTGCCGTAGGTCTCGTAGACCAATTGATAATGCGGCAACACAACGCCGCTGGAGAGTGCAATCGGCGTGTCGAACACCGCCGTCTGCGGTGTGACCAGACCAACACTGCCAGAACCTTGCATGGGTGATTCCTGTGTACTGTGCGGGCAACCAGAGCGCAGCCGCCGCCGTGAGCGAGTGGATGATTTTATCCAATGCCGCCGTGCATCGCATCAAGCAATCACCGCACGCCCACCGCCATCGCCCGCCAGCGCGGCTTTTGCCCCCGATGCCCTCTATACGGGGCAGGCGCGGGGCGGCGCTTGTGTTGGGGTGCCAGGTTGGCGATCATAGCGCCCTGTCCTTTTTGCGCTTCTGATCATGCCCACTCTCGGCGTTGCCCTGATTACCAAAAACGCCGCCGCGCACCTTGCCCCGTGTCTGCAAGCCGTGGCGTGGGCCGACCGTATTGTCGTGCTTGATAGCGGCAGTACCGATGCCACGCTGGAGATCGCACGCGCACATGGCGCCGAAGTGCATATCAACGCGCAATGGCCTGGTTTTGGTCCGCAAAAAAACCGTGTGCTGGCTTTGCTGGATACCGACTGGATTCTGGCCATCGACGCCGACGAAGTGGTCAGCCCGCAACTGGCCGCATCGGTGCAGCAACGCGTGGCCAACACCACCACTGCGGGCGATGTCTACAGCCTGTCGCGCCTGTCCAATTATTGCGGGCGCTGGATGAAGCATTCCGGCTGGTATCCCGACCACGTGGCGCGCCTGTTCCGCCGCGGTAGCGCGCATTATTCGGATGACCTGATCCACGAGCGCCTGGTGTACAGCGGCCCTGCGCCCGCGCTGGCGGGCGAACTGCTGCATTACTCGTTTGATAACCTTGATCAGGTGCTGGACAAGGTCAACCGTTACTCCGCCGCCGGGGCTGAACAGCGTTTGCAACGCGGCCAGCGCGCGTCGTTGGGCAAGGCGGTGTTTAAAGGTTTCTGGACCTTTGTGCGCACGTATTTCTTCAAGGCCGGTTTTCTGGACGGGCGCGAAGGTTTTATCCTGGCGGTATCCAACGCCGAAGGCGCGTACTACCGTTATCTCAAACTCATGTATCTGCAAGAACGCCCGTGAAAGTCGCCATTATTGTTTCGACCTATAACCGCATCGACGCCCTCAATGCGGTGCTCAGCGCGCTGTCGCAACAGACCGGCGTGACCGCGGCGGACTGGGAGGTCCTGGTGGCCGACGATGGTTCCGGCCCGGCCACGCGCCAGTGCATCGAAAGCTGGCAACAGCGCTTTCCGTGCCGGTTGGACCATGTCTGGCACGAAGACACCGGCTTTCGCCTGGCCGCCATCCGCAACCTCAGCGTCGGCCGCACGCGCGCCGATTACCTGGTGTTTCTGGATGGCGATTGCATGCCTTTTCCCGACTTTGTGGCGCAACACCGCGCGCTGGCCGAACACGGCTGGTTTGTCGCGGGCAATCGGGTATTGCTCAGCGAGCGCTTTACCCCCGAGCTACTGGCATCACCCACCCCCGCCGCCCCCATCCACTGGAACCCACTGCAATGGCTGGCCGCGCGTTACGGCGGCAAGGCCAATCGCGGCTGGCCGTGGTTGCGCTTGAGCCTGAGCCAGATGCGCAAACGCCGTCCCACGCGCTGGCAAGTGCTGAAGGGCTGCAATATCGGTGTATGGCGTCATGATTTTCTGGCGGTGGATGGCTTTGATGAGGCGTTTTCGGGTTGGGGGCATGAGGATTCGGACTTTGCCATCCGGCTGATTCGCGCCGGGCTCAAGCTCAAGGACGGCCGCTTTGCGGTGCCGGTGCTGCACTTGTGGCACAAGGAAAATGACCGCAGCCAGCAACCGGAAAACCAACGCCGTTTGCAGGCGACGTTGAATGGCAAGCACACCCGGGCCGAGCGCGGATTAAGCCAGTACGCCAATCCAGGCACGCGCGGTTAACCGAGAGAAATGATCCACCGGCGTGTGCCACCCGCCGTCAGCTGATGTACATCAGGCAGATCGACAGCGTAACCAGCGACCCGAGCGTCGAAACCAGAATCACGCTCGACACCACCGCCGCCTCGCGCCGATAAAACTCTGCCAGCATAAACGGCCCGGTGCCGGTGGGCAGCGCGCTAAGCAACAGCGCCGAATTGGCCCACAGCGGCGGCAGATGCAGCACGCGAAACGCCAGAAACCACGTTACCAGCGGCTGGATAATCAGCTTGGCCAGCACTAGCGCCATCGATCCCTGCCGCGTGCCTTCCTGCTTTTGCGCCAGAAACAAACCCAGCGCCACCAGCGCGCACGGGCTGGCCGCGCCGCCGAGCAATTTCATAAACGTATGCACCGCGCTCGGCAGCGGCTGGCCGGTGGCGGCCCAGCACGCGCCCAGAATCGGCGAGACGATCAGCGGATTGCTGGCCAGCGCCTTCACTACTTTCAGCACAGCGTGATGCAGTTTCTTTTCGGTCTGCAGGCCTACCTCGATGCACACCACCGCCACGCCAAACAGCACGCACACCACCACCAGCGTGGCCAACAAGGCCGGTTCCAGACTGTCTTGCCCCAGCGCCAGCACACACAGCGGAATTCCGATAAAGCCGGTGTTGGCATACGACGCGCTCAGGCTATCGATACTGGCATCCACCAGCCGCCGTTGCTGACGTAGCCGCGCCAGCAGCGTAATCACAAACACCGCCGCCGAGCCTGCGCCAAACGCCAACAAAAAGCCCGGTTGCCACACTTGCTGCCAGCTGGATGCCGCGGTCACGTCAAACAGCAAGGCGGGCAGGCCCAGCCACACCACAAAGCGATTCAGTTCCGAGGAGGCGGCAGGCCCCAGCTTGCCGCTGCGGCGGCACACATAACCCGCCAGGATCAGCGCAAACACGGGCAAAACGGCGTGGATAACAGCAAACATGATGGGCAGCGCGCGCACGGTCTAAGGCAAGGAACTCAGCTTAACCATCGCCATCGATGCGGGCCAATGCTATATAGAGGGCTGATTGATACTGGATGAGCATCGATGCTGGAAACCCGTCAGCTGCATTATTTTGTCGCCCTGGCCGACACGCTGCACTTTGGCCGCGCTGCCGAGCAATTGCATATCACGCAGCCGCCGCTATCGCGCCAGATTGCGGCGCTGGAACAGCAACTGGGCGTTACCTTGCTGGCGCGCAATTCGCGTAGCGTTACGCTCACGGCGGCTGGGCGACGATTGCACGCCGAGGCCAGGCAGATTCTGGCTGCGCTGGCGCAAGCCGAGCGCGTCACACGTTCCACCGCGCAGGGCGAGCTGGGCGAAGTGCGGCTCAGCTTTACCATGGCCGCAGCGTGGAATGTGCTGCCCGCCTTGCTGAAAACCTGGCAACACGGCGCACCGGGCATCACGGTGACCTTGCGCGAAGTGACGCCCGACGTGCTGGCCGACGCGTTGGCGCGCGGCGAGACCGACCTGGCCATCACCTTTCCATGGAAACAACCGAGCCTGCTGCACTACCAGCCGCTGTTTGCCGAGCCGCTGTGCGCCGTATTGCCCGCGGCGCATCGGCTGGCACAACACACTACGCTGGATGTGGCGCTGCTGGCGCAAGAACCCTTCATCACGTTTCCGCGCGACGTCGCCCCGGCCCTGCACGATGCAGTGTTTGGCTGCTGCATGGAACACGGTTTCGCACCCGCCATCCAGCTGGAAACCCGCCTGCAGCAAACCATCGTCAATCTGGTGGCGGAAGGCCTGGGCGTAGCGCTGGTGCCCGCGTCGATGCGCAAAATGCAATTGGCGGGCGCGGTATTTATTGATCTGGCGCGCAGCCCTCAGGTTGAACAGGGCCTGAGCTGGAGCGCGCACAACGATAATCCGTGTCTGCCGCTGTTGTTAGCGCTGACGCCGGCCCCATCTTGAGCAAATTGCCTCCAGGACCCCTGCCATGCGCCAACCCGTAGAACTCGCCAAATCGTATCGTCTGCTGAACCACGGCCCCACTGTGCTGGTCACCAGCGCGCATGGTGGCAAACAGAATGTGATGGCCGCCGCGTGGGCGATGCCGCTGGATTTTGCGCCTGCCAAAATGCTGGTCATCATCGACAAGAAAACCGCCACGCGCGGTTTGATCGAAGCCTCGGGCGAATTTGCGCTGAACATCCCCAGCCGCGCGATGGCTGAAGCGACGCTGAAAGTGGGCTCGGTGTCGGGTGCGGATGTGGACAAGTTTGCCGCGGTGGGGCTGACCACGTTTGCCAGCAGCCAGATTGGCGCACCGCTGATTGAAGGCTGCCTGGGCTGGCTGGAATGCAAGGTGATTCCCGAGCCACACAACCAGCAAGCGTATGACATGTTTATCGGCGAAGTGGTGGCCGCGCATGCCGATCCGCGCGTGTTTAATGGCGGCCATTGGCAACACGACGAAGGCGTGCCGCGCTCGATTCATTACATTGCGGGCGGCTCGTTTTTTGAGACGGGCGATATCTTCGAGATTAAATCGGAGCGCTAACCGGCGCGAACGGGATCAGGCGGCCTGCCTGATCCCCTGCTCACTTATTTAGCTTTGGTTTTGGCTTTGCTGGCGGACGCCTTGCTGGCGGCTTTGGGCTTGGCCGCAGCTTTGCTGGCGGTGGCTGCTTTGGAGGTCGCTGCTTTTGGCGCTGCGGCCTTGGCGGTGGCGGATTTTGTGGCGGCGGATTTTGTGGTGGCGGATTTTGCCGCAGCCGGTTTGGCCGCTGCCGCTTTCGGTGCCGCCGCTTTCGGTGCCGCCGCTTTGGCCGTGCTGGCTTTGGCCGTCGCCGCTTTACTGGTCGCTACCTTTGTTGTGGCGGTAGCCGCGCCGCTGGAGGGCTCCGCCGCAGCCTTCGTCGCAGGCTTCGCAGCCGCAGTTTTCGGGGCCGCTTTTTGGGTGGTGGCGGTTTTGCTGGCGGTGGCTTTAGACGTGGCCGATTTGTTCGTCGTCGCTTTGCTCGTCGCTGCTTTGCTCGTCGCTGCTTTGCTGTCCGTTGCCGAAGCGCTGGCCGCTGGTTTCGCTGCGGCTTTCTTCGCGGTGCTCGCGGTGCTCGCGGTTTTGGCTGCCGGTTTAGCGGTGGCGGCTTTGCCGGTCGTGGATTTGGCGGCTGCGGTTTCAGGCGCTGCCGTCTTGCTGGATGCCGCCTTCGCTTTCGGTGCGGCCTTGGCGCTGCTGCTGGCCTCGGCCGTCGCTGCGGCAGCGGTTTTGCTGGCCGGCTTTGCAGACGCTTTTGCAGCTGGTTTTGCCGCCGCCTTGGATGTGGCTTTCGCTGCCGGTTTGGCTGCCGCCTTGGTCGCCGCCTTGCTCGCGGTTTTGCTCACGCTGCTGGCGGTGGTGGTGGCCGCTGTCACCGCAGCGGTATCTGCCGCGGCCGCTTTCGGTTTGGTGGTTTTCGGGGTGGTGGTTTTAGCTCCGGTCGCCCGTGTTGCCTTGGGAGGAAGCTTGGCCGTCGCCGCGACGATGCCGGGCGTGGCGGAAGTGGTTTTACGGGTTGCGGGTGCCTTGGCCATGGTGGTCCTCATCAAGTGAATTCTGAGCAGTTTCTGCACAAAAATAGGCGGTGCCTGGGCCCGCGCCTACCAGACAACTCAATCGCGCCGCCAGACGGCGCGTATCCACAGCCTTATTACCCATAACCGCACGCCAGCTTTGCAAAGCCGCACCAGCGCCGCTGCGGATGCATACAGCATAGTCGCTAATGCGCCACATAAAAGCTGGCAAGCCCAGTGCAATCAAATGGCGGCGTTTTCTGCCAGCGTCTGCACGCCGGTTTCGCCAATCTGGCTATCGGCCGCATCGCTACGCAGCCACTGCGCCACATAGTCGATCAGCAAAAATTCGGGGTTGCGGCGGGCGGCGCGCACCGCGCATTCCCACACCACCAGCACGCGCCAGCCCAAGGTTTGCAGCGCGGCGATATCACGTTGATCGCGTGCGCGGTTCTGGTTGATTTTGCCCATCCAGAATTCGGTGCGGGTTTGCGGCACTTTAAAGTAACGGCAATCGTGGCCGTGCCAGAAACAACCGTGAATCAACACCACCGCGTTATGGCGTGGCAGCACCAGATCGGGTTTGCCCGGCAGTGTTTTTACATGCAGTCGATAGCGCAAGCCGCGCGCGTGCAGGCCGTGACGCAAGATCAATTCGGGGGACGTATTCTTGCCGCGGATGCCAGACATCATCCGGCTGCGGGTGGCGGCGTCCACCACGTCGGTCATCACGCCACCACGCGTTCCGGCGCTGCATCCAGCCACGGCCGCACCAGCCGCGCCACCTCGGCAAACACCGGCACTACCACCGAATTGCCAAACTGTTTGTACGCACGCGTATCCGAACACGGAATGCGAAAACTATCCGGATAGCCCATCAGCCGCGCGCATTCCCGCGGGGTAAGCCGGCGCGGGTTCTGGCCCGGGCCGGCGTCAACCAGGATTTCGGAGCCATCTTTGTAATAGCGCGCTGACAACGTGCGCGTAACGCTGTGCGCGTTCACCAGGCCAAAGCCAAAGCCATTGCCTTTGGCGCGATGCTTGTCGGCATACATTTGCAGGTAGGCCCACAGCTTGTCGGTCAGCGTGTATTTGGGCTGCACCTGGCGCCGGGCGTGGTCAAAAAAGCGATCGCCATCGTGTTCCAGCACAGGTTCGCTGCCATCGGTGCGATGCAGGATTTGCCCCAGTCGCACCGTGCCTTTTTCGGGTAGATCAAGCGCATCCCAACTAAATGGCACTGGATCGCGGAAGCCGACAATCACGATGCGTTCGCGGTGCTGCGGCACCCAATGCTGGCCGTCCAGAATGCGGTAATGCACGTGGTAACCGAGCTCTTCGCGCAGCGTGTGCAGGATGACGGCAAAGGTGCGGCCCTGATCATGCGAGTGCAGGTTTTTGACGTTTTCCAGCACAAACGCTTTGGGCCGATGCGCCGCCAGTATCCGCGCCACATCAAAAAACAAGGTGCCCTGGGTGGCATCGGCAAAACCGTGTGCGCGGCCCAAGGCGTTTTTCTTGGAAACGCCCGCAATCGAAAACGGTTGGCACGGAAACCCCGCCAGCAGCACGTCGTGTTCGGGGATCACCGCTTCGGCCACCTGCGTGATATCGCCCGCCACTTCCTGGCCATCGGGGTAATTGGAGTGATAGGTCTTTTGCGCGTAGGCATCCCATTCGCTGGTAAACACGCACTGCCCGCCCGCGCCTTCAAATGCCTGGCGCAAGCCGCCAATACCGGCGAACAGATCGATAAAACGGAATTCATCGCCACCGCCCGCATACGGCGTTTGCGCCAGCATCTGGCGCAAGGCGGCGTCGACATAGGCTTTGGGCTTACTCTCGCCATTCATCCAGCGGCCCACCGTCACCGGATCCACCCCAAGCTGTTGCGCCACAGCGGGGCGGGAATAGCGTTGCAGTACGTCTTGCAACAGCGCGAGTGTGGTGGGGGCAGTGGTCATCAGAGGTCGGCGGGAATTTTTGCTGCATTATGCATGCAGTTATCCCGCCGGACCAAGCGGCGTGCGTTATTGGACGGAGTCTTTGGCCACGCGGTGCTGCGGCTTCTTGCGCACGTACACCGTCTTTTTGACCAGCGCCACGCGCTTTTGCTGTGCGTCGAAGATTTCGACGTCGAACTCGGCCAGGTGTTTGTCGCCGTCGGCGGTGGCGGCGCGGATGGCGTCGATTTGCGCCTGGTTGAGCGTAAACGTGGCGCGCACGGTGCCGCGGCCGGGGGCTTCAAAGTCGATTTCGGCGCGGCGGTCCCACACGTAGTAATCGCGGCCCATGATCTGCATCAGCATCGCCATGTACCACGGGTCGGTCATGGCATACAGGCTGCCGCCAAAGTGCGTGCGCATGATATTGAGGTTAAGCCAGTACGAGCGCATGGCGACGTCGATGCGGCGGAAGTCTTTGGCGACGTGGGTGCAGCGGATGCCGGCAAACAAAAACGGCGGCCACAGGTTGATCAGAAAGCGCCACAAAAACAGATGCATGATCGAGCGATCCGGAGAAAGACAAAAACGTGGCCGCAGTGTGCGCGCCGCGCCGGGCGGCGGCGATCAGCAATCACCGCGACGTGGATGTTTGAAACGGCCGCAGGCGGGCGTAGGCGTAAGGTTAGCCGCCTGCCAGTTCGTCGGTTTTGGGGTAGACGCGCACCAGCAGAATGCGTGGCCCGCGCATCTTTTTGATGACCAGGCTAAAGGCGTCGAACTCGATGCGTTCACCTTCATCCGGTACGCGGCCGGTTTGCAACTGCACCAGGCCACCGACGGTATCGGCATCGCCACTTTCGATATCCACGCCCAGCGCGCGCTCCAGCGTAATCACCGGCAGATTGCCTTTGCCGATCATCGAACCGTCGTCGAGCATGGTCCAGTCGTCCTGGTTCTGGCGGAATTCGTCGCGGATTTCACCGACCATCGCGCTCAGCAAGTTATCCATGGTGATAAAGCCCAGCGGCTCGCCATCGCCATACGCGACGATGGCAAAGTGCGGCGCGCCGCGGCGCAGGCGGTCGAGCAGATCGCGCGCCATCAGCGTGGGGGGCACCACTTCGGCCGGGCGCACCAGCGGGTCGAGCGTGTTGCCGAGTCGGCCATAGCGGTTGGCCAGAAAGATGTCTTTAACGTGGACGATGCCCTCCACCTTGCCCACCTGGTTGAGGTAGGGGTAGCGGCTGTAGCGATGCTGCGCCATGCGGTCCAGGTTGGCTTCCAGCGGCTCGCGCGCGTCCAGGCAGACGGCTTCGGTAAACGGGTGCATCAGGTCGGCGACATCCAGCGTGGGAAAGTCCAGCGACTGCGCCAGCACACGCCATTCCTTGCGGCTGCGCGACGCGTCGGGCTTGCTGCTGCGTAGGATCAGCTTGAGTTCGTCGGCGGAATATTCGCTGTCGTGGCCGTGTTCGGGGCCCAGGCCCACCACTTTGAGCACCAGCGTGGCGCTGGTATTAAGCGCCCAGATGGCCGGGTACATGGTCCAGTAAAACGCGTACAGCGGTGGCGCGGTCCACAGGCCGATTTGTGCGGAGCGGCGGATGGCCAGCGATTTGGGCGCGAGTTCGCCCACCACGATATGCAGAAACGAGATAGTGAAAAACGCGACAGCAAACGACACGCCGTGGATGATTTCGATGCTGGTCACGCCCAGCGCGTGCATCAGCGGCTCGATCAGCTGCGCAAAAGCAGGCTCGCCCACCCAGCCCAGACCCAGCGAGGCCAGCGTAATGCCCAGCTGGCAGGCGGAGAGATAGGCATCCAGATTGCTGTGGGTTTTTTCGAGAATGCGGCCGCGCCAGCCATAGATGCGGGCCATGGCCTTGACCTGGGTGGCGCGCAGTTTGACCAGCCCGAATTCGGCGGCCACAAAGAAACCGTTGAGGAAAACCAGCGCAAAGGCCAGCAACACTAACAGGAGACTACTGCTCATCAGGTCGGTGAAAGCGAAGGGGAATGGGGGTCACTCTAACATGCCCGGCGGCAGCGGGGGCTTGGCATGCAGCCCGCCCACCCGCGGCGAACGCATAGGGTGGGTCTCGACCCACCGTCCAAAGTGGCGTAGCAAAGCGCTGCGGCCCGACCCTCGGCTTTGGATGGTGGGTCTAGACCCACCCCATGGGTAGCGGGCGATCAACCGTTTCTTGCGCCGAATTTGCGCATAGTGTGGGGCTCGGCGCCCCCGTCGAGACCCACCGTCCAAAGCGGCGTAGCAAAGCGCAGCGGCCCGAGCCTCGGCTTTGGATGGTGGGTCTAGACCCACCCTATGGATAGCGGGCGATCAACCGTTTCTTGCGCCGCAGTCGCGCTTGGGGTGGGTGGAGCCCCACCCCATCGGTTAACGGCCCAACGCCAGTTCGAGGCTGGCGCGGTAATGGCGCGCGGCTTCTTCGTGGCGGTCGAGTTGTTCCAGCAAGCTGGCCAGTTCGGCATGAGCCAGTGCGGTTTTTTCGACGGCCAGGCAGGCTTCGAGGTAGTTCTGCGCTTTGCCCCACAAGCTGCGTGCGTGGCACAAACGGCCCAGCGTCAGCAGCAGCTGGTAATCGTTGGGACGCGTGTGCAGCCAGGTTTCCGCCAGTTGCAGTTGTTGTACGCGCGCTTCGGCGGGCAGATGCAAGCGGCCGTAGCGTTCGACCAGCTCGGGCGACCATTGCAGCGCCAATGCTTCTTCGATGATGCGGCGCGCGTCTTCCGGCGCATCGTGCGCCACCAGTTGGTCGACCATCGCCAGCACAATCGCGGGCGCTTGTTTGTCGTCGGCGCTGAGCTTGCTCCACCACACTTTCAGCTCCGCCAGCGACATCGGCACGCTGGCCAGCAACGACAACTGCGCCTGGATACGGATACGGCTGGCCTGCGCGGCGTCCAGCGCTTCGGAGCGCGACAACTGGTCCACCAGTTGCAGCACCGCTTGCGGGTCGTCTTCGCGCTGGCGCAAACGCAATTCCAGTCGCATGGCCGCGGTCAGCTTGGGCGAAATCGCACGCGCTTCGGCGATGGCGACATCGGCGTCGGCATAGCGGCGCTCATCCAGATACAGCTCGGCCATATTCATGGCCAGCGCCAGCTTTTGCGGGCCACCCAGCTTTTGCTTGAGATCGGCAAAGTGCTTGTCGCGGCGCGCAAAGTCGCGCATCGCATGGGCAGCGCGGGCGGCCAGCAAACCGTTGACCGCAATCGCTTCCTGCGCGGTACTCAGCGCCAGCGCCTCGGCGGCCAGGCGTTCGGCGCGTTGATAGCGGCCTTCAAAAAACGCGATGCGCGCTTCGCGCTCCAGCTTGATCGAGGCATCCAGCCGCTGGCGTTCGCGATACTTGCGCACGCGTGTGGGCAAGCCGCCCAGCTCGGCCACCACGCGGGTGATCGCGTACACGATCACCACGGTGAGCACCACCAGCAGGATAAATACGTTGATCGAAATTTCGATGCGCCACGGCGGCACAAACAACAGCGCGTAACCAGTGTTGAGTTGCGCAAACAACGTCACACCGACCGCAAGCGCAAACAGCGCAACCAGCCAGATCAATATCTTCACGGCTTGGCCCTTTCCGCCACGGCGCGCGCATTACGCACGGCGGCCAGGCTGGTGTCGAGCGTGGGCAGCGTCAGCGTCAGCGACGCTTGCGCCAGTTGCTTGATGCGCGCCTGCACTTCTTGCGTGTTGGCGGCGCTGTTATCGAAATACTGCTGCAGATATTTCTGCGCGGCGGCCAGGTCGGCGCTGTACGACTTTTGATCGTGGCGCAACAAGGCGCTGCGCGCATCCAGCAAACGCAGCTTGATGTTCTCGCGCAAAAAGAAAGCCTGGTCCGGCGACAGCAGCACGGCGTCGGGCTTGTCCATGCGGCGGATGACGATCAGTTGCTTCAGCTCGTTCCAGACTTCGCTACCAAAGTCGGTGACGGCGCCGCGCGATGCAGGCTGGTTACCCAGCGGCACCACCGGATGCGTGTCGATGGCCAGTGGCAGACGGTCCAGCGTTTCCATCACGCTGTCCAGTTGCGCGGTCATGCCGACGATATCGAGCGCGGGCAGTGTTTTGAGCTTCTCGATATCTTTGCTGAGTACCTGGCGCACGGTGATCAGCTCGGGCTTGTTCAGCTCCAGCAGCTTCTGGTCGGCGCTGTTGAGCGCCACCAGCGCGGCGTCCACACCGCCCGCCAGTTGCAGTTGCTGGCTGGCGGCGGTGAGCGTTTGTTCGATATCAGCCAGCGCGCGTTGGGTTTCGGTACGGGTGAGGCTGTCGTACAGATTGTTGAGCGTGGCCTGTTGGCCCTGCGCCTGCTGATCATGCGCGGTAAGCAGCGCCAGCTCTTGCTCCATCGTGCGCAACCGCGTTTGCGATGCGGTAAATGCGGCTTGCGCTTCGTTGGCGCGCTGCGTTTGCACGGCCAGTTGCGCAGCCAGATGGTCTTTTAGCGCGGCGGTTTGCTGCTGCTCATAGATAAATGCGCCCGCAGCGGCGATCAGCGCCAGGCCACCCAGCACGAGTGCCACTTGCGGCGGGCCAAAGCGCTTGGGCGCGGTGTTCGGCGTAAAGGCAGCCGAGAGAGAATCTTGTTCCAGTGTCATGGCGTCCTGTTGAAATGACGGCACAGCGTGTTCACGATGCCTTGGTCCCCCGCTTCGGTCAGCACGTGCCGGCTGGCGCCATGGTGCGCCAGGACAGCGGCAATGCGCGGGTGTGGCGTGAAATACTGCATGGATTGTAGCCGCTGGACAAGCGCGGCTCCAGACTGCGTAAACAGGTAAGCGGCGGCTTCGGAGCTGGAAACGATGATGCCATCGCAACCGGCGTCCAGCAGACGCGCCAGTGTGGCGGCATCAAGCTGCGGTGGCAATCGGCGATAAGCCGACACGATATCGACCTGCGCGCCGCGGGCGATCAGCGTTTGCGCCAGCACTTCGCGCCCGCCATTGCCACGCAAAATCAGCACGCGCTGGCCCTGGATTACCTCGGGCGCAAAGGCGGCTTCGGCCAGCAAGCCTTCGCTATCAAATTGCGTGGCTGGGCAGATGATTTGCTCGTCGCGCAAACCGAGTTCGCGCGCGCGGCGGGCGCTGCCGGGGCCGACCACCGCCAACGGCACGTCGGCGGGCCAGGCTTGCTCACCCAGTTGCGCAAACACCGAATCGAGCGCCGAGGGGCTGATGGCGATGGCCACGGCGTAGTCGCCCAATCGTGCCAGCGCCGCGTGCAAAACCTGCGGGTCTTCCGGCGGCAGGATTTGCAGCAGCGGCACGCGCACCGGCGTGGCCCCCGCTTGCTGCAACAGGTCGCACAGTGGGTCAGCCTGCGCCTGCGGCCGGGTAACCCACAGGCGGCGACCTTGCAGCGCCAGCGACATCGCTTATTGGCCCAGCGTTTTAAGGATTTCGGCGGCGCCTTCAGTCAGCAGCAGATCGGCCACCTGATTGCCCAGGCCATCGGCCGCCGCACGCGACCCATTGGCTTCGGCATAGACGATGTCACTGCCATCGGGGCTGGCGACAAAGCTGCGCAGGCGCAAAAAGCCGTCATCGTCTTCGGCAAACGCACCCAGCGGCACCTGGCAAGAACCACCGAGGCGGCGCGACACCGCGCGTTCGGCTTCCACACACGCGGCCGTCGCAGCGTGGTTCAGCGGGGCCAGCAGCGCTTTCAGATCATCGCGGCTGGCCAGGATTTCGATGCCCAGCGCGCCCTGCCCCGGTGCGGGCAGGCTGTCTTCGGCACTCATCAGCGCGCGGACGCGCTCGCCCATCTCCAGGCGGATCAGGCCGGCGGCGGCGAGGATGATGGCGTCGTATTCGCCTTCGTCCAGTTTGCGCAGCCGCGTGTTGATATTGCCGCGCAACGGCTTGATGACCAGATGCGGAAAGCGTGCGCGCAGCTGGCTTTCGCGGCGCAGGCTGGAGGTGCCCACCACCGCACCGGCGGGTAAGTCGGCCACGGCGGCGTAGGTATTCGAGACAAACGCATCAAACGGCGATTCGCGCTCCGCCACGGCGGCCATGGCAAAGCCTTCCGGCAGCACCATCGGCACATCTTTCATCGAGTGCACGGCCAGATCGGCGCGGCCATCCTGCAGCGCGGTTTCGAGTTCTTTAACAAACAGGCCCTTGCCACCGATTTTGTTAAGGGTGACATCAAGAATGCGATCGCCTTGCGTGGTCATACCCAGCAGCTCAACCGTCAGGCCGGGGTACAGCGCCAGCAGACGGTCGCGGATATGGTGGGCTTGCCACAGCGCCAGCGGGCTTTCACGCGTGGCGATGACGAGACGGGTAGGAGCGGTAGTGGTCATCTTTTCAAATCACAGAGTTATGGGGTGGGTCCGGACGGGGGCGCCTGGTCCCACCGTTCAAAGCCATGGGCACATGGCGCAGCATCAGGCACAGCATCCGGCACAGCACGGCCCCAGGTTTGAACGCCGTAAGGAGTCCATAGCAAAGGCCACAGCATCAGCCAGCGCCTTTGGAGGGTGGGTCTTGACCCACCCTATGGTCAGTGGGCTTGATCCCAGTTAAGGCCGATGCCGACATCGGCCACCAACGGTACTTTCAGCGCCGCCACGTCCGCCATGATCTTGGGCAATTGTTCCTGCACCAGCGCAACTTCGGCATCGGGTACTTCGAGGATCAGTTCATCGTGCACCTGCAGCACCAGCCGGCTGGTGAGCGGGCCGTTGCTCAGCCAGTCGTGGGTAGCCAGCATCGCCAGCTTGATCAGGTCCGCTGCGGTGCCTTGCATCGGCGCGTTGATCGCCGCGCGTTCGGCCCCGGCGCGTTGCATCGGGTTGGCGGCCTTGATGGTGGGCAGCCACAGCTTGCGGCCGAACACGGTTTCGACAAAGCCACGCTGGCGCGCTTCGGCGCGAGTGCGTTCCATATACGCGGCCACACCGGGAAAACGGCCGAAGTAGCGGTCGATATAGTTCTGCGCGGCGCTGCGTTCAATCTCCAGCGATTGCGCCAGGCCAAATGCGCTCATGCCATAGATCAGGCCAAAGTTGATGGTCTTGGCATAACGGCGTTGCTCCGGCGACACCTCGATCGGCATCACGCTGAATACTTCGGCGGCAGTGGCGCGGTGCACGTCCATGCCTTCCTGGAACGCCTTCAGCAGCGCTTCGTCGCCCGACAGATGCGCCATGATGCGCAACTCAATCTGCGAATAATCGGCCGAGATAATCTTGTGCCCCAGCGGCGCAATAAATGCCTCGCGGATGCGCCGGCCTTCGGCGGTGCGGATCGGGATGTTCTGCAGATTAGGGTCGCTGGAACTCAACCGCCCGGTCACCGCCACGGTCTGGTTAAAGCTGGTGTGCACGCGGCCCGTAGCCGGGTTGAGCATGCTGCCCAGCTTGTCGGTATAGGTGGATTTCAGCTTGGACAGGCTGCGATGTTCCAGCAGCACTTTGGGCAGCGGAAAATCCTTGGCCAGTTCTTGCAGCACATCTTCATCGGTGGATGGCGCGCCCTTCGGCGTTTTTTTGGTCACCGGCAGGCCGAGCTTTTCAAAAAAGATTTCGCCAATCTGCTTGGGACTGCCCAGGTTGAACGGCATGCCAGCCAGTTCGTAGGCTTGCTGTTCCAGCGAGATCAAGCGCAAGCCCAGCTCATGGCTTTGCTTGCTGAGCAATTGCGCATCCAGCAGCACGCCGGTGCGTTCCATCTGGAACAACACATCGCGCACCGGCAATTCGATATCGCGATACAGCGCTTCCAGCCGCGGTTCTTGCGCCAGTCGTTCTTGCAGCGCGGCGGCCAGGCGCAGCGCGATATCGGCATCCTCGGCGGCATAATCGGTGGCTTGTTCGATGGCGACTTCATCAAAGCCGATCTGCTTGGCGCCTTTGCCGCACAGATCTTCATATTTGATGGTGGTTTCGCCCAGTTCGCGCTCGGCCTGGTCGTCCAGATTGTGGCGTTCGTGGCTGGCCAGCACATAGGACATCAACAGCGTGTCGTCGGCCACGCCCCGTAGCGTGATGCCGTGGTTGGCAAACACGTGCTGATCGTATTTAAGGTTCTGCCCCAGCTTTTTGTGGGTGGGCGATTCCAGCCACGGTTTGAGCTGCGCCAGCGTTTCATCAAACGGCAGCTGGTCGGCGGCGGCGGTGCCGCGGTGCGCCAAGGGCAGATAGGCGGCCTGGCCCGGCGCAATCGCAATCGAGATACCGACGATGCGCGCGCGCAGCGGATCAAGACTGGTGGTTTCGGTATCCACCGATACCACGTCGGCATCGTGGATTTTCGTCAGCCAGGCGGCCAGTTGTTCGGGCGTGCGGATGGCCTCGTAATGGCGTTCCACCTTGCTGACCGGCGCGGCCACGGCTTCGGTGCCCGGCAACACGCCCGCGCCATCGGCGATGCGGGTTTCGGCTTCGCGCAGCCAGGTGCGGAAGTTGTAGCGGCGGAACATTTCCAGCAGCGTATGCCAGTCTTCGTGCGTGGGGGCCAGGTCCAGCAGTTGGTTGGGCAGTTCCTGGGTCAGATCGACATCGCATTTGATGGTGACCAGGCTGCGGCCGGTGGGCAGCCATGCCAGCGTATCGCGCAGATTTTGCCCGACCACGCCGCCGATCTTGTCGGCATTGGCCACCAGGTTATCCAGCGTCTGATATTCGGCCAGCCATTTGGCCGCGGTCTTGGGGCCGCATTTGGGCACGCCGGGCACGTTGTCGACGGTATCGCCCACCAGCGTCAGAAAATCGACGATCTGATCGGGCCGCACACCAAATTTGGCCAGCACACCGGCTTCGTCCAGCACTTCTTCGGTCATGCTGTTTTCGATGCGCACGCAACCGTTAACCAGCTGCGCCATATCCTTGTCGCCGGTGGAGAGGATGGTTTCGATGCCTTGGGTGCAGGCCACCAGCGCCAGCGTGCCGATCACGTCATCGGCCTCAACGCCATCCACGCACAGAATCGGCACGCCAAACGCGCGCACGGCGGCATGGATGGGCTCCACTTGCGAGCGCAGTTCGTCGGGCATCGGCGGGCGTTGAGCTTTGTACTCAGGGTAGATATCGTCGCGAAACGTCTTGCCCTTGGCGTCAAACACACAGGCGATGTAATCGGCCGGCGTGGTCTGGCGCAGTTTGCGCAGCATGTTCACAAAGCCGTAGATGGCGTTGGTGGGCGTGCCATCGGGGGCCGACAGTTCGCGGATCGCATGAAAAGCGCGGTACAGATAAGACGAACCATCAATGAGCAAAAGCCTGGGCATCAGGGCAAACCCTCTTATACTGGAAACCGGACGACGCCCTCGCCGCCCGGCTTTATTCACAAACATCAAAAGATACGATCATGAGCTTGAAAGACAAGCTGCCGCAGTATTCTGACCCGTCCATGGCCACAGAAGACCTGCAGCAATGGCGCACCCGCGAGTCGTGGCGCGTGTTTGAAATCATGGCGGAATTTGTAGAAGCCACCGAACGTTTACAGCCGATCCAGCCTGCTGTTTCGATCTTTGGCTCGGCGCGTACGCCAGTCAGCCATCCGTATTATAAGCTGACCGAACAACTGGCCCGCTTGTTATCTGATGCCGGCTTTGCGGTGATCTCGGGCGGTGGCCCTGGCATTATGGAAGCGGCCAACAAAGGCGCGTTTGAGGGCAAGAGCCCGTCGGTGGGTTTGAATATCCAGTTGCCGCATGAGCAAAGCGGCAATCCGTATCAGGATATCAGCCAGAGCTTTCGCCACTTTTTTGCGCGCAAGGTGATGTTTGTGAAGCACGCGACGGCTTATGTGGTGATGCCCGGTGGCTTTGGCACGCTGGACGAGCTAAGCGAAGCGTTAACGCTGATCCAGACGGGCAAGACCCGCAAGATTCCGGTGATTCTGATGGGCAGTAGCTTCTGGGGCGGTATGGTCGAGTGGTTTCGAAGCACGCTGGTTAACGAAGGCATGATTGCCGCCCACGATATGAATCTGATCCAGGTGATCGACGAGCCAGAACAAGTCGTTAACGCCATTTTTGATTTTTATGAGACGCGTGGTTTCGAAATGTCGCCCGCCGAACGCGAGATGCAGTTCTCGCTCTAAGTGACGATGGACTCCGCGGATCGGATCGCCGTAATCCGCGCCGCGTCTTTAACCGTTATTTGCAGAGCACCCACAACAAAAAAGTGCCCAAGGAGAAACGCTCATGCGCCCCCTCAACAAATTAGTCCCCCTGCTGGCCTTGCTGGCTGGGTTTGCCCAGGCCGCAGCCCCCAGCAATGGCAAGACCGAACCCGATGCCCCGCCGCCGCCGCCGATGCCCGCCACCGACAGCCCGGTGCAGGCCGCCGAACAACCCGAAGTGCGCATCATTGAAAAAGCCGATTCCACCGTCACCGAATATCGTATGCACGGCAAGCTGTACATGATGAAAGTGACGCCCAAGGTGGGCGCGCCGTATTACATGGTCGACCGTGAAGGCAACGGCCGCTTTAGCGAATCAGGCGATCTGGGCGGTGACAACCTGGCGCCACCGCGCTGGGTTCTGGTTGAATTCTGATAGCGGGTTTGAAACAATGCCGGCGGGCAACCCCGGCATTGCTTTCTCTGGCTAGAGGCCAGAGCGTCTTCCCAGGCCTGTCATCAGCGGCGCAGTCACGCTCCGGGGTCTTGTGGTTCAATCAGTCCGCTCTACCGCTCGGTAGCGCCGCAACACCAGGCACAGGTTTACAGCATGTCCGTTTTTACCACCGTTACGCCCGACGATCTGGCGCCGTTTTTAAAGCGCTATTACATCGGGCAATTGGTCGACCTTAAAGGCATTGCTGCCGGGATTACCAATACCAATTACTTTGTGACCACCACCCATGGTCGCTATGTGCTGACTTTGTTTGAAGCCCTGCAAAGCAGCGACCTGCCTTACTACGTCAATCTGACCGCGCATCTGGCGCATCACGGCATTGCGGTGGCGGCGCCCATTGCCAATATCGACGACCAATACACCGACACGCTCAATGGCCGCCCCACCCTGCTGGTGCCCTGTCTGCCTGGCACCGTGGTGGATGAGCCCAATGTGGCGCAATGCGCGCAAGTGGGTGAGATGCTGGCGCAAATGCATCTGGCCAGCCGCAGCTATCCGGCGCACATGCCCAACCCGCGCGGCGTGCAATGGTGGGCCGATACCGCCGCCGAGGTCATGCAATATCTGGACGCCGACACCGCCGCGCGCCTGCAGGCCGAAGTGGATCTGCAACTGCGCCAGGACTATACAACGCTGCCGCAAGGCGTTATCCACGCCGATCTGTTCCGCGACAATGTATTGCTGGATGGCGACCGCATCGGCGGCTTTATCGATTTCTACTACGCCTGTAACGACGCGCTGCTGTACGACCTGGCGATTGCGCTTAACGACTGGTGCCGCGAAGAAGACGGCGATATCGACCGCGCGCGCGCCGAGGCGATGCTGCAGGCCTACCAAAGCGTGCGCCCGCTGGAGACCGCCGAATTTGCCGCCTGGCCGGTGATTTTGCGCGGCGCAGCTTTGCGCTTCTGGACCTCGCGGCTGCTCGACTTTTACAAGCCCGCCACCGGCGAAATGACCTACGCCAAAGATCCAACGCAATACGAACGCGTGATTACGCACCATGCGCAGCGCCAGGATTTCTGGCTAACGCCCGCGCCGGTTTGATCTGACGATGCCCACGACGGCAGCTACAGTGATGTAGCTGCCGTTGGCTTTTGCTGTAGCCGCTTTGCGTTTGACCTCTAACCCCGCTTCGAGCCCGCCATGACCGATCTGCTGCACGCCTTGTCCGAAATCCTCGACCCCGCTGGCATCCTGACCGGCGCGGCCACCGAGGGTTATATGATCGACGGCCGCCGCCGTTATCACGGCCGCAATCTGGCGGTGCTGCGCCCGCGCAATACCGAAGAAGTGGCCGCCATCGTCAAACTGTGCGCAGCGCATGGCGTGCCGATGGTGCCGCAAGGCGGTAACACCAGCCTGTGCGGCGCGGCCACGCCCGACGAAAGCGGCCACGCCGTGGTGATTGCGCTGGAACGCATGAACCGGGTGCTGGACGTGGACGTGGGCAATAACACCCTTACCGCCGAGGCCGGCGCGATCATCGCTGATCTGCAAAACGCGGCGCGCGACGCCGACCGCCTGTTTGCCGCCGATTGGGGCGCCAAGGGTTCGGCGCGCGTGGGCGGTGCGCTGGGCACCAACGCGGGCGGGCTTAATGTGCTGCGCTACGGCAATATGCGCGATCTGACGCTGGGCCTGGAGGTGGTGCTGGCCGATGGCCGCATCTGGAATGGCCTGCGCGGTTTGCGCAAGGACAATACTGGTTACGACCTCAAGCAATTGTTTATTGCGGGCGAAGGCTCACTCGGGATTATTACGCGCGCTACTTTCAAACTGTTTCCGCTGCCCACGGCGCAGGCCACGGCGTTGGTGCCGGTGGCCAATCCGCAAGGCGCGGTGGATTTGCTGCGCGGCTTGCAGCATCGACTGGGCGATCGTGTTACGTCGTTTGAATTGCTGTCGCGCCGCTGCTGGCAATTGCTGGCGCAATATTGCCCGGAATTGCCCAAGCCCTTTGCCGAGCTGCCCGAATGGAGCGTGCTGGCCGAGGTGTCCGATGGCGGCACCGATGACGATCTGCTGGCGCGCTTTGGCGAAGCCTTGCTGGACGAAGGCGCGGACGACGCGGTGATTGCCACCTCGCGCAGTGACGCCGCCGACTTCTGGGCGCTGCGCGAAGCGGTGCCCGAGGCGCAGAAGCGCAAGGGCGTCAGCATCAAACAGGATATTGGCGTGCCGACGTCGGCGTTTCCGCAGTTTCTGCAAGAAGCCGAAGCCGCGCTGCAAGCCGCACTGCCTGGCGCGGATATCATTGCGTTTGGCCATCTGGGCGACGGCAATCTGCATTACAACGTGTTTCTTGATGACGTGACCAACGCCGCGTATCAGCACGAGCCGCGCATCAATGAAGTGGTGTACGAGATCGTGCAGCGCCACGGTGGCACCATTTCGGCCGAACACGGCATTGGCCAGCTCAAGCGTGATCTGCTGCCGCAATACCGTAGCGAAGTGGAGCTGGATTTGATGCGCACCATCAAACACGCGCTTGATCCGCACAACCTGATGAATCCGGGCAAGTTGCTGGCCGGCTGAGAATTTATCCACCCATTGTTTACGCCGTCGCCAAGCCCACAAAGCCGGCGGCGGCCCGTGTAACCCCACCCAGGCACACCATCATGCTGACGATTTCCACCGCATTTGATTCCGGCGCGATTGACGTAATTTCGCTGGAAGACCCGTCCCATATCCGGCTAAACCTGCGCGCCGATAACGCGGCACCGCTGCGCCAGTGGTTTCATTTCCGCCTGGCGGGCACGGCGTTTCGTGAATGCGTGATGCATATCGAAAACGCCGGGCAATCAGCGTATCCGGGCGGCTGGACCGATTACGCGGCGCGCGCCTCGTACGACGGCGTGGAGTGGTTTACCGTGCCCACCAGTTATGAGAATGGCGTGCTGACCATCCGCCATCAGCCGCAACGCGATTCGGTGTATTACGCCTACTTTGAGCCGTATTCGTTTGAGCGCCATCTGCAAACGCTGGGCCATGCGCAAGTGACCGGTGAAGCCGTGGTGCAAGAGCTGGGCCAGACCGTGGATGGCCGTCCGCTGGACCTGCTGCGCGTGGGTACGCCCGATGCGGGCAAGAAAAAAATCTGGATCATCGCGCGCCAGCATCCGGGCGAGACCATGGCCGAGTGGTTTGCCGAAGGTCTGGTCAGCGCTTTGCTGGATCCGCATCACGCCGTTGCGCGTAAATTGCTGACCGAAGCGGTGTTCTACATCGTGCCCAATATGAATCCGGACGGCAGTGTACGCGGCAATCTACGTACCAATGCAGCGGGCACCAACCTCAACCGCGCATGGTTTGCCCCCAGCATCGAGACCAGCCCCGAGGTACTGCTGGTGCGCGATGCCATGGAACAGACCGGGGTGGATGCGTTCCTCGATGTGCATGGCGACGAATCGATTCCGCATAACTTTGTGGCGGGCTGTCAGGACAATCCTTCGTTCTCGGAACGCCAGCGCACGTTGAGCGCCACGTTCAAAGCCGCCTGGCTGGCCGCCAGCCCGGATTTCCAAGTGGAGCATGGTTATGGCGACGGCCGCTTTGGCCCGGAAACGCTGACCATGGCCACTAACTGGGTGGGCGATCGCTTTGATTGCCTGGCGTTTACCATCGAGATGCCGTTTAAAGACACCGCCAACCTGCCGGTGCCTGATGTGGGCTGGAATGGCGAGCGCAGCGCACAGTTTGGCGTATCGGTGCTGACGCCGCTGTTGGCGGTGGTGCGCGATCTACGCTGAGTTTGATCGACACCGTGGTGCCGGGCTTGCTGCCAGCGCCAGTTTGCCCGGCCTGCGGAGTGCTTCCGCCGCCGGGCTTTTTGTTGCGTGCGAACGCTTAAGCTGATGGTCGTTATCGGCTTTTAAGGTAGGGAGCGGACGAGATGCAGATGGATGCGTTGGCGCGCTTTGCGGAGGCCTTGGTCGCGAGACCGGTGGCCGTCGCGCCCTTGGTCGAGGGCTTTTATGCACGGCTGTATCTCGCCAGCGCGGCCGATGGCCCCGTGTGCGTGCTCAAGGTATTCAAGCAGCGCGGGCATCGCCAGACCGAGATCGACGCACTGGCGCGTTTGGGCGCTTGCTCGGTGGCGGCATTGCCCCGCGTCATTGGACAGGGTTCGGTCGAAACGCATGAGGTGTTGGCAATAAGCTGGCTGCCCGGCATTAACCCGGACCAGCTAACTGAGCCCACCGCGCGCATCCGCTTTAACGCCGACGCGACTGCGGCGTTAGCGCATTGGCATGGGCAATCGGCGGCTTATTTTGAGGACGTGGATGGCGCGCGCTATGCCACCTTTACGGATGCGTATGCCGCGTTTGTGGCGGCACGGTTGGCGTGGCTGGCGGCACATCCAGAAAAAACGGCGGCCTGGTTGCCCGCTGCGGTGGCACAGGCCTGGCGGCGAGCTCGTCCGTTGCTGGATACGCTGGCCGACGACGCCCCCAGCCTGATTCATGACGATCCGCACCCGGGTAATTTTCTGGCCGATGCCCAGACCGGCGCGTTAACGGCGGTGCTGGACCCGGGTCGTAGCCGCTTTAGCCATCGCGAGCTGGATGTGTTTCATCTGGCCGATGGCGGGCCGCAGCTGGGTCTATACGACGCTTATCTGGCGCGCTATCCACTGCACGCGGGCTATGCGACGCGGCGGCTGTTATTCAGCCTGCTGGACGATGTCTGGCATATCGAGCGAGCAGACTGGTTTGATGAAGCATGGATGCAGCGCAAGCTGGGCGCGCTGGATGTCGCATTAACTGCGGCAGGCCGGTGAACATGGTGCGGGGCGGAGCGGCATCGGTGCGTGCGCTGATGCGGCGGCCGCTGGCGGCTCAGGCCAGGATAGAGAGCGAAACGTGTTCAGGCAGGTCGTCCGCGCGGCGACCCTGGCGGCGACGATCTTGCCCGGCGCGTGTATTCAGCGGTGTGGTCACCTGCTCTTGCCGCCGCGATTGCTTAAGGCGACGGTCTTCCCCCTTGCGGCGCTCTTCGCCATTCCAGGCGGGCGCCGGGGATTGTGCATAAGCCGCGCGCGGGTTTTGCGGACGGTACGGAGTGCGCACGCTGCCCCCGGTGCTATCGGCAATGGCCGAAGCGCCCAGCGTGCCGGTTTGCGTCGGGACCGGTGTTACGATAACCATCAATGTTCTTCCTTGTAGATCAGGTTGTTACCTTTTCTATCGGAGCCCACTCGCGCAACTTGAGTAGATTACTAAAAAATAAGTGTTTTTCTGACACTACTCTCTATTAAGGCGTAAAAAAAGGCACCCGAGGGTGCCCTTTTCTTACCACTTTGCATGCGCTCAGGCGTCAGCCGGTTCCAGCGCCACTTTCATCTTTTGTAGCGCTTTGGCTTCAATCTGGCGGATACGTTCGGCCGAGACATTAAATTCGGCCGCCAGCTCGTGCAGCGTGGTACTGCCATCGTCGCCCAACCAGCGGGCTTCGATGATGCGACGGCTGCGCGGGTCCAGCGAATCCAGCGCGTGCAGAATGCCGTCGGATTGCAGCGTGTCGTAGGCGCGGCGCTCAAGCTGCTGGGTGGGTTCGTTATCCGAATCAGCCAGCCAGTCGATCGGCGCGTAGCCATCGTCATCGCTGTCGTCGGCCATCAGTGCCACGTCCTGGCCGCTCATGCGCGTTTCCATTTCCAGCACTTCTTCGGGCTTGACCCCCAGATCATCGGCAATTTCTTTCGCCTGAGCGTGGGTCAGCGCGGCAAAGCCGGCTTTCATGGAACGCAGATTAAAAAACAGTTTGCGCTGGGCTTTGGTGGTGGCAATCCGCACCAGGCGCCAGTTGCGCAGAATGTATTCGTGGATTTCCGCTTTGATCCAGTGCACGGCAAACGAGTACAAGCGTACGCCGCGAGTGGGTTCAAAGCGTTTAACCGCCTTCATCAAGCCGATATTGCCTTCCTGGATCAGGTCGGCCTGGGGCAATCCGTAACCTGCGTAACCCCGAGCGATCGAGACCACCACACGCAGATGGGACAACACCAGCTGGCCGGCGGCTTCAAGATCATTCTCATGGGCGTAGCGGGTTGCCAGATCCACTTCTTGCTCGTGGGTCAGCATCGGTACGGCATTGACGCGCTGTACGTAGCTTTCAATGCTGTCGCCACCAGTGATAACGGGCAATGCAACGCTATGGGCCATGTGTTTCTCCTGTCTTTTTTCGGCGTCGTTTCAAACGACGACGCTGGATATTAGCACTCCGAACTTCAGAGTGCTAACCGAACTAAAAAGTTCAGTCGTGAATTCAAGCACACGAGTCCCTGTGTTGCACGGCAATATTTTTTATCCCGATGATAGTTACCGACTACCGGAGGCACAAATATAACCCTTTGTTTATCAGGGTTTTATCAGGCAATTACCGAAACTGGCGTAGATGTCGACTGACAGCGATCAGTGCGCCGACCAGGCAAAGTACCGTGGTCACCGCCAGCGTAATCGCCGCCAGCAGCCAGTCTGGCCGCGCCAGCGAGAACGGTTGGCCGTAGCTTTGCGCCAGGGCCAGCACGGATGGATTTAGCCAGCTGCGCGCGCCTGCCACGATGCCGCACGCCAGTAGACCGCCCAGGATGCCCTGCAGTGCGGCAAAGTAGACGAACGGTCTACGAATAAATGCATCGGTCGCCCCGATCAACTTGGCGACTTCAATCTCATCCCTTCGGATGACAATCTGCAGACGGATGGCGTTACCCGTAATCAGCACCAGCGCCACCGCCAATAACACCACCACGACTTGCAGCAGGGCGATGCCTGCGGCAATCAATTGCTGTAGCCGATGCGCCCAGGCCGAATCCAGCTGCACCTGCTCCACGGCCGATTGCGTGCTCAGTTCGCTCTTCAATGCTTCGAGTTGTTCAGCGGGCACATCGGTGCGCGCGGTCAGGACAAAGGCATCGGGCAAGGGATTGTCAGTCAGGCCGGCCAGCAGATCGGTCCCACCCAGGCCTGCCTGCATTTGCTTAAGCGCTTCTTCTTTGCTGACAAAGCGGCTATTCAATAAACGCGGATCGGCTTTGAGCTTTTGCTTTAACGCTTCCACTTCCGGCGTGCCCACGCTGGTGCGCAGATACACCGACAACTGCGGCTCAACCGGCAAATGCGCGGTGACGCTTTGCGCGCTGGCAATCAATAAATAAAAGCCCAGCGGAAACGCCGCTGCAATGCCGATCACCAGCAGGTTTAACAAGCTGGTCAACGGCGCGCGCGCCATCGCGCCCAGCGTGCGGCTTAAAGCAATCAGATTAAGTCGTATCCAGTGTTTCATCGTGGGCTCAGGCGGTGAACTGGCCGTGTTTCAGGCGCAGGATACGGCGACCGTAATCGGCCATCAGGTTTTCATCGTGCGCCGAAATCACCAGCGTTACGCCCACCTGGTGGAAGGATTTGAACAGCTGCAGGATGTCCTGGGCGTAATCGCGATCAAGGTTGGCGGTGGGTTCATCAGCCAGCAAGATGGACGGCCGGTGCACTACGGCGCGCGCAATGCACAGCCGCTGTTGCTCGCCGCCCGACAGGCTGACTGGATTGAGCTTGTCTTTGCCGCTTAGCCCCACCTTGTCCAGCGCAGCCAGCACGCGGCGATGCCCTTCCTGATGGCCAAAGCCGATGATATCGAGCGGCAACCGCACGTTGTCGTACACGCTGCGATCAAACAGGATTTTGTGATCCTGAAAAATCAGCCCGATATGACGGCGCACATACGGTAAAGACGCGCGGCGCATGCGCGCCAGATTCTGGTTGTTGACCAGCACCGAGCCCGCTGTGGGGCGTTCGATGCCGGCAATCAGCTTCAGCAACGTGGATTTGCCCGCGCCCGAATGGCCCGCCAGGAAGACCAGTTCGCCGTCCTGGATTTCAAAACTCAGTTGTTTGATGGCATCAAAGCCACCCGGATAACGCTTGGTGACCTGCTGAAACTGGATCATCGGCTGTCCGTGCAAGGTGATCGGAACGGGGCGCTGGTCGACATCCAACCGGGTTTATTCAAACAGCGCGTCCACATAATCTTTGGCGGTAAACGGGCGCAAATCATCAATGGTTTCGCCCACGCCCACGAAACGTACCGGCACCGGGCGTTGCTTGGCAATAGCTGCAATCACGCCGCCTTTGGCCGTGCCATCCAGCTTGGTCAGCACCAGGCCAGTCAGGCCCAGCGCATCGTCAAACGCCTTGACCTGGCTGACCGCGTTCTGGCCAGTGTTGGCGTCCAGTACCAGCATCACTTCGTGCGGTGCGCTGGGGTCGGCCTTTTGCACCACGCGTTTAACCTTGCGGATTTCATCCATCAAATGCAGCTGTGTGGGCAAACGGCCCGCAGTATCGACGATGATGACATC
Organism: Amantichitinum ursilacus; assembly: GCF_001294205.1. Taxonomy (GTDB): domain Bacteria; phylum Pseudomonadota; class Gammaproteobacteria; order Burkholderiales; family Chitinibacteraceae; genus Amantichitinum; species Amantichitinum ursilacus. The sequence continues at coordinate 51,897 of NZ_LAQT01000010.1, forward strand.
CACTTTGCGCGCCTTGGCGGCGTTGACGGCATCAAACGCCACGGCGGCGGCATCGCCTGATTCTTGCGCGATCACCTGCACGCCATTGCGCTCGCCCCACACCACCAGTTGCTCGCGCGCGGCGGCGCGGAAGGTATCGCCTGCGGCCAGCAACACGCTCAGACCCTGGCTTTGATAATACTTGGCCAGTTTGCCGATGCTGGTGGTTTTGCCCGCGCCGTTAACACCCGCCACCATCAGCACAAACGGCTTGGGGCTGTTGGCGTCGATCACCAGCGGGTTTTCCAGCGGCTGGATCAGCTCCAGCAATGCTTCTTTCAGCGCCACGCGCAGTTCGGACGCATCTTTAAGACCGCGCAGCGACACGCGATTGCGCACGTCTTTCAGCAACTGCGTAGTGGCGTCGACGCCCATATCGGCGGTCAGCAGCACCGTTTCGAGTTCTTCGTACAAGTCCTCGTCGATTTTGCCGCCGCCAAACAGGCCGGCCAGATTCTTGCCCAGCGTGTCGCGCGTGCGGGCCAGACCGGCTTTCAGCCGTTCAGACCAGCTTAGCTTGGGCTTGTCTTGCGGCTGCGCCACCACCAGCGTCGGCATCTCGCCCACGGCATCGGGCGAGGGCATGATCAGCGTCGGTGCGGCTTCGGCCTCGGGCGCAGGCGTTTCGGCCGGCAGCCATTGCACGGGCGCGCCGGGCTCGACCGCTGCGGCCACCTCGGGTTCGACCAGCGGGGGTGTCGGCTGCGGCGTGGCGTCCGGTGCGGGCGCAGCGGGCGTTTCGGGCTTGGGTTTCTTGCGGAAAAAATCGAACATGGGCTTTGCGCTTGTCCTGCAATGGCGGAAAATATCTGATTTGGCGCGATTTTAGCGCGGGGAAGGCATGGCGGCACAGCACAAAAACCAGGTTCGGCTTATTGGCGGCCAATACAAGCGGCGCATCATTCATTTTCCTGACGGAGACGGCCTACGTCCCACGCCGGATCGGGTGCGCGAAACGTTGTTTAACTGGCTGGGGCAGGATCTGAGCGGGCTGGATTGCCTCGATCTGTTTGCCGGCAGCGGCGCGCTCGGTTTCGAGGCCGCATCGCGCAATGCGCGGCGCGTGGTGATGATCGAAAAATCCCGTCCGGTATACCTGGCCTTGGACACCAACCGCAAAACCATCGGCATCGAACGTATTGATCTACTGCAAGCCGATGCATTGGCATGGCTGGGCCGCACCGCTGATCAGTTCGATATCGTGTTTTTAGATCCGCCATTCGCCAGCGATCTGCTGGCGCAAGTGCTGGCGCAGCTGGCGCCCAGGCTCAAGCCCAACGCCGTGGTGTATGCGGAATGCGCCGCGTGGCCCGATCTGGCCGGCTGGACGCTGTCAAAAGAGCTTAAAGCCGGCGCGGTACGCTGCGGCTTGCTGCAGCGGGCGGACGGCACGTCTGGCGACGCAAACTGAACAGCGGCGTATTGCCGTTGTCCCAGCTGTCATAAACATGGGACAATCCCGGCCGTTTCAAACGTCTTGTTTTTACATCTGTTTTGAAGGAAATATGCCATGGCGCTGATGATCACTGACGAGTGCATCAACTGTGATGTCTGCGAACCCGAATGCCCCAATAGCGCAATCTCGCAAGGTGCCGAGATTTACGAGATCGACCCCAACCTGTGCACCGAATGCGTTGGTCACTATGACGAGCCGCAATGCCAGCAGGTCTGTCCGGTGGACTGCATTCCGCACAATCCCGATATGAAAGAGACCAAAGAAGAGCTCTATCAAAAGTACATGATCATTTCGGCGGCTTGATTGCGCGTTCGCAGTCCGCCCCGTCCCTGGCGGACCAGAAAAAACCGGCACCTTTACGCTGCCGGTTTTTTTACGCACGTCGCCCGCGCTCCCATCCAGCCCGATCAGTAGCGATCAGGCCGAAGCCGCACACACGGCCACGTTGCGCTGCGCCTGGCGCGATAGTTTCAGCGCCATCAACCCACCCAGCATCGCCAGCGCCGACGCCAGCAGCAGCGGCCGCGTGCCCCATTGATGATCAATCCAGCCCGACAGCGCCGAGCCGCCCGACATGCCCAGATACAGCGCCGAGGCGTTCAGCGCCAGCACCATCGCGCGGGCATCGGGGGCCAGTTCCACCAGGCGGCGCTGTTGCGACGGCATGAACAGATCATTGGCGACGGCCCACGCAACCAGCATCGCAAAGGCGCTAGCAGCAAACGGCGGCAGCACATAGCCGGTTAGGTAGATGATGGCCAGTGCGCTCAGCGCCAGCGTCAACGCCTTGTCGGCAGCCCAGCGGTCGGCCGCGGCGCGGGCAAAAAAGTTGCCGAGGATGCCCGCCACGCCAAACGTCACCAGCGCGATTTCCAGCAAGCCCGGCGCCATGCCGAAGTGTTCGTGCAACAGCGGCACGATCAGCGTGTAGCTAATAAAAAAGCCGCCCATTTCAAACATCACCACCGCCACGCCGCTGGCAATGCCCGGTTGCAGCAACAGCCGCGCCAGATCGGGCAAAGGCAAGCGCGAGCCCAGGCCGCCATCGCGCACCAGCAGCAAAACCGCCAGCGCCGTACTGACGTTGAGCGCCGCCACGCACATAAACATCACGCGCCAGCCCACATGCGCGGCCAGCCAGGTGGTCAGTGGCAGGCTGACCACCGAGGCAATCGTCATCCCCATAAACACGGTGGCCAGCGCGCGGCCGTGATGTTCGCGCGCCACCAGCGTGGTGCCGATGGCGGACGCCACCGGGCCGATGGCCGCCGCGCCCAATGCGGTAAGCACACGCGTCGCCATCAGCGTAGGGACGTCACGCGCCAGCGCGGACGCCAGCGCGCCCAGCATCGCCAACAGCAGCCCGGTCATCAACAAGCGACGGCGCGGCAGATGGCCAAACAGCATCTGGATTAACGGGGCGGCAATGGCAAACGTCAGCGCAAACACTGCCGTCAGCGGCGCAATCTGTGCGGGCGTGCTGTGCAGGCCCTGGGCAATGGCGGGCAGGCCGCCAATCGCGGCCATGGTATTGGTGCCCATGGTGAAGTACGCCGCGGTCAGCGTGTACAGCGCGGCGGTGCGCGCGGAAGTCGGAGTAGATTCGGCCATGATGACGTCATATCAGAAAGACAATGCCGCCACTCTACGCAGCGCCCAGCTATCCATATAATGGATTATTCGTATACCTGACATAACGCCCATGGATTTGCGCAGCCTGGATTTAAACCTGCTGGTGTCGCTGGATGCCTTGCTGGAAGAACGCAATGTCACGCGTGCCGCTGCGCGCTTGCACCTCAGCCAGCCCGCGCTGTCGGCGCAACTGGCGCGCCTGCGGCTTAGCTTTAACGATCCGTTATTGATACCGGCTGAACGCGGTCGTGGCATGGTGGCCACCGCGCGCGGTCTGCAATTGCACGCCGAACTGGCGCCCTTGCTGCAGTCGCTGGCGCGCGTGGTCAGCCATCGGCCGCAATTTGATCCGTATACGCACGAGCAGGTGTTTCATATCGCCGCCAGCGACAACGCCACCGCCGTGATCGGCGTGCCGCTGATCGAAGCCTTGCGCACGCATGCTGGCGAAAAAATCCGCCTGGCTTTCCACAATCTGGAACCCGACCGCATTGCCAGCCAGCTCGAAAACGGCGAGATCGACTTTGTGATCGCCTCCAGCCGCACGCTGCCGCCGCAAGTACGCTCGCTGCTGTTGCTGAATCAGGGCTGTTTGCTGGCGCAGCGCAAAGGCCACCCGCGCGGCAACCAGGCGGTGAGCGTGGACGAATACTGCGCACTCCGACACATCCTGGTGTCGCAGGATGGCGGCGGCCTGTCCGGCTTTGCCGATGAGGCGTTGGCGCGGCTGGGGCGCACGCGCCAAGTGGCGTTGTCGGTGCAGCATTTCACCGTCGTGCCGTTGATTTTGCAGCGCACCGACTATGTGAGCATCTTGCCCACGCCACTGGTGCAGCGGCATCTGAATGTGCTGGATGCGTTTGAGGTGCCGTTTGAGGTGCCGATCAGCAATTTCAACCTGGCGTGGCACCCGCGCAACCAGCAAGACGGCGCCAGCATCTGGTTACGCCAGCTGGCGCTGCGCACCATTCGTGATGTGGCGCAGCCCGAGCCGTATAGCGTGTTTAGCGCCGTCACTTAAGGTGCGGTTTCTTCCACCTGCTGGGTGAACTGCACGCGATGCATTTGCGCATAGGCGCCGCCTTTATCCATCAGCTCGGCATGGCGGCCAGCCTCCACAATGCGACCTTGGCTCATCACCACAATACGGTCGGCGTTTTCGATGGTGGACAAGCGATGCGCGATCACGATGGTGGTGCGGTCCTGCATCAGGTTTTCCAGCGCGGCCTGCACTTTGCGCTCGGATTCGGTATCCAGCGCACTGGTCGCCTCATCCAGAATCAACACCGGCGCATCTTTATAGATGGCGCGCGCAATGGCCAGACGCTGGCGCTGCCCGCCGGACAAACGCACGCCGTTTTCGCCCAGCATGGTGTTAAAGCCTTCCGGCATTGCTTCGATAAAGTCGAGCGCGAAAGCGGCGGTGGCGGCGGCACGGATGCGCTCCAGATCGGGCGCGGCGTCGCCATAAGCGATGTTGGCTGCCACCGTATCGTTAAACAGGATCACATCCTGGCTGACCATCGCAAACTGGCGGCGCAGATCATGGATGCGGAACTGGTTAACCGGCACGCCATCCAGCGTAATGCCGCCGCTGGTGGCTTCGTAAAAGCGCGGTAGCAAATTGGCCAGCGTGGTTTTGCCGCTACCCGAACTGCCCACCAGCGCCACGGTCTGGCCCGGCGCGATGTCCAGCGAAACATGGTCCAGCGCGGGCCGGTTGTTGCCGCCGTAATCAAAGCTGACGTCGTCCAGCTTCAGCGCGCCCTTGGCCCGGCCGATTTCTTGCGTGCCGTCGTCCAGTTCTTCGGTTTCATCCAGCACGCCAAACACGGTTTCGGCCGCCGCCAAGCCGCGATGCAGGCTTTCGTTGATGCGGGTGATGTTCTTGATCGGCGACTGGATCATCATCATCGCCACCATAAACGACACAAACGCACCCGCCGTCAGCTGGCCCTGTTGGGCGCGCAGGCTGGCGTAATACACGATAAACGCCAGCGTGATGCCGATCAGCAACATGATCACGCCCGAGTTCATGCTGGACGTGGCCGCGCGTTTTACCGTCAGCGTGCGCACGCTATTGTTGACGCGCAAAAACCGCGTCAGCTCAAAGCGAAAGCCGCCAAAAATCTTGACCATACGTTGGCCGGACAGGCTTTCATCCAGAATGCGCGTCATATCGCCCATGCTGGATTGCGTCTCGCGCGAAATCCGGCGTTGACGACGGCCCACAATGCGGATCGACAGCGCCACCCCAGGAATCAGAATCAGACACAGCAAGGTCAGTTGCCAGTCGCGGTACAGCATCAGCCCCAGCAAAAACACGGTGGTGACGGAATCGCGCACCAGCGTGGTCATTACCTGCACGCCCGCATCCATAATCTGGCTGACGTCATAGGTGACGCGCGACACCAGCACGCCAGTCGACGATTTGTCGTAATAGCGCACCGGCAATTTAAGAAAGCGGCTGAACATCTTTTCGCGCAGGTCGTACATCACGCGCGCCGAAATCCAGGCGCTGCCGTAATCGCTGCCAAAGTTGGTCACCAGCCGGATGACGGCCAGGCCAAAAATCTCCAGCGGCAGATCCCACGCTTCGGAACGCGCCAACGAATCGGCACGCAAATTCTGGTCAACCAGTGGCTTGAGCAAGCTGGTCAGATAGACATCCACGCCAGCCGCAGCGGCCAGACAGAAGATCGACAACGCCACCACGGGCCAGTACGGCTGGATTTCTCTTAACAGGCGGAAATACAGGGCTCGGCTAGAGTTCATGCCCGGACTCATCAAAAAACAAACCGCGAGTATAACCGCTGATGGCCGCGCCGCCGCCTACCAGTCACCCCATTGGGACTGCAGCACCGCCAGCACCGCCTGCCCGGCGGTTTCGGTTCTCAGAATGCGCGGGCCTAAGTGGATGCCGACAAACCCGGCTTGCTGCGCTGTCATTTCCTCTGCGCCGGTCAGGCCGCCTTCGGGCCCGACCAGCACGGCGGCGTGCGTAACCGGCGTGCTCAGATCGCGCAAACGCGTGACTGCGCCGGGGGCCAGCGTCAGCTTGAGCAGGTCGGCGGGCAGATCGCGCAACACCGATTCCAGCGTGCCCACCGCGCGGATTTGCGGCACGCGCGTGCGGCCACTTTGCTCGCAGGCCGCTTGCGCAATCGATTGCCAATGCGCCAGCCGGCGCTCGGCGCGTTCGCCACTCAGGCGTTGCTGGCTGTACTGGCTGTAAAACGGCCAGATTTCCGTGACGCCCACTTCGGTGGCTTTCTGCACGGTAAAGTCCATGCGCTCGTTGGCCGACACCGCCTGCAGCAATATCGTCTGCACCGGCGATTCGCGTTCGATCGGCTGGTGTTCCGTCACCAGCACGCCCACTTCACGCTTGCCCATCAGGCTGATGCGCGCGCTGTATTCGCCGCCCTGGCCATTAAATAGCGTGATCGATTCGCCCGGCTGCATGCGCAATACCTGCACATGGCGCGCCACGGTTTCGGGCAGGTTGAAGGCGCTTTCCAGCACCAGCGGGTGGTCCACAAAAAAACGAGGCATGGCGGCTTATCTATATAGGGCGGCGGTCGCAATGCCCGGATTGTGGCCCGGTTTGGCCGCCCAACGCCAGCCACTGTCATGTTCAATTTCGATACGGATTGCGCCATGACTGCATGCAAGCGTTGTGGCTACAATGCAAGACTCCTCCGACTCCCACCCTGCGCTGACCTCACCATGCCCGAGACTGACCACGATTATCTAGAACGTATCCTCACCGCCCGCGTGTACGACGCCGCCATTGAAACCCCGTTGGACGCGGCGCCGAATCTGTCGCGCCGAATTAACAACACGGTGTTGATCAAGCGCGAAGACATGCAGCCGGTGTTCTCGTTCAAGCTGCGTGGCGCTTACAACCGCATGGCGCAGCTGACGCCAGAAGAACTGGCGCGCGGTGTGGTCACCGCCTCGGCCGGTAACCATGCGCAAGGCGTGGCGTACTCGTCGCGCGTACTCAAATGCAAGGCCACCATCTTTATGCCGGCTACCACGCCGCGCATCAAAGTCGATGCCGTGCTGCGCAATGGCGCCGAAGTGGTGTTGATCGGCGACTCGTTCTCGGACTGTTATGACTCGGCCGTGCAACGCGCCAAGGAAACCGGCGCAACCTTCGTGCATCCGTATGACGATCCGTATGTGATTGCCGGCCAGGGCACCATCGGCATGGAATTGCTGCGCCAACACACCGGCAAGATCGATGTGATCTTTATCCCAGTGGGCGGCGGCGGCCTCATCAGCGGCATCGCGTCGTACATCAAACGTCTGCGCCCCGAAACGCGCATCGTCGGCGTGGAACCCACCGATGCCAACGCCATGTATCTGTCGCTCAAACTGGGCGAGCGCGTGGTGTTGCCGCAAGTGGGCATCTTTGCCGATGGCGTGGCGGTTAAACAGGTGGGCAGCGAAACCTTCCGCCTGGCGCAAAAGCTGGTGGATGAAGTCATCCTGGTGGATACCGACGCCATGTGCGCCGCGATCAAGGATGTGTTTGAAGAGACTCGCTCCATTCTGGAACCGTCCGGCGCGCTGGCGGTGGCCGGGGCCAAAGCCTGGGCCGCGCGCGAAAACGCCACGGGCCAGACCTTTATCACCATCGCCTCGGGCGCCAACATGAACTTTGACCGGCTGCGTTATGTGGCCGAGCAAGCCGAACTGGGCGAACAGCGCGAAGCCGTCATCGCAGTCACGCTGCCGGAACGCCCCGGCGCATTCCGCACGCTGTGCAGCGCCATCGGTGCGCGCAATATCACCGAATTCAACTATCGCTATGCCGATACCGAACAGGCGCATGTGTTTGTCGGCCTGTCGATCAACAAGCGCAGCGAAGTGACATCGCTGATCGAAAACCTGGCCGAAGCCGGCCTGGCCGCGATTGACCTCACCGACAACGAACTGGCCAAGCTGCATATCCGCCATCTGGTGGGCGGCCACGCGCCGCATGTGGATAACGAACGCGTGCTGCGCTTTGAATTTCCGGAACGCCCGGGCGCGCTGCTTAACTTTCTGAATACCATGAGCACGGAATGGAATATCTCCTTGTTCCATTATCGCAATCACGGCGCGGACTACGGCCGCACGCTGGTGGGCATGCAAGTGCCGCCATCGGATGAAGCCGCCTTTGCCGCTTTCCTCGAAAAACTGGGCTATCGCTACTGGGTGGAAACCGACAACGTCGCTTACAAGCATTTCCTCGGCTAAGCGCTGTCGATATTTGATCCACGTTTGTTGATAAGCCAGAGAGAACGACCATGCAGCGATATCGCGTAGGTGGCGCCGTGCGCGACCGCTTGTTGGGTTTACCGGTCAAGGACATCGATTGGGTGGTGGTCGGCGCCACGCCCGACGAGATGCTTGCCGCCGGCTACAAGCCGGTGGGCAAAGACTTTCCGGTGTTCTTGCACCCCAAAACGCGCGAAGAACACGCGCTGGCGCGCACTGAGCGTAAATCCGGCCCCGGCTATAAAGGTTTCCAGGTTTACGCTGCGCCCGATGTCACGCTGGAAGAAGATTTGCTGCGGCGCGACCTGACCATCAACGCGATGGCCGAGGACGACGCCGGCCACGTCATCGACCCGTTTAACGGCAAAGCCGATCTGCAAGCGCGCCTGCTGCGCCACGTTTCCGACGCATTTATCGAAGACCCGGTGCGCATTTTGCGGCTGGCGCGCTTTGCCGCCCGCTTCGACTTCGACGCTGCCCCCGAAACCATGACATTGATGCGGCAAATGGTCGCCAATGGCGAAGTCGACCATCTGGTGCCCGAACGCGTGTGGCAAGAAGTGGCACGCGGGTTGATGGAACAGAAACCCTCGCGCATGTTCCGCATCCTGCGCGATTGCGGCGCGTTGGCGCGCGTGATGCCCGAAGTGGACGCGCTGTTTGGCGTGCCGCAACCCGAACAACATCACCCCGAAATCGACACCGGCGTGCACGTGATGCTGGTGCTGGACTATGCCGCCGCCGAAGGCCTGCCGCTGACCGCACGCTACGCCGCGCTGTGCCATGACCTTGGCAAAGCCACCACCTCTGCCGACATCCTGCCGCGCCATATCGGTCATGAGTCACGCGGTGTCGAGCTGGTGGAACAACTCAGCGCCCGCCTGCGCGCCACCAGCGAATGCCGCGACCTGGCCGTGATGGTCTGCCGCGATCACACGCTGGTACACCGCGCGCTGGAACTGCGCGCCAACACCGTACTGGAACTGCTGCAACGCTGCGACGCGCTACGCAAACCCGACCGCTTTGCGCTGATGCTGCGCGCCTGCCGCGCCGACGCCCGCGGCCGCACCGGCAAAGAAGACACGCCGTACCCGCAACTGGAATACCTGACCGGCTTGCTCAACGCCGCCCGCGCCGTGGATGCGGGCGCCATCGCCAAGGCGCTGGACGACAAATCAAAAATCCCCGACGCGGTGGCGCTGGCGCGCTTGAATGCGATCAAGGCGGCAATGCCGCAGAAGGACAGCTAAGCCCACATCGCTGATGGCGGCCAGCACATAGGGTGGGTCACGACCCACCATGCAAAGCCGTATGCCCACTGCGCAGAGGTGTCCGATCACTTTGTGTGGTGGGTCAAGACCCACCCTATTGCAGCTGATGGTGATCCCCGCAGAGTATTGGCTGATCTAGCAGTGACATCACTTCCGCTTTGGTCATGGTCGTAACGAACGCCCGGCTGCGCGTACACGAACCTGCTCCTGGCAGCTGTTCCACAAATCAAGCTGGTCAGCCCCATGTGCACGATGCAAGTCAGCGCGCCACGGGCAACGCACAAAACCCCATGCCCCAGCGCGAACACCGGCCGGGTTATCATTCAGCCTGCCTAACCCAAAGACCCCGCCCCATGATTGCCTCCAACGACCTTATCGCCGCCATTGCCACCGCGCCCGGTCGGGGTGGGGTAGGTGTTATTCGATTGTCGGGCCAAGGTTTGGCGGGGGTGGTGGCGGGCCTGGTCGGGCGGGCGTTGCAGCCGCGGCATGCGCATTTTGCCAGGTTTAAAGCGCAGGACGGCGCGGTGATCGATGAGGGACTGGCGTTGTATTTTCCCGGCCCGGCCTCGTTTACCGGCGAGGATGTGCTGGAGCTGCAAGGCCATGGCGGCCCCGTGGTGCTGCGCATGTTGTTGGCGCGTTGCGTTGAGCTGGGCGCGCGGCATGCGCAGCCGGGCGAATTTACCCGGCGCGCGTTTCTTAACGGCAAGCTCGATCTGGCGCAGGCCGAGGCCGTGGCCGATCTGATTGATGCGCAATCCGAAGCCGCCGCACGTTCAGCGCTCAAATCGCTGGATGGCGCGTTTTCTCGCGAGATCAACGCGCTGACCGAGCAAATGATTACGCTGCGCATGCTGGTCGAAGCGACGATTGATTTCCCGGAAGAGGATATCGATTTTCTCCAGGCCGCCGATGCGCGCGGCAAGCTGGCGCAAATTGATGAGCAACTGGCGCGCGTATTGGCCACTGCCAGCCAGGGTCGCATGTTGCGCGAAGGTCTGCATGTGGTGCTGATCGGCCAGCCCAATGTGGGCAAATCCAGTTTGTTGAATGCGCTGGCCGGCACCGACGTTGCCATCGTCACCGATATCGCCGGCACCACGCGGGATACGGTGCGCGAGCTGATCCAGCTGGACGGCGTGCCCTTGCACGTGATCGACACCGCCGGTTTGCGCGAGACCGAAGACGCCGTGGAAAAGATCGGCATCGCGCGCACCTGGCAGGCGCTGGAAAAGGCCGATCTGGCGCTGCTGTTGCTGGATAGCCGCGAAGGCATCACCGCGCATGACGAGGCCATCCTGCAGCGTTTGCCCGCGCAATTGCCGGTGCTGCGCGTGTTTAACAAGATTGATCTGACCGGCGAGCAATCAGGCGCGGTCGATGATTATGAAGTCCACGTTTCGGCGCAGACCGGCGCGGGCCTGGACACTTTGCGTCAGCGTTTGCTGGCCCTGGCCGGTTGGCATGGCGCCAACGAAGGCGTGTTTATTGCGCGCGAGCGTCACCTCGACGCCATCCGGCGCGCGGCCGGGCATGTCGATTCAGCGGCGCATGCGTTTAATGCGCTGGAGCTGTTTGCCGAAGAGTTGCGGCTGGCGCAGCAAGCGCTGAACGAGATTACCGGCGAGTTCACGTCGGATGATTTGCTGGGCGTGATTTTCAGCCGCTTCTGCATCGGCAAATAGGCTAGTCGGTCTTGTCGCCGGGCGCGCGGCAATGCTATAAAGCCGCGTCGGAAAAGGCAGGCCTGGTTTGGTAAGCCCAGGCTCTTTCGGTAACGAAAGCTCTGGTCTTTGGCCTCGCGCACAAGATCCCCACGACGAACACAGCACGCCATTACCGGCGTCGCGCTGTTCGTCCGTGCGGGTTCTGCAGTGGGGAACGCTCCGGTCGAACATTCACCTTTCGACATGGAGCGCCTGATGCATACGCAACACCCCCAATCCGAACACCCGCAACATCCCCCCATTTTTGACGTGATCATCGCCGGCGGCGGCCCAGTGGGCCTGTTTCTGGCCTGCGAGCTACGCTTGTTCGGCTTGTCCGTGCTGGTGCTGGAGCAAGCCGCCGACACGCACACGCCGCTCAAACGCCTGCCCTTTGGCCTGCGCGGCCTGTCCGTGCCGACGCAAGAAGCCTTGTACCGACGCGATCTGCTCGACACCGTGCGGGCAGCGCAACACAGCCCCGCCACCCGGCAAGCCGCGCACTGGCTGCAACAGCCGCGCCAGCCCGCAGGCCACTTTGCCGGCATCCAGTTTTATCAAGACGACATCGATCGATCGCAGTGGCCATTGCGCCTGCCCGATGCAATGGAGGGCAGCCTGCCCGTTGCGCTGGAATCCTTCGAAACCGCACTGGCGCAGCGCGCGCAAACGCTGGGGGCGGAGATCCGCTATGGCATGGGCGTCAGCGGCTTAAAGGCCAATGACGACGGCGTGGCAGTGACTGCCGGCGCAGCGCATTTTAACGGGCGCTGGCTGGTCGGCTGCGATGGCGGCCGCAGCACGGTGCGTAAGCTGGGCGGCTTTCAATTTACCGGCACCGAGCCCGAGTTCACCGGCTATTCCGCCGAAGTTGAGCTGGCCGACCCAAACGCGCTGCCGCCGGGCCGTCATTACACTGCCAACGGCATGTACACGTTTGCGCGGCCGGGCACGCTGGCGCTGGTGGATTTTGACGGCGGGGCCTTCCACCGCACCACGCCGATTACGCTGCACCAGGTGCAAACGGTTTTGCAGCGCGTGTCCGGCACCGACATCCAGCTGACCGCGCTAAAACTGGCCAGTACCTGGACCGACCGTGCATTCCAGGCCAGCAGCTATCGCCACGGTCGCGTGCTGCTGGCGGGCGATGCCGCGCATGTGCATTCGCCGCTGGGTGGGCAAGGCTTGAACCTGGGCATTGGCGATGCGATGAATCTGGGCTGGAAACTGGCCGCCACCGTTCGCGGTGATGCCCCGGCCGCTCTGCTCGATAGTTATCAACAAGAACGGCACCCGGTAGGCGCGGCGGTGCTGGACTGGTCCCGCGCACAAGTGGCGCTGATGCGCCCGACGCCCGCCACACGTGCACTGGCGGCCGTGATGCGTGATCTGATCGAAACGCGCGATGGCGCCACCTATTTTGCCGAGCGCGTGTGGGGCGTTTCGCTGCGTTATCCGCTCGGCGATGGCCACCCCCTGGTCGGCCGCAGTGTGCCCGATTTTGAACTGAGCAATGGCGCCCGCGTGGGCACGCTGTTGCGTGGCGGCCAAGGCTTGCTGTTGCAGTTTGATAGCAGCCCGTCACTCGCGCCGCAACTGGCACCGTGGCAGCGGCAGGTCAGCTACGTGGCTGGCGCGGTCCAACAAAACCTGGGTTTACGCGCGTTACTGGTGCGCCCGGACGGCGTGGCGGCATGGGCCACTGACGATTTGGCGGACACCACTGCGCTGGCTGCGGCGCTGGCGCGTTGGTTCGGCCCGCAGCACAGCTAGTCCACGTCAAGCCAGCCGGCACAGCGCGGCCTCCCACGCCGGTTTGCTGGCGGGGCCGCGCGACGACGAGCCCCATTGATGGCCCCCGCCATTTGTGCGCGTCAACGTCTGCGGCAAGACCTTTTTCTGCGTACCAGAATGATCTGGCCTCAGCCCGGCCTGCCCGACAAACGCCCCGGTGCAAATCGAAAGCGCCCGCCCCGCATTGGACAGCAGAAAAGCGGTCAACCCGCCACTGATCCAGCAACAAGACGCCGCGCTAGGTAAGGTGCGGCGCTGTCGCTAGAATAGCGACTCCGCGCGCGGCTCCCTGTTGGGTGGCCCGGCCCCGATGGGCCAGCCGCCCTTCCGGCGCGGACGTTTTACGATAGGAAAAACATTGAACCATCCCGCCCCTTCGTCGTTGCATCCGCATGCCAGCACCACCCTTGCGCCCGGCGCCATCGCCCGCGCCTGTGGCATAGACTTTGGCACGTCCAATTCCACCGTGGGCTGGATGCGCCCCGGCGCGGCCCCGTTGCTGGCGCTGGAAGATGGCAAGACCACCCTGCCCTCGATGCTGTTTTTCAATTCGGAAGAAGACAGCATCAGCTATGGCCGCGTGGCGCTGACGGAATATCTGGACGGCTACGAAGGCCGCCTGATGCGCTCGCTCAAGAGCATTCTGGGCACCGGCCTGATGGATTTGCAGACCGAAGTGCAAGGCCAGAGCCTGTCATTTCGCACCATCCTCAGCCACTTTATCGGCGAACTGAAACACCGCGCCGAGCAAGCCGCGGGCCGTGGGTTCGAGCACGCAGTGCTGGGCCGTCCGGTGCATTTTGTCGACGATGACCCGGTGGCCGACCAACTGGCGCAAGACGTGCTGGCTGACATCGCGCGCTCGGTGGGTCTCAAGCATGTGGAATTCCAGTACGAGCCGATTGCGGCGGCGTTTGATTTTGAACGCACGTTGCAACGCGAAACGCTAACGCTGATCGTCGATATCGGCGGCGGTACGTCTGACTTTTCGCTGCTGCGCTTGTCGCCGGAACGTTCGCTCAAGAACGACCGGCTGGGCGATATCCTGGCCAATGGCGGCGTGCATATCGGCGGGACCGATTTTGATAAGCAACTGAGCCTGGCCTGCGTGATGCCGCTGCTTGGTTATCGCAGCCGGCTTAAAAACAATTCCGAAGTGCCGTCCAGTTATTACTTCAACCTGGCCACCTGGCACACCATCAACTTTGTCTACACCCGCAAGATCTGGTCCGAGCTGCAAGACGTATTCCGCGATTCCGGCCCCGATACGCGCGTGTTGCTGGATCGGCTGTTCGGGCTGATTTCGGAGCGCGCGGGCCACTGGCTGGCCATGCGTGTGGAAGAAACCAAAATCGCCCTGTCTGGCCAGGAACATCACATCCTGCCGCTGGACCGCATTGCCGAAGGCCTGACCCACACCGTGGCGCGCAGCGAATTTGAAGACGCCATCGATGGCCAGATCGTGCGCATCGAAGACACCGTCAAGGGCTTGCTCAAAGACGCCAACTTGCGTGCCGACCAGGTGGACACCGTTTTCTTTACCGGTGGCTCGTCCGGCGTGCCGCTGTTGCGCCAACGCGTGGCCGCCCTGCTGCCCGCCGCGCAGCACGTGGAAGGCGATCTGTTTGGCAGCATCGGCAGCGGCCTGGCCATCGACGCCCTGCGCAAGTTTGGTTAAGCGCAGCGCCCGGATTACTCGCTCTAACTCGCCGTCCCCCTAAGGAGAAATCTGCAGATGTATACCGTGCATGGCCTCGCGATGTCTGGCAATTGCTACAAGGTCAAACTGGCGCTGAGCCAGTTGGACAAGCCGTTCCAGTGGAATGAAGTCGATATGAAAAACGGCGCGCATCGCACGCCCGACTTTCTGGCGATGAACCCGAACGGCAAGGTGCCCGTGCTGCAGATCGGTGCCAGCACTTATCTGCCGGAATCGAATGCGATTCTGTATTACCTGGCCCAGGGGTCCAGTCTGTTTCCGGAAGATCGCTGGGAGCAGGCGCAGGTGATGCAATGGTTGTTTTTTGAGCAGTACAGTCACGAGCCGCAACTGGCCGTGGCGCGCTTCATTGTTTACTTTGCCGACCGCCCCGCCGCGCGCGAAGACGAGTTGCAAAGCTGCATTGCCGGCAGCCACAAGGTGCTGGCAGTGATGGAACAGCATTTGCAGGACAAGCGCTTTTTTGTGGGCGACAAGTACAGCATCGCCGACATCGCGCTGTACGCCTATACGCATCGCGCGCACGAAGGCCTGGTGGATTTGAGCGCCTACCCGGCGATCAACGCATGGATCGACCGCGTGGCCGCGCAACCGGGGCATGTGCCGATGGGGTGAAGCCGCGGCGCCCATAGGGTGGGTCTAGACCCACCGCCCAAAGTGGCGGGACGCGCCAGTGTGGCGCGAGCACATGGCTTTGGATGGTGGGTCTTGACCCACCCTATGCCTTACTCACTTTTCTGAGCAGTTGGCGCAGCAGTTTGAGGCCAACCGGCCATTCGCCGTGGCCGGAGTCGACGTTGATGTGGCCAACGCCCGACAGCGGCACCAGCTCGCTGCCCCAGGCCTGCGACAATGCCACGGCGCGATCGAGCGAGCACGATGGATCATTGTCGCTGGCCACCAACAAGCTCGGAAATGGCAGTTCCCGAGCCGGCAACGGCATAAAGCCGCGAAAGCTGTCCGGCGCTTCGTCGCGCGTGACATCGGCCGGCGCCACCAATAATGCCGCCGCCACATGACGCGCTTTTGACGACAGCGCCGCCCAGTGCCCCACGGTGATGCAGCCCAGGCTATGCGCCACCAGCAGCGTCTGGCCCGAATCCGGAATTTGCTGATCAAGGCCCTTGACCCACGCTGCCGCCTGCGGGTTCTCCCAATCGCGTTGCTGCACGCGGCGCAGCCCCGGATATTCATCGCACCAGCGCGTTTGCCAGTGGTCTTCGCCCGAATCGCGCCAGCCCGGCGCCACCACGATGTGATTGCCGCGTTCCAGCCAGCGGGTAATCGGTTCGGTCGTTGTCATTGGTGTTTCATCCTCTTCCCAGCGGGCGCGGTTCGCCCAGGTGAAAGCCCTGCAGCAAGTCAGCGCCGGCATCCAGCGCCAGCTGTTGTTGGTCCGCGGTCTCGATGCCTTCGACCACCACCAGGGTCTCCAGCTCGTGCAGCAGTTGCACCAGGCGCGGCAGGGCGCGGCGCAATTTGGGCGATTCGACCGCTTGGGCGATCAGCACGCGGTCGAGTTTTACAATGTCCGGTTCCAGCTGCCACAGCCGGTCCAGGTTGGCGTGGCGGCTGCCAAAGTCGTCGATGGCGATGCGGTAACCCACGCGCCGATAGTTATCCACCGCATCACGCACGCGGTTGACTTCGCCCTGCGCGATTTCGTCCTCGACGATCTCCAGCACGATGCGTTGCGGCTGCCAGTTCACGGTGTGCAGCACGCGCTCGAACACCACGCCGTGGCGCTCCACGCCGGTGAGCAAACGCGGATGCACGTTGAGGTACAGATCGCTCTGGCCGCTCTGGAAGGTGGCGTTGTTGTACAGATGCAGCGTGCGGCAGAGCCGGTCAAACGCAATGATCTGGCCGTGGCTGGCGGCGGCGGCAAAGGCGGCGGCTGGCGCCAGCGGACGGCTGCGCGCGCTGGCGCGCAACAAGGCTTCTTGCGCGACGGCCTGGCCTTGCGCGTTAAAGATCGGCTGGAACACGCTGGCCAGCGTCAGCCCCAGCGCGCGTACGGTAATGCCGCGCGTGGCGTCGATGCCAAATTCGGCATCGGGCCAATCGGTGCGGATAAAGTCCGGTAACGGCACTTTCAGCACATTGCTGTCGGGCGTTACGCCGCTTACATCGATCATCTCGGCGTGGCTTCCTGTGTTTTTAGCGCGCAAAAAAAGCCAGGCCGTCGCAGACCTGGCTGGCGGTAACGGCGCGCTGTGTAATGCGATGGCGCGACGGACAGATTACTTGTTGGGCTGCGGCGTCAGGCGCAGATACGGCCGCACCGCGTTGTAGCCCTTGGGAAAGCGCTGCGCGATTTCGGCTTCGTCTTGCAGCGACGGCACGATGACCACGTCGTCACCATCCTGCCAGTTGGCGGGGGTGGCCACTTTGTGGTGGTCGGTCAGTTGCAGCGAATCGATCACACGCAAAATCTCGTTGAAATTGCGGCCGGTGGACGCCGGGTAAGTCAGCGTCAGGCGGATTTTTTTGGTTGGGTCGATCACGAACACCGTGCGCACGGTGGCATTGGCCAGCGAGTTGGGGTGGATCATGTCGTACAGCGTGGCCACGGTCTTGTCGGCGTCAGCCAGGATGGGGAAATTAACGCGCGTGTTTTGCGTTTCGTTAATGTCGGAAATCCATTTGTGATGCGATTCCAGCGGATCAACGCTCACGGCCAGGGCTTTGACATTGCGCTTGGCAAACTCGTCTTTCAGCTTGGCCGTGTAGCCCAGCTCGGTGGTGCACACCGGGGTGAAATCGGCCGGATGCGAGAACAGCACAATCCAGCTATCGCCGGCCCATTCGTGAAAATGGATGGGGCCTTCAGACGATTCTTGCGAGAAATCGGGGGCGATGTCGCCGAGACGCAGAGTCATTGCAATTACTCCTGATTGGTCGGCCCGCCGCAGCGCCGCCGATTGATAACCATGTAACCAGAACTGATTGGGTCAGCCGGCGTAGCGAGCGGGTGCAGGCTGGGTACGGCCAGCGCGCAACAACCGGAGCGTACGTTTTGTACGTGAGGATTGTGAGCACTGCCCGGACCCGGCATGCGCCGGCGCAGTAGCCGGATGGCCCGATCAGCGGCCGGCGTTGTAGATTTGATCGAACACGCCACCGTCAGAGAAGTGGGTTTGCTGCGCTTTGGTCCAGCCGCCAAACACATCGTCGATATCAAACAGCGCCACTTTCGGGAACTGATGCGCGTACTTGGCGTAAACGTCCTTGTCGATCGGGCGATAGAAGTTACGCGCGGCGATTTCCTGGCCTTCCTTGCTGTACAGGAACTTCAGATATTCCTCGGCCACCTTGCGCGTGCCCTTCTTGTCGACCACTTTGTCCACCACAGCCACCGGCGGCTCCGCCTTGATCGAGATGGTCGGTGCGACGATGTCGAACTTGTCTACGCCAAATTCTTTTTGCGACAGCACGGCTTCGTTTTCCCAGGCCAGCAGCACGTCACCCAGACCACGCTGGGTAAACGAAATGGTGGAACCGCGCGCGCCGGTGTCGAGTACCGGCACGTTCTTGTACACCTTCTGGATGTAATCCTTGGCCTTGTCTTCGCTGCCGTAGGTCTTCTTGGCCCAGCCATACGCGGCCAGGTAAGCCCAACGCGCGCCGCCGCTGGTTTTGGGGTTGGCGGTAATCACTTTGACGTCCGGACGGATCAGATCGGTCCAGTCCTTGATGTTCTTGGGGTTGCCCTTGCGCACCAGGAACACGATGGTGGAGGTGTACGGGGTGGCGTTATCGGGCAGCTTTTTTTGCCAATCGGGCGACAGCAGCTTGCCCTTGTCGGCCAATACGTCGATGTCATACGCCAGCGCCAGCGTGACGACGTCCGCCTGCAGGCCATCCAGCACCGACCGCGACTGCGCGCCCGAGCCACCGTGCGACTGGCGGATCGATACGTCGTCACCGGTTTTGGCTTTGTAGTACTTGGCAAACGCCTTGTTGTAATCCTGATAGAGCTCGCGGGTCGGGTCGTACGACACGTTGAGCAATTCAAAGCTGGCAGCCAGTGTAGAGGTGGCAGACAGAGCGATTACAACCGAGGCGAGCAGGGGCTTCAAACGCATGGCGGGCGGTCCTTATAAGCATGTTTTATTTAAACAGCCCAAATCTTGCCATTGCGTTATTAAGGAGTGAAAGACTAATAAAGCAGCTTTTTATAATTACGAGAAATAAACTGTTAAATCATGGGCTAACGTCAGGTGACAGGCCAACCGTACGGTATCGGGCGTGTCGATCTCACCGGTTGCGGCATCCGGCACAATGCGCGCCAGCACATTGTGCTCCATCTTGCCCATGGCCAACGGCGCAGGCTGCGCGGCATGCGCAATCCGCACCCGGCACGCGCCACACGTGCCCTGCCCGCAGCGCCAGGCCAAGGGCAAACGCCCCGACAGCGCTAACGGCCGCACCACATCAATCAGCCGCATCCCCGCGCTGGCCGTCGCCACCACCGGCGCATCCAGCCGATCAGATACAAACGTCAAAGTGATCATGCAGACTCATAGGGTGGGTCAAGACCCACCATTCAAAGCGGCCCGTTGGGACAGCAAGGTTGTGAGCATCAGCTTTGGGGGACGGGCTTGATCTACCCAAGGCGCGGCAAATTGAAACAACAGCGTTCAAATCATGGGCTTTGAGTGGTGGGTCCAGACCCACCGTATGCGGCGGCGCAGATCCACCCGGTACCAGCGGGACCATCCGGCAGCCATGGGCTACGGCTTCTTGTACGCCACGCAGTCAACCTCGACTTTGCAGTCGATCACCATGCTCGACACCACACAAGCCCGCGCCGGTGGGTTCTCGCCAAAGTATTCCTTGAACACTTTATTAAACGACTGAAAATCACGCGGATCATCCAGCCACACGCCGCAGCGCACCACATGCTCCACGCCGTAACCCGCTTCATGCAGGATGGCGATCAGGTTCTGGATGGTCTTGTGCGATTGCGCGACGATGCCGCCCTCGATCACTTCGCCGTTTTCCATCGGGGTCTGGCCGGATACAAACAGCCAGCCATCCGCACCGGCGGCGCGGGCAAACGGCAGATGCTGGCCACCGGTGCCGGTGCCGCTGGTGCCAATTCGAATAATGTCGCTCATCGTGTTTTCCTTGGTGGTCATGCAGATCGGGTTACACCGTGCCGACGCGGCCACGGCGGATAAAGCGGCCAGCGCGGGCCGCAGTGGGTTGTTTGTCTTGCGCGCTCAACTGGCCGTTGACCCACACCGCGTGGATGCCATCGGCGGCTTGCTGCGGCTGGGTAAAGGTGGCGGTATCGCGCACACGGGCGGGGTCGAACAGCACCAGATCGGCCCAGTAGCCCTGGCGGATCAGCCCGCGCTCGGTCAAGCCAAAGCGCGCCGCCGATAACCCGGTCATCTTGTGGATGGCCGTAGGCAAATCGAACAGTTTTTCGTCACGCACGTAATGCCCCAGCACGCGCGGAAACGCGCCCCACAAGCGTGGATGCGGCAGCGGATCATTCGGCAAACCATCCGAGCCGATGGTGGTCGCCGGATGGCGCAGCACGTTTTTGACGTCGTCCTCGTCCATGCCGTGATACACCGCGCCGGCCGGTTGCAGCCGTTGCGCGGCCGTCAGCAAATCCACATCCCACTCGGCGGCGATCTCGGCCAGCAGACGGCCGCCTTGCTCCGGCTGCGGCTCCGACCAGGTAATCAGAATGTCGAAATCGCTGGTCACTTGTTTGAGGTCCAGCGTGGACGAGCTGGCCGCATACGGATAGCAATCGCAGCCCACATGCTGCGTGGTGCGCGCGGCATCCAGCGCCGCCAGCACTTCGCGCGTGCGGCCCCAGTTGGCTTTGCCCGCGCATTTAAGATGCGAAATCACCACCGGCACGCGCGCATGCAGGCCAGTGGCAAACGCTTCGTCCATCGCGTCGAGGATTTCGGCGAATTCGCTGCGCAAATGCGTGGTGTAGATGGCGCCTGCTTCGGCCAGCGGTTCGGCCAGCGCCATCACTTCGCTGGTGGGCGCGGCATAGGCGTTGGCGTAGGCCAGGCCGGTGGATAAACCCAGCGCGCCATGAACCAGCGCTTCTTGTAGCTGATCGCGCATGGCCTCGATCTCGGCAGGCGTGGCGGCACGGTCCAGCCGGTCGTGCATCTGGTTTTGCCGCAGCGCGGTGTGGCCCACCAGCGCCGCCACATTGACGGCTGGCTGCGCGGCGTTGACTGCGTCCACATAGGCGGCAAAGGTCGGATAACTGAAGGCGTCAGCCGTGCCCAGCAAGTTCATCGGATCAGGCGGATCACCAGCCAGCGTCACCGGGCTGGCGCTGATGCCGCAATTGCCCACCACCACCGTGGTCACGCCTTGCGACAACTTGGGCCACATTTGCGGCATGCGGATGACGTTGGTGTCGTCGTGCGTGTGCACATCAATAAAACCGGGGCTAAGCACCAGGCCGCTGGCGTCGATATTGTGTGGCGCGCGCCAGTGTTCCAGCTCGCCGATGGCGACGATGCGGCCCTGATGCAGCGCCACATTGGCTTGATAAGGCGCGCTGCCGCTGCCATCGATCAGCGTGGCGTTACGGATCAGCGTGTCACAGGTGGCGGTCATGGTGCGGTCTTCCTAATCGCCCAACGGATGGCGCGCATCGGCCCCACCGCGTTCGGCATCGAGTACAAATTTGATCCGGCGCAGCAGTTCCTGGCTGTGCTCGGGTTGCAACTGCGCCAGCGCGGTGGCCAGCACATCCAGCGCCAGCAACATCGCGTAGCGCGAGCTGGACGGCTTGAAGACAAAATCGGTTTCCAGCGCCTGCACCGGAATCCACCAGTCGGCGCGTCTGGCCAGCGGCGAGCCCAGCGCGGTAAACGCAATCAGCCGCGCGCCGTATTCCTGGGCGATGGCCACACTGTGTAATAGCTCAGCGCCCTGCCCGCTGACCGAAAACGCCAGCACCACGCAGCGCTCATCCAGCGTGGCGGCCACCATGCGTTGCAATACGGCGTCTTGATAACTGGTAATGGGCACGCCCAGACGCATCAGGCGATTACGCGCTTCGTCGGCCATGATGGAAGAACTGCCGCCCATGCCGAAGGCCAGCACCTGGCGCGCATCGCGCAAGGCCTGCGCGGCGGCGGCAATAACTTCGCGGTTAAAAAAGGCGCGGTTACGCTGCAACAGCGTGACGATATCGTCGAGGATGACGTCGGCCGGCTCTTGCTGCGCGGCATCAGCGCGCGGGGCCAGAAAGCGGCTGCCGATGGCGCTGGCCTGCGCCAGCCAGCGTTTGAGTTCGCGCACATCGGCACAACCCAGCGCGCGGGCAAAGCGGGTGACACTGGCCTTGCTGACCCCGGCCTGCGCGGCCAGCGCATCAATGCTGGCGGCGCTGGCGGCGGGCAGATCGGCCAGAATCAGCTGGGCGATTTTTTGCTCGGTAGCGCTGAACGTGGCGCTACGTTGCGCGATGCGGCTGACGATATCAAACGGAGGTAGCGCGTGTTGCATGGCGTGAGCAGTTAATCCGGCGGGGCTTGACTGATACTTTATATCAGACCAGATTGGCAAATATCAAAGGGCTTGTGCTTGTGGCCCTCAACACCAGACCAGTGGCGGCTTCGATGAATGATACAAACTATCACGGCGGAATGATCGATAACCTGAACAAAGGCGTGGGCGCATTGCCCGAGCCGATCAGCCCGGCGCAGACGCAAGGCTTGGGCTGGCGTTTGCTGGACGAAGAAATCAGTCTGCCCGCCGCCGTGTTGTACGACGGCGTAATGCAGCAAAACCTGCAATGGATGCAGTCGTTTGTGACCCAGTACGGCGTGAAACTGGCGCCGCATGGCAAGACCACCATGGCGCCCAAGTTGTTTGCGCGTCAGCTGGCGGGCGGCGCGTGGGGCATTACCCTGGCGACGGCGCAGCAAACGCGCGTGGCCTACGCGCATGGCGTACGGCGCGTGATCATGGCCAACCAGCTGGTGGGCAAACGCAATATGGAAATCATCGGCCAGCTGATCGCCGATGCGGACTTTGAATTCTTTTGTCTGGTTGATAACGTCGATGGCATTGATCAGCTGGGGCGCTTTTACAGCGAACGCGGCCAGACGCTGCAAGTGCTGCTGGAACTGGGCGCGGCCGGTGGCCGTACCGGCGTACGCGATGCCGCGCAGCAAGACGCGGTGCTGGCAGCGCTGGCGCGTTGGCCCGAGGCCTTGCAACTGGCCGGCGTGGAAATCTACGAAGGCGTGCTGAAGCAGGAAGCCGAAATCCGCGCATTTTTGCAGCGCGCGGTGACGGTGCTGACCGAGCTGGCGGGTGCCGGCCAGATCAAGCGCACGCCAGCATTGCTGTCGGGTGCGGGCTCGGCCTGGTACGACGTGGTGGCGGAAGAATTTGCTCCGGCGCGCATCGGCATGCCGTTGGACGTGGTGCTGCGCCCCGGCTGCTATCTGACCCACGATGTCGGCATTTACAAGACCGCGCAGGCGCAGATCGAAATCCGCAATCCGATCGCGCATCAGATGCGCACTTCACTGAAACCTGCCTTGCAGTTGTGGGCGTATGTGCAGTCGATCCCCGAAGCCGATAAAGCCATCATCGGACTGGGCAAGCGCGATGCAGCGTTTGATGCTGGCTTCCCGACGCCCGCGCAAATCTATTGTCCGGGCGACGCGCTGCCGCAGGACGTGCCAGCGCATTGGCAGATCACCGGCATGATGGACCAACATGCTTATCTGCAGATCGCGCCCGGCGATGAGATCAAGGTGGGCGATATGCTGGCGTTTGATATCTCGCACCCGTGTCTGACGTTTGATAAATGGCGCCAGGTGCTGGTGCTGGATGAACGCTACCAGGTCGTCGATATCGTCCAGACCTACTTCTAACGCATAGGGTGGGTCATGACCCACCACCCAAAGCCATCGCAACGGGAATAGAAATTGGCATGCCACTTTGAAGGGTGGGTCTCGACCCACCCTATGCATGCTGGCCTTGATACATGGCGCCAGGTGCTGGTGCTGGATGAACGCTACCAGGTCGTCGAGACCGTCCAGACGTACTTCTGACGCATAGGGTGGGTCATGACCCACCGCCCAAAGCCATCGCAACGGGAATAGAAACTGGCATGCCACTTTGAAGGGTGGGTCTCGACCCACCCTATGCAAATCCCTTTGGCATACGGTGCACACCTGATGCCGCGCCCATCGATGTTAACGTTAACATCCGTAACTCAACGTTCGGTAATACAAAAAAAGCGGGCCGATTGCCGCCAATAAGCGCTTCGGCCAACTACAAAGGCTACAGAGACGTGTAGTCAAACCCGTTCAGGAGTCAGAAAGATGGTGCAAGGAACCATGTTGCTGGTGTACGCGCTGGTGGCGATTGTGTTGTTGATCGTGCTGATTGCGCGCTTCAAGCTCAATCCGTTTGTCACGTTGCTGGTGGTGTCGTTTGTGTTGGCGGTGTCGGTGGGTATGCCGATGACCACCATTGTCAAATCGTTTGAAACCGGCGTCGGAAACGCGCTGGGGCATATTGCGCTGGTGATTGCGCTGGGCACCATGCTGGGCAAGATGATGGCCGAATCCGGCGGCGCGGAACGCATCGCGCAAACGCTGATCAACTGGTTTGGCGAGAAAAACGTGCACTGGGCCATGGTGACCATTGCGCTGATCGTCGGCTTGCCGGTGTTTTTTGAAGTCGGCTTTGTGTTGCTGATTCCGATTGCCTTTAACGTGGCCAAGCGCACCGGTACTTCGATGGTGCTGGTGGGCCTGTCGATGGTGGCGGGTTTGTCGGTAGTGCACGGTTTGATCCCGCCACACCCGGCCGCCTTGCTGGCCGTGACCGCCTATAAAGCCGATATCGGCCGCACCATTCTGTATGCGCTGATTGTCGGCATCCCGACGGCGATTCTGGCGGGCCCGGTGTTTGCGCTGCAGATCAGCAAGTACGTCAAGCTGACCGGCGATAATCCGATGATGGCGCACTTTGCCGCCGACGAAAAAGACCGCGAACTGCCCAGCTTTGCCATCACGCTGGCCACCATTTTGCTGCCGGTGTTTTTGATGCTGATTGGTAGCTGGGCCGATGTCTTCTTTGCGCCCAAAACCCTGCCCAACGATGTGCTGCGGCTGGCGGGTAATTCGGTGATGGCACTGCTGATTTCCGTATTGGTCAGCTTCTGGACGCTGGGCCTGGCGCGCGGCATGAGCCGCGAAACCATCCTCAAGTTCAGCAATGAGTGTCTGGCCCCCACCGCCACCATCACCTTGCTGGTGGGCGCAGGCGGCGGCTTTGGTCGCATCCTGATGGACAGCGGTATTTCCAAAGTGGTGGTGGATATGGCCACCAGCGCGCAAATCTCGCCCTTGCTGCTGGGCTGGATGGTGGCGGCGCTGATCCGCCTGGCCACAGGTTCGGCCACGGTGGCCATGACCACGGCCTGCGGTATTGTCGCGCCGATCGCCGCTGCCGCTGGTGCGCGCCCGGAGTTTATGGTGCTGACCACCGGCGCGGGCTCGCTGATTTTTAGTCACGTCAACGACGGTGGCTTCTGGCTGGTGAAAGAGTATTTCAATATGACAGTGCCGCAGACCTTCAAAACCTGGTCGGTGCTGGAAACGATTATTTCGGTGGTGGCGCTGGCGTTGACGCTAGGGCTGGCCACCGTGGTTTGAAGTGGAGTAACAACATGATTCTGATTTTGATGGGTGTTTCCGGCAGCGGCAAAACCACGGTGGGCGAGCTGCTGGCCAAAAAACTGGGTTGCGGCTTTTCGGATGCCGATGTGTTTCATAGCGAAGGCAATATCGCCAAGATGCACGCGGGCATTGCGCTGAATGATGACGACCGCTGGCCGTGGCTGGCGGCAATCCGCGCGGCGATAGTCGACTATCGCAGCAAGGGCGAAACGCATGTGTTTACGTGTTCGGCGCTGAAAGAGGTGTACCGCGAAAAGCTGGCCAGCCCCGGCGAAACCGACGTGGTGTTTGTGCATCTGACCGGTACCGGCGAGTTGCTGGCCCAGCGGCTGGCGCAACGCAAAGGCCACTTCTTTGATCCGCACCTGCTGCAAAGCCAGATTGATTTGCTGGAGCCGCCCGCCAACGCCATCGTGGTGGACATTACCCCCACGCCGGACGAAATTGCCGATGAGGTTTTGCGCCAGTTGGCAGCACGCAAAATCTGATCGACCGCGCCGCTCCGATGTCCAGAAACGGCCGCCCCAAACCAGAGCGGCCGTATTTTTTTGGTGTGCACGATTTAGCTTTCAGGGCTGCCGCTTTCTTACAACACTTTTGATCCAAAACCTGCCGCCTCTCGTATATCCGTTCAGAAACTCCGTTCATCGTGTTGTGATCCGGCTCACTGCGGGCATAATCCCGCGCCATACCAACGTCATAGATTGGTAACAAAAACAACACGACCTTCGTGGTCCACGGTGTTACACAACCATTTGTTTTAAGGGGCTCTGGCATGCGTTTCGGCATCGTTACCGATTCCTGCTGCGATCTGCCACGTTCATTTCTGGACGAACACGGCATCGTCATTCTTCCGATCACCATTACCGGCGCAGACGGCAAACCGTTTGTGGACGGGCGCGACACCGCTGCCACGCTCAAGTTTTATAAAGAGCGGCTGGCCAAAGGCGATACCACCTTTGAATCAGCCCCGCTGAGCGCCGACGACATCAAAAAGCTGTTTCTGGAAAGGCTGGTGGTGGAATACGACTATGTGTTCTGCCTGACCGTGATGGCCAGCCGCAGTCTGATCCACGCCAACGCCAGCCAGGCCGCGCTGCAGATGCTGGGCGCCTACAAGCCGCTGCGCGAATCCGCGGGCGTGGCCGGGCCGTTTTCCTTGCGCGTGTTTGATAGCTACAACCTGTTTACCGGCCAGGGCTTGATCGTGGCCGAAGCGGCGCGGCTGGCGCGCGAAGACAAATCGTCGCTGGAAATCATCCGCCAGATCGAACGGCTGCAGGCCACCACGCAAGCGTTTCTGATCCCGGAGAACCTGGGCCAGTTGCGGCAGCAGGCACGGCGCAAGGGCGACAAGAGTGTGGGGCTGATGTCGTACATGATGGGCTCGGCACTGGACATCAAACCCATCGTGCGCGGGTTTCAGGGCGACACCACACCGGTGGGGCGCATTCGTGGCTTTGAGGCGGGCTGCAAAAAACTGTTTGATACCGCGGTGGAACATATCCAGAACGGGCTGGATGCGCCGTTTGTATGCGTCAGCTACGGCGGCGACCCGGCCAGGCTGGACAAGATGCCCGGCTACGCGCGGCTGAAGCAGGCGGCCGAGGCCAAGGGCGTGACGGTGCTGGCCAGCGAGATGAGTCTGACTGCCGGGGTGAATATCGGCGGCGGCGGGCTGTCGGTGGCGTTCGCCTCACCGCGTGAAGCGGTGTTTGAATAACGCTGTGGATAAGTCGGTGCACAACCACTGAACAAACTGTGCACAGCACGCATAGGGTGGGTCATGACCCACCACACAAGGTGATTTGCTATCGCGGTGAGCTTGGCATACTGCTTTGGTTGGTGGGTCTGGACCCACCCTATGCGCATCGTTAACTTGCCTCAGCGTGTTTGGCGTTCGCCTCACCGCGTGACGCGGAGTCTGGAAAGCGCTGTAGATAAGTCTGTGCACAACCCCTGAACAAGCTGTGTACAGACGCATAGGGTGGGTCATGACCCACCACGCAAGGTGATTTGCTATCGCGGTGAGCTTGGCATACCACTCTGGTTGGTGGGTCCAGACCCACCCTATGCGCGTGAACTGACTCAGTGTCGGTGGCGTCCGCCCACCGCGTGAAGCGGCGTTTGGAAAAAAGCGCTGTGGATAAGTCTGTGCACAACCACTGAACAAGCTGTGCGGAAGGGTGCGTTACCCGAAGGGCTTGTCTTCGCTTGCGGGGACAACGCCCATTTTGGGGGTCAAAGGGACGGCCCCGGTTGGGTCCATCGGGCATCCACGGCAAAACCGAAATGTGCGTTGCCCGCTTGCGGGGTAACGCACCCTACGCATATCCCGCCTCAGAACAACCGTTCCGCGTACAGCGCGGTCGGGAACATCGCGTCCCAGCCGTGTTCACCGTAGGGCAAGCCCTTCATCTGGTTGCAGACGTTGGCCAGCGTGGCAAAAAAGTTGCCCTGCTGCGGCGTAACCTGCGCCAGTTGCCCCGGCATGCACAGCAGCGGCTTGCCGCGCAGGTTGTCAGCCAGTTGCGGCTGCAACTGCTTATGCGCTTTGCCCACATATTTGATCATCACCGGAATCTGCCCGCGCACCGCCAGTTGCTCCGGGGTCAGCCGCGGATTAAAGCGGTAGTCCTCATTGCGTTCGCCGCTGCTGGTAAACAGATCGTCGCCAAACACGCCGTCCTTGTGGAACACGGCCGTGATGCCCGGCTTGTGATCGCCAAACACCATGATCAGCAACGGCCGTTTGCGCTTGGCGGCCGACTTTTGCAGCTGGTCAACAAACACGCTCATATCGGTGATGGCCGTATCCAGCCGCTTTAGATAATCGCCGTCGCCATTGTCGTCATTGGCCGCATCGTATTTGCCATGGGTCATCACCGTGGCCATAAACATCATGTTCTTTTGCGTGCGCGGGCTGGCGTCGTACAGCGACATGGCCTTCTGGTACAGCAGCTTGTCGTCGGGCCAGCCTTCTTCTTCCCAATCCATTTCATCGACAAAGTGCGTCTCGTCAAAGCCGAACTTGGGGTAGACGATGTTGCGCTTCCAGAACGTCGAGTAGTAATCGTGCAGGCCGTAGGTGTGATAACCGGCGTGATCAAAATGGCTGACGATGGTGTGCGCGTGCTCGGCGTACTGGTTGGCAAAGTTTTGATAATCGATGCCGGGGAAGACCTTGCTCGAAAGCCCGGTCAGCACTTCAAATTCGGCCTCGGCCGTGCCGCCGCCATACACCGGGCTCACCATATCGGTCATGGTGAAACCCTTGTCCTGCAGCCGCAGCATCGGCGTTTTAAAGCGTGCGTCGGCGGTGGTAAAGCAGGATTCGCACAGAATCACAAACACATCGGGTTCGGTGGCGTCAAACTGGCGCAGCTCGCCCGCAGCATAAAAGTTATGCGGGCCATGCGCGGGCGGCGGTACGGTTTCGGCGTTCAGAAACAGGTGGCCGATGATGCCGTTGGCGCGCGCGTTTTCGCGGAAATTGTACGAGTGGTATTGCGTCTTCAACGCGTACAGCAATTGTGGCGTCAGATAGTCGTCCAGCCGTTGCGGGTTATCCATGCGCACAAAAAACATCGCGGGCAGGATCAGCGCCGGTAATAGCCGCCACGACACGATGCGCGGATGGCGATACAAGCCATAGCCCACGGCCAGCAGCGTCAGCGCCACATAGCCAATCAGATGCCAGTCGGCATAGCCCGTCAGCGCCGCGCCTTGCGATACCTCGAACAGATCCCGCGTCAGCAGCGGTTCGCCGGTGGCGTCTTCTTTAATCCAGCTGCCGTTCGCCAGCGCGCCTTCCAGCCCGATGCAGGCCGCGACCGCCGACCAGCGTTCCAGAAACGCATACAGCACAAAGAACAGTAGCAACTGAAACAGGATGCGCGCGCCATCCCATTCGGTATCCACCAGAAAACGCAGCGCCACCACGGCCACAAACGGCGCAATAGGCGAAACACGTGGCCAGACGCGTTCGAGCCACGGCGGCACAACCAGGGGGCGGACGCGTTGCCAACCAGGCGCCAGCAAAGCGGCGGGACTAAGAATGCGCATAAAACGGTTTGGGCCCGGGGCTGCGCAACGCGCAGCGTAAATCAAAAGGCAGGCACCATAGGCGCTCAGCCGGTTTCGGAAAAGGTGAATTTTTACAATTTTATTAACCTGCTTCAGACCAGACCCATGGACCCGGGTGAGGTTCCCGGCTTGCGGGCAGTTTTACGCTTCCTTATCATTTGCTCAGCTTACCCAGCCGCAAATGCACCCGCCTGGCCCGCGGTGGCGCCACATTGGCGCACCGCCCCGTGTTGCGCCGAACCTGGCCATCACGCCGCCGCTCCCTCGTTTGCCAGCCTGTTTTTTCTACCGTGCCCGGTCGGCATGGCGGATGGCGCTGCGGTTTCGCGTTGTTTGTCATGCATGAACCGTGCCTGACAACGAGATCATTCCATGACGACTTCTGCCCAGCCGCCCGCCAATTCGACGGCGCGCGTGGCGGTGGCCAGCTTTATCGGCACCGCCATCGAGTTTTTTGACTTCTACATCTTTGCCACCGCCGCCGCGCTGATCATCGGCCCGACGTTTTTTCCCAAGGAATCCAGCACGGCCCAGGCGCTGAATGCGTTTGTGACGTTTGGCATCGCGTTTCTGGCGCGGCCGTTGGGTTCCGCCTTGTTTGGCCACTTTGGCGATCGCATCGGGCGCAAATCTACGCTGGTGGCGTCGCTCACCGTGATGGGCGTCTCCACCACGCTGATCGGCTTTCTGCCTGGCCATGATTCGATTGGCGATCTGGCGCCGCTGTTGCTGTGCGTGCTGCGCTTTGGCCAGGGCATCGGCCTGGGCGGCGAATGGGGCGGCGCGGCCTTGCTGGCCACCGAAAATGCACCGCCGGGCAAACGCGCGTGGTTCGGCATGTTTCCGCAACTGGGCCCGTCGGTGGGCTTTTTGCTGGCCAACGGCCTGTTTCTGGGGCTGGCCGTGGCGCTGAGCGATGATCAGTTCAAAGGCTGGGGCTGGCGCGTGCCGTTTATTTTTAGCGCGGTGCTGGTGGCGCTGGGCTTGTATGTGCGGCTCAAATTGCACGAAACGCCGGTGTTTGCCCAAGCCATGCAACGCCAGCAACGGGTGAAGGTGCCGCTGGCCGCGCTGTTTGGCCGTCATTGGCTGCCGGTGCTGCAAGGCGCGTTTTCGATGGTGGTGTGCTACGCGCTGTTCTATATCTCGACCGTGTTTGCGCTGTCGTATGGCACCAAAACGCTGCATTTCAGCCGCCCGCAATTTCTGGGCATGTTGTGCTTTGCCGTGCTGTTTATGGCATTGGCGACGCCGCTGTCGGCCTGGGCCAGCGACCGCTTTGGTCGCAAGCCGGTCTTGCTGCTGGGCACGGCGCTGGCCATGGCGTCGGGCTTTGCCATGCAACCGTTGCTGGGCGCGGGCACGTTCGGGCCGGTGACCTTGTTTCTGGTGATCGAACTGTTCTTGATGGGCTTTACCTTCGGGCCGATGGGCGCGTTGCTGCCCGAGATCTTCCCGACGCCAGTGCGCTATAGCGGCGCGGGCATTGCGTATAACCTGGGCGGCATTATCGGGGCGTCGATTGCGCCGTATATCGCGCAAGTGCTGGTGGAGCGCGGCGGCCTGAGCTGGGTGGGTGGCTATGTGTCGGTGGCGGCGTTGCTCAGCTTTATTGCGGTACTGAGCATGCGCGAAACGCGCGAGGCCGATCTGGCGCAAGTGGCGGCGCCCGATGACGGCCCGGCCAGCGCTCACACCGTGATCGAGCGCGCTGGCGCGTAAATAGTCCGGATGCGGGCGGCATGGCTGTTTGCGCCGTCGCCCGCAACGCCTAGAATAGCGGCCGACACTTATCGGCTCACTCAGGAGAATTCAATGGCCAAGCTCGTGCTGGTTCGCCACGGCGAATCACAATGGAACCTGGAAAACCGCTTTACCGGCTGGATTGACGTGGATATCACCGAAAAAGGCGCCGATGAAGCTCGCGACGCAGGGCGTCGTCTGAAAGAAGCCGGCATCCATTTCGATATCGCGTTTACTTCGGTGCTCAAGCGCGCCATTCGCACGCTGTGGCATGTGCAAGATGCCATGGACGCGCTGTGGATCCCCGTGATCAAGGACTGGCGTCTTAACGAACGCCATTACGGCGCGCTGTCGGGCCTGAACAAAAAAGAAACCGCCGCGCTGCACGGCGACGAGCAAGTGCATATCTGGCGTCGCAGCTACGACGTGCGCCCGCCCGCGCTGAGCCCGGATGATGAGCGCGACAGCATCAACGACCCGCGTTACGCCGGCCTGACCCGCGAACAAGTACCGCTGACCGAATGCCTGCAAGACACCGTGGCCCGCGTGCTGCCAGCCTGGTACGAAACCATCGCGCCGCAACTGGCCGCGGGCAAAAACGTACTGATCGCCGCGCATGGCAACTCGCTGCGCGCGCTGGTCAAGCATCTGGAAAACATCGCCGATGACGCGATCGTGGCGGTGGAAATCCCCAACGGCGTGCCGCTGGTGTATGACTTTGATGCCGAAATGAAACCCACCCGCCTGGGCTTTATGAAAGACTGATTCGCCGCGTGCGCTGTGGATAAAAAAATGCCGACGTTGCGACGTCGGCATTTTTTATGGGCTGCGAGACGATTACTGACCGGCAATCATCAGCGCATCGTTAGCCGGCGTAATGCTGGTGATAAACAACTTGCCGTTGTACTTGAAGGCCTGGCCGGTGGCGGTATCGCTGCGCTGGCAGGTGGCCTGGTCATAGGTCAGCGTGGCGTTGTAGACGTTTTTGCCCGAGCCATCCAGCGACAGCTGACCCGTGATGCGGCAGCCATTGACGCCCGCGCTGGTGCTGGTAATCGCGCCAGCAGACGTAATCACGATGGTGCCGATATCCGCAGTATTCAGGGTGAGCACCGTGCCGGTGTACGTGCCCGCCAACGCGCCTAACGAAGCTGGCTGGTCATAGCTGGCGGTATAAACGCCATTGAAACTGGCCGTCGCGCTATTGGCGTAAGTGGCATTACCCGTCAGCGACGCGCCAGTCACGATGCTGGCGGTGGTGCTGGTGATGGCTTGGGCCGCGACGGACGAAGAAGCCTGATAATCCTGCGCATCGGTCGAGGTAAAGGTGCCATTGCTGATGCTACCGGTGCCGTGGATAAAGCCGACGCTGGAGTTGTTAACGTAGACGGCCCAGTAGGCGTTATCGGCGCGCAACGTGGTGTAGACCACTTCGGTGCCGGACACGCCGGTGCGGCTGGCGTTGCCCACGTACAGGCCTTGCTGCGCCGAAGCCGGAGCAGGTGTCGGTGTGGGGGTGGGTGTTGGGGTCGGCACTGGCGTTGCGGTCGGCGTGGGGGTTGGCGTCGGAGTGCCCGTGGGCGCGCCGGTCGGTGTCGGGGTGGGGCTGCTACTGCTGTCACTGCCACCATCGCCACCACAAGCGCTGAGCAGGGTGATCAAAGTCAGGGCGGATACGGCAAAGATCGTCTTGGTCGGGGTTTTCATTATTGTCATCTGTTGTAATTAAAATGCCAGTATTACCACAGATTTAGCTACCGTCGATACGAAGGCTGACGAAATGCTACAAAAGCAACATGTCGTCAGCGCACGTCAAAACCCCATCCCCTGGGCGATCAGCGCAATAAAAAACCCGACGCCGCGGCATCGGGTTTTACGGGGATCACATCTATCACGGCACTAGGCAGCCAGCGCCTGGAGCACCTCACGGCTGGGCGCAAAGAACGCGCCGCCGGTCACTGCGCGGCTGTACGTCAACAGGTGATCCACGCGCCCGTCGGATGTGGGGGCCACCATGCGCGCGAGCATTTTCTCGAATACATCAGGCGTGCGGCAGTAAGACGCAAACAACAAACCCTTCTCGCCGCCCGGTGTGCCATAGGGCATCGAGTGGCGCAGCATTTCCAGTTCTTTACCGTCTTCTTCAATCACCACGCGGGCGATATGGGCGGTCAGCGGCTTGTCTTCGTCCGACAATTCTTCGTCCTGCGCCTTGGTGCGGCCCATCACGGCTTCTTGCTGTTTGACGGCCAGCGCGTTCCATTGCTGCATGCGATGCACGTAGCGTTGCGTGTGCACATAGCTGCCGCCGGCCCAGGCGGCGTCTTCATCGCCCACCAGCGCGGCCTCGGCGCGCTCGTCGTCGCCGTGCGGGTTCTCGGTGCCGTCCACAAAGCCGGTCAGATCGCGCCACTCGCGGTATTTAAACGCGGTAACCGATTCGACCACTTCAAACCAGGCTTGTAATGACGTGGCAAAGCGGTCGGCAAATTCATACACCAGGTCATAACGTTCGGCGCGCACGTGCAGCAACAGATCGCCTTCCGTGGCCGGGGCCGGGTGGATGGCGCCTGCGATGCGCGGAAAACCTCGAAAGCGTGCCGGCCGGGCATCGCCAAACAGATCGGCCCAGCCGTGCTCGCCGAGCGCCAGCACGGCCGAAAACCGCGCTTCGGGGTACACCGCGGCGACTTCTTCGGCGTGCTGGGGCAACTGGCCGATCAGCGTGCGCATGGCCGCATCAGCCGGGCGGCCCAGGCGGCGGCGCAGTGTCAGAAAAATGACGTGGCTGGAGCCCTCGGGCAGGATGCCGCGCTGAGGGGTGGACATAACAACTCACTTTCCTTCCTGGGCGAATTCCCAGATGCGTGGCAACCAGTCCACATAGTTCTGAAAGCTGTGATCACCGCCTTCGATGACGGTCTGGCGACTGAGCGGATAGCGCTCCACCGCCTCGCGGTAATCCAGCGTGGTGTCGCCGGTCTGCACCATCAGCCAGTACTGATCGGGTTTGCTGACCGGGCGCTCGTATTTGCGCAGCTGATCGCCGTAGCCGACGTCGATATGGTGGATCTCGCCGGTCTGATAGTTACGTTGTGGGCCGATATAGTGCCGCAAAAGTTCATACGGCCGTACCGCCGGATTGATTAATACCGCACGCCCGCCGCCTTCTTCCACGGCCCAGTTGGCAAAATAGCCGCCCAGCGAACTGCCGATAAAGCACACCGGCTCGCCCCCCAGTTTGTCGATTGACGCCTGGATCACGCGGCCTGCGGCCACCGGTTCCATCGGGATTTGCGGGCAATGAAAATAATCGGCCAGGCTTTGCTCGGCCATCCACACTGCGGTGTCTTGCGCCTTTTGCGAAAACGGACTCGATAAAAAGCCGTGGAGATACATCAAGTGGACCATGGGTGTCTTGCGCCTTATGGGATCAATACGGTGGAGCCCGTGGTTTTGCGGGCCTCCAGGTCGCGATGCGCTTGTGCCGCATCGGCGAGCGGGTAACGCTGGTTGACCGTGACACGCACTCGGCCGCTGGCCACGATCGCAAAATAATCGGCCGCCATCGCCAGCAGTTCGGCGCGCGTACTGGCGTAATTGCCCAGCGTGGGGCGGGTTAAGTACAACGAACCTTTGCTGGCCAACAGATTGGGCGAAAACGGCGGCACCGGGCCCGAGGCATTGCCAAAACTGACCAGCAAACCGCGCGGGGCCAGGCTGGCCAGCGAGCCCTCAAACGTGGCCGCGCCCACGCCGTCGTACACCACCGGCACGCCTTGATTGCCGGTCAGCAAATGCACGCGCTCGGCAAAATGTTCGTTGGTGTAATCAATCACATGGTCGCAAAACGGCCGCGCCAGCCGGCATTTGGCTTCCGACCCCGCGGTGCCGATAACGGTGGCGCCCAGCGCTTGTGCCCACTGGCAGGCAATCTGGCCCACGCCGCCCGCAGCCGCATGGATCAGCACCGTCATGCCCGGTTTGACTTCAAAGGTTTGCTTAAGCAGATATTGCGCAGTCATGCCGCGCATCAGCGATCCCGCGGCCACTTCGTCCGAAATCCCGTCAGGAATCGGCACCAGTCTGGCCGCCGGCATATTTCGCTGGCGCGCATAGGAACCCAGCGGCCCATTGGGATAAGCCACGCGATCGCCGACTTTGAAATCGGTGACGCCCTCGCCCAGCTTTTCCACCACGCCGGCGGCTTCCTGGCCCAGCCCCGACGGAAATTTAACCGGATACAAGCCGCTGCGATGATAGGTGTCGATAAAGTTGACGCCGATGGCGGTATGGCGAAGCTGCACTTCGCCCGGCGCGGGGTCGGGCAGATCAATCTCGACCAGTTGCATCACCGAAGGATCACCGGCGGCCTCAAGGCGAATGGCGTGGGTCTGCATCGGTTTCGTCTCCATTGATTTTGTAATCATCATAGCGTCACTACATGACGCCTGAGTGGACGGCTTCAAGTGAGCGCGTCAGTGCCCGGTACAGCAAGTTTGATGCCTGCGCCCTGCTCAACCTGGCAGACGCCGCTGCAAACCGCTAGATCTCTGACGTAATGCACTAATTTCAGTTCTCGCCCCAGCCATCCGGTCAGCCATTGTATTGGCTGCCGATGACAAAGGTTCGTGATGGTGCATTGCGGCATTGCCGTAGTCCGCCAGGCGCTACAACGGTGCGCGATGATAACGGAGCCGTGCTAATAAACCATCCGGAATAACGATCATATTTATAATTATTTTTTGTTTTATTGACGGCGCCGCTACAGTGGCGGGCGCGCAAGGCGGCCAAAGCGGCAAAGCGCCCTACGCCGCGCGTGCGCACGCTATTATTCGACCGGTCGGGTCAACCTCCCTGCGCCCGACGTCGTTGCCTATGTAACCCCCGCCCCCTTGCACAGGAGCAGTAATGGAATATCGCAAACTTGGCCGTACCGATCTCGACGTCAGCCTGATCGGCCTGGGTACCATGACCTGGGGCGAACAGAACACCGAGGCCGATGCGCATGCCCAGCTGGATCTGGCGCTGGAGCTTGGCGTCACGCTGGTGGATGTCGCCGAGATGTACCCGGTGCCGCCGCGCGCCGAAACCGCAGGCCTCACCGAAACCTATATCGGCACCTGGCTGGCAAAAACCGGCCGCCGCAAAGACATCGTGCTGGCCACCAAAGCCGCGGGCCCGGTGCGCCAGCCGCATCAACCGCGCCATATTCGTGGCGGCGAAACCCATCATGACCGCCGCAGCCTGACCGAAGCCGTGGACGGCAGCCTGCGCCGTTTGCAGACCGATTACATTGATCTGTACCAACTGCATTGGCCCGATCGCAGCACCAATACCTTTGGCCGGCTTAACTATCCGTGGATTGAAGATGAATACACGGTGCCGGCCGAAGAATCGTTGCAGGTACTGGCCGATCTGGTGAAGGCCGGCAAGATTCGCCACGTCGGTTTGTCCAACGAAACGCCGTGGGGCGTCGCGCAGTTTTTGCGTGCGGCGGAAAACGTCGGCCTGCCGCG
This sequence comes from Amantichitinum ursilacus, assembly GCF_001294205.1. GTDB lineage: Bacteria > Pseudomonadota > Gammaproteobacteria > Burkholderiales > Chitinibacteraceae > Amantichitinum > Amantichitinum ursilacus. Next base: position 88,846 of record NZ_LAQT01000010.1, read on the forward strand.
CGTGGTCAGCATCCAGAACCCGTACAGCTTGCTCAACCGTGCGTTTGAAATCGGCCTGGCCGAATTCAGCCATCGCGAACAAGTGGGCCTGCTGGCGTATTCGCCGATGGCGTTTGGCGTGCTCAGCGGCAAGTACATCGACGGCACCGGCCAGAATGGTCGCGTGGCCATCTATGAACGCTTTAGCCGTTACAGCAAGCCCGAAGCCAAAATCGCCACCGCCGATTATGTGAACCTGGCGCGCGAACACGGCCTGAGCCCGGCGCAGATGGCGCTGGCGTATGTGAATACGCGGCCGTTTGTAACCAGCAACCTGATTGGCGCCACCACGCTGGCGCAGCTCAAGGAAAACATCGAGAGCATCAGCGTCAAACTCAGCGACGACGTGCTCAACGCCATCGAAGCCATCCACACCAAACAGCCGAATCCGGCACCGTAATGCCGTACCCGGGCGAGCCATGTGCTCGCCTTTTTTCATCTCTCGGGAAACCGCATGGAATTGTCTTTACTGGCGTTACGCCCGTTTCGCCATTTGCTGGCCAGCCGTTTGTTTACCGCGTTGTCGTACCAGATGCTGGCGGTGGCCGTGGGCTGGCAGATGTATGCGCTGACGCACAGCGCATTTAGCCTGGGCCTGATCGGCATTGCGCAATTTGCGCCGCAATTATTGTTTACGTTGGTGGTGGGCCATGTGGCCGACCGCTACGACCGTCGCCGCGTGGTGGCGATTTGCCAGACGCTGGAATTTATCGTCGCCGCCGTGCTGGCCGCCGCCAGCCTGGCCGAGCAGCTGAGCCCCACCGCCTTGTACATCGCCGCGTTCTGCATCGGCACCGCGCGCGCGTTCGAGACGCCCAGCCTGCAGGCGCTGGTGCCCAGTCTGGTCACCGAAGCGCAATTGCCGCAAGCGCTGGCCACCAGTTCGGGGCTGATGCAGGTGGCCATCATTACTGGCCCGGCGCTGGGCGGCTTTATCTATGCCGTCGGCCCCGATGCGGTGTATCTGACCACCGCGATTTTCTGGCTGGTGGCGGCCATTTCGATGTTTACGCTGCCGCTGGTACGCAAGCAGGAACATCGCCCGCCCGCCACGCTGGAATCGCTGTTTGGCGGCATCCGTTATATCCGCGAACGCCGCATTATCCTGGGCGCGATTTCGCTCGATCTGTTTGCGGTATTGCTGGGCGACGCGACGGCTTTGCTGCCGATTTTTGCGCGCGACATTCTGCATACCGGCGCGTGGGGCATGGGCATTTTGCGTTCGGCCCCGGCCATAGGCGCGCTGAGCATGTCGTTTTATCTGGCACGCCGTCCGCTGCGTCAACACGTTGGCAAGATCATGTTTGGCGCGGTCGGCCTGTTTGGCGTGGCCACCATCGTATTTGGCCTGTCGCATTCCTTCGGCATTTCGCTGGCGGCGCTGGTGGTGCTGGGCGCGTGCGACATGATCAGCGTGGTGGTGCGTTCGTCGCTGGTGCAACTGGAAACACCCGATGCCATGCGCGGCCGCGTCAGCGCGGTCAGCTCGATTTTCATCGGCGCGTCCAATCAGTTGGGCGAGTTTGAATCGGGCACCACCGCCGCCTTGCTCGGCCCGGTGCCCGCAGTGGTAGTGGGCGGCATCGGCACGCTGATTGTGGTGGCGTTGTGGATGCGCTGGTTTCCCGAGCTGACGCGGCGGCAATCGCTGGCGGTGGGCGCGGATTAGGTTTGTTTTGCCGGCCAACAGCGCGGCACGCTACCAGCCCAAAGCGTGGCGCGCCGTGTAGATCAGCAGTCCCACCAGCCCGCCCACCACGGTGCCGTTGACGCGAATGTATTGCAGATCGACGCCCACATTCAGTTCCATGCGTTCCACCAGCACGCGGTTATCCCAGGCTTTGAGCTGGTCGGCGATAAAGCGGCCAATCTCGCTGCGATAACGCGCCAGCGAACGCGCCGCAAAGCCGCGTATCTGGCCATTCAACCAATCGGCAAACGCCTGGTCTTCGTGCAAACGCCGGCCGAATTGTTTGATGGCGCTGCCCATCTTTTGCTGGATTTGCGATTGCGGATGCGCCAGATCGGCCTGCAGGCTTTCCAGCAAGTTGTGCCACATGCTGTTCATGCGGTCTTGCAGCTCGGTCGACGCCAACAGGTTATCGCGCCAGTCCGATAACTTCTGCTGCAGCGCCGGGTCTTGCCGCAGCTTGTTGGTCAGCTCCACCAGTTGCTCGTCAAAGCTTAAACGCAGGCTGTGCGCGGGGTTCACCAGCACGGTTTCCAGTTCGTTAATACCCGCCGCCACCAGCTTGCGCGCCAGATAACGCCCGCTGGTGCCATCCAGCGCCACCCAGCGCAACACGCTGAATTCTTTGGCGATGATGTCGGCCAGGTATTCTTGCGTGGTGGTGGATTGCAGCCGCTCCAGCAGCTCGCGCACCACGCCATCGAGCATATGTTGATGCTTGCCCTGGGCGCGCAGCACTTGCAGCAACGACGCCGCCGCTTGCGAAAAATCCGCCTTGCCCAAGGCCTTGAGCGCCATCTCGCGCGCCATCGCGGTCAGGCGCGGGTCATCCAGCGTGGTCAGCACATAGCTTAGAAAATACGTGCCGGTGGCGGTCAGATCGCGCTTGGCGCCGGGCCGCGCCAGCCAGATGGCAATGCGGCGCGCCGGGTTAAAACTGTCGATGCGTACCAGCAATTGTTCGGGCTGCAAAAAGTGCGTTTCGATAAACACGCCCAGGCTATCGGCGATGCGGTTTTTATTGCGCGGAATGATGGCGGTATGCGGAATAGGTATGCCCAGCGGATAGCGAAACAGTGCGGTCACCGCAAACCAGTCGGCCAGTGCGCCGATCATGGCGGCCTCGGCAAAGGCGGCGGCATAACCCAGCCACGGGTGGCTGCTTTCAAATTTAAGGCAGAACAGATACAGCAAGGTCACCGCCGCCAGCAGGGCGCTGGCAAAGGTGCGCATGCGGCGCAGGCGCATGGCTTTGGCGATCTCGGCTTGAAGATGCAGCGGCGCGGCAGCCGTCATGAGTGAGCCTTATGCGGGTGGCGAAGAGCTTTCATGATAGCGCGCAGGCCATGGCCCGGCTGTGCGGCGGTATCCTACGTGGCCACGCCCGCGTGTTAAAATCCGCCTTCCGCCGCCCCGTAAAGCCCTTGAGAATCAACCCGATGACGCGCCTTGCCGACCTGCAGCACCAGCTTAATCAACGCATCCTGATCCTGGATGGCGCGATGGGCACCATGATCCAGCGCCATGATCTGCAAGAGGCCGACTACCGCGGCACGCGCTTTGCCGACTGGCCCAGCGACGTCAAAGGCAATAACGATCTGCTGGTGCTGACGCAGCCCGCCATCATCGGCGGCATCCACCAGGCGTATCTGGATGCGGGCGCGGACATCATCGAGACCAACAGTTTTAACGGTACCCGCATCGCCATGGCCGATTACGGCATGGAAGAGCTGGTATGGGAAATGAACTTTGCCGCCGCGAAACTGGTGAAAGACCTGTGCGTGGCGCAGACGGCAAAAACGCCCGCAAAACCGCGTTATTGCGCCGGCGTGCTCGGCCCCACCAACCGCACTTGTTCGATTTCACCCGACGTCAACGACCCGGGCTTTCGCAATGTGACGTTTGACGAGCTGGTGGAAAGCTATACCGAAGCCATCGACGGCCTGGTCAAAGGCGGCGCCGATATCCTGCTGGTCGAAACCATTTTCGACACGCTGAACGCCAAGGCGGCGGTGTTCGCCATCCACAAATACTTTGACGATCATCCCGAGCAAGAAAAGCTGCCGGTGATGGTGTCGGGCACGATTACCGATCAATCGGGCCGCACGCTGACCGGCCAGACCACCGAGGCGTTTTACAACAGCCTGGAACACGCCGACGCCATCACCTTTGGCCTGAACTGCGCGCTGGGCCCCGATTTGCTGCGGCAGTACGTGGAAGAAATGGCGCGCGTATCGGCCACCTATGTCTCGGTGCACCCGAACGCCGGTTTGCCCAATGCCTTTGGCGGTTACGATCTGGATGCCGAAACCATGGGCGTGCAGGTGCGCGAATGGGCCGAAGCCGGTCTGGTTAACGTGATTGGCGGCTGCTGTGGCACCACGCCCGACCACATCGCGGCCATCTACAAAAACGTCAAAGACGTCGCGCCGCGCCCGCTGCCGCAGATTGAACGCAAATGTCGTTTGTCCGGGCTGGAGCCGTTCAATATCGGCGACCGCGATCTGTTTGTGAACGTGGGCGAACGCACCAACGTCACGGGCAGTAAAGCCTTTGCCCGGCTGATCCTGAATGGCGATTACGCCACCGCGCTCGATGTGGCCCGGCAGCAGGTCGAAGCCGGCGCGCAGATTATCGATATCAACATGGACGAGGGCATGCTCGATGCCCACAAAGCCATGGTCACCTTTTTGAACCTGGTCGCCGCCGAGCCCGATATCAGCCGCGTGCCCATCATGGTGGATAGCTCGAAGTGGGATGTGATCGAAGCGGGCCTTAAATGCATTCAGGGCAAGCCGATCGTCAACTCGATCTCGATGAAAGAAGGCGTCGACAAGTTCAAGCAACAAGCGCGTTTGCTGCGGCGTTATGGCGCGGCGGTGATCGTGATGGCGTTTGATGAAGTCGGCCAGGCCGATACCTATGCCCGCAAGATCGAGATTTGCGAAAAAAGCTATCGCATTCTGGTGGACGAATGCGGCTATCCGCCCGAAGACATCATCTTTGACCCGAACATCTTTGCCATCGCCACCGGCATCGAAGAACACGCGCGCTATGGCCTCGACTTTATCGAGGCCACCGGCTGGATCAAACAAAACCTGCCGTATGCCAAGATTTCCGGCGGCGTATCCAATGTGTCGTTCAGCTTCCGCGGCAACAACAAGGTGCGCGAAGCCATCCACGCGGTGTTCCTGTATCACGCCATCCAGCAAGGCATGACCATGGGCATCGTCAACGCCGGTGCGCTGGAAGTGTATGAAGAAGTGCCCGCCGAATTACGCAACCGCATCGAAGACGTGGTGTTGATGCGCGATGCCGGGCCCGATCCGCTGGCCGCCACCGAGGCGCTGATTGCACTGGCCGAGAGCTTTCGCGGCGACGTAAACCAGGCCAAGGGCGAAGACCTGAGCTGGCGCGAAGGCAGCCTGCAAGAGCGCATCACCCACGCGCTGGTCAAAGGCATCACCACCTTTATCGTCGAAGACACCGAAGAAGCGCGCCAGGCCGCTGAACGCCCGATCCACGTGATCGAAGGCCCGCTCATGAACGGCATGAACCACGTCGGCGATCTGTTTGGCGCGGGCAAGATGTTTCTGCCGCAGGTGGTTAAATCGGCGCGCGTGATGAAAGCCGCCGTGGCGCATCTGGAGCCGTTTATCGAGCAAGAGAAGATCGATATGGGCCTGCAGGACGCCCCGGCCAAAGGCAACATCGTGATGGCCACGGTGAAAGGCGACGTGCACGACATCGGCAAAAACATCGTGGGCGTGGTGCTGCGCTGTAACAACTACAAGGTGACCGATCTGGGCGTGATGGTGCCGGCGCAAAAAATCCTGGATACCGCCAAAGAAATCGGCGCGGACATGATCGGTTTGTCCGGCCTGATTACGCCGAGCCTGGAAGAGATGTCGCACGTGGCCAAAGAAATGCAGCGCCAGGGCTTTACGCTGCCGCTGCTGATCGGCGGCGCCACTACGTCCAAGGTGCATACCGCCGTGAAGATCGAGCCCGGTTATCCGGCCGGCACCGTGGTGTATGTGCCTGATGCGTCGCGCGCGGTGGGGGTGTGTTCCAACTTGTTGAGCGATGAACTGAAGCCCGAGTTTGTCGGCAAGCTGCGCAATGAATATCAGAACATCCGCACCATCCACGCCAATCGCGGCGCCAGCAAACTGATCAGCTTGGCGCAGGCGCGCGCCAATGCGTTCAAGCCCATGATCGACTGGGCGCATTACAGCCCGCCCAAGCCCAAGCAACTGGGCGTGTTCAAATTCGAGAACGTGCCGCTGAGCGAAATCGCCCCGCTGATCGACTGGAGCCCGTTCTTTAATGCCTGGGAATTGTTCGGCAAATATCCGCGTATTCTGCAAGACGAAGTGGTGGGCGAATCGGCGCGCGCCTTGTTTGCCGATGCGCAAACCATGCTGACGCAGATGGTGGCCGAAGGCTGGGTAACGGCATCGGGCGTGGTGGGTTTGTGGCCCGCCAATCGCGTGGGCGACGATATCGAGATTTACGATCCGGCAAGCGGCGCCACGCTGATGGCCTGGCGCACATTGCGCCAGCAAAACGCCAAGGCCGAAGGCAAGCCGAACTGGGCGCTGGCCGATTTCATTGCGCCCAAAGACAGCGGCAAGGCGGATTACATCGGCGCGTTTGCCGTCACCGGCGGCCTGAATATCGAGCCGCATGTGGCGCGCTTTGAAAACGCCAATGACGATTACAACGCTATCATGGTGAAGGCGCTGGCAGACCGCTTTGCCGAAGGCTTTGCCGAATATATGCACCGCAAAGTGCGGATGGAATTGTGGGGCTATGCGCCCGACGAGAATCTGGATGTGGACGCGCTGACCGATGAGAAATACGTCGGCATCCGCCCCGCGCCGGGCTATCCGGCTTGCCCGGACCACACCACCAAGACTGATCTGTTCCGCGTGCTGGATGCGGAATCGATTGGCATGCAGTTGACCGAGGGCTACGCCATGCTGCCGACGGCGGCAGTTAGTGGCTTCTACTTTAGCCACCCGCAATCGCAGTACTTTGCCGTGGGCAAGATCGAGAAAGACCAGGTGGAAGACTACGCCGCCCGCCGCGGCGTGAGCGTGGAACAAGCCGAACGCGACCTCGCCCCCAACCTCGGTTACAACGCGTAAATGCATAGGGTGGGTCAAGACCCACCCTCCAATGTGGTATGCCAAGCTCACCGCACGTGGCATATAGCATTGAGTGGTGGGTCTTGACCCACCCTATGCGTTTTCAATATTTACCGCGTCAATGGCCGACGGTGTTAGCGCGCGGCTTTAACGCAGCCCGAAGCGCTGGTTGCTCGGCACCACAGTCTGGCCGACCGGGGCGAGGGCGATCAGCGCCAGCTTCAGATGCTGGATGCCAAACGGGATGCCGATAATGGTGATGAAATTGGCCAGCGCCGCCGTCACGTGGCCCAGCGCCAGCCACCAGCCGGCAAACACAAACCAGATCACATTGCCGATAAAGCCGAGCGCGCCGGTGCCCACATCATGCCGCCCGGTGATGTAATTGCGCTTGACCGCTTCTTTGCCAAACGGCCAGAACGAAAACGCACCGATCACAAAACACGCGCGCGCCCACGGGATGCCGACGATGGTGATCAACGCCACCAGCCCGGCCAGCCACCAGCCCAACCCCATCCAGAAACCGCCCAGTACAAACCACAGCACATTGCCGATAAAACGCATCAGGTCGCCTTTTATTTGGGTGAAACAAGCAGACCAGTTTAGCGGGCAAAAGATTGCATCACGTAATAAAAAAGGCGCCCGGATGGACGCCTGTTTTGCATCAGCGCAGCGAGCTTGCGCCCGCGCGATGGCTGCTTATTGCTTCGGCATGATGTTGTTGGCGACGTAACGCACGCCCTTCACTTTTTCGGCCACCATGCCGGCCTTGGCCATTTGCAGACCGGTATCCACGTTGCCATTGATGGTGACGTCGGCATCTTTGCCGGTGACTTGCAGGTTGAACGGCGCCAGTTCGCTATCGGCATCCAGCGCAGCCTTGACGTTGGCGGCCAGCGCGGCGTCTTTCGGTGCGGCGGCGGCGGCCGGTGCGGCAGCAGCCGGGGCAGCGGCTTGCGGCGCCGAGCTGCAGGCGGTGTTGAACAGGGCAACTGCGAACAGGGCGGCGAGTGCGGCGTTTTTCATTTTGATTTCCCCAAGGTTTGCGGTGGCGGGCGTCGCACAACGCAACGCTGCCGATGGTTTCCGGGCGCATAGGCGCCGGGGCCTGGATGCGGCTCGGCAGCGATTGTTACTGCGCGATATTGCAAAACCATGACAGACACATGAAAAGTCTGCGTTCGTCCTGTCCTGACGCAGGGCCGCTACAAACAAGGGCCTGGCCGTCTGCTAGACTGGGCGTTTTGCCAGGCAGGTTTTAACCATGCAACACCTTGAAGTAGAAATTGACAGCGAATTCATCGCGCTGAACGACCTTCTTAAAATCTGTGGTCTGGTGGACAGCGGCGGCGCGGGCAAAGCGCTGGTGGCCACCGGCATCGTCAAGGTCAATGGCGAGCAGGAACTGCGCAAGACCAACAAGATCCGGCCGGGCATGCAAGTGCAGGTGGCCGACGACGTGGTCATCGACGTCAAGGCCGCGCCCGAAGAATAAGCATCGACTCGGCCAGCGCCCGGCAGGGTGGGCGGGCCGCCTCTTGTCTGCGGATTGTCGCCTTCGGTAACGCGCTGTATTCGCAGCGCGAGCCGGGGGTGCAAAGCTGGGCGCCTTTGGCCTGCCCTGCCTAACCCGCCTTCGAGGACACACAGATGCCCCGTTCCGCCCTGCCCGCGCTCAGTACGCTGACCGCCACCCTGTCGTTGTGCCTTGCGCTTGCCGCCTGTGGCGGCGGAGGCGGTGGCGATGACAGCAGCGCCAGCAACACCGTTGCCCCCACCAGCACGCCCACCACCGCACCGACGCCGACCCCTGCGCCAGGCGCAACACCGACTCCTACGCCAGCGCCCGGCGCAACCCCCACCCCAACGCCCGGGGCGACACCGACGCCCACGCCTACCCCGGCCGCCAGCAGCAAAAGCAGCAAGCGCGGCCTGGCCTATGATCTGGCCAGCACAGCCGATCTGGCAGCGCTCTCCGCGGGCACCAGCTGGTGGTACAACTGGAGCGACCATGCCAACAGCGCCTTGCCCACCAATGCGCAAACGCAATACGGCATGGAATTTGTGCCGATGCTGTGGAACGACAATTTCAACGATGCGGCCATCGAAACCATGCTGACCGCGCATCCGACAATCAAATATCTGCTGGTGCTCAACGAACCCAATCTGACCGACCAGGCCAATATGACGCCGCAACAAGCCGCCGCGCTGTGGCCGCGTTATGAAGCGATTGCCGCACACACCGGCGTCAAGCTGGTGGGCCCGGCGATGAACTGGGGCACGATGGCGGGTTATGCCGATCCGGTGGTGTGGCTGGATGCGTTCTACGCCGCCTACCGGGCCGCCAACAGCAATCGCGATCCGCGCATCGATTATCTGGCCTTCCACTGGTACGACTATGGCCTGGGCAGCCAGCTGGACCGCCTGAGCAAATACGGCAAACCGTTCTGGGTGACCGAATTCGCCAACTGGCATACCGGCGATGGCAGTGCCCAGATCGACAGCGTGGCCAAGCAAGCGGCGCAGATGGCCGATATGGTCAAAACGCTGGAAAGCCGCAGCGATGTGTTCCGCTATGCGTGGTTTACCGGGCGCATGAGCAGCGATCCGCATTTTGATTCGCTGCTGGGCGGCAGCGGCCAGCTGACTGCCTTGGGCAGCCAGTATCTGGCGCAGCCGTGGTAAGCCGCCGCAGGCCCGGCGCTTAAACCGCGCCGGGGCCGACTTCCATGCGCGCACTACGCCAGCGGCCGAAGCGGTAGTACAGCACCGCCATCACCAGCGACATCACCGAGGCGATCGGAAAGCTCCACCAGATCGCCTCGGCGCCGTAATCGCGGCCGAAGTACATCGCCACCGGAATGCGCACCAACCACATCGAAATAATCAACATCACCAGCGGCGCCATCACCGCGCCGGTGGCGCGCACCACCGAGAACAGCACAAACGTCACGCCAAACAGCACGAACGACCACGCCACCACCAGGTCGATATGGCGCGCAATCTGCAAGGCCTGCGCATCTTGCGGAAAGAACAGCCCCAGCACCGCGCGATCCAGCAACAGCAGCAGCGCCACAATCACGCCCGTCATCACAAAGTTGAACCCCACGCCCGCGCGCGTGACTTGCGCCACCCGATCCCAACGTTTGGCCCCGACGTTTTGCGCCACCATCGAGCTACACCCCGCGCCCAACGCCATGGCCGGCATCTGGATATAGGTCCACAACTGCGAGGCCACGCCAAACGCCGCCGTCACCACCGAGCCATGCCGGTTAACCAGCGTGATCATGACGATGGCCGACGAGGAGATGACCAGCATCTGCATGCCCATCGGCAGCCCCTTAAGCACCAGCGTGCGCAACACGGCCGGGTCTGGCTTCAGGTAATGCCATTCGCCTTTGCCCGGCAGCAGAAAGTAATGATGCCGTTTGAGATAAACCAGCATGGCAATCAGGCTGAGGCTTTGCGCCAGCAGCGTGGCGGTGGCCGAACCGGCGATGCCCATTTGCGGAAACGGGCCGACGCCAAAGATCAGCAAGGGATTCAGACCAATATCGAGAAACACCGACAACAGCATGAAATAAAACGGTGTGCGCGAATCGCCCGTGCCGCGCAGCGTCATCATCAGCACGTTGTACAAATACATGAAGGGCACGGCCACAAAGATGACGCGCAGATAGGCGATGGCCAGCGGCGCGGCGTCGGCGGGGGTATCCATGGCGCGCAGGATATGCGGGGTAAACACATAGCCGATCACCGCCATCAGCGTCGAGAGCAAGGCAAAGAAGCTGTAGCTGGTACCCGCCACGCGTTTGGCGCGCGCGGTGTCTTTGGCGCCCACCGCCTGGCCGACAAGAATGGTGTTGGCCATGCTGAGACCGAATACAATGCCGAGCAGAAAAAACAGGATCAGGTTGGCGTTGGATGCGGCGGTGAGTGCGGCCTCGCCCAGATAATGGCCGATCCACATCGCGTTGATCGACGCGTTGAGCGATTGCAGTACATTGCTGCCCAGCACCGGCAGTGAAAACAGAAACAGCGTGCGCGCCACCGGGCCGCTGGTTAAATCCATGCGCTTTTTGCTCATGACCATCCCATCAATCCAAACAGGTTTGTGCACTATGGCTGGCGTTGCCCGAAACGCAACCGACATTTGCGCGGCAACCGGTTCCGCCCTCGCATCGGACCGCCAGAGCGCGCCTGCCGCGGCCGCATGGTGCGTGTATATGTTGGCGTGTCGCAATGGCAGCCTTTATACCGGCATCAGCAATGATGTGCTGGCGCGTTATGCCGCGCATTGCAGTGGCAAGGGCGCGCGCTACACGCGGGCGCATCCGCCACAGCAATTGCTGGCGGTATTGCACTGCGCCAATCGCAGCGAAGCCAGCAAGCTGGAAGCGCAAATCAAGAAGCTGAAACGGCCAGCCAAACTGGCGTGGTGCGCGCAAAACGCGTGGACGCCGGTCGCCTGAAGCGCCGCCACTAAACCCACGCGGCAGGCCAGCCCGGCGCGTACGCGGTATCATGGCGGCCTTGTTTTAAAACGCCTTTGAGAACCGCCCGCCATGTCCGCCCCCGAAATCCGCCCCGGCCAGTCAGTCGAACTGCTGCAACAACTGCATATCCTGACGCGCGACGGCAAGCTTAACCAGGACAGCCGCCGCAAGCTGAAGCAGATCTACCATCTGTTCAACTTTATTGAGCCGCTGCTGAAAGACGTGTTGCAACAGCACGAGGCCGTGACGCTGGTGGACCACGGCGCGGGCAAAAACTACCTCGGTTTTATCCTGTATGACCTGTTCTTCAAGGCGCAAAGCGGCGGCCACATCTATGGCATCGAAACGCGCGAAGAACTGGTGCAAGGCTCGCGCGAACTGGCGCAGCGGCTGGGCTTTGAGCGCATGTCGTTTCTGCATGAGACGGTGGAGCAATCGATCAACTCGTCCGCCCTGCCCGCGCAGATTGACGTGGTAACCGCGCTGCATGCCTGCGACACCGCCACCGATGATGCGATCCGCTTTGCGCTGGAAAAAAACGCGCGCCATATCGTGCTGGTGCCGTGCTGCCAAGCCGAAGTGGCGACGTTTTTGCGCAAGCTGAAGAACCAATCGTTTGGCAAAACCGCGCTGTCAGAAATCTGGCGCCACCCGGTGCATACGCGCGAGTTTGGTAGCCAGATCACCAATGTGCTGCGCTGCTTGCTGCTGGAAGCGCATGGCTACCAGGTGACGGTGACCGAACTGGTGGGCTGGGAACATTCGATGAAAAACGAACTGATCATCGCCACCCAGTCCGGCCAACGCCCACGCAACGCACGCCAACGCGCCGAGGCGATTCTGGAAGAACTGAATCTGGATGAGATGCGGTACCGGTTTGTGTATTGATCCGCGATAGGTGCCCGGACGCTCTTATAGGGTGGGTCGTGACCCACCCATCAACGTGGTCTGCCAAGCTCAAAGCGCGTGGCATATGGCTTTGAGTGGTGGGTCTTGACCCACCCATGCGCCGCATTGATCCGCGCTGTCAGACTCGGGACACAGGCATAGGGTGGGTCGTGACCCACCAATCAAAGTGGTTTGCCAAGCTCAATGCGTGTTGCATATGGCTTTGATGGGTGGGTCTTGACCCACCCTATGCGCCGCGGCGCAGCCAGCTTAGTGCGCCATCGCCGGCGGCACGGCCGGTGGCGAAGCAGGCGGTCAGCAGATAGCCGCCGGTGGGGGCTTCCCAGTCCAGCATCTCGCCCGCGACAAAGATGCCCGGCGCGGCGTGCAGCATCAGGTGCTCATCCACAGCGTCCAGCGCCACGCCACCTGCGGTGCTGATCGCCTCGTCCAATGGTCGCGTGCCGGTCAGCGTCAGCGGCAGCGCCTTGATCGCCCGCGCCACCTGGTCCATATCGTGCATCTGCTCACGACTGAGCACTTCCCACAGCAGCGCGGTCTTCACGCCCGTCAGCCCGGTTTTGCTCTGCAAATGCGCCGCGACGCTTTTTGCTCCACGTGGAACAGCCAGCTCTTGTTGCACGCGTTCCAGATTACGGCCCGGCAGCAAATCGACCTCAATGTTGGCTTGGCCGGTGGCGTTAATCTGTTCCCGAATCGCGCGCGAAAACGCATAAATCAGGCTGCCTTCCACGCCATGTTCGGTGATCACAAACTCGCCTTGCTTGTAATGCCGCACGCCATCCAGCCCGGTATGCGCCAGCGCCACGGTTTTTAGCGGATGGCCGCCAAACTTGTCGCGCAGGATTTTGCTCCAGGCAACTTCAAAACCGCTGTTGGCGGGCTGCAGCGGTGTAATGGCCACGCCGCGTTGCTGCAGCAACGGCACCCATGCGCCATCCGAACCCAGCCGCGACCAGCTAGCGCCACCGAGAGCCAGCACCACAGCGTCGGCCTTCACATTCATCTCGCCGTCCGGGCTGGCGATGCGCAAGCTGCCGTCCTCAGCCCAGCCCAGCCAGCGATGCCGCGCGTGCAGATTAACGCCCGCCTGGCGCAAACGCTGCAACCATGCGCGCAGCAAGGGCGCGGCTTTCATCTCGCGCGGAAACACGCGGCCGGAGGTGCCGACAAAGGTATCGATGCCTAACTCATGGATCCAGGCGCGCAATGCGTCTGGCGGAAACGCCGCAATCAGCGGCTGCAGCCAGCTATGCTGCGCGCCATAACGCTGCAGAAACGGCTCGATCGGCTCCGAGTGGGTGATATTCATGCCGCCCACGCCCGCCAGCAGAAACTTGCGCCCCACCGACGGCATCGCGTCGTACACGTCCACCTGCACGCCGCCAGCGGCCAGGCGCTCGGCCGCCATCAAACCCGCCGGGCCACCCCCGATCACGGCAACGCGACGCGGGCTAACAACAGTGGGGGCGGATGGGGTCATGGTGAGGCCTGCGGCAAGTAAACCCGGCATTCTACCCGCTGCGCCCTCGCCAGACGCGGGCGCTGCCACTACACTGGCGACCTTTTGCGCCGCACGGACAGACCATGGCACTCAAAGCCACCATTTACAAAGCCGACCTCAATATCAGTGACATGGACCGTGGCTACTACGCCAGCCATAACCTGACCATCGCGCGCCATCCTTCCGAGACCGACGAGCGCATGATGCTGCGCGTGCTGGCCTTCGCCTGCCATGCCAGCGAAACCCTGGCCTTTGGCCGTGGCATCAGCGACGAAGACGACGCCGCGGTGTGGCAAAAATCGCTGATCGATGAAGTGGAGCTGTGGATTGATCTGGGTCTGCCCGACGACAAGCGCATCCGCAAGCTCAGCCAGCGCAGCCAGCAAGCGTGGATTTACGCCTATGGCAGCGGCAAGACCGCCGAGATGTGGTTTGAGGCCAACCGCGCCACCATTCAGCGTTTTGATAATCTGCATGTGGTGCACGTCTCGGGCGACACCATGGCGGGCCTGGCGGCGATGGCCGAGCGCACGATGCAACTGCAATGCACCATCCAGGATGCCGAAGTGTGGCTGTCGGACGACAAAACCAATCTGCAAATCAGCTGGAACGTCCTCAAATAAGCGTGTTGGCTGCAATACGCGGCCCGTAATGTGTTTGAATCGGCACATTGCGGGTAAAGCCTGATGCCGCGCGTGCTGGCGCGCGCTCAAGATCAAAAGCCCGCCCACTTCTGGACGCGCGCTACCATGTCGCAATCCGGTTCCGCCTGCATCAGCCCCGCCACCAGCCTGGCGCGCACCATCCTGGATGGCTTTGATTGCCATTACCGGCTGTTTCGCGATTGCAGCCGGCTGGCCCAGGCCAATTTTGAGGCGGGCAACGTGCACGCTCAGCGCGATGCGGTGCGCGACCGCATTACCTTTTACGACCGCCGCGTCACCGAAACCATTGCACGCATCCAGCAGGATTTTGCCATCGCCAGTTTGCCCGAAACGGTGTGGGCGCAAACCAAAGCGGCGTATGTCGGCTTATTGATTAATCATAAGCAGCCCGAACTGGCCGAGACGTTTTTTAATTCGGTGTGTTGCCATATCCTGCATCGCAATTATTTTCATAACGACTTTATTTTTTATCGGCCTGCGGTTTCGACCGAATATATTGAAGAAAGTGAACCGCCCGCCTATCGCACCTATTATCCAACGCGTAGCTGGCTGGAAGACGCCATCACGCAAATGCTGCTGGATTTTAAATTCAATCTGCCGTTTGAAGATTTAAAACGCGATGTGCGCTATATATTGCGCGCAGTGCATGCCCACCTGGGGCATTGGCCCAAGCTGGCGTTTAATGCGCAAATCCAGGTGGTGGCGTCGGCGTTTTATCGGGGCAAAGCGGCTTATCTGATTGGCCGTGCGATTAATGGCGATGTGGAAATTCCGTTTGCGCTACCGCTATATCGCAATGAAGCGGGCCAACTATATATTGATGCGGCGTTGTTTAATGCCGACCATATCCGCCATTTGTTTTCTTTATCGCGCGCGTATTTTCTGGTTGATATGGAAGTGCCGTCGGCCACGGTGCAGTTTTTGCATGAGCTGATCCCGGAAACCTCGCGCGCGGAGTTATATACGATATTGGGCTTGGGTAAACAGGGTAAAACCATGTTTTACCGCGAGCTGTTTCATCATCTGCGCCATTCCACCGATCGCTTTACCGCCGCGCCCGGTATTAAAGGCATGGTGATGATTGTATTTACGCTGCCGTCGTTCCCGTTTGTATTCAAGGTCATTAAAGATGTGATTGCGCCACCCAAAGAAGTGGATCGGACTTTGGTGCGCGCCAAATATCAGATGGTTAAACAACATGATCGGGTGGGCCGCATGGCCGATTCATGGGAATTCTCGGATGTGGCCTTGCCGCGCTCGCGTTGTGATGATGCCTTGATTGACGAATTGCGCCGCCTGGCGCCCTCGATGCTGGAAGAAGATGGCGATACCGTGGTCATCCGGCATTTATATATTGAACGGCGCATGGTGCCGCTGAATATGTTACTGGATTTGCATCGTGGCCCGATTGTAGAAGAAGCCATCCGTGACTATGGCAACGCATTGCGCGAATTGGCCATCGCCAATATCTTTCCGGGCGATATGTTGTTCAAAAACTTTGGCTCAACGCGGGCCGGGCGCATTGTGTTTTATGATTACGATGAAATCGAATATATGACGGATTGTGATTTCCGCAGAATTCCGCCCCCAATTGCGCCGGAATATGAACTGAGCGGCGAGGCCTGGTATATCGGGCATAAAAACGAAGTGTATCCGGAAGAATTCGGCACGTTTTTATTAACCCGGCCCGATATCCGCGCGGCGTTTTTGCGTTATCACGCTGATCTGCTCGACCCGGCGTTCTGGCGCAATACGCGCGAGCGCATCAAGGCCGGCATTGTGGAAGACTTTTTTCCGTATCCGCAGGCGTTGCGCTTTGGCCAGCGCTTTGCCAAGGCCCTGCCTGCCGATACTGCCGCCTGATTAATAATGCGGCGGCACTTCTTGCGCCGGGCTGCCGCGTTGCGTGTTTTCCATGGCGCGCAAATACACCGCCAGTTCGCGCACTTCCTGCTGCAGGCGGCTGATCTGCATGGCCTGCTCGGCCACGATGCCGTTGAGCGTTTCCAGCAAGTCTTCTTGCAGCGCGGTTTTGATTTCGAGCTCGGTAATGCGGCTGTCGTCCATAAAGGCTTGCTCCTGCGGCGTGGGGCGGGTTGGGGGCGCAGTGTACACGCGGTGCGTGCGCCGGCAAAAATGTCATAATGCGCGCATTCACCCTTTCGAGAACGCCATGGCCATCCTGATCAGCGGTTCGATCGCTTACGACACCATCATGGTGTTTGAAGATCGATTTAAAAACCATTTGTTGCCCGATCAACTGCACATCCTGTCGATCTCGTTTCTGGTGCCCGAAATGCGGCGCGAACTGGGTGGCTGCGCCGGCAATATCGGTTACACGCTCAAAGGCCTGGGCGGCGATCCGCTGGTGGTAGGCACGGTGGGCAGCGACTTTGGCCCCTACGCCAAACGCATGGATACGCTGGGCATTTCGCGCGCAGGCATCCGTGAACTGCCGGAGCAATTTACCGCGCAATGCTTTGTCACATGCGATCTGGACGATAACCAGATTGCCGCCTTCCACCCGGGCGCGATGAATCTGTCGCACTTTATCCGCACGCAGGATATCGGCGTGCCGGTGGAACTGGGCATCGTGGGCCCCGATGGCAAGCTGGGCATGCAGGCGCGCTGCCAGCAACTGCACGAAATGGGCGTGCCGTTTGTGTTTGATCCGGGCCAGGCGCTGCCTTTGTTTTCGGGCGATGAATTGCTGGAGATGATCGCTCAGGCCGATTATCTGACCGTGAACGATTACGAAGCCGAAGTGGTGGCGCGCAAGACGGGCGTGGCGCTGGACCAACTGGCGCAGCAAGTAAAAGCACTGGTGGTTACGTTGGGTGGCGAAGGCTCCGAAATCCACGCCGACGGCCAGATCTATCGCATCCCGGTGGTGCCGGCCGCAGCAGTGATCGACCCGACGGGTTGTGGCGATGCGTTTCGCGCCGGTTTGTTGTACGGCATCAGCAAGGGTTGGGGCTGGCAGAGCACGGGCCAGCTGGCGTCGCTGCTGGGCTCGCTGAAGATAGCCCGGCGTGGCGCGCAAAACCACGAAGTGGAGCTGGCCGACATCCAGCAACGCTACGAAGCGGCGTTTGGCGAGAAGTGGCCGGACTGATATTGCGCTAGCCGCCGGCCCGGGTTGCGAAGGCGCGCCCGGGGCGGCGGAAAATACGCTATGCCAGTTGCATCAAGCTTGATCCAGATTAAATTTGATGCGCGCAAAGCCGCTTAAGCTGCCAGCCGTCTGACTTACCCAGGGCGGCTCACGTGGCGCTTCCAGAACTGGTTTGTCCGGCGGGCAGTCTGGCCGCGCTGGAACAAGCAATCGAACACGGCGCCGACGCCGTCTATGTCGGCTTTAAAGATCCCACCAACGCCCGCAATTTTGCCGGGTTGAATTTTACCGACGCCCAACTGGCGCGCGGCATTGCGCTGGCCCACCGCATGGGCCGCAAGGTGCTGATTGCCATCAATACCTATATGCAGGCCGGCCGCGTACCGCAATGGTATGCCGCCGTCGACCGCGCGGCCGATGCTGGCGCCGATGCGGTCATCCTGGCCGATATGGGCTTGCTGGCGTATGCGCAGCGCCGGCATCCGCAGCTGCGTTTGCATTTGTCGGTGCAGGGTTCGGCCACCAATGCCGAGGCCATCAATCTGGCGCATCAGCATTTTGGTATCCAGCGCGTGGTATTGCCGCGCGTGCTGACGCTGGCGCAAGTGGCGCAGGTGGCGCAAAACACGCCGGTCGAAATCGAAGTATTTGGCTTTGGCAGCTTGTGCGTGATGGCCGAAGGCCGTTGCGCGTTGTCGTCGTATGCCACTGGCGAATCGCCCAATACCCATGGCGTGTGCTCGCCCGCCAGCCATGTGCAATGGCTGCAGCAACAGGACGTGCTGAGCGCGCGGCTGAACCAGATTCTGATCGACCGCTTTGCCCCCGGCGAAGCGGCCGGTTATCCCACCTTGTGCAAAGGCCGCTTTGAAGTCGGCGGCAGCATCTATTACGCGCTGGAAGAACCCACCAGCCTGAACACACTGTCGGTGCTGCCCGAACTGCTGCGCATTGGCGTTGCCGCCATCAAGGTGGAAGGCCGCCAACGCAGCCCGGTGTATACCGCGCAAGTAACGCGCGTGCTGCGCGCGGCGCTGGATGCCGCGGGCCGCGACGACTATGCGGTCGACCCGGCGTGGATGGCGCAATTGACGGCGGTGTCTGAGGGCAACCAGGAAACGCTGGGCGCTTATCACCGGCCGTGGCGCTAAGGACTACACATGCCAAATTCGATGAACCTGTCTTTGGGCCCGCTGCTGTACTACTGGCCGCAGGCCACCATCCAGCGGTTTTACGCCGCCGCATGTACGTGGCCAGTGGAGCGCGTTTATCTGGGCGAAGTGGTGTGCTCGCGTCGCCACGAAATGCGCCTGGGCGACTGGGTCGATATTGCGGGCACGCTGCAAGCTGCGGGCAAAACCGTGGTGCTGTCGTCACAAGCCTTGCTGGAATCGGGCGGCGATCTGATCGCGCTGCGCAAACTGGCCCAGGCTGGCTATCTGATTGAAGCCAATGATCCGGGCGCGGTGAAAGTGGCGGCCGATGCAGGCTTGCCGTTTGTGGCCGGGCCGCATCTGAATATCTATTCCGGCGCCACGCTGGATTGGTATGTGGGCCTGGGCGCGTGCCGCTGGGTGCCACCGGTGGAAATCAGCCGCGACACACTCAATGCCGTGCGCGCGGAAAGCCAGCACACCGTGCCGATCGAGATTTTTGCGCACGGCCACTTACCGTTGGCGTGGTCGGCGCGCTGCTTTACCGCCCGCCATTACGATCGCAACAAGGATCGCTGCGAATTTGTCTGCCTGGAACATCCGGACGGCATGGTGATGCGCACGCGCGAGCAGCAACCGTTTTTGCGGCTTAACGGCATCCAGACCCAATCCGCCGCCTGCCACAGCCTGTGGAATCTGCTGCCCCAGTTACGCGACGCCGGCGTATCAACCTTGCGCATCAGCCCACAAGCGCGCCATACCGGCGAGTGGGTTAACGCATGGCACGCCGCGCTGCAAGGCGAATCGGTGCAACCCGATGTGGCGCAATGGCAACCCGAAGGGCTGGTGAATGGCTACTGGTTTGGCCAGCCCGGCATTACTTGTCAGGAGGCAAAAACATGAACCCCGATTGGCTGCTCCCCTTACGCCGCATCGCGCCCCATCTGCCCGAAGCGCCTGCCGGTTTTGCGGTGTGCCAGACCCTGAACCTGGTGGCGCGCCGCTTGTGGCCGGACGAGGATTTTAGGTGGCTGCAAGGCAAGACTGCGCGGCTGGAGGTATCGGATATGGGCTGCGGCATTACGTTGGGTCACAACGGCGGTCGCTTTATCCACAGTGGCAAGGCCGCTGATGTGACCTTACGCGCCGAGGTGGCGGGCTTCACCGCGATGCTGCGCGGCCAGACTGACCCGGACACGCTGTTCTTTCAGCGCAAACTGCAGATCGAAGGCGAGACGGAACTCGGCCTGCATCTTAAAAACTGGCTGGACACCACCGACCGCAGCGCGTTGGCTGGCATGATGCCGGGGCCGCTTGCGCGCTGGCTGCAACCGTAATCACCGCTTGAATCCGGATCGGCTGTTGTAGGGTGGGTCTAGACCCGCCAAACAAAGTCATAAACGGACGGCGCAACGCTTTGCTATGCCACTGAGGTAAATGCTCACGGCCACTCAACGCAGCGGTGCGGCAACTTTCGCTGTCCCGGGTTATGGCTTTGCTGGGTGGGTCTAGACCCACCCTGTGAGGGCGGAAACAAATCAGGGCGCTTTGAGCGCCCTGATTTTTATTGAACTGCCGCGCGCTTACTTCTTGCGCTCTTTGGCAATCAGCTGATCCACCACGGTCAGCACCGTGCCGTCTTCCTTGCCCACCATCGACGGTGCGGTCACGTACTTGCCGTTAACGATAAACATCGGCACGCCGTCCACCTGATAGTCCTGCACCATCTTGTTGAGCTTGTTCATTTCCACGCTGCCGCTAAACGAGTTGTAGGCGGCTTTAAACTTGGCCACATCAATGCCTTGTTTCTTCACCCAGTCGTACAGCACGTCGTCTTTGCGCAGTTCCAGGCCGTCGCGCTGGATGGCGTTGAACACGGCTTGTTGATACTTGCCGGCAATGCCCATGGTGTTGAGCGCGATAAAGATCTTGGCGTGCGCAATGATGTCGTTACGACCTTGCCAGACCACGTGGGCGCGGCGGAAGTTGACGTCCTTGGGCAGTTTGGCGGCCCAGTCTTCCACGTACGGCTCGATATGGAAGCAATGCGGGCAGCCATACCAGAAGAATTCGATCACCTCGATCTTGCCCGGCACGGCCACCGGTTGTGCGGGCGTCAGCAGCTTGTACTCGGTCCCTTCTTTGATATCAGCGTGCGCGGCGACCGACGCCGTGAGCAAACCAACTGCCAGAAACATCGCCTTGAGCCAACGGGTCATGCTGGATAGTCCTTTTTTATCAATTAGTCGAATGGGTCGAAACCGGCACTATGACTGCGCCGTGCGAATTAAATTCCCGCCGCTTATTGCGCCTTGACTTTGTCGCTCTGCACGCCATTGGCCTGCAATTCGCTGCGTACCTTGTCCATATCGGCCACGCTGGTAAACGGCCCGACTCGCACGCGATGCCAGATGCCTTTGTCTTGCGTTTCGACGGTCTGAATGCGCGCTTCGATACCCAATAACGCCAGTTTGGCTTTCAGGTTGTCCGCATCTTGCTCGTTCTGGAATGCGCCAGCTTGCAGATACGCGCCTTTGGGGGCTTCCACTGTGGTGGGCGGGGTAGCGTCACCAGTGTCTTTGGCCTTGTTGGCCGCTGCGGCTTTGGCTTCGGCCTTGTCCGACATCGCAGGCAACATCTTGTAGAAATCAAAGCGCTCGCCTGCGCTGGCCGTGGCTTTGGGCGGCGTTTGCGCATCGCTGGCGCTGGTTGCGGGCTGCCCGGATTGCGGCAACGGCTGCGCCACATCCCGGCCCTGACCATCGGGGCGCAACACTTCGGGCTGGTTGGGTGCAACCACTGGCGCGTTGGTTACCGCATCAGGCGGCGGCGCCGAGGTTTTGTTCATGAACGGATTGGTGCCGCGGTTGATATAAAACGCCACACCCACTGCCACGGCAACGCCGACCAGTGCACCCAGCACCAGCCCGGTCAGCAAGGAACCACCACCGCCGCCGCCGCTACGCGCTGCCGGTCTGCTTGTGCCGGAGCGCTTCATATCTCTACTCATAGACCTTTTCTCCGGCGCGGCGACCACCGCGCCTGGTACGTTCTGTATATATGCCGCGCCCTGCTTTGGGGCTGTCCCGGCTAAATGTGGCGAATTCTAGCATCCGCGTCGCTTTGCTACACATCGCACTGACATAAAAGGGAGTTTTCTCACCGAACGGATCTAGCGTGCAGTGCAACAAAGCATAAACGCGGCATATAATCGCCGTTCGTTTCAAGTCAAGGTCGCCCCCAACATGCAGGATTCCAGGAAAGCCTGGTCTGGTCGGTTCAACGAGCCGGTGTCAGATCTGGTCAAACGCTACACCGCGTCGGTCGGTTTCGACAAACGCATGGCCGAAGTCGACATTCAGGGTTCGTTAGCCCACGCCACCATGTTGCAACGCGCGGGCGTGCTGACTGAAGACGAATTGCGCGCCATCCAGAGCGGCATGGCCGATATCCTGGACGAAATCCGCCACGGCACGTTTGAATGGTCGCTGGATCTGGAAGACGTGCACATGAACATCGAGCGCCGTCTGACGCAAAAGATCGGCGACGCCGGCAAGCGTCTGCATACGGGCCGCAGTCGCAACGACCAGGTGGCCACCGATATCCGCCTGTACCTGCGCGGCGCGATTGATGTGCTGATTGGCCTGGTGCACGAGCTGCAGATTTCGCTGCTCGAACTCGCGGAAAAACACGCCGCCACCGTCATGCCTGGCTTTACCCATTTGCAAGTGGCGCAGCCGGTTACGTTTGGCCACCACATGCTGGCTTATGTAGAAATGCTGGGCCGCGACGCTGAGCGTTTTGCCGATGCGCGTCGCCGCGTTAACCGCCTGCCGCTGGGTTCAGCCGCGCTGGCGGGCACGACCTTTCCAGTGGACCGCGCCTACACCGCCGAACTGCTCAATTTTGAAGGCGTGTGCGAAAACTCGCTGGATGCGGTGTCCGATCGCGACTTTGCCATTGAATTTACCGCTGCCGCCGCACTGACCATGACGCATCTGTCGCGTCTGTCCGAAGAGCTGGTGCTGTGGATGAGCCCGCGCTTTGGCTTTATCGATATCGCCGACCGCTTCTGTACCGGCTCGTCGATCATGCCGCAGAAAAAGAACCCCGATGTACCCGAACTGGTGCGCGGCAAGACCGGGCGCGTTAACGGCCATCTGGTGGCGCTGCTGACGCTGATGAAGGGCCAGCCGCTGGCCTACAACAAAGACAATCAGGAAGACAAAGAGCCGCTGTTTGATACGGTCGATACGCTGACCGATACGCTGCGGATCTACGCCGACATGATGCGCGGCGTGACCGTCAAACCCGACGCGATGGCGCAAGCCGTCAAGCAGGGCTATGCCACCGCCACCGATCTGGCCGATTACCTGGTCAAGAAAGGCTTGCCGTTCCGTGATGCGCACGAAGCCGTGGCGCTGGCTGTGCGTTATGCCGAAGAAAAACGTCGCGATCTGTCCGAACTGCAACTGGTGGAGCTGCAAAGCTTCTCGCCGCTGATCGAAGCCGATATCGCCGAAGTGCTGACCGCTGAGGGCAGTATTGCCGCGCGCGATCACATCGGCGGCACCGCGCCCGACCAGGTGCGCTTGCAGATTTCGCGCTGGCGTCAGCGCCTGGGCGTTTAAGCCTTCTCGACTTGTCCACAAGTCATCCACAGCGGGTCGGAGCTTATCCGGCCCGCTGGCGTTTCCACCCTCATCTTCAAGCCCGATCACGATGCAACTGACCTGGACCTGGTTTCGCTTTAACGATTTCGACGTCGTGTCTTTGTACGCCTACCTCAAACTGCGCCAGGACGTTTTTGTGGTGGAGCAGAACTGCGTGTACGCCGATCTGGATGAGCTGGACCAGCCGTCGTGGCACCTGCTGGGGCGCGATGAAACGGGCGTGGTGCAGGCAGCATTGCGCCTGGTGCCGCCGGGTCTTAAATACGATGCGCCCTCGCTGGGCCGCGTGGTGGTGGCCGCAGCGGCGCGCAAAGGCGGCACCGGTCGCGCGCTGGTGGCGGAAGGGCTGGCGCAATCGCAGCGTGCGTATCCGGGCCTGGGCAATCGCATCGGCGCACAAGCGCATCTGCAGCGCTTTTACGGGGCACTCGGCTTTGTGACTCTGGGCGAAGAATATGACGAAGACGGCATCCCGCACGTCGATATGGACTGGGTGGCACCGGTTTAAGCCACCGCGCGTCGGCTGCGTCGGCGCGGCTTACCCACAGCGGCGCACCAGCATGTTGCTGCAATGCGCAAAAGCGCCCCGATTGCACGCAGCCGCCTGACGAAAAAATTGCGAATCAATAATCAAGTTTGACGCCGTTCGTCAGCAACATGAAGGGCTGAGCACTTCTGCTCGCGCGGGCAGAGAAACATTACAAGCCACTGATTTTTATACTTATTTCCCGCATAAACCCTTCTCCTCGGCCGCCCGGCATGAGTGGTGCATGCCACTGTCACACCACCGCCATCACCGTTTCACACAAATCGGGAACGATGTTTGCTCACAAGTAGATACGTCACAGCACAAAGCGCCATTCGGCTTCAGACTGATGCTTGCTGATACTGACGAAATGCTTTTGCAATACTGACTGTGGCATAATTGGTGCAATGCATCAAAAAGACGGCTTACTCAGTGCCGTCCGCAACCCATCAGCCACACCCCGATTATTTGGTCCGACGCCCGCAACGCGGCGGATCGTGCCCCCAGCAGCGGTGGCACAGCGGCTTTTGTTTTTAACTCGAAGAGGAAATGTGCCATGAGTAGCTTTGCTCGTTCTGTCGTTTTGCTGGCCATCTGCGGTGCCATGATCGCTTTTACCACGCCGGTCCACAGCATGTTCTAAGCCTGTCGCAGGCTTAACCCACAAATGCCCGGCTTGCCGGGCATTTTCATTGGCGACACGTGTTATGGCCGCGCGCCGCGCGTTCTGTAGGTGGACAGGGGCCGGGCATGCGGCAACAATCCATGTTTTCGCCACACCAGGGCACCCAGCGCATGGCTACCCAACTTAGCGTCAACCTGAACAAGATTGCCTTGATCCGCAATTCGCGCGGCCGCGACTACCCGTCCGTGACCCACTTTGCCCGCCTGGCGCTGCAGCATGGCGCGGCCGGCGTCACCATCCATCCGCGCCCCGATCAACGCCACGCGCGCAATGCCGACGCGCTGGCGCTGGCGGCGCTGGTGCAGGAATTTCCCGGCACCGAACTGAATATCGAGGGTTACCCGTCGCGCGAGTTTCTGGACGTGGTGCTGCAAGCCAGACCCGCGCAATGCACGCTGGTGCCGGACGAGCCGGGCCAGCTCACCTCCGACCACGGCTGGAATATCGCCGCGCGTATGGATTTGCTGAAGGACGTGGTAGCTGAGCTCAACGCCGCAGGCATCCGCGTCAGCCTGTTTGTCGATCCGGACCCGGCGCAGATTGCGTTGGCGCCGCAAACCGGCGCGGCGCGCGTTGAGTTGTATACCGAGGAATACGCTTTGCATTACGGCCAGGCCGCCAGCGCAGAAATCCTGGCGCGCTACGCCGCTGCGGCCCAATGCGCACTTGAGCAGGGCTTGGGCCTGAACGCCGGGCATGATCTTAATCTGCAAAACCTGGGTGATTTTCTGCAGGCCGTGCCGGGCGTGGATGAAGTCTCCATTGGCCATGCGCTGACCGTCGAGGCGCTCGAAACCGGCTTTGCCGAAGTCATCCGCCGCTACGTGGCAATCTGTAACCGATAAGGAAGGCGCCATGCTCAAGCACATCGTTATATCCGGACTGGTGTCGATGTGCGGCCTGGTCCACGCCGAAGAAGTGGGCTCGGTGGACACCGCGTTCCAGCTGATCGGGCCCGATCACAAGATTGTGGTGGAAGCATTTGATGACCCGGCGGTCAGCGGCGTCAGTTGCTATATCTCGCGCGCCAAAACCGGCGGTATCAGCGGCGCGGTCGGTCTGGCCAAAGATCCGTCGCGCTTTTCGGTGGCGTGCCGTCAGGTGGGGCCGATCAGGTTTCTGCACCCCATCCCCAAGCAGGAAGAAGTGTTCAAGCAAAGCGCGTCGTTTATCTTCAAACACGTGCGCGTGGTGCGCATCGCCGACGCCAAACGCAGCACGCTGGTGTATCTGACTTATTCGGATAAGGTCATCGACGGCAGCCCCGACAACTCACTGACGGCGGTGCCGGTGTCCGGGCAAGCCATCCCGGTCAAATAAAAGGCGCGGCATAGGGTGGGTCGTGACCCACCACCCAAAGCCAAATGCAGATGCCACGGCGCGCGCTCTGCCACTTTGATCGTAGGGCCGGTTGATTCAAGCCGGACGATATCCGGTTTAATACCTTCGCATGACGTACGCCTTGGGGCGCGATGCGCACTCAGGTATTTGAGTTCATCTCTATGGCTTTGAGTGGCGGGTCTAGACCCACCCTATGCCAGCGGCTCAATTCTGGCGATCGGGTTGGGTTGGTTGATCCAGTCGACAAACTCATCCGCCAGTTGCTGGCCCGCATCCAGCGCGGATTTCCACGCGGCGATGCGTTCGCGGTCGCGGCCATGAAACCGCGCAAAGTCCTTGCGGCTGGGAATACGTTGGCCCGGTAGTCCGGCCACAAATTCGGCGGTCGGGGCCAGCACCAGCGTACGCTCCAGCCACGCCGCCTTGCGCCACGGCAGAAACTGATCCAGCCAGCCCGTGGTGATGCGCTGGGTAAAGTGCGGCAGCAGCATCAAACCCTGCGGCTGGGCCAGCGCCAGATCCATGTGGTAATCAATCAGCCCGCCATCGAGATAGGTGCCGCGCGGTGCGCCCGGAATATCGCGCACGGCTTCGAGCACGCCCGGAATCGCGCCGCTGGCCAGCAAGGCTGCGGATAAATTCTGCGGCTGCAACGGCACGGCGGTATTGCCAAAGCCATCATCGATAAACTGCGCAGCCTGTGGCCCGGCATGAAACGTCACGCGTTGCAGCCAACCGCCCAGATGCCGGCGCGAGCGGGCATTGGCCAGCACTGCACGCGCCAGCGCCAGCTTGTCGCCACGGCTGCCGCTGCCATCAATGCCGCGTACCGCGCGCGCGGTCAGCACATTCAGATGCAACCAGGGATGATCAACGATCTCTTGCGCGCCGTGCTGGCCCAGCATGCCGTGCATGATCTGCAACGCCACCTGGCTGACTTCATGCGGCGATGGCTGCTCGGAATAGGCCTGCGCCAGATAGTGTTCTTCAAAGCGGTCGAGCGCCGCCAGCGGATCGTTTTGCGCCAGCGCCGCCAGCCGCCACGCGCCAATCGACGCGCCCACCGCCAGCATCGGCTGCGTGCGGCCCGCCAGCCAGTCGCTCATCAAGGCTTTATCCAGCCGCGCCAGCACTTGCCATTTGGGGCCGCCCGCGGCGGCGCCCAGATGCGAAAACAGCTCGGGCCGCAGCCCGTGTTCGCGGAGTTGCCGCAGCGCCTCGGTGCCGGCCAGGATGCGCAGCGCCGGCATCAGTCGGTGTCGCCTTCGCGATTGAGTGCGGCCAGCTGGTCTGCATCCAGCTCGATATATTCGCCTTCGGCCAGATTGAGCGACGCCAGCGTCAGCCCGCCAATCGCCACGCGCGACAACGCGGCGCAATGGTTACCGGCTGCGGCCAGCATGCGTTTCACCTGATGATATTTGCCCTGCTCCAGCACCATCTCGATATGCAGTTCGTCCACCTGCTTTGCTGACAGCGCGCTCAGTGGCGCGGGTTCGTCATGCAGTTTGACGCCGCTTAACAGCTGCTCAACCAGGCTTTCGTCCGCCGCCTGCGCCAGCGTGGCCAGATATTTTTTGGGCTGATGATGTTTGGGGTGCGATTGCGCATGAATAAACGCACCGTCATCCGACAGCAGCAGCAAGCCGGTGGTGTCGTGGTCGAGCCGGCCCACCGGTTGCACGTCGCGCCAGCGATACGGCTCGGGCAATAGCGTGAGAATGCCGGGATGGTGGCTGGGCTTGCGCGAGCATTCGTAATTGGTGGGTTTATTCAGCGCCAGATACAGGTTGGCGCGGTACGGCCAGTCTTCTTCGCCAAACAGCGTAATCAGCAGGCCTTCGGTTTCGACGTCAGTGCGCCAGTCGGTGACGATCTGGCCGTTGACGGCCACTTCGCCGTCGGCGATCAGCTCGCGCACGCCTTTACGCGTACCGAAACCCTGAGAAGTAAGAATGCGATCAAGTGATTGTTTCATGCCCCCAACTTTAACCGATGCGCCCGAAAAACCCCAAGATGTGCGCTGATCTGCGTTAAAAGCCGCGGCAATCAAACGCGAACCTAGGGGAAAATCCCGACGTCGCGGCAGAGATACAGCCCTAAATTATTCTTGCGAAATATAATTCAGAAATTTACTATCCCGGCATGAACGATCATGTCCACCCCACCCCAGACGCTTTTCCCACCTTTGCGGATATCGAAAACCGCATCGAGCGGGTCTGTGCGCGCGTGCCCGGCAGCGACCGCCAGCCCGTGCTGCTTAAAATGCTGTTGCAACATATCGCCGGTGGCCTTAACAGCCGCATGAACGAAGTGCTGCGCGAATACAACCTTAACCGCATCAGTTTTCTGGCGCTGGTGATGCTGGTCAGCTCGGGCGGCAAGCCGCTTAACCCGTCTGATCTGGCCGAAGCGACCGGCGAGTCGCGCGCCAATGTCACCCGGATTTGCGACGAGCTGGTGGCCAAAAGCCTGCTGCGCCGCGAGCCCAACCCCGAAGACCGGCGTCGTATTGACCTGTATCTGGCCCCGCAAGGCGAAGAGCTGGTGCAACGCACGCTACCCAAAATCCAGAACCATGCCTTCTCTCCGTTTAACGATTTGACGGCAGAAGAACGCGACCTGCTCGAAGCCATCCTCAAGAAGCTGCTCGGCGCATTTGCCTGAGCGCAGGGTCCACTGACTACTACATAGAAACAGCCATGAAACCTTATCTCGCCTTGGGCTTGCTGGCGCTGGCCGGTTGCGCCCGGATTCCGCAAGACCAGCAGTCTGTACAACTGCGCGATGCCGCTGGCGCGCAGCTTTCCAGCCAGATCAAACTGGCCAACGAAGGCTGGCCTGACGCCCGCTGGTGGTCGCGCTATCACGATAGCCAGCTCGATCAATTGATGGATGCCGCGCTGAAAGGCTCGCCCAACCTGGTGGTGGCGCAAACGCGTGTGCTGGCCGCGCAGGCTGGCGTGCAACAAGCGCATGCCAACGAAGGCGTGAATGTGCGCGCCAGTGTGTCGATTACGCGCGAGCTGACTTCCGAATACGGTCTGATTCCGCCGCCGCTGGCTGGCGAATGGGTGACTGATACCGAGCCGCAAATTTCTGCATCGTATGAATTTGACTGGTGGGGCAAGCACAAGGCCGAGATTGCGTCGGCCCTGGGCGAAACCGCCGCCAGCCGCGCCGATCTGGCCGCCGCCGAGCAATCGCTGACCACCGCCGTGGCGCAAGCCTACTTTACTTGGCAGACCGACAACGCACGGATTGTGCTGGTGCAACAGCAGCGCGACGTGCAGCAACGCCTGCATCAGATTGCTGCGCGACGTGTGCAAAGCGGCCTGGAAAACGACACCAGCCAGCGCAGCGCGCGCGGTGACGTCGCCAATCAAGACGCCGTGCTGGCGCAACTGGCCGCCACCGAGCGCCAGGATCGCGAATCGTTGCGCGCGTTGCTGGGCATTACCGGCGACAGCAAAGTGGTGGACCAGTTGCAACCTGCGCCGCTGCCGCAAGCCATGGGCACGCTGCCCAGCGATCTGGGCCTGAACCTGGTGGCGCGTCGCCCCGATCTGCAAGCCGCGCGCTGGCGCGCCGAAGTGGCGACGCAACGCACCGAGTACAACAAGGCGCTG
The DNA here is from genome assembly GCF_001294205.1 of Amantichitinum ursilacus. Taxonomy (GTDB): domain Bacteria; phylum Pseudomonadota; class Gammaproteobacteria; order Burkholderiales; family Chitinibacteraceae; genus Amantichitinum; species Amantichitinum ursilacus. Next base: position 118,425 of record NZ_LAQT01000010.1, read on the forward strand.
TTCTATCCCGATATCAGCCTGAGCGCGTTTGTGGGCGCATCCAGCCTGAGCCTGGACGACGTATTGAAGCAAGGCACGCGCACGCTGGGCATTACCCCGGCGCTGAGCCTGCCGATCTTTGACAGCGGCCGTCTGGCTGCCGGCCTGACCGCCAGCCGCGCGCAACGTGACGTGGCCGTCGCGCAATACAACCAGGCGCTGGTGAACGCGGTGCAGGACGTGGCCAACCAGGGCGTGGCATTGCAAGGCTTGTCGGCGCAGGAAGCGGCTACCCGCAACTATCTGGTCGCCACCGAAGGCGTGCTGAAAAACCAGCAAACCCGCATGCAGCGTGGCCTGACCGATCAGGGCGTGGTGCTGCGCGCACAACTGCCGGTGCTGTTGATTCAGGACCAGCTGCTGGTGCTGCGCAACCGCCAGATCAATACCGAAATCGCGCTGACGCGGGCGCTGGGTGGCGGCTATCAGGCCCCCACCGCCACCGCCGCAAGCGAAGCCCAATAACAAATCCGCTGCCGCGCCGACCTTGCCGGTTGTGCTTGCGGTTAGCCAGTCATCGCTAAAAAGAATTCTGGAGAACACCATGAGTACCGATAACAACCAAGCCGTTGCCGCGAATCAGAAAAAGCGCAAACCGGTCATGGCCATCATCACCACCGTGTTTGTGCTGGCCGGCATTGGCTACGCGTTTTATTACGCCACCGTACTGACGCAACGCGAAGAAACCGACAACGCCTATGTGGGCGGCAACCTGGTCACGCTGACCTCACAAGTGAGCGGCACGGTCACCCAGATCAGCGCCGACGAAACGCAATTTGTAAAAGCCGGCGACGACGTGGTGCGCCTGGACCCGGTGGACGCCAAAGTGGCGCTGGCGCAAACCGAAGCCGCGCTGGGTGATTCGGTGCGTCAGTTGCGTCAGTCGTACGCCAACGCATCGCAATACGACGCCGCACTCGCGCAAAAACGCATTGATCTGGCCAAGGCGCAGGATGATCTGGCGCGCCGTGCGCCGCTGGCGGCAGACCACACCGTGTCGGCCGAAGAAGTTGCCCACGCCAAAGACGATGTCGCCATCGCCAAGGCGGCGCTGGATGTGGCGGAGAAGCAAGCCGAAGCCGCGCACGCCAGCATTGATGGCGTCAATATCGCCAGCCACCCCAGCGTGCTGCGCGCTCGCGCCAACTACACGCAAGCGTGGCTGACCGTGCAACGCAACGCCATTCCGGCCCCGGTGTCGGGCTATGTGGCCAAGCGTGGCGTGCAAGTGGGCGCGCGCATCACCCCGGGCCAATCGTTGCTGTCGATTGTGCCGCTGGACCAGTTGTGGGTGGATGCCAACTTCAAGGAATCCGAGCTGCGCAATATCCGCATCAACCAGCCCGCGAAGATTACCGCTGACGTATACGGCAGCAAGGTGGAGTACCACGGCAAAGTGGTCGGCCTGGGCGCAGGTACGGGTAGCGCCTTCAGCCTGTTGCCGGCGCAAAACGCCACCGGTAACTGGATCAAGGTGGTGCAACGTGTGCCGGTGCGCATCCAGCTCGACCAGCAAGAGCTGCGCCAGCATCCGCTGCGCGTAGGCCTGTCGACCACGGTGGAAGTAGACACCCATCAGCGTGACGGTAGCGTGCTGTCGGCCGCTACCGAGAACAAGCCGCTGTTTACCACCACCGTGCTGGACCAGCCGCTGCAACAGGCCGAGACGCAAGCCGACGCCATCGTGGCGCGCAACATGGCCAAGAGCAAGTAATTGACATGCCCTGGCGTTTGACCGCCGGGGCATGCTTCGCGGAGTACTGTCATGACCTCTACAGCCGCTGCTGTAGCCCCGCCTGCGCCCCTGCACGGCGGCAAGCTGGCCTTGGTGACGGTGGCGTTGTCGTTCGCCACCTTCATGGAAATTCTCGATACAACGATTGTTAACGTTTCAGTGCCGCACATTGCCGGTGATCTGGCCGTGGCGGCCAATCAGGGCACGTGGGCGATCAGCTCGTATGGTCTGGCGGCCGCCATCGCGGTGCCGCTGACCGGCTGGCTGGCTGGCCGCTTTGGTCAGGTCAAATGTTTTTCGCTGTCGGTGCTGTTGTTTACGCTGATGTCCATTCTGTGCGGGATGGCCAACAGCCTGCCGATGCTGGTGGCGTTCCGCTTTCTGCAAGGTCTGGTCTCCGGCCCGATGGTGCCGCTGTCGCAGACGCTGCTGCTGAGCACCTATCCGCCCGAGAAAAAGGGTCTGGCGCTGGCCTTATGGTCGATGACCGTGATTGTGGCGCCGATTTTCGGGCCCTTGCTGGGCGGCTATATCACCGACCAGATCAGCTGGCCGTGGATTTTTTACATCAACGTGCCGGTGGGCATCGTCGCGGGGATCGCCTCGTGGAACCTGCTGAAAGACCGCGAAACGCCCACCCGCAAGCTGCCGATCGATGTGGTTGGTCTGATCCTGCTGGTGTTGGGCGTGGGCAGCCTGCAAGTGATGCTGGATAACGGCAACGATCTGGACTGGTTCAACTCGCCCATCATCGTCACCCTGTGTGCCGTCGCCGTGCTGGCGCTGACCTACTTTGTGGCGTGGGAACTGACTGAAGAGCATCCGATTGTGGAGCTGACGCTGCTGAAGCGCCGCAACTTCACCATCGGCGTGATCGTGCTGTCGTTGGGCATGTTCTGCTTCTTTGGCAGCACGGTGTTGTTCCCGCTGTGGCTGCAAACGGTGATGGGCTACAACTCGACGTGGGCCGGGGTGGCCACTGCGCCAGGCGGTGTACTGGCGCTGTTCTTATCACCCATCATCGGTAAAAACATCACCAAGCTGAATCTGCGCATGGTGGCGTCGATCGCGTTTGTGGTGTTTGGCATCACCATGTTCTGGTATGCCAGCTTTACCCTGGACACCGACCTGAACCACATCATGCTGTCGCGCTTTATGCAGGGTATCGGCATTGCGTGTTTCTTTGTGCCGTTGAACCAGATCATCCTGTCCGGCCTTGGGCCGGCGCAGATGGCGTCGGCGTCCGGCTTGTCCAACTTTTTCCGGACCATTTCGGGCAGCTTTGCCACGGCCATCGCGGTGTTCTTGTGGGACCGTCGGCAGAATTTCAGCCACGTGCGCCTGACCGAAAACGTGAACGCCGCCAACCCGGCCAGTGTGGATTATCTGAGCAAGCTGCAAGACCTGGGCCTGAGCGCGCAAGCGGCGTATGCGCAGGTGGACCAGGTGATTGCGCAGCAAAGCTTCATGATCGCCACCAAGGAAGTGTTCTGGTTGCTGGGCGTGATTTTCTTTGCGCTGATCGTGATTGTGTGGTTTGCCAAGCCACCGTTTGGGTCTACGGGTGGTGGGGGCGGCGGGCACTAGGCACGGGGTGGGGTCGAACGCGCCGTCTGGCCCACCCATTCAAAGCCGCAGCGCAACAAGCATCATCGTGCGTCTCCATGGCTTTGAATGGTGGGTCATGACCCACCCTATGTTTTCTCAAGAAATTTTTTTGTGCTATATTTTCACCAGCAAATCGCGGAGGGTTTATGGCGGCGCTTGAGAAACCGGTACTGAAAGATGAAGTCGTGATGACCAAAGCCTTGGTCCGCACGGCGGAGCGGCTGGATTTCCGTCAATCGGATCTGGGCCGCATGCTGGGCCTGTCGGGCGCCAGCGTCAGCCGCATGGTGCACGGCCAGTACGAACTCAATAACCATCGCCCCGAGTGGGATACCGCGCTAACGTTAATTCGCCTGTATCGCTCACTCTCCTCCATCCTGGGCGGACAGGAAGACCTGATCCGTCGCTGGATGCATACCCCCAATACCGATCTGGGCGGCGTACCCGCCGACATCATCCGCCGTGGCGCGGCCGGCTTGTTTACCGTGGGTCTTTATCTTGACGGCATCCGCGGTCGTATCTAACAGCAGCGCCGCCTTCAAGGCATGGCGTTCGGTCGAAACCCAGCGCGAAGTGGCCGCGCTGGCGCTGGTGGACAACGATCCCGATGAGCAAGCCCTGCTCGAAGCGTTGCTTGATGAGCACAAGCCCCCGGTGCCGCCCGGCGCACAAAAACTCCACTATCTGCTGAGCACGCCTTTCCGCTATCCCGCCAGCCCGCCCAACGGCACGCGCTTTGTGCGGCCCGGGGCCTTGGGCATGCTGTACGCGGCCGAGGATAAAGCCACCGCAATGGCCGAATCGGGCTATTGGCAATTCCGCTTTATCAATGCCTCGGCCGGATTACGCGATACGCACATCACCTTGCAACGCACGTTGTTCCAGGTGGATGTGGCCGGTAATGCGGTCGACCTGCGCCTGCCGCCGTTTGATGCCGCCCCCGAACGCTGGACGCAGCCTGACGACTACAGCGCCACGCACGATATCGGCACCGGCGCGCGCGAAAATGGCGATGTCGATCTGATCCTGTATTCATCAGTACGCGACCCGGCGCATGGCCTGTGCATTGCGGTCGTGCAGATGCGCGCCTTCAAGCGCAACAAGCCGCTGGCCAGCGAAGAATGGCATCTGACCATTCTGGCCGACCATGTGTTGTTCCGGCGCGGGCGCGAGACCGTGTCGTTCCGCTTTGCCTGAAGCGGCGCGCCGTGCCAGCCCGGGCCGCCGCGCCAGCAATGCTGCGCGTGGCCCGGATTGCCCGTTATATCGCCGCCCGGCATAAGACTGATTTCGCTTTCGCGGCCGCTACGGCACAATGCCGCTGAAATCGATATCAAAAACTTTAACCGACCGGGTCCAATGAACCTTCGCCAGCTTGCCGCCCATCTCCAGCTTTCGCCCACCACGGTGAGCCGTGCGCTCAACGGCTTTCCCGAAGTCAATGCCGAAACCCGCGAACGCGTGGTGGAAGCAGCGCGCCAGTTGGGCTATCGCGCCAATACCGTGGCGCGCCGCCTGGCCACAGGCAAGACCGACAGCATCGGCATCATTTATCCGTTTGAACCGTCCGATCTGGGCGACCCGGTGTTCCTCGACATCATCGCGGGCATTACCGAACGGCTGGGCGAAGCCAGCATGGATTTGATGATCGTCTCGGCGGCGCAAGAGCACGAACTGGATACCTACAAGCGCATGGTGTCTGCGGGCCGGGTGGATGGCCTGATCGTGGCGCGTACGCAGGTGCAGGATCCGCGGCTGGAGTATCTGCAAGAAAAAGGCTTTCCGTTTGTGGCGCATGGCCGCAGCGCGTTGGCCGATCCGTATCCATGGTTCGATTACGACAATGAATACGGTATGCGGCTGGCGGTGGAGCGGCTGACCACGCTGGGCCATCAACGCATCGGCCTGGTCAGCGCGCCACTGTCGATGAACTTTGCCGCGCAACGGCGCATGGGTTATCTGCTGGGCCTGAATGCCGCCGGCGTGGCCGTTGACCCCGATTACATGGTGCACGGTGGGCTGACCCCGGTGGATGGCGCAGCGGCCACGCGCAAGCTGCTGGCGCTGCCGCAACGGCCCACGGCGCTGGTGGTGGATAACAACGTGTCGGCGCTGGGCGTGATCAGCGCGCTGCGCCAGGCGGGGCTGCTGCCGGGGCACGATATTTCGATCATCGTTTTTGGCGGCCTGCCCGCGCTGCTGCCCGATAGCGCCACGGTCAGCGCCATCATGCAACCGCAAGCACGCCAGGCAGGCCGCACGCTGGCCGAACTGATGCTGGCGCGCCTGGCCGGCGAACCGACCCCGTCGCTAAACCGCCTGTGGAAACCGGAACTGGTGCCGGGCGGCACCGATCTGCCGCCCCCGCGCACTTGAACCCGTAAGGACGATAGGGTGGGTCTGGACCCACCATCCAATGTGGCATGCCAAGCACACCGGTCTTGGCATTTGGCTCTGGGTGGTGGGTCTAGACCCACCGTATTAATCGCATAGGGTGGGTCTGGACCCACCATCCAATGTGGTATGCCAAGCTCACCGCTCGTGGCATTCGGCTTTGGAGGGTGGGTCACGACCCACCCTATTAATCACGAGACATCGGGTGGGGCTGGACCCACCGTCCCATGTGGTATGCCAAGCGCCCCGCTCGTGGCATCTGGCTCTGGGTGGTGGGTCTAGACCCACCGTATTAATCGCATAGGGTGGGTCTGGACCCACCGTCCAAAGTGGTATGCCAAGCGCACCGGTCTTGGCATTCGGCTTTAAAGGGTGGGTCACGACCCACCCTATTAATCACGAGACATCGGGTGGGGCTGGACCGACCGTCCCATGTGGTATGCCAAGCGCCCCGCTCGTGGCATTCGGCTTTGGGTGGTGGGTCTAGACCCACCCTATTGGTCGCGGCTTAATCCAGCAGCACCAGATTGTCGCGGTGGATCAGTTCGGGCTCTTCCAGATACCCCAGAATCGCCTCGATCTGCCCGGTGGGCTGGCGCTGGATGCGGCGGGTTTCTGCGGCCGCATAGTTGATCAGCCCGCGCGCGATCTCGTGGCCCAGGCTGTCCACGCAACTGACCATATCGCCACGGCGGAAATCGCCGACCACATCGACCACGCCGATCGGCAGCAAGCTGGAGCCCTTCTCCGCCAACGCGCGGCGCGCGCCGTCGTCCAGCACCACTTTGCCCTTCACCTGCAGATGCGCCGCAATCCACTGCTTGCGCGCCGCCAGGGGCGAGGTCTCGGGCACAAGTTGCGTGCCGATGCCCTCGCCGCGCGCCAGGCGCGTCAGCACGTCGGGCTCGCGGCCACTGGCGATGATGGTGGCCGCGCCGCTACGCGCCGCCCGCTTGGCCGCCAGGATTTTGGTCAGCATGCCGCCGGTGCCCACATTGGAACCCGCACCACCCGCCATCGCTTCCAGCGCCGGATCGCCCGCTTTGGCTTCTTCAACCAGCGTGGCGGCCGGGTCTTTGCGCGGGTCGGCCGTATACAGGCCGCGTTGGTCGGTCAGGATGACCAGCGCATCGCCTTCCACCAGGTTGGTCACCAACGCGCCCAAGGTATCGTTATCGCCCAGTTTGATTTCGGCGGTCACCACGGTGTCGTTCTCGTTAATGATCGGAATGACATCCAGCGCCAGCAGCGTCAGCAAGGTGGAACGCGCATTCAGATAACGCGTGCGGTCGGCCATGTCTTCGTGCGTTAACAGCACTTGCGCGGTGTTCAGCCCATGTTGCCGAAACGCGCTTTCATACGCCTGGCACAAGCCCATCTGGCCGACGGCGGCAGCGGCTTGTTTTTCATGCACGGCGGTGGGCTTGACGCTCCAGCCCAGGCGCGCCACGCCTTCGGCCACCGCGCCGGAGGACACCAGCACCACTTGCTTGCCCAGCGCCTTGAGCTGCGCGATTTCGGCGGCCCAGCGCGCCAGCGCGGCGTGATCGAGACCACGGCCATCATTGGTGACCAGACTGGATCCCACCTTGACCACGATACGCTGGGCCGACTTGACGACGCTGACAGGCATGGACGAGCTTCCGGAAAACGGGAAAAGCGCAATTATACGGGGCATTGCACCGGCCCCGCACGTGGCCGATTGCGCATTGCTACGAGTGACGCCAGCCGCGCTGACTGCTATAACCGCGTTCATTGCCCACATGCATCAAGACACCATGGCCGCCACCCGCCCGCTTACGCCCCGCCACATTACCTGGCTAAAAATCGCCCTGTTTATCGTCTGTCTGATCCCGGCCGCATGGATTGCGCTGCACGTCACCAGCGCGGTCAATCCCGTGGAGTACGTAACGCATCAAACCGGCACCTGGACGCTAAATTTTTTGCTGATCACGCTGTGCGTCACGCCGTTGCGCATCATCAGCGGACGCAACGAGCTTTTACGCTTTCGTCGCATGCTGGGGCTGTTTGCCTTCTTTTATGTGTGCTGCCATTTCGCCACGTGGTTCGGGCTGGATCATCTGTTCGACTTTGGCGCGATGTGGCACGACGTGGTAAAGCGGCGCTTTATTACGGTCGGCTTTATCGCCTTTGTGCTGATGGCGGCGCTGGCGGTCACGTCCAACGCGGCCAGCGTGCGCAGGCTCAAGCGCAATTGGGCGCGCTTGCACAAGGCCATCTATGCCATCGCCATCCTGGGCGTAGTGCACTACTGGTGGCTGGTTAAACGCGACATTACCGACCCGGCCATTTATGCCGTTCTGCTGGCAATCCTGCTGGGCTGGCGGATCTGGCGCGCACAGCAACAACAACGCCAGGCCGCGGCGCGGGCACGATGAGTACCGAGGCGGAAATCAGCCTGGCCCAGGTGACGCATCTGGCGCTGCAGATTGGTTTGCTGGCGCACAGCTGCGGCGGCGATACCGCGCGCACCAGCGCGGCCATGCAACGCTGCGCCACCGCATTGGGCGCGCATCGGGTGGATACGGTGGTGTCCTCGCTTAACTTGGGGCTGACGCTGGAAATGGGCGTGCAGCGCGAAACCGCATTGCGCAAAGCGCCGCATATGGGCGTTAACTTTCGGGCGCTGAATGCGCTGGAGCGAGCGCTGACCGCGCTGGAAGCCGGCCGCATCAGCCCGGCCGCGTTTAAAAGCTGGACCGAGCAGATTGCCGCCGACACGCCGCGTTATCCGCCCTGGCTGATTGTGGTGTTTGTCGGCATCGCCTGCGGTGGCTTTGCCGCGCTGTTCCATGGCGATCTGGCCGCGATTGCACTGACGACCGTGGCCAGCGCCATCGGCATGGCGACGCGGCAGGCGCTGGTCAAACGCGGCCTGCAGCCGTTGATGTTTGCCACAGCGGCCGCGTTTGTAGCCACGCTGATCACCGGCGCGGGCCACGCGCTCACCAGCACGCCTGATGCGGCGCTGGCGGCGTGCGTGTTGTTTCTGATTCCCGGCGTACCGCTGATCAATGGCACCAGCGATTTGCTGCAGGGCAATTATCTGAATGGAAACGTGCGGCTGACCATGGCCATCGTCATTATCGTGGGCATCGCCATCGGCATGAGCCTGGCGTTGCGGATGGTGGGCTGATGGCGCACTGGCTGATCTGTTTATGGGGCGCGCCAGCGGCATTGGGCTTTGCGCTGTTGTTTAACGTGCCACCGCGCGTATTGCCCGCTTGTTGTGCGATGGCAGTGCTGGCGGTGGGCGTGCGCTATGCGATTGTCACTGCGGGCGGCGATCTGGTGATGGCCACGCTGGTGGCCGCCAGTGCGGTGGGCATCGTGGCGCAGGCGTGGGCGCGGCGCTTGCGTCATGTCAGCGTGATTTACGCGATCAGCGCGGCCATCCCGCTGGTGCCCGGCGTGCTGATGTACCACGCGGTGCAGGCCATGCTGCGGATCGCCGCGCTGCCCAACAATGCTCCGGGCGGCGCATTGCTGGAGGAAGCGGGCGTTAACGCCATCCGTGCGGCGATGGTGGTGCTGGCGCTGACCATAGGCATCGCCGCGCCCCGGCTGCTGTGGCCGCATCGCCATGGCTAGGATGCGGGCGGAGCGCTAGCTGACATCTCCGTCTGGACCTGCCAGTCAAATTGGGGACGACAGGTACACCGGTCCTTGCCCATCGTTGTCATCGTTCAAGCTGGACCCAGCCTCAAAGCGGCATGCCAGGTGCGGTACTTTTGGCAGATGGCTTTGAGTGGTGGGTCTAGACCCACCCTATCAGGCGGGTTGGTAGCGGGTGGGGTCGGGCACGCCAGCATCGGCGAAGCCGGCTGCGCGCAAGCGGCAGGCGTCGCACACCCCGCAGGCGCGGCCTTCGTCGTCGGCCTTGTAACACGTCACCGTCAGGCTGTAATCCACGCCCAGCGCCAGCCCGGTCTTGATGATGTCGGCCTTGCTCAAGCTGATCAGCGGGGTGTGGATGGTCAGCGGGCTGCCTTCCACGCCGGTGCGCGTAGCCAGCCGTGCCATGGCCTGGTAGGCGGCGATATAGTCCGGGCGGCAATCGGGGTAGCCGGAATAGTCGACGGCGTTAACGCCAATAAAGATGTCATCGCCCTTCAGCACTTCAGCCCACGCCAGCGCATAGGACAGCAGAATGGTGTTGCGCGCGGGTACATAGGTCACCGGAATGCCGCCGTCCGTAGCACCATCGGTCGGCACTTCGATGCTGGCGTCGGTGAGCGCCGAGCCGCCAAAGGTGGCCAGATCGATGCGGACCACGCGGTGTTCGACCGCGCCCAAAGCCTTGGCCACGCGGGCAGCGGCTTTCAGTTCAGCGTTATGGCGCTGGCCATAATCAAACGACAGACAATACGGCGCAAAGCCCTGGCTTTTGGCAATGGCCAGGCACGTGGCCGAATCCAGTCCGCCCGAAAGCAGGATCACGGCCGGACGTGCGGCCTCAGTGGTTTGAGTCATCAGTGTGAGTCCCTTTTGCAGTGGCTGCGGGGGCATGCGGCGTGGACCCATGTCCATACTGCAGCAGCACCCGCGCCGCCAGATCGTGATACAGATTGACGCGAAAAACCCGCGCCACATTAGAAGCAATCATGGCCGAGGCCAGCGTGGATATCACCATCGCGTGGCCGTCAGTCATTTCAATCATGATGATGGCGCTGGTGACCGGCGCGCGCGTTACCGCGGCCAGCGCGGCCACCATGCCGATGGCGACAATCTTGATTTGCACATCGGCGCCAAACAACGGCGCGAACCAGCTGCCCACGCCCGCGCCCAGCGACAACGCGGGGGCGAATACGCCGCCGGGCAAGCCGGTGATAAATGTCGCGAGCAGGCTCAGCAATTTAAGCGGCAAGTAGTACCACACCATCAAACCTTCGCCGCCGATCACATGGCTGGTTTCATCCGCGCCGCTGCCAAACACCGGCACCAGCAAGCCACACGCGGCAATCACCAGGCCACAGGCCGCGATAAACAGATACGGCCGCTGCCGGCGCAATTCAGCCAGCGGACGTGGCATCCAGCGCGCTTGATGCACGCATAGCCACGAAAACAATCCCCCCACCAGACCCGCCGTGACCGCCACCGGTATCAAGGGCAGCAGAATCGCGTAATTAAAGTCCGGCACATGGATGCGACCGAAATAGGTGTAATCGCCCTGCAGCGCCAAAGCCACCACGCCCGCCAGAATTACCGCGCCGATCAGCCGGCCGCTGGTTTCGGTTTCGACCGAGCGCGCCAGTTCTTCAAACGCAAACACGATACCGGCCAGTGGCGTATTGAATGCAGCGGCGATGCCGGCAGCGCCACCGGCCAATATCAGTTGGCGTTGCACTTGTTCGTTGGGCAATGCCATCAATTTGCGGCACGCATACATCAGGCTGGCGCCGATCTGCACGGTAGGGCCTTCCCGCCCCAGCACAAAGCCACTGCCCAAGCCCATGACAATGCCGACAAATTTGACCGCGCCGATACGCAACGACAGCACTTTGCCGGCGATTTCGGGTTTACCGGCCACTTCGATCGCGGCCATGGTTTGCGGGATGCCGCTGCCTTCCGCGCCTTTGCCGATACGATCCATCAACCAGCGGATCGCCATGCCCCCCAGCGGTAGCGACACAAACGGCCACCACAACCAGCGCGCATGCAAGGCGCTAAAGCCTAAAAACGCCCATTCCGCCGCTTTGGCCAGCAAGACGGCCACCAGCCCCACCACCGCCGCGCCCAGCCATAAAGCCAGCGTGCTGCGCGTGCGCTGCGGTAGTTTTTTTAATCGGACAATTTCGCGCCTGGCAATCTGCAACAGCGGCATCAGCAACAACCTGGTAGGTGGATGATGCGGCCAGCCCTTCGCGCGTTACACGCCGGGTCGGTCGCCCCAGAGAATCTTGTGCAACTGCACCTGCATGCGCACCGGCAGCTTGTCCTGGATAACCCAGTCGGCCAGATCGGTCGGCTTGAGGGTTTCCCACACCGGGCTGAACAGCACGGGCGCTTTTGCGGCCAGCTGACGTGTTTGTAGCAGGTCACGCGCCCACTCGTAATCAGCGCGGTCTACCAGCACAAATTTGATTTCGTCACCGGGCTTGATGACGTCCAGGTTTTCCCAGCGCATCTTGTCCAGTTCGCCCGAGCCCGGCGTTTTGATATCCACAATGCGCGATACGCGCGCGTCGACATCATCAATGGCTAACGCGCCACTGGTTTCCAGGCTGACGTCGTAACCGGCGTCGCACAAGGCGCGCAACAGCGCCAGGCTGTGCTTTTGCGCCAACGGTTCGCCACCGGTCACGCACACCGTGCGCGCGCCATAGCTGGCCACTTGTTCGAGGATGGCGTCAAAGCTCAGAGTCTGGCCGCCATGAAAGGCATACGCGCTGTCGCAATAGCCACAGCGCAGCGGACAGCCCGTCAGGCGCACAAACACCGTGGGCAAGCCCATGCGGCTGGTTTCGCCTTGCAGTGAGAAGAAAATCTCGGTGATCCGTACCGATGGCGGTAACGGGGTCTGGGTCATGATCGTCGTCATGAGGTAGAGGCTCCTTGCCGGAAACACAGTCCAGCGGAAATGCGGCATGCAGCCAAGGGGCTGCATGCGGGGTTTTCCAGTCGGTGATACCCGACGGAAATAAAAAACGGCGCCGGCCAGCGGCGCCGCGAGCATTGCGTTTTACCCGATCAGTTGGTGCTCAGCAACGCTTTCTTGGCGATGGCGGCTTTATCCGACTGCGGATACTTTTCAACCAGTTGCAACAGATAGGCGCGTGCGCCCTTCTTGTCGCCTTGCGCATTGGCGGCCACGGCGCTGCCATACAGGGCGTCAGCCGCCACCGGGTCGTTCGGGGCCTTGCTTAACACCGCACTGTAGGCGGCTTGCGCGCCTTTGTAATTCTTCAGCCCGGTCTGGCTGACGCCCAACCAGTAATACGCGGTCGGCGTTTGCGCGGCATCCGGGTTGGCGTTGATAAATTGCGTCAGCGCGGCCACGGCGTCTTTGTGCTTGCCGTTTTTGCTAAGCGCAATTGCGCTATCCAGCGACTGCTGCGCGCTGGCCTGTTCGGCATTGTGCGCGTCCACCTTGGCTTGTTCCATGGCGCGCAGGCGGTTATCCAGATCGACGTACAGGTCTTTCTGGCGCTTGGTGGCTTCGTCCAGGTTGTATTGCAGCGTTTCGTTCTGACCGCGCAGCGTCGCGATGTCCTGCTTGAGCTGTTCGATCTGGTTAACCAGGTTCAGGATGCGCGCATTGCCGGCTTCTAGCGTGTCGATGCGTTGGCCTTGCGCCTGGATCTGTGCGCCTTGATCAGCAATCTGTTTGCGGGCGTCATCGTCAGAAAACAGCCCGGCATGGGCGGCCTGAGTGGCGAAGGCGAGCGCCAGGAGAGCAACTATTCGTTTCATTTCTCACCGGTCTGCAGTTAAAAACAGCGTTGTAGCTGGCCAGCCGCCAGCCCAACGCTGCACGATAGGCACTTTTGCGATACCGGGCAAGCGGCGCGGCCACCGGGAAGACGGTGACCGCAACGCACTGCCAGCCAGAAGCCCGAAGGCCCGGGCTTATTCGCCTTGATAGACGATTTCGGTACGACGGTTACGCGACCATGCTTCTTCGGTATCACCCGGTTCAGCCGGCTTTTCTTTACCAAAGCTGACCGTTTCGATCTGGCTGTCCGGCACGCCCAGCGCGCTCATCAGTTTCTTGACGGCTTCGGCACGCTTCTGACCCAGCGAGATGTTGTATTCAGCGGTACCGCGCGAATCGGTATTGCCTTGCAGGATGACCTTGGCATCCTTGTGCGCCAGCAGGTACTTGGCGTGGGCTTGCACCAGCTCGTTGTACTTGTCGTTGACGACATACGAGTCATAGTCAAAGTACACGCGGCGTTGCGACAGGATGTTGTTCGGGTCGGTCAGCTCGCTGTAGCCGGGCTTGTTCTGGCCTTGGGTCAGATCAACCGTAGCGGGTGCGGTATTGGTGTTGTCCGTTGCAGCAGCCGGAGCTGGTGCAGTGGTCACCGGAGCCGGTTTCGGGTTGCTGGCACACGCAGCCAGCAGGGCAGCGAGCAGAGCGCTCATGGCAATTTTTTTCATCTTGATTTCTCCAAAGGTGCAATAGCAGTTGGCGGCAATGACGTCGCCCTCAACAACAGCCGGAACCATCGCCGGCCGCGTTACCGCCAGCCCGCGACAACCAACATCCGGTTACTTCAGCAGCGGCCCCCATGCCGGCTGCCGGACATCACCCGTTTGCGCTTTCAGGCGCACTTTGACCCGACCATCGCTGGATACCGCGGCCAGCGCGCCGCGGCCACCGGCTTGAGTTTCGTACAGCACCATGCGGCCATTGGGTGCAAACGTGGGTGAATCGTCGCGGTTGCTGTCGGTCAGGACTTGTACCTGGCGCGTGGCCATGTCCATCACAGCAACGTGGAAACCGCTGGTCTGGGTAATGAACACCAGGGTTTTGCCATCGGGGCTCAGCTTGCCGGAGGCGTTGTAACCGCCCTGGAAAGTCAGGCGTTCGGCATTGCCGCCACTGGCGGACATGCGATAGATCTGCGGGCTACCGCCGCGATCGGAGGTAAAGATGATGTTGCCATCGGGTGCGTAAAACGGCTCGGTGTTGATATCGCCGCTGCTGCTGATGCGTTGCGAACCGCCACCACCGCCGGACGGCACGAGGAATATTTGCGATCCGCTTTCACGCGTTAACGTGACCGCCAGCTTGCTGCCATCGGTAGACCAGGCCGGGGCCGAGTTGCTGCCTTTAAAACTGGCGGCTTCCCAACGCCGACCACCGATCAGATCCTGCACATAGACGATGGGCTTTTGCTTTTCGAACGACACGTAGGCCAGCTTGCCGCCATCGGGCGACCACTTGGGCGACATGATGGGCTGGTTGGACACCAGGATGGCCTGCGCGCCATAACCGTCGGCGTCGGCCACTTGCAGTTCATAGCGCTTGCCGGTTTTAACCACATACGCAATGCGCGAATTGAACATGCCCGAAATGCCAGCCACCTTTTGCAGGATCATGTCGGCAATCTTGTGCGCCACACGGCGCGTACTGGCCACCGGAACGGTTTCTTCATACGAAATCAGCGAGGAGCGCGTGGCGGCATCCAGCAACCAGACGCGCACGGTCACTTGATTGCCATTGGGCGTCACCTTGCCGATCAGGATGGTCTGCGCGCCTTTGGCGGTGACGGCCGGAAAGCTGACCTGTTCGGGCTGGTAGGGCACCGGCGACAGATCGCCCCCGTTGATGACCTTGAACAAACCACTGCGCGCCAGATCGTCATGAATGACGGGCGTCACCGGCTGGGTTTGCTGTACTTCGTTCTGGAACGGGGCGATGGCAATCGGATACTGGTTGGCGCCCACGCCCACCACATCGAACGAAATATCGGCATGGGCCGCCGCGCTGGCGACCAGCAGGGCGGATGCGAGTAAACGGGTAAAGCGTGACAACACAGGCCGTTCTCCTTGTTATGGTTGGTGTTACCTGACGGGCTGGACCCGTTCTCATCTGTTCTGTGCCCGCGCGCCGAACCGGCAAGCCGTGCGGCTTACTGGTCCTTAAGGCGGAACGTCGGTGTCAGCGTGCGCCAATCACCGGTAAACGGTGCGTTGCCCGGACGCGGCGGCAGTCGGTCCAGACCCATGATGGCGCGTTTGACCGCGTCGGCGTACGCGGCATCGCCGCTGGATTTCAGTACTTCTACATTCTGGATACTGCCATCGGGCAGTACCGTAATCCTGACCTGCACCGACGGGTTGCCTGCGTCATCCGAATACACCACGCGTGAGCGCAGCAACGACTTCAGCCCGTCGATATAACCGCCCGTGCCCCCTGCGCCACCCTTGCCTGGGCCAACGCCATTGTTGGCCACCGCATCGGGGTTAACGCCTTTGCCACCGGCTTTGCCGTTGGGTTTGCTCTCGGCCGTCAACGAGTTGGTCGACAGCAGCGAATCAAACTCGCTGGTCTTTTTGACGGGCGTCGGCTTGGGCGCTTTGGTCGGCTCCGGCTTCGGCGGCCTGGTCGGTTCCGCTTTGGGCGCTGGCGTCGGTTTGGGCGTCGGAGTCGGCTTGGGCGTCGGAGTCGGCTTGGGCGTCGGGCGGGGCGTAGGCACCACCTTCACTTTTTCCGTCTGGATATCCGGCTTGGGCTCGACTTTGGCCTCGACCTCGGGCGCGACCTTCTCCTTGACCACTTTAGGCGGATCTGGTTCCACGGCTTTTTCGGCCGGCGGCGGGCCACCCCACAATTCCACCTGCACGGGCTCGGACTTGTGCGTTTGCCAGTTCACCGAAATCAACAGAAACACCACAAACAAAACGTGTACGCCCAGCGCCAGCGATAACGAGACCACCGGGTGTTCTTCTTGCGGGCGCGCGGGGCGTTGGTCAGCTGCCACCATCAGTGCGTATTCACCTTCAGACCCACGCGGGCAATGCCGGCTTGCTTGAGCACGTCCATGGCGTTGACCACGGCCTCATAGCGCACGGCCTTGTCGGCGGCAATCACCACAGGGCGATCGGCGGCCGCGCCCAGATGGCTTTTGACCAGCTCGGCCAGGCCTTTCACGTCGGGTGTGGATTCGGTATTGCCCTTATCGTTGATCTTGATCGCGCCATCAGCGGCGATTTCCACAAAGACGGGCTGGGCATCCACTTGTTTGTCGGCTTTGCCCACGGAGGGCAAATTAACCACGCCGGTTTGCATCATCGGCGTGGTCACCATAAAGATCACCAGCAGCACCAGCATCACGTCGATATACGGCACGACGTTGATCGCATTCATGGCGCGACGGGGACGGCGGCTTCTAGCCATGCTCGCTTCCTTTTACTTGGCGGCCTGGCGCTGCAGGATGTTGGAGAACTCTTCGATAAAGCTCTCGAAACGATTGGCCAGCTGGTCCACGTCGTGCGCAAAACTGTTGTAGGCCACCACGGCCGGGATGGCAGCAAACAGGCCGATGGCGGTGGCGACCAGCGCCTCGGCAATGCCGGGTGCCACATTCGCCAGCGTGGCCTGACCTACATTGGCCAGCCCGCTAAACGCATGCATGATGCCCCACACCGTGCCAAACAGACCCACATACGGGCTGACCGAACCGGCGGAAGCCAGAAACGAATTGTGCTTGTCCAGATAGTCCAGCTCGCGCTGCAGGCTGGCGCGCATGGCGCGGCGCGTGCCTTCCATTACGTCGGACAATTCCATGCCGCCTTTCTGGCGCAATTTCAGGAATTCAGAAAAGCCCGCCACAAAAATGCGTTCCTGGCCGTTCGGGGTGCCGCGCCGCACTTGTTCGTACAGTGCGTTCAGATCGGAGCCACTCCAGAAGCGGTCTTCAAATTCATTGGTGTGTTTGCGCGTGCTGCTGATGACGAAAAACTTGCTGAAAATGCGCCACCAGCTCAGCAGCGACACCACCACCAGAATCGCCATCACCCCCTGTACCACAGGGCTGGCATGTGCAATCAAAGACAGAATCGACAGATCTTCTGAACCCACTTCCACGGTTGAATCCCTTCCTGATCGGCAAGATCAAATAATTATGCGTTGGCTTACAATCTTAGTTGCCGCGCCGCCATCATTGTTTAAAAAAATGCCCCACGACGTCAGTCATTGGCGCTATTTGTCGGCGGGTTTAGTCCGAAATGCTGATATGCCGACAAAGTGGCCATGCGCCCGCGCGGTGTGCGCTGCAGTAGACCTTGCTGGATCAGATACGGTTCCAGCACATCTTCAATCGTGTCAGATGCCTCGCCTATCGCCGCCGCCACGTTATCCAGCCCCACCGGGCCGCCGCCAAATTTGGTGATCACGGCCTCAAGCAGTTTACGGTCCATCACGTCCAGCCCGATATGATCCACGTCCAGCATCAGCAAGGCGGCATCGGCCACTTCGGCGGTCACGCGGCCGTCGGCTTTGACTTCGGCGTAATCGCGCACCCGGCGCAGCAAGCGGTTGGCAATGCGTGGCGTACCGCGCGAGCGCCGTGCAATCTCAAACGCGCCAGCTGCATCCATGTTGACTTCCATCAGTCCGGCCGAGCGCTCGACAATGCGCGTCAGCTCTTCGGCGGTGTAAAACTCCAGCCGCGCCACAATGCCAAAGCGATCACGCAGCGGATTGGTGAGCATGCCCGCACGCGTGGTGGCGCCCACCAGCGTAAACGGTGGCAAATCAAGCTTGACCGAGCGCGCCGCCGGGCCTTCGCCGATCATGATGTCGAGCTGGAAATCTTCGAGTGCGGGGTAGAGGATTTCTTCCACCACCGGCGACAGGCGATGGATTTCATCGATAAACAGCACATCGTGCGGTTCGAGGTTGGTAAGCAATGCCGCCAGATCGCCGGCGCGTTCCAGCACCGGCCCGCTGGTCTGGCGCAGATTAACGCCCAGTTCGCGCGAGATAATGTGCGCCAGCGTGGTCTTGCCCAGGCCCGGTGGCCCAAACAGCAGCACGTGGTCCAGCGCTTCGCCGCGCTTTTTGGCGGCTTCGATAAAGATCTCGAGCTGGCCACGCGCCTTTTTCTGGCCAACGTATTCATCCAGCAGCTTGGGGCGCAGTGCGCGTTCGAGCTGTTCTTCCTGCTGCGACAGGTTCTTGGCGGTAATCAACCGCTCGGGCGGCGCGGCAGAAAGGGCGTCTGTTTCAATCATGAGAGTCTTCCGATAACGGCGCAGTCGCGTGTAGACTGACCAGCCCGGCTATTGTAGCCGGATGGTACGTCTTCAGGGCGGGGTGGAATTCCCCACCGGCGGTAGGGTTGCGCTATCTGGCAACCAAGCCCGCGAGCGCCTGGCGTTACGGATATTGATATCCCCACGCCAGGGTCAGCAGATCCGGTGACACCGATGCGCAATGCAACGGTTATTCCGGAGCCGACGGTTAGAGTCCGGATGAAAGAAGATCAGTACGCAGGCCAGCCGCCCGCGCGCAGCGTGGACCATTGTGTCCGCACGCTGCACGCGGGCGCGGCCTGCTTGGTATTCAGCCCTGAAACGTTTTTCGCCGTGGGTTTATTTGCGAGGACGTTTCTTTATGTCTGCAGTGTGTTCCGAAGTCACTTCTCATGATCGCCAGCAGATTGCTGCCGCGATTTCCGCCTTGGCCGCTGGCTGCCCCGTGCTGTTGCTCGACGACGATGATCGCGAAAACGAAGCCGATCTGATCATCGCAGCCGAGCACATCGATATCGCCACGATGGCGCTGATGATTCGCGAAGGCAGCGGCATCGTCTGCCTGTGCCTGACCGATGCCGCTGCGGATCGGCTGGCCCTGCCGCCGATGGTGCCAAGCAACGGCAGCCGCTATCAGACCGCGTTTACCGTCAGTATCGAAGCGGCGCACGGCACCACCACCGGCGTGAGTGCCAGCGACCGCGTGACTACCATCCATGCGGCCACGCGGGCGGGCGCCCGGCCCGAAGATCTGATCCGGCCGGGGCATGTGTTTCCGCTGCGGGCACGCGCAGGTGGCGTGCTGGAACGGCGCGGGCATACCGAGGGATCGATTGATCTGGCGCTGCTGGCCGGGCTGCAACCGGCAGCGGTGCTATGCGAAGTGATGAATGCCGACGGCACGATGCTGCGGGGCGTGCAGATTGATGCGTTTGCCGCCGAGCACAATCTGCCGATCGTGACGATTGCTGCGCTGGCGCGCTATCGCATGGCGATGGAAACCGCCGTGGCGTAATGAGGCCAGGGGTGGGTAGGGCTGGCGTGCCGAATGCCAGCCCGCCCGTGCACGCCATCGCCATCCGCGGTGATATTGCATGCAGCTTTGAATGGTGGGTCTTGACCCACCGTATGCTGGCGAAGCAAACGCTGGCGCTGCGGCATACGGTGGGACCCTGCAAAGCCGCAAGACCAAAACGCAGTCGCTGGCGTGCTAGTCGTTGGCGTGGTAGTCGTTGGCGTGCTAGTCGTTGGCGTTCTAGTCGTTGGCGTTCTAGTCGAGGGCTTTCGGCGGTGGGACTCGACGTCGCGCCCAAGCCTGCGCCCCGATATTGCTAAGCGCGGGCGAGTTGTTTCAGCGCCAGCTTGATGCCCTGCGACACATCAATATCCGCCGCCATATCTTTCATCGCATGCGCGGCTTCTTTTTCGTTGTAACCCAGCGCCAGCAAGGCGTGCAGCACATCGCCACGGCCGCCGGTGACTTCGGGCGCGGCCAGTTTCAGCCCACCGGTGGCGGCCGGCATGCTGCCGATCTTGCCTTTCAGCTCCAGCACCAGGCGCTCGGCCGTCTTTTTGCCGATGCCGGGCACGCGCGCCAGGCGGGCGGTGTCTTCTGTGGCGATGGCTACCGCCAGCTCATCGGCTTGCAAGCCCGACAGGATGGCCAGCGCAATCTTTGCGCCAATGCCAGTGATCTTGATCAAGGCGCGGAACAGGTCACGCTCGGTGCGGGTAGCAAAGCCGTACAGCAGTTGAGCGTCTTCGCGCACCACCATGTGGGTAAACAGGCTGACGGCGTCGCCCACATGCGGCAGTACATAGATGGTGCTCATCGGCGCATCGACTTCATAGCCAACGCCAGCCACATTAATCACCAGTTGCGGCGGTTGTTTTTCCAGCAGTTTGCCGGTGAGGTGTCCAATCATGAGGGTGTCCGCAAGGTCTTGAAGTGAGCGCCCGATTATACCGGGCGTTGGGTCGATCAGAGGGTTGGGGCGAGAGGGCCAGCTGATCAGGTCAGGCGGCCGCGGCGAATTTTAAGCCCGCCGCCCAGTTGCTTGAGCGCGCTGCCGGCATGGTTGGCGTGGGTCAGCGCCACCGCCAGCGCATCGGCGGCGTCGGCCTGCGGCAAGCCATTGAGCCGCAACAACCGCTGCACCATATGCTGCACTTGTTCTTTATCGGCATGGCCATTGCCCACCACCGCCTGTTTAACCTGCAAGGCCGTGTATTCCGAGATCGGCAATTGCGCGATGACCAATGCCGAAATCACCGCGCCGCGCGCCTGGCCCAGCAACAATGTGGATTGCGGATTGACGTTCACAAACACTTGTTCGACCGCAGCCACGGTGGGTTGATAGGCTGCGACGACTTCGGCAATGCCTTTTAACAGGCTTTCGATACGCTGGGGCAGTGTGCCGCCCACGGGCGTGCGAATACAGCCCGAGGCGACGTAATGGCGATGTTGTCCATCGATATCCAGCACGCCAAACCCGGTTACACGCGAGCCCGGATCAATGCCCAGCACGCGCATTATTGCGGGCCCGACGGCACCAGCAGCTCGCTGTTGCGGGTAAAGGTCCACACGCGCGGCACAATCAATACAGTGACGGGGTTGCCGGCCGCATCCACCAGATTTTTGGGCAGCGGCGCAAACGGTGCGCTGCGATGCACCAGCGCCACGGCCGCTTCGTCCAGCGCGCGGCTACCCGAGCTTTTATCGACGGTAACGCTGCGCAGGGTGCCATCACGGTTCACTTCCACCGTCAGCGTTAGCTGGCCATATAACTTGTTGCCGTGCGCATCAACCGGGTACAGCGCGGTGCCCAGGCGCTCCACCTTGTGGCGCCATTGGTCTTCCCAACCAGCGGTCTGGCTTTTGATGGCGGGCACGCCGATCGACGCTTTACGCGGCCGTTGCTGATATTGATTGAATTCGCGCTCGATCTTGCCGGCCAGGCCGTTTACGTCTTTCAGTTGCGGCGTCTGTTTTTGCGCGTCCTGACCATTGGACTGTTGCGTTTGCTGCGACTGTGCCGGATTATCCAGCGCGCTGACCTGATTGTGTGTTTGCTTGATCTGCGACATCAGCTGCGCCTGGTTTTGCTCCAGTTCGCGCGCTTCTTTAAGGATCTGCTGCAGCTCGGTATCGGTTTTATCTTCCTTTACCGGGAGCGGGCTGGCAGCTTGTTGATTGGCATCGGTATTGCCGCCAGCATCCAGATTGACCTGAGCGCGCACTTTGGCCTTGGTGGGCGCGGTGGCGGTGGCTTTGTTAACCAGCTCAACCTGTAGGAATTGACTGGACAGCGCCGGGTCTGGCTGCGGACTTACAATGCGGATGCCCAGGATGGTGGCGGCATGAACGAGCGCGGACGCGACAAGAGCTGTCGTCATGAAACGTTGCGCGCGATCCATTCCCTGCATATCCGTGAGTGTGAGCATCGGCGGAGTGTAGCATAGCGACCAGTCTGAATAGCGCGGGCCGCCCGGCGCTGCGTTTTGCAAGCCTGACCGGCATTGTTAATATGCGCGACGGCCTTATATTGAGGAAGACCTGAAAATGCGAGCCTGTACGTTGTTGATCGCGACCGTGTTGTTATCCGCTGGCGCAAGCGCCCAAGCGGCTGAAGACGGCGCCAAGATCGCGGCCAAATACAACTGCCTGGCATGCCACGCGGTGGATCACAAAATTGTTGGCCCCGCCTATCGGGATGTGGCCAACAAATATCGGGGTCAACCCGGTATCGAAGCAAAGCTGATGAAGAAGGTAAAAGAAGGCGGTGGCGGTACATGGGGCACCATCTCCATGCCCGCGCAGGTCATCGGTGACGATGATCTGCGCACCATCGTCAAATGGGTGTTGGCGCAGAAATAAGCGCCAGCGTTTGGGATAGCCGGTTTTGATGACTTTTTGATGAAGACCGCGCACCCGAAGAACTGGAATTGGCTGTTATTGCATTGGGCAGGCGAGTTGATTAAGCTCCATGCCCATTTGGCGGCCACAGCAACTTGTAAGCAAATCGGCCTGCAAGTCTGCCGCTGTGACGCCCGGTTCTGAGAAGCGAGACGACAATGGCCAAACTGACGGAACAAGACATCCTCGCCTGGCACGGGCCGGAAGAGGATTACATGAATGCCGATCATCTGCAGTTCTTCCGTGAACTGTTGCTGAAAATGAAGACTGAGCTGCTGGCCAACGCCAACCAGACCAGCCAGCATTTGCAGGAACAGGAAGCCACGCCAGATCCTGCTGATCGCGCAACGCTGGAAGAAGAATACGCGCTGGAACTGCGCACCCGCGATCGTGAACGCAAACTGCTGCTTAAAATCGATTCGACGCTGCGCAAGCTCGACGACGGTTCTTACGGCTATTGCGAAGACACCGGCGAACCCATCGGCCTGGCGCGTTTGATGGCGCGTCCGACCGCATCGCTGTCGCTGGAGGCGCAAGAGCGTCGCGAGCGACTGAAACGCCAGTACGCGGACTGAGTCCGTACGCTGCAACGCCTGCCGCCCCGGTTGCGGCGGGCGTTTTGCGCCTTGTCGTTCGACAAGCGCATGCTGGCCACGGCCGGCCTCCTACCTCTCCGGGCGCATGGCTTTACGCTGCGACCGTCTGTTTTAAACATTTGTCTGGCATGCACCGCAACGGGGCCACGCGCACCGCATGCGTTCACGCTCTTGTCCGCAATCTACGCGCACGTTACTCTAGCGGTTCCCCCTTATTCATTTTGCGGTGCAACATATGCGCCGCGGCTGCCGCCCAGGACCGTTATGCAATACCAGACCGACGACGTGCGTATTCGTGAAATCAAGGAATTACTGCCGCCAGTAGCCATTCTGGAAAAGTATCCTGTCACCGAAACGGCATCGGCCACTACCTTTGAATCGCGCCAGGCCATCCACAACATGCTGCGCGACGCGGATGATCGCCTGCTGGTCATCATCGGCCCCTGTTCTATTCACGACCCGAAAGCGGCGCTGGAATATGGCCGTAAAATCAAGGTGTTGCGTGAGCAGTACAAAGACACGCTCGAAATCGTGATGCGCGTGTATTTTGAAAAGCCGCGGACGACGGTGGGCTGGAAAGGTCTGATCAACGACCCCTTCCTGAACGGCAGCTTTAATATCAACGAAGGCCTGCGCATCGCGCGCAAGTTGCTGCTGGATCTGAACGACAGCGGCATGCCCACGGCGGGCGAATTCCTCGACATGATCACGCCGCAATACGTGGCTGACTTGATGAGCTGGGGCGCGATTGGCGCACGTACCACTGAATCGCAAGTCCACCGCGAACTGGCTTCGGGCATTTCGTGCCCGGTCGGCTTCAAGAACGGTACCGATGGCAATCTCAAGATCGCCATCGACGCCATACGCGCCGCCTCGGTGCCGCATCACTTTCTGTCGGTGACCAAGATGGGCCATTCCGCCATCGTGTCCACCGGCGGCAACCCGGACTGCCACATCATCCTGCGTGGCGGCAAAGAGCCCAACTACGACGCGCTGCATGTGCAAGCCGCGATGAAAGACCTGAGCGACGCCGGCCTCGAACCCAAGCTGATGGTCGATTTCAGCCATGCCAACAGCCGCAAGGACTATCGCCGCCAGATTGAAGTCTCGGGCGAAGTCAGCGCGCAAATTGCGGAAGGCAACAAGGCCATCTTTGGTGTGATGATCGAAAGCCATCTGGTGGCCGGTCGCCAGGATCAGGTTGAGGGCCAGGAACTGTGCTACGGCCAGTCGATTACCGATGGTTGTATCGGCTGGGATGACTCGGAAGCCGTGCTGCAGCAATTGTCCGACGCCGTGGCGCAACGCCGCGCGCTGGGGCAGGTGGGCCGCTAAGCGCTTGCCTGATCGCCACTGCGCGTGTCGGTCAGAATAAAGACGCCCTTCGGGGCGTTTTTTTATGTCCGGGCCGTAAGTGCATAAAGCGCCGACACAGAAAGCCTGAACCGCCTGACCTGGACGCGGACGAAGCATGGTGTAACCTTCAATCCATGTTCTGCTAAACGGTCCCCTGATGCCTTTACTGCCCATGCACCTGCTGGCGCTTAATCGAGACCCCACTTTGCCGTGGCGGCAAGGCGTCTCGTCGGGGATTTCAGTGGCGGTGCCCGCGTTGATCGGGCTGGCGCAAAACGAACCCGTCGGGGCTTTGCTGGGGGCGATCGGCGGCCTGTATGCCAGCTTGCTGGATTATGGCGGCACCGCGCGCCACCGACTGGCCACGCAATCGTTCGGGCTGTGCGTGATTGTGGGCAGCGGCGCGCTCGGGCTATGGCTGGGGCCGCATCATGTGATGATGTTTTTGCTGCTGGGCTTGCTCACCTTTTGCATCGGCTGGATCGATGGCCTGGGTGTGGCCATGGAAAACATCTTCCGCTTTGCCGCGCTGGCGCTGGTGCTGTACGCGTATATTCCCGCGCCACCGGGCGCCGCGTTTCTTTATCTGGTGATCGGCATCTGCATCGGCGTCGCCACGATCCTGATTGACGACCGGCTATATCCGCGCGCCGCCATGCCGCGGCAACACAACGGCCTGCGCAACGGTTTTCGCCTGGTACTGGCGGGCCACAGCGCAGGCGTGTGGCATGCGGTGGGCTTTTGTTTTACCTCGTGTGTCGCGCTGTGGCTGGCGCAGCATCTGCATTACGCGCGCCCGGCCTGGGTGATTGCGGTGGTGCTGTTTGTTACGCGACCCGATGGCATCGATAGCCTGACGCGGCTGTTTCGCAGCGTGTTTGGCGCTTTGGTGGGCGTCGGCCTGGCGTGGGCGGTGACGCGTTTAACGCCGCATACCTGGGCGCTGTATATGTGGGCGGTGCTGTTTGCCACGCTGCGGCCGATGGCGATGGTGCGTAATTTCTGGATTCACTACGCGCTGATGACCGCGATGCTGATGGTGCTGTTTGATATCTTGCTGCTGCCCGAGGGCCGTGGCGCGGAAGTCTCGATCTTGTGGATCCGGCTGCACGGCGTGCTATTGGGCTCGGGCATTGCACTGATCGGCATGGTGATCTTCAACCCACAAGCGCGCGGCT
This sequence comes from Amantichitinum ursilacus, assembly GCF_001294205.1. Taxonomy (GTDB): domain Bacteria; phylum Pseudomonadota; class Gammaproteobacteria; order Burkholderiales; family Chitinibacteraceae; genus Amantichitinum; species Amantichitinum ursilacus. Next base: position 143,976 of record NZ_LAQT01000010.1, read on the forward strand.
ACTTTATCGATGAGATGCGGCAAAGCCCGATGCACCGCTGGCTGGCGCGCTCGCGCATCCGGCAAGACTAGCGCATGCGGCGCTAGCGGCGGGCGTGCAGCAAATCGCGTACATGGCGCTCCACGTCGGGCGCTTCAATCTCGCCGCGCGCGCCGTGGCCCGCGACGGCGCTTAGATCCACCCCCAGCCGCGCCGCCAGTTGCGCGGCCGCCAGACTGACCACCAGATAGCCGCTGCGCGCCACGTGCGGATCGGAGAGCAAGGGCGGCTCGTCATCGCCCTCCACGACGGGCGGCGGCAGAATCTCCAGCCATTCGCCGTCTTCTTCTTCCACTTCCATCATCAGTAGCAAGCCTGATGACTCGACTGCATCGCCAATCTCGACCACAAAGCGGTCGACCAGGCCCGCGCCCGGCGCGCGGATTTCGATGCGCTGGCCATCCAGCAGCAGCGTCAGCAGCAATGCTTCGGCCAGCACCAGGCTGCCTGGCGTGGCATGCAGTTGCTGTACCGTGCCCGTGCCGGCAAATTCGGGAGCGCAAATCAGGTGAGTGGTCGTTTCTAGAGTCATGAACTGGATAGCGGCTGGCGGGTCAGCAAATCAATATCAACGCAAAGCGCTTTGATATGTACCAATATTCGCAATAGCTGGCGCCGTTAAGATAGCGCCGTTTTTGTTTGCAATGCGCGGCGTACTTGCCGTACCGCGCGAATGTCCGCCAGCATACTGATCCATGGCGCGGCATGCACGCTTCTTCAGTCTGGCCGGTGTGTGCCGCCTGCTCCACGTGGAACAGCGCACCCATCGCCCCATCATGCCGCCACAAACGGCTTAACAAACAGCAGTGCGAAGACATTGATCTGCGCGCGGAGAAACCTGTCATGAACGAACTGATTTTGATCATTAACGCTGGCTCTTCCAGCATCAAGTTTTCGTTGTTCGAACAAACCGCTGCGGACCCGGTGCTGCAGTTCAATGGTCAGGTGGATGGCATCTTTACCCAACCGCAGTTCAGCGCCAAAGATGCAGCCGGCCAGAAAATCGCCAACGAACCGCTGCCGGCCGATGCGCCCAAGAGCCACGATACCGCGCTGCGCTACGTGCTGGACTGGCTGAAAGGCCATACCGAAGGCCGCAAACTGGCGGTGATTGGCCATCGCGTGGTGCATGGCGGTACCGGCTTTTCGCAGCCGGTGCGCGTAACGCCCGACGTAATCGCGCAACTGGAACAAACCGTCCCGCTGGCGCCGCTGCATGCACCGCACAATATTGGTCCGATGAAGATTCTGGCCGGCCTGCTGCCCGATGTGCCGCAAGTGGCTTGTTTTGATACCGCTTTCCATCGCACCCAGCCCGAACTGAACCAGCTGTACGCGCTGCCGCTGGAACTGGCCGAGCGCGAAGGTCTGCGTCGCTGGGGCTTTCACGGTTTGTCGTACGAATATATCGCCAGCGTGCTGCCGCAGATCGACGCCAAAGCCGCGCAAGGCCGCACCGTGGTTTGCCACCTGGGCAATGGCGCATCGATGGCGGCATTGCTGGGCAGCGTGTGTCAGTTGACCACCATGGGCTTTACCGCGCTGGAAGGCCTGCCGATGGGCACGCGTACCGGCACGCTGGACCCGGCGATTGTGCTGTTCCTGATGACGCATCTGAAGATGAACACAGCCGAGATCGAAACCCTGCTGTACAAGGAATCGGGCCTGCTGGGGCTGTCCGGCATTTCCAGCGATATGCGTGAACTGCACGCCAGCAACGATCCACGCGCCAAACTGGCGGTCGATTACTTTGCCAACCGCATCGTGCAACAAGTGGGCAGCCTGAGCGCGGCACTGCAAGGTCTGGATGCGCTCGTGTTTACCGCCGGTATTGGCGAAAACGACGAGCATGTGCGCGCCAGCGTGTGTAAAGCGCTGGGCTGGCTGGGCGTGGAACTGGACAAAGGTGTGAACAACACGCGCAGCAGCAAAGCGCGCCGCATCAGCACCGAGGCCAGTCGCGTCGCGGTCTACGTCATCCCCACCAATGAAGAGCTGATGATTGCGCGCCATGCCACGCGCGTTGTTGGTGCATAGTTGGCGATCAACCCACTTTTGTTAAGTAAAACTACGTAAGTTAATGTCCGATGCTTGTAGGTAAGCATCGGACAAACACTGCGTTCATCCGTCAAAAACGCCGCCCACCCGGCGGTCATAGACGTAGCGGCGACGGCCTGTTTATCCTGAATTTCCGCTCGGGAGGCCGTGATTTACTTATGAATTTGCCGCTTCAACACACTACCGGTTCTACCCACACCAAGTGGCTGCTGGCGGGCTGTCGCACCTTGTGGCAGTACCCCATGCTTGCACTGGGCGTAACTATTCTGATTGGTGCGGCGCTGTGCATGCCTGCACTGCTCCCGACCGATGAACGCGCCAACCAGTGGTTTGTACCGATGCTGGTATCGGTACTGGGCTGGAGCATCGTCATGCCGTTGGCGTGGCGACATCAGCCCGCATTGGCGGGCCGCCCCGGCTGGCTGCGCTGGTGTGCCGCGATGCCATGGCTGGTGGCAATGGCCGTGCTGACGCAAAGCCTCAATCACTATATGAATACCCTGCCCGCCAGCACGCCGCTGCTGCCGGGCAAAACCATGATCGCCATCATGCTGTTCTTGCCTTGCTGGCTGTTTGCGCCGGTGCTGATCGTGCTGGACCAGGCGGGTGTGGTGGAGGCTTGTCTGACTGCCTATCGCTTGTTCTGGCGCAATCTGGGCAGCGTAATCTGCAATCAGGGCGCGTTGCTGCTGGCATGGCTGTGCGTGCCTTTGTTGCTGGACAATCTGCTGTCCAGTGGCGCCAATCCCAGCTTGCGCGCCTGGGCGCCGTATCTGACGGCATCGGCGCACGCTTTGTTCTTTGTGCTGCTGCAAGCCAGCAACTATGAAGCCTGGCGCGACCGCTGCGGCGCGCCTTGAACCCGCCACACGCGTCGCCCCCGGCAAACCCGCTGTAGACAACCCTCCTGCTTACCACCAGGATGTCGGCGATACGACACAAGGAAAGCAGGATGGACGACTCTGGTTTGATCATCGACACCACGCCGGAACCACGCAGGGTGCCGCTCAGCCACAGCTGGACGTGGATACGCGATGCGCTAAAGCTATACAAACGACATATCGGCCGCTGGATGCTGATCAGCGTCAGCGTCATGGCGGTGCTGCTCACGCTGTCGGCCATCCCCTATCTGGGCATCATCAGCCCCATCATCATGCCGCTGCTGCTGGGTGGCGCCGTCTGGTGCGCCCATCTGCAAGTCACCCAAGACCTGCCGCCGGATTTTCCCAATTTGCTGATCGGCCTGCGTAAACACACGCGTAGCCTGCTGGGCGTGGGCCTGCTATACGCCATTGGCGCAATGCTGATCATGATGGCCATCATGGCCGTGGTGGTGGCGCTGCTGCCGGGCCATGACGCCAGCGCGCTGCAATCCATGCAAAAAGCAGGCGAGCTGCCTGATCTGGGTGGCAACGGGTTCTGGATTGCCTTGTTGTTTGTGTTGGGCCTGATGCTGATCAACAGCATCTATTTCTTTGCGCCGCCGCTGGTCATCATGCGCGACATGGGCACCATGGGCGCGATGAAAACCAGCTACCTGGCATTCTGGCGTAACTGGCTGGCGTTATTGTTGTCGGGTTTGATCCTGGTCGTTTTCATCATGGTGGCTTCGATGATACTGACCATTCCGACGCATCTGCTGGCCAGCATCAACCCCAACCTGAGCATGTTGCCCAGCCTGGTGTTATTGCTTGCGGTCATGCCGTTGACGTTTTTGCTTAACTACACGTGCTATGCCGATGTGTTTAGCCCGGTAACCGCAGAAGGTTGATCGTGAAGGAAAGTCCGTTCAAAGGTAAAACCGGCGCGCAGCGCGTGCTGAATGCATTGGGCTATTCGCTGGACGGCCTGGGCGCTGGCTGGCGCAACGAAGCCGCGTTCCGGCAAGTGGCCTTGCTGGCGGTGGCCGGCATTGTGATTTCGCTGTTTGTACCGCTGCAACCGTGGGCCCACGCCGCCGTCATTGGCAGCCATTTTCTGACCGTGATTGTGGAACTCCTCAACTCGGCGGTCGAAGCTGCGGTGGACCACACTTCGCTGGAACGCCATGAGCTGGCAAAACGCGCCAAGGATCTGGGCAGCGCGGCGCAACTGGTCTGCCTGATCAACCTGGCGGCGATGTGGGTGATGGCGTTGACGCATCTGCACGCATAACCGGACTGGCCAGTGACGGGCCAAACCAGCAATAAAAAAGCGCTCGACGTGATATCGAGCGCTTTTTTTCGGGCTGAATTTCGAGAAAACCGTGTCAGCAATTAACCGTTTTTCTTGAATTCCTTGATGACATGCTGCTGCCGACGGCTGACCGCCAAGCGTTCCGGCACATCTTTCAACACCGCCACCCAATGCGTTTCGCCGCCATTGGAAGGCATCTTTTCAAAGCCCACCAACGAATCTCGCGCCACCAGACAATTGCGGTGGATGCGCACAAAGCGGCTGCCAAATTCTTCTTCCAGCCGGGTTAGCGAATCTTCCAGCAGATATTCGCGCTCGCGCGTGCGCAGCGTGATGTATTTCTGCTCGGCCTTCAGATAGCGCGCTTCGGCCACCGGAATCAAATGCAGGCGGCCGCGTTCCGTCACGCTGAAATGGCTACGCGCATGCGACGCTGGCTCGGCTTGCGCCTGGGCCGCGCGCATTTCAGCCACGCGGTTGAGCGCATCCAGCAGCCGTTCGCGGCGGATCGGCTTAAGCAGATAGTCCACAGCGCGCACTTCAAAGGCCGCAACGCCGTACTCTTCGAACGCTGTGGCGAAGATCACAGCGGGCGGTTGCGACAGGCTTTGCAGTTCGCGCGCAAGTTCGATACCGCTCATTTGCGGCATCTGGATATCGATAATGGCGGCATCGGCGTCAGCCTCCGCCAGTTGGGCCAGTGCCGAAACCCCGTTGGTTGCGGTGCCCAGAATTTCAATCGGGCATTCGCTGGCACAGTCATGCAATACGTCTTCCAGCCTGCGCAGTGCAGGCATCTCGTCATCCACCAGAAAAAGGCGAAGCGGCGTCGTCATGGGTGATCTCTCTGTATGGCACCACAATATGCACTTGATAATAGTCGCTCGCTGCCTGTGTTGTCAGCGTAGCTTCAGCATCAAAATGCAATAGTAAACGCTCTCTGATATTTTCGAGAGCCATTCCGTTACCGCCGTGTTCACGCACCGCGTCAGGCGGTGGCAGCGGGTTTTTAACATCCAGGTGTATCTGATCGCGAAATCTGAAAATGTTCACCTGAATGGGCGCCGGATTCAATGCAGGTTCCACCCCATGATAGACCGCGTTTTCTACCAGCGGCTGCAGCATCAAAGGGGGCACCGCAGCATCGCCCGGCATGTTCTCGGTATTCCATTGCACTTTCAAGCGGCCACCCAGGCGCACCATCTCGATATTGAGATAACGCTTGGCCAGCTCCACTTCTCGATCCAGCCGCGACAACTGCCGGTTATCTTTCATCACCACGCGAAACAGATCGGCCAGATCTTCCAGCACTTGCTCGGCCTTGACCGGCTCATACCGAATCAGCGACAGCACCGCATTCAGACTGTTAAACAGAAAATGCGGCCGGATCCGTGCCTGTAATGCCTGCAAGCGTGCTTCTGACAACCTGGGCGACAACGCGCGCTGGCGCAGATGAAAATAGCTTAGCAAGGTGGACGCCGCCACGATCATGACAATGGCGTCGGCCAGCAGCAAATCCCAGTCCGGCGCTTGTGGCGTAATCAACAAGCGACCGAAGGTGCCCCCCAGCGCAGCCAGCGCACAGGTGGCCACCACGCCGCGTGAATAGCTCAATCGGGTGAGCAACGGGTTGGCAAGGCCCAACAGCAGCATAGCTGGCAGCAGTGAAAATTCCAGCCAAAGCACCGAATCCACAAAATGCTGCGGCCACGCCAGCCAGTTTTGCAGGCCGATCAGCGTGTAGATAAACAGCGCCAGGTGCATCACCACCAGGATGCGCAGCACCACGCCCATATTGCGAAAATCTGGCAATAAATCGGTTTCAGCAGAGTTGGGATTCACGACGGGATCAATATTTGAAGAATCGGAGGTCCATACACTATAGCGAACCGTTTACAGGGATTCGAACCATAGTTATGTCATTGGCACTCATCTACAGCCGGGCCCTTGAGGGACTGACCGCGCAAGCCGTATCAGTGGAAGTTCATCTTGCCAATGGCTTACCTGCTTTTAATCTGGTTGGACTGCCCGAAGCCGAGGTCAAAGAGAGCCGCGAACGGGTACGCGCGGCGATGGCCGTGGCGGGGTTTGAGTTTCCCGCTCGTCGGATCACCGTCAATTTAGCACCTGCGGACCTACCTAAATCGTCCAGCCACTTCGACTTGCCGATTGCCGTCGGCATTCTGGCGGCGAGCGGTCAGTTGGCGGGGGCCGATCTGACACATTTCGAGTTTGCTGGCGAGCTTGGGCTGACCGCCGGACTACGCCCGGTGCGCGGCGCCATCGCCCTGGCGCGCGCCGCGACCGAGGCCGGACGCATCCTGATTCTGCCCGCGCAAAGTGCCCCGGAAGCCGCGCTCTACCCCGGCGCGGATGTGCGTGCCGCCAGCAGCCTGCAGGACATCTGCCGCTTTTTTACCCACAAACAACCGCTGCCCGCCGCCGTCGCACCCAGTTGGTTTGCCCCGCCTGAATATCCTGATCTGCTGGATGTGCGCGGCCAGCAACAAGCCAAACGCGCACTCGAAATTGCCGCCGCGGGCCAGCACAGCCTGTTGCTGGTGGGCACGCCGGGCACCGGCAAATCGATGCTGGCGCAGCGCTTGCCCGGCCTGATGCCACCCATGGGCATAGACCAGGCGCTTGAAACCGCGGCGGTGCGTTCTCTAACCCGCAAAGGCCTTGATGTCAGCCAGTTTGGACTGCGACCCTATCGCGCGCCGCATCACACCGCCTCGGCGCCGGCGCTGGTCGGTGGCGGCTCCAATCCGCAGCCGGGCGAGATTTCGCTGGCGCACAACGGCATTCTGTTTCTGGACGAACTACCCGAGTTCGATCGCAAAGTGCTGGAGGTATTACGCGAGCCGCTGGAAAGCGGTGAAGTGAATATCAGCCGCGCCGCGCACGCAGTCACTTTCCCCGCGCGCTTTCAATTGATTGCCGCCATGAACCCGTGCCCCTGCGGCTATCTGGGCCACCCCAAACGCGCCTGCCGTTGCACCCCGGACCAGATTGCGCGTTATAAGGCCAAACTATCCGGGCCGTTTCTGGATCGGCTGGATATGGCGGTGGACGTGCCCGCAGTCAGCGACACCACGCTAATGGGCGCGGCCGATGGTGAAACCAGCGCGGCAATTGCATTACGCGTGGCTGCCGCGCACCACCGCGCGCTAACGCGCCAGGGCAAAGCCAATGCCGCGCTAAATACCCGCGAAGTGGATGAATATTGTCAGCCTGAAGAAGCCGCGCGCGAATTGCTACACAGCGCATTGCAACGACTTAATCTTTCGGCGCGCAGCTTTCACCGCGTATTAAAACTGGCGCGCACGATTGCCGATCTGGCGCAAAGCGACACCATCAGCGCGGCGCATGTGGCCGAAGCGATTCAGTATCGGCGCGGGCTAGGCTGATTGCCGCCAATAAACGCTGCGTGATCAGTCGCTTGCGCATTGGCCTCTGTCAGCTGTTCTGGCATAGTTCGCCCAGAAAAGCAGCAACAGCGGCGCACGGCTGACACGCCACCGCTGTCGCGTTTATGGCATCTATTTGATTTACATTGTTAACCGGTAGGGCACTGCTGACAGGTGGTTAGCAATGCCTTGACGCCTGCGCATACCATACCGGAAGGTTCTGGATGGTCTAATCAGCGGCGTGGGGCGTTTATGTTGCATTTTGCAACGCCACCCGGTTAATTGGACGCAATCCGTTAAATTGTTGATATAGATACCTCAATACTCATTAAAAACAGGCTCTATCTCTATATGCCCTCTATTGAGCGTGGATTTACCGCAATCGAATTGCTGGTCGTGTTCGCCATTATTGGCGTGCTGACGGCAATCGCATTGCCATCGTTCAAAACATCGATAGCCAATAACCGTATGAGCGGCGAGCTGAATCGTATTTCCGGCGATTTGCTGGTGGCGCGTAGTGAAGCCATCAAACGTGGCGTGAATGTGGTGTTATGTCCAAAGGCGGGCTGCAATACCTCGCAGTGGAAAAATGGTTGGGTGATGTTTATCGATTCTGCGGCCGATCTAAGCGGTTTTCCCACTAGTGTCACCTCGCCCAATCTGATCCGGATGGAGGCTGCATTCAGCAGTACCGACGCATTGACCGCCTCGACCTCTTTGACCAGCGTCAGTTTCGATCGTAACGGGTATACGTCAGCCTCAGGGCAACTCACTTTGACCGACAGCACAAATAACACTGACTACAAACGATGCCTGGTTTTCTCTGCGGGCCAGTGGACGCGCAAAACGGGGTCAGCATGTTGAGCACACCGCAACGCCGCCAGGGCGGCTTCTCAATGATCGAAGTGCTGATTACGCTGGTAATTATCTTGATTGGCGTGTTGGGCATGGCCGGCATCCAGATGCTGGCTATCAACAACACGCAAACCGCACGCTCGCACAGCCTGGCGGCCATTCAAGCGTCCAGCCTGGCCGCGAACATGCAGGTTAATAAAAGCTACTGGTTGACCGCCACCTTTGCGGGGGATCTCACGGCCACAATGGGCGATGCCTGGACTGGCTCCAGCATCAGTGGCAGCGCCAACAGCACGCTTGCTTCATCGACGCAGGATTGCGCATCAGCCACGTGCACCGGCGCACAATTAGCGGCCTACGACCTCAAAAACTGGGCTCAGAATCTGGCCACGGTGCTACCCCAGGGCAAGGGTAACGTTACCTGCACCGGCAATAGCGCCGCGAAACCCAATCTTTGCCAGATCACCGTGAGCTGGCTTGAGAAGACCGTTGCACTGCATAACGACGCAGCGGGCACACCCGGCGCTGGCAATATGGCCGCGGGCACGCAACAGACCCAGACGTACACCACCACTGCGAGCATCTACTGATATGGCCGCTATCCCCCGCAGACAACGTGGTATCGGCATGATCGAATTACTGATCGGCCTGGCAATCAGCTTGCTTCTGATGATAGGGCTGGGTACCGTCTATTTTTCAATGCGAACCAGTTCAACGGCCCGCGACGCTTATTCGCAAATTCAGGATGCGCAACGTACATCAATGAATCTGCTTGCCGCATTTGTGCAGCAAGCGGGTTATTTCATCGTGCCTCCAGTCACCAACACCGCAGCAACCGTGTTTCCTGTGGCTACCGGTTTTACGGTAGCAGGCACCTATATCAGCGGCAGCGCGAACACATTCACGATCCGCTATGTTGTCGGCACCAATCCCTTGTCTACCTGCAGTGGTGTCAAAGCGGACACCGGACGCATTTACGTCGACACCTTTTCGGTCACCACCACCAGCGGGGTGTCGTCGCTGACCTGTGTGGAAACGGTGGGCACAGGCAGCGCGGCCACCTATTTGCTGGTCAATAACGTGAGTTCGATGAATCTGCAATATGCGATCGATACCACCGGCGACGGCACCGCATTTCAGTACACCAGTGGCGGCGCGAGTACTTCCTGGCTAAATGCGCGCGCGATCAAGGTCACACTTAACTATGCCAATCCGCTCGCGGGCCAGACAGGCCAGCCCGCTACGATTCCGTTCACCCGCGTCATTGCACTGATGAACACGCTATGAAACAGATCAAACAAACCGGCTTTGTCATGTTCAGTTCGCTGATCTTTCTGGTGCTGATGATTTATATCGGATTGGCCATGTTCCGCGGTTTTGGGCTTGATCAAGTCATGGCTGGCAACCTGCGTGAAAAAAGCCGGGCAACCGAGGCCGCGCAATCCGCAATGCAATACGCGCAATGGTGGTTGGTCCAGGCGACGAATGCGTCGAATGGCGTGGCATGCACGGCCGGTGCGAAGAGTAAGGCTACGATCTGCACAGGAACGCCGAATGCAAATCCGTTATCGGATGCCTATGCGACTTATGCTGATTCTACAAAAATCCCGGTCAGCACCACGGGTGGTGTAGGCAAATACTACGCCAGCCCGGTTTACACCATTTATTTTGCGGGCATGGATACATCAAGCTGCGCCCGCTTTTATCTGATTACCGCTAAAGGTTATGGCGGCAATCAGAATGCGGTTGCGACTTTGCAATCGGTGTATCGCGTTATTCCGGGCCAGATCAAAGATCTAGGCCAGGACAATACCTGCAATTAAGTCGGGGAAACGATAATGACAAATTTTAACTATAGCGCCATCGCGGGCTCAATATTACTCGCGATGTCAGGATTTGCGGATGCTGCTTCACTGTCCGTTTCCGAGAATTTTTCGTTGTCTGCGGCCCAGAACAATTGGACCCCATTAGGTGCTGCGTGCCTGACTGCGGGCAATAACCAGCCTTCCTCCACAGCGACTTCGGTTATCCCCGCGTGTGCCACCAATCTGGGCGGCGGCGCCACCGGCACCTTGCCCGATACCAGTGGTAATGGCGCTTTGCGATTTACCAGCAAAGGCACCTACCAGCACGGCGCGATTATCTATAACAATACGTTCCCGACTGATCAAGGCATTCAGGTGACGTTTACTGCGTATACCTACAACGGCAGCGGGGACGGCGGCACCACCAACCTCGGCGCCGACGGTATCAGTTTCTTCTTGCTCGACGGCTCCAAAACAACACTGGACGTCGGCGCAACGGGCGGCTCATTGGGCTACTCGTGCTCCAATGGTAACGCGCTATCAGATGGGATTACCGGCGGTTATCTAGGCTTGGGGATTGATGAGTGGGGTAACTTCTGGACCGGCCCCGGTGATAATACTGCGACGCCAGCCAATGGCACCCGAACGCCTAATTCGATCGTGGTGCGCGGTGGCGGCTCCGTCAATGCGGCCACGTTTGCGGCCAACGGGTGGGGCACCTATAACGCAACGGATATCCAGGGATCTTGCCTTAAAGGTTATCCGGTCCACGTAACGACTTCGGGTAATAACAAGGTCTATACGGCTTATAAAGACTCGAGCGGCAAGACGCCGACCATTCTTGATTATCCGTACATCAAGGGCACTCAGCTTTCGAGCAGCACCACGCCACTCGCCCAGAGCACGGTTACGCGACGTACCGGTGCGAACCCGGTGACGTACAAATTAAAGATCACCCCTGGCGGTAAACTGTCGCTTTGGTATACCTACAACGGCGGTGCACAGACACAAATCATTACCAACCAGGACATTCTCGATTCGACGGTAAGCGGTCCACTGCCCCCGTCGTTCCGTTTTGGTTTTTCAGGTGGTACGGGGGGTTCGACCAACGTTCACGAACTAACCTGCTTCCTTGCCACCCCTGCAACTCAGGAATTCACGGGTGCATCGGTCAACGCGATCAAGGGTACCCAGGTCCAGGAAGGTGCACAGGTTTATCAGACGCAATATCACCCCGATAACTGGTGGGGCGAGGTAACCGCCAATTCCGTAGTGCTGGTCAATGGTGTGCCGGCGTTATCGACTGCGGCCGTATGGGACGGCAGTTGTACGCTTACCGGCGGTAGTTGTTCTGCAATGAGCGATGGCACGACTACGCCCACTGTGACCAAACAGACCACCCGCACCGTGATCACGTCAAACGGATCCGGCGTCGGCACCGCTTTCACGTGGAACGGTTTGACCAGCACGCAACGCACCGCGCTGGCGATCACCGGCGAATCCACCACAGTTACCCAGAACCGCGTTAGTTTCCTGCGCGGCGATCGTTCGCAGGAACCACCGCCCACGTCCAATCCGTTCCGTTTGCGCACCAGCGTATTAGGCGATATCACCGACTCCAGCCCAGTCTGGGTTGGCGCGCCCAACAAGGCCTACGGCTCAACCTGGGTTGATGCGCTGTTCCCTGCTCAGACGGCGTCGGAAACCAACTATACCGCATATACCACCACCAATGCGACGCGGACCAATGTGGTCTACACGGGTAGCAATGACGGAATGTTGCATGGTTTTCGCGCAGGCAGTTACAACGCGTCGGGCGTGTTCGATACCAGCACCAATGACGGCGTTGACATCTTGGGTTACGTGCCAGCCAGCGTGATTGGCAACCTCAACGCGCTGACCAACCCCACCTATGACCACGCATATTTTGTCGACGCGCCCCCGGCAACCGGTGACTTGTATTACAGCAATGCCTGGCACAGCTGGGTTGTGGGTGGTCTGGGACCGGGTGGCAAAGCGGTGTATGCGCTTGAAGTCACGGATCCGACCACATTCAGCGAAAACAACGCAGCGTCGATCGTCAAAGGCGAATGGACCGACTCCACCATATCCGCGCTTAACAGCTCGATTGGCGGCTCTGTGGGCTATACCTATGGCGCGCCACTGATCCGGCGCATGCATAATGGTAGCTGGGCCGTTATCTTTGGCAGCGGCTGGAACTCATCGGGTAACGCCGGCATTTTTATCATGGTGGTTAATGCCAGCAACGGCACAATCAGCCCGAAGTTCCTCAGCACCGGCAAATCAGGCAGCACGGCCGGGATTACCTATGTGGCTTCAGCTGACCTCGATAATGACCATATCGTCGACTATCTGTACGCGGGTGATCTGGCCGGTAATATCTGGCGATTTGATGTCACCAGCTCGAACCCGGCGGACTGGATTACCTCGACATATGGCGGCACAGTCGCCACGCCGCTGTTTACCGCTGCCAGCTCCACCGGCACGTTGCAGCCTGTGTCGACGCAAGTACAAGTTTCGTCCATCAAGGTGGGCAGCTCTAACCGTATTTTCCTGATGTTCGGCACCGGCCAACGTACGCCGTTTACAAACTCGTTGGGCGACGTGTATGCCAGCGGCAGGCAGAGTGTTTATGGCATTTGGGATTGGGATTTGAGTGCCTGGAACAGCGGCCGTCGGACGACTAACAGCGTTACGATTCCCGCTTCAACTACGGCTTATGTGGCGGGTACCGCTCCCGCAGCTGGCAGCGCGGGCGTCGGTTCTACAGTGCCGCGTAGTGCGCTGGTGCAACAAACCTCGACGGAGACTACTTTGTCCTCAGGTTCCGTAGGTGGTTACCGCGTGCTCAGTAACAACGCGGTCTGCTGGCAAGATTCGACTACATGCACCACGGGCAACAGCAATTATGGCTGGTATTACGATCTTCCTACCACCGGTGAGCAGGTGATTGCCAACCCGGTCATCAACGACGGCGCGCTTGAACTGAATACCATTATCCCGCCGCCGAGTTCGACCGCGACTTGCACGGTGCAATTGCCGACAGGCTGGACCATGGCCTATAACCCGTTGACGGGCGGTACCTTCACCGCACCGTTCTTCCCGAATATAGCAAGTGACTCAGCGGTGCTGGTGCAAGGCGCCAAGCTCAATGCCAGCGGTAGCGTCACCACGTTGACCGTCAGCACCTCAACCGGTACCGTTTCGGCCACTGTCGGTAACAACCTCGGCGGCACGCCGGTTTGCGCGAATGACGTCAGCAAGTGCGTGATCGTGCCGGTGACCGACGTAGCGGGCCAACGCATTACCTGGAAGGAAACACAATGAGGTCGAATCAAGGTTTCACGTTGATGGAACTGATGATCATTCTGGCAATCGTCGCCATTTTGACCGGGGTAGCCATTCCGCTGTATCAGACGACGGTGATGAAATCGCGTCGCACTACCGCGCAGACCGCCTTACTGGACGTGGCCAGTCGGGAAGAGCGTTTTTTTGCGGCGAACAACTCGTACACGTCTGACTTGTCGGCATTGGGCTACGGTGTTTCTTCCTCGTCCACCAGTATGCCGATTCCAGACTCGACTAATCACTTCTATGATGTGCCCTCACCCACCGTGACGACAGGCGCCAGCGCCGGCTATACGTTACAGGCCACTCCGGCGACCTCACAGCTCAAAGACACAACGTGTTACACATACACGTACAACAGCTTCGGTGTGCGCGGTAACGTAAACGGCAGCGCAACGCTAGCAACCTGCTGGAACTAAATAATCCGCCATATACCAGAAGCATAAAAAACCCCGCACTGCCCATCGGCGCTGCGGGGTTTCCTTTTAGTGAAACCGACAGAAAAGGTCCGTTGCTCACTCACCAGGCCCGGCGCAAAGACGGCGTGCCCGCCTTGGCCAGCACGCATTGGTCCACCGGCGTAAACGACTGCTGCAGGATATCCACTCGGCGGTGCCACGCCTGGGCCAGGTCGCCGGACACCAGGCTGTCGATGGCCTCGCGAAACACGCCTAGCACCACGCCATGGCCCTCGCCCAGCAAGCTGGGTAAGCGGCCTGGATTGCTGCGGTTGCTGGCCAGCGGCAGGTTCCAGCTTTCGCCGTTAAGCACGGCGCTCCAGAAATGAACCAGGCGCAGGCGCAGCGGTTTGAGATCGCCCTCTGGCAGGATGGCGCTGAATACCGCGTGCTGACGCAAGCGGCGCAAAAAATCATCGACCACAGCATTGATGGTCGGAAACCCGATCAGGGTGGCAAGCGCGTACATAATGACGCTCCGTGTGTTGACTACGTGTGCTTTGTGACGCCGTGCGCGCCGCAACGTTCCGCTTGCAACACAACCTTAATGTACAGAAACGTGACCGCGTACCGACGGCGTTTGGCCCCACGTGCGCGCTTTGTTAGACTGCGGCGCTTGAACCGCATTACCACCACAGGCTGTCATGAGCACTCCACGTTACGACGAATCCGCCGTCAAGGTACTGAAGGGCCTCGATCCGGTCCGGCATCGCCCCGGCATGTACACGCGCACCGACAATCCGCTGCATATCTGCCAGGAAGTGATCGACAACGCGGCCGATGAGGCGCTGGCAGGCTTCGCGACCCGTATCGACGTGGTGCTGTACCGCAACCAGACCATGCGCGTGGCGGATAACGGCCGCGGCATTCCGGTGGGCATCCACCCGGAAGAAGGCGTGCCGACCGTGCAGGTGGTGTTCACGCAATTGCACGCGGGCGGCAAGTTCGACAAAAAAGATGGAGGCGCCTACGCGTTTTCGGGCGGTCTGCACGGCGTGGGCGTGTCGGTGACCAATGCGCTGTCGACGCGGCTGGAAGTGGAAGTCAAACGCGACGGCCAGCAGCATCGCATCGTGTTTGCCGGTGGCGAGGTGGCCGAGCCTTTGGCGCAGATCGGCACTTGCGCCAAAAAAGACACCGGCACCGCCGTGTTTGTCGCGCCGGACGTCTCTTATTTTGATGCGCCCAATATTCCGCAAGGCGAGCTCGAGCATCTGCTTAAATCCAAGGCAGTGCTGCTGCCGGGCTTGATCGTGACGCTGAAGGTGGAGCAAGCCAATGGTGAATTCGCTGAAAAAACATGGACTTACCCGGACGGCCTGACGGGCTATCTGGGTGAGCAACTTACCGGCTATTCGCTGATCGTGCCCATTCTGCAAGGCGAAAAGTACATTGAAGGTATCGATGAAACCTTCGCCCCGGGTGAAGGTTGCGCCTGGGCGCTGACGTGGAGCGAAGATGGCCCCACCTCGCGCGAATCGTATGTAAACCTGATCCCGACACCCGTCGGCGGCACGCATGAATCCGGTTTGCGTGATGGCGTATTCCAGGCCGTTAAAGGCTTTATCGAATTCCATTCGCTGACGCCCAAGGGCGTCAAGCTGCTGCCCGAAGATCTGTTTGGCCGCGCTTCGTTTGTGCTGTCGGCCAAGATTCTTGACCCGCAATTCCAGGGCCAGACCAAAGACAAGCTCACCAGCCGCGATGGTCTCAAGCTGGTGTCCGCCATGGTCAAGCCACCGTTCGAGCTGTATCTGAACGAACACGTGGAACAGGGCAAAAAGCTGGCCGATCTGTGCATCCGCGCGGCGCAAGCGCGGCAGAAAAACGCACAGAAGGTGGAGAAGAAAAAATCGAGCGGCGTTGCCGTGTTGCCGGGCAAGCTCACCGATTGCGCCAGTGACGAAGCGGCGCGCTGCGAGCTGTTTCTGGTGGAGGGCGATTCGGCTGGCGGCTCGGCCAAGCTGGGTCGCGACAAGGATTTCCAGGCCATCCTGCCGCTGCGGGGCAAGGTACTCAATACGTGGGAAGTCGATCGCGACCAGATCTTTGCCAATAACGAAGTGCACGATATTGCGGTCGCCATCGGCGTCGATGCGCATACCGCCAACGAGACACCCGATTTAAGCGGCCTGCGCTACGGCAAGATCGTGATCATGTCGGATGCCGACGTGGATGGTTCGCATATCCAGGTGTTGCTGCTAACGCTGTTCTATCGGCATTTCCCGGCGTTGATCCGCCATGGTCATGTCTGGGTGGCGCAGCCGCCGTTGTTCCGCGTGGACGTGGCGGGCAGCGGCAAGAGCAAGCCGCCGCGCAAGTTCTACGCGCTGGATGAAGGCGAGTTGACTGCGGTGCTGGATAAGCTGCGCGCCGAGAAAATCCGCGAAAACGCGTGGAGTATTTCTCGCTTTAAAGGCCTCGGTGAAATGAACGCCGAGCAATTGTTTGATACCACCATGAATCCGGAAACGCGCCGCATGCTACGTGTTGGCGTGGGCGATGACGTGGCCGGCAACACTCGCGAACTGATGCATATGCTGATGGGCAAGACGGAGGCCTCCAGCCGCCGCGCCTGGTTGGAGGCGCGGGGTAATCAGGTTGAGGCCGATATTTAAGCTCGCAATCTCAGCTCATCGCATTAAATGAAGAAGGCCGGATCTGGGTGATCCGGCCTTTTTGCTTGCCACACGCGCCCGCCGAAAGCTAACGGGCTGCGGCAAGCTCGTGAATGGCGTCCTGCAGCTGACCATGCCAATGATGCAGCTCGGCCACCTCCACGATCGCGCCTTGGGGCTGCGCTGCGACAACCGCGCTGTGTTGCTGCGCCTCGATGCGCTGATGCAGATCGGTGATGGCGCCGCCCAAGGTATCGATACCGCCGCGCGTTGCGGCAGTCTGGCCGTGGATTTGCTCAACCAGCTGTGCGATTTCCTTGGCGGCGTGCGCGGTGCGTTCCGCCAGCTTGCGTACCTCGTCGGCCACCACGGCGAAACCGCGACCGGCCTCCCCCGCGCGGGCCGCTTCGATGGCCGCATTCAGCGCCAATAAATTGGTCTGCCCTGCAACGCCGGTAATCACCTCAACAAACTGGCCAATACGAGTGGATTCGCTTTCCAGCGCGCCAACGTGCTCGCCCGCATTGCCTAGCAATTGATCAATCCGGCGATATTCAGCGCTGAAGTCAGTCGCGGCAGATGCCGACTGCGTGGTGCTGGGTCGCGTGCGGGCTGCTGCGGTCTGGATGGCGCTAGCCACTTGCGCTAACTGCGGGGTGATATCAGGCCCCATCTGGATGGCTGCCGGCGCCATGGCAGCAGGATGGGTCTGTGTATGCAGCAAGCGTAAAAAGGCCTCGTCGCGCTCATGTTTTTCTATTTGCTGGCGCAGCTGACGGTTTTCCGCCAGCGCCTGGTCGAGCGCAATCTGCACGCTCTGATCCCGCGGTTTATCGAACCACATCTCAACTCCCCTTTCCCTGATTTTTTTATATGGCCTTGCTGCCCCAAATCTTGCATGCAACCGGCATAATCGGGCACTAGTATAGTGAAGCCCGTCACTCTCGACCAAAACATCCAGCATGCCTGCCATCACACGTATCTATCTCGCCGGCCCCGGCGTGTTTCGCCCCGATGCGGTGGTATGGGGAGCGCGTCTCAAAGCCGCCTGCGAATGGCATGGGCTGCAAGGCCTGTACCCGCTGGATGCGGCTGTGCCGCCCTTCGATGGCGACGCGGAAAAGCGCCGCTGGATCTTCCGGCAGAACTGCGGCCTGATCGCACGCGCCGATGCCGTGTTTGCCGATGTGCGCGCATTTCGCAGCGAATCCGAGCCCGATTCCGGCACGGCATTCGAGATCGGCGCAGCCTTTGCGCTCGGTAAGCCGGTGTGGCTGTGGCTGCCTGGCGTGTCGCGCTTAACGCCGATGCATGGCCGTATCCAGAATGCGCAGCACTTTGGTCACTGGGTAGACGCGCAAGGCAACGTCATTGAGGACTTTGGCGCGCCGCTTAATCTGATGTTGTGGGAGGCTGCCGAGAGCGTTATTACCGACGCCGAGCCCGAGGATGCAATCCAGACACTCGCTCGCGAAGTGCGCGTGCACCGTTAATCCCATGCCAATGTTCCACGTGAAACGCCCTGCCGTGCGCCAGTAACAGATCACTGCCCATGCGGCGCGCAGGGCGGCTACAATGCCCGCTGACTTGAACCAGGCTGCATTGCTATGTCCGATCTCCCCCCTGTAGAACACGAAGAAGAACTCATCCCCGAGCAAGGGGGTGGCAACCGCCGCTACGTGACCGCCGATGTCTCAGCCGCGACGCCGGATGATGGCGAATCGGTGCAGCTGGGTTGGTACGCCGAGAAGAGCTATCTCGAATACGCGATGAGCGTGGTCAAAAGCCGTGCGCTGCCGCAGGTGGAAGACGGGCAAAAGCCGGTGCAGCGCCGCATTCTTTTCACCATGCATCAACTGGGTCTGGTCTCCAGCGCCAAGCCGGTCAAGTCAGCGCGTATCGTCGGTGAAGTACTGGGTAAATATCACCCGCACAGCGACCAGGCCGCCTATGACGCGCTAGTGCGTATTGCGCAAGATTTTTCGATGCGCTACCCGCTCATTGATGGCCAAGGTAACTTTGGCTCACGCGATGGCGACGGCGCGGCGGCCATGCGCTACACCGAAGCACGCCTGACCCCGATGGCCGAGTTGTTGCTCAGTGAGCTCGATGCCGGCACAACCGATTTCATCCCTAACTACGATGGCGCCTTCGAAGAACCGTTGTTGATGCCGGCACGCCTGCCAATGCTATTGCTGAACGGCGCATCAGGCATCGCCGTGGGGATGGCAACCGAAGTACCGTCGCACAATCTGGGGGAAGTGGCTGAAGCCAGCGTGGCGCTCATCCGCAATCCGCAAGCCACCGTCAGTGATCTGATGCAGATGATCAAGGGCCCGGACTTGCCCGGCGGCGGTCAGATTATCTCCGGTTATAAGGACATCCTGAGCGCCTACGAAACCGGCCGTGGCTCACTAAAATTGCGCGCGCGCTGGGAAAAAGAAGACATGGCGCGCGGCCAGTGGCAGATGGTGGTCACGCAGTTGCCACACGGCACGTCGACGCAAAAGGTCCTTGAAGAAATTGAGGAACTGACCAATCCCAAGGTCAAGAAAGGCAAAAAGGCACTGACGCAAGAACAGATGCAAACCAAGCAGCTGATCTTGTCGTTGCTGGACCGCGTGCGCGATGAATCAGGTAAAGACCAGCCAGTGCGGCTGGTGCTGGAGCCCAAATCATCGCGCCAGAGCCCCGACGAATTGATGAATGTGCTGCTGGCGCACACTTCGCTGGAAAGCTCGCTGTCGATTAACCTGGTGTCGATTGGCCGTGACGGTCGTCCGCAACAGAAATCGCTGAAACAGATGCTGCAGGAGTGGATCGATTTCCGCTTCGTCACCGTACGCCGTCGCACCGAGCATCGTCTGCAGAAAGTGAATGACCGCATTCATATTCTGGAAGGCCGTCTAATTGTCTTCCTGAATATTGATGAGGTAATCCGTATCATTCGCGAGAGCGATGAGCCCAAGCCTGCGTTGATTGCGCGCTTTAATTTAAGCGACCGCCAAGCCGAAGACATTCTTGAAATCCGGTTGCGCCAATTGGCGCGGCTGGAAGGCATCAAGATCGAGCAAGAACTGGCCGAGCTGCAAAGCGAACGCGCCGAGCTGGAGTATCTGCTCGCCAATGCTGCCGCCATGCAGAAGCTGGTGATCAAGGAAATTGAAGCGGACCGCAAAAAATACGCCGATCCGCGCCGTACCTTGATTGAGCAGGCTGAGCGCGCCACGCTGGAAGCGGCCGTGGTCGATGAACCGACTACCGTAATCCTGTCCGAAAAAGGCTGGATGCGCGCACGGCAGGGCCACGGTATTGATCTGCAAAATCTGGCGTTCAAGGACGGCGACGCGCTGCTTGCATCGATTGAATGCCGCACCATCGACCAGATTGCCTTGTTCGGCACCGATGGCCGGGTCTATACCGTGGCGGCCGCCAGTATTCCGGGCGGGCGCGGCGATGGTGTACCCGTGACGACTCTGGTTGATCTGGCGCCGAAATCACGCATTACGCAGATGCTGACTACCCAGCCGCAAGATCATTTGCTGATCGCCAATTCGGCTGGCTACGGCTTTACGTGCTTGTTCGAAAACCTGATGTCACGGCAGAAGGCAGGCAAAGCGTTTATCACGATCGAAGATGGCGAAACGCTGCTGAAGGTCGTGCCTTTTGTTCCACGTGAAACGTCGCTGGTGGCCTGTCTCACCAAGGCCGGCAAACTGCACCTGTTTGCCTTGAATGAATTCAAGCAACTGGCTGGCGGTGGCCGCGGCGTAATTACTGTGGCGTTGGACGATAAAGACGCGCTGGCCGCCGTTACCATCTCCGATGGCGAAACGTTGCGTTTAACCGGCACCGGCCGCGGTGGCAAGGCGGTTGAAGTGGTCCTTGATCAAAACGAGATGGCGCCCTATATCGGCAAACGCGCTCGCAAGGGCAAGCCAATCAATGCTGGACTAAAATTTCCGGGTTTCTGATCCCCGGTAACAGTGCTCCAACAATTGGGCAAAGAACAGCGACGTAACGACGTCGCTGTTTTCATTTGAACCCCCACCCTGCCGCTAGCTAGGTAGCAGCGCTTCCAGCGTTGTCGCGGCCCCGCCCCCGACCATGTTGTCGGCGGCCAGTGCCTGCACAATCGTCTCCGCCATTTGCCTGGCCGAAAGGACACCGCTCACAAAGCGCAAATCGTAATGCATCAGGGTATGCACACGCTCGAACTCCCAAGCCGCCAAGCCGGGCGCGCGATCAGCGCGAAGACCTTCCCGCTGCTGCAGCACATCCAGCGGACAGTCGAGGCCGATCAATATGCATTGATAGCCGGCCAGTTCGGTCAGCAGTTCGCGCGTCTCATCCGTCTCGCACCACGCGTTATCGATAATCAGATGCAAGCCCGCCTATAGCAAGCCGGGAATTGCAAAATGATAGGCACGTACCAAGGCCCGCCAATCATAGCCAGCGCGATGGATTTTTGCGCCAGTCTGTAATGCGCGAAGATCAGAAGGCGGCAATCCGTCGAGCACGCTATCAATCGAAAAATTCAGATATTGATAAGGCAACGCTTCTTGCAATGCGCGCGCCAGACTGGTTTTGCCGGATGACGAGCAGCCGTTCAGCACGATCACTTGAGGACGTTGCATCAAGGGCGCCTCAGTCGGAGGGCATCAGCGGCAGACACAGCTCGTAGTGATGCTCAAAGTAACGCTCGACACGGGGGCGGGACGGATCGAGCATAACGCGCGATTGCGCCAGCCAGGTCAGCATCAGATCGCGCCAGCGCGGGCCGATATCGGCACTAGGACCACTATGACGGAATACCGCCCATTGCCCACCCCGCAAGGTGTATTCGCCCAAACCACGTGGAATGCGCACTTGCGGGCCAACAATCTGTGCCGCGTCATAACGGCGGCGGCCTGCTGGCGTGGTGGCCGGGTCGCTCCAGATCAAGCCATAACGCCGTTGCGGCGCGATGCCATAGGCGGTGCAGGTTTTGCGAAAGCGCGTCCACAGCAAATCAAGATGGTGGCCGTAATCGCCCACCTCGCGGATATACACCAAGCGCTCAGCCGGCCAGGTTTCTACCGAAATGCGTGCGTCGACCTCAGCAAAGCTCCAGTGATAATCCGCGGCAGTACCCGCAATTTCGTGGCCAGGCTTATATGAGGTGGGCCCAAGCGTCTGCTCGCGCCACTGATGGGTGGGCGGCGCACCTTTACGCCAGGCACTCGGGGTAAAGCCAAATTCCCGGTGAAACGCTCGGCTGAACGTGGCCGCTGACGAAAATCCCACTGTGAGCGCGACCTTGCCGATCGGCATGCTGGGCACCCATTGCAGCAAGGACGCCGCCGTTTCTAGCCGCAAGCGCCATAAAAATGCCTGCGGCGTGGTGGCGTAGCGCGATTGAAAGCGCCGCACCAGATACCAGGGCGAGTAGTGGGCAGCGTCGGCAAGATCGGCGAGGCTAAGCGGCGCCGCCAGATCCCGCACCATCCGGTTGATTGCGCGCTCAAGGCGCAAACAGGGCGTGGGCATGATGAATCCTGTAACCAGCTAATGCACTCAATCTTACCGTGCCGCGAACCGCGCAGGCAGCGCGTCTGGCGGGCGACGTTTCACGTGGAACGCTGCGCCGCCGACGCGCTCTGGTTTAAAGCACGGCATTAGCCTTTGATGGCACTCGCGGCTGCAGCGGCTTCTTCCTCTTCACTGGGGCGCGCCCAGAACATGCGGTCCGGCATAAATTGGCCCATCCCCGGACGGAATGCGCAGCTCAATGTTTGCCAGGTGTATTCCTGCGCATCGCGCACCCCTGCCCCAATCTCGGCGCCACTGGCCAGCGCGCCCGCAATCGCCGCAGCCAGGGTCACGCCCGAACCATGAAAGCTGCCCGGCAAACGATCCCAGTTATCCGCACGCACGCGGCCATTACGCGAGAACAAGGTGTTGACCACTTTCGGCGTGTTTTCATGCGTGCCAGTAATCAATACATATTCAGTACCGCAATCCAGCAAACGACTGGCGGCGGCATCCAGCGGTAGCTCTTCTTGCTCATCCGGGTCATCCGAGGCCAGACGGCGCGCATCGATGCTGTTAGGCGTCATGATCAAGGTATGCGGCAGCAACAATTCACGCATGGCGCTGATCAGTTCTTCCGTGGAAAATTCATCCCCGGTGCCTGAACTCAACACCGGGTCGAGTACCAAAGGAATGTCTGGATAGTCAGCAGCAATTTCCGCGATCACAGCCAGGTTTTCGACACTGCCCATCAAGCCCACCTTGATGGCGTCTATCTGCATGTCTTCAAGAATATGGCGCGCCTGGTCATGCAACCAGTCGGGCTCAACCGCTTGAATATCTTGCAGGCCTGCGGAATCCTGTACGGTCAGGGCAGTAATCACAGGCAGCGCATGACAGCCGAGTGAAGCCAGCGTGAGAATGTCTGCAGAGATGCCGGCACCGCCCGAAGGGTCATTTCCGTTAAATACAAGTACGAGTGGCGGGGTGGCAATCATGGGTGGCAACAATTATTTATCAGGTAGAATTCCGATTCTAAACCAAGCCAGAAAGTGGACCGCATGAAAAAATATATGTGCCTGATTTGTGGATTTATTTACGACGAAAACGAAGGCCGACCCGAGGACGGGATCGCCGCCGGAACATTGTGGGATGACGTGCCGCCCAACTGGACCTGTCCCGATTGCGGCGCACGGAAAGATGATTTCGAAATGATCGAAATCTGATGTATTGCTCGACGCCACGTTTGTGGCGTTTTCCATTTGTTCTTTTGTCTTGCGAGTGACCATGCTCTGGGTAAAAGCGTTTCACGTCATCTTTGTGATCAGTTGGTTTGCCGGCCTGTGTTATCTGCCGCGCATTTTTGTCAATCTGGCCATGGAACAGGATGGCGCAGCCTATCAGCGCTTATTGCTGATGTCGGGCAAACTGCTGCGCTTTATGTCGCCGCTGTCGATTCTGGCGGTGGCTTTCGGCATCTGGACATGGTGGTTTTACAGTTTTGCCTCGGGCCCGGGCTGGCACTGGATCCACGCCAAGTTGTTATTGGTGGTGTTTCTGGTCGGTTATCACCACGTATGTATGCGTCTGCACAAAAACTTTGTGGCGGGCCGCAATACCAAAAGCCATACGTGGTATCGCTGGTTTAACGAAATCCCGGTGGTTTTGCTGGCCGGCATCGTTATTCTGGTGATCGTCAAACCGTTCTAAGGAGCGCGAGTATGGGTCAGGAAATCGAACGCAAATTCCTGCTGCAAAGCGAAGACTGGCGCGGAGAAATCAAGCGCAGCCAAGCCATCGCGCAGGGTTATCTGAATGAAGATCCGGCACGCACCGTGCGTGCCCGTATCAAAGGCGATGCCGCGTTTATTACCATCAAAGGTAAAAACGAAGGCATCACGCGCGCCGAATTCGAATATGCGATTCCGGTTGAGGATGCACGCGCCTTGCTAAAGCTCTGCCCCAATGTGCTGGATAAAACCCGGCACGAAGTACATCGCGATGGCTTTATTTGGGAAATTGATGAATTCCATGGCGACAACGCTGGCCTTATCGTCGCTGAAATTGAATTACCCGCAGTAGATACCTCTTTTGCCAAACCCGACTGGCTGGGCGAAGAAGTGTCGGGCGACCCGCGTTATTACAATAGTGCGCTGTCCACCCTGCCCTTCTCCCGCTGGTCCCGGAGCTGATTTATGTCCCGCAATAACGATCTGTTCGACGCCGCCTTTAAACACATTCCAGGCGGCGTTAATTCGCCGGTGCGCGCTTTTGGTTCGGTGGGTGGTACGCCCCCTTTTATCAGCCGTGGCCATGGCGCTTATGTGTGGGACGCCGATGACAAACGCTATATCGATTACGTGGGTTCATGGGGCCCGCTAATCCTTGGCCACGCGCACCCCGAAGTGATCGCCGCAGTCGAAAAAGCCGCGCGCAATGGCCTGAGCTTTGGTGCGCCGACCGCCGCCGAAGTCGAGTTGGCCGATTTACTCTGCAGCTTGTTGCCCGCGCTGGATCAGGTACGCCTGGTCTCCAGCGGCACCGAAGCCACCATGAGCGCCATCCGCCTGGCGCGTGGCTTTACCGGTCGCGACAAGCTGATCAAATTTGAAGGCTGCTACCATGGCCACGCCGACAGTTTGTTGGTGAAAGCCGGTTCCGGTCTGCTGACGTTTGGCAATCCGTCTTCGGCTGGCGTGCCCGCTGCCGTGGCGGCCGACACCATTGTGCTGCCCTACAATGACGTGGCTGCGCTGGAAGCGTGTTTTGCCGAGAACGTCGGCAAAATTGCTGCGATCATCGTCGAACCAGTGGCAGGCAATATGAATCTGGTGCCTGCCACACCCGCCTTTGTGACGGCGATGCGCGAGTTGACGCAAGCGCATGACGCTGTGCTGATCTACGACGAAGTCATGACTGGTTTTCGCGTCGATCTGACTTGCGCTCAAGGCTTGCACCGGGTGAAGCCCGATCTGGTGACCTTGGGCAAAGTGGTGGGCGGCGGTATGCCACTGGCTGCATTTGGCGGGCGCGCCGACATGATGGCCAAGCTGGCACCGTTGGGCCCGGTCTACCAGGCGGGCACCTTGTCAGGCAATCCGGTGGCCGTTGCGGCTGGCTTGGCCACGCTGAAGCTGATCAGTGCGCCAGGCTTTTTTACGGCGCTGACTGCTAAAACGCGCAAGCTGGTGGATGGCTTCAATGCAGCCGCTTCGGCCGCCAATGTGCCGTTTAGCGCGCAAAACGTCGGGGGTATGTTCGGCTTGTACTTCAGCGCCAGCACGCCTAACTCGTTTGCCGAAGTGATGGCGGGCGATCGCGTGCGCTTCAACGCGTTCTTCCACACGATGCTCGAACACGGCGTATATCTGGCGCCATCGGCTTATGAGGCAGGCTTTGTTTCAGCCGCCCATACCGATGTCGATATCGACGACACCATTGCCATTGCCGGCCGCGCCTTCAAGCAGTTTTCTGCCTGACCGTTTGTTTTAATGCGATTGTGACCCAGCGGCGGCAGACGCCTTTAGCCGCTGCTGGATCACTTGCGGTACCGCCCCATCCATCCGTTCTGCCAACGGCAGTGCACTGAGCGTAATGCGTTTGATCGACGCTACACGCTGCCCGTCGCGCAATGCGGCGCGGAAAAGCATCTTTCCCAGCTCCACTTTTAATTGCAAGGCACTGCTGTCGTCCAAAGCCGTCGTTACGACATCGACACGCCTGACCACGCCTGTGGCATCGATATACAAGTCCACAACGGCCAGCGGATCCACATTGGGCAGATTGGGCAGACTCAGATCGGGTTGAGTCAGCGCAATTGCGCCTTGCTGCAGCGCGTCGGCTTTCAGATAGGTCGAGGTATCGATGCTGCCGCCAGGTCCGCCCATCCACGCTGGCATGCCACCTTGCCAGGCCGGCAATGGGCCAATTGCATAGCGCGGTTTTAATTCGCTGATCTGGCTAATCACCGGTTTGATTCTTGCTTTAGAAAGCGGCTTATCGGCGACAAGCTTCTTTATGGGATCCGCGGATTTTTTAAAATCGGGTGGGGCAATTGCTGGTGTGCTTTCGCGCATATAAACCACAAAAGACTCATTGCGCGGAATGCGTTGATATGTCGAATAGTCGAATTGCGTGGTCGTAATAAAAACAAGCAGATGAAGATTACATGACCAAAGTAGCGCAATAACTAAAGGCTTGTTTGCATTCGTAAACGCCACTTTGATCCTGATTATGCAAGTCGTTGATTATTAAGTGTTTTATATAATCTTAGAGATTTCCGCCGCAACTGTGGCTTCGTCGATCGAACCAATATATTGCTTGACGATCCGGCCATTTTTATCAATCAAAAAACTGGTAGGTGTTAATTGCACATCGCCAAATGCCTTGGAAACATTGCCGCTTAAATCGTGCGTCACCATAAAAGGCATAGGCTGGGTTTTCATGAAATTAGCCAGGTATTCAGGCGGGTCATATTGCATTGCCACTGACAGAGTCACATAGCCTTGATTGCCGAACCGGTTTTGCAATGCCCCTAGATTATTCATTTCCTGTACGCAACCGGGACAGGTGGTCGCCCAGAAGTTAACTAGAACCACTTTGCCTTTCAATGCAGCAACTGAAGAGGTTTGACCTTTCAAGGTGGTGAAGGCTACGTCGGGTGCAGGTTTGCTGGAGTTTGCAAATAGCAACCATGCACTGACTGCAAGTAGCACCAGCAGAGGAAGTATCCAGTAAAGATGTTGTTTCATAAGTCAGGTCATCCGGGGTGAGGCAGAATCTGGGGAATTCACTTAATCAATGATATTGGATAAGAAAGTACAAGAATAGATAACAAGCATCCACAAAATCTGTGGATAAGCTGTTTTCTCTTTTAGTTTCAAAAAGTTGCGCATGTATGTTTGGGTGCCTGGTTATGCACTAGTCTTGTGGATAGATTGGGTATGATCCTGGCCGGGTTGTCCACAGCGTGGCTTGCCCCCAGGGCCTGGAAAGTTGTCCACAATCCATGTCATTGATTTCATTATGCCTTTGTGAATAAAGGTATACTCTGCCGCTTTTTGCAGTGAGCAACAGGAGCACTCATGGCCATCCAGTGGTTCCCCGGCCACATGAATTCGGCGCGCAAGGCGGTGGAAGAAACCATCGCCAAGGTCGATGTGGTGATCGAGATCGTCGACGCGCGTCTGCCGCTATCCAGCAGTAACCCGATGCTGGAAACCTTGCGCCTGCATCGGCAACGCCCCGCGCTCAAGATCCTGAACAAGGCCGATCTTGCCGATCCGGCCATGAACAAGGTCTGGCTGGAGTGGTTCAAGCAACAGCCAGGCACCGCTTGCCTGCTGCTGGGCGAAGACAATAAACAATTGGGCGCCAAAAAAATCAGCCAGTTGTGCCGCCAGTTGGCGCCGCATCGCACCGGCTTTGAGAAGCCCATGCGTGCATTGATCGTCGGGATTCCCAACGTGGGCAAGTCCACGCTGATGAACGTGCTGATGAACCGGAAGATCGCGCAGGTGGCCGATACGCCGGGCGTCACCAAGCGCCAGCAACGCGTTGAATTAGCCGACGGCATGATCCTGTACGACACGCCCGGCTTGCTGTGGCCCCGTATTGAACGCGAAGAATCGGGCTTGCGCCTGGCGCTGGCGGGCTCGGTGGGTCGCAATGCGTTTCATGAGACTGAAGTGGCCTGGTTTGGCGTGCAGACGTTTATGCAGCGTTATCCGGAGCAACTGAAAGCGCGCTTTAAACTGCCGGATCTGGAGGGCACGTTTGAGGACGTGTTTGCGCGCATTGGCCGCAAGCGCGGCGCGATTCTGCCCGGTGGCGTGATCGATGAGCAGAAGACGTCCGAGATCATCCTGACCGAATTCCGCTCGGGCGCGCTGGGCCGCATTACGCTGGAAACGCCCGAAGACTTTGTGGCGCCGCCCGAACCCATCCGTCAAACCGATTACACCGGTGGCATGGGCCCGGCCGCGGACGACGCGGAGCCTGCCGCGCAATGATGCGCCGCGGGCTGGCCGCGCTGTTGCTCTGCGCCGCGCCAGCCTGGGCGGTGCTGACCGTGCGCGACGACGCGGGCCGCAGCGTGGCGGTGGTGGCGCCGGCGCAGCGCGTGATTGCGCTGGCGCCGCATGCCACCGAACTGGTGGCTGCGCTGGCGCCCGAGCGCATCGTGGGCGTGGATAGCGCCAGCAACTATCCGCCCACGGTTGCCGCGCTGCCCAAAGTGGCGGATTTCAGCAGCATTAATGTCGAGCGCATTCTGGCGCTACGGCCCGATCTGGTGGTGGTGTGGGAGAGCAGCGCGATCAGCCAGCCGTTAACAGTGCTGCTGCGCCACGGCATTCCGGTGTTTGTCAGCAAGCCGCAGAGCCCGGTCGAGGTGGCGGGCGGCTTGCGCCGGATCGGCCATTTGTTGGGCCAGGACAAAGCGGCTGATGCGCTCGCCGCGCAGATCGTGCAGCGCGATCGGGCCTTGCGGCAGCGCTATGCCGGTGCACCGCCGGTGCGCGTGTTTCTGCAGGTGAATGAAAAGCCGCTGATGAGCCTGTCGCGCAAAAGCTTTCTGGGGCAGGCGCTGAACACCTGCGGTGCGGTCGGCCCGTATGACACGGCAATGGTGGAAGCGCCGCTGGCCAGCACCGAGGTGGTGTTGGGCTTTGCCCCCGATGTGCTGATCAGCACCGGTCCGCTAAGCACCTTGCAGCAATGGCAGGCCTGGCCCGCCATTCCCGCCGTTGCGCACAAACAGGTTTTATCGATCGCCGATGACATTTACGTGCGGCCTGGCCCGCGTTTGATCGACGGCATGGAGAAGCTGTGCGCGGCGATAGACCGGATACGCGCGCACTGAGGCTTGCCGTCGCGCGCCGTCGTTCCCCGCAGGCAACGCTACGCTGTGATGCATTTGGCATGGAAATCGGACGCAAGCGCCGCCAGCGACGCCAAAATGGCATAGAATCCACCCACTAATTCGACGCCACGGTCGCTATGGACGCAGAACTCGCAAATCTCGAAGAGAAAATCCAGCAACTAGCCCAGTTGTGCGGTTCGCTGCGCGGCGAGAACCGCCAGTTGCGGCAAGACGTACTGGCCTTGCGCCAGCAAAACCAGGTGTTGCTGGACAAGGTGGACGGCGCCAAATTGCGCGTTGCCAGCCTGCTGGCCACCTTGCCGGAGGATGAAGCATGAGCACGATCAAGCAGCTGGATGTTTCGATCATGGGCCGTGAATTCCGTGTGGCCTGCCCCGACGACGAAGAAGAGACGTTGCTGCAGGCGGTGGATCTGCTCAACGGCAAGATGCATGAGATTCGCGATACCGGCAAAGTGATCGGAATCGAGAAGATTGCCATCATGGCTGCGCTCAATATTGCCCATGAATACCTGCACGTTAAGGCAGGCGGTTTTGACATTGGCGGATATCAGCGTAGAATCGGCTCCCTCAACGCCAAGCTGGATGCCGCGTTACAAGAACAGACTGAGTTGTTCTGACCCGGTAGCCACTGGCCAAGCTTGCTTTCCTGCGGTGTTCGTTACGGTTCGAAATTCCTTGAACCAAGCACTTACCCGGCCATAAGCCACGTAGGCGCCTGTTGTGCGCGTTCCTTAGTCGAATGCACCTGATGGCGCCCGGCCCTTGGCCCCTTGAACCTTCTGGGTTCAGGATGTGAACCGGACGGCACTCGCGGGAAGCCCCCTATCTCCCCTCGTACTACCCATGCCCGACCCCCAGGTCATCACTGAAAAAGCCGCGCTGCGCCGCACGCTGCGACAACGCCGCGTGGCTGTCGATGACGCCACCCGGCGCACCGCCAGCCTGGCGGTCACGCGGCAGATCCGCGCCGCGGGCCTGCTGCGCCGCGGCCGCAATATCGCCATTTATGTACCCATGGGTAGTGAGATTTCGACCTGGCCGCTGATCCTGGCCGCCCTTAAAGCCGGTTGCCGCGTGTTTCTTCCGGAAACCCCGCGCCCCGGCAAAGGTCGACATCTGGAGTTTGTTCGCTTCGATGAACAATCCCGCTGGCATGAAGGCGCCTTTGGCATTCCGGTGCCGGTGCATACGCATTACTGCGCCGCGCGCGATCTCGACATTGTATTTCTGCCTTTGCTGGGCTTTGATGCGGTGCTGGGGCGCATGGGCCAGGGCGGTGGCTACTACGACACCACCTTTGCGTTCCGGCGCGCGCGCTTGCACTGGAAAAAACCGCAGCTGATCGGGGTGGCCTTTGACTGCCAGCGTGTAGATGCTTTACCGCTGGACCCATGGGATTTGCGCCTGGACAAGATTTTTACTGAAACAGGCCATTACAATTCACGAAGATCACCGGCGCAGTTCACTACCATATACGCCGGAAGACCGCCCTCGGATACGTAAGAAAAATACATGACAATGGGAAAATTCCACTGCTGACCCGGCGGTGGCTCACTAAACTAGCAAGCAGTGCCGATCTCCAGGATTGGCGGACATCCGGTCTTTAGCATCAGGCCTCTTTCCTCCAACCCCGGTGATCGCAAGTCTAAAAAAGCCTTGAGGTTGCCATGACATCATCGAATCAAAGCGTGGAGCTGCTGGCTCCGCTGTCCGGTCTTTTCGTCCCTCTCGAAACCGTGCCCGATCCGGTTTTCGCGCAGAAAATGGTCGGTGATGGCGTTTCCATCGACCCGACCTCGAATACCCTGCTGGCCCCTGCCGCCGGCACCATCACGCAGGTGACCGCAACCAGCCACGCGCTGACGCTGACCACCGAGCAAGGTCTGCAAGTGCTGCTGCATATCGGCCTTGATACCGTGATGCTCAAGGGCGAAGGCTTTCGCATGCTGGTTGCAGAAGGCCAGAAAGTGGCGGCTGGCCAGGCGTTGGTTGAATTCGATGATCAGATCATTAGCGCACGCGGCAAAAGCACCCTGACCGAAATGGTGATCGCCAATGGCGACCTCGTTACCTCGATGACACCCGCCCGTGGCTTTGCCCATGCCGGCAAAACCGTGGCGCTGACCGTCAATCTGGTGGCCACCGCAGCCCAGGCCAATGCCGCCGCAGTGGCCGACAGCGCCCTGTCCGACCTCATCGTCATCCCCAACCCCACCGGCTTGCATGCGCGCCCGGCGGCGGTGCTGGCCAATATGGCCAAAACTTTTACCTCCGACATCAAACTGGTGCGTAACGGTGAAGAATCGAATGCCAAATCGGTGGTCGGCATCATGGGCCTCGAAGTGCAACACGGCGACGAGA
Source organism: Amantichitinum ursilacus (assembly GCF_001294205.1). Taxonomy (GTDB): domain Bacteria; phylum Pseudomonadota; class Gammaproteobacteria; order Burkholderiales; family Chitinibacteraceae; genus Amantichitinum; species Amantichitinum ursilacus. The sequence continues at coordinate 175,520 of NZ_LAQT01000010.1, forward strand.
TCCGCGTTAAGGCCACCGGCCCCGATGCCGCCCAGGCCATCAAGGCGCTGGCGGAGCTGATCCGCTCTGGCTGTGGCGAAGAATGTGGCGCGCCTGCCTCGGCTGCCGCCGCCCAGGCTGTCGCCACGCCGCGCCCGGCGCCCAAACCGCAATCCACTGATCCGAACACCCTGCTGGGCGTGTCCGCCTCGCCGGGTCTGGCGGTCGGCCAGATTTTCCAGGTACGCCAGGAAGTCATCGAAGTGCGTGAAGCCGGTGATGACGCCCAACTGGAACGTCGTCGTCTGGATGAAGCGTTGAAAGAAGCGCGTACCCAGCTCGAGACGCTGAAAGGCGAAATCAGCGACGCCAACAAGGCCGAGATTTTTGCCGCGCATCAAGAACTGCTGGCTGATCCCGAACTGCTCGATCTGGCGATTTCCGGCATCTCCGGCGGCAAGAGCGCCCCGTTTGCCTGGCGCGCCGCCTTTACCGCGTACGCTGAGAAGTTGGCGCGTCTGAAAAACGAAGTGCTGGCGGGCCGCGCCAATGACATCCGCGATGTGGGCCGCCGCGTGCTGCGTCTGCTGACTGGCGTTAAAGAAGCCGCGCTGCAGGTGCCGGAAAACGCGATTCTGATCGCCGAAGACCTCACGCCATCCGATACCGCCAGCCTGGATCGCAACCGTGTGCTGGGTTTCTGCACCACCGGTGGTGGCGCAACCAGCCACGTGGCCATCCTGGCGCGTTCGCTCAATATTCCGGCGATTTGCGGCATTGAAGAAGCGGCGCTGCAACTGGTTGATGGCACGACCGTGATTCTGGATGGCACCCGCGGTTCGCTGCGCAAAAACCCGTCCGACGTCGAAGTACAAGGCATCCGTGACCGCCAGGCCACCATGGCCGCGCGACGCGCCGAAGAACTGGCCGCTGCCGAGCTGCCTGCCGTGACTACCGATGGCGTGCATATCGAAGTGGTCGCCAATATTGGCGGCCTGACCGATGCGCAAGTGTCGGTCAAGCTGGGCGGCGAAGGTGTCGGCCTGCTGCGTTCCGAATTCCTTTATCTGGAGCGCACCAACGCGCCGGACGAAGCCGAACAAACCGCGATCTATAGCGACATCGCCAAGGCGCTGGGCACCGAACGGACCCTGGTGGTACGTACGCTGGATGTCGGCGGCGACAAGCCCTTGCCGTATCTGCCGATGCCGGCGGAGGAAAACCCGTTCCTGGGCGTGCGCGGCATTCGTCTGTGCCTGGCAGCGCCCGAAATGTTCCGCACGCAAATCCGCGCCATCCTGCGCGCAGCGCCGTACAGCAAGCTGCACATTATGTTTCCGATGATTGCCTCGCTGGAAGAAGTGCGCGAAGCCAAACAGATGGTCGCGGAAGAAAAAGCCGCGCTGGGCGTCAGCGCGGACGTCAAGGTGGGCATCATGGTCGAAGTGCCTTCGACCGCCGTGATGTCCGAAATCTTTGCGCGCGAAGTCGATTTCTTCTCGATCGGCACCAACGATCTGACCCAGTACACGCTGGCGATGGACCGTGGTCACCCCAAACTGGCGCGTCAGGCCGATGCATTGCACCCCGGTGTATTGCGCCTGATCGCCATGACCGTCAAAGGCGCTCACGCTCACGGCAAGTGGGTTGGCGTCTGCGGCGGTATTGCGTCCGATCCACTGGCGGTACCGGTATTGCTGGGTATTGGCGTGGACGAACTATCGGTCAGCGTTCCTGCCATCCCGGCCATCAAGGCCATGGTGCGCAAGATGAACAAGGCCGATTGCGTCAAGCTTGCAAGCGAAGTGCTGCAAATGGGTACGGTGGCGGAAGTCCGCGCCCGGCTGACCAAACTAGCCGAGTGACCGCCTTGGCGTAACCCGGTGTGGCGCAAATGTACTTGGGCTGCACCGGTTACGTGAATTGTTACGTCAGCGAAGGGCCGTTTATAAAGCGGACAACGTATTCAGCACTGCGTGCCATGAAGAGCAGAATCCGGCCTGGAAAACACACCGTGTTTTTGAAATAACAAAACAGGGTTAATGCGTAAGCCGCCTCAAGCGGTCCGACATTCACCCATGGGCAAGGAAAAGCGATCATGTTTAAACAAGCGTTCGCCGTTCTGCAAAAGATCGGTAAGGCGTTGATGCTCCCCGTGGCGGTTTTGCCCGTCGCCGGGTTGCTGCTGGGTATTGGTAGTTCCAACTTCGGGTTTATCCCCGCTGTCGTCAATCAGATCATGGCCGCCGGTGGGGGCGCCATTTTCGGTAACCTCCCCATTATCTTCGCAGTCGGCGTGGCGCTGGGTCTGGCCAACAATGACGGCGTGGCCGCGATTGCGGCCGTGGTTGGCTTTGTAGTAATGGTGGCCACCATGGGCGTAATGGCGGGTGTCTTCGGCATCACGCCAGCCATGGTGCTGGGCATGAAGTCGATGGAAACCGGTGTATTCGGCGGCATTATCATCGGCGCCGTGGCCGCATCGTTGTTCAACCGCTATTACCGGATCGAGCTGCCGCCGTACCTGGGCTTCTTCTCCGGCAAGCGCTTTGTGCCTATCGTCACCGGTATCGCCGCCATTTTTGTCGGCGTGATCCTGTCGGTGATCTGGCCGCCGGTCCAGCACGGTATCGATGTGTTCTCGCATTGGGCCGCCGCCAGCGATCCGCGCACTGCTGCCACCGTCTACGGCTTTATCGAGCGTCTGCTGATTCCGTTTGGTCTGCACCATATCTGGAACGTGCCGTTCTTCTTCGAGATCGGTTCCTTCCCGCACAATGGCGAGATCATCCACGGCGATATCAACCGCTTCTTTGCCGGTGATCCTACCGCCGGTATCTTGTCGGGTGCGTTCCTGTTCAAGATGTTTGGTCTGCCTGCCGCCGCGATTGCAATGTGGCACACCGCCAAGCCGGAAAAACGCGTCATGGTGGGCGGTATCATGATTTCCGCCGCGCTGACCTCGTTCCTGACCGGTATTACCGAGCCGATCGAGTTCTCGTTCCTGTTCGTCGCGCCGGTGCTGTACGCCATTCACGCGGTGCTGGCTGCTTCCACGCAGTTTGTGGCCAACACGCTGGATATGCACATGGGCTTCACCTTCTCGCAAGGTGGCATCGACTTTGTGCTGTTCAACGTACTGGGCAAAAACGCGCAACACTGGGCGTACACGCTGATCCTCGGCCCGATTTATGCCGTGGTTTACTACAGCGTGTTCCGCTTTGTGATCGTCAAGTTCAACCTCAAAACGCCGGGTCGTGAAGATGACGAAGTGCCGGCCGCTGTGGTGGCTGCGCCTGCACCGGTTGCGACTCCCGTGGTCGGTGGCATAGCCCCGGTTGCTGCTGCTGTCGCTGCTCCTGTGGCACATGGCGAACCGGCCAATGACGAAGTCAGCGCCGCGCTGGCCCGTTCTGATCCGCGTTTTGATCGTGCCAACAAGCTGGTCGGCGCGTTCGGCGGTCCGGAAAACATCACCGGCCTCGATGCGTGTATCACGCGTCTGCGTGTGGCCGTGGCTGATCCGGCCAAGGTTGACCAGGGCAAACTCAAAGGTCTGGGCGCTGCGGGCGTGATGGTCGTAGGTTCGGGCGTACAGGCGGTATTCGGCACCAAATCGGATAACTACAAGACCGATATGGACGAATACCTGAAAAAGGGTGGTCGCTAAGCCGATCACTGCCTCAAGCAAATATCCAGCTTGAGTCGTCCGCAAAATGCGCTACAGTGCGCTGATGCGGTCACCGCAAGAACGGGTGCACAGCAATGTGCGCCCGTTTTTTTATTTCTGGCAGGAGGAGCAACGTGGACCATCATCGTTTGTATCGCAGTGAAGATAACCGCTGGATTTCCGGCGTGCTGGGTGGCGTCGGCGAATATCTGGGCATCAGCGCTGACAAATTGCGCCTGGTGTATGTGGTGCTGGCGCTGTTCTCGTTTGGTTTTCCGTGCCTGATCCTGTATCTGGTGCTGTGGTTTCTGATGCCGCTGGAGCCCGTTATCCGCAGCGGCCGCGTGCACGATCAGGTCTAGGCCACGCATCCTGCGCTGCATGGGCGGCGGCTTTGCGGTAAGGTGATGCCGCTCGCCAAACCAAACGCCGCCCATGACCGCACCCGACTGGAAACAACTGTTATTTACCCGCCGCATGGGCGTCTGTCTGCTCAGCGGCTTCAGCTCCGGTCTGCCGCTGTACATCCTCATCAACCTGGTGCCGGCGTGGCTCAAATCCGAACACGTCGATCTGAAAGCCATCGGTTTTTTTGCGCTGATCCAGTTTCCATATACCTGGAAATTTATCTGGTCGCCGTTCATGGACCGCTTCTCGATCCCGCGATTGGGCCGGCGGCGCGGCTGGATGCTGATCACGCAACTGGTATTGCTGGCGGCCATTGCCGCCTTCGGCCTGTTCAGCCCGCTGGATGGCCTGAGCGCGATTGCCACGTTGGCCAGCCTGGTCGCATTTTTCAGCGCCAGCCAGGACATCGTGCTGGACGCCTATCGCCGCGAAATCCTGGCCGAAACCGAACTCGGCCTCGGCAACTCCGTATTCGTTAACGCCTACCGCCTGGCCAGCCTGGTGCCCGGATCGCTCTCGCTGATTCTGGCTGACCATCTGCCGTGGTCGCAGGTGTTTTTGCTGACCGCTGTGTTTATGCTGCCCGGCCTGTTGCTGACCGCCTTGGTACGCGAACCCGCGCTGAGCAAACCACCGGCCACGTTGCAAGAAGCCGTCGTGGAGCCGTTCCACGAGTTCTTTAGCCGCCACGGCTGGCACAGCGCCCTGGTGATCCTGGGCTTTATCTTTTTGTACAAACTGGGAGATAGCATGGCCACTGCGCTGGCGACGCCGTTCTATCTGGACCTCGGCTTTAGCAAAAGCCAGATTGGGCTCGTGGCCAAGCATGCCGCATTGTGGCCCGCCATCATCGGCGGTTTGCTGGGCGGTATCTGGATGATCAAGCTGGGCATCAACCGCGCGCTGTGGTTGTTTGGCATAGTCCAGGTGACTTCGATTCTGGGATTTGCCTGGTTGGCCAGCCAGGGCGCCAATCCCGGCGCGCTGGCGCTGGTGATCGGCTTTGAGGCACTCGGCGTCGGTCTCGGAACAGCGGCGTTTACCGCGTATATCGCGCGCACCACGCACCCGCGTTATACCGCCACGCAGTACGCCCTGTTCACCAGCCTGGCCGCGGTGCCGCGCACCCTTTTCAATGCGTTTACCGGCGTGCTGGTTGAACATCTGGGCTGGCAGAATTTCTTTCTGCTGTGTACCGCGCTGGCCTTGCCGGGCATGTTGCTGCTGTTCAAGGTGGCGCCGTGGTCCGAGCCGGTGCCGCAAACCACTGCGCCCGCCGCGCCGCATTGATTGCCGCGCAGCCGGTCTCGCGGTTTAACGGCGCACGGTCATCTGGTAGGTGGTGGTTTGCCGATAGATTTTGCCGGGCCGCAGAATCACGCTTTCGGCTTCTTCGCTGTTGATCTGGTTGGGAAAGCACTCGGCTTCCAGGCACACGCCATCCTGGTTATGCCAGGCGCGTCTGCCCACCACGCCTTCCAGATAATTGCCGGTGTACAGCTGCAGCCCGCGTTCGGTGGTGGCCACTTTCAGCTCGCGGCCACTGGCCGGGTCATACACGCTGGCGGCTTCGCGCAGTGATCCCGCCTGGCCTTGCACCACATAGCAATGGTCAAAGCCTTTGGCCAGCGTCAGCTGTTCCTCCGGCCATGCCAGCCGCGCGCCCATTGGTGCGGGCGTGCGGAAGTCAAACGCGCTGCCTGCCACCGGCACATGCGCGACCGGTATCGATTGCTCATCAATGGCCAGAAACTCATCGGCGTTCAGACGCAGAATATGGTCGCGGATATCGGCTTCGCCGCCGGACAGATTGAAATACGCGTGGTTGGTTAGATTGATAGGCGTCGGCGCATCGGTGGCGGCGGCATAGGCGATGGTCAGCACGCCCTCATCATCCAGCCGGTAATCGACCTCAATGCGCAAATTGCCGGGAAAGCCTCCCGCGCCGTCCGGCGACAGCAGGCTAAGCCGCAGCGAATCAGGCGAGACATGCGCCGTCCACGCCTGATTGTGGAAACCGGCAAAACCGCCGTGCAGATGGTTATTACCCTCGTTGGCGTCCAGTTCAAATTCCTGACCATCGATATTGCAACGCGCGCCTTTGATGCGATTGGCCCAACGCCCGGCAATGCTGCCAAAAAAGCCAGTACCCTGGAGATAACCGGCCGCATCGGCGTGCCCTAACAACACATCGGCCATGCGCCCGCTGCGGTCAGGGGCAAACCACGACACCAGCGACGCGCCGATATCAGTAATAACAACGCGCATATCGTGCGAATTGCGCAGGGTAAACAACGTGGCGCCGTTGTCCCAAGGGGTGGACTGGATAGGCAGCATGGGCATAGAAAAAGATGAACTCCGCAGACGTGGCAGCCCGGGCAGGCCGCCAGACGCAAGCATTGCAGAACCGATGCAGCGCAGCAATTGCAGAATTGCGCGAGGTGGTTTGCGTTATTAGTCAGAGGCCGTATTTATTACTGATTATCGACGGTCGCCGCGCCTTGCTCACGCTCCGCGTATTCGCGCGGCGTGCAGCCCAGTTCGCGTTTGAACACCGCATGCATGTATTGCAGCGAGGTAAAGCCGCAGCGGATAGCGATATCACTGGTAGGGGCATCGCCGGTCACCAGCATTTCGCGGGCTTTTTCGAGTTTGAAATTGAGTATCTCCTGGTGCACGGTATAGCCCAGTTCGCGGCGGAAATAGCTTTCCAGCGAGGAGCGCGACACGCCCACGTAATCGGCCACCTGTTCGGTCTTGATCCCTTGGCAGGCGTACTGGCGGATGTAGTGGCGCGCCCGCATTACATAAGGGCTGGACAAGGGCTGATGCTGACTCGACGCCAATACATTGATGCCCACTGGCGGCACCAGAATCCGCGTCGCCCCCACGCGCGCGCCATGCAGCATCTGATGCAACAAGTGGGCGGCGGTGCGACCCATTTCTTCCGTCCCCTGGATCACCGAGCTGAGCGGAATGCGATTCAACGTGCGCGTGAGCGGGTCATTGTCGATGCCGATAATCGCCACTTCTTCGGGCACCGCGATGCCTGCGGCCAGGCACGCCTGCAGGACATGACGCGCCCGCGCATCGGTGACAGCGATAATGCCTACCGGTTTGGGCAGGCTGCGCAGCCATGCGCCCAGTTGTTCGCTGGCGCTGTTCCAGGCCAGCGGTGACGTCGCCAACCCGCGATTGATCATGCCGCTGGGGCCCACCAGCCGCGTAAACGCCAGCTCGCGCTGCTGCGCCCAGCGATTGGTCTCGGACACCGGCAAGCTGTACATGGCAAAGCGTGTCAGCCCCACATCGATCAGGTGGTCGTACGCCAGTTTCACCAGCTTGAGATTATCGGTAGCCACATACGGAATGCCGTCCGGATAGCCGTGCTCGTCCTGATACGAACTGCCCACCGCCACCACCGGCAACGGGCTTTTCGCCAGCGTTTCGGCCACGGCGGGGTCGTCAAAGTCGGCGATAATGCCATCGCCATCCCAATGTTCGATGCCATTGAGCCGGGCGCGGAAGTCTTCTTCCAGAAACAGATCCCACGCCACGCGCGTCGAGCCCAGGTAATCACCGATACCGGAGATCACTTCACGGTCGTAAATCTTGTTGGCGTTAAACAACAAGGCAATCCGGTGCGGCGAGCGGGACATGACAACCCTTCCTGAAGACAAGCACGGCGATACGCGCGTTACAAAAACGACGCTCAAAAATCTGAGGCTGATTCTAGGCCGGGCATGGCGACGACGAAACCACGTTGCCAATAAACGCTAGCCAGGCTGGCTGAATTCGTAATTGTTTAGCGGCGACTACACCGCCTAGCATTCGGGCCGTCAATGACCTGTTTATGTGGAGCCCGACCATGGCCGATGTATTTGCCAATATCAGCAAGGTCCGTTTTGAAGGACCGGAAACCAACAACCTGTACGCGTTCCGCCATTACGACCCGCAAGCCGTCGTGCTGGGCAAAACCATGGCCGAGCATCTGCGCATGGCCGCGTGCTACTGGCATACCTTTGTCTGGCCGGGTTCCGACGTATTTGGCCCTGGCGTCTTCCAGCGCCCGTGGTACCGCGACGGTGACGCCATCAACGTGGCGCGCGGCAAGGCTGACGCGGCGTTCGAGTTCTTCTCCAAACTGTCGATCCCGTTCTATACCTTCCACGACGCCGATGTGGTCAGCGAAGGCAATTCGATCCGTGATTACGTCGAAAACTTTGCGCACATGGTCGATTACCTCGAACAAAAGCAAAGCGAAACCGGCGTCAAACTGCTGTGGGGCACGGCCAACGCCTTCAGCCATCCGCGCTATGCGGCGGGCGCTTCCACCAACCCCAACCCCGACGTGTTTGCCTGGGCCGCTACGCAAGTGGTCAACGCCATGGGCGCCACGCATCGTTTGGGTGGCGCCAACTACGTACTGTGGGGCGGGCGTGAAGGCTACGAAACATTGCTCAACACCGACATGAAGCGTGAACGCGCCCAGATGGGCCGCTTTATGCAGATGGTGGTGGAGCACAAGCACAAGATCGGCTTTAAAGGCACCATCCTGATCGAGCCCAAGCCGCAAGAACCCACCAAGCATCAATACGATTACGACACCGCCACCGTGCAGGGCTTTTTGCAGGCGTTTGGTCTGGAAAATGAAATCAAGGTCAATATCGAAGCCAACCACGCCACGCTGGCAGGCCATTCGTTTCAGCATGAAATCGCTACCGCATTTGCGCTGGGCGTATTTGGTTCGATTGACGCCAACCGCGGTGATCCGCAAAACGGCTGGGATACCGACCAGTTCCCGAACAGCGTTGAAGAAATGACGCTGGCCATGTACGAAATCCTGAAGGGCGGCGGCTTTACCACCGGCGGGTTCAACTTTGACTCCAAAGTGCGCCGGCAAAGCAGCGACCTTGAAGACCTGTTCCTGGGCCATATCGGCGCCATGGACGTGCTGGCGCTCAGCCTGAAGCGTGCGGCCGCCATGGTGGAAAACGATGTGCTGGCGCAGAACAAAGCGCAGCGTTACGCCGGTTGGGATGGCGAGTTTGGCCGCGCCGTACTGGCCGGGCAGAAATCGCTGGACGAGGTGGCGCAATACGCGCTGCAACACAACCTGGCGCCGCAGCACGTGAGCGGCCGTCAGGAGCATCTTGAAAACGTGGTGAACCGCTTCGTCCACGGCTGATCAGGTTAGCTGAAATCAACGTAGTCACAGCCCGACCGGTGCGCTTGCGCGCACCGCTTGGGCTATTGGTTTTTCAGGCTTTTTTGCGATTTTTGTGCGTTGCTGGCGCGCATCGTTTCCGCCAAAAAACATAGCTGTGTTCGGCAGATTTTGTAATTGCTGCCGAAGCACTACAAGACCAACCTGTGCGGCATTCCAACGCGCCGTCGGGCACAGGGCAAAGCAATGTTTATCGGAATCGACCTCGGCACCTCCAGCACCAAAGCCATCCTGCTGGATCGTCATGGACAAGCACTGACCAGCGCCAGTGCGCCGCTGCAAGTCAGCCGACCGCACCCGCTGTGGTCCGAGCAAGCGCCCGCTGACTGGTGGTCCGCCTGCAACGCCGCCATCAGCACGCTGGTGCAACAAGCAGCCGCGCTGGGCATCCCGGCTTCCGATATCGAAGCGATTGGCCTGACCGGCCAGATGCATGGCGCCACCTTGCTGGACGGCGACGGCCAGGTATTGCGGCCGGCCATTCTGTGGAACGACGGCCGCGCGTTTGCCGAATGCGCCGAGCTGGAAAGCCTGGTGCCGCAATCGCGCCAGATCACCGGCAACCTGATGATGCCGGGCTTTACTGCACCCAAGCTCAAGTGGGTGGCACGGCACGAACCCGATATTTTCGCCCGCGTCGCTATCGTCTTATTGCCCAAGGATTATTTGCGTTACCAACTGACGGGTGATTTTGCGACTGATCTGTCTGATGCCGCTGGTACGTTGTGGCTGGACGTGGCGCGCCGGGACTGGAGCGATGAAATCCTCGCCGCCACCGGCCTGACCCGTGCGCATATGCCCAAGCTGTACGAAGGCAACCAGATCACGGGCCATCTAAAACCCGAACTGGCGGCGCAATGGGGCTTACGCAGCGTGCCGGTGATTGCGGGCGCCAGTGACAACGCCGCCGGTGCAATCGGCGTCGGCATTGTTACGCCGGGCCAGGCCATGTTGTCGCTGGGCACCTCGGGTGTGTATTTCGCCGCCAGCGATGGCTATCACGCCAACCCGGAAGGCGCGGTGCATAGCTTCTGCCACGCGCTGCCGCATACCTGGCATTTGATGTCGGTGATGTTGTCTGCCGCAGCCTGCCTTGATTTCACCGCAGGCCTGACCGGCTTTGCCGATGTTGCCGCCTTGCTGGAAGCGGCCGAACGCCGCAGCATTGATGACCAGACCCCGCTGTTTCTGCCCTATCTCTCCGGCGAGCGCACGCCGCATAACAACCCGGAGGCCCAAGGCGTGTTCTTTGGCCTGACGGGTTCCACCCGCGCTGCAGATCTGGCCAATGCCACGCTCGAAGGCGTGGGCCTGGGGTTGGCTGATGGCGTGGACGCACTCGAATCCACCGGCGTAGTGCCCACCGAGGTGACCGTCATTGGCGGTGGTTCGCGCAGTGCCTACTGGGTGCAGATGCTGTCCGACGTGCTCAACCGCCCGCTGGTTTGCCGTGAAGGCGGTGAAGTGGGCCCGGCGTTGGGCGCAGCACGGCTGGCGCATCTGGCGCTCGACCCCGGCACCGCCATTGCCAGCATTTGCCCGGTGCCGCCGGTGCGCGCGCGCTATGCCCCCAATCCGCAACGCGCCGCCTGGTTTGCCGCGCAACGCCGACCGAAATTCCAGCAGTTGTATGCCCGCGTGGAATCGTTGTTTCACCAGAACCACCCGCAAGCGGCTTAGACCGTACCCGCTACAGAAGACGTCCCTGTGTTGTTCCGTGCCGACTGGCACATAAAACCAGATAAGTAGTTTGAGGAGCCATCCCATGAAAACGACCCTGATCTCTGCCCTTCTTACCGGCGCGCTGCTGACGTTTGCCGCCCCGGCCGCATTTGCCAGCAAAGACAAACCCGTCATCGGTTTCTGCATTGATGATTTGCGCCTTGAACGTTGGGCGCGCGATCGCGACTACTTTGTCGCCGCGTCCGACAAGTTGGGCGCCAAGGTCTTTGTGCAATCGGCCGACGCCAACGAGCAACGCCAGATTTCGCAAATCGAAAACCTGATTTCGCGCAACGTCGACGCCATCGTCATCGTGCCGTTTAACGGCAACGTGCTGGCCAACGCGATTCGTGAAGCCAAAAAAGCCGGCATCAAGGTCATTTCTTATGACCGCCTGATCGCCAACGCCGACGTGGATGCCTACATCACATTCGATAACACCAAAGTGGGTGAGATGCAGGCCGAGGGCGTGCTGAAGGCGCGTAACAAGGGCAACTTCTATTTGCTGGGTGGCTCGCCCACCGATGGCAACGCCCGCATGCTGCGCGATGGCCAGATGAAAGTGCTGAAGCCCTATATCGATAAGGGCGACATCAAGATTGTGGGCCAGCAATGGGTGGCGGAATGGAGCCCGGCCAAGGCAATGTCGATTGTGGAAGATGCGCTGACCGCCAACCAGAACAAGATCGACGCCATTGTTGCCTCCAACGATGGCACCGCAGGCGGCGCCATCCAGGCACTGGCTGCGCAAAAGCTGGCGGGCAAAGTGCCGGTGTCAGGCCAGGATGCCGACCTTGCCGCGGTCAAGCGCGTGATTGCCGGTACGCAAACCATGACCGTGTACAAGCCGCTGAAGCTGCTAGCTAGCGAGGCTGCGCAACTGGCCGTAGATCTGGTGCAAGGCAAGAAGGTGACCTATGACACCCAGTACGACAACGGCCTGAAAAAAGTGGACGCCAAGCTGCTCAAGCCCACCATGCTGACCAAAGACAATGCGCAAGACGTGCTGGTGAAGGACAACTTCTACACCGCCGCACAACTGGCCGCCCAGTAATCACGCAGTCCGCCGGGCCATGTTCCACGTGGAGCAGGCCCGGTGATTTTCCTCTTCTGTACCGGGGACACGACTGATGTCTGATTTCCTGCTTGAAATGCGCAATATCCGCAAATCGTTTTCCGGCGTAAAAGCGCTGGACGGTATCGATCTGCATATCCGCGCTGGCGAATGTGTCGGCTTGTGCGGAGAAAACGGCGCGGGTAAATCCACGCTGATGAAAGTGCTGTCGGCGGTTTATCCGCATGGCACGTGGGAAGGCGAAATCCGCTGGCAAGGCCAGCCGCTGCAGGCCCAGTCGATCAAGGAAACCGAAGCCGCCGGCATCGTCATCATCCATCAGGAATTGATGCTGGTGCCTGAGCTATCGGTGACCGAAAACATTTTCCTGGGCAACGAAATCACCTTGCCAGGCGGTCGTCTTAACTACTCCGCCATGCACCAGCAAGCCCAAAAGATGATGGCCGAGCTGAATATGCCCGACATCAATGTGGCGTTGCCGGTGCATCACTATGGCGGCGGCCAGCAACAGCTGGTCGAGATCGCCAAGGCGCTGAACAAAAACGCCAGACTGCTGATCCTGGATGAGCCGTCATCTTCGCTCACCACCTCCGAAATCCGCGTATTGCTCGACATCATCAAGGGGCTCAAGGCCAAAGGCGTGGCCTGTGTCTATATCTCGCACAAGCTTGATGAAGTGGCCGAAATCTGCGACACGATTACGGTGATCCGCGACGGGGTACATGTGGCGACGCAGCCGATGGCGTCGCTGGATGTTGAGCGCATCATCGCGATGATGGTCGGGCGCGAGATCGGCGATCTGTACCCGCGTGAGCCGCATGACATCGGCGAAGTGGTGCTGGAGGCTAGCCATATCACTTGCTTTGATCCGACCAATCCGGCGCGGCGCAAGGTCAAGGATGTGTCGTTCAACCTGCGGCGCGGCGAGATCCTCGGCATCGCCGGGCTGGTGGGCGCGGGCCGCACCGAGCTGGTGTCCACACTGTTCGGCGCCTACCCCGGCAAATACAGCTGCAGCGTCAAACTGCGCGGCAAACCGGTGGATGTGTCCAGCCCGATCAAGGCCATCCGGCACGGGATCTGCATGGTGCCGGAAGACCGCAAACATCACGGCATCGTGCCGCAGTTTGGTGTGGGCTGGAACATGACGCTGCCGGTGCTCGATCGCTACAGCCACGCAGGCCGTATCGACAAAGGTGAAGAGCTGCAAAGCGTGATGGCCGAAATTGGGCGGCTCAAGATCAAGACGTCCAGCCCGCATCTGCCCATTACCGGTTTGTCGGGCGGCAATCAGCAGAAGGTGGTGCTGGCCAAAATGCTGCATCCCAAGCCAGACATCCTGATCCTTGATGAACCCACGCGTGGCGTGGACGTTGGCGCCAAATTCGAAATCTACAAACTGATGTTCGAACTGGCCAAAAGCGGCATCTCTATCATCATGGTTTCGAGTGAATTGCCCGAAGTGCTGGGCGTGAGTGATCGCGTGCTGGTAATGGGCGAAGGTGAGCTGCGTGGCGAGTTCAACAATCAGGGACTGACTCAGGAGCAGGTGTTGGCCGCCGCCCTGACCCCCTTGGCCAGTGTGGCCGCAGAACATGGAGTAACCGTATGACTATCGCTGTTGAAACCCCCGTCGCGGGCCAATCCAGCCCGCCGCGCGGTGGCGGCCTGCCTGGCGTTAAACAATTGTTCAGTCAGTACAAGGTGCTGGCGCTGGTGATTGCGATTGCGGTGATCTGGGCCTTCTTTGCCTGGAAGACCGAAGGCGGCTATCTAACGCCGCGCAATTTATCGAACCTGCTGCGGCAGATGTCGGTGACCGGCATGCTGGCGTGCGGCATGGTGTTCGTCATTATCGCGGGCGAGATTGATTTGTCGGTCGGCTCCTTGCTGGGATTGCTCGGCGGTGTGGCGGCAGTGCTGGATGTGACCTACCACATGCCGCTGGCGCTGAACCTGGCCATCGTCTCGGGACTGGGTTTGCTGATTGGTTTGTTCAACGGCTACTGGGCGGCTTGGCTGCGCGTGCCCTCGTTTATTGTCGGCCTGGCGGGCATGTTGGCCTTTCGCGGCGTGCTGCTGGGTGTCACCGGCGGCATGACCATCGCACCGGTATCCGACCAACTGGTCTACCTGGGCCAAGGCTATCTACCCACCTTGATCGGTGATCTGTTGGGCGTGGTGCTGTTTGTGATTGCGGGCGTGCTGGCCTGGCGTACCCGCATCGCCAACGCACGTTACGGCCTGCCGGTGGTGCCGCTGTGGCGCGATGTGGCACGCGTGGTGTTGGCGGGCGTGGTCATCTTCGGCTTTGTGCGCACGCTCAATGCCTATGACGGCATTCCGATTCCGGTACTGATGTTGATGGTGTTGCTGGGGGTGTTTACCTATATCGCCACGCAGACGGTGTTTGGCCGCCGCATCTATGCCGTCGGCAGCAATATGGAAGCCACGCGTTTGTCCGGCGTGAATGTGCGCGGCGTCAAACTGGCCATCTTCGGCATCATGGGCTTGATGTGCGCGCTGGCCGGGGTGGTCAATACGGCGCGGCTGGCGGCGGGTTCGCCCTCGGCAGGTTCGATGGGCGAACTGGATGCGATTGCCGCGTGTTTTATCGGCGGCACCTCCATGCGTGGTGGCGTTGGCACGGTGCATGGCGCGTTGATTGGCGCGCTGGTGATGGCCAGCCTGGACAATGGCATGTCGATGCTGGATGTTGATTCGTTCTGGCAGATGATCGTCAAGGGCTCGATCTTGTTGCTGGCGGTGTGGATTGATGTGATGTCACGCGGCACTTCGCGGGCTTGATGGCCGAATGCAAAGTGCCCAGCGGGGCTGGGCACTTGGTTGCGCGCGCTAAAGGGAAATGACGCCGCGCTTAAAAGGCGTAGTCGTAATCCACGGTCAGCGGCGCGTGGTCCGAGAACTTCACATCTTTATAGATATGCGCGCTTTGCAGCTTGTCGGTCAGGTTCGGCGTAACGATGTGATAGTCGATGCGCCAACCCACATCCTTCGCATACGCCTGGCCACGGTTGGACCACCACGTGTAACCGGGCGCATCCGGGTACAGCTTGCGCCACGCATCCACCCAACCCAGTTCGTCAAAGACGCGGCCTATCCATTCGCGTTCTTGCGGCAGAAAACCTGAGTTTTTCAGGTTGCCCTTCCAGTTTTTAAGATCCAGTTCGCGATGTGCGATATTCCAGTCACCCAGCAAGACGATGTCGCGCCCGCATTGCGCCAGATGCGCCAGGTGGGTCCAGAAGCGTTCCATAAACGCAAACTTCACTTGCTGGCGCTCGTCCCCGCTGGAGCCCGACGGCAGATAGATCGACACCACCGACAGATTGCCAAAATCGGCCTGAATGTAACGGCCTTCAGCATCGATATCAGGAATGCCGAGGCCGATCACCACATTGTCCGGCTGCTTGCGGCAGTACAAACCGACGCCGCTGTAGCCCTTTTTCTCGGCAAAGTGGAAGTACCCGTGCATGCCATGTGGATTGCGCATCAGCTCGGTCAGGTCGGCGTCTTGCGCCTTTAATTCCTGCAGACCGATCACGTCGGCTTGATGCTGGGCCAGCCAGTCAAAAAAGCCTTTATTGGCGGCGGAACGAATGCCATTGAGGTTGGCGGAAACGATGCGCAAGGTCGTACCCTTTTTGATCAATTTGAGATGGTGGACATGCCCCGGCCCAAACGGCGCGGCATAATATGCTGTTTTTTGTCACCGGGGTTACCGAAAATGGGCAGTACGACGTCATAACGTATCTGGCCGGTAACACTCGATTTTGTGCGGCGGTGTGCAGTGACGCGCCTGCATGACCGCGCCTTCAGCAGCTTTCAAGGAGTATTCATCCATGTCCGATTTCCGCCGCGAATTCATTGAATTTGCAGTGGCACAGAATGTGCTGTGCTTTGGCGAGTTTATCACCAAAGCCGGCCGTACCTCGCCGTACTTCTTTAATGCCGGGCTGTTTAACGACGGCGCTTCAGTCGGTGCACTGGCGCAATTTTATGCGCAGGCCGTGCAGGCTTCCGGTGTGAAATTCGATGTTCTGTTTGGCCCGGCGTACAAGGGGATTGTGCTGGCTGCCGCCACGTCTGTGGCGCTGGCTCAAGCCGGGCTGAACACCCCGTTTGCCTATAACCGCAAAGAGGCCAAAGACCATGGCGAAGGCGGCGTGTTGGTGGGGGCGCCGCTGAAAGGCCGCGTGCTGATTATCGATGACGTGATTTCGGCCGGCACCTCGGTGCGCGAATCGGTGGCCATGATCCGCAGCCACGGCGCAGAACCGGCCGGGGTATTGATTGCGCTGGACCGCATGGAGCGCGGCCAGGGTGATTTGTCGGCGGTGCAGGAAGTGCAGCAGCAGTTTGGCATTCCTGTCATCGCCATTGCCTCACTGGATGATCTGGTGGGCTATCTTGAAAATACCAGCGGTATGACCGGCAATCGCGAGAAAGTCGCAGCCTACCGCGCACAATATGGCATTCGTTCCGCATAAAAGCTGAGCACGCTTTTTTCGGCCGGATGTCGCAACAGGGCTGGGAAAAGTATGAAGCTTTATGGATGGTTGGCGCTGCTGGCTTTAACGCTGGCAGCGCAATCCGCGCATGCCACACTGTACCGCTGGGTTGATGAAAACGGCCGCACGCAGTACAGCGACAAGCCGCCGGTCAGCGCCGCGCCCAAGGGGGTGAGCACGCTCGATAGCCAGGGCATGGTGCGCAAATCACCGCCCCAGCCCGAAACGCCAGAGGAAGCCGCGCGGCGCGTCAAGGCGCAGCAAGATCAGCTCGACCAGCAACGGCGCGACCGTGCGCTGTTGCAATCCTTCTCCAATACCAAAGAAATTGATCTGCTGCGCGATCGCCAGATCGATGCCGTCAATGGCGCCATCCAGACTAACCAGTCCCGTCGGCAAGGCGCCCAGGCCAAGATCGACAAACTGAACAAGCAGATCGGTTCGTTTAACCACGCCAAAAAGACGCCGCCGGACGACATGACCGCCGAACTGGCCGCCGCGCAAAAAGAACTGGCCGACATTGACGTCGATGACCAGAAAAAAATGAACGATATCGCCGCCATTCGCCAACGCGCCGAAGCGGATAAAAAGCGCTTTCTGGAATTACAAAGCGCCGCGCATTAAGGCGTGTGACCTGTTGTACCGTGGTGGGTCAGGTCATTACCGGGCTTGACTTTGCCAGCCCGCCAGTTAAATTCCCGAAAGCTTTTTGCGCAGCATGGCGCGGTTTATGCCAGCGGCGTTTCCTGATCAGTACAACGGAGTAATCATGGCGAATGTGGCAGGGCAGCCCAAAGTAGTGTTGGGTATCGATATCGGCGGCACGGGCATTAAAGGTGCTCCGGTCAATGTGGAAACCGGGGAACTGCTGGCGGAGCGCGAGCGCATCGACACGCCGAAGCCGGCCACGCCTGAAGCGGTGGCCAAGGTTGTCAAGCAACTGGTCGAGCATTTCAAGTGGACTGGCCCGATTGGTGTCACCTTTCCGGCCATCGTGCGCAATGGCGTCACGCTGTCGGCGGCCAACGTCGACAAATCCTGGATCAATGCCCCCGCCGAGCAGATCATCGCCGACGTGGTGGGCCAGCCGATCAAGCTGCTTAACGACGCGGATGCGGCCGGTCTGGCCGAGCAAGTGTTTGGCGCAGCCAAAGGCCGTATGGGCAAAGTGCTGGTGATTACGCTGGGCACCGGCATCGGCAGCGCGCTGATCGTCGACGGCAAGCTGATTACCAACACCGAATTCGGTCACCTGATTTTCCCGAAAGACGGCATTGCCGAGCATTACTGTTCGGGCAAGGTCAAAGATGACCTTGATCTGAAGTGGAAAGACTTCAACCCGCGCCTGAACGGCTATCTGCAACATCTGGATCTGCTGCTGTCGCCCGACTTTGTGATTATCGGTGGCGGTATCAGCAAGAAAGCCGAGAAGTTTGTGCCCGAAATGAAAGGCATCCGCTTTGAAGTGGCTGGCGCCACGCTGCAAAACGACGCCGGCATTGTGGGCGCCGCGCTGGAAGCTGCCTACACCTACGGCGTGCTGACTCCGGCTAGCTGATTGATGTAACACGTAAAAAAGGCGCTGCGTGCGCCTTTTTTATTGCCCGACGGTCTGATCGTCCGGCCCAGGCGTCAGCGCCGTTACGTAGCGCAAGTCCCTGTTTTGCCGTAGAATCTTGCCCCTTGTCCAGATTCATGGCAGCAGGAATCACGCTCATGCTTTATCCCATTCGTTATGACGTTATCGTGGTTGGCGGCGGTCACGCCGGCACCGAGGCCGCGCTCGCCGCTGCGCGCATGGGCCAGCGCACCCTGCTGCTCACTCACAATATCGAAACGCTGGGCCAGATGAGCTGTAACCCCTCGATCGGCGGCATCGGCAAAGGCCATCTGGTGCGCGAGGTGGATGCGCTGGGTGGCGCGATGGCGCTGGCCACCGATCTGGGCGGCATTCAGTTTCGTACGCTCAATTCGTCCAAAGGCCCGGCCGTGCGCGCCACTCGCGCCCAGGCGGACCGTATCCGCTACAAAGCCGCCATCCGCGACATGTTGGAAAACCAGCCCAACCTGGATTTGTTCCAGCAGGCTGTGGATGATTTGACGCTCGACGGTGACAAGGTGACCGGCGTGGTCACGCAAATCGGCATCCGCTTTGAAGGCGCGGCGGTGGTGCTGACGGCGGGTACGTTTCTGGGCGGCAAAATCCACGTCGGCCTGGAAAACCATACCGGCGGCCGCGCGGGTGATCCGGCGTCCGTCACGCTGTCGCAACGCTTGCGCGAACTGAATCTGCCGGTGGGCCGCCTTAAAACCGGCACGCCGCCGCGCATTGATGGCCGCACCATTGATTTCTCGGTGCTGGAAGAGCAGCCGGGCGATACGCCCGAGCCGGTGTTCTCGGTGCGTGGCAACCGCGCCATGCATCCGCGCCAACTGCCGTGCTGGATTGCACACACCAATCAGCAAACGCACGACATCATCCGCAGCGGCTTTGATCGCAGCCCGATGTTTACCGGCAAGATTGAAGGCGTGGGCCCGCGTTATTGCCCGTCGATTGAAGACAAGATCAATCGCTTTGCCGACAAAGACAGCCACCAGATTTTTCTGGAGCCGGAAGGTCTGGATACGCACGAGATTTACCCCAACGGCATTTCGACCAGCCTGCCTTTCGATATCCAGATTGCCGCGGTGCAATCGATGAAGGGCCTGGAAAACGCGCGCATTCTGCGCCCCGGCTATGCCATCGAATATGACTATTTTGATCCGCGCGCGCTAAAGGCCAGCTTTGAATCGAAAGCCATTGCCGGCCTGTTTTTTGCGGGCCAGATCAATGGCACCACCGGTTACGAAGAAGCTGCCGCGCAAGGCCTGTTTGCCGGGCTGAACGCGGCGTTGTTTGCGCGCGAACAAGACGCGTGGACGCCCGCGCGGGACCAGGCTTATCTGGGCGTGCTGGTCGACGATCTGACCACCAGCGGCGTGACCGAGCCGTACCGCATGTTTACCAGCCGCGCCGAATTCCGCCTGCAATTGCGCGAAGACAACGCCGATCTGCGTCTGACCGAAACCGGCCGCAAGCTGGGTCTGGTGGGGGATGCGCAGTGGGAGATGTTCTGCCGTAAACGCGACGCCGTGGCCGCCGAAATGCAGCGCCTGCAATCTACGTGGGTGAATCCGCGTGTAGTGGATGCCGCCGATGCCGAACGTGTGCTGGGCAAAGCCATCGAGCGCGAATACACGCTGGCCGATTTGCTGCGTCGCCCCGAAGTCACCTACGCCAGTTTATTGACGATGACCGCCGCGCAACCCAAGGAAGGCGAAGCGTCGGTCGATGATCCGCTGGTGGCGGAGCAAGTCGAAATCCAGACCAAATACCAGGGCTATATCGACCGTCAGCAAAACGAAGTATCGCGCCGCGATAATCTGGACAATCTGCGTCTGCCCGCGGCGTTTGATTACGCCAGCGTGGTGGGGCTATCGAAAGAAGTGCAACAGAAACTCAACACGCATCGCCCCGAAACGGTCGGCCAGGCGAGTCGCATTTCCGGCATTACCCCCGCCGCGATTGCCTTGTTGCTGGTGCATTTAAAGAAACGCCAATTACTGGAAACGGCAGGCAAGGCGGCCTGATCCCACACTGTTGATACGCTGTGGACAAGTTGTGGAGCAATTGCCGCGCGCCTGCTGAACTACCCGAAAATATAAAAGAATCCGACCATGAACCAAGTACTGAATGACGGCCTGGCCACGCTGGGCTTAAGCCTGGACGAGCAGCAACAACAGCGCTTGCTGGCCTATGTGGGCTTGCTGGAAAAATGGAACAAAACCTACAGCCTGACGGCGATCCGCGAACCGGCGCGCATGGTGCCGCATCACTTGCTGGATTCGCTGGCCCCGCTGGCGCACCTGGATGCCCCGGCTGGCACGCGCTTGCTGGATGTGGGCTCCGGCTTTGGCACGCCCGGGATTCCGATGGCGATTGCACGTCCGGATTGGCAATGGGTATTGCTGGATTCCAATCACAAGAAAACCACGTTTCTGCGCCAGGCCATTCTGGAACTGCAATTGCCCAATGTGACTGTGGTCAGCGAACGGGTGGAAAGCTATCGTCCCGAAGCGCCGTTTAATGTGATTACGTCGCGCGCATTTGCCGAGCTGGGCGAATTTATCAAGCTGACGCGCCATTTGCTGGCCGATGGCGGCTACTGGGCCGCGCTCAAAGGCGTGTATCCTTATGAAGAAATTGCGCAGCTGCCCAAAGACGTGGCGGCCACCGACGTAATTACGCTCAAGGTGCCCGGCGTTGATGCCGAGCGCTGTCTGGTCATGATCAAGGAACAAGGTTCGCTATGACGCGAGTACTCGCGATTGCCAATCAGAAAGGCGGTGTGGGCAAAACCACGACGGCGGTCAACCTGGCCGCCAGCCTGGTGCATCTGGGCAAGCGCGTCATGCTGATTGATCTGGACCCGCAGGCCAACGCCACCATGGGTGCAGGCATCGACAAAAGCAAGGTCAAGGCCACGGTTTACAGCTTGCTGATCGGCGAATCTTCGGTACACGAAGTGATGGTGGCCTCCGAAACCGGCGGCTTTGATCTGCTGCCGGCCACGCGCGATCTGGCGGGCGCCGAAGTGGAGCTGGTGGAAGCCCAAGCGCGCGAATCGCGGCTGAAGCAAGCGTTGGCGCCCGTGGTGAGCAACTATGATTTTGTCATCATCGATTGCCCGCCCGCGCTGAACCTGCTGACGCTGAATGGCCTCGTTGCCGCCGACGCGGTGCTGATCCCGATGCAGTGCGAATACTATGCGCTGGAAGGTTTGTCCGACCTGGTCAGCACGCTGCGGCGCATCCGCCAGAGCCTGAACCGCCGCATCGAGATTGAAGGCTTGTTGCGCACGATGTTTGATCCGCGTTCGACGCTGGCGCAGCAAGTGTCGGATCAGCTGGTGAAGCATTTCACCTCCAAGCTGTACCACACCGTCATCCCGCGTAATGTGCGTCTGGCCGAAGCGCCCAGCTATGGGCGGCCGATTCTGGCGTACGACAAAACCTCGAAAGGCGCACAGGCCTATCTGCAACTGGCCGAAGAACTGCTGGCACGGCACAACACGCACGAAGTGGCGCATACGGTCTAAGCGTCGCGACGTAAACGGAACCCGGAATGAACAAGAAATTCAAAGGCCTCGGCCGTGGTCTGGATGCGCTGATGGGCGATGCGTCCACCACCGAATCGCTGCAGCAATTGCCGGTTACGGCATTACAACCCGGCAAGTATCAGCCGCGTAGTCATATCGATGAAGCCGCATTACAAGAACTGGCCGAGTCGATCCGCGCGCAGGGTTTGATGCAGCCGGTGCTGGTGCGTCTGCTGCCGGGGTCGCTGGAAGACCGTTACGAGATCATCGCGGGTGAACGGCGCTGGCGCGCCAGCCAACTGGCCGGGCTGACCGAGATTCCGGCGCTGGTGCGCGAAGTGGAAGACGAAGCCGTCGCCGCCATGGCGCTGATCGAAAACATCCAGCGCGAAGACCTGAACGCGCTGGAAGAAGCCGTGGGCATGAGCCGGCTGATCGAAGAATTTGGCATGACGCACGAAGCAGTTGCGGCTGCGGTGGGTAAATCGCGCGCCAGCGTCAGCAATCTGCTGCGCTTGCTCAACCTGGCCGAGCCGGTGCGAGATCTGTTATCCACAGGCCAGATCGATATGGGCCATGCGCGCGCATTGTTGGGTTTGCCCACGCTCAAGCAACTGGATGCCGCTCGCATCGTCGTGATCAAGGGACTGTCCGTGCGCGAAACCGAAGCGCTAGTCAATCGTCTGCTGCAAGACGCTCCCGAAAAAACCGAAAAGAAAATGGATGCGGATATTTCGCGTCTGCAAGAAGAAGTATCCAGCCGTATCGGCGCGCCGGTGGCCATCCGTCACGGTAAGCGAGGCAATGGCAAAGTGACCATTGATTACGCGAGTCTGGAAGATCTTGATCGATTACTAGCGCTGCTTCGTTGATTGCGGCAAACTGTCGCCGCGTTACGCTAAAGATTGCACCGCATCGGTGCATTGTCAGGCGGGATTTGTAGCCAGGACGCCGTCAGTTACAGATCCACCACAGATCGCGCAGAAAACCCTGTAACTTCAATGCGTAAAATTGACGCGCAGCAGCGTCAATCCGTATAATCTCCGGATATTTGCCTGGCGTAGCAAAATGGTGAGTAAAGCACAGATCCGGGGCATCGTCCGGCTGCAAGCCGCACTGGGCCTCGTTGCTTCGGTGCTGATTTTTTTGTTATGGGGCCAATGGGCT
Organism: Amantichitinum ursilacus; assembly: GCF_001294205.1. Classification (GTDB taxonomy): domain Bacteria; phylum Pseudomonadota; class Gammaproteobacteria; order Burkholderiales; family Chitinibacteraceae; genus Amantichitinum; species Amantichitinum ursilacus. The sequence continues at coordinate 198,438 of NZ_LAQT01000010.1, forward strand.
GCAATTGCAAGTGTCATAGGCGCTGCGATTTCGTTAGCCGGCTCTCTCATATACACCAAAGCTGCTTACCAGCTGCCTTACGGCCCCCCTGCATTGCTGATGAAGCTGCATTACATGGGCGAGGCGCTCAAGCTGGTGTTTACGCTGGTGTGTTTTGGCGTTGTATTCAGATTTTACCGGCAGGTTGTCTGGCCCGCGGTTTTTGCAGGATATCTCGCGGCGGCCTCGGCCTTCTGGTTCGGGCTTCTGATCAAATTTAAAGACAAGAAATAACCATGGCTGAACAACAGACCTCAACCGAATATATCCTCCACCACCTGACGCACAACCGCTTGCACAGCGAAGGCGCCATGGCCAACTTCCACCTGGATACCTTCTGGGTGGGCTTGATCCTTGGTTTCATCTTCGTCGGCATCTTCGGTCTGGTGGCGCGCAAAGCCACCGATGGCGTGCCCGGCAAGTTGCAGAACTTTGTCGAGCTGATCGTCGAGATGGTCGATACGCACATCAAAGATACTTTCCACGGCAAGAGCAAAGTGATCGGCCCGCTGGCGCTGACCATTTTCTGCTGGGTGTTCCTGATGAACGCCATGGACTTCTTCCCGGTTGACCTTTTCCCGATGATTGCGCAGTGGGTGGGTGTCACCTTCTTCGGCGCTGATCCGCATCACGTTTATCTGCGTGTAGTGCCGACCGCCGACGTGAACCAGACGTTTGCCATGTCGCTGTCGGTGTTGGTGTATATCATCGGCTTCTCGATCAAGGCCAAGGGCCTGGGCGGCTGGATCAAAGAGCTGTTTACCGCGCCGTTCCATGCCGAAGGCACCGTGGGCAAGGTTGCGCTGCTGATCCCTAACTTCTTGTTCCAGCTGATTGAATTGATCGCCAAGCCGATTTCGCTGGCGCTGCGGTTGTTCGGCAACATGTATGCGGGCGAGCTGCTGTTTATCCTGATCGCACTGCTGCCGTGGTGGATCAACTGGGTGCTGGGCACGCCGTGGGCCATCTTCCACGTGCTGGTTGTTACGCTGCAGGCCTATGTATTCATGGTACTGACCATCGTGTATCTGTCGATGGCGGTGGAAGACCACTAAGCCCACACTCGGGCTTGTCAAAGAATCGCGCAGGAGGGCGCAAGCCGTCCTGCCGGTGTTTACCCCTTTTTTCTGTCAACTATCCTTTTTGGAGATATTACAAAATGGCTGCACCCGAAGTTATTGCTAGCGTACAAAGCGCAACTGCAATCGCCGCCGCTCTGATGATCGGTCTGGCTGCACTCGGTACCGCTATCGGCTTTGCGATTCTCGGCGGCAAGTTCCTCGAGTCTTCCGCTCGCCAACCGGAAATGATCCCGGTTCTGCAAACCAAGCTGTTCATTATTGCCGGTCTGCTGGATGCCATCTCCATGATCGGCGTTGGTGTTGCTCTGCTGTACACCTTCTCGAACCCGTTCCTCTCCGCGCTCGCAGGCTAATCAGAGTCAAGTCACCGCGAACAACTGGAGGGCTACAACGTGGAATTCAATACTTCCCTCATCGGCCAGGTAATTACTTTTGCCTTGCTGGTGTGGTTCACGATGAAAGTCGTGTGGCCTCCGCTGACCGGGATGATGGAAAAGCGCGCACAGCGCATCGCTGAAGGTCTTTCAGCGGCGGACCGTGCCAGACAAGATCTGGCCAACGCCGAGAAAGCCTCTGCCGATAAGCTGCGCGAAGCCAAGGCTAGCGCTGCCGAGCTGGTTGCTCAGGCAGAAAAACGCGCTAACCAGATCATCGACGAGGCGAAAGAAAAGGCCAAGGTCGAAGGCGAACGCATCACTGCGGGCGCTCAGGCCGAAATCACGCAGCAACTCGAGCAAGCCCGTGGCGTGTTGCGTCAACAGGTTGCCAGTCTGGCGCTTGCTGGTGCGACCAAAATCCTGCAGCGCGAAATCGATGCAGGCAAGCACGCCGAGCTGCTGGAATCGATCAAAGCGGAACTGTAAGACAGTCATGGCAGAACTCAATACCGTCGCAAGGCCGTACGCCGAGGCCATTTTCCGTCTTGCCAAAGAACAAGGCTCGCTGGCGCAGTGGTCTGAATCGCTGGCGCGACTTGATCAGGTGGCTCAGGACCAGAAGGTCCAGGACATCGTGGCTGACCCCCAACTATCCGCTGCTCAGGTCAAGCAGATCCTGCTGCAACTGGTTGACGCGAACGACGAGGCTACGGCCAATTTCATCACCCTGGTGCTGGAAAACCGCCGCTTTGCCGTAGTGCCCGCCATCCGCGAGCAGTTTGAATCGCTGAAGGCTGCTGAAGAAGGTCGTGTGGGTGTAACGCTGGAATCCGCGTTTGCACTGACCGATCCGCAAGCCAATGAGCTGCTGCAGGCTGTGGCACGGCACTTTCACCAGAACGTGACCGCCAAAGTGGTGGTTAACCCCGATCTGATCGGCGGCGTGAAGGTGACGGTAGGAGATCTCGTGATCGACGCATCCATTGCCGGCAAGCTCTCTGAACTGGCGACGAGCCTGAAGAGTTAGGAGATTTTTTAATGCAACTCAATCCGTCTGAAATCAGTGAACTGATCAAGGCCCGGATCCAGAACCTGTCCGCGGGCGCCCAAAGCGCCAACGTCGGCACGGTTGTGTCGGTCACCGACGGTATCGTCCGCATTCACGGCTTGTCCGAAGTAATGCAGGGCGAAATGCTGGAATTCCCGGGTAACACGTTTGGCCTGGCACTGAATCTGGAGCGTGACTCCGTCGGTGCCGTGGTGATGGGTGAATACACCCACATCGCCGAAGGCGACGAAGTCAAATGTACCGGTCGTATTCTTGAAGTACCGGTCGGTCCGGAACTGGTTGGCCGCGTGGTCAACTCGCTGGGCCAACCGATTGACGGCAAGGGCCCGATCAACGCCAAGCTGTCCAGCCCGATCGAAAAGATCGCGCCGGGCGTGATTGCGCGTAAGTCGGTTGACCAGCCGTTGCAAACCGGCCTGAAAGCCATCGACACCATGGTGCCGATCGGCCGTGGTCAGCGCGAGCTGATCATTGGTGACCGCCAGACCGGCAAGACTGCCGTTGCCCTGGACGCCATCATCAACCAGAAAGGCACGGGCGTTACGTGTATCTATGTTGCTATCGGCCAGAAAGCCTCGTCGATTGCCAACGTGGTGCGCAAGCTCGAAGAACACGGCGCAATGGGCCACACCATTGTGGTTGCTGCCGCTGCTTCTGAATCGGCCGCGCTGCAATACATTGCTGCGTACGCCGGTTGCGCCATGGGCGAATACTTCCGCGACCGCGGTGAAGACGCACTGATCGTTTATGACGATCTGTCCAAGCAAGCTGTGGCTTATCGCCAGATCTCGCTGCTGCTGCGTCGTCCGCCGGGCCGTGAAGCTTACCCGGGTGACGTGTTCTATCTGCACTCGCGTCTGCTTGAGCGTGCTGCGCGTATCAACGCCGAAGAAGTTGAAAAACTCACCAACGGCGAAGTGAAAGGCAAGACCGGTTCGCTGACCGCCCTGCCGATCATCGAAACGCAAGCAGGCGACGTTTCCGCCTTCGTTCCGACCAACGTGATCTCGATCACCGACGGCCAGATCTTCCTGGAAACCGACTTGTTCAACGCCGGTATCCGCCCCGCCATGAACGCTGGTATTTCGGTATCGCGCGTTGGTGGTGCTGCGCAGACCAAGGTCGTGAAGAAGCTCGGCGGCGGTGTGCGTCTGGCGCTGGCTCAGTATCGTGAACTGGCTGCGTTCGCGCAGTTTGCTTCCGATCTGGACGAAGCCACTCGCAAACAGCTCGAGCGCGGCAAGATGGTTACCGAACTGATGAAGCAGGCTCAATACAGCCCGCTGTCGGTAGGTGAACTGGGTATCACGCTGCTGCTGATCGCCAAGGGTTCGTTCGATGATGTCGCGGTAGAACGCGCTCTGTCGTTCGAAAACGGCTTCCGTGCTTACGTCAAGGCTAACCACGCCGACGTACTCGGTCGTATCGATGCCAAGGGCGAGCTGTCTGGCGATGATGAAGCCACGCTGCTGAAGGCTGTTGCTTCGTTCAAAGCCTCCGGCGCTTATTGATTCGGTCACTGGATAAGGAACTGAATCATGGCAGGCGGTAAAGAGATCCGTACCAAGATCAAAAGCGTAAAAAACACGCAGAAGATCACCCGCGCCATGGAAATGGTTGCGACGTCCAAGATGCGTAAGGCTCAGGAGCGCATGCGCGCTGCCCGTCCTTATGGCGAAAAGATCCGTGCTGTTGCCAGCCACCTTTCGCAAGCATTCGTGGACTATCCGCATCCGTACCTCCAGAAGCGCGATAGCGTTAAACGGGTTGGCCTGATCGTGGTTACGTCGGACAAGGGTCTGTGCGGGGGTCTTAACACCAACGCACTGCGCCTTGCCGTCAACAAGATGAAGGAATATAGCCAGAATGGCGCTGAAATCGCGGTTACCACCATTGGTAACAAGGGTTTCAGCTTCATGGGCCGCAATGGCGCCCAGGTGATTTCGTCTGCAGTCGGTCTGGGTGATACGCCCCACCTTGAAGCTTTGGTCGGTCCGATCAAAGTGATGGTGGACGCGTACATCGCCGGCGAAGTGGATGAAGTCCAGCTGGTCTATACGAAGTTCATAAACACCATGAAGCAAGAGCCCACGGTAGAGCAGTTGCTGCCGTTGTCCGGTGAAGACTTTAAAGGTCCGGACCACGACTACAACTGGGAATACCTGTTCGAGCCGGATGCCAAGACCGTCATTGACGACCTGATGAGCCGCTACATTGAAGCGCTGATTTACCAGGCCGTGGCGGAAAACATGGCATCCGAACAGGCTGCACGCATGGTGGCCATGAAGGCTGCAACCGACAACGCCGACAAGGTGATCGGCAACCTGCAACTGCTGTACAACAAAACCCGTCAAGCTGCGATTACGAAAGAACTTTCGGAAATCGTATCCGGCGCGGCAGCAGTTTAAGCAGGCGGCCCAACTGTATAGAGAAGATTAGGAACCTACGATGAGCCAAGGCAAAATTGTGCAAATCATTGGTCCGGTTGTGGACGTGGAATTTCCGCGTGACAACCTGCCCAAGGTGTATGACGCGCTCAAGCTGGCCGACCAGGAACTGACGCTGGAAGTCCAGCAGCAGCTGGGCGACGGCGTTGTTCGTGCAATCGCCATGGGTACGACCGATGGTCTGAAGCGCGGTCTGTCCGTGAACAACACCCACAAGCCGATTTCGGTCCCGGTGGGCGCTGCCACGCTGGGCCGTATCATGGACGTGCTGGGCAATCCGATTGACGAAGCCGGTCCGGTTAACACCGAAGACCGTCGCGCCATTCACCAGACCGCCCCCAAGTTCGACGAACTGAATCAGTCTATCGATCTGCTGGAAACCGGTATCAAGGTTATTGACTTGATTTGCCCGTTTGCCAAGGGCGGCAAAGTAGGTCTGTTCGGTGGTGCCGGTGTGGGCAAGACCGTAAACATGATGGAACTGATCAACAACATCGCCAAGGCACACTCGGGCTTGTCCGTGTTTGCTGGTGTTGGTGAGCGTACCCGTGAAGGCAACGACTTCTACCACGAAATGAAGGACTCCAACGTCCTGGATAAAGTGGCGATGGTGTACGGTCAGATGAACGAGCCGCCGGGTAACCGTCTGCGCGTGGCACTGACCGGCCTGACCATTGCGGAAGCGTTCCGTGACGAAGGCCGTGACATCCTGTTCTTTGTGGATAACATCTACCGCTACACCCTGGCCGGTACCGAAGTTTCGGCGCTGCTGGGTCGTATGCCTTCGGCCGTGGGCTATCAGCCGACGCTGGCTGAAGAAATGGGTGTTCTGCAAGAACGGATTACCTCGACCAAGACCGGTTCGATCACGTCGATCCAGGCCGTTTACGTGCCTGCGGATGACTTGACCGATCCGTCGCCGGCAACCACGTTTGCCCACTTGGACGCTACCGTCGTTCTGAGCCGTGACATCGCTTCGCTGGGTATCTATCCGGCAGTTGATCCGCTGGGCTCCACCAGCCGTCAGCTCGACCCGCAAGTGGTGGGCGATGAGCACTACACGGTTGCTCGTGGCGTGCAGCAAACCCTGCAAAAATACAAAGAACTGCAAGACATCATCGCAATTCTGGGTATGGACGAACTGTCGCCGGAAGACAAACTGGCCGTGTCGCGTGCACGGAAGATCCAGCGCTTCTTGTCGCAGCCGTTCCACGTTGCAGAAGTGTTTACCGGCTCGCCGGGCAAGTATGTGCCGCTGAAGGAAACCCTCAAGGGCTTCAAGGGCATTCTGAACGGTGATTACGACCACCTCCCCGAGCAAGCCTTCTACATGGTTGGCGGCATCGAGGAAGCGCTCGAAAAAGCCAAGACCCTGCAATAAGGAGCTGAGGCAATGGCGATGACTATGCATGTCGACGTGGTAAGCGCTGAAGCGCTGATCTTCTCCGGTAACGCCGAATTCTTTACGGCACCGGCAGAAGGTGGCGAAGTCGGTATTTATCCGCGTCACGCGCCGTTGCTGACCCGCATCCGCCCTGGCGCCGTGCGCATCAAGCTGGCCAACTCGAACGAACCGGATGTCATCCTGTACGTGTCGGGCGGCCTGCTTGAAGTACAACCGGACGGGATTACCGTTCTGGCTGACACGGCCATTCGTGGTGCGGACATCGACGAAGCCAAGGCCCGCGAAGCCAAAGCCAAGGCAGAAGAAGCCTTGAAGAACCGCAAGACCCAGATGGATTACGCCATGGCGCAAGCCGAACTGGTCGAAGCGGTGGCCAAGCTCGCAGTAATCGAAAAACTCAGAAAGCGCGGCCACTAAGCCTGCGCAATCGGAGACCCCAAAAGGCAGCGTGCAAACGCTGCCTTTTTTATTGCCCGTCGCCGCCATAGCGCCACACGGGTAAAATGCCCGGCTACGCTCAGTTAACCGGATCGCCCATGTCTCGTCTCGATGTCGTCATCCTTGCCGCCGGGCAAGGCAAACGTATGTATTCCAGCCTGCCCAAGGTCTTGCATCCGCTGGCGGGCAAACCGTTGCTGCAACACGTGCTGGATACCTCGCGCGCGCTGCAACCGGAACGCACCATCGTCGTATACGGCCATGGCGGCGAGCAGGTGCAGAGCGCGTTGGCCGGCCACGCCGATCTGGGCTGGGCGCATCAGGCGCAACAGCTGGGCACTGGCCATGCGCTAGCGCAGGCGCTGCCGCAACTGCAAGGCGACATCACGCTGATGTTGTACGGCGACGTGCCGCTGACGCGTATCGATACCTTGAAACAACTACTGTCCGCAGCCGACGGCGGCAAGCTGGGCATCCTGACGGTTACGCTGGCCAACCCCACCGGCTATGGCCGCATCGTGCGCAACGCCGAAAACCAGGTGCAAAGCATCGTCGAGCAAAAAGACGCCACACCCGCCCAGGCCGCCATTCAGGAAATCAACACCGGCATCCTGGCGCTGCCCACCGCGCGCCTGGCCAAATGGCTATCCGAACTTAAAAACGACAACGCCCAGGGCGAGTACTACGCCACCGACCTGATCGCCTTGGCCGTGCGTGACAGCGTGCCCGTCGTCACCACTCAACCGGCGTACGCGTGGGAAGCCGAAGGCATCAATAACAAGGTGCAACTGGCGCAGCTGGAACGCATCCACCAACTGAATCAGGCGCACGATCTGCTGGTGGCTGGCGTGACGCTGGCAGACCCGGCGCGCATCGATATTCGCGGCACGCTGCAGCATGGCAAAGACGTGAGCGTGGATATCAACTGTATTTTTGAAGGCGACGTCAGCCTGGGCGACAACGTCACCATTGGCGCGCACTGCTTTCTGCGCAACGTGAAGATCGCTGCGGGCGTCACCATCCAGCCCTACAGCCATTTGCAAGACGCCGAAGTGGGCACCAACGCGCAGATTGGCCCGTACGCGCGCCTGCGCCCCGGCGCGCAACTGGCGTCTGATGTGCATATCGGCAACTTTGTTGAAGTTAAAAACGCGCAGATCGGCGTGGGCAGCAAAGTTAATCATCTGTCGTATATCGGTGATGCGGAAATCGGCACGCAAACCAATATTGGCGCGGGCACCATCACGTGTAATTACGACGGTGTGAACAAGCACAAAACCATCATCGGCAATGAAGTGCGCATCGGCTCCAACGCCAGCTTGGTAGCGCCGGTGACCATCGGCGATCGCGCCACCACCGGTGCGGGCTCGGTGATCAGCAAAAACGCGCCAGCCGGTGAACTGACTATCGCGCGCGCGCGCCAGGTGACCGTCCCCGGCTGGCAGCGCCCGGAAAAACCCGCCAAAAAATAAGCACATGGCGCGTGTTACAATCACGCCCAATTGCGCCGCCTCGGTTTTATCCACAAGCAACACAGTGTGGATAACCCGATGTGGCGCGTCACCCTTTACAGGCGCGCTGATTGTGGTCAGCGCCGCCCAGCAACCTGAAGGACGCACCTCATGAGTCTCAAATGCGGCATCGTGGGTTTGCCCAACGTTGGCAAATCCACGCTGTTCAATGCCCTGACCAAAGCCGGCATCGAAGCAGCCAACTATCCGTTCTGCACCATTGAACCCAACGTCGGCATCGTTGAAGTGCCGGACGCGCGTCTGGGCCAGCTGGCCGAAATCATCAAGCCGCAAAAAATCGTGCCGGCCATCGTCGAGTTTGTGGATATCGCCGGCCTGGTCGCGGGCGCCAGCAAGGGCGAAGGCCTGGGCAACCAGTTCCTGGCCAACATCCGCGAGACCGACGCCATCGTCAACGTAGTGCGTTGCTTTGAAAACGACAATATCGTGCACGTGGCCGGCCGCGTCGACCCGATCGACGATATCGCCGTGATCGGCACCGAACTGGCACTGGCTGATATGGCCACGGTCGAGAAATCGATCCAGCGCGACGGCAAGAAAGCCAAGAGCGGTGACAAGGAAGCGCAAAAGCTGGTGGCCGTGCTGGAAAAAATCCTGCCGGTGCTCAACGAAGGCCGCCCGGCCCGTTCGGTAAAGCTGACTGACGAAGAAAAAGCCATCATCAAGCCGCTGTGCCTGCTGACTGCCAAGCCCGCCATGTATGTGGCCAACGTGGCGGAAGACGGTTTCCAGAACAACCCGCTGCTGGACAAGGTTAGCGAATACGCCAAGCTGGAAGGCGCCCCGGTGGTGGCCGTGTGTGCCGCCATCGAATCCGAAATCGCTGAGCTGCCGGATGAAGACAAAGCCGAGTTCCTGAACGAACTGGGCCTGGAAGAACCGGGCCTGAACCGCCTGATTCGCGCTGGCTTTGATCTGCTGGGCCTGCAAACCTACTTCACCGCTGGCGTAAAAGAAGTGCGCGCCTGGACTATCCACAAAGGCGACACCGCCCCGCAAGCCGCCGGCGTAATCCACACCGACTTCGAACGCGGCTTTATCCGCGCGCAAACCATCGGCTTTGACGATTACATCACCTACAAGGGTGAACAAGGCGCCAAAGAAGCCGGCAAGATGCGCGCTGAAGGTAAGGAATATGTGGTTAAGGATGGGGATGTGCTGAACTTCCTGTTCAACGTTTAAGCGCCCGCCAGAGGCTGGATGCGGTTGTAGACCGCGTCCAGCGCTGTTTTGCCCATCGCCGCTTCTCAATCGGCGATCCCTCTGCCTTCTTTCGCATCCGCCCGCACGGAGCCCACCCATGCCCATGCAGCACATCCACCACGTTGCCGTCATCTGTTCCGACTACCCGCGCGCCAAACATTTCTACACCCAGGTGTTGGGCTTGCCGGTGATCGCCGAAACCTACCGCGAGGCACGTGATTCGTGGAAGCTCGACCTGGCCATAGGCGATGCGCAGATTGAGTTGTTTTCGTTTCCCGGTGCGCCGGCGCGGCCGTCTTACCCGGAAGCCCAAGGCTTGCGCCATCTGGCGTTTGCTGTGGATAACATCGATGCCGCGATTGCCGATCTGCATGCGCACGGCGTGCAAACCGAGCCCGTGCGCACCGATGAGCTGACCGGCAAGCGCTTTACCTTTTTCAGTGATCCGGACGGCCTGCCGCTGGAGTTGTATCAGCGCTAAGCACACGTAAGAACGCCGCCACAGCAGTCCGCACCGCGCGGTTTACGCCAGCTATCCCCTGCTGAAGGCAGGCTCCGAAGTCTCCGATAGCTGGCTAATTGTGTTCCAGGAAAAATGCGCCTTTCGCTCACGCGTCCGTCGCTTTCGTCCTGGTGCCCGCCCTCATGAACCCCGTTGTTAACCCGTCCGCCGCGCTGCGGTCGCGGCCCTTTTGATGTTGTCCCCGCTCCGCCAGCGCCTCGTCGGACAACGTCAATTGCTGCTCAATTTTGTCTCCCTGTCTTCGATTAATCTGCTGAACCTGCTGGCCCCGGTCATCGTTATCCCGTGGCTGCTGCACACGCTCGGTGTGCGTCAGTACGGCGTGATCGCGCTGCATCAGTACCTCGGCCAGTTTGTGTTGATGTGGGTGGATTTCGGCTTTAACACCTGGGCGGTGAACGAGGTGGCGGGCCGCGCGCAAGATCGTCGCGCATTGGCAGCGCTGGTTGGCAGCATTTATCTGATCAAACTGGCGCTTTGTGCCGTGGTGGTGCTGGCCTTGGGTGTGCTGGCATTGAATCCGCAGTGGGTTGCCGCAGCGGGCCTCAACCTGCCGCTGCTGGCCGCATTTGCGGCCCTTGGCGCGCTCAATTCGTTTTATCCGGGCTGGTTGTTCCAGGGGCTGGAACGCATCCACGCCTTGATTGTGCCAACCGCCCTGGCGCGCCTCGGCACCGTGGCGCTGGTGTTTGTGTTGGTGCGCCAGCCTGGTGATATGTGGGCGGTGCCCGTGGCGTATCTGGCGTCCAGTGTGCTGTTGGACTTCAGCGCCGCGCGCCAGCTTTTGCGCAGCGTGGGCTGGCCGACGCTGCTGCCCTGGCGGCAGATGGTTACCGTCGCGCAGCACGCGGGTCAGGTGTTCGGGTCGCGCCTGATCATCATGATTTATGTGGCGTGCTCGCCGCTGCTGGTGCGCGCCGCAGCGGGTGCGGAAGGCGTCGCCATTTACAGCTTGTGCGAAAAGGCCATCGGCCTGTGCCGCGTGCCGTTCGACATGCTGGCCAACGCGGCCTATCCAAGGTTGGCGCGCGAATACCGCAAGACCTTCGCTCAACGCTTGCTGCAACTGCAGCTGGGGGCCGCGCTGGCTGTTGTGCTGCTGTTGACCGCAGCGCTGCACTTTGCCGGACCATATTTGTTGCCCGCCGACTGGGCGCACGCCGGCAACTATCTGATGTTGTACAGCCTGGCGCTGATCCCCATCGCTGCACACAGCTTTATGGGCACCTGCGTGTTGCTGGTGCACGGCAAACGCTGGGCGCTCAGCCTCAGCATCGTGGTCGGGCTGGCTGCCTATATCGTCGCCTGGAGCGCTGGTGGCTGGCTGTGGGAGGACCCCTTGGCGCGCGTGATTACCGCGATGGTAATGGTCGAATTCGGCATTTGCGCCAGCCGCTACTTTCATTCGCGCAAATCTGGATTGATATGAACAAGCCTCCCCGTCACATCGGCGTGATTCTGGCCGCGGGCCGCGGCGAACGTAGCGGCTTTGATCGTCCCAAACAGATGATGAAGCTGGCCGGACGCCCATTGGTGGAGCACACGCTGGCGGTGTTTCAGGACAGCGCTGACATCGACCAGATCATCGTTGTCACCAACAAAGACTGCCAGGAGCAGATCCAGCAGCTGACCGCCAACCGCCGCTTCAGCAAGGTTAAAGCCGTGATTCTGGGCGGTAGCGAACGCTATCAATCATCGCTGGCTGCAATTGCCGCCACCGAGCATCTCGCCCGCGACTACGCCGTCAAACTGATCTTCCACGATGCCGTGCGCCCGCTGGTTAACGAACGCATCATCGCCGATGTGGCGCAAGCGCTGCGGCATTACAACGCCTGCGACGTGGTGGTGCCCACCACCGACACCATCGTGTCGGTCGACCCGCTGACCAACACCATCGATTTCATCCCCGACCGCAGCCGCCTGCGCAACGGCCAGACGCCACAAGGCTTTGCGCTGGAAACAGTCAAGCTGGCCTACGAACGCGCGCTACGCGATCCGGATTTCAAAACCACAGACGATTGCGGCGTGGTGCTCAAATACGTGCCGGACGAAAAAATCTATCTGGTGACGGGCGAGCACGACAACCTCAAGCTCACCTACCGCGAAGAACTGCAGATACTGGACAAACTGCTGCAGATGAAATCACGCCAGGCCACCCATCAGCCGATCAATCCGCAAGTGTTTGCCGAGCTGAAACACAAGGTGCTGGTGGTGTTTGGCGGCGGCAGCGGCATCGGGCTGGATATGGTGAATCTGGCGCAAGCACATCAGGCGCACGTGGTGGTGGCCACCCGCGGCACCGGCGTGGACGTGACCGATCTGACGGCGGTCAAATTGTGTCTGGCCAATACCGTGGCCGAATTCGGGCGCATCGATTACGTGGTCAACACCGCCGCCGTGCTGACGTGCGAGCCGCTGGCCAATATGGATTACGCCGACGTGGTGCGATCGGTGCAGATCAACTACATGGGCGCGGTGAATGTGGCGCTGGCGGCGTTTGATTATTTGCGCCAGTCGCAAGGCCAACTGCTCAACTTTACCTCCAGCTCGTACACCTACGGCCGGGCGTTCTACAGCCTGTACAGCTCGGCCAAAGCCGCCGTGGTTAACCTGACCCAGGCGCTGGCCGAGGAATGGCACAGCGAAGGCGTGCGCGTTAACTGCATCAACCCCGAACGCACCGATACCCCGATGCGCAAACGCGCCTTTGGCGTTGAACCCGCCGGCACGCTGATGTCATCGCACGATGTGGCGCTGCAGAGTTTGAATGTGCTGCTGGGGAAGGTGACGGGGCAGATTTTTGACTTGCGACGGCCAGCATGAAGCAAAAATTGCTGCGCTTGCTTCAATTCTGGCTCTTGATCACGTTGTATCCGTTGTCGTGGCTGGTGCCACGCCGGTCCGACTTATGGGTCTTCGGCTGCTACAACAACAAGTTTCTGGATAACTCCAAATACTTGTTTTTGTGGATCAGCGAATATCGAAAAGATATTGATGCGGTCTGGATTACAGGCGATCGGGCGGTCGCTGGTCTGTTGTTGAACAACGGCTACCGTGCTTGCACCCGTTGGAGCGCGCAAGGGCTCTGGCTGAGCCTGCGCGCGCGGGTCTATATCTTCTCGTCCTATCTATCGGACATTAATTACTTCACTTCTGGCGGCGCGCTGCGGGTCAATCTTTGGCACGGCGTTGGCCTGAAAAGCATTGAGTACAAAGTCTCTGCCGGTAAATTGGCCAAGCTGTATCACGGCCGCGTTTCACCACTCTGGCGGCTATTGCTGCCCGAGCGTTTTGCCAAGCCAGATCTGTTTCTGGCTCCCTCTGTAATGATGGCGAAGCACTTTGCGGAATGCTTTCGTATCTCGCCCGCGGCATGCATCCAGTTACCGTATCCGCGGCTTAACACGCCGCGTTATCCACAATTGGCAGTCGCCGTCGCTGCATTGGGCGACTATGCCGGTTTACGCGAGGACTGGGGCAGTTTTGACCGGGTCGCGATTTATGTTCCAACCTGGCGCGATGATGGATCTTCCGCGATCAGCTCCGGACTGCCCGATCTGGCTGTATTGAGCGCTGCCCTACGCCAGAGCAATACGCTGCTATATATCAAACCCCACCCGGTCGAAGCCTCAGGCGTCTCCTGCGAACTTGCCAATATTCGTATATGGCCGCGAGCGCTCGATATGTATCCGCTACTGGCCGATTTTGATTTGCTGATCACCGATTACTCGTCGGTGCTCTATGACTATCTTTATGCCGCCGCGGGCCCGGTCGTTTTATATAACTTCGACTACAACCGCTATATCTCTCAATGTCGTGATCTTGCGTTCAATTACACGGAGAACGTTTGGGGATTGTGGGTTAGCAATTTCGCTGCGTTATGTGATGTTCTGGCACGTCCTGCCGGCGTCGCCACTGCAGACTCTTTGGCGCAACGGCAAGTCATTGCTGAACGCTTTTTTGGGGCTCCCGTTGCCGATCCGATGGAGCGCCTCGTCGCAACCATCGCTGCCGCAGAGGCATCGAAATGATGACGTCGTTGGGCATTTCGGCCTTCATTATTTTTTGCTTCTTCTGCCTGTCGTGGCGAATGAGCAAGAGTGCGGTAACGAGCTTTTATTTTTCGGCGATCTTCTCGCACTGGACTGCGCTGGGCGATATCAACATTAGCACCGCGCTGATTCTTCTTGCGACCATGCTGCTGTTTGCGTGTGGTCGCACCCGCTTCAATCTGGGACGTGTTGTTGCATTCAGCCTGTTTGCATTTTGCATCCTGGGTGGCGCTGCTGCCAGCACCGTTAATTCGCCTGGTTTGGGGGCCGCGCTGGGGCGGTTCGGCAAAATGGCACTGGTTTTCTTGCCTTTATTCTTTCCTGTGCGCGCAGAGGCCGTCGAGATTGGCGCAATGGTAAAAGCGTTTGTTATATGTACTTTGGTGTTTTCCATTCCCTGCCTTTTATTTTTTGGGGCAGACCCCGGTTTTATGGGAACACCGCGCATTTCCGGTTTTTTTGAGGACGCAAATTACTTTGCGCTGATCTCTCTTATCTGCCTGATTTATGCATCGCAATATATGCAGAATAAATCATGGTCGTGGCTATTGCTCGCGCAGTTGATTTGCTCACAAGCAATGACCATGCTCGCAATCACTTTGGTGTATTTTTTGATATTGCGACGCCGGGAAGTCAGCAAAAAAATGCTGGCTATTTTTCCGGTCATTATCGGCTTGGGCTACGTCTATATCATCTATCGAGTGCAGCAGACGGATGCGATTGTGCTGGAGTCCGACTATCAAACCAGCTTTGTCGCAATGAAATTCAATTCTGTTTTTTTTCGATTTTTCGCCCAATTCAGCGCAATGGATATCATCCAGAACAGGCCGTCTGTATTCTGGTTTGGCTACGGCTCGGGCCATTCGGTGGAGTTATTCGGTCGGGTGCTTCATAACACATATGTGCAGCTCTTCTTTGACAGCGGAATTGTGGTTTTTCTTGGAGTGCTACTTGTTGTCGGCCTAGGCTCATTCAGGTTTGATCGCCAGAAGCCAGTGTTCATTATCCTGATTATTTCCAGTTTGTTATTTGACGCATTTTTCATGTTTATATTTCCTTTTGCACTGGTGATTGCAACATCTAATCCGGAACACGCCGACCTATGATCCATATCTTTAACGACACGACCTATGGCTCTTATCAGCACGTGAACCAGATGTTGTTCCGCCATTTGAATGGAGCCGGATATCCCGCATTTTATCTGCAAAGATTCAAGCTTAATTTTCCTTCAATTTGCCGACTTCGCGGTTTGATAAAGGGTAATAAGCGGGCCGTCGCCCAATCAGACGTTCCACGTGTGATCGAGGTACGAAACTCGCCTTCGATATGCGACTGGTTTGATCGTCTGAATAGTAACTGGGTTGCCAGCCAGATTGAAAAGAGCCGCGATATCGCTATTACTTTTGTTCCGTCGCTAGCGCTTGCACCGCTATTCGATCAATACCATCGGCTGGTTTATTACTGCGTGCATGATTCGGATAATCAAACTTATCCCGTTCGAAACAAGCGCTATGAAAAGCGCTTGGTGCAAAAGAGCGCATTGATTTTTTGCGACAATCTCCTGGTTTTGAAACGCCTCTGCGCCAAAGAACCCTATATCAACCTGGCCGATATTTCTCACTCGGACACTCAAACCGCGGTTGCGTTGTTGTCCAAAGCTCGATTTTTTCTCGTGCCTCCGCCCACACCGGATCCGTTTTTTGAAGTGAAGGCGCCGCTCAATTCTGACTTTGATTTGATGTACTTCGGAAGTGTTCATAAAGACCTCGACGAAACCGAATTCCTGCGCCTCGCCAACCTGGGTTTGCGAATCGCACTGGTGACTGCGGACCGTCTGGCGCTTTCCCACCGCAATATCAAATATCTGCCGCTTGAAGTCGATTCGTCGAAGCTGGCACAGCAATTGTCACGCTCGGCCGCAATCTTCATGCCTTACAGAGATAACAACTTCAACGCTTCGATTAGCCCGGGCAAGCTCAATCAGGTGATTGCTTCAGGAAAACCAGTGATCTGCTCGAATCGCTTGTTCTGCCAGCGATCCGGGTTCGTGAATAGCCGGGTCATAGATTCCCGCGAGAAGTTCCAGGAAGCAATCGCTTCTGCGGTGATGCAACCCGAG
The DNA here is from genome assembly GCF_001294205.1 of Amantichitinum ursilacus. Taxonomy (GTDB): domain Bacteria; phylum Pseudomonadota; class Gammaproteobacteria; order Burkholderiales; family Chitinibacteraceae; genus Amantichitinum; species Amantichitinum ursilacus. The sequence goes on from NZ_LAQT01000010.1 coordinate 214,724, forward strand.
CGTGCGTTGCCGTCACGTGCGTCCCATTTGCTTCAGCTGATTTCCAACTTGATCGTTAATTCGGCGGCGATCAGCGAGGGCAAGCATGCTTCCAAACATCGCTAACGAAACGCAGGTTTTTAACGGGGAAGGCTTCAGCCTGCTGGGCTCCGTATATCACCGCGAATCCCCCGCCGCACTGGCCCAATGCCTGGAAAGCATTGCGTTGGCCACCTTGGGTGACAACGCCGAAGTGGTGCTGGTGCAAGATGGCCCCTTAACGCCTGAGCTATTAGCGGTGATCGATCAATTCCGTAGCCGCATGGTGCTGGTGGACGTGCCCCTGCCCGAAAACGTGGGTTTAGGCGCGGCGCTGAATGCGGGCCTGGCCCGTTGCAGCCATGATCTGGTGGCGCGCTTTGACACTGACGATATTGATTTACCGGCGCGCTTTGCGCTGCAACTGCAGCGGTTTGCCTGCCAGCCCGATCTGGCCTTGCTGGGGGGCTGGATTGATGAATTTGTGGATGACCCGGCGCATCCGCACGCCGAGCGCCACACGCCTGTTTCGCATGACTCAATTCTGCAATTTGCGCGCAAACGTAATCCGTTTAATCACATGACCGTGATGTTTCGCAAACAGGCGGTGCTGGCAGTGGGTGGATATGGCGGCGAATATCTGTTCGAAGATTACGCGCTGTGGGTGCGCTTGCTGCAGGCGGGGTACGCCACCGACAATTTGCCCGCCGTGCTGACCCACGCGCGTACCGGCACCAGCATGTATCGGCGGCGCGGCGGCTGGCGTTATGCGGTCAGCGAATGGCGGCTGCTGCGCCAGTTTTGCGCCAGCGGCTTTATCAATCGCTATCAAATGCTGGGCAGCGCGCTGATGCGCTTGCCGGTGCGTTTGCTGCCCGCTGGTCTGCGTGGGTGGATTTATTGCGTACCGCTTAGAGCCCGCGCAACCGCAGGCAAGCAACTGGCGCAATAAAAAACGGCAGGTGCAGACCAACCCGCACTTGCCGTTTTCTTACCACCCTACCCAAAGCCTCAAGCCAGCGCGCGCGCTGCCTCGATCACGATGCCCACGGCATCCACTTCGGTTTTCTTCATCGATTCCGCATTCGGAATTTCTTGCTGCGTACGGTTAACGATCACGCCTGCGATCATGCCAGCGCGCAGGCCCATCGAGGCGCACATGGTCAACAGCGTGGCCGATTCCATTTCGTAGTTCATCACATGCAGCGCTTGCCACTGCTTCATCGAACCTTCCCATTCCTTGTTAACGCGGCCCGAGTAGGTGTCGTAGCGTTCCTGGCCCGGGTAGAAGGTGTCGGAAGATGCGGTGATGCCGATATGCGCAGTTGCGCCCAGCTTTTTGGCGGCGGCCACCAGTGCCGTGGTGCAGGCAAAGTCGGCGACGGCCGGGTAGGCGGCCGGAGCAAAGTGGTAGCTCGCACCGTCCAGGCGCACCGAACCCGTGGTGATCAGCACGTCGCCCGTGTTGATGTGCGGCTGGATCGCGCCGGTAGTGCCAACGCGCAGAAAGGTGCGGATGCCCAGTTGCGCCAATTCTTCCACGGCAATGGACGTGGACGGGCCGCCGATGCCGGTGGAACACACCACCACCGGTTTACCGTCGAGTTCGCCAATCCAGCTGACAAACTCACGATGGCTGGCCAGCGGTTGCGGGTTTTGCATGAGTTCGGCGATGCGTTGGCTGCGCGCGGGGTCGCCCGGCACGATGGCCAGCGTGGCGCCTTTGAGCATGGCCTTGTTCAGGCCCAGGTGAAACACTTCGGACTGGCTGGAAGCTTGCGACATGATGTGGGGTCCTGATTTCAAGATCACGCGTTGGCGTTGGGGTCGAGATAAAACGCGCCGGGCAGCAAAGCGCCGGCGCTGGTGACTTCGGTGTCGCCTTGCAGATTGGTCAACACCACTTCAAGCGTGGGGGAGCCGATTTCGATCATCACCTGGCGGCACGCGCCGCACGGGGCGATGGGGCCATCGGTATCGCCAATGACGGCCAGCGTGGCAAAGTCGCCGGGGCGATAGCCTGCGGCGACTGCGGCAAACAGCGCGGTACGTTCGGCGCAGTTGCACAGGCCGTACGAGGCGTTTTCGACGTTGCAGCCATGAAACAGCTTGCCGTCGCGCGTCAGCAGCGCGGCGCCTACCTTGAACTTCGAGTACGGCGCGTAGGCTTTTTCACGCGCTTTGGCGGCTTCTTGTTTCAATGTCTGATGGTCCATATCGGCTCCTTGTGAGGTTCAGGACGGCGTGCGTTGCAAGAACGCCAGGCCATCCGGAAACGGTGATAGATCAAACCAGTGCGCCAGGCTCTGGCCCACATCGGCAAAGGTGGCGCGCACGCCCAGGTTGGCGGGCGGAATACGTTTGCCGTAGACCAGCACCGGCACGTGCTCCCGCGTGTGGTCGCTGCCCGGCCAGGTGGGGTCACAACCGTGGTCGGCGCTAAGGATCAGCACGTCGTCATCGCGCAGCAGGTCATAGATTTCGGGCAGACGCTGGTCAAAATATTCGAGTGCGGCGGCATAACCGGCCACGTCGCGACGATGGCCAAAGTCCTGGTCAAAGTTGACGAAGTTGGTCATCACAATGCTGCGTTCCGGCGCGCTGCGCGTGGCGTCCAGCGTGGCTTGCCATAAGGCTTCCGGGCCGGTGGCCTTGATCTTGTGGGTGATGCCGACGTGGGCGTAGATGTCGGCAATCTTGCCAATCGACACCACCTCGCCACCCGCATCGGTCAGTTTTTTAAGCACGGTGTCGGCGGGCGGAGCGACGGCCAGATCGTGGCGGTTGCCGGTGCGTTTGAAGTCGGCGGCGCAGGTGCCCACAAACGGGCGCGCGATAATACGGCAGATGTTGTACGGCTTGACGGCCTCATAAGCGATTTCACACAGCTCGTTGAGTTTGTCGAGGCCATAGGTTTCTTCGTGGCAGGCAATCTGCAGCACCGAATCGGCCGAGGTATACAGAATCGGCTTGCCGGTGCGCATATGTTCTTCACCCAGCTCGGCAATGATGGTGGTGCCGCTGGCGTGGCAATTGCCCAGATAGCCGGGCAGATGCGCGCGCGTGACCAGTTGGTCGAGCAGTTCAGGCGGAAAGCTGTCGGTTTTCTTGTCGAAATAGCCCCAGTCAAAACACACCGGCACGCCCGCCAGTTCCCAGTGGCCTGATGGCGTGTCTTTGCCGGACGACAATTCGCGCGCGGCGGCATAAGCGCCGATCAGCTTGGGATGCGAGTTAAAGCCGGCGGGCAGTTCGCCGCTGGCCAGTTGCGCGGCCAGGCCCAGGCCCAGTTGTTCCAGATTGGGCAAACGCAACGGACCAGCGCGGCCGATATCGGCTTTGCCTTGCGCACAATACTGCGCGATATGGCCGATGGTGCTGGCGCCCGCGTCGCCAAACTGCGGGGCATCGGGCGTAGCGCCGATGCCAAAAGAATCCATGATCAAAACAATGGCACGCATACGATCTTTCCTGTCATTCAATCAGTTGGTAAACGGCGTGCGGTACAGACACCGCATCGACGCTATAGCGGTAGGCCGCGGCAACCGTGTGGGCGGCGCGTTGTGCGCTGGCCTCATCACGGGCGTGGACGTAGCCGATCGCGTCGCCGGGGCTGACGGCTGTGCCCAATGGGGCCAGGCCAGTCAAACCGACGGCGTAATCGATCTGGTCATCCTGCCGGGTTCTACCGCCACCCAGATTGACAACGGTCATACCTAATGCACGGCAATTGACCGTGGCAAGTATTCCCGATTGCGTGGCCAGCACCGGCGCACACACTGCGGCGCGCGGCAAGTGCCGGTCAGGAAATTCGAGCAGATCCGCCGGGCCGCCCAGGCCGCATACCATGCGCGCAAAGCGTTCTGCGGCCTGGCCGTTGGCGAGTACGGTTTCCAGCTGCTGGCGCGCATCTGCCGGCGTGCTGGCCAGGCCCGCTTGCAACAGCATCTGACCTGCCAGCGCCATGGTCACTTCATGCAGGCGCGCGGGCTTTTGTTGCCCGGTCAAATAATCGATGGCACAGCGGATTTCAATGGCGTTGCCCGCGCACGGGGCCAGCGCCTGGTTCATGTCGGTGAGCAGCGCCGCAGTGCGCAAACCCGCGCCATTGCCCACATCGACAATGCTGCGCGCCAGTTCCACCGACAATTCCAGCGTCGGCATAAATGCGCCCGAGCCCACCTTGATATCCATCACCAGCGCCTGCAATCCGGCTGACAGCTTTTTGGAGAGGATGGATGCGGTAATCATGCCCACCGATTCCACCGTGGCCGTCACATCGCGTACCGCGTAGATGCGCTTGTCGGCCGGGGCCAGGCTGGCGGTCTGGCCGATGATGGCGATGCCGCAATCGCGCACCAGTTGCTGGAATTGCGCGGTGGTAGGCGTGATGGTGTAACCGGGGATGGCTTCGAGTTTGTCCAGCGTGCCGCCGGTATGGCCCAGTCCGCGGCCTGAAATCATCGGCACAAAGCCGCCACACGCGGCCACCATCGGGCCCAGCAACAATGACGTCAGATCGCCCACGCCGCCCGTGGAATGTTTATCCACCACGGGGCCAGGCAGATCGAGTGATGACCAGTCGAGCACATCGCCCGAATCGCGCATTGCCAGCGTCAGCGCCACGCGTTCGTCGGTCGGCATGTCGTTAAAGTAAACCGCCATGGCAAATGCGGCGATCTGGCCTTCGGAGACGCGGCCATCGACGATGCCACGCACAAATTCGGTGATTTCTTCGCGGCTGAGCGCAATGCGGTCGCGCTTTTTGCGAATGATTTCTTGCGGCAGAAACGCCATGATCAGTACGCCGACGTTTTAGTCGCGCCCGCGTCGTGGCCCACCGTGGTTAGCAGATTGCCCAGCAGGCTGGATGCGCCAAAGCGGAAGGTGGCAGCGCTGGCCCAGGTGGGGCCCATGATGCGGTCGGCGATGGCCAGATAGGCGGCGGCATCGGCCGCGCTGCGCACGCCCCCCGCAGCTTTAAAGCCGACGGGTTTGCCTGCATCGTGGATCGCCTGAATCATGATTTCAGCGGCTTCCAGCGTGGCGTTGACCGGCACTTTGCCGGTGGAGGTCTTGATAAAATGCGCGCCCGCGGCAATCGAAATCTCGCTGGCCTGGCGTATCAGCGCGGGGTCTTTCAACTCGCCGGATTCGATGATCACTTTAAGAATCTTGTCGCCAACTGCGGCGCGGCTAAGCTCAACCAGCTTGCGGCCCACCTCGGCATCGCCCGCCAACAGCGCGCGGTACGGAAACACCACGTCCACTTCATCCGCACCCAGATGGATGGCGGCGGCGGTTTCGGCGGCAGCGGCTTCGGGGTCGGCGTTGCCATACGGAAAATTGGTAACCGTGGCCACCGGCAAATCCAGCCCTTCCTCGGTCAGCGCGGCTTGCGCGGTTTGCACAAATTGCGCGTACACACACAAGGCGGCGGGCGTGCCTACAGGCGTGTTGGCGGCGGCGGCCAGGGCGCGGATCGACGCGTGTGTGTCGGTGTCATTCAGCGCGGTCAGGTCCATCAGATGCAGTGCGCGCAAAGCGGCCTGGGCGAGTTGGTTGGGATGCATGGCAGGCTCTCCGGGTAAGACGGCCAGCGCGGGCGGGATCACCGCACGGCTGGCCGGGTGTTGCAGTTAAAACGGGGATCAGTGCAGCGAGATAAAGATCCCGGCGATGGTGGCGCTCATCAGGTTGGACAACGTGCCGGCCACCACTACGCGCAAACCATAGCGCGCCACTTCGCTGCGTTTTTCCGGGGCGACGGCGCTAAAGCCACCGGCCAGAATCGCAATCGAAGAGAAGTTGGCAAAGCCGCACAGTGCAAACGAAACAATGGCCAGCGTTTTGGGGTCGAGCACTTGCAGGCCCGCTGCGGCCACGGTGGCAGCATCTTTCAGATAAGGCGCCAGCCCGACATAGGCTACAAACTCGTTCAGGATCATTTTCTGGCCGATAAAGTTGCCGGCCACTTGCGCGTTATCCCACGGCACGCCAATCAGCCAGGCCAGCGGCGAGAACGCCCAGCCCAGAATGACTTCGAGCGTCCAGTCGGGGTGGCCAAACCAGCCAAAAATGCCGCCGATAATGCCGTTGAGCAAGGCAATCAAACCGATAAAGCCGATCAGCATCGCGCCCACGTTCAGCGCAATCTTCAAGCCCACGCCGCAGCCCGAAGCCGCGGCTTCGATGACGTTGGCGGGCTTGTGCTCGTCAAAGTTGACGTTATCGATCTTGACGGTGCTTTCGCCCGTACTGGGGCAGATGATCTTGGCAAACAGCAAACCACCGGGCACGGCCATAAACGACGCGGCCAGCAGGTATTCCATCTTGACGCCCAGACCGGCATAACCCGCCAGCACCGACCCGGCCACGGCGGCCATCCCACTGGCCATCACGGCAAACAGCTCGGGGCCGTTCATGTCTTTGACAAAAGGTTTGACCACGGCGGGCATTTCGCTCTGGCCAAGGAAAATGGTGGTGACGGCCGAGAATGATTCGAGCTTGGACACGCCGATGATCTTCTGGAACACCGTGCCCAGAATCAGCACAATCCAGCGCATTACGCCGATGTAATACAGCACCGAAATCAATGCGGTAACAAAGATGATGGCGGGCAATACGCGGAAGGCAAACACAAAGCCACCGTCGCCAAACACTTCGAACATCTTCTTGTCGACCAGGCCGCCAAACAGGAACGAGATGCCATGTTGGCCAAAGTCGAGCACATGGTTGACCACGTTGGCCGCGCCGCCGAGCAGGTCTTTACCAATGGGCACAAACAGAATGAATGCGCCGATCAAGATCTGACACAACAGCGCCGCGATCACGACACGCGGTTTAATCAGGCGGCGATTGTTGGACACTGCAAATGCAATCAATAGCAGTACCAGCATGCCGAGCAGGCTACGAGCAATATCCATCTTGCTTTATCCCCCTCAGGATAGTTTTTTACGGCTCTACAGGTTGGTGTGTATCCACGCCGTGCACTCTGCGGTGCTTGCGTCGCGGGTTTGTATCAAACGTGATGTGCAGAGCGGTTTTGTTACAAAAACTGACCAAATGGTCAGTTAGTGATGCGCTTTATTCTGCGCGTAATTGCAAGCGCAAACAGGGGAGGTTTTTCCCTGATAGCCATCTGCGAAATAGTAGAGGGGGAATGGCGGAATCGCCATGAGGAAAATCAAGGGAGGTGCTGCGCCGCGTATAGGGTGGGCTCGGCGTCTCCGTCATGACCCACCATTCAAAGTGCAGTGCCCGGATCGCAGCAACTTGCAGATAGCGAGGCTGGTGTGCAAGCGTCGCAGCAATTGCTGATGGCTTTGAATGGTGGGTCATGACCCACCCTATGCAAGGCGTGCGCGGCGTCAATAAAACTTTTTCAGATCCATGCCCTTGTACATGCCCGCCACCTGCTGGTCGCCGTAGCCGTTAAACATCAGCGTCTTGCGGCGCAGAATCTCGCCGATGCGGCGTTCGCTGGCCTGGCTCCAGCGCGGGTGGTCCACTTCCGGGTTTACGTTGGAATAAAAGCCGTACTCGCTGGGCACGAGTTTGTTCCACGCCGTCGCCGGTTGATGATCCAGCAGGCGGATCTTGATGATGGACTTGGCGCTTTTAAAGCCATATTTCCACGGCACCACCACGCGGATCGGCGCGCCGTTGGGATTAGGCAGCGGCTTGCCATACAAACCCACCGCAATCAGCGTCAGCGGATGCATGGCTTCATCGATACGCAAGCCTTCGGTATACGGCCAGTCAATGCTGCGTTCGTTAACGCCGGGCATTTGTTTGGGGTCGGCCAGCGAAGTGAATTCAACAAACTTCGCCTTTGACGTCGGCTGCACCACCTTTAATAGATCCGCCAGCGGAAAGCCTTCCCAAGGGATGACCATCGACCACGCTTCCACACAGCGCAGCCGGTACACGCGTTCTTCCAGCGGCGCCAGCTTCAGCAGCGCGTCCAGATCAAATGTCTGCGGCTTCATGCATTCGCCTTCCACCCGTACACTCCACGGCCGCGTCTGAAAGTGCGTTGAATTGGCAGCCGGGTCTTCTTTATCGGTGCCAAATTCATAAAAGTTGTTGTAATGCGTGATCTGATCAAACGAATTGCGCGTCTCGGTGGTGCTGAATGCGCTGGGCTTGCCCGCAAACGAGGGCCCGGGCGCGGCGGCCGCCAACGCCAGGCCAGCGGGTAAAATGCTGCCCACCGCCAACGCGGCGCCTGCCTGCATGATGCGGCGGCGATCGGCATAAACAGCTTCGGGCGTGATGTCGCTGGGGGCGATGTCGGACTTGAACAGATTACGGGCCATGCTGGCCTCCTTGAGGACGGGTCTGCGGGCTTAGAGCACGTGCATCAGATGAAGTGCGATAAAGATCGCGGTGCTGATCAACAAAACCAGTGCCACTGATCGCATGATGCGATCCGCCCGTTGTCGTGCCGCAGGGAAAATGGCGCTGAGGATGGCAAACGCCACCACCACATACAACGCTATACGCAAAAACTGCAGCAATGGATGCTCCAGGCAGGAGATTCGGGGCGGTAAGCAAGGTGACCGCGGCCACAGTGTACGGCTGTCGGTACAAGTCAGGGGTGTCCCGTACGCGCTTGTTAAAGTGTCACTTTAAGTACTGAACGCTATATGCTTCATTCGCAAGCGTTTTATAGATTTGCGCCCCACTTCGAAAAACGATTATAAGTGATTGTATAGAAACAGGAAAACCCCGGTGCCACCTCTTGTGGCACCCATTTTTTTACTCTATAGTGGGGCGCAGTGGGAAAAAGTGGGTAAAAGTGCATTTTATCTGCCCTGCTTGAGGCATCCAGCGTTGGCCAACGTGTAATCCCGATGCCTCTGTAACCACCTGGAACCGGGGCAATGTTCGGCGGCGTATCAACTCTCAATCTCGACAGCAAAGGGCGTTTGGCGATTCCGGCCAGGCACCGCGAAGTGCTGTCCGCCCATTGCGCCGGCAAGCTGGTCATCACGGTCGAGCCCGCCGGATGCCTGCTGATCTATCCAGAACCCGACTGGATTCCTGTCCGCGACAAACTCAACCAGCTTTCTGGCGCGCAAACGCAAATCCGGCGCGTCATTGTCGGCCACGCCGAAGAAACCGACATGGACAATGCCGGTCGTGTGCTGATTCCGCCGCGTCTGCGCCAGATTGCCGGCCTCGACAAAGAAGTTGCGCTGGTTGGCATGGGCAACAAATTCGAACTGTGGGATGACGCCCGCTGGGCCGCACAGACCGCCAATGTGCTGGCTATTGACCCCGCTGAGCTGGCGCAGCAAATGCAAGGCATCGTGCTGTGAGCTTTATCCACAAGACAGTTCTTCTGACCGAGGCCATCGACGGCCTGGGCATCCAGCCCGATGGTATTTACGTCGACGGCACCTTTGGTCGCGGTGGCCACAGCCGCCTGCTGCTCAGCAAGCTGGGCGAGCACGGCCGCCTGATCGCTTTTGACAAAGACCCGCACGCCATCGCCGAAGCCGCGACGATCAATGATCCGCGCTTCCAGATCGTGCACGAAGGTTTTGCCGGCCTCGCCCGCGCGCTCGACGCGCTGGACGTGGGCCAGATTGACGGCCTGCTGCTGGACTTGGGGGTTTCCTCGCCGCAGCTGGACGACGGGAGCCGGGGCTTCAGTTTTCGATTTGATGCCCCGCTCGATATGCGCATGGATACCACTCGCGGCATGACCGCCGCGGACTGGATCAATAGCGCCGAAGAGAAAGACATTGCCGAGGTGATACGTGACTATGGCGAAGAGCGGTTTGCTAAGCAGGTTGCAGCAACGATTGTTGCGGGTCGGGCCGACCAACCCATTGCAACGACAAGACAACTTGCCACGCTCGTGGCAAAAGCCGTCCGTACCCGCGAGCCGGGCCAGGACCCGGCGACGCGTACCTTCCAGGCTATACGGATTTTCATTAATCGGGAGCTTGAAGAGCTCGCGTTGATTCTGCCGCAGGCGCTGGCGCGGCTGAAGCCGGGCGGCCGCCTGAGCATCATCGCGTTTCATTCGCTCGAAGACCGCATCGTCAAACGCTTTATGCAAGACAGCTCGAAGGCGCATATGCCCAACCGGCTGCCGTTGCGCGCGTCCGAGATGCCGGTGCCGCCGCTCGAAATTGTCGGCAAGCCCATTCGCGCCAGCGCGGAGGAAGTCCGCGATAACCCGCGTGCCCGCAGTGCAATACTGCGGGTCGCGCAGAGAACCGAGGCGGCGCTATGACCCGCCTCAATCTGTTTTTACTGGCCCTTGCCATGATCTGCTCCGCCGCGGTGGTCACTAGCCAGCATCGCGCGCGCAAAGCGTATGGCGAACTGCAGAAAGAACAAGAGGTTGCGCGCCAACTGGACGTGGAATGGGGCCAGTTGCAGCTGGAAGAAAGCACGTGGGCCATGCATTCGCGTATCGAAGCCGAGGCCACCACGCGCTTGGGTATGCAGATGCCCGGCACGCCGCGCACCCAGGTGATTTTGCCGGACGGTAAAGCCGTTGGCCGCACCACGGTCAAGGACGACCCCTTGTGAACCGCGCGACGGCCACCGCCTCCATTCGCGCCCAGCGATATGCCCATGTGCTGAAGCTGGAGCGTTGGCGCGTCTGGACCATGCTGACCGCGCTGATGCTGCTGTTTGTAGTGTTGCTGGCGCGTGGCCTGTGGCTGCAAGCATTTAACGAAGCCTTTCTGCAAGGCCAGGGCGATGCGCGCTATACGCGTACGCTCAAGACCGAAGCCAATCGCGGCATGATCACCGATCGCAATGGCGATCCGCTGGCGATTTCCACCCCCGTACAATCGATCTGGGCCAGCCCGCGCGGCATGGCCTTGTTGCCGCCCGGCCAGAAGCGCGATGAAGACTGGGAGCCGGCCAACGACAAAGACCCGGTGCCGGTCAGCCAGGATGAACTGAAAAAACTGGCCAATGCGCTGGGCATGCCCGCCGCCGATCTGATCAAGAAAGTCAGCGATGGCCGCAAGAATGACAAGGGCGAACTGGTGCGCCCTGATTTCGTCTGGGTAAAACGTGGCTTGTCGCCCACCGACGCCAAGAGCGTGCTGGCGCTCAACGTGCCCGGCATCTACGCGCAGACCGAATACCGGCGCTATTACCCGGCGGGCGAGGTGATGGCGCACATTATTGGTTTTGTAAATATCGACGGCAAAGGTCAGGAAGGCTTTGAGCTGACGCGCGACAGCATGCTGGCGGGCAAGCCCGGCAGCCGCACCGTGATCCGCGACCGCCGCGGTTATATCGTGGAAGACATCTCCACCATCGTGCCGCCGCGCGATGGCGAAACCCTGACGCTGTCGGTGGACCGCCGCATTCAATATCTGGCGTATCGAGAGCTGAAAGCCGCAGTCGAAAGCAACCATGCCGCCGGTGGCGGCATCGTCGTGCTCGATGCCAAGAGCGGCGAAGTGCTGGCGCTGGCCAACGCGCCTTCATACAACCCCAACAGCCGTGAGCGCATCGACCCGGCCGCGCGTCGCAACCGTGCGCTGACCGATATCTATGAGCCCGGTTCGGTGATGAAGCCGGTGACCATTTCGGCGGTGATGGATGCGGGCAAGCTGACGCCCGAGTCGCGCGTCGATACCTTCAACGGCACCATGGCCATCGGCCCCAACACCATCCACGACACCCACCACGGCGGCGTGCTGAGCATTGCCCAGGTCATTCAGCAATCGTCCAACGTGGGCGCGGCGCGTATCTCTTTGATGATGCCGCGTGAATATATGTGGAACGCCTATCACAACGCCGGTTTTGGCGAAGTGCCGCACAGTGGCTTCCCCGGTGAAGCGGGCGGCATTTTGCGCAACTGGAAAAACTGGCGCCCGATCGAACAAGCCACCATGGCGTTCGGTAACGGTATTTCGGTCAGCCTGATGCAGATGGCGCGCGCCTATCAGATGTTTGCCGATGGCGGCCAGATTCATCCGATTACGTTTACCAAGCTGGTCGCGCCCGTGCCTGGCAAGCAAGTCATCAAGCCCGAAACCGCGCTGGCCATGCGCAACATGATGGAAAGCGTGGTGCAGCCGGGCGGCACCGGTATGCCGGCGCGTGTAGTGGGTTATCGCGTGGCGGGCAAAACAGGTACGTCGCACAAGCTGGAAGGCGGCGTTTATGTAAACCGCTACGTGGCGTCGTTTATCGGTATGGCGCCGGCGTCCGACCCGCGTCTGATTATTGCTGTGATGATCGATGACCCCACCGGCGGCAAGCATTTTGGCGGCTCGGTGGCGGGCCCTGTATTCAGCAACGTGATGGCGGGCAGCTTGCGCCTGCTGGGCGTGCCGCCCGATGCACCGACCGACAACATCCTGATCCCTGCCCCTGACGAATCGGATTCGAGGGAATAAACATGAAGCCGCACACCTGGACCCTGCCCGCGCTCGACCTCGCCGCCATCGAAACCCTGGTGGCCGGGCGCGCTTTCAGCAGCGATAGCCGCAAGCTGAACGCGGGCGACGTGTTCATCGCCTTCAAGGGCGAATATGTCGATGGCCGCGATTACATTGCGCAAGCCATCGCCGCGGGCGCATCTGCGGTGATCTGGGATGCCGAAGACTTTGCCTGGCGGCCCGAATGGAGCGTGCCCAATCTGGCCGTGCCGCAATTGCGCGCGCAGGCCGGCATTGTGGCGGCGCATCTGCACGGCAATCCGTCGCAATTCATGCGCGTGATTGGCATCACCGGCACCAACGGCAAAACCTCGATCGCACATTGGCTGACCCAGGCGTTTACGCTGTTGGGCCAGCAATCCGCGGTGCTGGGCACGATGGGCAACGGCGTGTGGGGCGAGATCACCGATTCCAGCCACACCACGCTCGACCCGCTCAGCCTGCAACAGTGGCTGGCGCAGTTCAAAGCCGCTGATGTCAGCACCGTGGCGATGGAAGTCTCATCGCATGGCCTGGCGCAAGCGCGCGCCCATGGTGTGGCGTTTGATGTGGCGGTGTTTACCAATCTGACGCGTGATCATCTGGATTACCACCATGACATGGCCAGCTACGGCGCCGAGAAGGCCAAGCTGTTCCAGTGGGAAGGCCTGAAAAGCGCGGTCATCAATGTCGATGACGAATTCGGCCGCCAACTGGCCGACCAGTGCGCCGCGCCGCAAGTGCTGACTTATGGTCTGAACACCGGCGATATCCGCGCGTTGTGGGTCAAGACCTCGCTGGACGGCATTGAGCTGGAAATCGACACCCCGTTTGGCCGTTGCCGCGTGCATAGCAGCATGATCGGCGGCTTTAACGCGTCCAATTTGCTGGCGGCGTTAGGCGCTTTGCTGGCGTCGGGCGTACCGCTGAGCGACGCAGCCGAAGTACTGCAGAAAATCGAACCCGCCGCAGGCCGCATGCAGCGTCTGGGTGGCGGTGACCAACCGCTGGTGATTGTCGACTACGCCCACACGCCCGACGCGCTGGAAAAAGCGCTGATCACGCTGCGCGCCAGCATGGACGGCGGCAAGTTGTTCTGTGTGTTTGGTTGCGGCGGCGATCGTGATCCGGGCAAACGTCCGTTGATGGCGCGCATCGCGTGTGACCAGGCCGACAACGTAGTGATTACCAGTGACAACCCGCGCACCGAAGATCCGGCGCGCATCGTTGACCAGATTGTGGCTGGCCTGGGCGGCGTGCCCGGTACCGGCGACGACCATTACACCGTCAGCATCGATCGCAAAACCGCGATTGGTGATGCGATTGCGGTGGCCGAAGCAGGCGATGTGGTGTTGATCGCTGGCAAAGGCCACGAGACTTATCAAGAAATCAACGGCGTGCGCCATCACTTCGACGATGTCGAAGAGGCGCGCGCTGCACTGCAAAGGAAGCAGCAAGCATGATATTCAGCTTGCGCGAAGCCGCCGTCGCCACCACCGGTACCCTGCACGGTGATGCTGCGGCTTCGTTCGAAAAAGTAACGTTCGACCGCGTCACCACCGACAGCCGCGATATTCAGCCCGGCGATCTGTTTGTGGCGCTCAAGGGCGAGCGTTTTGACGGCCACGACTTTGCCGCCACCGCCCTGGCGCAAGGCGCGGCCGCGGTGATGGTCGACCACGTGATTGAAGGCGCGGCCGGCAATCAGTTGCTGGTGCCCGATACGCTGCAAGGCCTGACCGATCTGGCGGGCGCATGGCGCGAGCGCATGGACCTGACGCTGATTGGCGTGACCGGCAGCAGCGGCAAAACCACGGTTAAAGAGCTGATCGCGCGCGTTCTGATCACCGCCTATGGCGAAAAGGCCGTACTGGCCACGCGCGGTAATCTGAACAACCACATTGGTGTGCCGCTGACGCTGTTGCGGCTAACGCCTGAACACCGCTTTGCCGTGATCGAAATGGGCATGAACCATTTCGGCGAAATCGAGCACCTGACGCAACTGGCCAAGCCCGATGTCGCGCTGATCAATAACGCGATGCGCGCGCATCTGGAAGCCTTGGGCTCGGTGGAAGGCGTGGCGCGCGCCAAGGGCGAGATTTTCTCAGGCCTCAAGCCGCACGGTACTGCAGTGATCAATATCGATGATGCCCATGCCGAGCTGTGGAGCAACCTGGCCGCAGGCCATCGTCAGCTGAGCTTTGGCATTGGCGCGGCCGATATCGGCGCGCGCGAAATCAGCAGCCGCGCCGATGGTTCGGAATTCATCCTCAGCGTGCCGGTGGATGAGCGCATGGCGTTTATGCCGGTGCCTGGTTTGCACAATGTGCGCAACGCGCTGGCCGCTGCGGCCGCGTGTTATGCCGCGGGGCTGAACATTGATCAGATCGTCAGCGGTCTGGCCGCACACACCGGCGTTAAAGGGCGGCTGGAACGCAAAGCCGCCGCCAATGGCGCCTTGCTGATCGACGACACCTACAACGCCAACCCCGATTCGATGCGCGCCGCCATAGACGTGCTGGCGCTGCTGGCCAGAAACACCGGCCAACCGTCGTTGCTGATTATTGGCGATATGGGCGAAGTGGGTAACGACGGCCCGGCCATGCATACCGAAGTGGGCGAATACGCTAAAGCACAAGGCATTGATCAGCTCTTTACGCTGGGCGACAGCATGCGCCTGGCTGCTGCCGCGTATGGCAGCACGCATTACAACAATCTGGAAAGCCTGCTGGCCGCAGTCACGCCAGCCATCACGCCCGACACGCTGGTGCTGGTGAAGGGCTCGCGCTTCATGCAGATGGAACGTGTGGTCAAAGCGCTGCAAGGCGCTGCGCAAGATAACAAAAACAATAAAGAGGACCACTGATCATGTTGTTGCTACTGACGCAATGGCTCGCCGAATCGATCCGCGCTTTCAACGTGTTTAACTACATCACGTTGCGCGCGGTGCTGGCCATGATTACCGCGCTCGGTATCTCGTGGATGCTGGGCCCGTGGGTAATCCGCAAACTGACCGAAATGAAAGTCGGCCAGGCCGTGCGTACCGATGGCCCGCAAACTCACCTGGTTAAAGCAGGCACGCCCACCATGGGCGGCACGCTGATTCTGCTGGCCATCGCCATCACCACGCTGCTGTGGGGCGAGCTGACCAACAAATACGTTTGGCTGGTGCTGATTGTTACGCTCACCACCGGTGTCATCGGCTTTATCGACGATTACAAGAAAGTGGCGTTGCGTAATCCGAAAGGTCTTAGCGCCAAAGCCAAGATGATCGGCCAGTCTGCCATCGCCATTGGCGCGGGCGTGTTTCTGGTTAATGCCGGCCAGTTGCCGTCGCACACCGGTTTCATCATCCCGTTTTACAAAGAAATCCTGTACCCGTTTGGCGCGATTGGTTTTTGCGTGCTCACGTACTTTGTGATTGTGGGGACGTCCAACGCGGTCAACCTGACTGATGGCCTCGATGGCCTGGCCATCATGCCCACCGTGTTTGTGGCCAGTGGCTTCTGCATTTTTGCCTATGTGGCCGGTAACGCTGTGTTCTCGCGCTATCTGGGCGTGCCGCATGTGCCGGGTGCGGGCGAGCTGGTGATTTTCTGTGCCGCTATGGCCGGCGCGGGCCTGGGCTTTTTGTGGTTTAACGCCTACCCGGCTGAAGTCTTTATGGGCGACGTGGGTGCGCTGGCGCTGGGCGCGGGCCTGGGTTCAGTGGCTGTGATTGTGCGGCAAGAGATTGTGCTGCTGATCATGGGCGGCGTGTTCGTGGTGGAAGCGCTCTCGGTGATGATCCAGGTGGCCAGCTTCAAGATGACCGGCAAGCGCGTGTTCCGCATGGCGCCGCTGCATCACCACTACGAACTGAAAGGCTGGAAAGAAACGCAGGTGGTGGTCCGCTTCTGGATCATCACTTTGTTGCTGGTGCTGGCAGGTCTGGCCACTTTGAAATTGCGTTAAGGCAGAGACGAACATGGCATGGCAAGGTAAACACTGCATCGTGGTGGGATTGGGGGATTCGGGCCTGGCGGCCGCCCGCTGGCTGGCTGCGCACGGCGCGCGCGTCAGCGTGGCCGACACCGCCACTGCCCCGCGCAACCTGGATGCGCTTAAAGCCGCGTTGCCCGCTGTGCAAACGCGGCTGGGCGCGTTTAGCGCCGCCACATTTGCCGACGCCGATGTGCTTGTCCTCAGCCCTGGGGTACCGCTGGCCGAGCCGAATGTAGCCGCCGCCGTGGCCCGTGGCGTACCCGCGATCGGTGATATCGAAGTGTTTGCCCAGGCCATCGCGGGCAGCCCGGCCAAGGTGATTGCCATTACCGGCTCTAACGGCAAATCCACCGTCACCACTATGGTCGGCAAGATGTGCGAAGCCGCGGGTCTGAAGACCGTGGTGGCGGGCAATATCGGTTTGCCGGTGCTGGACGCGCTGGCGCAATGGCAAGACAAGGGCAGCCTGCCCGACGTGTTTGTACTGGAGCTGTCGAGCTTTCAGCTGGAGACCACGTTCTCGCTGCAAGCCGATGCCGCCACCGTGCTCAACGTGACCGAAGACCATCTGGACCGCTACACCGGCATGCCGGACTACGCCGCCACCAAGGCGCGCGTGTTTAACGGTCTGGGCACCATGGTGCTGAACCGGGAAGATGGCTGGTGCCGCGGCATGGCCGTGGCGGGCCGCAACGTGGTCTGGTTTGGCGCCGACGCACCACGTAACGGCAGCGAATACGGTCTGGTCGACGTCAGCGAAAGCACCAGCCTGCGTTGTGGCGATTTCGAATTGCTGCGCGCCGATGAGCTGCCGGTGGCCGGTTTGCATAATGCCGTCAACGCGCTGGCCGCCGTGGCGCTGTGCCGTGCAATTGGTTTGCCGACTGGCCCGCTGGTGGCTGCGCTCAAGTCCTTCAAAGGCTTGCCACACCGTGTTGAGTTCGTCGCCGAGATCGATGGCGTGACCTATTACGACGATTCCAAAGGCACCAATGTGGGCGCCACCGAAGCGGCGCTGAAAGGCATGACGCAGCCGGTGGTGTTGATCGCGGGTGGTGACGGCAAGGGCCAGGATTTCCGTCCCTTGCTGCCTGCTTGCGAACGCGTCTGCCGCGCGGTGGTGCTGATCGGCCGCGATGCGCCGATCCTGGCGCAAGTGCTCAACGATGCGTCCTCACCGTATATCGCGATTGGCGATGACGAGGATGATGACGACGAAGCCTTCCTGCCGGTGCTGCAAGTGCCGACGCTGGAAATGGCCGTCGATATCGCCGCCAACCTGGCGCAACCGGGGGACGCCGTCCTGCTGTCGCCTGCCTGTGCCAGCCTGGATATGTTCCGCAATTACAAACACCGCGCCGATGTGTTTATCGCCGCGGTTAAAGCGCGTGCCGGAGAATCTGCGTGAAACAGATTTTCTACCAGGCCCTCAAGCGCGTTCGCCCCAGCATGGCGTCTTATGACAAGGCGCTGCTGTGGTGCACGCTGCTGTTGCTGGCGTTTGGCCTGGTGATGGTGTATTCCGCGTCGATTGCACAAGCCGAAGTCGATAAAGACACCGGCTTTCGCTCCACCTATTACCTGACCCGCCACGTGATCTTTCTGGTGGTGGGGCTGGTGGGCGGCTTTATCGCGTTCAATATCTCCACCAAAACCTGGCAGCAATACGCGCCCGCGTTATTTATCCTGGGCGTGTTGTTGCTGGCCGTGGTGCTGGTGCCTGGCATCGGCCGCGAAGTGAACGGCAGCCGCCGCTGGTTGTCCCTCGTGGTCATCAACCTGCAGCCGTCCGAAATCATGAAGTTTGTAGTGCCGCTGTACGCCGCCGATTACACCGTACGCAAAGCCGCCTTTATGGGCGGCAAGCTGGTGGAGAGCATTACGCGCGGCCTGTTGCCGATGCTGGTGGTGATGTTGGTGGTGGGCAGCTTGCTGCTGCTGGAGCCTGACTTTGGCGCGTTTGCCGTAATTACCGCCATCACCATGGGCTTGTTGTTCCTCGGCGGCTTTAACTGGCGTCTGTTTGCTGGCCTGATCATTGCGCTGGCGGCCGGCTTCGTCGGCTTGGTGGTCAGCTCGCCGTACCGGATGCAGCGCGTGTTGGGCTTTCTGGATCCGTGGAAAGATCCGTTCGGCAAAGGTTATCAACTCAGCCACTCGCTAATTGCCTTTGGCCGCGGCGAATGGACTGGCGTGGGCCTGGGTGCCAGCGTCGAAAAACTGTCGTATCTGCCCGAAGCGCATACCGACTTCTTGATGGCCATCATCGCCGAAGAGCTGGGCTTTATCGGCGTGGCCAGCGTGGTGCTGATGTTTGCTTTCCTCGTGCTGCGCGCGTTTTTGATCGGGGTGCAGGCGGCCAAGCTCGATCGTGCTTATCAAGCGCTGGTAGCGCAAGGCATCGGCATCTGGTTTGCGGTGCAGTCGGTCATCAATATCGGCGTGAATATGGGCCTGATGCCCACCAAGGGTCTGACCTTGCCGCTGCTGAGCTTTGGCGGCTCCGGCATCGTGGCCAATCTGCTGGCGCTGGGCGTATTGCTGCGCGTCGACTTTGAAAACCGTCAGCTGATCCGTGGGGTGCGCCGTGAGTAAACGCACTCTGTTAGTGATGGCAGGTGGCACGGGCGGCCATATTTTCCCGGCTTTGGCGGTGGCGGATGCCGTGCGCCAGCAAGGCTGGGAGGTGGTGTGGCTGGGCGCGAGTGGCGCCATGGAAACGCGCATCGTGCCGCAGCATGGCATTCCGCTCGAAACGCTCAAGATCACGGGCGTGCGCGGCAAGGGCCTGCTGAAGAAACTGATCCAGCCGTGGGTGCAATTGCGTGCGCTGCTGCAGGCGGTGGTGGTCATCTTCCGTTTCCGGCCCGATGTGTCGATCGGCTTTGGCGGCTTTACCGGTTTTGCCGGCGGCGTGGCGACACGCTTGATGTGGCTGCCCTTGGTCATCCACGAACAGAACTCGGTGGCGGGCTTAACCAACAAGACGCTGGCGCGCATCGCCAACCGCGTGTTGTTTGCTTTCCCCGGCGCTTTTGCTGCGGGCGCAAACCGCGCCTGTATCGGCAACCCGGTGCGTGGCGCGATCCTTGATGTGGCGGAACCGGCCGCGCGTTTTGCCGGGCGGAGCGGGCCGCTGAAAGTGCTGGTGGTGGGCGGCAGCCTGGGCGCGCAAGTGTTCAACAGCGAAGTGCCGCAGGCGCTGGCCTTGCTGAGCCCGGAACAGCGCCCTCGCGTGATCCATCAGGCGGGCGAAAAAAATATTGAAACGTTGCGCGCCAATTACGCCGCAGCGGGTGTGCAGGCCGATTGCGTCGCATTTATCGCTGATATGGCCAGCGCTTACGCCGAGGCGGATCTGGTGATCTGCCGCGCCGGGGCGCTCACCGTGTCCGAGCTGGCCTGCGTCGGCGCCGCCAGCGTGCTGGTGCCATACCCCAGCGCGGTGGATGACCACCAGACCGGCAACGCGCGTTATTTAAGCGATGCCGGCGCTGGCAGCTTGATTGCGCAAAACGATTTAACCGCAGCGCGGCTGGCCGCGTTGTTGCAACAGACAAACCGCGCCGATTGCCTGCGTATGGCCGAAGTGGCCCGCACGCTGGCGCGTCCTGACGCTACCCAACAGGTGGTGCGGGTGTTAGAGGAACTGGCAGCATGAAACACAAAGTCAAACACATCCATTTTGTGGGCATCGGTGGCGTCGGCATGTCCGGCATCGCTGAGGTTCTGCTTAACCTGGGTTTTGAGGTCAGCGGTTCGGACCTGGGCAGCAACGCCACCACGCAACGCCTGGCCAACGCCGGTGCGATCGTGCATCAAGGCCATGCGGCCGAGTACATCAAAGGCGCGGACGTCGTGGTCATTTCCAGCGCCGTTAACGAACAAAACCCCGAAGTGATGGCCGCGCGTGAAATCAAGGTGCCGGTGGTGCCGCGCGCCATGATGCTGGCCGAGCTGATGCGGCTGAAGCAGGGCATTGCCATCGCTGGCACGCACGGCAAAACCACCACCACCAGCCTGACCGCCTGCGTGCTGCAAGCGGCCGGGCTTGATCCCACTTTTGTGATCGGTGGCCGGCTGCATTCAGCGGGCAGCAACGCCGGTCTGGGCCAGGGGGATTTTCTGGTGGCGGAAGCCGATGAATCGGACGCGTCGTTTTTATATCTGAACCCTGTGATCTCGGTGGTGACCAACATTGATGCCGATCACATGGACACGTACGAACATGATTTCGGCAAGCTCAAGGGCGCGTTTGTGGATTTTCTGCGCCATCTGCCGTTCTACGGCCGCGCCGTGCTGTGCATTGATGATCCGCATGTGCGCGCCATCCTGCCGGAAGTCACCAGCCCGGTGACCACCTATGGCACCAGCCCCGATGCCACATTGCGCGCCGAGAACATCGTCGCCGATGGCGGTCGCATGCAGTTTGATGCGGTGTGGGAAAACGGCGAGACCAAACGCATTCCGATCACGCTGAACATGCCCGGCCGTCACAACGTGCTCAACGCACTGGCCGCAATTGGCATCGGCCTGGAAGTGGGCGCCAGCGAATGCAGCATCCAGCAAGCGCTGGCGGGTTTTACCGGCGTGGGCCGACGCTTCCAGCGTTATGGCGAAGTGACCCTGCCCGCGGCCGAAGACGGCAGCGCACGCGGCAGCATTACGCTGGTGGACGACTACGGTCACCACCCGGTGGAAATGGCCGCTACCTTGGCCGCGGCGCGTGGCGCGTTTCCGGGCCGCCGCCTGGTGCTGGCGTTCCAGCCGCATCGCTACACGCGCACGCGTGATTGTTTTGAAGATTTCGTCAAAGTGCTGTCGACCGTCGATGGTCTGTTGCTGGCCGAGGTGTATGCCGCCGGCGAGCCGCGCATCGTGGCCGCCGACAGCCGCAGCCTGAGCCGCGCTTTGCGCGTGGCGGGCAAAGTGGAACCTGTATTTGTTGAAGACATCCTTGATATGCCGCAGGCGATTCTGGCGGCGGCGCAGGATGGCGACGTTGTAATCACCATGGGCGCGGGCTCGATCGGGGCGGTCCCCGGCAAGCTGGCGCAGCAATGAGAACCGGACGATGAAGCAATTCGGAAAAGTAGCGGTAGTAATGGGCGGCACCTCCAGCGAGCGCGAAGTCTCGTTGATGAGCGGCACGGGCGTGCTCGCCGCCTTGCAAAGCAAAGGCGTGGACGCGCACAAGTTTGATCCGGCCGAAAAGCCGTTGCAGGCGCTGAAAGACGAAGGTTACGACCGCGCCTTTCTGATCCTGCATGGCCCGTTTGGCGAAGACGGCACGGTACAAGGCGCGCTGGAAGTGCTGGGCGTGCCGTATACCGGCCCCGGCGTGATGGGCTCGGCTATCGGCATGGACAAGCTGCGCACCAAGCTGATCTGGAAAGCCATGGGCTTGCCGATTCCTGATTTTGAGCTGATCGACGAGCAGACCGACTTTGCTGCGGTTGAAAAGAAACTGGGCCTGCCGCTGTTTGTAAAACCGGCGTCGGAAGGCAGCAGCGTGGGCGTGATCAAGGTCAAGCAGCCCGGCGAACTGGCGGCGGCCTTTGCCGAGGCGCGCAAATACGACCGCCTGGTGCTGGCTGAGCAGTTTGTCGGCGGCGGCGAATATACCGCCTCGGTGTTGGGCCAGCGCGTGCTGCCGTTTGTGAAGATCGAACCGGCCACCGAGTTTTATGACTACCAGGCCAAGTATTTCCGCGACGACACGGTGTATCGCTGCCCGTGTGGCTTAAGCGCCGAGCAGGAAGCACGGATCAGCCGCGATGTGCTGACGGCCTTCAACGTGATTGGCTGCAAAGGCTGGAGCCGCGTCGACTTTTTGATGGATGAAGCGGGCCAGCATTATTTGCTGGAAGTGAATACCGCGCCGGGCATGACCAGCCACAGCCTGTTTCCGATTTCGGCCCGCCAGGTCGGCATCAGTTACGAAGACCTGGTGGTGGATATCCTGGCGACCACGCTGGAAGGTAGCGCATAAGCATGTGGGATAAGCCGCAACTGCTGATGTGGTTTGCCAACTTGCTGACGGCGCTGGCGGTGTTGCTGTTGTTTTATTCGCTGGTGTTTCTGGGCGTGCATTCGCCGTTGTTTCCGGTGAAGCGCATCAAGGTGGATGGCGACCTGGCTCACGTTACGCGCGAGCAGTTGCAGTACGTGATCAAGAACGACCTGAAAGGCACGTTCTTTACGCTGGACCTGGACAAGACGCGGCAGGCATTCGAAAAGCTGCCCTGGGTGCGCCAGGTCAGCGTGCGCCGGCGCTGGCCCGACCGGCTGGAAGTGAATATCGAAGAACAACATGCCATCGCGCGTTGGGGTTCGGTGGCGTTGTTAAACAGTTATGGCGAGCGTTTTGACGCCGCCAGCAATGATCAGCTGCCGGTGCTGGAAGGCCCGGAAGGCACAGAAAAACTGATGGTGGACGGCTATGGCCAGCTTAAGCAGGCATTGGCGCCCATCGGCAAACATCCCACGCATGTGTGGTTGTCTGACCGCCGCGCGTGGCGCTTTGAGCTGGACCGGCAAGTGATTGTCGAGGTGGGTCGTAATGAAGTGATGGACCGGGTTACGCGCTTCGCCGGCGCATGGCCGGGTTCGTTGGCGCGGTTGGGCGAAAGCCAGCCGTTTGCCTATGTGGATTTGCGCTATCCCAACGGCTTTGCCGTGCGGTTGCCTGGCTACAAGCCCGCACCGCCCGCCAAAGGCGCGAAGGTAGCACCGGCGTAAGGCACAACCGGGTCGAGTGAGATTTTGAGAGAGCCGGCCCGGCTGTTTATGAATGTGATGGATCAAAGATTGCAAAGAGGTTGTCAGTGACCAGGGATACCAAAAACCTCATCGTGGGCCTCGATATCGGCACCAGCAAAGTGGTGGCGGTGGTGGCCGAAATCCAGGACGACGGATCACTTAACGTGGTCGGTCTGGGTTCGGCTGCGTCGAAGGGCCTGAAGCGTGGCGTGGTGGTGGACATCGAGAAAACGGTGAACGCCATCCAGTCGGCGCTGGGTGAAGCCGAATTGATGGCGGACTGCAAAATCCGCGAGGTGTACACCGGCATCGCCGGCAGCCACATCAAGGGCATCAACTCGCACGGCATGGTCGCCATCAAGGACAAGGAAGTCACGCAGGCCGATATGGACCGCGTGATCGAGACCGCCAGCGCGGTGAATATTCCAACCGACCACCAGGTGCTGCACATCCTGGCGCAGGAATACATCATCGACGGCCAGGAAGACGTGAAAGAGCCGCTGGGCATGTCTGGCGTGCGGCTGGAAGTGCGCGTGCACATCGTCACCGGGGCGGTTTCGGCGGTGCAGAACATCACCAAGTGCGTGCGTCGCTGCGGCCTGGAAATTGCCGAAGTGGTGCTGCAGCCGCTGGCGTCGGCCTATGCCGTGCTAACCGAAGACGAAAAAGAACTGGGCGTGTGTCTGGTGGATATCGGCGGCGGCACCACGGATATCTCGGTGTTTATCAATGGCGCCATCCGCCATACCGCGGTTATCCCCATTGCCGGCGACCAGATCACCAACGACATCGCCATGGCGCTGCGCACCCCGACCGGCGAAGCCGAGACCATCAAGCTGCAATACGGCGTGGCGCTGCGCCATATGACCGATCCGCAGCAAATGATCGAAGTGCCGGGCGTGGGCGAACGCGGTTTGCGCCAGATGAGCCGCCACACGCTGGCCGAAGTGGTGGAGCCGCGCGTGGAAGAGTTGTACAGCCTGGTGCAGGCCGAATTGCGTCGCGCCGGCTTCGAAGACCGCTTGTCCAGCGGCATCGTCATTACCGGCGGTGCGGCGTTGATGCCGGGGATGGTGGAACTGGGTGAAGAGATTTTCCATATGCCGGTGCGCCTGGGGCATCCCAAGTACGTCGGTGGTCTGGCTGAAGTGGTGAAGAACCCGCGCTTCAGCACCGCGGTGGGATTGCTGTTGATCGCCCGCGAGCAGTACATCAAGAACCCGGTCGGCCGCGCCAAGGATGGCTCGTTCGGCGATATGTTGGGCCGCATGAAATCGTGGTTCCAGAACAATTTCTGATGTCAGGACGGCAGCTTGGTCCAGGCAGGGAACACGCAGTACACGCTTAAGAAAATAAAAGTAGTCGAAGCAAAAACGGGCATTTATCAACCTTTTTTTCCGTAATTTGCAGTTGGAATTCCGGGTCAGTCATGCAGGGTCAGAGGAGATATTCAGATGGCACTTACGTTTGAAGTTCAAGAGGTTGCACACCTCGTTAACATCAAGGTCATTGGGGTTGGCGGCGCCGGTTGTAACGCCATCAACAACATGATCGACAACGCCATGCAAGGCGTGCAGTTCATTTCCGCCAACACCGACGCGCAAGTGCTGAAGCTGGCGCGCGCCGATCATGTGGTGCAACTGGGTGCGGAACTGACGCGCGGTTTTGGCGCCGGTTGCAACCCGGATATTGGCCGTCAGGCCGCCGAAGAAGATCGCGACCATATCGCCGATCTGATCGAAGGCGCTGATCTGCTGTTTATTACCGCCGGCATGGGCGGTGGCACTGGCACCGGCGCTGCCCCTGTGATCGCACAAGTGGCGCGCGAGAAAGGCATTCTGACGGTGGGCGTCGTCACCAAACCGGGCATCGACGAAGGCATGCGCCAGAAAGTGGCGCAGGTTGGTATCGACGAACTGGCCAAGTTTGTCGATTCGCTGATCGTGGTATCGAACCAGAAGCTGGAAGAAGTGCTGGGCGAAGATGTCACCATCGACGAAGCGTTCCGCGCCGCCGATGACGTCCTGCGCAGCGCCGTGGGTTCGATTGTTGAAATCATCAACTACCCGGGCCTGATCAACGTCGACTTTGCCGACGTGAAAACGGTGATGCGCGAAATGGGCATGGCCATGATGGGTTCGGCCACCGCCAGCGGTGCGGATCGTGCCGTGGTTGCGACTGAGGAAGCCATCCGCAGCCCGCTGCTGGACAACATCAACTTCAACGGCGCGCGCGGCGTGCTGGTGAACTTCAGCGCCAGCCGTACTACGCTGAAGAAGAGCGAAATCCGCCAGTCGCTGGAAATCATCAACGCCCACGTGGCCGACGATGCCCAGGTCAAGCATGGCGTGGTGTACGACGAAAGCCTGGGCGACCAGATCCGCATTACGCTGATCGCCACCGGCCTTGGCGCACGCGAATCGAACAGCAACAAGCTGAAAGTGGTGCAAGGTGGTCAGCAACAACGCACCGGTACTGACAACATGGGCTTTAACGCCGAAGACTACGACACGCCCGCCATCTGGCGTACGCGTCGCGGCGGCGGTGCCAGCGAGAGCGCCGATGCCCCGGCCGCTCGCCCGGCGCTGAACAACATCGATATGGATATCCCGGCCTTCCTGCGTCGTCAGGCAGACTGATTATTCCGCTATCGCTGTAAAGCTCTACCCCCTGACCCGGGGCAGGCGCGGCGGCCGCAAGGCGCCGCGCCTGTGCGCGTCTCCAGCGTTTTGGTGCTGGCGCGCGCGCTGTTGTCTTTATCGATTTATCAAAATGGATAAATTCCACCAATCGCCCGTATTGGGATGATCAATCCAGCCCATTGCCCGGGGCTGCTAGAATTGCGTCTCTTGGCGATTGTCATTACAGATTTGGCGGGGTAATCCATGTTTCAGCAACGCACCTTGAAATCCACGGTTCGCGCCGTTGGCGTCGGTCTGCATTCCGGCGAGCGCGTAACGCTGGTGATGAAGCCAGCGCCCGCTGAACACGGCATTGTGTTCCGCCGCTCCGACTTGCCCGGTTCGGAAAGCTTCAAGGTGGGCCCTGATCTGGTCAACGACACGCGCTTGTCGTCCACGCTGGTCAAGGATGGCGTGCGCGTGGGCACCATCGAGCATCTGATGTCGGCGTTTGCCGGCTTTGGCATCGATAACGTGCTGGTGGAAGTCGACGCGCCCGAAATGCCGATCATGGATGGTTCTGCCGCGCCGTTTATCTATCTGCTGCAATCCGCCGGTGTGGTCATGCAAAACGCGCCCAAACGCTTTGTGCGCGTGCTGCAGCCGGTGCATGTGGTGGAAGGCGACAAGTGGGTGAAGCTGGAGCCGTTTGATGGCTATAAAGCCGCGCTGACCATCGACTTCAAACATCCCGCGTTCAAGAAATCTTTGCAGTCGATCACCATCGACTTTGCCAACACCAATTACATCAGCGAAATCGCGCGTGCGCGTACTTTCGGCTTTATCCATGAAGTGGAATACATGCGCATGAACGGCCTGGCGCGTGGCGGCAGCATGGATAACGCCATCGTCATCGACGAATATCGTGTACTGAACGACGGCGGTTTGCGCTTTGATGACGAGTTTGTGCGGCACAAACTGCTGGATGCGATTGGCGACCTGTATATCCTGGGCCATCCGCTGATTGCGGCGTTCTCAGGCTTTAAATCGGGCCATGCCATGAACAACAAGCTGCTGCGCGAGCTGCTGGCCGACCCCGACAATTTTGAGCTGGTGACGTTTGATGATGACAGCCAGGTGCCGTCATCTTTCCACGCCTTGCCGCCGCTGACGATCTAAGCCCACATGTTTGCCATCATCCGGCTGCTGTTTATCCTGGCCGTGATACTGATCGGCTTTGGCGCTTTCAAATACCAACGCACCCGCGATCGCTACTGGATCCGGGTGATCACGTGGGTGCTGTATTTTGTGCTGGCGCTGCTGGTGATGTTTTTTGGTGGGCTGATTATTCAGCGGGCTATGGGTTACCCATAGGGAGGGACTCGGCGTCCCCGTCTGGATCCACCGCCAAAGAGATGTGCCCGAACCATCGCAATTGGCGTCACCCACCTTCCAGACACGTACGTCTTACGCCGCTGAAAATTGCGCGATTGCATGCCGCGCCACATTGGCGCGTCCAGGTACTTTGAGGGGTGGGTCTAGACCCACCCTATGCCCCAACCTCTTTTTGCAGTGATTCAAATTGCGGCAGCAGCCGGAAGAAGGCGTCGACCACGGCCGGATCAAACTGGGTGCCGCTGCCAGCGCGGATGGTGTCCAGCACTTGCGCGCGCGGCCAGGGTTGTTTGTACACGCGGGTTTGCGTCAGCGCGTCGTAGACATCGGCCAGCGCGGTAATGCGCGCCGCGATATTGATATTGTCGCCCGCCAGCCCGCTCGGATACCCGCTGCCATCCCAACGTTCATGATGCTGGTGCGCAATGATCGCAGCCGTCTGCAAGATCCGCGGCCGCGCGTCGCGCAGCATGGCGTAGCCCAGTGCCGAATGCGTATCCATCACCTTGCGTTCTTCCGCATCCAGCGGCCCAGGTTTGTGCAGGATGGCGTCCGGTATGCCCACCTTGCCAATATCGTGCAACGGCGTGGCAGCGCGGATGATCTCGGCGTCCTGCTCGCTCAGCCCCATCTCCAGCGCCAGTAAACCCGCGTACTGCGCCATGCGCCGGATATGGTTGCCGGTATCTTGCGAGCGCGTTTCCACCACTTCGGACAGCTGATAAATAATGTCGCGCTGCGTGTTTTCGATTTCGGCGGACAGCATCAGATTTTCATAGGCGATGCTGACATTGCGGCAGAACAGCTCGACCAGATCGCGATCCGCGTGCGACAACGCCACCGGCCCATCGATGATTAGCAGATTGACTGGCCCGTGCTGCGATTTGAAAAAACCGATGAAATGATCGGGCGCAAACACGCTTTGCTCGGTGGTGATGGCCGCACGGATGCTGTTGCCAAAGCGGTCATGCTCGACCGTGGAGAGCGTCTGGCCGCGATATTGTTCGTAGCCGCCGGTGGCGTAAATGACGCGCACATCGTCGTCGGTCGACAGCGCCGCCATGCCGCCGTGCACCACCACAAACAATGCTTCTTGCTCAAAGAACAGCAGCGATTGCAGCTGCTCCAGCACGCCTTGGGCAAATTGCACAATCGATTGCTGCTGAAAGATCGTGCTCGACGCATCAATCACTTTCAGCAAGCCGCGCCGATTGGCTTCGAGCATGCGTTTTTGCTGCTCGATCAACATGATGTCGTTGTACGAACGCAGCGTGCCGAGCACCGCGGTAAACAACTTGTCACGCGTCAGCTCGGTTTTGGCTTTGTAATCGTTGATGTCGTAGCTTTCGATGACCTGGCGCTCGGGCGCGACACCGGGTTGCCCAGTGCGCAAGATGATGCGGATATGCCGGTTGCGCAGGTCTTCGCGGATCGCGCGCGCCACGCGCAGGCCGGCGTCTTCGCTTTCCATCACCACATCGAGCAGCACCAGCGCGATATCGTCGCGCGTGCGCAGAAAATCCAGCGCTTCGGACCCGGAATAACAAGACAGCAGATTGAGCGGGCGGCCCAGAAAATTGATATTGGCCAGCGCCAGCCGGGTGACGTGATGGATGTCGGGCTCGTCGTCGACGATCAGCACATTCCAGGGCTCAACCGCAGGCGCATCGGGCGCTGCTTCGTCGTCGTCGATTAACCAGTCATCTTCTTGTGACATGCTGCCCCCTCGTTATGACAGGAGTATAGATAGAAACAGCAGTCAGAAAACAAGCGCCATGCGGCAGGGGCGCTTACTTGTTGCCAGCGGGCTTACGCTGGCCCAGCACAATCAGCGCCACACCCGCCAGAATGACCAGCATGCCGAGCACCAGGGGCAGGCTGACTTGCTCGCCCGCAAACACAGCGCCGAGGCCCACGGCCACCACCGGATTCACATAGGCATAGCTGGTGGCCAGCGCGGGGCGTGAGTGCGTGATGACGTAAACAAACGCGCTGTAGGTAATGATGGAGCCAAACACGATCAGATACAGCAGCGCCAGCCAGCTTTGGGTGGGAATCTGCGCAGGCCAGTGCTCGCCGTGGAAGGCTGCCATCGGAATCAGACACAAGCCGCCGCCCAGCATTTGCACGGCCGCCGAGGTGCCGACTGGCATATCCAGCCGCCGTTGCAGGATGGTGGCAAACGACCAACTGGCGGCGGCGATCACCACGATGATGACGCCCACCGGGTTGGCCGCAGCGCGCAGATCAAGGTTGAGCAAGGCTACGCCCGTGAAACCCAGGCCAACGCCAATCCACTCGATCACCCGCGGGCGGGTGCCAAACAGCCAGCCAAACAAAATGGCAAAGATGGGCCCGCTGGCTACCACCAGCGCGGCGATGCCGGACGGCACGGATTGCTCGGCCACGCACACAAAGCCGTTGCCCACACTCATCATCATAAAACCGATGATGACGCCATTACGCCACTGCCGCAGCGTGGGCCAGGGTGCACCGCGCCAACGCAGCCACGCCAGCAGGATCGCGCCTGCACTCAGATTGCGCACGGCCGACAACAACAGCGGCGGAATGCCTTCCAGCCCGATGCGGATGCCCAGATAGGTAGAGCCCCACACCACGTAAACAATGGCCAGGCACAGCAACAACACGGTGGGATTAACAGCGGGGCGGGTATCGGACACGGCGGCAACAATCAGGCGAGGGGCTGACCATCATGCCAGCCTGGCGCGCGCCACGCACGCCACAGCCCACCTTGAAAATCGCCGTCACAGCCTGAACCTTGAAGGCTATCGCTGCATCATCTGCAGCCAAAACTGCCTGGAAATACTGATGACCACCATGACGCCGCACGAGATTGTCCACGAGCTGGATAAACACATTGTGGGCCAGCACGACGCCAAGAAGGCCGTGGCAATCGCTTTGCGCAATCGCTGGCGTCGCCAGCAAGTGGCCGAACCGCTGCGCCACGAGATTACCCCCAAGAACATCCTGATGATCGGGCCCACCGGCGTGGGCAAAACCGAGATCGCACGCCGCCTGGCGCGGCTGGCCGATGCGCCGTTTATCAAGGTGGAAGCCACCAAATTTACTGAAGTGGGTTATGTCGGCAAAGACGTCGACAGCATCATCCGCGATCTGATCGAAGTGGCGGTTAAAGGTGCGCGCGAACGCGCCATGCAGCGTAATCGCGTGCGCGCTGAAGACGCCGCCGAAGACCGCATCCTGGATGTGCTGGTGCCCGGGCCCCCCAAGGGCCCGTTTGCGCCCAACCCGCAGCAAGACGAAGCGGGCCGCGAAACACGGCAGAAATTTCGTAAAAAGCTGCGTGAAGGCGAGCTGAACGATAAGGAAATCGAAATCGAAGTGGCCGCCGCCGCGCCCACCATGGACGTGATGGGCCCACCGGGCATGGAAGATTTCACCAGCCAGTTGCAAGACATGTTCAAGGGCGCCATGGCGGGCAAGACGCAAAAGCAGAAGCTGAAGATCAGCGAAGCGATGAAGCGGCTGACCGATGAAGAAGCGGCCAAACTGGTGAACGAAGAAGATGCCCGCGCCGAAGCGCTGCGCTCGGTGGAGCAGAACGGCATTGTGTTTATCGATGAGATCGACAAGGTGACCAGCCGCGCCGAAGGCAGCGCCGGGGAAGTCAGCCGTCAGGGCGTGCAGCGCGATTTGCTGCCGCTGGTGGAAGGCACCAGCGTCAGCACCAAGTACGGCATGGTCAACACCGATCACATTCTGTTTATTGCGTCCGGCGCCTTCCATCTAGCCCGACCGTCTGATCTGATCCCCGAACTGCAAGGCCGCTTTCCGATCCGCGTTGAGCTGGAATCGCTGTCTGTGGATGATTTCAAACGCATCCTGACGCAAACGGACGCCTGCCTGGTCAAGCAATATCAGGCGCTGATGCAAACCGAGGGCGTGACGCTGACATTTAGCGAAGACGCCATCCATCGCATCGCCGAGATTGCGTGGCAGGTGAACGAGCGCACCGAAAATATCGGCGCCCGGCGCTTGTCGACGGTGCTGGAAAAGCTGCTGGAAGATTTGTCGTACGAGGCCAGAACCGGCGAAGTGACGCTGGACGCCGCCGCCGTCAGCGCCAAGCTGGGCCCACTGGTGGGCAACGAGGATCTGGCGCGGTTTATGTTGTGATGCGCCATAGGGTGGGTCGAGACCCACCTTCCAAAGCCGTCGAAGAAGCACGCAATGGCAGATCTTTCAGCGGCTTTGACGGTGGGTCTAGACCCACCCTATGCCACCAATTTTTCCAGCGTGAGCTGCGATGCATAGGGTGGGTCATGACCCACCCACCAAAGCCAATGATCAGAACGCCGACGGCAGTGGGCCTCGTCCATGGCTTTGGATGGTGGGTCTAGACCCACCCTATGCCATCAAATTTTTCCAGCGTGAGCTGCGATGCATAGGGTGGGTCATGACCCACCCACCAAAGCCAGCAATCAGAACGCCAAGGATTGCGGGTCACATCCACGGGCTGCAGCGTGCCAACCCCGCGCAAAAAAGGCGATGCCATCACGGCATCGCCTTTTTTATCGAAGCGCCACTTCAGGGCATTACGCGACTGACCGTCCAGATGATCAACCGCGCACCCCGCCCTGCGCCGAATTTGTGCTTAAGAAACAGCCTTACAGGCTGTCTTGCGGGTTACCGCCAGTCACGCGTTGTTCCAGTTCCAGAATACGGGCTTCCAGCGCAGCCAGTTTTTCGCGGCTGCGGGCCAGCACTTCTTGCTGGATATCGAATTCTTCACGCGTCACCAGATCCATTTTGTTAAACGCCGTGCTCATCATGGCGCGCACGTTCTTCTCTACGTCTTTGGCCGGGCTATTGGCAATGGCATCCGAAATACGGCTGGCAATGTCGTCAAAAAACTTGTCTTTCAACATGATGGTTTCTCCGGGTTTTTGCTGGATTTTTTGCAGTGTAGCAGACCCGCCCGGGCTGATGGCGGGCTGACGCGATGTGCACTATGTTTCTGACAGAGCCGTCCGCACCGAAACTGTGCCGCGCCGTTTTCCAGGTTGGTTCGCGGCGCGCGGTTCTGGTGCGGCGTGTCGGTTTTTCTCCGACAAGCCGGTATTTTCCGGGCTTTGCGGCGCTTGGCATGCTTGTTGCTCATGTTGCAGTGTCGTTACCGGGACATGAGGAGCAAACCCATGAAATTTGTAACCGCCATCATCAAGCCATTCAAGCTTGATGAGGTTCGTGAAGCCCTGTCAGCAATTGGTGTTGCCGGGTTGACCGTAACCGAAGTAAAGGGTTTTGGCCGTCAGAAGGGCCATACCGAGTTGTACCGTGGTGCGGAATACGTGGTTGATTTTCTGCCCAAGGTAAAGCTCGAAGTGGCTATTGCTGACGATTTGCTGGATCAAACCGTCGAGGCCATCGAGAAAGCGGCAAACACCGGCAAGATTGGCGACGGCAAGATTTTTGTATTTGAACTGGAATCCGTGGTGCGTATCCGCACTGGCGAAACCGGCGAATCTGCGATTTAAGCAAAAATAAGGGAAGGAGATGCCCCGATGAAAAAACTATTTGCAATGGTCGCGTTGCTGGGCGCCATGTTTGTGGCCGCCCCAGGCTTCGCCGACGACGCTTCAGCGCCTGCTGCGTCTGATGCTGCGGCCGCGGTTGCGTCCGACGCATCCGCCGCTGCACCGGCGCCTGCGGCTGCCGTTGTTGCTTCCGATGCCTCTGCAGCCGCTGCGGCGCCTGCTGCCGCACCGGCGCCGACTGCACCGTTCTCGGTTGATTCGTCCAAGATCAGCGGTGGCGACACTGCATGGATGCTGACCTCCACCGCGCTGGTGCTGTTCATGACCATCCCGGGCCTGGCGCTGTTTTACGCCGGCATGGTGCGCAAAAAGAACGTGCTGGCCACCGTGATGCAAAGCTTTGCCATCACCGCGCTGATCACCGTGATCTGGGTCGTGATTGGTTATTCGCTGGCGTTTACACCGGGCAATAGCTTTATCGGCGGCTTCTCCCGCGTCATGTTGTCTGGCATGGCCTATGTGAAGGGCGCGTCGGCCACCACGCTGACCGTCAGCCACCTGGCGCAGTCCATCCCGGAATCGGTGTACATGGTCTATCAGATGACCTTTGCCATCATCACCCCGGCGCTGATCTGCGGTGCGTTTGCTGATCGCATGAAGTTCTCTGCCATGTTGGTGTTCATGGGCGTGTGGTCGATCATCGTGTATGCACCGATTGCGCACATGGTGTGGGAACCGACGGGTTGGCTGGCCACCGCTGGCATCCTTGATTTTGCTGGTGGTACGGTCGTACACATCAACGCCGGTGTAGCTGGCCTGGTTTGTGCTTTGGTACTGGGCAAGCGCGTCGGCTATGGCAAGGAAGCCATGGCACCGCACAATCTGGTGCTGTCGCTGATCGGTGCTTCGATGCTGTGGGTGGGTTGGTTCGGCTTTAACGCCGGCTCCGCACTGGCTGCTGATGGCCGCGCCGGCTTTGCCATGATGACCACGCAAGTTGCAACCGCCATGGCCGCACTGGCATGGATGTTTGCCGAGTGGATCGCCAAGGGCAAGCCTTCGGTACTGGGCATCATCTCTGGCGCCGTTGCGGGTCTGGTCGCCATCACCCCCGCCGCTGGTTTTGTGGGCGTGGGCGGTGCGTTGATCATCGGTTTGCTGGCGGGTGTCGTTTGTTTCTGGTCGGCAACGTGGCTGAAACACAAACTGGGCTACGATGACTCGCTGGATGCATTCGGTGTGCACGGCGTGGGCGGTATCCTGGGTGCCGTACTGACGGGTGTGTTTGCGGTCAAAGACATTGGCGGTGTGGATGGCAACGTGGTTCTGCAGATCAAGGGCGTGCTGTGCACCCTGATCTACAGCGGCGTGCTGACCTTCGTCCTGCTGAAGATTATTGATGTTGTGATGGGCCTGCGCGTAACGGAAGAAGAAGAACGCGAGGGTCTGGATGTAACCCTGCATGGCGAGCGCGTGGAGTAAGTCGTAGCGCGGCGGATTGCGGCAAATTCGGTTGCCGGGGTCCGCTGTGGTATGCGACGCGTGTTAGCTGGTTAGTAAATATATGCAGGTGGGTTTATCCCCAAAGAGCAGAGTCGTACCTTCACCCGCCGCAAGGCGGGTTTTTTTTTAGCTGTTGGTCGATTCTGGCGAGGCATTTTGCAGCCCGGCGGTGCTCGGAATGCGCACGTACAAACACGTACGTTTACGCTTCCTGCGCTCCGGCGGTCTGCAAACTGCCTGCGCCATAATCGACCCGATGCGTCTTTGCGGGTACGCAATGCGCTGCGCTGTTGCGAGGCGGAGGGCTCGGCTGCGGCTTCGCCCTGGGGCGATGCGCTTCGCTGGGGGGACGGGGTTGCATAGGGTGGGTCTGGACCCACCACTCAAAGCCCCAGAGAAGAGTGCAGAGGATGCGCGCAAGCGGCCGGTTCTGCTGGCGTGCGCAAAAATGATGCGTAGGGTGCGTTACCCGAAGGGCAACGCACATTTTGGCTGGCAAGGATGCTGCTAGTCGCGCTGCCGGGCAGCCGGATCAACGCGCTCGCGCCGCTGGCGCTGATTTATGCGGTCAGCTTGTCCAGCGCTTCGCGGTATTTGGCGGCGGTGCGCAGCGCGACGTCTTCGGGCAAGGCCGGGGCGGGTGGCGTTTTGTTCCAGCCGGTGGTTTCCAGCCAGTCGCGCACGAACTGCTTGTCGTAGCTGGGCGGGTTTTTGCCGGGTTGGTATTGGTCGGCGGGCCAGAAGCGGCTGGAGTCGGGCGTTAGCGCTTCGTCCATCAGGCACAGCGTGCCGTCTTCATCCAGACCGAATTCAAACTTGGTGTCGGCGATGATAATGCCGCGCGTGGCCGCGTATTCCGATGCCGCCTTGTACAGCTTGATGGCGGTATCGCGCACCTTGGCGGCCAGTTCTGCGCCGATCAGCTCGGCGCATTGTTCAAACGAGATCGGCTCGTCGTGGTCGCCCACGGCGGCTTTGGTCGACGGCGTAAAGATCGGTTCGGGCAGTTTGTCGGCTTCGACCAGGCCTGCGGGCAATTTGATGCCGCTGACAATGCCGGTGGCCTGATAGTCTTTCCAACCACCGCCAACGATATAGCCGCGCACCACGGCTTCCACCGGCACGGCTTGCAGGCGTTTAACCACCACGGCGCGGCCTTCCACTTGCGGCAGGTCGATCGGGTCGACCACGTCTTCCGGTTGCTCGCCGGTAAAGTGGCTGGGCACCAGATCGCGCAGTTTCTCAAACCAGAAATTGGAAATCGCGGTCAGGATCTTGCCTTTTTCGGGAATCGGCTCGGCCAGGATGACGTCGAACGCCGAGAGGCGGTCGGTGGCAATCATCAGCATGCGCTGGCCATCGATTTCGTACAGATCGCGCACCTTGCCCGAGTAGATTTTTTTCAGACTGGTGAGGTTGGTGGTGGTCAGGCCAGCAGACATGGCGCCGTTCTCCGAGAGGGGGCAAAAAGAGGGGTAATTATGCCTGATGCATGCAGGGCTGGCTGCGGGTGTGCAGCCAGCCACAGGCGTTAGAGCGTGTCTTTGATGGCTTCGGCTTGCTCAAGTGCGGCGTCCACCGTGTCGGCCAGCACGTTGAAGTGACCCATCTTGCGGCCGATGCGTGCTTCCTTTTTGCCGTACAGATGCAGCTTGGTGTTGGGCGCCGTCATCAGCACTTCCCAATGCGGCGCGGCGTTGTTTTCGCCCCAGGTATCGCCCAGCAGGTTCACCATCACGGTGGGCCGCAGCAGATCCGTCTTGCCCGGGTACAGGCCGCACATGGCGCGCACTTGCTGTTCAAACTGGCTGGTCAGCGTGGCGTCCAGCGTGTAGTGGCCGGAGTTATGCGGGCGCGGCGCCATTTCGTTGATGACCAGGCGGTCGCCTTCCAGCACAAAGAATTCCACCGCCAGCACGCCGATGTAATCGAGCTTTTCGGCCAGCTGCAGCGCCATGCTGCGCGCCTGGTCCAGCAGTTCGGGGCTGATGCGCGCGGGCACGATCGAGACATCCAGAATGCCGTTCTTGTGCTGGTTTTCCGCCACCGGAAAACACGTGGCTTCGCCCGCGCGGGTGCGCGTGACGATGGCCGAGACTTCCGCCACCAGCGGCAGCATTTTCTCCAGCACGCAAGCCTGATGCTTCATGTTGGACAGCGCCAGACGGGCTTCTTCCAGCGTTTGCACGCGCACCTGGCCTTTGCCGTCGTAACCCAGACGCGCTGTTTTAAGAATGCCAGGCAGATATGGGCTTAAATCGACATCCAGATCACCCGAATTGCGGATGGCCAGAAACGGTGCGGTATCCAGGCCGCTATTGCGGATAAAGGTCTTTTCGGCGATGCGGTCTTGCGCAATGGCCACGCACTCGCCCGACGGGCTGACCGGAATGCCTTGTTGCGCCAGCCAGCGCATGCTGTCGGCATTGACGTTTTCGAATTCCGTGGTGATGGCCGCACAGGTTTGCGCTAGCGTAGCCAGCGCGTGGGCATCGGTGTACGGTTGCGCCAGATGCACGTCGGCGAAGTCCGCCGCGGGTGCGTTGGGATCGGGATCGAGCACGGTCACCTGGTAACCCATCGTCTTGGCGGCGACCGTAAACATGCGGCCAAGTTGCCCGCCCCCCAGAATACCCAGCATGGCGGGTGGCAAAATCGGCTTGTTGACCATCAAAATCAGTCCTTTTTGTGTCTAGCTTTAACAATCTGCAACTGCGCGTAGCCCCATAAGGCCAGTCCGTAGACGAAACCGGCCGCCAAACCAAAGGGAAACGTGCGTAATAGCTCTGAAATAATACTTCCACTAATACCAGTTAGCGTGCGCACTGCAGACAACAAGACCGTCAGCGGCACGCCCCAGCACACCACCCCGTTCCACAGCACGCAACGCCACCACCCGCCGTCAATCACGCGTTGCCAGCGGGTTAACTCGTCCGGAATCATTCCAGCGGCAGGGCCATATCCAGCACGGTTTGCGTCTGCTTCTGGCGGAATGCCGCCAGTGCGTCGGCCAGTGTGGGCTGGTTGTTGGCCAGCATGGCAATGGCAAACAGCGCGGCGTTAGCGGCGCCCGCTTCGCCGATCGCAAACGTGGCCACCGGCACGCCTTTGGGCATCTGCACAATCGACAACAACGAGTCTTCGCCGCGCAGATAGCGCGACGGCACCGGCACGCCCAGCACGGGCACCGTGGTTTTGGCGGCGATCATACCGGGCAGATGCGCAGCGCCACCGGCGCCGGCGATGATGACCTGGATGCCGCGTTCGCGCGCGCTTTCGGCGTATTCGAACATCAGATCGGGCGTGCGATGCGCCGAGACGACGCGCGCTTCAAACTCGATCCCGAACGCAGCCAGTTGGTCAGCAGCGTGCCGCATGACTTCCCAATCACTGTTGCTGCCCATTACTACGCCCACCTGCGCCATGCCAGAGTCCTTTACCCAAAACGCTGAATACTAGCTGTAAACGACGAACCCGGGCCAGCCGTGGCCTGCCGATCAGCCGGAAAACCTACACATAAAAACCACGCCCGCGCGCTATACGCGTTGCGCGGTCGCTGTCAATACTTGGATCGTGTTAATGACGGGCGGTAGGCCGTCGCCGAGGATGCAGGTTGCGCGGCACTTTGCCGCGCGGTTTCGTTTCCATCCTCTGTTTACGCGCCGACCTGCCAGGCCGGCGTTTTTTTTTGCACCGGTGGTTACTGCACATCGCGATATTGAATCGCGGCGGTGGCGGATGCCATCCCCCTCGAAATACTCATGGGCATTGAGCCCACTTCACTTCCTGCGCGCCCGCGCAATCCAGTCTCACCCCGCTCGCTACGACCGAAGGAAGTCCCTGTGGGACGACCGAAGGACGTCCCTGTGGAACGACCGAAGGAAGTCCCCGTGGAACGACCGAAGGAAGTCCCCGTGGGATGCCCGACGCTGCAGTTGGATTAACCACTGTTTGCTGGCGGCCACATTCTTTCCGGTATCAGCAATGCGCTGCGCTGTTGCATAGGGCGGGTCAAGACCCACCACCCAAAGCCATCACCACGCCTACCGCACCCAAAAATTCGGGCGCGTTTCCGTCTGGATAACGCGCCCTGCCTTTTACCGATCGCTTAATGCAACTTCAACGCGGGTTGCGCGATGCGGCGCAGTTTGTCGCCAAGATACAGCAGCATGGCCATGGGCCAGCCGTGGACCGCGGCCTGGTGCATGCGGTAGAGCGAGGCGTAGATCAGCTTGGCGCCGCGGCCTTCCACGTAATAGTCGCGCTTGGGGCCGACCACGGCGGCCAGGCTGCCGACTGCAGTGTGTTTGCCCAGCGACACCATGATGCCTTGCGGCTTGAAGCGGAACGGCTGCACTTCGCGGCCAGCGAAGTAGTTTTCCAGCATATTGGCCAGCCAGCGCGCTTGCTGGTGCGCCACTTGCGCGGTGGCCAGCAGCGGCGGGCCGCCTTCGCCGTCGCGGGCAAAGGCGCAGTCGCCAATCGCAAAAATGTGTTTATCGCTGACGGTTTGCAGTACGGACGTCACTTCAATCTGACCGTTACGGTTGGTCAGCAAGCCCAGTTGTGATAACCACGGCGCGGCCTTAACGCCTGCGGCCCACACCAGGATATCGGCGGGCACTTGTTGGCCATCCGACAATTCGATGTGTTTGGGGTGGATGGCAGCCACTTTGCTGTTGACCAGCACGGCGATATTGCGGCGTTGCAGTGCTTCGGTCGCGTAATCGGACAATGCTTGCGGCGCACCCGCCAGAATGCGCGGTGCGGCTTCGACGATGCTGATGCGCAATTGGTCCGGCGACATATGCGAACCGTAATTATGGATTTCGGTGATCGCATGATGGATTTCAGCAGCCAGCTCGACGCCGGTTGCGCCTGCGCCAATGATGCCGATGCGCAGCTCGCGGCGCGGTTGGTCGTCGGCGCTGGCCATAAATGATTGCGACAGAATGGCGCGGCGCAGGCGGTCTGCGTCGTCGCGCGTATTCAGTTGCATACAGTATTCCTGCACGCCCGGTGTGCCGAAATCATTGGCAACCGCACCCACCGCCAGCACCAAAGTGTCGTAGCCCAAAGTGCGGGCACTACGTAAAACAGTGCCGTCCTGGTCGATCACGTCATCAATCTGGAGGGTTTTGGCGTCACGATCGAGCGCTTTCATATAGCCGTACTCGAATTCGTAACCATGCTGGTGGGCATGCGCAAAGTAGTTGACTTCGTCTTCGCCGGTGTTCAAAGCGCCGGTGGCCACTTCATGCAGAAGCGGCTTCCAGATATGCGTCGGAGAGCCGTCAACCAGCGTGACACGCGCTTTGCCGCTACGTCCTAGCGTATGACCAAGGCGCGTCGCCAGTTCCAGACCGCCCGCGCCGCCCCCCACGATAACGATGCGGTGCGCTGATGCTGTATTCATAATGATTCCCAGGAATGTGATCTTTTTTATAGGCGTAATCCGCCCATCTTGGTTTCAAGAGAGGATGCCCAGGCCCACCCTGCTTTGAAAACAAAATAATTACGTAGGATACAATCACTTGCCTACATGTTGCGCGACGTTGCGGGCTTATATATAGCCGTTTGCGGCCAACAATGCCTGCGCCATTCCGCCCCCGCCGCCGCATATCCGGATACCCGCCGGTCATCGACACTGCAGACAAACCTGTGTATCGTCGCAAACCGCAGTTTCGATTCAGTATGTCCTCGGTTTTCCCCTGACCGCGCCTGGCGTGGTATCTCGTTGGTTTCCGGTACTTTTCCTGGTCGTCTTATGCAGCAGCAAACGGGCATTTCCGCTTTCAATGCGGCCGCCCGGATTATCTCTATCGTTTTTAGTTTTTGTTTTAAAGGAATGTAGCAATGTCTACTACTACCGGCACCGTCAAGTGGTTCAACGACACCAAGGGCTTCGGCTTTATCACCCCCGATAACGGCGGCGCTGATCTGTTCGCGCACTTCTCCGAAATCACCGGTCAAGGTTTCAAAACGCTGAAAGAACAACAGCGCGTTGAATTTGAAGTCAAGCAAGGCCCCAAGGGTCTGCAGGCCAGCGCCATCCGCGCTATCTGATCACTGCCTGATCAGCGCCACATCGAAACCGCAGCCATCCGCTGCGGTTTTTTTGCGCCTGCGATGGGGTGCTGGCGCCAGCGCATTGCACTGTAGTTTTGCGATTCTGGCTGAAAACTACATTTTATATTGCAAATTTACTACGCAATATGTAGTTGTCATTGTCCATTACTACGCGATTTACCGCCAATTAATGCGGCTTGCAGGGCCATTCTGCCCAATCCATACCGTTCGTTTTCGTAGTTGCCGCTCATCGTTACACGTAAAAATACTACGTAGTAATGGTACGTATGCGGTATACTGGCATCACTCAAAGACGAAAACATTCACGAACTCATTGGAGTATCAAATCATGGCAATCAGCATCCCTTTCTTCGGTAAGACTGAACAACAATTTGCCCGTAACGACCGCGTTAACCGCCCCGCCGGCATTGGCCGCGAAGAAGCAGTTGACGGCCTGGTGGTTTATCAAAAGGGCAGCAAGGCTAAAGTTTGCTGGGGTCCGGGCAAGCAAAGCGTCGAATCGGTTTCTGATCTGGTTCTGATCGTCGAATAATTGCGACTGATCCCGGATTAATAGAAAAAGCCTGCATCACCACGATGCAGGCTTTTTTTCGTCCAGTGTTCGGCAATGCCCCGCCATAACGGGGATCAACGCTCAATCGTCTTTGTCTTCGCGGCCCGGAAACAGCACGTCCACATAACCAAAGCGGGTCATGTCCTTGATGCGCTGCGGGTAGAGCACGCCCCACAGATGGTCGCATTCATGTTGCACCACACGCGCATGAAAGCCCTCAGCGATGCGATCGATGACATTGCCTTCCGGATCAAAGCCCTGATAGCGGATCCTGGTATAGCGCGGCACTTCACCGCGCAGCCCAGGTACCGACAAGCACCCTTCCCAACCGTCCTCCTGCACGTCATCCAGCGGCGTAATCACCGGGTTGATCAATATCGTGCGCGGCACTGGCGCGGCGTCCGGGTAACGGTCGCTGGCGTCAAAACCAAAGATCACCACCTGCAAATTGACGCCAATCTGCGGCGCGGCAATGCCCACGCCGCTGTACGCGTGCATGGTGTCGAACAGATCGGCGATCAGCGCATGCAACTCAGGCGTATTAAACCTGTCTACCGGCTCCGAACGCTCCAGCAAGCTGGGCGTTCCCATTTTGATGACTGTACGTACGGCCATAAGGCGGGCTCCTGTCGATCTTTAGTTCGGTCGATAACAATCAGGCGGCTGATAGCGTATGCCACTACAATCATTGCAGTCAGATGGCATAACTGGCGGGCCGCTTAGATCCAATCGCTCTCGGGTAAGGTATTGCGGCCCATCTTCCCAAATCAAGCTCTGCTTGTCATGTAAGCGCCTTATGCAAAACACGCCTTCGTCTGAATGGGTTACACCCGCGCTCCAGCTGCTGCGCCACGCGCGCAACGGCGCACTGGCCACGCAATCGCTGGCCTGGCCCCGCACGCCATACGCATCGTGGCTGATGTTCAGCAGCGATGAGGCGGGCCAGCCCTGGTTCTGCATCAGTGGCCTGGCCGAGCACACGCGCAATCTGCGCACCGATGCCCACGCCAGCCTGTTGATCGTGGAAGACGCCAATACCAGCGCCGCGCCCGCGCGCGTTACGCTGGTCGGCACAGCACAACCGGCTACGCCGTCGCCCTTGTTAGAAGCGCGTTTGTTGCGTTATCAGCCAGAATCCGCGCAATACCTGCAACTGGGGGACTTTGCCTGGTGGCAATTGCAACTGACCGCCGTGCGCTATATCGCCGGCTTCGGCCGCATGGGCGTCGGTGATCAAACGCAATGGCAGGCCGCGCCGCAACTGGCGCTGCAAGACGAGGTGCACTTGCTGCACGACTTGCCCGCGCTGGACGGCGCTGAATGGGTAGGGCTCGATTTTTACGGTTGCGATGTCCGCCGACAAGGCCAGTTGCATCGTTATGACTTTAAAGAAAGACCGCATGACCTCGCCGCGCTGGCCGCAGCCGCGCGCCAGGCCGTGACGGCGTAGTCCCGCAGACCCGGCTTATCCGGGCACTGATACCAACAGCTGTGCTTTCTGGAGTCTCTTATGGCCCAACGTATTCTTTTCGTTGAGGACGACCTGGAACTGGCCGATCTGATCGGCGGTTTTCTGAAGAGTTTTGAATTTGAAGTCGACCATCTGCCTGATGGTCACCACGTGGTCGAACATGTGCGCAACAACCCGCCCACGCTGGTGTTGCTGGATGTAATGCTGCCGGGCAAGGACGGCATGACGCTGTGCCGGGAGCTACGCGAGTTCTACACCGGCCCGATCATCATCCTGACTTCGCTCAACAGCGACATGAACCAGATTATGGCGCTGGAAATCGGCGCCACCGATTACGTGGTCAAGACCACGCCCCCTGCGGTGCTGATGGCGCGCATCAAGGCGCATCTGCGCCAGTCCAGTGGCACGGTGACGCCCACGGCCAGCGCCGCCAAAGACCAGCGCACCACCACCAACTTTGGCCATCTGGTGATTGATTCGCGCAACCGCACCGCCACCTACCGCAACGAGCCGCTGCATTTATCCACTGGCGACTTTGATTTGCTGTGGGAACTGGCCAGCCACGCCGGCGAGATCCTGTCGCGCGATCATCTGCTCAAGCGCTTGCGCGGCATTGAATATGACGGCCTGGATCGCAGCGTGGATGTGGCGATTTCGCGTTTGCGCAAAAAGCTGCAGGACGACCCGAACGAGCCGCGCAAGATCAAGACCATCCGCCACAAGGGTTATCTGTTTGCCACAGATATCTGGTGGCAAGAGTAAAGCGCCTCGCACACGTTGCACCAAAACACCGTCTGCCCCTCCGGACGGTGTTTTTTGTTGGGCGAGCATTGCGCTACGCTGTCGCCCCAAGGGCTTAATTTTCCGGGTTGCCTATGCGCCAGCTTTTCTTGCGGTTCTATCTGACGGTGGTGGTGTGTTTTCTGGCGTCGGCGTTGATTATTGGTGGCTTGTACAAGCACATGATCGAGCGCATCAACCAGCATTACCTGACCGATATTTTCCAGACCACGATCAGCATCGTGGAAGAAGAACTAGGCGATTTGCCGCAGTCAATCTGGCATAGCGAAATCAGCCGCCTGCGCGGCAAGCTGCCGGTGCCCGTCGAAATCGAACAGCTGGACGCCTATACCCTCAGCCCAGGCAACCGCACCGCGCTGGCCGACGGCGACATCATTCTGGTTGAAGACGAAGACATCTATCTGCATCGCATTCCCGAGACCAACTTGATGGTGGTGCTGGGGCCGGTGCCGTATCTAAACCGGCTGGATAATATTTCGTGGCCCGATATTGTGGGCCTGGTGTTGATGTGTGCAGCGCTGGGCATTCCCACCTGGCTGTGGATGCGGCCGTTCTGGCGCGATCTGCTGGCGCTGATCCGGCAAAGCCGCAAGATGGGCAATGGCGACTTTGCCGTGCGCGCGGTGCTCTCGGAAAACTCGGCGCTATCACCGCTGGGCTCCACCTTTAATCGTATGGCGCACGATGTGGAAGAACTGACGGCCAGTCGCCAGCAGATGATCGACGCCATCTCGCACGATTTGCGCACGCCGCTGGCGCGCATGCGTTATCGCCTGGAAGCGTTGAAGGCCGGCGCACCGGCCGAGGCGCAAACCGCAGGCATGGAGCGCGATCTGGAAGCCATCGACCAGTTGGTGGAGGAATGGCTGACGTTGCGCAAGCTGGAACGCTCGCAATTCAAACTCGAATTACAACCGATGGAAATGCAGCCGTGGCTGGAGCGGCAACTGGGCGAGCTGGCGGTGGGCGGCGTGGCAATTCCGCTGGAGAACGCCACCGGTCTGCGCGCGCCCTTGATGGAAGCCGATAGCTATTACTTGTCGCGCGTGCTGTCCAACACCATCAGCAATGCCAAACGATATGGTGGCGGCCGTATTGAAGTCAGCCTGGGTTGGCACGACGGCGTGGCCACGCTTAACGTCGACGACAACGGCCCTGGCATTCCGGAATCCGAACGCGAGCGCCTGTTGCAACCGTTTGAGCGGCTGGAGGGCAGTCGCAATCGCAGCACTGGTGGCTATGGGCTGGGCCTGGCGATCGTGGCGATGGTGATGCGCGGGCATGGCGGCGATATCCGCATTGAGGATTCCCCGCTCGGCGGCGCACGCATCGCTTTGCACTGGCCCACCAGTTTGAAAGACGCCAACCGTATTTAGAGAGCGTGGGTGGCACATTGGCGTGTGGGAGTCGGGTGCGCCGACTGGCTGATTTGCTCGTTGATCCAGATCAATCCGGTTGATTGTTACAGGTGTCACGTACATTCGGTTACAACGCGCAACCATCCCCGCACTGACCAGCTTGAGAGTTTTCCCAATAATCCGCTCCAACACGACATAAACGTGTCTTCCGCACATTTGTCTTTTTGGAGAATTCTCATGAACAAGTTGGTCGCTACGCTCGTTG
This sequence comes from Amantichitinum ursilacus, assembly GCF_001294205.1. Taxonomy (GTDB): domain Bacteria; phylum Pseudomonadota; class Gammaproteobacteria; order Burkholderiales; family Chitinibacteraceae; genus Amantichitinum; species Amantichitinum ursilacus. The sequence continues at coordinate 259,477 of NZ_LAQT01000010.1, forward strand.
CTGCCCTGTTTGCTGGTTCCGCTGCATTCAGCGTTGCAGCTGACGCTCCGGCTTCCACCGTTAAATCGGTGAAGGTTGAAAAGCACGCTCACAAGAAAGCTTCGGCTGCTTCCGCTGCTCAGAAAGCACAAGCCAAGAAAGTAGTCGCTTCGACTGCTTCGGCTGCGCAAAAAGCACAAGCCAAGAAAGAAAAGGCTTCCGCTGCTTCCGCTGCACAAAAAGCTACCGCTAAAAAGCACAAGGCTTCCGCTGCATCCGCCGCTCAAAAAGCTGAAGCCAAGAAAGTGAAGGCTTCCGCTGCTTCGGCTGCACAAAAGGCTCAAGCCAAGAAAGTGAAGGCTTCTGCTGCTTCCGCTGCTCAAAAAGCCCAAGCTAAAAAGCACAAGGCTTCCGCTGCTTCGGCCGCTCAACAAGCTCAAGCTAAAAAAGTGAAGGCTTCTGCTGCTTCTGCTGCGCAAAAAGCCCAAGCTAAAAAGCACAAGGCTTCCGCTGCTTCGGCCGCTCAAAAAGCTCAAGCTAAAAAAGTGAAGGCTTCTGCTGCTTCCGCTGCTCAGAAAGCCACCGCTAAAAAGCACAAGGCTTCCGCTGCTTCGGCCGCTCAACAAGCTCAAGCCAAGAAAGTGAAGGCTTCCGCTGCTTCCGCTGCGCAAAAAGCCCAAGCTAAAAAGCACAAGGCTTCCGCTGCTTCGACCGCTCAAAAAGCTCAAGCTAAAAAAGTGAAGGCTTCTGCTGCTTCCGCTGCTCAGAAAGCCACCGCTAAAAAGCACAAGGCTTCCGCTGCTTCGGCCGCTCAAAAGGCTGAAGCCAAGAAAGTGAAGGCTTCCGCTGCTTCTGCTGCTCAGAAAGCCCAAGCCAAGAAGCATCACAAGGCTTCCGCTGCTAAAGCTTCTGCTGCTTCCGCTGCCTAAGTCTTGCGCCTTCGGGCACACAGACTCAAGCATCAACAAGAACGGGGACTTCGGTCCCCGTTTTTGTTTGCGCAAGGCGGAACATGCGCGCCGCGCACGCGTCCACGTCTTATCTTCTGTTTTGACCTACCGGTTATTGCCCATCATGAAGCGGCTGTTTCTTCTGTGCCTGGCCTTGTGCGCCAGCGTTGCCTTCGCGCGCGAACCCAGCGTGGAGCAACAAAACAAGATCATGTTCTACGGCCACGATGACCGCGTCATCATCCATACGCCCTTTACCGGCCCCTATGCCGCCATCGGCGTCATGCGCACGCAGAATGGCTACGACTGCACCGCCACGCTGATCACACCGGACACGGCGCTGACCGCGGCGCATTGCTTCTGGATGGCAGGCAAAAATCGCGACCACGCCAAGTGGTTTAAAACCGCGTATGACAACGGCCGCTATACCGCGCACTACCGCGTGCTGACTCAGACGTTTAACCAGCGCTTTCAGCAAGGGCTGGATCGGCGCAAAGACGGCGTTTATATCGATAGCGGCGCGCGCCCTTACGATATCGCTGTGCTCAAAGTTGAACTGGTCGACGGCACCCCGCCCACGCCGATGCCCGCATTTAAAGGCAACCGCCAGCAATTGCAGCAATTGCTAAAAACCGCGGGATACAAGGTCAGCCAGGCCGGTTATCCCGAGGATCTGGAAGACGTGCTCGCCGCGCATCGCGGCTGCAAGATCACCGCGCTCAGCCCCGACAACACGGTGTTCCATCAGTGCGACACGCTGGAAGGCGACAGCGGCGCGCCCGTCTGGATTGATACCGCCAACGGCCCGCTGCTGATTGCGGTGCAAAGTTCGGCCCCGCCGTACCAGATGCGCAAGCAGGTGGATAACATCGCCGTCACCGTATTGCAGCGCCCCGAAGCGCCCAGCCCCCAACGCTAGCGGGACAGCGTGCGGCCATTTGGCTACAATAGCGCGCTATCACGTTGATTCTTTGAGCAGATAATGGACATTCAGGCCTATATGCAGCAGGTCGGCCGCCAGGCAAGACTGGCCAGCCGCGCCATGGCCCGTGCCGATGCCGGCACCAAAAACGCCGCCTTGCTGGCCATCGCCGACGCCATCGTGCGCGATGCCGCCACGCTGATCGCCGCCAACGCGCGCGATATGGAGCAAGCACGCGCCGACGGCCTGGAACCTGCCCTGCTCGATCGTCTGCAACTGACTGACAAAACCATCGCCACTATGGCTGAAGGCCTGCGCCAGATTGCCGCGCTGCCCGATCCGGTGGGCGAGATGGGTGATTTCAAATTCCGCCCTTCCGGCATTCAGGTGGGCAAGATGCGCGTGCCCTTGGGCGTGATCGGCATCATTTATGAAGCCCGCCCCAACGTCACCGCCGATGCCGCCGGCCTGTGCATCAAATCCGGCAATGCCACCATCCTGCGCGGTGGCCGCGAAGCGTTTCATTGCAATCAGGCGATTGCCGCGCTGGTCAAAGAAGGCTTGGCCACCGCCGGCCTGCCTGCCACCGCGGTCCAGATTATCGAAACGCCCGATCGCGCCGCCGTGGGCGAGCTGATCACCATGACCGAATTTGTCGATGTCATCGTGCCGCGCGGGGGCAAAAGCCTGATCGCCCGCATCGCGCAAGATGCACGCGTGCCGGTCATCAAGCATCTGGATGGCATCTGCCACGTCTATATCGACGAAGAAGCCGATCCCGAAAAAGCCATCCGTATCGCCGACAACGCCAAAACCCAGCGTTACGCACCGTGCAACACCATGGAAACGCTGCTGGTGCACAGCAACGTGGCCGATCTGATCCTGCCGCCGTTAGCCGCCATCTATGAACAAAAGGGTGTTGAGCTGCGCGGTTGTGCCGCCACGCGCGACATCCTGCCCGAAGCGATCCCCGCCACCGAAGAAGACTGGCGCACCGAATACCTGGCGCCGATCCTGTCGATCAAGCTAGTAGACGATCTGGACGCAGCCATCGACCATATCAATACCTACGGCTCGCACCACACCGACGCCATCATCACCGAGAACTACAGCAAGGCGCGCCGCTTTCTGCGCGAGGTGGATTCGGCTTCGGTGATGGTCAATGCCAGCACCCGCTTTGCCGACGGGTTCGAGTACGGCCTGGGCGCCGAGATCGGTATTTCCACCGACAAGATCCACGCGCGTGGTCCGGTGGGTCTGGAAGGCCTGACCAGCGAGAAATGGGTGGTGCTGGGTAACGGAGAAATCCGCGTTTGAGTCAGTCTGCGCCGCCCAAAGCCCTGGGCATTTTTGGCGGCACGTTCGACCCGATCCACGAGGGCCATCTGATGCTGGCCCGTGCCTTGCGCGATACGTTCGCGCTGCCGTCGGTCAGCCTGATCCCCACCGGCCTGCCGCAACACCGCAATGCGCCGGTCGCCAGTCCGCAACAACGTCTGACGTGGGTGCGGCATGCGGTGGCGGGCGAGCCCGGTTTGCAAGCCGACGACCGGGAAGTGCGCCGCCAGGGCTTCTGTTATACGGTAGACACGCTCGAGGAGTTGCAGGCCGAACAGCCCGATACGCTGTTGGTGTGGTTGATTGGCGGCGACTCGTTTCATCATTTACAGCAATGGCATCGCTGGACTGATCTGCTGGAGCTGGGCCACATGGTGGTCGCGGCTCGACCTGGCTACGATTGGTCTAAACTGCCAGAAGAACTGATGCGGGTGCTGGACACCCGCAAAGTAGCAGCGCACCCCGATGCGTTGCACAAGGGCAGAATCAGCCTTCTGCCCACCCCGCTCATGCCATTTTCATCCACCGAATTACGCGACAAACTCGCGCATGGTGCTGATGTCAGTGGCCTGACTCCGGTTGCCGCCGAAGTGCGGCAATCCGGGCTTTATGAAACTTGACGCGGCCCCGCCGCGACCCGGCAAGCAATACGGCAATGGCCGACCGGGCGCTGGCCCCGCAGGATATGGATGAATGGACGAACACACCCAACAGATGCGCGATACCGCCGTGCTGGCGCTGGAAGATATCAAAGGCAAAGACATCCTGGTGCTGGACACCACCCAGTTGACCGACCTGTTTGATTGCATGATTGTCGCCAGCGGCGATTCCAACCGCCAGGTGCGCGCCCTGGCTAACAACGTCGCGGTAGAACTCAAGGCCAAAGGCTTTGAGATCGTCAGTACCGAAGGCGAAGAATCCGGTGAATGGGTTCTGGTCGATGCAGGTTCGCTGGTGGTGCATGTGATGCTGCCGCCGGTGCGCGATTACTATGATCTGGAACAGCTGTGGGGCGGGCAGAAGCCCACCTTCGCGCCGCTGGGCCGGTCCTGGACCGCAGTCTGAGCGTTGCTGAAAACCGGTCTTGCGAGGCCGGTTTTTATTTTTGCGCGCCGCCGCAGCCGCGCATCGTCAATCGACACCATAACGATATAACGATTGAATCTTTAAACGGCTAACCCGTTGAGGTAGATTCGTTTGTTTCCGCTTTGCGCCCGCAAAGTGTCACCCCGGCGCCCCACTGCGCCGCGCAATCAGGTACTGAAGCAGCAATGACAGGCATTAGCGAAGCGAGGCTGACTCACCTCAAGCAACTGGAAGCCGAGTCGATCCATATCATCCGCGAAGTCGCGGCCGAATTTGAAAACCCGGTCATGCTGTATTCGATCGGTAAAGACTCCGCCGTGATGCTGCACCTGGCGCGCAAGGCGTTTTTTCCGGGTAAGCCGCCGTTTCCGCTAATGCACGTCGACACCACCTGGAAATTCCAGGAAATGTACAAACTGCGTGAAAAACAGCGGGCCGAAGGCTGGAACCTGATTACCTACGTGAATGAAGACGGCGTTAAAGCCGGTATCAATCCATTTACTGCCGGTAGTGCCAAACATACCGACGTGATGAAAACCCAGGGCCTGAAACAAGCGCTGGATAAATACGGTTTTGATGCCGCTTTTGGTGGCGCGCGGCGCGATGAAGAAAAATCACGCGCCAAAGAACGCGTGTATTCGTTCCGCGATAAAAACCATCGTTGGGACCCAAAAAACCAGCGCCCGGAATTGTGGAATCTGTATAACTCGCGCATCGACAAAGGCGAATCGATCCGCGTATTTCCGCTGTCCAACTGGACGGAACTCGATATCTGGCAATACATCTTTCTGGAAAATATCGAGATTGTGCCGCTGTACTTTGCTGCGGAACGCCCGGTCGTAGATCTGAATGGCACGCTGGTGATGATCGACGACGATCGCATCCTGCAATATCTGACGCCCGAGCAAAAAGCCAGCATCGAAACCAAATGGGTGCGCTTCCGTACGCTGGGCTGTTATCCGCTGACCGGCGCGGTTGAATCCAAAGCCGCCACGCTGGCTGACGTGATCCAGGAAATGTTGCTGACCAAAACCAGCGAACGCCAGGGCCGCGTGATTGACCATGATTCCAGTGGCTCAATGGAAAAGAAAAAAATGGAAGGCTATTTCTAAGCCCGGCGTTTAGATCGCCCCATTTTCAATTCATACACGGCCGCGCGCTTCGATACGGAAATTCCTTCATGTCTCACCAGTCTGATCTGATCGCCAGCGATATCCTTGCTTATCTCAAACAACACGAGAACAAGGATCTGCTGCGCTTTATTACCTGTGGCAACGTGGACGATGGCAAATCCACGCTGATTGGCCGTTTGCTGCACGATTCCAAGCTGATCTTTGAAGATCAATTGGCCGCTATCGCCAAAGACAGCAAGAAGTACAACACCACCGATGAAGAAATCGACCTGGCCTTACTGGTTGATGGCCTGCAAGCCGAACGCGAGCAAGGCATTACCATCGATGTCGCATATCGCTATTTCAGCACCGATAAACGCAAATTCATCATTGCCGATTGTCCGGGCCACGAGCAATACACACGCAATATGGCCACCGGTGCGTCCACCTGTGATCTGGCCATTATCCTGATCGACGCGCGTTATGGCGTGCAGACGCAAACGCGCCGCCATAGCTATATCGTGTCGTTGCTCGGCATTAAACACGTGGTGGTGGCGGTCAATAAAATGGATCTGGTCGAATTTGGCCAGGCACGCTTTGACGAAATCAAAGCGCAATACCTCGAATTTGCCAAGCAACTGAGCATCGAAGATATCCGCTTTGTGCCGATTTCGGCGCTGCGCGGCGATAACGTGGTCACCGCCAGCGAACGCACGCCCTGGTACGACGGCGGCACGCTGATGAGCTTGCTGGAATCGGTGGAAGTATCCCGCGATGCGCGCCTCGAAGCCTTCCGTTTTCCGGTGCAATACGTTAACCGCCCCAATCTCGACTTCCGCGGCTTCTGCGGTACCGTCGCGGCGGGGCGCGTGCATCCGGGCGATGAAATCGTGGCGCTGCCGTCGGGCAAACGCAGCAAGGTAAAGGCCATCGTCACCTTCGAAGGCGACCAGCCCACGGCCTTCACCGGCCAGGCCGTCACGCTGACGCTGGAAGACGAAATCGACATCAGCCGCGGCGATCTGATCGTGCGCGCCAGCGACGCGCCGCCGCACGTAGCGCAAGCGTTTGATGCGCACGTGGTGTGGATGAACGAAGCACCGCTGCAGCCGGGCAAGGAATATCAGTTCAAGCTGGGCGGCAAAGCCATCTACGGCCGCGTGCGCGCCATTGAGCACCGCATCGATGTCAACACGCTGCAACATGTGCCCGCCGAGCAACTGGCGCTCAACGAAATCGCCCGCGTCACCATCGACGTGACCGCGCCGGTGGTGTTTGACGCGTACAGCCAGTGCCGCGGCACTGGTAACTTCATCATTATTGATCGCCTGAGCAATGCCACCGCCGGAGCGGGTATGGTGCTGGCGCCGGCGACAGGCTCGGCGCAGACCACAGCCGCTGCCGATATCGCCGCCATGAGCGAACTGGAACGCCTGCGCGCATTTGAAGTGGAAATGAACGGGCTGGTGCGCAAGTATTTTCCGCATTGGGGCGCCAAGGATATTTCGAGCCGCGATTGATGGCTGCCAGACGGCCGGATCAAATGCCCGCGCTCTGGTCGCGGGCATTTTTTTGTCCTGTGAATCGCTGTGCGCAGTGGGCCGCTTTGCACGCATGCGTATCCAACACCTGGTTGGGCGAAGGTCGGGATTGAACGGCGGCAAAGCGCGGCAATGCTATCATCGTGCTCTTGAATCCGGCGCGCCGGTTGCCTGCAGCAACTGGCGCCGCATCAATTCCGAAATACCTGGAGAGGCAATGAGTTCGGTCAGCCAACGCGATAGAGATATCTTTGAAAACCTGTTTGTTCTGGAACTGGCCAATAATCATTGGGGCAGTCTGGATCGCGGGATCAAGATCATCCGTGACCACGGCACCATCGTGCGCTTTAATAATGTTAAGGCAGCGATCAAGCTGCAATTCCGGGATATGGACGAATTCATTCATCCCGAATTCAAAGGCAATCAAGAGCTGCGCTACGTTAAAAAAACGGAAGACACCAAGCTCAGCCGCGCCGATTTCACCCGGATGGTTGAAGAAATCAAGAATGTGGGCTGCATTCCAATGGCTACGCCATTCGACGAACCGTCGGTGGATTTGTGCGTTGATTTCGATATGCCGATTATCAAGATCGCCAGCTCCGACATGAATGACTGGGTCTTGATCGAAAAAATCGCCTCTACGCGTCGTCCCACGATTGTTTCTACGGGTGGCGCGTCTGAAAAAGACCTTGATGATCTGGTCAGCTTTTATGAAAAGCGTGATATTCCGCTGGCCATCAACCATTGCGTGTCGCTGTACCCCAGCGAAGACAGCGAATTGGGTCTGGATCAGATCGATTATCTGAAACGCCGATATCCCAACCATATCATTGGCTATTCCACGCACGAATATCATGACTGGTTCTCGTCGATGCTGATTTCTTATGGCAAAGGCGCGCGCAGCTGGGAACGCCATATCGATATCAATTACGAAGACGTGGCCGTCTCACCGTATTGCTCATTGCCCGAGAACTGCGATACCTGGTTCAAGGCCTTCCATAAAGCCAAGGAAATGTGCGGCGGTGTGGGCCAAAGCCGGCGCGTGATTTCGAAGCGCGAAAAAGAATATCTGGATGCCTTGGTGCGTGGCGCCTATGCCAAGCGCGATCTGGAAGCGGGCTATGTCTTTAGCAAAGAAGCCTTTGAAAAAGACTTCTATCTGGCGATTCCGCTGCATAAGGGGCAATTGTCCTGCCGCGAAGTGATGAATGGCGAGAAACTGCTGCAACCCATCAAAGCCAATGACCGGCTCACCATTGATATTATCGACGGCCCATATAGCGAAAACCCGGCGCTGCAAAGCCTGATCATGAATCGCGGACTCTAATGAAACGTATCTCTGAGCAAATCGCCGACTGGCTGGTTGAGCACGGCGTGGAACAGGTTTTTACCGTCACCGGTGGTGGCGCCATGTTTCTGAACCAGGCCATCGGCGGCCATAGCCAACTGCGCACCGTGTTCATGCACCACGAACAAGCGTGCGCCATGGCGGCTGAAGGCTATGCGCGCATCAGCGGCAAACCCGCGGTGGTGATGTTGACCACCGGCCCGGGTTCCATCAATGCCCTGAATGGCGTGTATGGCGCGTTTACCGATTCGATTCCGATGATCGTGATTTCGGGTCAGGCCAAGCGCGAAACCTGCCTCTCGTTTTATGACCTGCCTGAGCTGCGCCAGCTGGGCGATCAGGAAGGCCCGACGATTGCGATGGCCAGCCCGGTGTGCAAATACGCACAACTGGTGCGCTCAGAACAAGATCTCGAAACCATGTTGCCCGCGGCGTTTGTGCAAGCGGTGTCCGGCCGACCCGGCCCGGTGTGGCTGGATATCCCGCTCGATATCCAGCAATCGACGCAGCAAATCAATATTCCGGCGCCCGTGTGGCCCGCTCAGCCCGTCAATGACGCGCTACGTGCCGACTGCCATACGATCATCCAGAAGCTGCGTGCGGCGCACCGGCCGCTGGTACTCGGTGGCACCGGCGTGCGCCTGTCGAAAACCGAAGCGCGCGTGCTGGCGTTGATCGAAAAGCTGGGCATCCCGCTGGCGACTGCGTGGACCCATGATCTGATCGCCTCCGATCACCCCTTGTTTGCGGGCCGCCCCGGCACCATCGGCACGCGCGCGGGCAATTTCTGCCTGCAAAACGCCGACTTTGTGCTGGTACTGGGTTCGCGTCTGAATATTCGCCAGACCAGTTATAACTGGAGCACCTTTGCCCGCAATGCGTGGGTGGCGCAAGTCGATATCGATGCGGCCGAATTACGCAAGCCCACGGTCCAGGTTGATCTGGGCGTAGCAGCGGACCTTGGTGTTTTCCTTGACGTGCTCGAACAAGAGCGGGCCAGCGTGCAACTGCCCAGCTACCAGCCGTGGGCCGATTGGTGCCACAAGATTGGCCAGACCTATAACGCGGCCAACGAACACGTGCAAAAACCAGGCGCACCGCTCAATCCCTACGTGATGGTTGATCGCATTTTCAAGGCGATGCGGCCGGACGATATTGTGGTGTCCGGCAATGCGTCCGCGTGCATTTTGCCGTTTCAGGTGGGCACGCTGCAGAAGGGCCAGCGCTTGTTCAGCAACTCGGGTTCGGCCTCGATGGGCCACGATTTGCCGGCAGCCCTGGGCGCGTCGACGGCGACGTTTGACCAGCCGCGCCGCGTAATCTGCTTTGCGGGCGATGGCAGCATCCAGATGAATATTCAGGAGTTGCAGACGCTGAAAACCCTGGGCGCCAATGTGGTCATCGTGGTGTTGAATAACGCGGGCTATCTGTCGATCTGGCAAACGCATGAAAACTTCTTTGGTCGCGTCATCGGCGCGACACCCGCCACTGGCGTCGAATTTCCGGATTTTTGCGCGGTTGCGCGCGCCTACGGCCTGAAAGCCGCGTCAATCTGGCGCGAAGCAGATTTACCCCAACTGGACGAATTGCTGTTGCAAGATGGCCCGCTATTGATTGATCTGCACGTTGATCCACGCCAGGAATTCGCGCCGCGCATCAAATCGCGTGTGGACGAAAACGGCAAGTTCTTTACGCCAGAACTCGACGATATGCACCCGTTCCTCGAACAATCGGTCGTCGAAGCGGTACGCGCTGAAGCAGCCGCAATCAAAGCCATTGGGCAATAAACGGAGCTTGCTGTGACTGCCCCTCACCGGATGCCGTTAAATCTTGATCAGCTATTGCATGCCGCAGCGCAACCGGCGCGGCACGTGCGTGTCGATCAACCCGTCTGGATTTTTGGCGCGGGTAATTTCGGCCAGGATTTATGCCGTGCGATGCAAAAAAATGGCGTATCGGTGGCGGGCTTTATCGAAACCACGCCGCGTGCAAATACGGCGCTCAATTTGCCGATCAAAAGCTGGAGCCAATTAACTGCGCAAGATCGCCAGGCGCAATTGGTGCTGGGCATTCTTAATCGCGCCACTGCTTTTGACCAATTGATTGAACTGGCCACGGCCGTCGGTTTTGATGCGGTCGTGATGCCATGGGATAGCTACGACCAGTTTGGCGCCGATCTAGGCTGGCGTTTCTGGTTAAGCACACGCGCGTTTTTGCATGCCAATCTGCCGCGAATGCGCGATGTATTGGCGCGATTGGGCGATGACAATAGCCGCGATGTGTTGCTGCGTTTAATGGCGTTTCGTCTGGGTGTTGATCTGGATTTCGCCAGCGTCCAATCAGCCGAGCCGCAATATTTTAATGAACTGACTTTGCCCGCATTGCGCGGCCGCGCCATCACTTATGTGGATTGCGGCGCCTATAACGGCGATACCTACATCGACCTGGCGCGCCAGGACGGTGTTCAATGCCACCAGGCGCTATTGCTGGAACCCGATCCAGCCAATTACGCCGCGCTGGTGCGCAATATGGCAGAGCAATATCCGGAGGCAGTGTGTTTGCCGCTGGCTGCGGCGGAGCAATATACGATTTTGTCGTTTAATTCGGGGCAGGGTGAAGGCGGCTCAATCAGCGCGACCGGCGATCAACATATTGCCGCAACGGCGTTGGATCAATTGCTGCCGCAAGGCCACGTTGATCTGGTCAAACTGGATGTGGAAGGCGCCGAGGCGCAGGTCTTGCGTGGCGCACGCCGTTTGATTGCCCGCTGCCGCCCGGTGTTGGCGCTGTCGCTGTATCACAACCCCCAGGATATCTGGGAGTTGCCGGAATTGCTGTTTGAATTGTGTGACGAATATGATTTTTATATCCGTCAGCATTTTTTTAACTCTTTCGATTGCGTGTTTTACGCAATACCATCAAAGCGGTAACCGGACTGGCACAGGGCGAGCGTCTATTCGGTAAAGTTGATCCGCTCCTTTTCTACTACTATCGGGCGCTTTTGTACGTAGACATGAATCGAACCGATATATTCGCCTAATATCCCGATAAATAATAGCAGGATACCAAACATAAAGAACATCCCGATAACAATCGGAGCAATTCCGATCGGGAATGTTTGCCAGAAAATCAGCTTTAAAATCAAGAACAGCAATGCTACCAGAATGCTGCCGCCGCCGAGTAAAAAGCCAAATAGCGAGGCCAGCCGGATCGGAATCAATGAATGGCTGATAATGCCCAGCATGGCAATATCATATAGCGTATAAAAATTGTTTTTTGAAATGCCACGTAAACGGCGCGGCTGATTAAACGGAATCGTCTTGATTTCAAACCCAAGTTCACAAATCATGCCGCGTAGATACGGATAGGGGTCATTTACAGCGCGCACCTGATCCAGCACTGCTTTGTCGTATAAACCGAAGCCGGTTGCGTCTGGCACCATGCGTACGTCAGACATCCGGTCCAGCAGGCGATAGTAGGTTTTGCGCAACGTATGCACGACGGGATTACTCTGGCTAACCGGTTTGGTGGCCATGACTACCTTATAGCCTTCTTCCCAGCCCTTGATAAATTCGGGTATCACCTCGGGAGGATCTTGCAAATCCGATGCCAGATAAACCGTGGCGTCGCCTGTCGTCTGAATAAACCCCCAATACGGCGAGCGGATATGCCCAAAGTTTCGGGTATTAACAATGATCTTCACCCGCGGGTCATGTGCGGCAATTTCTTTAAGCAGGGCTACCGTATTATCGGTAGATGCATTGTCGATAAAGACATATTCAAAATCATAATCGGGATATTGATCCATGACCCAGCACACGCGCGTGTATAGTTCGTGCACATTGTCTTGCTCGTTGTAGCACGGCGAAATAATGCTGATGATTTTTTTATCGGTCATGATTAAAAGCGCCTTTAATGACGATGGCGGAATGTGAATCGGGCATTGCCGATATACGATATTAAAGCAACGATGACAATCGTCACGCCCTGCGCTAACCAGACCGGCAGCTGCATTCGATCAATGGTGAACCAGAACAAGGCAATTGAGCATAATGCGCCAACACCGTAAACCAGATAGCAGCGCAGATATTCGTGCAGCCAGTTGCCTTTGGTACGGAATACATACAGCTTGTACACCAGAAACGCCACGCTGATGGCCACGATATTGGCAATGATGGCGATACTGATCACGTTTAAATGACCGGTCAATAAATAATACAAGGCAACGCCGCAACCGTAGCCAAAGGCAGTATTAAATGTGCCCGCAATCAAAAAGCGGATTTGCGTGGCGTTTTTTTGGCGTAGCCAATCAAGCACGGCGTTGCCCCGTAGTGGCGGCGATCGCTTGGGCGAGATCAAACCGTAACGCAACACCTAATTGCTGCTGCGCTTTGTCGATCGAAGGCACATACCAGTCGATGGTGGCCGAGGTGGGCACGGCGATTTGCAACGGCACCTTAAAATGCTGCGCCACGTGCCCGGCAATTTGCGCCATGGTCAGTGATTGATCGGAGCCGACATTAAATGTGGGGCAGTCGGCCGCGCTTGCGGCGGCAATGTGCAATAGCCAGGTGACCAGATCATCGGCATGCATATAGCTGCGATAAACCGGGTGGGTGGCTTTTACCACGATGGGGGTGCCATCGAGGCCATTTTGAATAAAATTGCCGATGGCAAAGTGCTGGTCGCGCGGTAGCCAGCGCCCGATAAAGGCAAAGCAACGCGCAATGCTGACCCGCAAGCCGGCCTGGCCAAGCGCTTTGATGGCCTGCTCGGCATCGCGCTTTGCTGCCGCGTAAGGGCGTTTGCCTTCCGGCATTGCGTCAATATCTCGCATTGGCGCGTCTTCCCTAACCGGAATCAGTGCTTCCAGCGGCCCGTACACAGCGCCGGAACTGGCATAAACAATCTGGCTGTGCGCATGGAATATCGGCGCCAGGCGGCAGTAGTTCAGCGTGCCCGCCAGGATGTTCTGACGCTCGGTGACCGGCCGCGTCAGGTAATCACGCGCGTCGGTCGAAGCCGCCGCGTGGATGACGATATCGGCGGCTGGCAAGGCATCGCTGCGGGCGATATCGGCATCGATATACTCAATGCCAGGGGTCGCGAATTCGGGAAACTGCATGGGTAAAGCGCTGGCATGGCGCGCCAGCACGATAACGCGGCCGATTTGCCAAGGCGTTAGCGCGCCATCAATAAAGGCATCCAGTATCGATTTGCCAAAAAAGCCAGTGCCGCCGATGACCAGCAAAGTGCGCGATGCAAGCGCTGGCGTTGCCGCAGTCATGATCAGAAATTAACGCCGAGGAAAGTCTCGATCTTCTCGATCACGAAATCCAGGTGCTGTTGGGTCAGCCCGGGGTACAAGCCGATCCAGAACGTGTGGTTCATGATTTCATCGGTGTTGGTCAACTGGCCCACCACCCGGAAATTGTGGCCTTGCATATACGGTTGTCGCGTTAAATTGCCGGCAAACAGCAAACGCGTGCCAATCTTGTTTTGATCCAGATAATTGATCAGATCAACGCGCGTGGTGCCCGCTTCGGCTTTCAGCGTCATCGGAAAACCAAACCAGGATGGATCGGAATCCGGCGTGGCCTGCGGCAGGATCAAAAATTCGGCGCAGCTTTGCAGCCGCTCGCTCAGATAAGCGAAATTGCGTTTACGCGCCTCGATAAACCCGTCCAGCCGATCCAGTTGCGCCAGGGCGCAGGCGGCTTGCATATCGCTGATCTTCAGGTTGTAGCCCAGATGCGAATACGTGTATTTGTGGTCGTAACCTTGCGGCAAATCGCCCAGTTGCCAGTCAAACCGCTTGCCACAGGTGTTGTCTTTGCCCGGGGCGCAATAACAATCACGACCCCAATCGCGGAAGGATTCCGCAATCAGTTTCAGCTCGCGGTTATTGGTAAATACCGCGCCGCCTTCACCCATGGTGATGTGATGCGCCGGATAAAAACTGAGCGTGCCGATATCGCCAAAGGTGCCGACCAATTGGCCGTTATAGGTGGAACCCAGCGCGTCGCAGCAATCTTCAATCAGCCACAAATTGTGGCGATCGCAGAACGCGCGAATGGCGGCCAGATTAAATGGATTGCCCAAGGTATGCGCCAGCATGACGGCCTTGGTGCGCGGCGATACAGCGGCTTCGAGCTGGGTAACGTCGATGTTGTAGGTGCCGAGGTCGACATCAACAAACACTGGGACCGCGCCAAATTGCAGAATGGGATTGACGGTGGTAGGAAAGCCCGCCGCTACGCCGATCACTTCGTCACCCGGCACAATGGCGCGTTCACCCAGGCGGGGCGAAGTCAGCGCAGAAAATGCCAGCAAGTTGGCCGATGAACCCGAGTTGACGGTCATCAGATATTTAACGCCCAGATAATCGGCCAGGCGTTTTTCAAAGGCGTCGTTAAAGCGGCCCGTGGTGAGCCAGCCATCCAGCGAGGCATCGACCATATTTTTCAGTTCGGGCGCGCCGATGACCTTGCCGGACGGCGGCACGGCCGAGCTGCCGGGCACAAAGCCGCGCTCGGCGTATTCCAGCGCCGCATATTCATCGACCAATGCGGCAATCTGTTTGCGCAATTTGTCTTTGGCGGCAAAGGCCGCATCGATTTTGCTTGTGGTCATTTCGTAATCTCTAAATACGCGGGCTGCCGCTTTGATCGGCCCGGTCAGGCCCAGACTTTCCAGGGCGCCTGCTGGCTGGCCCACAGTTCTTCCAGATGATTCTTGTCGCGCAGCGTGTCCATCGGTTGCCAGAAACCGGCATGAAAAAACGCCTGCAATTGATCTTGTTCGGCCAGCGTTTGCAATGGGCCGTCTTCCCACATCACATCGTCCGGGCCAATCAGATCCAGCACTTGCGGTTGCAGTACAAAAAAGCCGCCATTAATCCAGCTGCCATCGCCCACCGGTTTTTCCAGAAAAGACGTGACGGTGGTGCCATCCAGTTGCAATGCGCCAAAGCGCGCGGGCGGGCGCACTGCAGTCATGGTCGCCAGTTTGCCGTGTTGCTGATGGAATTGTAGCGACGCGCTGATATCCACCGAGCCCACGCCGTCGCCATACGTCATGCAGAACGGGCCATCAATATGATCGGCAATGCGCTTGAGACGCCCGCCAGTTTTGGTCAGTTCGCCGGTATCCACCAGCGTAATGCGCCAGGGCTCGGCTTTCTTTTGATGCACCTTGACCTGATCACCCTGCATATCGATGGTCAGATCGGACATATGCAGACTGTAATTGGCAAAGTATTCCTTGATCATGTAACCGCGATAGCCGCAGCAAATGACAAAGTCGTGAATACCATGCGCCGAATACATTTTAAGGATGTGCCACAAAATCGGCTTGCCGCCGATTTCGATCATGGGCTTGGGGCGCAATGCGCTTTCTTCGGAAATGCGCGTACCGAGGCCGCCGGCCAGAATGACTGCTTTCATGGTTTTGCTCCCGCTGGCAAAGGTCGGCCGTGGTTATCCACAAACTGCAGATTGATCGGGGCCAGCATGTTTACAAACCAGGGCGCGCGGACGTGGGCAAAGTAGTGCGCGGCGCCTTGCGTTTCGGTAAAGGTATTCAAGGTGAGCGGCGAATCCCAGCGTGGCCACAACACGGCGCGCGCGATTTCGTGCAATGCCGTAATGCTACCGATGGCCAGCACGGTGCACACCCCCACGGCGGCCATACGTTCGCGGATCACGGACCAACGCACCTGCGCCAGATAATCGATGCTGGCAATGCACAACACCAGCAGCGGCGCGATCGAGGCGCGCATCACCAGATCGTTGTTGGGGCCAAGGTGAAACAGCGGCAGGATCAGCAGGATGGCGCCCGTCGTCAGCAGCAAGCCATCGCGGCGTTGGCGCAGCAACAGCGCCCACAGAATGACAAATTCGAACACCACAAAAGCGACATACAGGATGATGCGCGCCAGCAACGGCTGGGCGGGCTGCGACATGGCGGCCACGCTGGCAGAATCCAGCACCAGGTAATAGGCGCACAAGGCGGCGGCGGGGATGAACAGCGGCGCCAGTTTGAGCGTTGTGATGACGTCCTGGCGCTGGCGCAAATGTTTGAGCGCATACACCAGCATGAACGGCAGCGTGCCGATGGTGGTGAGCGGCGACCACAATGGCAGCACCGTCAGCCACAGCGGCAACATGCGCAGGCCGCGCGGATCGTGCCAGCGTGTGTAGATAAATACCGCAAACAACCAGCCCGGCAGCGTGTGATTGGGCACCCAGAACAACAAGGTGGAGTTGGCCGAGTACTGGAACACATACGCCCACCACTGGATGTGCACGGTGGAAAACAAGGGTTGCGGATTAAACAATACCAGGCCGCCCAGCCAGTCCATGCCGCTGTACAGTGGCAGCAGCAAGAGCAACAGTCCGAGAAATTTCCAGCCTTGCCGCACCAGCGCCAATTGCGCCATCACCAGAAAAACACCGAGCGCAGTCCACAGCAGCAGCCCGAACTGCGCCATGGGCAGGCCAACAAAGCGGCCAAACAGCGCGGGCACCAGGTAATAACCGAGCGGACAGCGCAGCAGCCACGATTCATGCGACGGCAAAGTTTGCACTGCCAGCGGGCCGGTAATGCGCGACAGATCCAGCAACAGCGCGTCGCGCACATGCCAGTCGAAGGCGTTGGCGTAAAACAGATGGCCCGCGCCACCCAGCGCCGACCACAACAGCACGACGGCAATCAGCAGCAACCATTGCAATGGTTGCGGACCGCGCCAGCCCGGCTTGTTGCCCGTGTGCAGCAACGGAGCGTGCAATGTCAGCACAGCGCCCGCCGCCAACATCAACGCCAACGGCACGCCATATTGCGGCTGGAACCACGTCAGCAAAAACACCCATACCGGCGCCGCCAGGTACAGCGCGGCGGCACGAGTCAGCCAGGGGCAAAGGCGGTCCGGAGCGTAAGAAGCGGTCATTTCTCTTCGTGGTACTCGTCGTCGATATTGATGGCCCAGATCGCGGCTTTATCGCTATTGCCACGCAGGATGTTTTCGACCGCCAGTTTGGCCGTCAGCATGGAATGATCCTGATTGTTATAGCGGTGCATGCCATTGCGGCCCACCAGATACAGATTGCGCAACTGGTCGACTTGCTCGCGCAGCGTATCGAATTCGTTGTAGCTGCCAAAATAAGCCGGATAAGCCTTTTCGACTTTAACCACCGTGCCATCCAGTACATCGGCTTTATCAATCAGGCCAATCTTGACCAATTCGTCCTGGGCAAAGGCGAAGAATTGATCGCTGGGCATTTGCCACAGCGCATCGCCCTCGGAACAAAAATATTCAAGGCCCAGCCACACGGTATTGGCCTCATCGGCGACCAGGTACGGGCTCCAGTTATTAAAGATCTGCAAACGGCCCAGTTTGACGTCGCGTTCCTGAATGTAGATCCAGTTATCAGGCAACAGATTGTTGGCGGTATCGGGCAGGCTGTGTTTGCTGTGACGCAATTTGCGCACCAGCACGCCCACTGTAATGAAATCGCGATATTGCAGGCCTGCGGCAATGCGTTGCGCTTCGGCGTTAAGCGGTGGCTGAATGCCGGCCACCAGTTCGCGCATCGGCATCGTGGAAATGACTTCATCCGCCGCAAAATCGATGTTTTGATTGGCTTGGGCATCATGCGCCTGCACGGCGGTGATTTTGTCGCCGTCGCGTTGCAAGCCCCAAACCTTGTGGTGGAAATGCAGCGTGCCACCCAATTGGCGCACTTGCTCGGCCACCACTTCCCACATCTGGCCAGGACCCAGACGCGGATATAAAAATTGTTCGATCAGACTGGTTTTAACCGCCTGTTGCTGGCCGCCGCCAAACAGGTTTTTACGAATCTGATTGGCCGCGTGTTTGATCGCCTCGGTAATCGACAGCCCTTTAATACGCTGTGCACCCCATTCCGAGCTGATTTCCTGGCACGGTACGCCCCAGACTTTCTCGGTGTAATCCTTGAAAAATGTCAGATAAAGCTCGCGACCAAAGCGGTTGATAATGAAATCTTCTAGGCTTTTCTCGTGCTTGATCGGGGCGAGGCGCGCTTTGGCATAGCTGGCCAGAATTCGCGCAATCCGCACCGGGCCCAGATTGCGCACGGTGTTCAGATTCATTTTGACCGGGTAGTCAAAAAAGCTGCGCAAAAAATAGATACGCGACAAACGCGGGCGCAGCAGCATATGGCGCTCAGCATCGGCACCGCCTTGCGTAGGAATGCTGCGCGTTTTGTTCTGATAAGAAATAACCGCCTGATCGCCATCGCCTTTGGCGGGCAGAATCTGCTGCCACCAATTCATCACCCAATCTGATTTGGAGAAGAAACGATGGCCGCCGATATCCATGCGGTTGCCCTGGTAATTGATGGTTTTGGAAATACCACCAATATCGCCGGAGGATTCCAGCACCGTGACATGAATGCCGGGTTCAGCGCGCAATAGTTCGAGCGCAGCGGTCAGGCCTGCCGGGCCCGCGCCAATAATGACGATTTTACGATTAGACGTGCTCATACCGATTCTTGATGCAACCGCGTGGTGGCCACGAGGCCAGGGTGGGAACGGGCCTGGCTGAACAACACAGTGCGCCGCCCGGCAAAATTAAACACCAACACCACCGCCGCAGCGATGAGTTTGGCAATCTGGAATTGCAGACCAGCGTATTTGATACACGCCACCATCACCAGATCGTTGATGGCGAGACCGACCAGGCCGATCGCCACAAAAATCGCGAATTCCAGCCAGCGCGACTGCAGCGTGTGATTGTTGAACACCAGCTTGACGCACAACGCGTAATTGACGATCGCACCAACAATAAAGCCCGCCGTCGCGCCCCACAAAACGCCGCCATGCAGCGCTTTGACCACCAGCGTGAGCATGGCAAAGTCGCAGACGAAGGCAATGCCGCCAATGCCGACGTAACCGGCAAACTGGCGCAGCAAGCCGACGGGGATGGGGAGGCGGGTCATTGGCTGGCCTTGGCGGGCGCTGGTGCTTGTGCTGGCGGGGCGTACGGCAGCGCAAGCCAGGTTTTACAGCTGTAGAGATTGAGACCGTTGGGAAAATCCGCCGTTTTGATGTCCCAATGGGCCGCTACCGGGTAGGGCGCTTTAAAGCCCGACACAATCCAGTTAATGCGATGGTCAACATGACACAGTGCGGGCGTGATGGTCCGCGCGCTGTCGTCGCAGCCTGAGGTGGCCCACAGCTTGCGGTCACATTGTTTTGTCTCGTAATGCCGGAACAAGACGGTCATCCGCGTGATGAAGTCGGCCGCGAAATCGCGGTTGAACAGCACGGCCGAACCTTGCATCGGGTTAGCGTACGTGCTGCGATTGAGCACGAGCCATGGCATGGGCTTGAACTGGTTCCACAGCACGATATCTTGTGGCGGAATCAATGGCGAAAACGGATTGGTGGCCGCGGCGGATTCAAATAACGCTTCTTGTGGCGAACGACGGTCCCATGTGGCCAGCGTTGAAACCGCAAAGACCAGCAGCAAGCCGTAGGTAAAGGCGGGCCGCGAAACCCAGGCACACAGCGCAATCAAAACGATGAAAATTGCTGCAGCGACCATATGCGCGTCGAGCAATTGCAGGCGGGTATTCGTGAACTGGATTGAGATAAAGACGGACGCTTCCAGCGTACTGGTGATGACTGCCATTAGCACGATCAGGCCAAGCGCAATGTTCAGGATGCGGGCTAATTGGGGGCGGACTGGGATGTCGCGCACGAAAGTCAGCGCCAGACCCAGCGCCGCGAACGCGAGACAAACGTCATAATGCCGCATCAAGGTAGCCAGTACGGCCAGCGTGGCGGCCCACTTGGCAGGCAATGGTAACTGCCGGGAATGCCCCATCAACCATGCCAGCGTAAAGCCGGGCAGGATGGCCTGGAACAGCCAGAATGCGCGCCACGACTGCACGGACAGCACCAGTACATTGCGCAACCAGTCGCCACCCATTGCGCTCACCAATGCCACCAATACAGCGGTAATCACCAAGGCATGCAGCAGGGTGCGATTACGGCCAGGGCCCGCCAGCCTGAGATAAAGCACGTACAGAATCAGCGGACCACCTTTGAGCATCCAGTCGTCGGTGCTCCAGATACGCAGCAACACGTCGGCATTAAAGCCGAGCACCAGAGTCCACCAGGGTTGATCGTAAGTCAGCGTCAGGCGCGCAAACGGGCCTACGTGCTTGAAAGCCATCACCGCGACAGCGATCAATAGCAAAACGGCCGCCGAGATGGCCCAGGTGCGGGCGTGGATGAAAGTCGGGCGCAGTATCAAATGCACGTACCAGACCAGCAACCCGCCGAGGCCCATCAGCGGGTGTAGTAGCGTGGCAAACAGCATCCAGCCCAGTGCGCTAAAGGTACGGCGGCCCAGCAGGCAATAAATACCGGCAAGCGCGGCCAGTTCTGAATAGCTGCGCGAGGTCAGAAACGGTTCGTTAAACCAGAAGATGTTTTGTCCGCCGTAAAAGGCGGGCAGGATCATGGCGGCCAGGCATGCCACCACCGCAAGCCGGGAATCAGCCAGCATACGGTTAAAAATCAGATAGATAAGGCTGAACCACATCGCATTGGCGATCAACATCAGAATCTGGCCTGCGGGCGATGCGCCGATCAGATGGATCAGCGCAGCAAACACGCGTGTAAACAGCGTGTAGTCATCCTGCGAGCCATGCATGAAATACATTTCATGCGCGTAATTCTGGGGGTACAGCTGGTGCAGCGCTTGCCCAAGGTAGAGCAGGCCATCGTGCCAGAAGCCAAACCAGGGATGACACAAGATCCAGCTTAACAACAAAAAGCAGGCCGTCGTTTTGGGATTCTGCGTTATGAACGCGATAAAGCGCGTACGCCATGCAGGCGCTGTCATCGAGTCGTGGGGAAGAACGCTGGACATCAAATGGGAATCCGGAGTGATCACGCGGCGTTAAAGCAGGAAGACACAGAGGTCAAAAACTAAAACACCCGCCCGAAGACGGGCGGGTGTCCCTGATCAGACTGCGACAACGGTCCTGATCAGATAAGGCATCGCCTTAGCGGCAGTTTGCCGGAGCGTACTTGGCCGGCAGGGTACCTTGCGAACCAATGCTGCCCTTGTTGCTGTGGCCTTCAGCCGAGCAGTCCCACTGCACTGCGTCGGTCGGAATGACGCCAACTGCCAGAGCGGAGATGGTGGTGCCCGGAGTGGCGGACGTGCCACCGCTCAGGTAGTACGGGTTCAGGAACAGATTGCCGCTACCTGCGGTGCTGGTGTAATAGATACCGATCACGCCGGTCGAGAAGATCGACACGCTGCCTACGTTGTTGGTGGAAGCCGGAACAGCGAAGCCCAGGGTCAGTGCATTGCCGTTGGCGGCATTGTCAGCAACCACAGTCTTGGCCGCATCGCCCAGACCCAGACCTTCAGTAACCTTGGCGCGGATGATGTAGTTCTGGTAAGCCGGGATAGCCACGGCAGCCAGGATACCGATGATCGCAACCACGATCATCAATTCAATCAGGGTAAAACCCTTTTGCATGCGTTTCATTTTATAACTCTCCAAATATTGGTGGTGTGCGGTAGCACCGCGCAGCCAAATATTAGCAAAACCTGTGCCACGCCCAGCGGTACGCCTGGCGCTGCCAGACGCAGGTTTGCGCTTTGCACAAGATTACGTATAATCGCGGCTCTTGCCGTTGTAGCTCAGTTGGTAGAGCAACTGATTCGTAATCAGTAGGTCGAGTGTTCGATTCACTTCAACGGCACCAAAGCTAGTAAACAAAAGGGGTCAGACTTCGGTCTGGCCCCTTTTGTTTTGCGGCTTGGGGCACGCGGCGTGCTGCGGGTGGCGGTTTGAAGTGGGTGTGGGGCGGGCGTAATGGCGTTGGCATTCGTCACCAAAGCGTTACGCCCGTCGCTGACTAAAGGCGGCGTAAGCTTTCGATAAAAAAGGCCAGTTGCGTATGCAAGCTGGCCTTTTTGCGACTCAAGTGACGATTTTCGTCACCCGCTAAATTCGAAAATTGTCAGAAAGAGCTGATGGCATTACGCCAAAGCGGGTCGTGTACCGGTTAACAGATAGTCGATCAGCTCGCGCACCGGGCGGATTGCCGCGCCAAACGGTAGGGGGTCGGCGCCGCGGAAGAACAAGCCGCGTGCAACTTCACCGCGCATGGCGGCGGCCAGTTTCAGGTCGATGCAGAACTGGCCCACCTTGGCCAGGCCGTCGCGCAAGCCGCAGACTGACAGGCAGTTCATGCCTTGGGTGCAGCGTGCGGGGTCGGCCTTGGCGTTGGATTGCAGTCGCGCTTCGCGGTTGATGTAGTTCTTCAACCATGGCGTCAGTACCGCGCGCGCGGGCAGGCCGGCCACGCTCATAAACTCGACAATGTCGTCGGGGCCTGCGTTGGCCAGTATTTGCTTGAAGTTCTCGTGCGCGTCGCCTTCCTGCGTGACGGCGAAGGCGGTGCCCAATTGCACGGCGCTGGCGCCATTGGCCAGATAGTGCGCTACTTGCTCGTGCTGGTTGATGCCACCGGCCACGATCAGCGGCACCTGGCGTTCGCCCAGTTGCAGCTCGCGGAAGACGTCGTGGGTTTCGGCCAGCACGCGGTCGAATTCAAACTTTGGATTATTGATATCGTCCAGCCGCGTTGCGCCCAGGTGGCCGCCCGCATGCGCCGGGTGTTCGATCACGATGGCGTCAGGCAGGCGATTCTTTTTGATCCACTTTTTAAGAATGACCGCGATGCCGCGGCTGTCTGACAAAATCGGAATCAGCGCGATATGCGGAAAGCTGGCCGTTACTTCAGGCAGGTCCAGTGGCAGCCCTGCACCCATCACGATGGCGTCCGCGCCCGATTCGCAAGCCTGGCGCACATACCCCACATTCGAAGCCACTGCTTTCATCACGTTAACGGCCACCATGCCATTACCGGATGCGGTGTGCTGCGCCAGTTTGATTTCACGATCCAGCGCGATGTAGTTGAGCGTGTCCAGGCCTGCCTGGTCTTTGATGTCTTTGCTTTGCGCCAGCAGGTCGGGGTGATGGTGGCGCAGATCGACGGAAGCCACCGTGCCTACGGCGCCGAGTGCAGCGACCGCGCCAGCCAGCTTGTGGGCGGAAACACCGACGCCCATGCCACCCTGGACGACCGGGAGCAGTGTTTTGCCCTTGATCTGCAGGGGATTGAAGCGATGATTCAGCATGGACGGAGCCTTTGGCGAGAGAATTAAGATTCGCGAGTCTGCCGGTTTCGCCGCGCCCATTTCTTGATCTGAGTCAAAACGTTTCAGTGGAGATGATGCTGTCAAAAATATTCACGTTATTCCGCGCACGCTGAAATGGGCAAACAGAGCGCCCATTTCGCTTAAAAGCGCGGCGTCCGGCCAGCCCTGGGCGATCGGCAACGCCTGGTCGCAACCCGCAGCGCGGTAAGGTTGCAACACATAATGTTGAACGCCTTGCACGGCCAGCGTGGCGGCCAGGCGGCGTAGTTGCGCCGTATCTAATAAGGCGGGATGCAGCGTGGTGCGGCATTCATAGGCCACGCCGCTGGCCAGCAAGTGTTGCAGCGACGTGCGCGCCTGCGCGCCACTTTTAAGCCTGGTGGTGATCTGCGCGTAATCCGCAAATGGCGCTTTGATATCAAAGCCCACCCAGTCGAGTAGCGGCAGGCAGCGCGCCAGGCGCTCTGGCCACGCGCCGCCGGTATGCAGCGCGGTCTTCATGCCCAGCGCTTTTACATCGGCCAGCATGCGCGGCAGCAATGGCTCGCTCAGCGGCTCGCCGCCGGAGAACACCGCGGCGTCCAGCAAATGGCGCCGGGTTTGCAGCCACGCCAGCGTATCGGACCAGGCGGGCGCCCCCGCATGCGGCTTGCGGCTAAGCAGATGCGGATTGTGGCAATAACTGCAGCGCCATGGGCAGCCCGCCAGAAACACCACGCACGCCAGTTGTCCCGGGTAATCCACGCTGGAAAAAGGGATCAAGCCGCCGATAACAGGCTGTCTGGTTTGCGCGGTGAGCGTCATTGCGGTTGCCTTATTGTTTAAAGAATTGGCGTTCGGCAAATTCGGCTTGTTTGCCGATATTAAAGGCCGAAACCGGACGGTGATAACCCATTACGCGGGTCCAGATTTCGCAACGTGTACGCAAGGACGGATCAAGTTGGGTGGCTTGTTGTTGCAGCATTTCAGGGCGGATGGGTGCGTTCATGGTGGCGTATTCCTTGTTAATAAAATAAGTGGATCAGGCGACGAGGTCAGGTTGGCCCAGCAATTCGGCATCGCAGCGCGGGCAGAACTCGTGCTGGCCGCTTAAATAGCCATGCTTGGGACAGATCGAAAACGTGGGAGAAATGGTGATATACGGCAGGCGGAATTGCGTGAGTGCGCGTTGTACCAACGCGCGGCAGGCATCGGCCGAAACCATCGCTTCATTCATATATAAATGCAGCACCGTGCCGCCGGTGTATTGGCGCTGCAGTTCTTCTTGTTGTTCCAGCGCGTGGAAGGGGTCATCGGTATAGCCCACCGGCAATTGGGTGGAATTGGTGTAATACGGCTGCGACGGCGTACCCGCTTGCAAAATGCCGGGACAACAGCGTTGATCGGCTTTGGCAAAACGATACGTGGTGCCTTCAGCGGGCGTGGCCTCCAGGTTATATAAATGGCCGGTTTGCTCCTGAAATTGAGTAATGCGCGCACGGATATGCGTCATTAAACGCAAGGCCAAAGCTTTGCCGCTGGCGCTGGTGATATCGTCCGCGCCCGCGCTGAAATTGCGGATCATCTCGTTAACGCCATTCACGCCCACGGTGCTGAAATGATTGCGCAGGGTGCCCAGATAACGCTGCGTATACGGATACAAACCGCCATCCATAAAGCGCTGAATCAATTCGCGTTTGATTTCCAGACTGTCGCGCGCCAGATCCATCAGCGCATCAACGCGCGCCAGTAAACCGGCTTCGTCACCCTGATATTCAAAGCCCAGCCGTGCGCAATTCAGCGTTACCACGCCCAGACTGCCGGTTTGTTCGGCTGAGCCAAACAGCCCATTGCCGCGCTTGAGCAATTCACGCAAATCAAGCTGCAAACGGCAGCACATCGAACGCACCATGTGCGGTTCCAGATCGCTATTCAAAAAGTTCTGGAAGTAGGGCAAGCCATAGCGCGCCGTCATTTCAAACAAAGGACGGGTATTGGGATGGTCCCACGGAAAATCACGCGTGATGTTGTAAGTGGGAATTGGAAAGGTAAACACGCGCCCGCGCGCATCGCCTTCGGTCATCACCTCGATATAAGCGCGATTAAGCATATCCATTTCGGCCTGCAATTCACCATAGGTAAACGGCATTTCCTGGCCACCCACATACGGAATCTGCTCGCGCAAATCCGCCGGGCAAATCCAGTCAAACGTCAGATTGGTAAACGGCGTTTGCGTGCCCCAGCGGCTGGGCACATTCAGATTAAAGATCAGTTCCTGAATGCATTGTTTGACCGCGTCATAACTGAGCTGATCCACCCGCACCAACGGCGCCAGATAGGTATCGAATGACGAAAACGCCTGCGCGCCCGCCCATTCGTTTTGCAGAGTGCCAAGAAAATTGACGATCTGCCCGATTGCACTGGAAAGATGTTTAGGCGGCCGCGCATCAATCTTGCCGGGCACGCCGTTAAAGCCTTCATGTAATAGCCGCCTTAAAGACCAACCGGCGCAATAGCCGCATAACATATCCAGATCATGAATATGCATTGCACCACTGCGATGCGCCTCGCTAACCTCGGGCGGATAAACCGCATCCAGCCAGTAATTGGCGATGACCTTGCCGCTGGTGTTAAGAATCAGCCCGCCCAGGCTCCAGCCCTGATTGGCATTGGCGTTAACGCGCCAGTCGGAGCGATCAAGATATTCATTAAGCGTGGCTATGGGATCAACCAGCGTGGCGGCCGCGCTGCGCAAGGTAGGAAGCGGGGTGCGGCTAACAGGAGCAGACATCGGCGGGCCTCAAGATATGGTGTTTGTTTGGCTGACCGATACCATATCTTGTGTTTGAGGCGGACGAAACTCACAAGCCGCGCAAACTTGATGTTCGTCAAATTAAAGGTTGAAATCCTACAATCAAAGAATGAAATCCTAAATAGCCAAAGGCTGAAATCGACGCATACGGCATTTGTAAAGGCCAAGTATTTAAGGAGCTAGACGTTTGCCTGCGGCCAGCTCGGCGACCTTCGGTGGCGCTGTGCGGCGCACGTTGTAAACGGAAGCCGTCAGAGGGCGCAACGGCACGTGGGTTATTTCAGCTGACTCAAGAGCCGCCTAGACAGTGTTGGTGGTTTCGATCAATTCTGTCATATCTGTTTCCTCGCATTTTTGTTTGCCCATCTCTCCGCCGGAGCGATGATCACCTTTTCGGTGATTGCAATGAGCCCGGCCCCCTGGAAAGCGTAGCGTGGGCTTGACCCTCTGAGCGGTTCGGCTGCAATCACACTCCAGGCAAAGGTGCGGCTTCGGGAAAAGGAGAGAGGGAATCCCTGGTGACGGACAAGGCTGGGCGAAGCCCCCTCCCATCACGGGGAGGGGAAGGGTGGGAAGCTTTTGTTGGTGGGGCTAACCACCGGCCGGATAAATGTCCGCCTTGCACTGCAGCGGGCCGGCGCTAGCCTAGTGCGATGACGATTCCCCGGCGGTAGCAGGGCAACGAACCCGCATAACCCAGCCACGCGGGATCGGCCGCTAACTTTGCAATCGAGCGAAACCCCGCTTTTGCAGGTGGATGCCCGCCGTCCCGGCTGCTACGTCGGCGACCAGCTCGTCGCCCTGATCCCGGCCGCGTCCGGTCTCCGGACGTCGTCGCAAGGGGTCAGCGGGGTGGCAGTACCAGCCGGTAACTGAGCCGATCCGCAACCCTATGCGCCCCCAAGGCCTGACAAAACGCAATGCCGCGGATTGAACGCCTTGACGGGCCAATCCACGCGGCAACAACCATGATCGGCGGCGTATTGCGTAACCCAGCTCATCAAGGCGTGGCCGACGCCGCGGCCGCGCTGATCGCTGCGCACGTACAGTTCTTTCAGTTGCAGCTGGCGGCTTTGGCCGGGCGAGGATTCTACGAGTGACCAAGTCAGCGCCACTGCAGCAAAACCCAGCACATGGTCCGCCTCGTCAATGGCGACGACCAGCCGCAATGGAGAATCGGGAGCCCGCAGATTGTCGCGCAAATGCGTTTGCACGCTTGATCGTTCAGGCAGCGCGCCTTGGTGGTAATGACCATGCAATTCGCAGAGCGCGTCAACCAACGATTCTTGCGGTCCGGTTGAAAACAGAAACACTTGCATAGGCATCGAATAGCTCGAGTGGGTAATGCATTAAGAGTGGGGGACGGGCGCACATGACTCCGACGTATTCAAGCGGACAGCTGCGCTTGCGGCAACGGTCTGAACCGGAATAGAACTGCGCTCGCTGCAGCCGGTCTCGTCCGAAAATGGGAAGAGGCTGACCTCAAAGTGTAGCAAGAGAGCCAGGAGTCGCCCCGCGCCGAGCAAAACGGCAAGCGCATTGTGGCCGCATGCGTGCGATAAATCCGGCAGCGATAATGCGTATCATCGTTGCGCGGCCGAAGGGATGAGATCCCGAAAAAACGGCTAGCGACCGAGGTTGTGCTTACCAGGGAGCTTGTTTTTGGATATCAGGAAACCCGGGAACTGCCTGGCCGCCCTCGCCGTGTTGATTTCGTTGTGTGGAGTAGTCATCCATGTCGGTGCAATTTTCGCGGGATTGCCGTGACTCCGGTTTTTCAATGCGCCGCAAAAAATGATCGCTTCATATGAAGCGGGAACCCGGCTTGCGACAGCAAGCTGCCTCCTGATCGCTGGATTAATGGGCATTTGTGCCTACTACGCTGCATCCGCGCCTGGAATCGTTCGGCGCGCCCTGTGCTGCAGCAATCGGGATTGCTGGTAATAGCGACCGTATGTGTCATTCGCACCGCTCTTCTACCCGTTCTGGTGACCAGACACCCGGAATTAAGAAATACTATCGAGATTGTGGCTGCGATTATCTGGGGTAGCGCGGGAGTGGGCTTTATAGCGGGTTTTTTCATAGCTTATGATAGTCGGCGCGGTCACTGACCTGGATGCACAGATCGCCAGAAATCCGGTTTGAGGTGTTTCGCTCATACCCAATTTACATCGATCCATGCCACGGCTGCCGCAGGCGCTCTTGCAAGCGCGATCCCTCTCTTGGCCAGTCGCCGTGACAATTGATTACGCGTGTTGCTCCACCGCATCCACCCGACGTTTGTGGCTAACTGTAATCGTCGTCCGACCCCCCTCTTTGCCCGTTTCATTCAGGCTGACGGCGATGCGGCTGCCTTTGTATCCAGTGTCTCTATAGCTTTTTCCATAGTCATTCCGCAATCACCCATTGTCACGAACGACACGAGGTCGCGCGTTGACCTACTGTTTGGAGGCGCTGCGACCAAGGGACGTTTGCCGTTCGGAAACTGGACCGATTGAGGCGGTATAGTTGTAATTAGGATAGATTGTAAAGCAAGCATGTCCATCTTGAGGGTTATCCCAAGGTGGCCTCAGCGGAACTCACGCAGTTCGCAATCAACGTGCTGATGGTCATCGGCCCGACACCACCAGGTACTGGCGTATATGCGGCCACGCGGGATGCCAAGGGTTTCAGTTCAATATCCCCAACGCCGTCAGGGTGATAACCGGCATCAACTACGACTGCGCCATCTTTAATCCACTTGGCCTTGATGAAGGCAGGTTTACCCACGGCGCCCACTACCACGTCAGCCTGTCTGACCAAGTCTGGCAAATTCGCGGTATGGGAGTGGCAGATGGTCACTGTACAGTCGGCGTTCAACAGCATCATTGCCATGGGTTTACCCAAAATAGGGCTCCGGCCCACGACCACCGCATGCTTACCACGCAGTTCAATCCCGTAGGCAGACAATAGTTGCATGATGCCTCCCGGCGTTGCGCTACTGTATGCGCATTCACCCATCGTCATCCGGCCAAATCCGAGGCAGGTTACACCGTCGACATCTTTGTTTCGGGCTATGGCATCAAAGCAGAGGCGCTCGTCAACATGTTTTGGCACAGGGTGTTGCAACAAGATGCCATGCACATCCGGATTGCCATTGAGCGAATGGATTTGGTCGAGCAAATCTTCCGTAGTCGTCGATGCAGGCAGCTCAATCCGGAGAGAATCCATCCCCACGCGCGCGCATGCATTGGCTTTCATCTTGACGTAGGTCGCGGATGCAGGGTCATCGCCCACCAGGATTGTCGCTAGAATCGGGATCCGACCGCCTGTTACTCTTTTAAAATTTGCAACCCGCGCGCCCAAGTCGAGCTCGCGCTGTATTGCAGTGGCTTTGCCATCCAGTACAACTACAGTCATGATCGGCCCCGTGTAAAGATCGTGGATTATTGCACATCGCCTGAATTCGAGAGGTACCAAGGGAGCCAGGAAGACTATGACTGGCACTGTTCAACGCTTGCTAGCAGTTTCAAGGCGAGAATCGGGCCCACGACGTCGATTGCACCGAGCAGACCTTCCGCACATTCGCAATATTTAGTGCAATAAGATCTGGGAAATCCGGTGATCTTGCTTTTGATGGAAATCTTGTTCGTCATGGAAAACGCCTGCTGCGTGTGGCAACTTCGCACGCTAAGCACCTGTCGAGCAACGTTTCCATGTTTTATTGGCATCCATCCATGCCAGCCAGCCAGCCCGGTGCGCTCTTGCGTCATAGAGCGCATGGTGCCAAGGGCTATCCTTGGAGTGGTAGGCGGCGACCGCTTTATCAAAAATACCTGAATCGATCATTGGCCTCAGATCTAACCAGCCAACAAAATTAACTGGCCATTCACCTTCGAATGTATCAGCCAGCAGATCTCGGTCATGCTGGGAGTCACAAGCGAGAGTTACGCTTCTCGGAAGTGTGGCAAACCAAGCACGTAGTCTCGTCTGTATATCAGCTTCCCGAGTGATCGCGTTCGGCAGGAGACCTAAATGCCTCCATACCTCCGCCTGCACAAACGAGTTACAGATTGCCCGGTCAAAATCCTGAACTTCAAGATAAAGCTCATGTTGGCCGTCCTCACTTACCAGTCCAATGCTGATCAACTGACTGTCACTGAAGTCTGTGAATTCGGTATCGAGAAAGACCAGCATACGAGAGCCTTGGTAAACGACGTTAGCAGATCCGTCAGTTCTTTCCGCGCCACTCAAAGGCCCGAAGAAATTCGACCGGAGATAACGCTAGCGAATGTAACCAGTCATCCAGTTCAACCAAGTCGAGGCGTCTATCAAGTCCTTCCACTTTTGCGACGTATGACTGGGGCCTTCCCAAACGCCGCGCCAGTTCCACTTGAGTCACCCCGGCGGCTAGGCGAGCGTCTACCAGCTTGCGGATGAATGAGACGTAGCGGGGATCATGGATGGATTTCACTCCACCATAGAATCACCGGCCCAATATTATCCCAAAACAGGATATTATTGAGCCAGCTTCGCTTTTTTTATTGAGGACAAAATGGCTTTTCATCGTGTGGGTCGGTCGTATCTGTCCGACGCCGAAATGCATGCGCGCACGGCTCACTGGTTAGACATATTGGTGCCCGGACTTATATGCGCTGTGGGTGTCTATTTTCTGGATAGCTGGCTATCGAGGGCGGCTTTTTTTGTGCAACACACGACGACAACCAAGCTGATCGAAGTGTCTGTTGGACTCATCATGTTCTCGGCGGGTTACGTCTACCGCAAGTACATTGTTGCTCTGGGCTTTCTGATTTTTGTCCTTGCCGCGCTTATCGCGGTAGGGAGTGGGATTTGGCACTGGTTGCTGAAATGAGCGAGGTGGTTGCGCGGCTGACCGGCATCTGAGCGTGTGGCGGAAGTTTCTTCCTGGTAGCTGCCGACATAATTATGGTGCCTGGGGCTGGCACAACAGGTGTACTTTTCTGAGATACGCGGCATCATGGTGCGGGACGCCTTCAAAATCAAAAAACAGGATAATTTCGGCATCATCGCCAGCACGAGCCCGTAATTGGCATTGCCGCCACCTAAAAACGCACGTATTCCGTGTAACGTTCCCTGAGCGCATTTGTGTCAGCAAGTTTAGCCAGCGGCTCAAAGGCTTCAAGCAATAGCGAAATGGTTTGCGCCGGCAGGCCCTCTGTACTATCCCCGATCAGCTCCAGAATTCCGCGCAAAATGTGGTCCATGGCTCCAGGATTGGTATGTGTTTGTTCATCCTCAATCCGTTTGTTCAGCGCATTGGCTAGTTCTTGGTGGCTGCTAATTCGTTCCTCCAGACAAAGGTTAGCCGCTGCATACCTGACATAACCCCGCTCAGCTTTGGTCAGAGCGACCGCGGCTCGATAGAGGTTGGTTACCCAAACAGGCTGGATATAGGCCACGGGGTCGCGTAGTTCGCATGAGAAAAAGAACTGCAGCGCGGTTGCAGCGGCCAATGGTTCCGCAGTCCAGTCTGCGCCATCCAGCAGGGGCGTGCGGCTTGCAGCGCGAATGTCAAACATCGAATCCAGCTGCCTCGCAGTTTCTGCAAGTCGGCGTTTTTGGAATAGTCGTGAGAGCGGGGAACTGAATTTCTTTTTTAAGAGCCAGCGCTTAGCTGCAGGGGCCAGTTCTTCCTGAAACCAGCGTAAAGCCTGTTCGCAAGTCCACCAATTGTTCGATTCATTTTCTCTACCCCGTGCGTCATTTTCAGGAGACCAGAGGATTGCTACTTCGCGATCACCGGTGAGACCATTTATTTTCATGCCTGAGAATATGCCATACCATTCACGGCTTCCTTGTTCGCCGTTCTTTCTGCTGCAGGGCATGAGTGAAGAAAGGTGGCATTCAAAGATATGCCATGAACTATCACCTTTTTCCATCTGATGTTCTTGCGCAAATCGAAGCAGCCACTCCCAGGCCGTAGACTGCATCGTCGCGAGAATGACCCGCTGCCCGACATGTTGAGTGACTGGAAAATTTTTGCAGCCCCAACGCCGCTCAATCCCCGCCAAAGCTTGGCGGATCTCTCCCGATAGATAGTCGGCTGCATTTGCCAGTTCTCTGACAGCGTCTGCAGGAAGCGAAAATCGGCAGTTTGGAAAGTCTATGAGATGGCGACCTTCATTCCTGCGCACGTCCCCTTTCACGATGAAGCCTCTGTATCGGCCATCCAGTGGGGCTCCCTCAGCGAAAAGAAAGTTCTTTAACAGCCAGGTATGGGACAGCACTGTCGTAAAGCCAGCCAGGTCGTGCTTCTTCCAGTCGAGAACGACGGACACAAAGACGTTGCTGGTATTAGGCATCCGTACGCTCAGCGTAAACCAAGGTCCTTTGAACGACCAAAATTCTCGACCCTTGCAAACGGTTCTGATTTCGCCATCAATGTAAAAATCAGCATTTTGTGTCCGGTCGTTAACCTCGATTGGAGGACCAAGTAGGTGGGCCCGGGCTTCTTCAGCAATCATCGCATCCGGATGGCTTAACAGCTTATCTAGTTTGTGGTAGAAGCCAACCCGCTTCATCCAGATATTGCCAAAGGTAGCGATATCAAAAGCCGGAAAGAATTTGGACAGGACGTCTGGGTGTTCTTGAAGGCGCTCTGTGAGGTGTTCCGCCGTCCATAACTCGCTTTCAATCCCCTGTTCTTTCAGACGAGCTTGCTGCTCTATCCACCTTAACCCCAAGTTCCCGCTGATCTTGTGCTGAGCCATGATGATGACAAACATGTAGGTCTTGCTGGCCCAATCGCTCCTCAGAAAAGCGCTAACTGCATCACGGAGGCGTTTGGGGGTGAAGTCTCTCCAACACTTGCATTCAAACACGATCAGCTTGCCAGGACGGAGCGCGCTCTGGCCAAAAAGATCGATCCCATATTGCTTAACCCCCTTTTTTCCCAACCGGGTGCATCCCAACAGTCGGTACTCCTTCTGCAAAATCCACCAACACATTTGCTCAAATGTATGGGAGTGCATGTCTTCGTACAGAGGAACAACCGCATTCAGGGGAG
The DNA here is from genome assembly GCF_001294205.1 of Amantichitinum ursilacus. Lineage (GTDB taxonomy): Bacteria > Pseudomonadota > Gammaproteobacteria > Burkholderiales > Chitinibacteraceae > Amantichitinum > Amantichitinum ursilacus. Next base: position 292,806 of record NZ_LAQT01000010.1, read on the forward strand.
GGGTCGATGTATATGGCGCGATTTCGGCATCGGCCTGCAAATGTGCAGGCCAGTTTTGGGGAAATTGTTCGTCGTACGACATTCGGGGGCTCGTTGTGGAGGTGACCGGAAGAGCGCTTATCGTTGCTTGGAATGAAGATCTCTTGAAGATCGAATGTTGTTTGTTGGACAGTGCACTGATATTTGCGCTACCCGAAAGAGGGTATGGCGCACTCCATCCTGTTGCACTTCACTGACGCGTGCATACCTTCGAAAAACCCTACAGATTGGGAGGTTTTAAGCGGGTTCAATAATTATGCAGTCCGGCATTATGGCTTGAGAAAATTTTCTGGCTGTAAAGCACGAGCATTTGGATGGCCGGATTTTAAATTTTGTCAGGCTGAAATCATCCATTAATTAAAAAAAATCGATTTAGAAAAATGATTTTGGATATCTCCTCAGGAGTTGACTTTCTGGCAAATAGATTCGACCGTAAAAGATCATTGACAGCGGTAATACTTTGCTATTACGGTAATAAACGCGAGATAAGTACCGAGTACCGGGAGAACGTGATGCAGACTCAGTTAATAGATGCCAAAACGGTTGCCAAAATGTTGTTATGCAGTGGCAAAACACTGGACAGCTTGATTGCGGCCGGGGAAGCTCCGCCATTTCTTCGATTCGGACGTGTTCGCCGATGGCGCGTTGAGGACGTCAATGCGTGGATCGAGTGCAGGATTAAGGCTGAAACCAGCGTTAACGTTGATAAGGGAAATGGATTTATTGAAAAGATATAAGACAGAATGCTTGAACAAGAGAGAGATGCTAGCCAACAGCTGGCATCGACATTGAACTTGCAAATCCCCACATATTCGCAAACGAAAAACCCCTGAAATTTCCGGCAAGAAATTATCAGGGGTTCCGTAATGAAATCGACCACTTGGGAGCAGTCGATTTCATTCTGGCGTTTCAATTGTCTCGTGTCAAGCTGACCCGGGGCTAGGGCCTTTGCGCATGTCTTGAATATCGACACCACGATAGCCAGGACGAAAGGAGCCAAGAAATGAAATCATGCACGATGTACCTGCGGTATTACGGCGGAAACGCGTCCGCGAGCTCGCGTGCCCCAGGGGGACGGCCATGCTGATCCCTTCGGTGCGCAGAATCCACAACCGTAACTCTCGGAAGGTTATCGGACACAGCTACTCCTATAAAATGGAGGGACTTCTCACTTGGGAAAGCACGCTCGAGCGAGACTGGCTGCTTCGGCTCGAAGTCGATTCGCGCGTCCGTGCCATAACCGCACAGCCACGAAAATTTGATATCTGGCACGACGATAAACGCCGTCTGTATACCCCTGACGTGCTCGTCGAATGGGTCGACCCATCACGGCGCCCGACCCTGCAAGAAGTCAAACCCGACCGGGTGGCGCTCGAACCCGGGTGGCAAGAATACTTTGGCTCAATCCGCGAAACGGTGGATAAAGATGGATGGGACTTTGACGTAATTACTGAGTCTCAGATCAGGCAAGAGCCGCATCTATGGAATGCGAAAGCGCTCCGCATGTATGCCGGAGTCCAAGTCTCCCTCAAGCAGCGTATATCGGCGCAGGGCCTCGCCCGGAACGGCTGCTCGATCAGCGGGCTTGCCGCCCGGTGTCCGCATCTTTCGCCAGAGACGATTTATCGACTCATCCTCGACGGCGCGCTGAGATTTTTGCATCACGAGCGTCTGTCGAGTGGCACCGTGGTTTGGACGCCGGAAGAGGCATCCCGATGAACAGTCTCTTTGTTGGCATTCGGGTAACAATTGGCGGCCATTCCTACCGTGTCTTGGAAGCGGATCCCGATCGTCCAGTGTTGCTATATGGTGACCGATCAAACCTGAGTCGAAAGCTTTCCTGGCAGGCTGTAGAGGCAATGCTTGCCACGGGCGACATCAAGCTCGACCCGATACAAGATATCTTGCGACGCGACGACGGTCTTCCGCCTATTCCATCCCTTCTGGCGCCCGACGGTCAGGCCGAACTGAAACGGCGTCTTGCCTATGTTCGCGCTGTTATCGCGCAAACATCGGAATGGTCGCGGGAGGCGGCCGTGCGGCCCATTGTGAGTGCGGTGGCGCGCAATATTGGCGATGCCAAGCCACCAAGTAATATAACAATCTGGCGATGGTGCAAGCGATATCAGGACAATGGCCAGGACGCCATGGTCCTCACTCCACGTACAGCAAACTGTGGTCGGAGAAAGGGACAAGTTGACCCTGAAGTACTGGCGATCTTCGACGATGTGGCCGACGAGTTTTACCTGACACGAAGGCGGATGAAACGGATTGATTTGCACGCAATTCTTACTGACCGACTTATTGACGCAACCGCAAAGGGTAAGAGATTCCGGATACCGACGTACCAGTCAATGTGTAAATGGCTCAAGGCGAGGATTGATCCTTATATCGCTCTCATCCGACGCGAAGGACGATCCTTCGCAGACAACCACTTCCGCAGACGGGGAATGGGGCCCTCGGCACAGTTCGCGCTTGAACGCGTCGAATTTGATCACACGGTTCTCGATATTTTGGTGGTTAACCCCGAGACCGGCGAGCTGCTGGGCAGGCCGACGTGTACAGCGGCCATCTGCCGCAGGACACGCATGATTTTCGGGATTTATGTATCTCTCGATCCCCCCGCAACCCTCGGGGTAGTTCAGTGCCTCAAGCAGGGGGCGCATAGCAAAGCTGCGATCCTTGCTGAGATTGGCCACTCGAATTTGACGTGGCCGGTCGAAGGTTTACCTCGACTTGTGGTTGTTGATAACGGTCCGGAATTCCATGGATTCAGTGTAAAAGCAGCTGCAAGCGCATTTGGCATGGATATTCAGTATTGCCCGCCAGGTAGCCCGGAATATAAAGGATGCATTGAACGTTTTTTGGGTTCCTTGGCGACCGGATTGATCCATGGGTTACCAGGGAACACCCAATCCAACCCTAAGGCACGCGCCAGATACCCTTCCGAGAAGCTCGCAATGTTAAGTTTGAGCGAAGTTCAGAAACTTGTCTGGAAATGGGTGGTTGTTGAATATCACAATCGTCGGCACCGAGAGCTTGGCCAGACTCCTCTCGAATGCTGGGAGGAGCTGGTAAGGGAGATGCCGGTCCCTTCGTTACAGCCGGGACTTGAACTTGAATTGGCCACGGGAATCGTGTTTAAGGTGCTCGTTCGAGGAGGAAAGGTCAGGAAAAAGAACGCGGCTTATTCGCATCCGCGCCTGATTCATATTGAGCAGCGTTGGAAAGACGAAGTTACGCTTCGCATCAATCCAGACGACATGACTGAAGCGTATGTCTATGACCCTACCGAAAAAATCCTCTTGAAGGCCGATTGTATTAATCCAGATGTTGAGCCGGGGCTTAGTTGGTCCGACTTCATAAAAAGAAACAAAGACCGAAGGACGAAATGGTCTTCATCCGTGGAAAGCGAAGTTTTGCGAAAGGCAAAACTTGGCCTCATTCTCGAATTGGATTACCTGCATAAGACTGCCGAAAAAAAAGCAACATACAAAAAAACGCCTAAAAGAAATTCCAATCTGAAGGAGGACATTGCGATAGAAGGCTTAGAACGCCGCGCGGACGAAAGTTGTGCTTCGGATATGTCGGCAGACGAGACCCTTTGGGGAACCGGCACTTTCTGAGGAGGGAATTACACGATGCATTTGCTAGATTCAGAACAATTAGCCAAAATAATCCAAATAAATAAAATTTATATTGCTTATCCGCGTTTCCAGAGGATTTTGTTCGAGATTCAGCGTATTCAAGAGGAATCGCATGCGACTCGTACACCGCGTTGTATGTTAATAACAGGCGAAACTGGTGTAGGTAAATCCAGCTTGATAGCTCAATATATAAAAATGAACCCCAGTGGAAAATCGATTGACGGACGGGTAATGCCAGTCCTCAAAATTGAGGTGCCATTGCCAGCTACGATAAGCGCTTTGATAACAGCCATGTTAGAAGCGCTCTCGGCTGATTTCGCCAATACAGGAACTTTGTCCAAACGACGATCTAATTTGGTGTCATTAATGACTGGGTGTGGCGTAAAGCTTGTCATTATTGACGAATTTCAACATTTGGTGGAAAGAGGAAGTGACATCAAGATAGGCAATGTCGCGGACTGGATTAAATCATTAATTAACGAAACTAATATCCCGATTGTGTTGGTCGGGGTTCCCACCGCTATGGCTGTTCTTGAACACAGTCCGCAACTTGCCCGGCGATTTCCGATGAGGCGCGAGATCAAGCCATTCGATTTTGTGCGAGAGCCTTCTGAGTTCATGAAGCTATTAGAGCATTTTGATGAGCAGCTTCCTTTTGCCAGGATTAGCGGCTTGGCAGACCCGGATCTCGCACCCAGGCTGTTTCTCGCATCAAAAGGCGTCTTCGGTCATTTGGCCTTTTTAATTCAGGAGGCAAGTCGGTTCTGCTTGTTAGCGGGTAGTGCCAGACTGGAGAAGGTGCATTTTGTGGACGCGTATGCATTATACGGAGCGCCCTTGGCGAAGGGCGGCGAGAACCCTTTCAAGATTTCTGCTGAGCAGGTTTTAAGCAGAATCGCGAAGTTGAGAAGCAAATGAACTCAGACAAGCTATTGTTCTGGCCACGTCGGCAAAGGCGCGAAAGTATGAATGGTTATTTGCTGCGCTTGGCTGAGGCTCACTGCCTGACATCCGTGGCGAAGCTGGCCCCATTGCTCGGGCAGACAAAGGGAAAGCGCAATCCGAATCATCTCCGCCTTAGCGATTTTGATATTCAAGACCTTGATCGGATGGCTGAAGCCTTGCACACCGACGTAGCCTCGCTTGTGCCCGAACCGCGATGGCTGCGCACCAGATCATATCGCGACGGAGTTATCGAATATTTAGGGCGACTATGGCCTCGAAGCCTGCTTCGTTTCAGTGACCGAGCGTGGTGCCCGGAATGTCTCTGCTCCACAGGCATTGCGCTGGAGATCTGGGAATTCTCATTTGTTACAAGCTGCGACTTGCATCTCAGGTCGCTGGCACATTCATGCGGTCGCTGTGGAAAGCATGTCAGCTGGCGAAATTCTCGGGTTAATTCCTGTCATTGCGGCGCGGCACTTAGCGATGCAAGGACCGTCCCCGTACCATATGCGGGATGGGAACAGATCGCTTATTCAGCAGACAGAATAGTCCAACTGCTTTTACTCACGACTATCTGGGGACACTCTCTCCACGTTAAAAAAGTCGTGACTTCGATCCGCCAGTACTCGTTTGATGAGATCCGGCAACGCGTTGATCCGGCACTTGGTTTCATGGCTGAAGGGCAGGACTTGAAACAGTCGCTGTTTGACGCCATGAGCGCGAAACTGAAAAGGTATCCGCGACTTGGACCCCGTTATGCCGCAGCGGCGCTCTTGGCTGAAGAGAGAGCCGACTTTGGCGGTCGAGGGCTTTTAACGGCAATCGCGGAAGAATGGTTCGCACTACTGTCGACAACGGCTCAGCCATTGGACGACGACGATGGCACAAGTGGGCCACCCTCAGAGCTGGAAGCGCCATATGCCTGCACGATACTAAATATCTCCCAACAAAATCTGATCGAACTTGTGCAATTAGGCGTATTGCGCAAACCCATAGACGACTCGCATAGTCCTGGAATCGTAATTCGTATTTGTACTGAATCGATTGAGCAACTTATCGCAAAGATAGAGACATCGTTAAATCCTCAGCTACAGCCCTATGACAGCTATTCCTCGGCGACTTTGGCTTTTCGGCACAACAACGATCTCGTCGTAGGGGTCATGAATGGAGAGATAGTCCCCTGCAGGTTTGATGCGAAGTTGGGCTTGCCTTCTTTGAAAACTGCGAAATCGAGATATCGGATACTGCCGGAGCGCTTAATGGGATAGCCGGTGTTTGTCAGAAGATAGCGCGAAAACTGAGAATGTAGCCGACTGTCCAGTCGCGCTCCTGAACCTGCCGACTTGATAGCACCAGATTAGGGAGATGAATGGCAGGGGCGATGCGCGGGAGGCTTGCTGGAGGAATGTGGGGCTCCCATGTGCTGTCGGGTGTGACCTAACGAGGATTAGGACTCTCTTTCATGAAGAGAAAATGAGGATGCGGCCGAATTGCAGCCTGGACGTTGGATACGTCATATTGCCATTCCTTACAGGACGGTTGAAATGGACTGCTATGTGCATGATGTGGAATCCACTACGGTGCGATCCGGTACGGCTGTCGGCCACTCAGGGGGGCTAACAGATTTGCTGGGGAGCCGTACAATCACCATCGCGTAAGACGCGCGATTCAAAAAACTTCGGTTGTTGGCTGACTAATGCAGGTCCGTCTCGGAGCATGATGTGTCGCTCTTCGCAGAACAGTAAGCCCGCCTCGTCGGCTGCCGCCTGATATTCAGTTACCGCTGCTTGCATCTCTTCAATTGCGGACATGATTTCTTCGTCCACGCCAGACGAGGGACTTTGCTGCAGCAAAGTCCAGACTTTTGATGCCGCCTCTAAAAATTGTTCGGATGAGCGCACCAGATTTTGTGTAAGAAATGAAAACTCGTACGGAGCCGGTCGATCCATCCTGAGACCCCCTGTTACAGGAGAATAATTGTTTCAGATTTGCGGTTCGTTATCTGTAGGAAATATTCCATATTCCTTACCCTCTCGACGCCCACCGCGGCATGCTCGCAAGGTGGCTAAAAACCGATCCTGATTCGGCAGCACGCTTCGCACCTATGCAGCAAACCGCCGGCGTAGCCATGTGACGGGTGGATCGATCAGGGGGAGTTTTCCCCATAGTTCTGCCGCCGGATCCCAGTAATCCCGGTGGTCTGTGACTTCACCATGAGGGTTAAATACAAAGCGTGAGGCGCCATGCACTACATAGGGCGCGCCTTTTAACGCAAATTCAAAATCCCGCGTCACAAAGGCCCGTTCTGCATCGGCGAGCACATCCCGGATCACAAAGCGCGGATTCGTGGCGGTTTCCAAACATATGCACGAAGATCTTCTGGATGGCATCGAGCCGGACCACGTCATTAAACGGATCTTTGACGTGCGCGTTCGCGCTGTAATACAGCTTGCATTGCAGCAGCATTTGCTGATCCAGCCTGGCACACTAGGCCAGCAATCTTCGCAAAGCGGGGTTAGAAGCGGACGTGATGATTTATCCATGATCTGAGTGAGAGCGGCAAAGCGCCGCGGAAAACTGATTTCAAAGCGACCCTGCGCCAGACCCCGCAAAATCGAACTGGCCGCCTAGTCGGCGGGGACCATCGGAGGCATCCCCAACCGATTGCGCGCCGTGAACGGGGTTTTGACGAAGCCAGGATTGATTAACGTCACCGCGATGCCGTGTGGGCGCAGACCAACTAGCTGATGAGGCGTTATGCGAAAAGACGAAATGGGACAAGACGCGAAAGAGTTAAAGCAAAAGGTACAACGGCAATACGTAAACGGTGAACGACCGTTGACCAATGCCGAGCGCGTGCGGCGTTACAAGCAGGCCAAGGCGGTAAGGGCGGCCACAGATCCGGCGCACTCACCGCCCATGATTCAGATGAATATCTGGATACGGCCCGAAAGCCGCGAAAAGCTTCGTGCAGTCGCGCGACACCACAGCATGTCAATGGGCAAGCTGGTTGAGGCTCTGGCGGAAACACTATTTGAAGAGATGGTACTTGAGAGGATAACGACGGGCCCTTTGAGTGAATGATACAAAGAGACTGAGACCTCGTTCGTCCGCTTATAGTCAGCACGGCCCTGCTGACCAGCAGTTGGCCTGGCAGGTTAACCCGGATTAAGCTACAGCCCGTAGACGTCAATGCATCTGGACTTCCAAATACCGGAGGCAATATGTTCGACTTTGAGGCATGGGGCCAAATGCACCTTGCATCTATGTTTCGCGGTTTTGACGTCCGTGCGGTCTTGAATACCGGTCGACTTGAGTTCAGCATCGCTAACCTTCGCAAGGGGCGTCCTAATAAGCGATCCAGAAGCTATGTAATTTCGATTGGCTTCTGGGCCGCACGTGTTTTAGAGGCAGGCAACGATGAACTTCGAGCCGCCATGGGAACTCGATTGGCTTCACTGGTTAAACACGAAGTAGGTAGCGACATCATTACCCCGAAAGCCCAAGACAGGCCCATCTTGCTGGAATATGAGTTAGAAGACCTGCGTTAGCCGTGCCGTGCAGCTCAATCTTAGGGTCCAGAATTCGGTAATGTTGTGCAGCCCCTGGCGATGCAGATGCTACGTGGCACAGACGCATCCGCAAGTGCCTGTGCCACATCAAATGGACGGATCTCTGAGCTGGCAAAAGCGCACCACTTTGTTGACCGACGGTTGTAACCGCTGTTTCAAACCCCGCCACCTGCTTACGCCTATGCCCTGATGCGCGTCTCAATGGGCGGCACCTCTGCCTCTGCCACTGCATCACCGACCAGGATAATGCCGGGGCTGCCAAAGCCGGGAGCCCTACTGGTGCCAGCCAGCTTTGCCAGAGTAGAAACAAGACGTCGCTCCTGCGGGGTGCTGGCCCATTGCACAATGGCGGCAGGCGTGTGGGTGGGCAAGTGGCGCAACAGGGCGGCGGTGAGGCTGTCGATACGGCTCATGCCCATATAAATGACCAGCGTGGTGCCGGTGGCGGCCAAGGTGCCCCAGTCGGGCTCCGTGTGGTCTTGCGCGTGCGCGGTCACAAAGGTCACGCCTTGGCAATGTTGTCTATGCGTCAAAGACATACCCAGGCTTGCAGCTGCAGCGAGCCCGGACGATATGCCGTTCACCCTTCAACCTCCACCCCGGCCGCTTTAAGAAATGCCATCTCCTCCCCCGCGCGGCCAAACAGCAACACCTCGCCGCCTTTGGCACGCACCACGGTATGGCCCTGCAGCGCATAACGCTTCATCAAACGCTGGATAAAATCTTGCGGCGTCGATTTACAGCCGCCGCGCTTACCCACACGGATCACCCGTGCTTGCGGTGCAAGGCTAACGATGTCGGGATTAGCCAGGTCATCCAGCAACAAGATGTCCGCCATCGCCAACGCGGGGGCGGCCTTTAGCGTCAGCAAGTCCAGATCACCAGGCCCCGCGCCTAACAAGATCACTTTGCCCTGTTTCATCAGGTTTCCTTTGTTCTGGTCAGACCAGCGCCACGCTGGCGCACATCCGTTTGATTTCTGGTACGCAAGAGCCGCACACCGTGCCGCAGCCCAGCTTGGCTTTCAGCGTATCCAGCCCGTCGCCTTGGGTAACGCGCGCGCGGATGGCCGATTCTTTAACCTGTTTGCAGTTGCACACCACACGATCTGGTACCGTACCGGCCAGGCTGTTGAACACTTTGATGCGTGGGCCTTGCCACGGCTGGGCGTCCACCAGTTGTTGCACCAAGGCGGCCGCGCCCGAGGTGTCCCCGGCCCACACGCACCTCAAATTGCACTGGATGTGGTGGCCCGCGCTGGGCGGTTTGGTGGTGGGTGTTGGTGGGTACCTGCAACCGCGGGCGCTGGGCGTGGGCTATGACGTGATTGGCGATCTCCTGAGCCATCGCCTCGCCATTGGCGTGGTGCTGGCCTTGCTGGCAGCCAAAATGGTGATGTGGATTGCGGCCTTGGGGTCCGGCACATCAGGCGGGGTACTGGCACCGTTGCTGATGCTGGGTGCGGGCCTGGGCTTGGTGCTGTCGCCGTGGTTGCCCGGGGGTTCGCCCGCTTTATGGGCTTTGGTCTGCATGGCTGGCGTGCTGGCCAGCGTGCTTGGGGCACCGGTCACCGCCATTGTATTTGCGCTGGGTTTGACCCACGCCGCCGACGCACTTTTGCCCCTGTTGTTGACGGTTGCTTGCGCCTATGGGGTGTCGACCATCTGCCTGCGCCGGTCGATCATGACCGAGAAAATTGCCCGTCGCGGCCTGCATATCTATCGTGAATACAGTGTGGACCCGCTAGAAACACACCACGTGGCCGATCTGATGACCAAAGCAGTGATCAGCATCGACGCGGCAACGCCTTGCGCCATCGCGTACCGCCAGTAATGTGCTCAACGAGGCGGCCATCGAAGCTATCCGGTGTTGCGGGGCACTGAGTTGGTGGGCATGCTGGACCGGGACACCCTGCGCGGTCATGAGCAAAGTCACGAAGCATGTGGCAATATGTTTACGCCGGGAATGGTAGCGCACTGGCTGGGCGCAGAGGCTAAAGCCAGAACGGCCGCAGCCCAGATGATCGAACAGAAGGTGTCTGTCTTGCCAGTGCTAAACGCCGCTCACCAACTGATCGGGGTGATTACGCTGAGAGACGTGCTAGGCCCGCAACTAGCACAACACCGCGAAGAAACGGCCCTCGAAAGGCGAATGTGACCTTATTCTTCTGCGGCACGCCGTACTTCTTTTCAGACCCGCCGACCTTGGGCATGGGGCGTAAGGGTAGCAGCAGAGAGAGTCACTAAGTGAGCGCTCCATTTCAGGGAATATCGCAGCTGCGTCCGCCCTGTCTATGACACGCCTGTCAGCGCAATAGTTGCGCAGATGGAGCGTTATCCGCTTTCCTCATGCTTTTTAGGTTGGCAAGAGTCCTGTCTCGCCAATAAGCTCATGCGCTTCAGCGGGTTCGACAAAGTACGCGCGGCGTGATGTCGTTCGTGACAATGGGAGATTGCGGAATGACTGTGGAGAAAGCCATAGAGGTACTGGAATACAGAGGCTGCCGCATCGCTGTCAGCCTGCATGAGACGGATAAGGGTGGGTTTCGGACGGCGATTACAGTCAGCCGCAAACATCCGGGTGGATCCGGGGGAGCAACACGCGTAATCAGTTGTCCCGGCGAGCTGACCAAGGGCGGGGTTGCGCTTGCAAGAGCGCATGCGGTCGCCGTGGCATGGATCGATGAAAATTGGGCATGAGCGAAATACCTCAACCAGATTTCTGGCGATCTAGCGCGTTCAGGTCAGTGACCGCGCCGACTATCATAAATTATGAAAAAGCCTGCTATAAAGCCCGCCCCCGCGCTACCCCAAGATAACCGCAGCCACCATTTCGAATGTTTTCAATTCCGGGTGGGTGCTATGAAGAACATTCGCACAGGCGAAAGAGGAACGCATTGTTCAGCGAAACCAACTGATCATTACCCGCGTTACCCGTTACTACCGCGTTTTTGCCGCCACTTAGCGTGACATTACCTGAGCCGACCCCTGTTAACGAGAGCCCGTTAACAGAGTAGCTGACCGACGACTGGATTAACGGAGCGACGTAGCCCTACTGATACGGGCCTTCCTGCCCCCAACCTGATCGTCCGTAACCGCCAAAGCGGCCACAGCCATCTCTACTACGCGATTCCCCCTGTTTGTACGACTCCCGCTGCCCGCAGCAAGCCCATCGCGTACATGAATGCCATCTACGAGGCTTTCGCTGCCCGCCTCAAAGCAGACTCCGCCTTTCACAGTGGCCCCATGGTCAAAACGCTTGGCCATCCTTGGTGGCGAACTCACGAGCTACACGCCCATATTTACGAGCTTTGGGGGTTGGCGGACTACGTGGACTTGGATTGGTCCAGCTCGTGGGGGAAGAGGCCTCACGTCGAGAAGGTAAGCCACTCGCGGCATTGCATCCTCTTCGAGCAACTGCAGCACTACATTTGCTGCATTTGACGCACGCCGATATCGGCTCGCAGAACGCATAATTTGCACGCGCCTAGCTGGCTCGCGCCGGGTTTCCTTGGCGGTAGAAGATTAGTCGACCGACATGCGTGTCGCGTACACTATTTTCCGCGAACAGGTACCGTGCTGGTTAAAAGCTGAATCGGATGAAGAACGATACGAATTTCGAGCGCGAGCGCCAGCTGGGACAACCACTGGGCCTATGGGCGCGCGCTTTAAAGAGTGATTTGCTCATCCCCGAGAATTTTTTGAACGTGCGAAGCCATCCGGATAAGAAACTGCCCGAGCGGTCTGAACAGACGCTCCCAAAGGGGCATTGGCGACGGGCTGTCCATGCTTGCCGGGGCAGTGTCGAGATTTCAGTATGCAATGGTTGCCGTAGCTGGAATCGAATATGAAACCAATCATTACTTATGTCGTCCAATATCGTTCGGAGACCGAAGCAAAGGCAGCGGCTCAAAAACACATTGATAATGGAGAGGAGCCGCAAGTTATTGTCAGTTTTCCGGATCCTGACGCGAACAATGACCGCCCCGGACTAAGATTGGAGCAGGTGTGGGATTATCCAACCGCGACGTGGGTTTCTAAGGGACGGGAAAGAGCCACCTATGAAGCTCTCGGCGTATGAGCTCAGGCGCTGTTTATAAAGGTTGATTATCTCTGCTACAAGGAGGTTTGTTGGCTGCCTGCTGGCTAAAATAAAGTCAGTAGGGCGGTAGCCCCGCTTCTTCGAGAAAGCGCTTATAGTCATTTACCGAAGGTGGTTCCTTGTTCGCACTTGTGGCCTTCGCGCGAGCTAGCTCCCCCAAGAGACAAATCCGTATTGCCACTCCGTCAGCGACAGTCAACCCAGTCGCGGACCACAGAGACACGGTTTTCCATTGACTGTTCAAGTCGTCAAACTCTTCGAGGACTCCCGATGCTTTCCGGCAGTCTGCAAAACTGACCCGGTTCCGAGCAAACGAAACTAGTCCTGCTTGGTGCCAGCCCGTGAGTAAAGAGTCGTATTCTCCAAAAGTCGCGGTCTCTATATACCCCATTACGACAACGTCCCTTGCGAAAGCGATTGGGACAGGCTCCGCATATACGTCCTTACTGGCGAATAAGGACGCGAGGAGAAAGGTCGATGCTTCCAAGAGCCTGTGGTTCCCGAAGTTTACAAAAAACATTCGATTGCCTCTTCTATGGCAGCATCTGTATTTAGCGTTTGCATGATTTTATGTTTAAACGGATTTAAAACTAAAATTCTGGCAAATTTATCCAGGATCGCCGATGCCGATCATACCTCTGGCGATGTAGGGACGCGTTATGACACGGACTAACATGAAGGCTGCTGAGGAAGCACACCTAGAATACCTCGCCGCAGCTGAGGCCTATGGGCGGGCACTCAAAAATCCTGAAGTTTCGCCACAAGAGTGTGAACGGTTGTTGATTGTTCACGAGGCGGCACGAATGCGATGGGCACAGCTTTTGGCCGCTGACTCGCTCAATGGTGCAGGCCCAAATGGACCCACTTAAAGGATTTCATCGCGGCGCCCGTTCTTCTCGGTGCTTTTGGATTCATCCGCCGAGGCCAGAGAGAGTAGCCTGGCGAGATGCGCATAGGCCACCACAGCCGCCTTGAGGTCTAGCGCAGCGTTAGCCACCGAATGTCCTGTGCCGGCGGAACGCAGTGCCAAACAAAGACGAGCCGAGCAGCGTTCCCAGCTTGCCAACGCTTCACTCGTTAATGCCACGAGGGTTATTTGTTCAGCTCTATATCCCGGATCCATACTTCCTCTGAATCTCAGGTCCTAGTTTGATCGTCTTGGCGATTAAGCTCCAAAATGTTGCCGCAGTCAAGAATGCGTCCTATCGTCGCTAATGCGACGAGTCTCTATTGCCGGACTATGCTGAACCGATTGCATGGAGAATCCCTGACAATGCTGTCCAAGAGCCACATTATTCTTGCCGCTATCCTTTTTGCGACGCTGGCCATTGCGAGTATGGGGTTAAGCCGCTACATCTATTTGCAGAACCAGCAACGAATACGACAGGATCTGGAGGAGGTGGCCCTCGACACGTCAAATGCAATCCAAGAGCGGCTACTGAAGTATGAGGACGGTCTGCGAAGCGCACGGGGCGCAATACTTGCAATCGGAAGTGGAGAGATTAGTCGTTCCGCTTTCAGTCATTTCAGCCAATCTCTCGACATGACCCGCGCCTTTCCGGATTCGGAGGGGATTGGATACGCGGAACGTTTTTCAACATCAGGGTTTGCTTCACTTCAGGAGCGAATGCGACTCGACGGCATTACGCCTTTTACGATAAAGGAACTGGGTCCAAGCTCCCCCCCACATTATGTCGTTTTATTTGTGCAACCGGAAAGGGAGAACGCGGCTGCTATAGGCGTTGATCTCGCTTCGGAAGTGGAGCGCCGTATTGCTGCAGAGGTGGCAATGCGCACGGGCAATGCCACTATGACAGGCCCCCTTAGCCTGGTACAAAAGCAACGTGACAAGGGTCAATCATTCCTGCTTTTGCTCCCTGTCTATCGAACCGTCTCTGGCATCACCCCCTCCACATTGAAGGAGAGAGAAGAACAGCTGACCGGCTGGACTTTCGCGGCGTTGTCTAGGGGGCCATTGCTTTCAGGAGTGGGACATAACCTTGCAGATTTGCGGATGGTTATCCAGGACGCGACGGAGACCCCTAAATCTCTTCCGTTCTTTGATAACCGGGCGGCCGGTGAATTGTTGCCACTCCACTGCTGGGTGGAGAGGTCTTTCTATGGGCGCCACTGGCGAATCGGACTTTTTGCAACCCCCGAGTTTGCGGCGCGCCTTCATCTTCCAGATCCGGAGCTGGTCTTACTAGGCGGTCTTGGCCTGTCCGTTTTACTGTCAGCGTTAGTACTTAGTCTCTCAATAGGCCTAGCCCGCCGTCATCTCTTGGCGGTTGAGCGCGCGCGAATGTCGGCCATTATTGAAGATTCGGAAGACGGAATTATTGCCAAGACTCTTGGCGGTGTCGTTCTCAGCTGGAACCGTGGCGCTACCCAAATTTTTGGATACCTGGCAGAAGAAGCTATCGGAAAACCACTCACCGAACTAATTATTCCCCCGGACCTTTGGCACGAAGAGGCGGAAGTGCTGGCGCGAGTGACACGCGGGGAACATGTCCCCCACTTCGATACCCGTCGCTATCGCAAGGACGGCGAGATGATCGATGTTTCCGTGACGGTTTCCCCTATACGCAATGAAGGCGGGGCGATAGTCGGCGCATCTAAAACCGTACGCGATATTACGGCACAGAAGTCGGCCGAATCCCAGATTCGACGATTCAATACACGACTGGAAGCCGAGGTCGAGCAACGTACGGCAGAGTTGGAAAGCACGCAGCGAGCGTGGCGCACGGTACTTGATGCTGTTCCATCAATGATCGGGTACTGGGATGCACACCTGGTCAATCGCGTGGCCAATCGTGCATACCATGAATGGTATGGAATGCCCGACGGATATATGGAAGGGCGAGCCCTGCCTGATATCCTCGGTCCTGCGCGCTTCGAACAGTACCGGCCAAGGATTGAAGCGGCGCTCTGCGGCAACCTCCAGTCGTTCGAGCTGGACGTTTTTCATGATAGCAAGGGCGTTCGCCGGCTGCTGGTTCAGTATCTTCCGGACACCCTCGACGGCAGTACCGTTGGTTTCTACGTGTTGGCTACTGACGTTTCCGAACTGGCTGATAACCGGAACCGCCTCGCTGCAGCGCTTGCCGAACGGCAATTGCTGCTGGAAACGATTAATACTCACTTGTTGTACCTGGTCACTGATTCAAAGGGAAATATCACCGAGGTAAATGAAAAGTTTTGCGAAGCCACTGGCTACGCCAGCCAAGAGCTGTTGGGCGTTAACTTTCGTGCATTGCCGTGGAGCGATGAATCCCGCGGACGCTGGCGAACCATTATCGGTGAGCTCCTCGGGAGACGCGTGTGGCGGGGGGAAATTAGCGCTTTCAGCAGAAAGGGGGGAAAGATCTGGATTGAGACTGTTATCGCTGCAGATGCAGGACAGGGCGGTGGGGACCAGCAATATGTGGCTGTAGGCGTCGACGTGACTAAAGCGCACGAAGCCAGCCGCGAAGCATCGCGGCTTGGCGTTATGCTGCAGAATGTCCTGCGAGCTGCTTCAGGCATATCAATTATTGCGACCGACCGTGACGGCGTAATCCAGATGTTTAACGAAGGAGCTTGCCGGCTGTTGGGGTGCGCCGCCGAGGATGTTCTGGGTAGGCGTAGCATCGCGTCATTTCATGCTGCTGGCGAGCTGGAGCATCATGCTTTGGAAATTGAGGCCTCAGAAGGCATCTCTCTGACCGAATTTGAATGTCTCATACATGGCGTCGACACAAAAGGCAGCCAGACCCATGACTGGACCTACGTTGACGCAAGCGGAGGCCAAGTGCCAGTCTCCGTGACGATGAGTTCTATTGTCGACTCCGAGAGCGGCAGCATACAGGGCTACCTTGCAGTAGGCGTTGATATAAGAGCTCAGCGAGCGTTCGAGCGAAAACTGATACAGGCTCGAAATGCCGCAGAAGAAGCAAGCGTCGCAAAAAGCAGATTTATGGCAAACATGAGCCACGAAATACGCACGCCTCTGAACGCAGTCATTGGCTTGCTACAGCTATTAATGCAAGCCGTCGTCGACGAACGACAGCGCGACCACGTCGTAAAGGCACATGGCGCGGCGCTCTCCCTTCTGGAATTGCTAAACGATATTCTGGACTTTGCAAAGATTGAAGCAGGAAAGCTTGAACTCGACCTTGGAAGCTTCGAGGTCGAGCAATTATTCCGTGAGCTCGGTACCATCCTTTCCGGCAATCAGGGCAGCAAGCCGGTGGAAATCCTGTTTGAAATCGACGGCTCCGTTCCGCCGATCCTTATTGGCGACCGCGTGCGGCTTAAGCAGGTGTTGCTGAACATAGGCGGGAATGCGCTCAAGTTTACTGAGCGCGGTCATATCATAATTCGGTTACGCGCGATTGAAGTGACCGCGCTGACCGCGCATGTTTGTTTCAGTATTGAGGATACTGGTATAGGCATTGCCAGGGAAAATATTGAACGAATATTCGAGGGTTTCACACAGGCCGAAGCATCGACCTCAAGACGATTTGGCGGCACCGGGCTGGGATTAGCGATTTCGCGCCGGCTTGTTCGTTTGATGGGCGGAAATCTGCAGTTAAGCAGCGAACTCGGTAGGGGAAGCACGTTTTCCTTCAACGTTAGGTTTGGCATTTCGAAGCGCAATGCCCTACTCGGTAAGCCTTTTGTTCTTCAGTCCCTGAACATCCTGATCGTTGACGACCGCCATGAGTCTGGGGAGATACTTGAAGCAGCGCTGAATGGGACAGGATGGCATGTCGACTATGTCGATAGCCCTTTCACGGCAATGGATGCCCTGTACAGGGCGGAACAGCTCGGTAAGGCTTACGACGTTGTGGTTATGGATTGGCGCATGCCGGAACTGGATGGTCTTTCAACAGCTCGCTACATTCGCTCCCAATCCGCTCAAGCGCCTGCTGTCATTATTGTCAGTGCCTACGGTCGAGAAGAACTGGCGGCTGCTTTGGAAGAGCCCAATGCCCCCATGGTAGAAGTGCTGAGCAAGCCCGTTACACCAGGTCAGTTGATCGAGGCTATCCACAAAGCAGCCGGCGAAAACGTCCGCGGTGAGGCCGGGGCGGGGCCGGGCGTTGTTGACATCACACCGGAGCGCTTGGCAGGTGTCCACATTCTGGTCGTTGAAGATAATGAACTGAATCGCTTGGTGGCCAGTGAGTTGTTACGCCTCGAAGGCGCAATCGTCTACCTTGCGGAAGGAGGGCTTTCAGGCGTCGAACATGCGACTGCCAATCCAGCGTTATATGACGTCATTCTGATGGACGTTCAGATGCCGGATATTGACGGGCTCGAGGCCACGAGGCGCATTCGCGCAAACGAAGCGACGAAGGGAGTGCCGATCATGGCGATGACTGCCAACGTGTCGGAAGAGGATATCCGCAAATGTCTCGACGCTGGCATGGACGGCCATATCGGAAAGCCCATCGATATGGATGAACTCGTTGGCGCAGTGCGGCGGGTGACAAAGGTAGAGGTTGGCCAGAACATGGCAACCAGCGAAGAGGAGGCACCGATAGCCGAGCCTGTGGGGGTCCTTCTGAATCGTTTTGCGGGACGCAGTGAGGTTTTAAAGGCAGGAGCTCATGCGTTTGGTCCGGAGTGCTTTCGTTTGCTGGATAGCCTCGAACACGCGACCGAGCCGGACCATCAGGCAGCAACCTTTCACGCTCTTAAGGGTATGGCAGGGACAATGGGTGCTCTTAAATTGGCGGCTGTGGCGAAGCGGTTTGAGGGGCAAGTGCGCCGCACCGGTCTCGATGCAACCGACGTTGCAGGGTTGCGCGCACTCGCTGCTGAGACAGCAGACCATTTATTAAGATATGCCGCCGAGCTTTAAGTAATGGGCCTGCTCACTGTTGCGTCTTGCTCGCGGAACACTGCTCACCCTCGGAGCTACACAACATGACCGCGCTAGTTTATTTCCATGAGACTGGATAAACGACCTACCGCGGAAAGGACCGATTCCGCGCTATCGTGAATCTGGCTGATACTTGAGCCCAGCCCCTGAGTCATTCTTACGCCTTCTGCAGCCTGTTCGCGAACCCCGGCCATACCTGCAACGGCTACCGCAGTAGACGTTTGTATCTGATCTACCATCCCTGTAATTTCTTCAGTGGAAGCTGCCGTCCGTTCTGCCAGTTTCCTTACCTCGTCCGCAACGACTGCAAAGCCCCGTCCCGTTTCGCCTGCGCGTGCAGCTTCGATTGCGGCATTCAGCGCAAGCAAATTGGTTTGGTCCGCAATCGCCTTAATACTTTTGACAATACCGCCAATCCGGTCAGACTCCTGGCCAAGCATTGTTACTTCCGTCGCTGCCGCGCCGATCGCCACAGACATCTCTTCAATAAGACGAACTCCGCTCGTGACATTCTGCAAACCTTCTTCTGCCCACGCAACAGTTTGCTGGCTTGCCGTCATGGCAAGCAAAGTACCTTCCCGCTCCATCAGATTCGACTCGTACCTTTCGGTTATATCGGTCGCGAATTTGATCACGCTGGCCACCCGACCGCTTTGGTCGAAGATAGGATTGTAGCTGGCCTGCAACCACCTGATACTGCCGTCGGCAGCTACTCGCTTGATTTCCGATGCGAACGCCTTACCTGCACGCAAGTCGTCCCACAGCGTCCTGTATGCCGGACTTCGAACGAGCTCTGGCTCGCAAAAAATCTGATGATGTTTTCCCTTTAGTGCGCCTTCCTCGTACATCATGGTTGTAAGAAAATTGCGGTTGACATCTTTTATTTTGCCTTCTGGAGTAAATTCAATCACCGCCATCACCCGATTGATAGCCTCAATTAGCGATTGATTGCGAGCTGCTTCATTGATGCGCTGGGTGACATCCGTAGCGAGTTTGATAACGCCGGTGACTTTTTTGCCCGCATCAAGAATAGGGCTGTAAGAGGCTTCCAGCCAGACGATTCGTCCATCCAAGGATCGGCGCTCGACTACGCCTGAGAAAGGAGTGCCGCTCCGCAGCTTGGCCCAAAACTCACGATACTGCGCGCTGTTCACGAGTTCGACACTGCATAGCTGGGCATGCACGAGCTCGGGCGAACCCTGAATTCCCATTGAGCGAGCAAAGATATCGTTGTAGCCCAGAATACGGCCGTCGAGATCAAATTCGACTCGGGCAAGATTGGCGTCTACCGCTTCCAGTTTGGCAAGAGCGGTCCGAAGCTGATCTTTAACGGTGTCAAGCTCGTTCTTGAAAGTTTTGCAAAACATGGGAACTCCATAGGTGAGGCGTGAGCAGCGTAATGCCCGGTCTGGGATACATCTTTCACCGGATCGGTATGGTAGCTACTGGAGTTCAAAGAGGGATACCGGGGCAACTCCTGGTTAAGCTGCGATCACTACGAAAGCTAGCGCGGTGATGGAAACTCTTCTCAAGATGGCGCATTTCGATCGAAGGCCCGAATTTCAGACGGGGCATGCCGTAGACAAAAACGAGTCGCATTCGGGCATGACTTCGCTCTCCGTCTAGCCGGCTGCGGAATATCTGCCTTGCCTGCGTGCTGCGATGGCCATTTTATAGCTCAAAACGTCGAACCGAGTGTCCTGGCCTAGTAGCAGTCCGTACTGTGAACTTGTGTGCTTCGCGCGGATGATACTCAAGAATCATTAAGACCGGGCTCACATGCTGCACATCGATATGTTCGTTCCCCGCACCGTCGGTTCTAAGTTGTTTGCGCTAGTGGCCGTGTCTATAGGCTATTCCGTCTTTCTCGCGGCCCTCGCCTGTTGGATGGTATATCGCGACGCTCAGAACGCGTCACGCGTTCTTGCCACACAAGCTGTCGAAAGCGTAGGAATCCAGGTTGCATCGCAAATGGGTGAGCACGATGATCTTGAGCCGTTGCCACCCTTCGAACGCTACAACATCCAGCGAACTCTGGACTATATGCGTAAAGATCGAGGCCGCGATGTTTCTGTATTCAACACTCGTTTGATGATGATCGCAGACACAGATAAGGCGGACGTCGGCCATGCGCTCCCCGCGTATCAGGCACTTTTAGCCGCACAGATGC
This sequence comes from Amantichitinum ursilacus, assembly GCF_001294205.1. Lineage (GTDB taxonomy): Bacteria > Pseudomonadota > Gammaproteobacteria > Burkholderiales > Chitinibacteraceae > Amantichitinum > Amantichitinum ursilacus. The sequence continues at coordinate 313,149 of NZ_LAQT01000010.1, forward strand.
TCCGAAGCGGCCAAGCGCAATTTTTTGTTGAAGCCGCCGAGACAGGATATTCGCGTTTGCAATCCATGGTGCCTCTCAAGAATCGCGCCGGTGTCTGCGTCGGCGGAATCGTAATGGATTACACGCATATTGCTGACCAGTTGGGCAGTAAAGCTCGCCGGACCCTCTGGCTATTAGTCGGATTCGGTTTGATCGGTTTTCTGGCAATCGGGTTGCTCGCCATGTTGTCGATCCGGCCGATCCTTGCCGCTATAGCAACGCTTTATGGTGCTACGCGTGCGCTAGCTTCGGGAAAACCTGTCCGGCCCGTTAACCTTCGCTCCGACGACGAGCTTGGAGCACTCTCTGAAGCGTTTAACAGTATGGCAGCAAAGCTCGCTACCACTATCGAAGCGCTTGAGGGTGAAGTACTTGCGCGTAGTTACGCGCAAACTGCACTCGAAGCGGCTAACCTTCACCTCGAAGAGCGGGTAGCCGAGCGCACGGAGACGTTACAGACAGTTAACAGGCAGCTGGAAATCGAATTAGCTAACGGACAGGCGATGTCTCAGCAGCTTGAACAGCTTGCGCGCTTTGATTCGCTAACCGGCCTTCCTAACAGAGCTATGTTTCAGACCTGCTTGGAAGTCGCGACCAAACGTGCCTTGCGTAACAACTCCCAGACGGTGCTCATGTTCATAGATCTGGATCGCTTTAAGTCTATCAACGACTCGCTTGGTCACGGCGTGGGTGATCAGATTCTGAAACAGTCCGCTCAGCGCCTCAGCGGGACGCTGCGTGGATCCGACGTGGTTTCACGTATCGGCGGCGACGAATTCACAGTCATTCTTGAAGACGTCGTCGACGAGCAGGCGGCGAAGGATGTTGCCGCGAATATCGTAGAGGCATTTGCTGCGCCTTTCCAAGTCGAAGGCAAAGAGCTTTTCTTGTCGAGTAGTATAGGTGTCGCCTTTTATCCTAAAGACAGCGAGGATGCCGCATCCCTGATGAAGCATGCTGATCTCGCCATGTATGAAGCAAAATCCGCGGGCCGAGGCCGCTTTGCGCTGCACTCTCAGCATACGGCAAAGGCCGCACAAAGCCGGCTAGAGATTGAACGCGGCCTGCACCACGCAATTGATCGCCACGAATTCAGTGTGGTTTATCAGATGCGGATATCTGCTACTGATGGTCTGCCCACAGGCATGGAGGCATTGCTTCGATGGAACCATCCCGAGCTCGGCCTTGTTCCGCCCTCCGAGTTCATTCCAGCGGCAGAGCATACCGGCCAGATTGTCGAGATTGGTGAGTGGGTCCTTCGCCAAGCCTGCATGCAGCACGGCAGCTGGCGAGCAGAGGGCATGGATCCTGGGATCATGGCGGTCAACATCTCAGGTGTCCAATTTCGCCAAGCAGATCTGGTCCAGCGAATCCAGGCTATTCTGGTTGAAACGGGAATGAAGGCTTCGGAGCTAGAACTGGAACTTACTGAAAGTATGTTAGCCAGCAATCCAGATACGGCCGTTACCGTAATGAAGGATCTCCGCCAACTTGGTATCGGACTGGCGATTGATGACTTTGGTACCGGTTATTCAAGCTTGAGCTATCTCAAAAGCTTTCCAGCTTCCCGCATCAAAATAGACAAAAGCTTCGTGCGCGACATTGATATCAATCGCGAAGATGCCGCGATAGCTTCCGCAATCGTCGCGCTGGCGCAAAGTCTGAATATTGAGGTAACCGCAGAAGGTGTGGAGACGAGTGGACAACTGGCCCATCTTTCGGAGCTGGAGTGCACGGATTACCAAGGCTATTTCTTCGCTAAGCCACTTGCACCCTCCGAAGTGCGCAAGTCACTGCGATTGACCGCTCGTGCTCAAGGACGTCACGCTGCCTGAATGGCGGCCAGCATGCTGGCCGACTTGTCTGGCTTTGCCGATGAGTTTCGGCACCGATAGGGGTAGGCTCTCTGGCGGAACTCGCCATGGATTTCTTGAGTAAACGGTCCTGATATCGCGATAAGCGCAGCACGGTTATTGCTATACGTGGAAATAGACTTAGGTTTCTCAGCACACATGCGATGTCTTCAAATCTGCACGTCAGGTGATCTTGGAATGCAAAAGCCGAGGTGTCGGGATTGTGTGGGCGTCCAACCGCTATTACGGCGAATCTCAATGCCCCGTATTTGGGCCGTCTATTAAAGGCGCAGTGATCGGAACGACTTGCATCTTTTCTCCTCCAATTACTGCTTGGCAGACGCTAGCGCTCCAACGGTTGCAGCTGCTGATAAGCAAAGCGGCGCATTAGTCTCGGGGCAAGATCCGGCCATTATCACTTGAAATAAAGCCGCCAGCGGAGCTCATTCTTTTGGGGGCGTAAACGGCTAAACTCCGTATGATGATTTTACTATATGAAGCATTCCTGCTTTTGCAGGTCTGTTACAAACGCAATCTAACGTCTCATTTGCCATCTTCGGCTTCGATCTCTGCGCTGGCCAGCTCTTTATAAAGTGAGTCCGCCAAAGCGTCTATTAATTTGCCCACGGATATGCCGCGCTGCCGGGCAATAGCGCGGAGCTTTTGGCGACTTGCGGGGCGTACCCAAACATTCATCTGGATCATTGCCGGTGTGTATGAGGGATCGCTGGCGGCCCGGGCCGCCTTCGCCCGCTTATAGCGCCGTACTCGTTCGGCATTGGTGGTAGGGCGTTCCAGATCCGTATGTTGCGCGTCTGTTATCGTCAAACGCTGTGGTTCGATTGTGAGCGATTTATCTTTTGCCATTCGATTCATCCGAGCAATGCCGTCTGGTCGGCGCGTACATGAGCGGATTGCTATGAAAAAGGGTTCCCGCGATGACAGTGAAGCTTTGGCGAATTCCTCGTCGAGCGTTCACAACGCTGTGCGCTCACCCACGATCATCCTGGGCCAGACGACGGGCGGCAAAGATCTCCGCTTTGTTTGTCACCGTCTTGCTACTAGACCCGAAGCTGCAGAATATTCTGGGCGCGGTCGCTGATACAGACTGTGCCTAAGAAGTGTATTCGGCGGCACTGGCAGCGCGATACGCACGGGTTGCTCCAATTTCGATCGACCCGTGTCTAACCGTGTGTGCAGGAGCGGATTTCTTCCTCCGATTGATTGGTATCACTTCGGAACAAGGCGCTCCTTAGCTGCAGGGTCCCACCAACTTGGTGGCGGTGACCCGCTAAGATTAAAATTAACGCCAAGCTTGGAAAATGTCGTCGATCCCTGCCACTTCCAGCTGCAGGCTGAAGCGCGAACGATACAGACGCAGTTGCTTGTCGTGCGTTTCATCGGCTGAGCTGCATACCGCATCAGCGGCAACGATAGTTCGCCAGCCGTGGTCGATACACGCAAACACCGCTGAGGCAACACACACATCGGTTTCGGTGCCGCTCAGGATGACAGTATCGATATGACGCTCCTGCAATAGCGCAGCTAGCCCGGTACCATAAAATGGGCAGTAGGCTGGTTTGTCGACCACGCTACCGGTGGATGCTAAAGCCCGCAATGGATCTATCAGCTCAATGTAGTGCGGCGGCGCTTCCGCCTGCGTCAGCGCATGCCACTGATCGAAATACTTTTTCCAGCGGCCGGAGCGCTCCGTCGAGCGGTGGGGCGGTATGAATCGGGTGAATACATTGCAGCTGGGGTGGTGCTGTGCGAGTCGCAACACATTAGGTAATACGCGTTCTATCCAGGGGGCGTGCCATGGCGAACCCGGAAGGTACATGTTCTGCATGTCTATGCATAAATGCGCGGTGTGAGGACCGATACGATCCAATGGCGGGTGGGCCATGAGCGATGCTCCTCTTTCTGCCGATGCTTGCTCTCGCAACACATGCTTCATATTCCCCGACGCATAAGAATCGGGCAGGCAATTAAATCCGACATTCTTCAATGTATGCGGCTAATTTATATGGAACAGCTTTTTGAGGTTGGCGATCTCGAAGACCTTGCTGATGGCGGGGTTCGCGGCCTGTAACGTAATAGGAACACCCGCAGCGCGATCGCGTAATGACAACAGCATTCCTAAACCTGCCGAGTCGACGTAGTCAGCTTCGCTAAAGTCAACAACGATCCGGGAGGGGCTATGGTCCGCCAGAAAGGACGAGGTCTGGGTCCTGAACTCGCGATAAGCATCTTGGGTAAACGGCCCTTTGATCATGAAGACGGTGGCACCGTTGGCCGCATTTCTCGCGATGACATTCATAAGTACCTCCTTCGTAGAAGCGGGCTGACGTTGGAGTCTGAATCCTATAAACGTCTACGCCTTCCGTGGGGATTCTCCCCATCTTGGCGCGGTTGTCGAAGCTCGCCGGGAGCTCAAAGTTCAAGGTTAGGGAGGCGCGTCGCGCATGAATTAGACCTGATGCAAGTATGGGCCGCGACTCGCACAGCCGTAAGGAGCGCTTGCCAGAGCTAGATCGACTACCCGCGGAGGATCGCCCTTATCCAACAGCAATAGGTAGAGCGCAGGGATTTTCGTGCTTACTCAGAATCCAGCATGTAATAGTCCGGAATCAGGTCGCGGAATAGGACGGCGAGCCTTGAAAGCGCCTCGCGGTCCTTGGAATCAAATACCTCGTTTGGCAAGGCAATCGACGAGGCTTCGTCAAGTGCGCGCACCAACAGGCGGATGTGTTCTGGGCTTAGTTGAATGGGCATAGACGTTTCCTTTGGGACCGATAATAGTCTGAGCCGGAATTACGCTGCGCTGTATCGTTCCGTAGCGCTTGTTGCGGTCGGTCTTGAGCGTCCACTCGGGCGGAAAGTGCCTACGTCCTGGCGTTACTCGCTCCGGACGACGCTAACGGAACCGTCCGCCTCCAGCATGGCCAGTTTGACCTCCTCCAGATGCTCGACGCCCTGTTCCCTGAGCTTGGCCATCAATTCACCACGAGTCAGCCATTCGGCCCGTAACGCGCGGACGTTAATCCTTCCATGGCGCACAAGGACACGCGCGGGCGCTTCAAGAAAGCGTCGGCTTGGGGGCCAGTAAAAGGCGACCGCATCCGTAGCCATGTTCCAGAAAACAAGAGTCCCAACCAGCACCAACCCATCGCTAAGTGATTCCGCCTTACCTGCCATCGGGTTCTGTATGGCTTCGGAAATGATGACCACGAACAGGATGTCGGTGACGCTTAACGAGCCGGGGTCGCGCCGGAGGGCGAAGCGGAAGATAAAAAACATGGCCCAGAAAATGGCCGTGGCGCGAATGATGCTTCCCAGCACTGGCTGGTTCAGAGCAAACAGGTCATCAAGCATCAGGGCCCCCCAGGCTGCGCTTCGAAAACTCATTCCCGGGCATCGCGCGTGGAACTCTGGCGGATGCTGATCTTTCCGCTACGTTCGAGCCAGGCCTCTTTCAGAGGTCCCCCAAGGGGATCACCTTGCTGGCGCATTGCCTCAGCCAGATCTTCCTGAGACAGCAAGCCGCGGCGCATCTCTTGCTTGTCCAGCTCACCGTCATTGACCAACCGCCGCGTGTCGCCGTCCATTACGCCGCCCACCCATGGATAGCGCACTGACAACCAGGCCATCGCGCGATGCGTCAGCGCCAGCGCAGCACATGCGCAGATGGTGGGGACCACCGGCGTAGCCGCCACGACGGCACGGCTCAGAATGGCCCCCAGCAGAATGGAAAGACCGGCATCAAATGCCGAGCGCTGGCCAAACGAGCGGCGGCCGGCGATACGGATCAGCACAAGCGTAATGAAAAAGAATCCGACCGCACGGGCAGCCATCTGGCCAGCGTTGATTTCATGGCCGCTACCAAATACGAAATCGATCAGTTCACTGATTTGCGGCACGCAGACCTGCCTCCCTTCCCTACATCGCGAAACGTGCTTAGCGACGCGTCACGTTGTTTGATACCAAGCCTCGGACTCGTTCGCCTGTCTTATGGGTCCAGACAATCAGGGGGCTGCTTTGCAGACCCCCTGCCCCCCAACCTGTGGACTTACGCTTGGCCAGCGCTATGTTCTTCAGCGAGGAGCGTCAGCTTCTGATCTGTCGACTTCTCTTCTTCCAGTGTTTCCACCAGAAGCTGGGCCGCTTCAGTCATGCCGAGCTTCGTGGCCATTGCGGCAAGCGTTCCATAGCTCGCAATTTCGTAATGCTCCACCTTTTGCGCTGCGCCAATTAGGGCGGCGTCGAGCACGGGGCCTTTCTCGATTTCCTCAATGACTTCGTTTCCTTCCTCGACCAGGCCTTCCATGGCCACACATTTCATGCGTTTGAGCTTCAGACCGGTGATCTCGACAATCTGGTCGATGCGCTCAATCTGCCCTTGCGTCTCTTCAAGGTGGGTCGTGAATGCCGCGGCCAGTGCGGTGTTGGTCGACGCACGCGCCAGTTTGGGCAGTGCTTTGGTAAGCTGCTTCTCGGCGCTGTAAATGTCCGACAGGGCGTGGACGAAAAGGTCTTCCATTGTCTTGCGTGCCATAACAATTCTCCTGATGGCATACAGCACGTACGCCAGTAATGGGTTGATCAGCGTTTGGCGGTCAGGCCCGGCGTTTCGGCGCGTACCAGAAATTCATAGGTCGTCGCTGGCAGGTGTTCCAGTATCCATTGCGCCATTGCGATTTCCTGCGGCAGGATTTCCTCGCAAGCCTTCTGGGTTTCAACGTCGCCAGTGGCCCGCGCGGCTTCGATCAGCACTGTATAGGTGGCGATTTCAATGTTCTCAAATACGTAGCCACTGATAGAGCCCTTCACCACTTCATCGCTCATCGTCATGCCGCCCACGGCCTGACCGAAAGCCATCAGCTTCCCGCCGAAATCCTTCATGACGGAGGGGGAGCCCCCCAGACGTTCAATGCATCGCTCCAGCAATTGTTGTTGTCCCAGCGTTTCCTGAAGATGCTGTTCTATCCTCGCTTTGAGATCTGGATAATGTTCCAGACGCGATGCTTGGGCCTTCAACATGGCTTCCGCCTGCTGTTCCATGGCATGGGCGTCGCGCAGCCAGTCGAGGAGATTCTCTTTGCGCTAGGTCGTCATAAGTCGTGCCTCCGGATTGAATGAGAGGGGCTACCAGTGCTGAGCCTCTCTGTCGGTTCATTTACAGGTCGGGCTCATCGGTGGAGACCCCTTGGCCCAATTCGGCGCCAGTTACGGGGTCGACCGAAGGATCAGACTGAGTACGACGCGCCAACGTCTTCAGGTTGGCGATCTGCTCTGCGCCCAATTGCACTGCCGCATTGCCATCCCCGCCGTCAACCGCAGGTTGAGGGTCAAGCACGAGTTCGAGGCCCTTGCCCTGATTCCAAGGCCCCAGCTCGGGCTCGGCACCTTGAGACATCTTGAAATACAGATCTTGATAAGGCGGAACCACCGGAGCTTTGCCCGGCGGGAAATTGGGCTGAATCGAATACAGTGCTTTTTCAAACGACTTCTGGTGGGCCACTTCGCGGGTCATGAGAAAGCCAAGGGCGTCACGGATGCCGGGGTCCTCAGTCACGTTGATCAGGCGTTCGTACACAATTTTGGCCCGGGCTTCTGCCGCGATATTGGAACGAAGATCTGCGGTAGGCTCGCCGATTGAGTCGACATAGGCAGCGGTCCATGGCACGCCCGCGGAGTTGACCAAGGCGGGTCCGCCTCCGTACAGCACCTGTGTGACGTGGCTGTCATTGCCGGCACCATTGATCGCGCGATACAGATCCGCCTGGGTTTGAGTCGCCTCTGCAAGGTCGCCTTTTGCTCCCTTGTTCAACATCGCGATAATGGAACCGATGATTTCAAGGTGGCTCAGCTCCTCGGTCGCAATATCCAGAAGCATGTCTTTGCGGCCTGGATCATCCTCGCTAACCGCTTGGGTGAAATAGCGCATGGCCGCAGCCAACTCACCCTGTGGCCCGCCAAATTGCTCTAGCAGGAGGTTTGCAAGACCAGGGTTGGGCGCGGCGACACGGACAGTGTATTGCAGGCGTTTATTGTGGATGAACATGGCAGCTCCTTGTGGATGGAGTGTGACAGGGATGATTTGTTACCGTGCCTCATACTTCTTGAGTGCTGCCAAAATGAATGCCGGTGCGTAGGTTCCCTTTATGCCGGAGCAGCCGCAATATCTTGTCAGCATGCATCTCGATTTTGGGGGCCTCTGGCTGTCAGATTAGTCGAAATTGTCGCAACCTCGTTCTGAGGGAAAATGCCTACAGGGCTCGCTCCTTGTGCTGGTAAGGGCTACCGTTCGGCGAAGCGCGGCGCGGGCACGTAGCGAGCTTCTTGGTGATCGATTAACCCAAGTCCGTCGAGCTCATGCACCGTGCTGCGCTAGCAGCGGATCCCTAGGCACACCTCCGTAAGTGAGAGCTAGACGATTGAGTTGCATCCGGCCCTAGACTTCGTGTGGTCCTGCCACGCAATCGTATCTGGCAGCGCGATCTTGAAAGCGGCCTTTATATTGGCGGTGGATGCGACCAGCGCCGTTGGCTACCCGCAGGGGCGAATGCACAGCAAGGAGGTCGTGTTTACTGATCAACCGCGACCTGAACGGCTCTGACCGCTTTGCTGCTGAGCCTGACAAGGAATTAGTGGGAACGGCTGCACCGCTGCGAATTCGTCGACCCGGCACGGAGTATCGAGATGGTTGACGCGCCGGGAACCGGACACCCGCCTCGCCCGAGCCATTGGCGTACCGGATACATGGCGCCACCACTACTTTTTCGCTTCTTCTCCGCTGCAACGATGAGCGCTTGGCCGGGCATCTGCGTAAGCCGAGTCGACCAAAAGTTGAGAAGTGCTATTGACCCTGATTTCAATCATAGGCTTACAATTTCCTCGATTTCACTCTTTGGGTGCAATGGATTTCAATCTTTTCAACCAACATCAGCCCAGTGCGTTTTATTTTAATGGCTACACGATTTCATCCTTTGAGTTAGCGCACACTTGATGTTCGTCAAACTAAGGGTTGAATTCCCACGACCAGAGATCGAAATCGGAGCGCCAACGGTTGACATCAAGAAGAATGCAGCGCTTTTAAAACCCACATAAAGGCACCACGCCCCGCGCTGCACGTCGCGTGCCGGCCAGGCTAAGATGACCGCAGTCATCGGTGCTGCGGGCGTCCAGTGCCATCGCATATCGATGGCAACGCCGATCACGAGCCGGAAGCGGCAGAAACGTCCTGCGCGAGCGTCAAAACAAAGTTGTGCTTACTGATGGAGTTTCATTTGGATACCAGAAAAGCGGGCAGACTCTTGATCGCCCTCGCCGTTTTAATTTCTTTGTGTGGCGTGGTCATCCATATCGGTGCAATTTTCGCGGGATTGTCGTGGCTCCGGTTTTTCAATGCGCCGCAAAGCGTGCTGTCATCTTACGAAGCGGGGACCTGGCTGGCGCCAGCAAGCTGCCTCGTGATTGCCGGATTGATGGGTACCTGTGCGTACTACGCTGCGTCAGCGCTTGGCGTGGTTCGGCGCCCGCCATTACAACGCACCGGTTTGCTGTTGATGTCGGCCATATGCGGTGTACGTGCCGCGCTCCTGCCCGTTCTGGCCATCCGACATCCCGAATTGAGAAATACCTTCGAGATCCTGGCTGCGTTGATCTGGGGCAGCGCGGGGGTGGGCTTTATGGTGAGCTTTTTCCTGACCTCCTGACCTCCTGACCTCCTGACCGCGCCGCGGTCATGCCGACTTGTCGTAGGCGCATCGCCTTATCGGTTTTGGTAACCCGCGCACGGGCGCTATAGAAAAGACGCCTTGCTGAACGCCGCCAGCGCACCAGCGTAAAACACCCCGCCGTCACCCATCTGTACCTGGCGCGGCCAGGTCGTCGTGCTGTAAATGCGCGACCAGCGCGGCGATGAACACTCTCACCTTGGCGGACAAGCTGCGATGGCTGGGGTAAAGCGCATGCGCATCAACGCTCGGGCCCGCGTAGTCAGGTAGCACGCGCACCAGGCGGCCAGCAGCGAGCGCATCGCTCGCATGGAAGTCTGGCAAAACGCCCACGCCGGCACCCGCGATCAGCATGGTTTTAACGACGTCGGGCTCGGGGATGACGGTGGTGGGCGGTAGCTCGATTTCTTCGGTCACGCCCGTGGCGGCACGAAACTGCCAGGTTTCGCGTCGATCGGTATGGGCGATCAGCTTGTGCTGAAGCAAGTCCGCCGGGCTATTAATCGGCGGGTGCTGCGCCAGATAAGCCGGACTGGCGCACGGCCATAATCTGAGCGTGGTAAGGCGGCGCGCAATCAGGCCGGAATCACGCAGCGGCCCGATGCGGATGGCGATATCCACCTTTTCAATCAGCAGGTCCACCATGGTGTTATCGACCGACAGCACCACGCGCACGTCGGGATATTGAGCCAGAAAGCCCGGCAGCATGGCAGCAAGCGGGCCTGCCGCGAACGTAAACGGCGCGTTGATGCGCAAGTCGCCACTGGGTTTGCCCACCAGGCCATTAATCGCATTTTCGGCTTCACCAACATCATCCAGAATCCGGCGGGCGTGCCGCTGTAACAGCAAGCCCGCGTCGGTTAGCCGCAAGTGGCGCGTGGAACGCTCGACCAACACCGCGCCGACGGATTCTTCCAACCGCATCAGCGCGCGGCTTACCGAGGATTTGGGCAGCTGCAACGCGCGCGCGGCTGCCGAGATACTGCCTAGGTCGGCAATGCGCGAAAACGCGGTCAGATTAAAGAAATCAAGCATGAGTTTATCGTTCCAGATCGGGAACGCCGTGTGCAATATCTGCTAGCTAATCATATTTTCTGGAACGCGTATATTGGGGGCCTTAACGCAATGGAGCCCCACCTCATGACACAAACAGTTCTTCTTGCAGGCGCCACCGGCATGCTCGGCGGCCGCATCGCACATCACCTGCTTGCGCAGCCAGACGCCAAGGTTCGCCTGTTAGTGCGCGGCGGCGGCAGCAGTAAAAAGCAGGCCGCATTGGCACCGCTACTGAACGCTGGCGCAGAGTTGATCGAAGGCGATCTAGGCGACACCGTGGCGCTGGACCGCGCGACGCAGGGTATTGATATGATTGTTTCTGCCGTACAAGGCGGCCCGGACGTCATTATTGATGGCCAGCTCGCGCTGGCAGAAGCGGGCAAACGCAATGGCGTGCGCCGCATTCTTCCTTCCGATTTCGGGCTGGACCTGTTCAAAGCCACGCAAGGTGAACACGCCGCATTTAACTGGCGCGCCCGCGCTGACGACGTGATTGCTCAGCTGGGCATGGAACATATTCATATTCTTCAGGGCGGCTTTATGGATTTGTTCGGGCCGGGCTCGCCCTTGCTGGATTACGACAAGGGCGTGGTGCAGTTCTGGGGCGACGGCACTCAGCCTGTCGAAATCACTAGCGTGGAAGACACCGCGCGCATGACCGCCCGCGTCGCCCTGGACCGCACCGTACCTTCAGGGAAGTTTGCTTTCGCAGGCGATTACGTTTCTTTCCTGGAGGCGGCAGAGCTCGCCGCGGCCAAAACAGGCCGCAGCTTTGAGCGACGCTGGCTGGGCTCAGAAGCAGACTTGCGCGCCGCTATGGCCAAGGCGGCAAATACAGACCCGATGCAAGCCATCATGCTGGCTTATCAGCTGTATATGTTGAACGGCCAGACCGCGCTGACCCACCTGCAAAACAACCGCTACCCGGATATTCAGCTTACAAAATTCCCTGACTTCCTTGCCCGCAGGCTAGCGGCCCAAGGCTAGACCCAGCAAACCCGTCAGAACGCCACAGGCTTGAGCTCGTGGCGTTTTGTCGTGTGTGGCGTCGGCCGGGATGCGCATGCGCAACTTGCGTCATCAAAGTAGCCCCTGCCAGTAACGCGTTCGCGGCTGGTTTTACTTACCACAAGCACTTCCGGAGAGATAAGCAATGTTGAAACTAACCCCTGCCTCATCCCGCAATGTGTTGGCCGCCGCGCTATTGCGCGCGCTGGCCGCCGCCGCGATTCCCGCTGCGGGCGTTGCCACTTTCGCGCTGGCCGCCTCCGTGCAGGCAGCGACGGGCACGCCGGGCTTCATCCAGCTGGCCGGTGGCCAGATCCAGTTTTATGTGAACGACGCCGCTTGGGCCAATCTGCATTTCACCGTGGGCAACGGTGGGCCCATGAATGTATCAATGAAGCACGACGCAACCAGCAATAACAACACGTTCACCGTGAGCAAAATCCCCGCCGGGGCGACCGTGAGCTACTCGTTCACCATCGGTGCAGCCAATGGGTCCGCGCGGGATACCGCGACCGCTAGCGTGGTGTATAGCGGCGCGGGAGCCACCACGCCCACGCCCGCCCCAACCCCCACGCCCGCGCCCACGCCCACGCCCACGCCCACGCCCACGCCCGCTCCGACCCCGATCCCCACTCCGGCGCCAACGCCGACACCAAGTCCGACACCAAGTCCGACACCAACGCCCGCTCCAGCGGCTGGCGCCAGAACCATCCTGTTCGTGGGTAACAGCTTCACCTTCGGCGATAAATCTTCTACCTTTCATTACCGCGCCAGCACGGTGACTGACCTGAACAACGGCGGCGACGGCGGCGTGCCAGGTATTTTCAAGAACTTCACCCGTGAGGCCGGTTTGAACTACGCCGTCAGCATGGAGACCGCAGCGGGCCAGGGGCTGGATTACCACTACAACAACAAGCTCAGCCTGATCGCCAAACCGTGGGATGTTGTGGTGCTGCAAAGCCATTCGCTGCTGGACGGCAATGATCCCGGCAACCCGGCCAGCCTGATCACCTACACCGGCAAACTGGCCAGCGCGCTCACCGCGCAGAATCCCAAGGTGACGATTTATCTGGAATCGACCTGGTCTCGCGCCGACGAAACCTATCAGCAAGGTGGCCACTGGTACGGCAAGCCGATCACGCAGATGGCGCTGGATTTGCGTGCCGGCTATGACCAGGCCAAAGCCGCCACGCCTTCGGTTGCGGCGGTGATTCCGGTAGGCCAAGCCTGGAACCGTGCTTTTAATACGCTGGCGGATACCAACCCGTATGACGGCATCAGTTTCAACCAGGTCAGCCTGTGGGGCTGGGATTACTACCACGGCAGCAGTTACGGCTATTACCTGGCCGCGCTGGTGCTGTTCGGTCAGATTACCGGCCAGGATCCACGCACTTTAGGTTCGGGGGAAGGCAGCGCCGCCGAGCTGGGCATTGCGCCAGATCAGGCCAGCGCCTTGCAACAGATTGCCTTCGATACGCTTGCAGTCGGCGGTTGAGCGCGACTTGCAATCGATGGATGCCAGCCACAGCGGCCTGTGGCTGGTCCATGCCAACCGTGTTTTTGCGGACGCGGGCGATGTTTGCCAAAGCGGGCCGTCTTTAGCCCTTAATAAATACGCGCCAGCTGGTTTGTCGATGGCAACGGCGCGGCCGACGCCCCCTGAATCCGATGCCGGAATTGCTGCGACGGCAGCCGCGCACCACGGCGCCCGGGGCCTTGCTTATGCGCTGCCCTGAGGCGGATCTTCCCGCAACGCATACAGCGTATCCATATCCGGCGCATCCAGTTGCCGGATAAACCGCGCCGGATTGCCGCCCACCAGCGTGCAAGCGGGCACATCGGCCACCACCACGCTGCCCGCCGCCACCACGCTGTGGTCACCGATGCTAACGCCCGGGCAGATGATGGCGCCCGCGCCGATCCACACGTTCTGCCCGATGCGCACCGGTTGGCCCCAGAAGGCCCAGCGCTGGCGTTCCATCGGGTCGACCGGGTGGGTAGCGGTGTAGATTTGCACGTGCGGGCCGATCAGCGTGTAGTCGCCAATTTCCACTGGCGCTGCTGCGCCCAGTGTCAGGCCGGCGTTGATAAACACTTTGCGCCCCAGTTTCACCGGATGGCCGCCGCCGTAATTAAGGGGCGCGGTCACGTTGGCGCTGTCGTCGGCGCAGACAAACAATTGCTGGATCAGCGCGCGGCGTTCTTCGGGCGGGGTGGCGTTGTCGTTAAAACGTTGCACCGCAGCCCAGGCGCGGGCGCGTTCGGGGCTGGGTTTGATGTCTTCAAAGCGATAGCGGATCAGGTCATCCGACATGGCACAAACTCGGTCTACGGGCGGAACCGCCAGCATACCGCAGCGCCCGGCCGCACCGTCGCGATGCGACAAGCCGGGCTAACGAACGATGGGCTGATGATGTGGCGTTATCCGGCGCGCGCCACCAGCGCATCGCGCATACGGCGCAGCGCTTCTTGCAGCGTAGGCAGCGGGCAACCAAAGTTAAGCCGCACAAAGCCCGGTGCGCCAAACGCCGCGCCATCCGACAAACCCACCCCAGCCGCTTCAAAGAATGCTTTGGGGTTTTCGATACCAGCGGCGCGGCAATCGATCCATGCCAGGTAAGTGGCTTGCGGGTGCGTCACGCGCACGCCATCCACGCCATCCAGCGCCTTCACCACCAGATCGCGGTTGCGTCGCAGCACCTGCAGCAACTCGGCGCGCCACGGTGCGCCATCGCGATAGGCCGCTTCGCAGGCGACATAACCAAACAGGTTGATATGCGGCACGATGCCCGCTTTAACGCGCTCAAAGCGCTGGCGCAAAGCGGCGTCCGGGATCACGGCAAAGGCCGCGCCCAGGCCCGGCACGTTATAGGTTTTGGACGGCGCCATCAGCGTGATGGTGCGCGCGGCCATGCCGGGCAGGCTGGCAAACGGGATAAAGGGGGTGTCGTCATCCAGGATCAGATCGCAATGGATTTCATCGCTGATGACGGTGATATCGTGCGCTTCGGCAAAATGCGCCAGCCGTTCCAGCTCATCGCGTCGCCACACGCGGCCCACCGGGTTATGCGGATTGCACAGCATCAAGGTCTTGCTGCCCGCTTCCAGCGCGGCTTGCAGCGCATCAAAGTCCCAATGCCATTCGCCATGGTCATGTCGCAGCGGCATCTTGTTAAGCGGCCGATTGGACAGTTGTGGCGCGCTCATGAATGGCGGATAGATCGGCGTGGCCGTCAGCACCGGGTCTTGCTCGCCGCCCGTGGCCCGACACGCCACGTTCAGCCCGACCACCAGGCCGGGCAGCCAAACCAGCCATTCCGGCGCAATCGGCCAGCCGTAATCGCGCTGCAGCGCATCCACCACCGCTTTGATCGCGCCGGGCGTGGCGTCGCCATAACCAAAAACGCCATGGGTGGCGCGTTCCACCACCGCCGCCGTCACGGCAGGGGGCGCGGCAAAGTCCATATCCGCCACCCACATCGGCAACACATCCTGGCCGGCATAAAGCTGCCATTTGCTGCTGTCGCTCTGGCTGCGATCGATGGGGGTATCAAAATCAAACATGGCGGGTGTACCGGATCTATAAGGTGGATGAGGGCGAAGTCAGCGTTACGGGCCGGGATCAGGCGGCGCGCATTTCACTAACTACATGTTCAATCAAACGCCGCGCAATGCTGGCGCGCGTGGGCAGGTCGGGCAAGGCGTCGATATCAAACCACTGCGCGTCCTCAATTTCTTCGGGCTGGCAGACGATATCGCCGCCGTCGTAATCGGCAATAAACGCCAGCATCAACGAATGCGGAAACGGCCAACTCTGGCTATCAAACCAGCGCAGGTTTTTAACGCGCAGATTGACCTCTTCCATCACCTCGCGGTGCACGGTGCCTTCGCAGGCTTCGCCGGGTTCGACAAAACCCGCCAGCGCGCTGTACATGCCGGCTTTAAAGTGCGGCGAGCGCGCCAGCAACAGCTGGCGACCGCGTTTGATCAGCACCATGATGGCGGGCGACACGCGCGCGTAATGGCGTTGATGGCAATTGGGGCAGACGCGGGCCACTTCATTTGGCGCCGGGAAGGTGGCGGTGCCGCAATAGCCGCAAAAGCGGTGTTCGCGATCCCAGCTCACCAACTGGCGCGCGCGGGCGGCAATCCAGAAATCGCCTTCATCCAGCGAACCATGCACGGCGCGCAAGTTATGCAACGCATAGCCATCGGGCGCATCGCCTTGCGGCCAGAACAGCAGGCGGCACGCCTGGCCCGCGCGATCGCCGATCAGATAATCGGCCTCGGGTTGGCCCAAGGCACTGATCAACGCATCGGCCTGCGGCAGGCTGAACGAGGGGGTGGCGGGCTGCGGCGATGCGGCATGCTCCGGCAATGCGGGAAGCAGGATATTTTCGCCTATCCACGCATAACAGCGGGCGGCGGCATCGGTGCAGGTGGCGGCAAAGCGGGGGGAGAAGTCGGTCGGCAGCATGGCTGACATCATAGCGCGGGATGGCCGCTGCGTGGCGTCAGCGGACACGGTAAACTGGCGCGCTTCGTTCCTGTTCTCTGGTCATCGCCTGCCTATGTCGCGCCCGCCTGCTTCTGCCCGTCGTACTTCGCCCAAGGCCAGCGGCACGCCGCGCGCGGCCGCAGCTGGCGCGGGTAGCCGCAACGGCAAGCCTGCGGCCGAGGGGCGCCAATCCGGGCGCGCCCAGCCCAGGGTTGCGGCAGGCAAACCCGCGGAAATCCTCAGCATTGCGCGCGCGTTGTCGCGCCTGGGTTATTGCTCGCGCAGCCAGGCCGAGGCGCTGGTGCTGGCAGGCCAGGTGAGCGTGGGCGGGCGTGTGGTGCGTGATCTGGCGCGGCGGGTTGATCTGAACGCCGACCCACTGACGGTCGCGGGCGTGGCGGTTAGAGCGGTGGCCAAAGTCTATTTGATGCTGAACAAGCCGCGCGGCCTGGTCACCACGGCGGATGACGAAAAAGGCCGCGCCACCATCTACGATTGCATCGCCGATGCGGGCTTGCCGTGGCTGGGGCCGGTGGGCCGGCTGGATAAAGCCAGCGAAGGCTTGCTGCTGTTAACCAACGACACCACCTGGGCCGCGCGCCTGACCGACCCCGCCACGCACGTGGACAAGTGCTACCACGTGCAGATCGATGCACTGGCCGACGACGCCTTGCTGGCGCGGTTGCGCGAAGGCGTGGTGGATGAGGGCGAGCCGCTGCGCGCCAAAGCGGTCACGCTGTTACGCCATGGCGAAAAAAACAGCTGGCTGGCGATTACGCTGGACGAAGGCCGCAACCGGCATATTCGTCGTCTGCTGGCCGCGCAGGGCATCGATACGCTGCGTTTATTGCGCGTGGCCATCGGCGGTGTGCAGTTGGGTGATCTGGCCAAAGGTCAGTGGCGGCATTTGACGGCGCAAGAAGTCGAAAAAATTTCTGCAACGGCGTGTCAACCGCCGCAAAAATCCAGACGTTAAGACGGTGCGGGTTGCGCGAGTGACCCGTGTGCGGTTGACAACGCTCCGTTGCCTTATGGGCACGAGCCTTCCGGGCACCTGTGTAAACAGGTGCCTTTTTTCTTGTGCGCCGCCCGCATCGCCCCACCCTGCCCGCTTGGCCATCCGGCTAAATAGTCTCGCTTAATCATCGTGTTGCCGCACAAAACCCCAGGGGATAACCTCAATTCCCGCTGTAAGGGTTCCCCTGTATATTCCACCGGCATAACACGCAGTTCCATACTAAAAAACAAATCAATCACTCGTAGAACAATCGCCCCCAAACAGGCGAGGCAGGGAAGCTCATGTTTAATACGCTCAAGGCACGCCTTCTGGGCGCGGTGGCCGCTGTGCTGGTGGTTACCGTCGTCATCGGCGTGTGGCTGTTTGCCAGCGCGCAAGCCAGCCGCACGCAACAACAAGTCAATCAACAAATCGACGCGCTGCTGGGCGGCGTGGTCGATACGCTTAGCGTGGCCGATAGCGCGCTCACCGAGCGCGTGCAAGGCGCGATGAAGTTGCTGCAGCAGCGCGGCCAGGCGCTGGGTGCGCCCACGGCGGGCCCGCAAGTCAGCGTTAAAAGCCAGTCCGTGCCCGATTTGCTGTTGGGCGGCAATGCGCAGGCCAACCAGTTTGCGTTGGTGGATGGTGTTACCGACACCCTGGGCGGCACCGCCACGCTGTTTACCCGCGCGGGCGACAGCTTTGTGCGCGTCTCCACCAATGTGATGAAAGACGGCGCGCGCGCCATCGGCACGCCGCTCGACCCCAATGGCAAAGCCTATGCCGCGCTCAAACAAGGCCAGCCGTTTTATGGCGAAGTCGATATCCTGGGCGCGCCGTACGTCACCGGTTACGAGCCGATTTTTGACAGCGCGCATCAGCCGGTGGGCGTCTGGTACGTGGGCTACAAGGTCAATCTGCAATCGCTGCAGGATTCGGTCAGCCATGCGCGCGTGCTGGATCATGGTTTTGTCGCCATCGTCGACGCCAAAGGCAAAGTGCGGTTTCACTCCAGCAATTACGACGATGACGCGATCACCAAAGCGCTGGCCAGCCCCGATGACCAATGGGTGAAGGTGGAAAAAGCCTGGCCCGCCTGGTCGTTCCGCGTGATTGCGGCTTACCCGCGCAGCGACGTTAGCGACATGGTGCGCAGCGATGCGCTGACCATCATCGGCGTGGCCGCCCTGCTGATCATCGTGCTGCTGGCGCTGATCTATGTGCTGATCGGCAGCCAGGTCTTGCGCCCGCTGGGCGGTGAACCCGCTGCTGCCGTGGCCGTGGCGCGCGCGGTGGCCAGCGGCGATTTGTCGCATCCCATCCATACCCGCGGTGCGGCGCCGGACAGCCTGATGGTGGCGATGGCGGCAATGCAAACCGCATTGCGCGACATGCTCGGCGAAATCCGTAACGAGGCCAGCCACGTGCAAGACGTGGCGCGCCAGTTTGGCAATACCGCGCAGCAATTGCATCAGAGCGCGGCGCATCAGGGCGAAGCCACCACCAGCATGGTCAATGCGCTGGATGGCTTGATTGGCGGCATACGCCAGGTGTCGTTGCACGCTGACAGCGCGGTAACGCTTACGCAAGACAGCGCCACCGCATCGCGCGAGGGTGAGGCGGTGATTGCCGACGCGGCCAATGAAATTCGCACCGTGGCCGACCACGTGGCGCGCTCGTCCACTGATATCGCCACGCTGACTGACAAGAGCCGCGATGTGTCGGTGGTGATGGGCGTGATCAAGGAACTGGCCGAGCAGACCAATCTGCTGGCGCTGAATGCCGCGATTGAAGCGGCGCGCGCTGGTGAACATGGGCGCGGTTTTGCTGTGGTGGCTGACGAAGTACGCAAACTGGCCGAGCGCACCAAGCAATCCACGCAGGAAATCAACGAAATCGTCGCCGCCATCCAGAACGGCGCGCGTGATTCCAACGAGGCGATGACGTTAACGCAGCAGAAAGTGACCACCGGCGTGCAACTGGCCGAAAAAGCCGGCACGGCGATTGGCCGCATCGAAGAAATGGCCAACCAGGTGCTGCAGACCACGGCGGAGATCAACACGCTGCTGCATCAACAAGACACGGCCAGCGCGAGGATTTCGGATAGCGTAAACCGCGTGGCCAGCGCGATTGCGCAGAACGAAGCGGCATCACGCCAGACTGCCCACCAGGCCGACGAGATGAACGCGGTGGCGGGGCATCTGAACAGCATCCTGGGGCGGTTCAAGTTGTGAGGCATAGGGTGGGACTCGGCGTCCCCGTCTGACCCACCACTCAAAGGCATCAGCGAGAACGCAAGAGTATGCGTTTCACTTCGACGGCTTTGAATAGTGGGTCGAGACCCACCATTCAAAGGCATTAGCGAGAACGCAAGCGTATGCGTTTCACTTCGACGGCTTTGAATGGTGGGTCTTGACCCACCCTATGTCATTTCGCCAGCGCCCCGAGGCCGTGGCGGGCCAGCAGCGCGGCGGTGTCGTGCAGCGGCAGGCCCATCACGCCGGTGTAGCTGCCTTCCAGATGCGCCACAAACAATCCGCCCAGACCCTGGATGCCATACGCGCCCGCCTTATCCATCGGTTCGCCGCTGGCCACATAAGCGGCGATTTGCGCATCGCTCAGTTCGGCAAAGCGTACATTGCTGGTCGATAGCACGACTTCAATCCCGCTCGTGGTGTGCAGCCCCAGGCTGGTCAACACCTGGTGCGTGGAGCCTGACAGCGTCCGCAACATGCGCGCGGCGTCGGCGGCGTCTTCCGGCTTGCCCAGAATCAGCCCATCCAGCGCCACGGTAGTATCGGCCGCCAGCACCGGCCGGGTCGGCAAGCCTTGTGTCTGCATCGCCGCCCAACCGCTGGCCGCCTTGGCGTGCGCCAGGCGCAGCACATAGTCGCGCGCTGGTTCGTTGGGCAACGGGGTTTCGTCAACGGGCGCATCGATGCGCATAAAGCGCACGCCAATTTGCGCCAGCAGTTCGCGCCGGCGCGGGCTGCCCGAGGCCAGGTAGAGATCGAGATCAGAATTCATGGGTTCGCTTATTCGCGGTGGTACGGATGGTTATGCAGGATCGACCAGGCGCGATATAGCTGCTCAGCCAGCAGCACGCGCACCATGCCATGCGGCATGGTCAGGGCGGACAGTTGTAATAGCTGATCGGCGCGCTGCTTGACGCTGGGGTCCAGCCCGTCGGTGCCGCCGATGATAAACACCACATCGCGGCCGTCGACATGCCAGCTTTTCATTTGCTCGGCCAGTTTCATGGTGGTCCAGTTGGCGCCGCGCTCGTCCAGCGCCAACACGCGTGCGCCATTGGGAATGGCGGCCATGATGCGCTCGGCTTCTTCCGCCATCACTTGCTGCGGCGTGCGCCCGCCTGAACGCTTGTCCGGCTTTAATTCCACCAGCTGAATCGCAAATTCGCGCGGCATGCGCTTTACGTATTCGGTAAAGCCTTGCTCGATCCACGCCGGCATCTTGTGGCCCAGCGCAATGATGATGAGTTTCATGGAGTGATCAGGTATAAGACATCGAAACGCAGCCCGACCCGGGCCGCACCGCACTTTAACACTGTTATCCGAGTACCCGAATTGGACCACCCCATCCAGCCGCTGACCGTCGCCGACCCCACCGCGCTGACGGTGCTGGCTACTGAAGCCGATTTCGTCCTGGTGTACAAACCACCGGGCATGAACTTCCATGCCGAGGGCGAGGAAAGCGGCGTGATCAGCGCCTTGCGCGAACAGATCGCCGGCGACCTGCACGCGGTGCACCGGCTGGATCGCATCACCAGCGGGCTGATTCTGTTTGCGCGCTCCAGCAGCGCCGCGCGCCGCTTTGGCGAGTTGTTTAGCGGCCGCGACATGAATAAATTCTACCTGGCGCTGGCCCACGGCAAACCGGGCAAGAAACAAGGCACGATCGCGGGCGGCATGCAGGCGGGCCGGGGCGGCAACTGGAAACTGACACGCGATACGCAAAACCACGCCGTCACGCAGTTCTTTAGCTACGGCTTGGGCAGCGGCTTGCGCGCGTATTTGCTCAGACCCCGCACCGGCCGCACCCACCAGTTGCGCGTGGCGCTAAAGAGCTTGGGCGTGCCGATTCTGGGCGATGAACGATACGGCGGCGCACCGGCCGATCGCGGCTATTTGCATGCGTATGCGTTGGAGTTTGAGTGGGACGGCCAAATGCATCGGTATATCTGTTTGCCGCAGGCGGGTGAGCATTGGCCCGCAGAGTGGCCCGAGC
The DNA here is from genome assembly GCF_001294205.1 of Amantichitinum ursilacus. Lineage (GTDB taxonomy): Bacteria > Pseudomonadota > Gammaproteobacteria > Burkholderiales > Chitinibacteraceae > Amantichitinum > Amantichitinum ursilacus. The sequence goes on from NZ_LAQT01000010.1 coordinate 334,587, forward strand.
TGATGCGAGCGGATTTGCTGGCGCCGTGGGATATCAAGTGGCCCGGAACTGCGCCGGGGGCATAACCGAAATGTGCGTTGCCCCAATGGGGTAACGCACCCTACTGGAGTGGCTCGTGGTGGCGGCTTTGGCTGGTGGGTCTAGACCCACCCTATGAAGCATCGCGGCATTGGCCACCGCAGTGGGTGTGGCCCCGCGACAGCGAAGCGCCTCGCGGTGTCAGCCGCAATGTATCGGGCGTCCCACAGGGACTCCCTTTGGTCGTCGCCGCGGTCGCAGGTTGCGTACCGCCGGAGCGGAGGAAGCGGAGTGGCCAGTTGGGCCATGAGCATTCCGAGCACCGCCGGGACGCAAGATGCGTCCGCGCAGTAGCCAACAGTTGTAAGTGCGAAGTGGGTCTTTAAGCCGGGTTCTGTTCCATTTCTGGCGGTAACCATTCCTCTAGGCGAGCCATTACTGACACGCTCAAGCAACCTACCCGCAGGCTCGACGGGCCGTCTCAACGCCTGCTGCTTGGTCTTGCTCCGGATGGGGTTTACCGAGCCGCCCGGTTGCCCGGAACGCTGGTGCGCTCTTACCGCACCGTTTCACCCTTACCTGATCCGCAGAGCGTTTGCACACCCTGCGGCCATCGGCGGTCTACTCTCTGTTGCACTTTCCGTCGCCTCACGGCGCCTGGCCGTTAGCCAGCATCCTGCCCTGTGGAGCCCGGACTTTCCTCCCCCCACCTTACGGTGAGCGGCGGTTACCCGACCCGCTTCGCGGCGCCATTATCCGTTGTCCGGGGCCAATTGGGCAAACGCTAATCCCGATTGCTGCGCCAACCGGCCCGCCAGTGCGGTGGCGGCGGCTTGGCCACGGCGCGTGGCGCGGTAGTGCGCAAACACAAAACGCTGGTCGTCGGGGCCCGCAAACAGCACCCACAGGCTATCGGCGCCGATGGTGCTGCGATCCTGTTCCAGCGTCACCCGGTCAAACGCGGCCAGATCGATTTCGCGCGTATACACCGGCAGCAAACCCAGCAGCATGGTGCGACGGCGCAAGTGGCGGCCGGCCAGTGTTTGCTCGGCCGGAAACATCCAGAACGCCGCGCCCAGGCCCAGCATGGTGTACCAGAACAGGCCGTAGAAATGATGTTCCAGCGTCGGCGTGGTGATCAGCGGCCAACCCCATATGGCCGCGATCACCAACACCACGCCCACCAGCCACCACACCACGCGCCCGGCATTGCGGTGGACGATCACGCCAGCGTCCAGGCGATGCTTTCACCGGCGCGCAAAGGCACCACGGTATTCGCGCCAAACGGATATTCATCCGGCACTTGCCACGCTTGTTTGGTCAGCGTGACGGTGCCGCTATTACGTGGCAGCTGGTAAAAATCGGGGCCGTTAAAGCTGGCAAACGCTTCGAGCTTGTCCAGCGCGTTGGCCTGCTCAAACACTTCGGCATACAGCGGCAAGGCCGCGTGCGCGGTGTACATGCCGGCACAGCCACACGAGGTTTCTTTGGTATGGCGCGCATGCGGCGCGCTGTCGGTGCCGAGGAAAAAGCGATTGGAGGAGCCGGTTACCGCACGCACCAGCGCCTGGCGATGGGTTTCCCGCTTCAGCACCGGCAGGCAATAGTGATGCGGGCGGATGCCGCCGGTAAACATGGCGTTGCGGTTCATCAGCAAGTGGTGTGCCGTCACCGTGGCGGCCAGGTTGGCTGGGCCGGTGCTGACGAAATCGGCGGCGTGGCTGGTGGTGATGTGTTCCAGCACCACGCGCAGCGTCGGCAGCTTTTGCATCAGCGGGGCCAGCAGCGTATCGATAAACACCGCTTCGCGATCAAACACATCCACGCTGTGGTCGGTCACTTCGCCATGCACCAGCAACGGCAAACCGACTTCAGCCATTTTTTCCAGCGCCGGCATTACCTTATCCAGCGACGTCACGCCGCTATCCGAATTGGTAGTGGCCCCGGCCGGATACAGTTTGACGCCATGCACAAAGCCGCTGGCGCGCGCCGCGACGATGTCGTCGGGCGAGGTGCGGTCGGTGAGGTACAGCGTCATCAGCGGTTCAAACGTCATGCCCGCAGGCAGCGCCGCCAGAATACGTTGGCGATAGGCATCGGCCAGCGCCACGGTGGTCACCGGAGGCTTCAGGTTGGGCATGACAATCGCGCGGGCAAATTCACGCGCGGTGTGGGGCAGCACGGCGGCCATCAGCTCGTTGTCGCGCAGATGCAGATGCCAATCATCAGGGCGGGTAATCGTCAGGGTTTGGGTCATGGCGCGGGTATCTTGTAAGAAATCGGGGTTCGGATATCGAGGGTGCGGCGCGATCAGCGTTTCTGGATCACGAACACAAATTTGCCGTCGACCGTCTCGCTGCTTAGCAAGGGGTTCTGCGTCAGTTTGCAGAAGTCGGCAAAGTCTTTGACGGTGGCGGGATCCGTGCACGTAACGTGCACGGCCTGACCGCTTTGCAGGCCAGCCAAGGCCTTTTTGGTACGCAGGATGGGCAGAGGGCAATTAAGGCCCGTCAGGTCTATGGCGAGGTCGGCGTTCATGCAGCGGGCTCGGTATCGGGCAAAAGAAGCGCATTTTAACGCGGCCGCGCCGGTCCTGCCCGCGCCGCTACGCCAGGTTACCGTCGCGGCAAGACGCAAGGCATGCGCCAGGCGTATCATCAGCGGGTTTTTCGCCGCCGCAACACTGGAGTAGAGACCTTGAAACGCCTGATCCCGCTGACGCTGGCCACTGTCTGCCTGCTGAGCAGCGTCTTCGTATATGCCGATAACGTCGGCCAGAGCCCTGATAATCCGCGCAATGGCAATAACCGTGGCGCCAGCACGGATGGAGATAAAGATCGCGATTTCAGCTTTAGCAATCTGCTGAAAAACACCCTGCCCACGCCGCAAGAACAGCCGTTTACCAAGCCCGAATTGTCCACGCTGGGCAACTGGGTGCAGTTTCGTAACAACAAGGCCTGGGGCAACGAAAAGTTTCTGGTGTCCGAGGACAGCCTGAGCGTGGGCAAGGACGCCATCGTGCGTTATGCCGCGGCCATTCCGCTGCGCGATGGCAAGACGTTTAACCACGTGTATGAAGGCATCGATTGCGATACCGGGCAGTTCCGCACCTATGCGTTTGCCGGTGCGGACGGCAAGTGGTCCGAGATGAACCGGCCGTGGGACAAGATCAAGGTGGAAGGCTACAACGCCCTGCAAGCGCCGCTGTACGAAATGCTGTGCAGCGCGCGTGATCCGCTGCCGATCAAGGATATGAAAGATGCGCTGGGTAGCAAGATCGCGTTTCCGTCCTGCCCCGGCTGCCATAGCAATGGCGGCGGCAACCAATAACCCATAGGGTGGGTCATGACCCACCAACCCAAGTGGCATGCCAAGGCAGCAGTGCCTGGTGATGGCTTTGGGTATGGCTGGGCAACTGAGCGATCCGGGGTGGTATGCGTGGCGCGCGGGTGCCTGGCGATGGCTTTGAGTGGTGGGTCGAGACCCACCCTATGCCGTTCGTCGCCTTTGGATGTTCTTCGGGCCGTGTGTTCGCGCGGCTTTCTGCGGTTTCGTAAGTAAAACACCGTAGTTTCATCTCGCCGACTACAGGCGTTATGATGCGTTCAAACGCAATTCAAACCGGTTTGACTCGATAGATGCGCAAGCCGGCATCGCCTATAACAGATAGGTTCGGCCGTATCCGGCCCGTGATCAACGAAACCAGAAGAAGACAGCATGGAACAGGCAGCAAACCCGAATGTGCAATGGTGGCGTGGCGCCGTCATTTATCAGATCTACCCGCGCAGCTTTGCCGATAGCAACGCCGATGGCGTGGGCGATCTGAACGGCATCTCGGCCCATCTGGATTACGTGGCCAGCTTGGGCGTGGACGCCATCTGGGTGAGCCCGTTCTTCAAATCGCCGATGAAAGACTTTGGCTACGATGTCTCGGATTACCGCGATGTCGATCCGCTGTTTGGCAATCTGGACGACTTTGACCGTATGTTGGCCAAGGCGCATGCGCTGGGCCTCAAGGTGATCATTGACCAGGTGTTGTCGCACACGTCCGACCAGCACGCCTGGTTCAAGGAAAGCCGTCAAAGCAAGACCAATCCCAAGGCCGACTGGTATGTGTGGGCTGATCCGCAAGCCGATGGCTCCGCGCCCAACAACTGGCTGAGCGTGTTTGGCGGCCCGTCCTGGCGCTGGGACACCCGTCGCTGCCAGTACTATCTGCATAACTTTTTGTACAACCAGCCTGACGTCAACTTCCACAACCCGGAAGTACAAGATGCGGTGCTGGGCGAAATCGAATTCTGGCTAAAGCGCGGCGTGGATGGCTTTCGCTTTGACGCCTGCAATTACCATTTCCACGATCGCCAACTGCGCAACAATCCGCCCGCCACCAAGCGCGACACAGCGTCGGTGAGCGCGGAAAACCCCTACGGTTATCAGCAACACAAATACGATAAATCGCAGCCGGAAAACCTGGCGTTTCTGCAGCGCATCCGCAAGTTGCTCGACCAGTACGGCGCGGCGATGAGCGTCGGCGAAGTGGGCGACGACGAAAGTATCAGCCTGATGGCGCAATACACCGGCGGCAACGACAAGCTGAATATGGCCTACAGCTTTAACCTGCTGACCGCCGATTTCTCCGCTGCGCATATCCGCAAGCAAGTCGAAGATCTGGAAAGCCAGCTTAACGACGGCTGGGGCTGCTGGACCACCGGCAACCATGATTCGGTGCGCGTGGTCAGCCGCTGGGGCAAAGACACGCAACATCCGCGTTTTGCGCCCACCATCCTGGCGATGCTGGTGTCGTTGCGCGGTTCCAGCTGCCTGTATCAGGGCGAAGAACTGGGCCTGCCCGAAGCGCAACTGACCTTTGAACAACTGCAAGATCCGTACGGCATTGCGATGTGGCCCGAATTTAAAGGCCGCGACGGCTGCCGCACGCCGATGCCGTGGCACAAAGACCAGCTGAATGCCGGCTTTAGCCCGACCGAGCCGTGGTTGCCGGTGGCCAGCACGCACGTGCCGCTGGCGGTGGATGCGCAAGAAGGCAAAGACACTTCGACGCTGGCCGCCTACCGCCGCATTCTGCACTGGCGCAAAACCCAGCCGACCTTGCTGTTGGGCGATATCTCCTTCTTGCAGGCCGACGAACCGGTGCTGGCGTTTACGCGTAAACACGCGGGCCAGACGCTGGTGGCGGTGTTCAACCTCAGCGAACAGCCGCAGACCTTTACGCTGCCGTTTGCCGTGGATGATCTGGCCGGCCATGGCCTGGAAGGCGCCACCCGCACCGGCGTTACCCTGCAGCTGGATGCGTGGGCGGGCTGGTACGGCACCGCGCAATAAACCGGTTTGCAAAACAGGTCGGACCACCGACATCCGCCGCCCGCTACGCTGCGGGCGGTTACCGCTCAGGACTCAGAGACGCAATGGCCACGGTTAGCCTCAAGAACATCAAGAAACGCTTTGGCGATGTCACCACGCTGCACGGCATCGATCTGGAGATCAACGACGGCGAGTTTGTCGTGTTTGTCGGCCCGTCGGGCTGCGGCAAGACCACGCTGCTGCGCACGATCTCGGGCCTGGAAGACATCAGCGAAGGCGAGCTGCAGATTGGCGGCGTACGCATGAACGAACTGCCGCCGGTCAAGCGCGGCATCGCCATGGTGTTCCAGAGCTACGCCTTGTATCCGCATATGAGCGTGTTCGAAAACATGGCGTTTGGTTTGCGCCTGGCGGGCATGAGCAAAAAGGATTACACGCCGATCGTGCAGCAAGTGGCCAAGGTGCTGCAGTTGGACCATCTGCTGGAGCGCAAGCCCAAAGAATTGTCGGGGGGCCAGCGTCAGCGTGTGGCCATCGGCCGCGCCATCGTGCAGAAGCCTGAAGTGTTCTTGTTTGATGAGCCGCTCTCCAACCTGGATGCGTCGTTGCGCGTGCAGATGCGCATCGAAATTGCGCGCCTGCACCGCGAGCTGGGCGCGACCATGATTTATGTGACGCACGATCAGGTAGAGGCCATGACGCTGGCCGACCGCATCGTGGTGTTCCGTGCGGGTCAGCTGGAACAGGTTGGCACGCCGACCGAGCTGTACCACGAGCCGATCAACCTGTTTGTGGCGGGCTTTCTGGGTTCGCCGGGCATGAACTTCCTTAGCGGCACCATTAGCAGCATCGGCGCGGACGGCGTGCAAGTAGCGCTAACCGGCAACCAGAATGTGACCGTGCTGGTGGATGCGGCGGGCGCCAAGGTGGGCGATGCCGTTACCGTGGGCGTGCGCCCGGAGCATCTGCATGTCGATCTGACCAGCAATGTCCTCACCGGCAATGCAGTGGTGCTGGAACGCCTGGGTGATTCGTCGGTGCTGTATCTCGACAACGCCGCCGCCAAGGTGCCGATGTCGGTGCGCATGCCCGCGTTGCGCCATGTGGATATCGGCCAACGCGTGCCGCTGGGCTTCAAGCCCGCGCACGGTTATCTGTTTAACGCGGACGGCAAAGCCTTCCGCCGGCTGGACCCCCTCGCTGAATAATCTGTAGTCAAAATCTGCGCACTACCGCTCGGCGGAATGGCCCGTAAAGTACGTATTGGACCGTATACCCCGAGTGTGCCGCCAGGCATATGGTGCTTAGGTTTTTCCTGCGGTCAAACCGGTTAGGGAACATACAGAAGCGGCCTTTTGCAGGCACGTTTCAAAACATGAAAACACTAGATGGAGAGTCAGAATGGATATCTCGCGTAGTCGTTTGGGTCGTCTCGTGCTGTCGTCGGTCACAGTGGCCGTCATGGGCTTGGGTGCTGCGTCTTCGTACGCGGCCGAACCGGGCAAGCTGTTGATCTGGATTAACGGCGACAAATCGTACAAAGGCCTGATCAAGGTCGGTGAAGCCTTCACCAAGGCCACCGGCGTGCAAGTGGTGGTGGAGCGTCCGGAAGACGCCGCCAACAAGTTCCAGCAAGCCGCTGCCGCAGGCAAGGGCCCGGACATCTGGATCTGGCCGCATGACCGCATGGGCGAATGGGCCACCGCCGGCCTGCTGTCGCCGGTTAACCCGAGCGCCAAGGTCAAGAACGAAATCGATCCGCTGGGCTGGAGAGCCTGGACGGCCGGTGGCAAGGTCTGGGGCTACCCGATCGCCATCGAAGCGGTAGGCCTGGTCTACAACAAAGACCTGGTGCCGACGCCGCCCAAGTCGTTTGACGACGTGATCGCGCTGGACAAAAAACTGTCTGGCCAAGGCAAGAAAGCCATTCTGTGGGATTACACCAACACCTACTTTACCTGGCCGCTGCTGGCTGCCAATGGCGGTTACCCGTTCAAGGCCAAGGCCGATGGCACCTATGATGCCAACGACGTGGGCGTAAACAACGCCGGCGCGGTGAAGGGTGCTGAAACCCTGATGAAGCTGATCAGCTCGGGCGCGATGCCGAAGTCGTCGTCGTACGCCGAAATGGAAGCCGGGGTTAACCAGGGCAAGGTTGCCATGATGATTACCGGCCCGTGGGCCTGGGAAAACCTGCGCAAGAGCAAGATCAACTTTGGCGTCGCGCCGATCCCGACCGTGGACGGCAAACCGTCCGCGCCGTTTGTGGGCGTGCTGGGCGCGATGGTGACGCAAGCCAGCCCCAACAAAGATCTGGCGGTGGAGTTCCTTGAGAACTATCTGCTGAAAGAAGAAGGCCTGAAGTCGATGAACGACGACGTGCCGCTGGGCGTGCCTGCCAACAAGGCGTTCTACAACCAGCTGAAGTCTGACCCGAACATCGCCGCCACCATGAAGAGCGCGCAAGCCGGTCACCCGATGCCGAACAACCCCGAAATGGGCAAGTTCTGGTCGACCATGCAACCGGCCCTGCAGAACATCACGCAAGGTCGTCAAAGCGTGAAGGAAGGTCTGGACGCGGCTGCGGCCAAGATCAAGGCCAAATAAGCCTTGATGGTCTGAAGTTGCAAGGCGCTCGCGTTGTCCGCGCGATGACGTGAGCGCTGGATGATCTTGTGGATATCGGCAAGCTGCCACTTGCCGGTATCCAGTCCAGATGTTCCGGCATCTGGCCCTATGCAATTACTTGATTGGCAACACCGCCGCCGTCCGCTCGGGTTGTGGCATCTCACTTAAAACATATAGATTGGATGTTCCGGGCGCAGTTGACGCGTATCCGGCTAAGGAAAACCTGGCATGCAACGCAAACTGGCTCGCTGGGCTGGCCCCGCACTTGGCCTGCTGCTGATACTGGCCGCACTCTGGCTGATCTTCGCCGTCTATACCGCCGGCCATCCGCTGATCGCGGTGCTGTTCCTGGTGATACTGGGCGCGTCCACTTGGCTGTTAAGCCATCCCAAACTGTACCCGTGGCGCTATTTATATCCGGGCGTGTTTGCCGCCTTGTTATTCGTAGTATTTCCGGCGGCGTATACGGTGAGCATTGGTTTTACCAATTACAGCTCCACCAACCTGCTGACGTTTGAACGGGCAACTAAATATTTTCTCGACCAGACTTATTCTGGCGCGGGCGATAGCGGCGGTGATTCGCTGGCGATGGGCGTGTATCCCGATGGCGGCAAAAAGCGCGTTTATTTAAGCGATGACGCGGGCCACGGCTGGCAATCCGATGCGCTGGATATCGACAAGCCCACCGGCAAAGCGCGCGATGTGGAACTCAAAGCCACAGCACAAGCGCCAGCGGGCGCCAAAGCACAAATCCGCGATTTGATCGCGATGCAAGGCGCGCTAAAAGAACTGCATATGAAAGTGCCCGAGCATGCGGGCGTATATCAGATGGCGGGCTTTTCGCGGGCCGCGCCGGCCGCCCCGTTATTCCAGCAGCTGGATAAAGGCACGCTGAAGAATCTGCAATCTGGCGAAATCCTCAAAGCCAATTTCCGCACCGGCTATTACGAAACCGCCAGCGGCGATAAAGTGTCGCCCGGCTTTACCGTGGGTGTGGGTGGCGCCAACTTTGCGCAATTGTTTACCAGCAAACAATTCCGCGGCCCGCTATTGGCGATCTTTACCTGGACCGTCGGCTTTGCCTTGGCCACCGTGATTCTGACATTTGCCGTGGGCTTTTTGCTGGCGGTGGCCTTGTCTTGGGAATCTCTGGCCATGCGCGGTTTGTATCGCGTGCTGCTATTTCTGCCGTATGCCGTGCCGGGCTTTATTTCGATCCTGATTTTCCGCGGTTTGTTTAACGAAAACTTTGGCGAAATCAATCTGGTCTTGCATAGCCTGTTTGGCATCAAACCCGACTGGTTTTCCAATCCGTGGTTGGCGCGCGGCATGTTGCTGATTGTGAATACCTGGCTCGGTTATCCGTACATGATGTTGCTATGCATGGGCCTGATCAAATCGATTCCCAGCGAATTGTATGAAGCCTCGGCGATTCATGGCGGTGGCGCGTGGACCAATCTGCGCCGCATTACGCTGCCGCTGATTGCCAAGCCCATCATGCCGTTGTTGCTGGCCAGCTTTGCCTTTAACTTCAACAACTTTGTCTTGATCTCGTTGTTGACCGCAGGCGGCCCGGATTTCCCCGACAGCCTGACCCCGGCGGGCTCGACCGATATTCTGGTGAGCTACACCTATCGCATCGCCTTTCAGGATTCGGGCCAGAACTTTGGCCTGGCGGCGGCGATATCGACCGTTATCTTTATTCTGGTGGGCGTGTTGTCGCTGATTAACCTGAAGCTGACCCGCGTTAACCAATCCACGGAGCGCAAATAATCATGGCCATGGTGCTCGATAAAAGTCATACCGGCCGCGTGGTGGCCACCCATCTGGCGTTGATCGCATTTATTGCGCTGTGCCTGTTTCCGTTCTTGATGATCGTGTCGATTTCTTTGCGGCCAGGTAACTTTGCGGCGGGCAGTTTATTGCCCGACCATATCAGCCTGGAACACTGGAAGCTGGCGCTGGGCTTTAGCTATATCGATCAATTCGGCCACCAGATTGATCCGCCGTTTCCGGTGCTGCGCTGGTTATGGAATTCGATCAAAGTGGCCATGATGAGCGCGGTGGTGATACTGGCGCTATCCACCACCTGCGCTTATGCTTTTGCCCGTCTCAAATTCCGTGGCCGCGCCATGGGTTTGAATGCACTGTTCTTGATGCAGATGTTTCCGTCGGTATTGTCGTTGATCGCCATTTACGCCATTTTCGACCAGATCGGTAATTACATTCCGTGGCTGGGCATTGATAGTCACGGTAGCCTGGTGCTGGCGTATGCGGGCGGGGTGGCGCTGCATATCTGGACCATCAAAGGCTATATGGAAACCATTCCGGTCGAGATTGAAGAGGCGGCATTGGTGGATGGCGCCAGCCATTTCCAGACATTCCGCTATGTGTTGTTGCCGATGGCTGTACCAATTTTGATCGTGGTATTCCTGTTGGCATTTATTGGTGCGATCATTGAGTATCCCGTGGCCAGCGTATTGCTGCATCAAGAGCAGAATCTGACGTTGGCCGTCGGTTCAAAGCTTTACTTATACACACAGAACTATCTGTGGGGAGACTTCGCCGCCGCGGCGATTCTGTCCGGTTTACCCATTACGCTGCTGTTTTTGTTATCGCAGCGCTTTATGGTCAACGGGCTGACATCGGGCGGGGTGAAGGGATAAGAGCACCGCAGTGCGCGCCTGACGACTCGTTCACGGCAGGCGTGCGGTGGTGTCTCACAAGGGGACGGAATAGAAACGGTTGTCTTTGCACGCGACTTATGCCGGCTCTCCCCCGAGAGCCGGCTTTTTTTATGGTGGGTGAGGGAGCTGCCGCAGCGCGGCCATCTTGCGACCCGGCGGTACTCGGGGTGCGCACGTACAAAACGTACGCTTACGCACCCTGCGTTCCGGCGGTCCGCAACCTGGCCACACTGCAACAGCTCCGAAGCATTGCGGGTGGGGTACGAGCGATTCTGGCGGGGCATTTTGCGTTCCGGCGGTGCTCGCAATCCTCACGTACAAAACGTACGCTCCGGTTGCTCCGCGCCGGCGGCCCGCAAACTGCCCGCGCCATAATCGCTCCTTAGCATTGCGGATAAACC
>NZ_LAQT01000011.1 GCF_001294205.1 Amantichitinum ursilacus
GTGTAGGCACAAGACCCATCCTCCGCATGGCGGTGGACGGCGGCTTGGGGCTCTGACCTGGCAGGCGTTAAAACGTTGCAGGACAAGGCTTGCCGCCGGTTCTATACCGGTCTGGGACGTCCGTGAAAGGCGCGTATATTAACCGGTTTTTCCGCGTTGAAAATGGCGAATTGATGAAATGCGCATCGCATGCCGCCTGCGCGGCCAGATGTCGGCGTTTTTCTCGCAATTAGCATCTTTTTGAGAGAGGAATCGCAGACGTTGTCTGCGTGCGGCAAGCTTAGCCGAGGCGGGTATGCGCAGCGCGATGCAGCCGGTCGTGCACCGCCAGCCAGGCAGGCGTGGCGGGGGGCAATTGCAGATAAATCGCCTGATAGTGGCCGCGATCAAGTTGGCGCAATGTGTCGTAAATCTGGCGCGCATATTCGGCTGGTTCCGCAGCCAGCGCGGCCTGATCAATGCCGCGGGTGGGCGCGGCCGGGCCGCAGGTAATCAGCGCGACGCGTTCGCCCCGCTCAAACGCCAGCCGGGCTTGATCGTTGACGCGTTCAGGCGCGCCGGTAATCAGCGGCGTGCGCGGCGAATAGTGCGAATCCAGCAAGCCGGAGACGCGCACTTTGGCGGTGTCGGCTTTCTTGTGATGCTGCAACTGCAAGCCCAGCAAATCCTGGATCGCTTCGCGGCTGATGCCACCCGGGCGCAGCAGCGTGGGGGCGCCTGCGGCGAGGCCGACGATGGTAGATTCGACGCCGACGTCACACGCGCCGCCATCCAGCACAATCGGCAATGCGTCACCGAATTCGTCGTGCACATGTTGCGCAGTGGTGGGGCTGACGTGGCCAAAACGATTGGCCGAGGGCGCCGCCAGACCGCCGCCAAATTGTTGCAGTAGTGCTTGGGCGGCCGGGTGCGAGGGCGCGCGCAAACCCACGGTGTCTTGTCCGCCCGTGACGGCATCGGGCACATGCGGCTGGCGCGGCAAAATCAAGGTGAGCGGGCCAGGCCAGAATGCCTCAGCCAGTCGCCAGGCCGCATCGGGGATTTCTTGCGCCCACTGGTCCAGTTGCTGCGCGCCAGCGATATGCACGATCACCGGGTGATCGGCCGGACGACCCTTCAATGCAAAAATCGCACGCACGGCAGCGGGATTGTCGGCATCTGCGGCCAGGCCATACACGGTTTCGGTGGGCATGCCGATCAATTGACCATCGCGCAGGGCGGCAACGGCAAGATCGATATGGGCAGGGGAAACGGGCAGAACGGACATGGCGCAGCTTTTGTATTCGGGTGAGAACAGCGCGTGATTATAGCGGCAATCGCGCGTGCTTCTGGCAATGGGTGGACGGTCTGCATACAAAACGGCCCGCCGCTGCAGCGCAGGGCGGGCCGTGGGTTCTGGCATGCAGGCGCAGCGGCTTAGAAGCGCTCCGGCATTTTCTGCAGCAGGATGATGCGTTTGTTTTCCAGCCGCACATAGCCGCCGAACACCAGTTCTTTGAGAATGCGCGCGATCATTTCGCGCGAAGAACCAACGCGGTCCGCAATGGCTTGTTGGGTCAGCGGCTCGGTGATCATCACCACGCCGCCTTCTTGCTCTTCTTGCGGCAAGCCTTCAAACAGCGCGCGCACGCGACCATACACATCCAGCAGCGCCAGGTTTTTCATGGTGGCGGACAGATTGCGCACCATACGCGCCAGATTGAGGATCAGCTTGTCTTTAAGCTGCGGATACGCATCCATGGCGGTGCGGAAATCCTGCTTGGTAAACATCAGGAAGGTGGAGTCTTCTTCCACTTGCGCTGACCAGCTGCGCGGCGAATCGTCGATCATCGACACTTCGCCAAACACATCACCGGGTTCGCCGATCAGAAAGACAAATTCCTTGCCCTGATTGTCGCTGGTAAACGAGCGCGTTCGGCCTTCGACCAGCAGGTACATCGCTTCGCCCGGGTCGCCTTCGCGGAACAGGAAAGTGCCCTTGGGCAGGTGGCGCTTGACCGCAGCCTGCAGGACGACCTCCAGATCCTCTTCCGAGAAATCCTCGAAGGCGGGTATGTTGCTCAAGAAATTCTTCAAGGTTGTATCCATTTATCAAACGTCTCCTGGAACTCAACCGTCATGTGCTTTCGCAGCGGCTGAGGCTGCTGATGCATCGCTTTTCGGTGTCTCAGTGGCATCGTCATGCGCGTTGCCCGGACCGCAGTTATCAGGAGGCGGAGGCACGATTTCCATTTTCTTGGAGATCATGTACTCGTTCATTTCACGCCAGCCGCCAAAGATATCCGCCTTGGCGACTCGCCCGTTGCGCTTGTAACAATCCTCCAGACCGCGCCCGCTTTCGCGGCACGCTGCGCCGATCGCCTTCCCATTGGCTTGTTGTTTGTTGAGCAGCGTATTGACCTGGTCGCACCCGGTCATACCCAACGCCGCCAACGCCATGGTCAGGCTTATCAGTACACATCGCGACATCATTCAACCTCGGTTATCTGGTTTACGTTATATCGGGTTGAACCGTAACTACTTTAGAACGCTTTTACCATCACTGCGAGGACATCGCGCAAGCGGCAAAACAAAAGGCGCCAAAGCGCCCCTTGCTTATGCGGGTTGCTCGATGCCTGCCAGTAACCAGCGCGCGCCAGGCGCGGGTTGCTTGGTGAAATGCCAGATTTCTTCAAATGGCACGACGGGCGCATTCACCCGTTCGCTGACCAGCCCCTTGAACCGTACGCTGGCGACGATCTGACCTGGCTGTTCGGAGACATCCAGCAAGTCGATATCCAGTGAAGGGAAATCTGCGATATCGCGATTGGCGTCGATTTCGTCATGCAGGGCTGTGAAAAGTTCCGGTGTGAGGTATTTACGTAGTTCTTCCAGCTGTTCCGGGCTATTTAGCGCCTGCAAATGTTGAAAGCTGGCTTTTGCATGGCGCAAGAACGCGGCGGTATCGGTGCCTTCGGGCAGCTTCTGCGGTGCGGGCTGACCATTGTTCATGGCGTTTTCGCCGATGCGATAAACCTTCTGGCCTTGCGTGTTGACCTTGGTCGGGTCGTTCCAGCCCGGCACTGGCCGGGTTTCAGGATAAGCATTAACGATAGGGCGCTCGCGACGGCGCAAGAACATAAAGCCGGCAAAGGTCAGCGCCGCCAGCAACAACAGCCAGCCCCACGGCACACCACTGCTGCCTTCCGCTGTGCCCGATGCATGATTGTTACTGTTGCGCGCGAGCGCATAACCTGCGGCAGCGCCCACAGCGGCGCCCGCCAGAGCGGTACCGACGCCTACACCGCCGCGTTGGGCCGGTGGCGTTTGAGGGGCTGGCTGGCGGGGCGGGGGGGGTGCTTGCCGGCTGATCTGGCCGCGCTGCATACCCGCAGAACGGCCGCCCCCCAGTCGCGCCGCCTCGGCTTGCGAACTCAGGGTAAGGGCCAGGATAAGCGTCACAAAAAACAGGCGCGATCCGGTCAATCGATTCAGCATTAATGAAAGTCCATGGTCAAGCGGTTGTCAGTTTGCGTTTTTCAGCAAGCTGGATCGTACATTAGTGGGGGCTTAAATGGCCAGTTTCTATAGGGTGACGCACGCACTTTTTTCTGTATAACCCAAAACGGCTTTTGGGGCGCATTGGCGCTACAGACGGTCTGGATCAGCCGCCCGATGCCCGTTCTACAGCCGCCCGCTTCGTGCTAGTCCAGCGACATACCGCGCTGTATGCCAGCGTTCACGCGGCTTGACGCCAAAACGGGCTGCGTTGAGCCACTTGTACAGTTGTCAGGTTGCGTTCGGATTAATCTTACGAATTTTGGCGCGGCGTGGACGTGCAGTTTCAGACCTTGATGTGGCCCGCGGGTTCAGATTGAGGTTGCTAAATCGGTACAGCAGGAGGGAGGAAGGGGTTAGACGGCGGATTGGCTGCGTTCTATATGCACGCCCACCTGACCGACATCTTGCAGAATGCCGGGTTTGGTCACGGCGACGCTCACCCAAGGCGCTTTGAACTCGGTGAGTAACAGACGTGCGATATGCTCGGCCAGTGCTTCGAGCAACAAGAACTGTTGTTCCAGCAGGCTGGCGCGCAGGCGTTGCACCACTTTGTCGTAATCGATGGTGTCGATCAGATCATCAGAGGCGCTGGCCGTGCGCGAGGGCAGGCCGATCTGCAGGTCAAGCACCACCGGCTGTAGCGCGGTGCGCTCCCAGTCATACCAGCCGATCAGTGTATTGGCGCGGACTTCGCGCAAGAAAATATGATCCATGTTGTATCTGACGCAGCTTGTTTGACGGGGCAGGCGACGAATCGCTTACAATCGAAGCCCGTTATTGTAGTGGAATTCATCCAACATGCAGTCGTTTATTGTCGTCGTGGCCGCGTATCTGATCGGTTCGTTGTCTTTTGCCGTGATCGTGTCGCGCGGCATGGGCCTCGCTGATCCACGGTCATACGGCTCGGGCAACCCTGGCGCCACCAATGTATTGCGTAGCGGCAATCGCAAGGCTGCCGCGCTGACCCTGCTGGGCGACGCCATTAAAGGCCTGGTCGCGGTATTGCTGGCGCGCGTGCTGGTTAATGCGTGGCAACTGGACCCGGCTTTGGTGCCAGCCGCGGCGCTGGCGGTGACGCTGGGGCATATGTGGCCGATCTTTTTCCGCTTTGCCGGTGGGAAGGGCGTGGCGACGGCGCTGGGCGTGTTGCTGGGGCTGGACTGGCGCGTGGGCGTGATTGTATTGCTGGTGTGGCTGATTATCGCCAAGGGACTGAAGATTTCGTCGCTGGCGGCACTGGTCGCCGCGTTGATTGCGCCGCTGCTGGCCTGGTATTTTATGCCCGACCGCGCCAGCCTGTATGCGGTGACGGTGATCTCGGTCCTGCTGATCGCACGCCATCACAAGAATATTCGCGGCTTGCTGAGCGGCAGCGAGCGCCGCATTACTGGCCGCGACGAAACCGGCCAGGATCGCGCGGACTGATATCCATCTATCTTTATCTATCCGGTTTGATGGGGCGCGTCATCGCGATTGAATTGAACGGATAACACGCTGGCCGGGCAGGGCCCACCAGCCAGCGCGTCTGTTCATTCAGCCGTGTCGAGTATCAGTCGCCCGAGCGATTATTGCTCCGCACCAGCCTCGCTTTCTCGCGCACCCATTCGCGTTCTTTGGTGGCCTCGCGCTTGTCGTGCTGCTTCTTGCCCTTGGCAAGGCCAATTTCCAGCTTGATATAGCCATGCTGAAAATGCATGTTCAGCGCTGCCACGGTATAGCCCGAGCGATCTACCTTGTCCGACCATTTATTGATTTCGCTACGCTTCATCAATAATTTGCGGCTGCGGGTGGGATCGGGCTTGATGTGCGTCGAAGCCGTAGGCAGCGGCGAAATATGCGCGCCGATCAGGTAGAAATCGCCGTGCATGAACGTCACATAAGATTCTTTAAGGGCGGCACGGCCGGCACGAATCGATTTGACTTCCCAGCCCTCAAGCGCGATACCGGCTTCAAGGCGGTCTTCAATAAAGTAATCGTGAAATGCTTTGCGGTTGTCGACGATAGTCATCAGTTTCTTTAGTGCGTCACGGAGTTACAGGGCTAGATTGTAGCGGCTGGCGCTATTTCGAGGTATTGCTGTGCACATTTGCGTACTTTACACCGGCGGCACGCTGGGCATGCGCGTTGGCCCCCATGGCCTGGCGCCCGCACCGGGCTTTCTGACCGAACAGTTGCGCGCGCGTTATCCAGACGTCGAGGTCATTGAATACCAGCCTTTGCTGGATTCAAGCGAGATGACGCCGCATGACTGGAACCGGATCGGGCAGGATATCAGTGATCGGCTTGATCAGGCGGATGCGTTTGTGGTGCTGCATGGCACCGATACGCTGGCTTATACGGCGTCGGCGCTGTCTTTTATGTTGGCAGGCATTGATAAAGCGGTACTGGTGACGGGTGCACAGCACGCGTGGGAAGCCGATAACAGCGATGCGCCACGCAATGTGGAAGCCGCATTATTACTGGCGCAGTCGGGCAGTTTTAGCGGCGTGGGCGTGATCTTTGATGGTCAATTGCTGCAGGCTAATCGGGTACGCAAAGCGGATTGCGAAGCCGATGCCGCCTTTGCCAGCCCCAATCAAGCGCCGATTGCCTTGGCGTTTGGCCAAGGCTGGGCGTTGCCCGCAGCGTCATCAGTTGGGCCCTTCAACGGTTATCAACCCGTCAACGCGACTGCGCGCATCGTGCGATTAACCGTCACGCCCGGTTTTGCCACCGAATGGATCGCCGAACAATTAGCGCATGGCCCGTTTGACGGGGTAGTGCTGGAGACGCTCGGTAGCGGCAATGTGCCGTCGCATCCGGCACTCACCACCGCGCTACGGCAGTTGGCGGCGACCACGCTGGTGGTCAATTGCACGCAATGCTGGCGCGGCCGCGTGCATATGGGCCAGTACGCCGCCAGCCAGGCGCTGCTGGATGCGGGCGTGCTCGACGCGGGCGACATGACGCCCGAAGCGGCCGTCGCCAAGTTGTACTGGATTGCGGGTCAGGCCTTGTCATTGGCGGCTCGGCGCGAACTGTTCCTGCGCGATATTGCGGGCGAAGCGCGTCGTTTCTGATGCAATTCTCAAATAACGATGCTATAGTCGCGCTTCTCTATGGCGGGTCTCCCCGCATGGCTAAGAGGTGAACCTGGTCAGGTCCGGAAGGAAGCAGCCACAGCCTTTGATGCCAGTGCCGGGGGTCGGGCTCGCCACCTCTTCCCTTTCGCAATGCCATAAAAATTTTCACAGCCTGTGGCGTTGTTGATCTTGATCAATATCCCGCTGTCGAGATCCAGGCATCATTTGTTTCGCAAGCTGATGCTTCGTGTATCTCCAGTGGAATTTAGCGCCGTGCTCGTCACGGCGTTTTTTTTCGTCCTGATGAACCTTGTCAGCATGGCACGTCAAATGGATAATGCGCCAACCACCGGAGCGTTATTGACCATGAAGGTTTTCTTCGATCTGTTCCCGATCTTGTTGTTCTTTGGCGCTTACTATGGCGCCAAATTAGCAATTGCAGCGCCGCTTTGTACCTGGGTGGCACACACCCTCAATATCACGTCGCCCGAAGACGTCAAAAACATCCCTATCTATATCGCGACCGCCGTCGCCATTGTGGCCAGCACCGTGCAGGTGATCTGGGCGCTGATCAAATGGCGTAAAGTTGAACCGATGCTGCTGCTCAGCTTTGCGCTGGTGGCGGTTTTTGGTGGTGCGACCTTGTATTTTCATAGCGACACCTTCATCAAATGGAAGCCGACAGCGCTGTACTGGCTGTTTGCCATCATCCTGTTTGGCGCCAAGACGTTTCAGGGTCGTAACCTGATGAAGTCGATGATGGGCCAGAACATGGAACTTCCCGAGCCGATCTGGACCAACCTCAACATGGCCTGGGTGGTGTTCTTCGCCGCCATGGGCGCGCTCAATATCTGGGTGTTCGAGACGTTCAGCCAGGAAGCCTGGGTTAACTTCAAAGTATTTGGCACGCTGGTGCTGACGTTGGTGTTTGTCGTCGCGCAAGGCCTGGTGCTTAGCCGTTACCTTGTTGAAGAGCCGGTCAAAGCCGGCCATTCGTCAGTCGATCCGGAGTAAAACAGATGGCTTTGTACGCCATAGTGGGTGAAGACAAACCAGATAGCCTGGCTGACCGGCTTGCCGTGCGGCCCGAGCATATCGCGCGCTTGCAGGCGCTCAACGAAGCAGGACGGCTGGTGCTGGCCGGGCCGTTTCCGGCGGTCGATGCGGCTGATCCGGGCGCGGCTGGTTTTACCGGTAGCCTGATCGTGGCGGAGTTTGAAGACCTGCAAGCGGCGACGGCCTGGGCCGAAGCCGATCCGTACCGACGCACGGGCGTGTACACCGCCGTGACGGTCAAACCGTTCAAACATGTGCTGCCATAGGCTCTGGTATGATCGGCACGCTTGAAAACGAAATCCGCGCCCGTCTGGCGCCACTTGAAGCCGAATCGCTCGAGTTGCACGATGACAGCGCGGCTCATGCCGGCCACGCAGGTTCTGGTGGCGGCGGGCATTTCGATGTGATTATTGTGGCGGCGGCATTTGCCGGTTTAAGTAAACTGGCGCGTCATCGCAAAGTGTATGAACTGCTGGCTGACTTGATACCGACGCGCATCCACGCGCTCAGCATCAAGGCGCTGGCGCCCGAAGAGTTTTGATTAGCGGCTATATCCAACCAGTCCACAGTCAAAATAAAACGTAAATACAAGCACGACAACGAACAAGGAATCTGTAATGCGTTCTACCAAGAAAATCGCGTTCGCGCTGATCGGTGGTCTTATTTCCGTGTCGGCGTTCGCCGATGGTCCGGTTGCTACCGTTAACGGTGTAGCCATCCCGCAAAGCAAGATGGACATGATCGTCAAGCAGCTGGCGGAACGCGGTCAGAAAGACAGCCCGGAACTGCGCGATCGTATCAAGCAGCAGCTGATCAACAATGAAGTGATCTATCAAGACGCGGTCAAGAAAGGCACCGACAAGTCGGCTGACGTTCAGGCCCAACTTGAAGCCGCCAAGCAACAGATCGTGATCGGCACCTACATCAACAACTGGGTTAAGGCTAACCCGATTGCTGCTGCCGATGAGCAAAAAGAGTACGACCGCGTTAAAGCCAGCCAGTCGGGCAAGGAATACCACGCTCGCCACATCCTCGTGAAGACCGAAGCTGAAGCCAACGCGATCATTGCCGATCTGAAGAAAGGCAAAAAGTTTGACGACATCGCCAAAGCCAAGTCGCTGGACAAGGGTTCGGCTGCCAACGGTGGCGATCTGGGCTGGGCTGATCCGAACAACTTCGTTCCGGAATTCTCGTCCGCGCTGACCAAGCTGCAAAAAGGCAAGATGACCGAGACCCCGGTCAAGACCCAATTTGGCTACCACATCATCAAGCTGGACGACGTACGTGATGCCAAGGGCCCGAGCTTTGAAGAAGTGAAGGGCGAGATCGAACAGCAAATGCAACGCCAACGCGTGCAGAAGCTGGTTGACGATCTGCGTGCCAAAGCAACCGTGCAATAATTGTTGCCGGTCCGCAAAAGAAAAACGCCATGCAATTGCATGGCGTTTTTTTATGCCTGCGGACTAGCGCGGCAAACACGGCCCAACGCTTAGCGCCCGCCCGGTCCCCATTGATACCACACGATGCCCAGTCCCTCGTGCAAGGTCCAGAATGAGTCGGCCAGCGCGCTCACGTCCGGCACCAGTTGCAATAACGAGAACGGGGGAGTGCTGATGTAGCCCGTCGGCGCGGGCGTGACGACAAAGCCGGCACGCTCAAACAATGGCACCGCACGCGGCAGATGCCAGGCGCTGGACACCAGAATAATCCTGCGATGCTGCGGCAGCAGTTTTGCGGCGGTCAGTTTTGCGTTGTCGCCGGTGTCAAAAGCCGCGTTTTCCACCCAGCGCGCCGTCAAACCAAAATCATCGTGATAGCTACGCGCCATCAGTTCAGCCTCGGCCATCTTCTCGCCAAACGCCGCGCCACCGGTAAACGCCACCGGTAAGCCACTGCGGCGTGCCAACGTGGCGGTATAACGCACGCGCTGCAGGGTAACCTCGCCGACATCACGGCCATCGATGGTTTCGAGTGCGCCAAAGCGAGTGCCACCGCCCAGGCCGACAATCGCATCGGCTTGCGCCAGCGCGTGCATATCCAGCGGCGGCGGCTCAATAGTCTGGCGCAGCGCAATGCTCACCCACGGCAGACTCAGCACCAGCAGCAACGTCACGTTGACGCCCGTCAACCAACGCGCCAGCCGCGGATAACGCCGCCAGATCAGCACCGCGCAGGCAATCAGCAGCAAATTGATGCCGGGCGGCAGCACCAGACGGCCGATCGCATTCTTTAACAGATAAGACGTTTTAAGCATCCAGCATTCCCTGCGCGCAAAGAAAAAGGCCGCTATCAAAGCGGCCTTGAGTAGGCCCGGAGCGCAGATTAGCATTCCGGGCCAGTGCATACTAACAGTCTGCGGGATCAGTCGCCCAGATAAGCGTGCTGAATGCGCTCGTTGGCCAGCAGGTTGGCGGCGGTATCGGCCAGGGTAATCTTGCCCGATTCCATCACATAGCCACGGTTTGCCGTCTGTAACGCCAGCTTGGCGTTCTGTTCCACCAGCAACATGGTTACGCCTTCCGCGGCAATCATGCGGATGATTTCAAAAATCTTCTGCACGATGATGGGCGCCAGGCCCATCGAGGGCTCGTCCAGCAACAGCAGTTTGGGTCGGCTCATCATGGCCCGGCCCATTGCCACCATTTGCTGTTCGCCACCCGACAAGGTGCCCGCCAGCTGCTTCTGCCGTTCTTTCAGCCGCGGAAACAAATGGTAGATCCGCTCCAGATCTTGCGGGATACCCGCTTTGTCGTTGCGGGTATACGCGCCCATCTGCAGGTTTTCTTCCACGGTCAGCCGCGAAAAAATGCCGCGGCCTTCCGGCACCATCGCCAGGCCTTGCGACACATAAGCGTAAGAGGGCAGTTTGGCCGTCGGCTGGCCCTGGTACAGGATTTCACCGCCCGCGGGCTTGATCATGCCCACCAGTGTTTTCAGCGTGGTGGTCTTGCCTGCGCCGTTCGCGCCAATCAATGCCACCAGCTCGCCTTGCTGGATATCCAGATCAATGCCTTTAACTGCATGGATGCCGCCGTAGGCCACCTGCAGGTTTTTTACTTGTAACAAGCTGCTCATTCGGGTGCGACTCCCAGATACGCTTCGATCACGCGCGGATCATTTTTGACGGCTTCGGGATTGCCCTCGGCGATTTTCTTGCCGTAATCGAGCACGGCAATGCGGTCACACAAGCCCATCATCAATTTAACGTCGTGTTCGATCAGCAGAATGGTCACGCCATCCGCCCGGATTTTTTCCATCAGCGTTTTCAGCGCCGCGGTTTCTTTCGGGTTCATGCCTGCAGCCGGTTCGTCCAGCGCCAACAGCTTGGGGTTGGTGCCCAAAGCGCGGGCAATTTCCAGACGGCGTTGATCGCCATACGACAGATTGCGCGCCACTTCATCGGCGTGGCGCTCAATGCCCACATAGCGCAGCAATTCGTCAGCGCGCGCATGGATGGCGGCTTCTTCCTTGCGCGTGCGCGGGCCGCGGAACACCGCACCAAACACGCCGGCGTGGGTACGCACGTGCTGGCCCACCATCACGTTTTCCCGGGCGGTCATGTTGGCAAACAGGCGGATGTTCTGAAAAGTGCGCGCAATACCGCTTTCCACCACTACATAGGGCTTTTGCCGGAACAGATTGCGGCCGTTAAAGCTAAAGCGGCCTTCATCCGGCTGATACAAACCGGTCAGCACATTAAACAGCGTGGTTTTGCCCGCGCCGTTGGGGCCGATCAAACCGTAGATTTCGCCCTTGTTGATGGTCAGGCCCACGTCGTTTAACGCGTGCAGACCGCCAAAGCGTTTATGGATGCCTTCAATGCTCAGTAATACTTCAGCCATGAGTACGCTCCGCGTCCTGGAGACCGGCGTTCTCCTGTTCAGAAATCGTGGCGCTGGGGTGAAGTTCAGCGCGACGACGGCGAGACGGCCACAGCCCTTCGGGGCGGACCAGCATGATGATGATCATGGCAAGGCCGAACAGCAGCATGCGCAGGTTTTCCGGATCAATGATCTTGCGGCCGAACAAACCCTGCTGCAGCGGGTTGATCACGTCACGCAAAATTTCGGGCACCACCGACACCAGAATGGCGCCCAGGATCACGCCCGCAATATTGCCCATGCCGCCCAGCACCACCATACACAGCACCATGATCGATTCCATCAGCACAAATGATTCCGGGCTGACAAACCCCTGGAAGCTGGCAAACAACGCGCCCGATACGCCGCCAAACGAAGCGCCCATCGCAAATGCCAGCAGTTTGACGTTGCGCGTATTGATGCCCATGGCGTTGGCGGCGATTTCGTCCTCGCGGATGGCCACCCAGGCGCGGCCGATGCGCGAATACTGCAAACGGCTGGTCACAAAGATGATCAGGCAGCAAAACGCCAGGATCAGGTAGTAGTACAGATATACCGGCTCAAAGCGCAGACCCAAAAAGTCGATCGGCTTGGCAAAGGTGTAATTAAAGAAATGCACCGGCGCCACATTATCGATGCCTTGCGGGCCATTGGTGATATTGATCGGCCGGTCCAGGTTGTTCATAAAGATCCGGATGATCTCGCCAAAACCCAGCGTTACGATCGCCAGATAATCGCCGCGCAGCTTCAGCGTGGGCGTGCCCAGCAAAATACCGAACACGCAGGCGGCCAGACCACAGATCACGATCATGATCAAAAACGGCGGATGTTGTAGCCACGTCGGCATCACCGCCTGCAATTGCGGCGAATTGAAAATGGCGTACATATAAGCGCCCACCGCATAAAACGCGATGTAACCCAGGTCCAGCAAGCCGGCAAAGCCCACCACAATGTTCAGACCCAGCGCCAGCATGATGTAGAGCAGCGCAAAGTCGATCACGCGGATCCACGAGTTGGCGCTGCTGAACGTCGCGCCCAAGCCCCACGGCAACACCAGCAGCACCGCCGCAAAGATAAACAGCGCAATCTGGCGCTGGCGCGGCGTCTTCAGAAAAGCAAAATGCATGTTGATTCCTTTCAGACCCGGTTACGCACGTTCTGCAACGCGCTCGCCCAGCAAGCCGGACGGGCGGAACACCAGCACCAGGATCAGCACCAGAAAGGCAAAAATGTCTTTGTAGTTGCTGCCCAAAAAGCCCCCGGTCAGGTCACCCAGATAACCCGAGCCCAGGCTTTCGATAATGCCCAGCGTAATGCCACCCAGCACCGCACCCTGCAGGTTGCCAATGCCGCCCAGCACGGCTGCGGTAAACGCCTTCAGGCCAATCAGAAAGCCCATGTACGGATGCGCCTGATCGTAATTGGCGGCTACCATCACGCCAGCTACCGCGCCCAGCGCCGAGCCGGTCACAAAGGTCATCGAGATAATGCTGTTGATGTTGACGCCCATCAGCCCCGCAACTTCCGGGTTCTGCGCTGTGGCGCGCATGGCGCGGCCCAGGCGGGTGCGTTCAATCATGAAGAACAGCGCGCCCATCAACACGATGGCCAGAATGATGATGGCCACTTGCAGATCGGTAATCGCCGCGCCAAAAAAGTTATGCACGGTTTGCGGCAGGATGTTGGGAAACGGGCGATAGCTGCGGCCCCAGATCAGCGATGCCACCTGTTGCAACACAATCGACACGCCAATGGCGGTGATCAGCGGTGCCAGGCGTGGCGCGCGGCGCAACGGGCGATATGCGATGCGTTCAATCGCAAAGCCCAACAGCATCGAAACGGGGATGGCCATCACCAACCCGGCCACCAGCATCAGCGGGCCGGGCAGGCTGATGTGGTTGCCCACCAGCACATTGATGCAGGTAATGGTGACCATGGCGCCAAACATCACGATTTCGCCATGAGCAAAATTGATGAGCTGCATGATGCCGTACACCATCGTGTAACCCAGTGCGATCAGCGCATAAATGCTGCCGATCACCAGGCCATTGATGATTTGTTGCAGAAAGATATCCAATCGGTCCTCCCTGGACTGCTACTTGGCTGCGTAAAACGGGGCCGTATGTGATGTCCCGGATGGGTCACACACAGGCAACAGATCGTGATGGCCTGCGCCGGGCTGGCTGCGTAGCGGCTTGTGGCCAGCGTTGCGGGGCTCGACGGGTGCAGTGGTGGATGATTTGTACCATAACAGTTGCGGCCATGAACTTACCCGTATCGCAAATATGCGAAAACTTGCCGCTTTCCCTTACATCCAGCGCCAGGTATTTGCGATGAGCAATGGTCAACCGTGGGCCAGCTTGCCGCTCTGCCAAGCACGATATGTGCCGTCGTCCGACCTTACAGTGCCAACCGCTTGCCCCGGCATGCGCAAACCCGCCCTGCTGGCATGCCAGCATCATGATTACAGCCGCACCAATAAAAACGGCAGCGCGCTGGCTGCCGTTTTCCGGGGCAGGCATGGCCTTATTTGGCCGCGCCCTGCACGATTTCGAGCACTTCCCACTTGCCACCCTTCACGGTGTACAGCGTGATCGCGCCGTTCTTGATGTCGCCCTTTTCGTCAAACTCGATCGGGCCAGTAACGCCGTCGTAATGGATCTTGGCCAGTTCCGGCAGGTACTTGGCTGGCTCGGTCGAGCCCGCCTTCTTCATGGCTTCAACCATGACCTTGACTGCGTCATAGCAATACGGGGCGTACAGCTGCACGTCCTGGCCGAAGGTCTGCTTGAACTTGGCGAGGAATTCCTTGCCGCCCGGCAGTTGGTCTTTCGGTTGGCCCGGCGAAGAAGACACCATGCCTTCCGCGTCGTCGCCCGCCAGTTTGATCAGCTCCGGCGTTTGCGTGCCATCGCCGCCCATGATCTTGGCATCCATGCCCAGCTTGCGCGCTTGTTTCTTCAGCGGGCCGGCTTGTGCGTCCATACCGCCGTAGAAAATCAGGTCCGGCTTTTTGCCCTTGATGGAGGTCAGGATCGCGTTGAAGTCGGTTTCCTGGTTGGTGGTGAACTCGCGGCCCACCACTTCGCCACCGGCGGCCTTGGCGGCTTTCTCGAATTCATCGGCCAGACCCTGGCCGTAAGCGGTGCGGTCATCAATGATCGCAACCTTCTTGGCGTTGAGCTTTTTAACCGCGTATTCGCCCAGCACCTTGCCTTGTTGCGCGTCGTTAGCCATCACGCGGAATGCGGTCTTCAGGCCAGCGGCGGTGTAGGCCACGGCGGTGGCGGACGGGCTGATTTGCGGGATGCCGGCAGCGGCATACAGCTTGGATGCGGGGATGGTGGTGCCCGAGTTCAAGTGGCCGATCACACCCACGACTTTTTCGTCAACAAAGCGCTGCGCCACCGTGTTGGCAGTTTTCGGATCAGCCTGGTCATCTTCGGAGTCCATCTCGAATTTGACTTTCTTGCCACCGATATCGGCGCCGCCTGCAGCGTTGATTTCGTCGATAGCCAGCTTCACGCCGTCTTCGTTGTCCTTACCCAAGTGGGCAATGTTGCCGGTCAGCGGGGCAGCATGACCGATCTTGACGGTGGTGGCGTCGCCGCCAGCCGGTGCGGCGGCCGCGGCCGGAGCAGAAGCGGCAGGCGCCGAAGCGTCGGGAGTGGCGGTTTCCTGCTTGCCGCAGGCGGCCAGGCCGACAATGGCTGCTGCAATAAGGCTGTAACGCGCGATAGTCATAAGCTTGATCCCCTATCTGGTCGTGAATGTGCGATTTGATCGTCTGAATGATATGAATGCCGAACAGAGCATCACGTCAGTTTGATGAAGCAAGAACCGTGCACTGTCGTAATGCCGCCGTTAAGGTGATCGATAATGAGTAGCCGCGTTTCGCTGTGTCAAATACTGGTTTTCCCGGATGCGAGTGCGTCGGCATGTATGCAACAGCCGCATCTACTTGCGGCAGGCAATAAAAAGCCGCACCAGGGTGGTGCGGCTTTTTGAGGGTGATGCCTTATATAGAGACATTCACCGTTTTTGCGCCGCCCTGGTTGTCGTCCAGCTTCAGATATTTAGAGCTGACCGCATTGTCGGTTGTGCCGCTCTTTTGTGCATCGCTGGCGGCGTTCGCCGGGGCGGTGGCTGCGGTCGTCGCGGTGCTGGCGCCAGCATCACCGGGCGATTGCACGCTGGCGGCGCCACTGTAACCTTTGAGCCACACCGTCAGTTGCTGCAGCAGCGGATCATCAAACAGCGCGGTAAATGGACCATGGTGCGACCTGGTCGCCGCCGTGCTGGCGTCGCTGTCGTTTTGCAGCAGCGAGCGCAGTACATCCAGGTCGCTATGCGTGACTTTGGCCTTGGTGTAGTCGGGCGTGCTGGATGCGGCCTGGCTATTGGCCGCTTGGGTGTTTTGCCAGGCGCCGCTATCGCTAGATTGCGGCAAGCTGCCGGTGGCGTCCGCGCCGTTATCGTAAGTGTTGCCGTACGTGTTGCTGATGCCTGCCGTGGTCTGCAAAGACATGCTCAGGCTGAGCGAAGCCGAAAACGCAAACGTGCGCCCGTCTGACGTAGTCAGCGTGCCTTGCGCCGCTAACTGATAACTGCTGCTGGCAAAGGTGGTGGCCTGCGCGGCGTAGCCATTGCGGCCTGCCACCGCATTCACCGATGCGCCACTGCTTTCGCTCTGGTTGACGTCGCCATCAAAGCTCATTGCGCTGATGCTGACGCCCAGCATCTGTTCCATCAGCCCTTTAAACGCATCCATCTGCGAGCCAATCTGGCTGTTGCTATCGCTGGCGCTGGCGCCATCGCTGGCCGCGGCCTTGCGGCCCTGATCCGATATCTGCACATGGCTGCTGCCGCCCGACCCGCTGCTGGTGGCGCTGGACGAGCTGCTGCTGCGCGAGCCTGCCGCATCGGCCTGATAAGTGCCGCTGAAATGCTGAGCTGACTGGTAACTCCAGGCAGATTGCAGCGCCAGCTGGGATTGATCGATACGCATGGGGGAGGGCTTGTGCAGTTGTTATGTCACTGTATCGGCATGTATCGCCCGGGCTTTAGCGCCGTTGATCAAATGCTCAGATCCACGTGCTGGATGGTGCCTACGCTGCCGTTCTGGTTCAGATACACGCCGGTGGACTGGATGCGGCCTGCCAGTCCGTTCTGACTGTCTTTCAGATCAAACGCGGTGGTGGCGTGGCCCAGATAGATCGCGCCAATCCCTGCGTCGGCCAGGGTCAGGGTGCGGTCCTGGCCGCTATCGTCTTTCAGCCAGACTTTCAGCTTTGCATAGACCGGGTCGCCTTCATCAATCCAGCCATTACCATCGCTGTCGTATTTGGCCAGGTCGCCAAAGCCATCGCCGCTTTGTGTGCCAAACAGCTCTTTACCGTTGTCGATCTTGCCGTTGTTATTGGCATCCAGCGCAAGAAAACCCGACCCGCTTTTCAACAGGTTCACCTCGTTGGTCTGGCCGGTGCCCAGCAGATCAAAGCCAAAGCGCTGGTCCGATAGTTGCGCCGCGCTGCCGTTAAAGTTGATTACCAGCGGATCATGCAGCCGCGCGTTGTTATTACCTTGGCTAATGCCGATCGAAACGGTGGACGAATGCTTGCTGGTCATCGAAAGCTCGGCCGAGAAATTGATCTGTTGGCCGTCCGCCGTCACCACCGTGCCTTGCGCAGCAAAATCCGTTGACTCCGATTCGCTGGTGGTGACGCTGGCGCTGGCGGCAAAACTGGCCGAACCGCCTGCGCTGGCGTCAGCCGTGCCGGTGGCGCTGGCCGCATCACCGCTGCCGTCGCCGGTGCCCGCTTTGATGAAGTTGATCTTGTGCCCAAGAATGTGTTCCAGAATCGACTTCAGCAAATCCAGCTTGGGGTCACCCGTCGAATCCTGGGTTGATTGCGCCAGCGCCTTGGCCTCAGCGGTTTTGCGCGCGGCCTCGGAAATCTGGATATGGCGTGTGTCCTGCTCCATATTCAGCGCCGCACGGGTCAGCAGCATCGAATCCGAATGGTAACTGGCGCTGGAAAACTGGCTGGCGCTCTGGCTGTGTGCCGACGACATGTCGACTTGCGATTGGCTGATACGCATGGGTGCGGCCCGACTGGTTTTTATCACCACGTATCGGCATGTATCGGTCGCGCTTGAGGTACATCTGGCCTGATGGGCGATGAGTGGCGCGGCGCTGCGTTACAGCTCGCCCAGTTCCGCCAGCGAAACCAGCTGCTCGCCCGCCACAATCCAGTGATCGATTAACTGGATATCCAGCATCTTTAACGCCTGATTCAGATGTGAGGTCAGCGCAATATCGGCCATCGACGGCTCGGCGCGGCCCGAAGGATGGTTGTGCGCCACGATCACGGCGCTGGCGTGGTGCAACAACGCCTGGCGCGCCACTTCCTGCGGATATACATGCGCCTGCTTCAGCGTGCCTTGCGACAGCTCCACTACCTCGGTCACGCGCATGGCGTTATCCAGCATCACCACCACAAAGCACTCGACCTTGCGTTGGCGCAGCAACAGCCGCAGATAGTCCCGAACCGCGGCGGGGTGGGTGAGCGCATCGCCGTGCTGCATCTGCTCGCGCAAGGTGCGGCGCGACAACTCCAGCACCGCTTGCAGTTGCGCAAATTTGGCGTCGCCCATGCCGGGAATGCTGCAGAGCTCCGACTGCGGTGCGGCAAAGATGCCATTCAGGCTGCCAAAGCGTTGCAGCATCTGCCGCGCGATATCCACGGCGCTGGAGCCCGGCACACCCACGCGCAGGAAGATCGCCAGCAGCTCGGCATCGGACAATGCGCTGCCGCCGCGCTGCAACAGCTTTTCACGCGGGCGTTCGGCCGTGGGCCAGGCAAGGATATGCATCGGAAAACTCCTGGGGGTCTGAGCAAGTGGCAGAGCCTGTTACACTTCGCGCAGACCGGCAATGCCAACCCGCATCAGGTTTGCGGTAGAACAAATTCGGGTAAAAGTGAGGAGCAGTATGAAACCCAGAAAGATCGTGCTTGGCGTGACGGGCGGCGTGGCCGCCTACAAGGCGGCCGAGCTGACGCGCCTGCTGATCAAGGGCGGCCACGAAGTGCAGGTGGTGATGACTGCTGCGGCCACGCAATTTGTCACGCCCGTTACCTTTCAGGCGCTATCGGGCAAACCCGTGTTTACCGACGCCTGGGACGCGCGCATTGATAACAATATGTCGCACATCGACCTCACCCGCGGCGCCGATGTGGTGCTGGTGGCCCCGGCCACGGCTGATTTTATCGCCAAAGTGGCGACTGGCTTGTGTGATGACTTGCTGACCACGCTGGTGGCCGCGCGCGATTGCCCGCTGCTGGTGGCCCCGGCCATGAACCGTCAGATGTGGGAAAACCCGCCCAATCTGCGCAATGTGGCGCAACTGAAGGCCGATGGCGTGCAAGTGCTGGGCCCCGATAGCGGCGACCAGGCCTGCGGCGAAGTGGGGTTGGGCCGCATGCTGGAACCCGACACCATCGTGCAGCATCTGGAAGCGTTTTTTCAGCCGCGCGTGCTGGAGGGCCGCAAGGTGTTGATTACCGCCGGCGCGACATTCGAACGCATCGACGCCGTGCGCGGCATCACCAACACCAGCTCGGGTAAGATGGGGTTCGCCATTGCCCGCGCGGCATGGGAAGCCGGGGCCGAAGTTACGCTGGTGGCTGGCGAAACCGCCTTGCCCACGCCGCCCGGATCACGTCGCATCGATGTCAAAAGCGCGCAAGACATGCTCAGCGCCGTCAACGCCGAGATTGACACCCAGGACATCTTCATCAGCGTGGCCGCCGTGGCCGATTACTACGTGCTGAACCAGTCCGAGCAAAAAATCAAAAAAGACGCGCATATCCTGACGCTGGAACTCGCACCCAATCCGGACATTCTGGCCAGCGTGGCATGCCGTCCGCGCCCGCCGTTCTGCGTCGGCTTTGCCGCCGAATCCGAGAACCTGATCGAATACGCGCAGGCCAAGCGCAAGCGCAAGCAATTGCCATTGCTGGCCGCCAATCTGGTGCAAAGCGCGATGGGTGCGGAGGACAACGAGCTGATCCTGCTCGACGACGCGGGCGAACATAAACTGCCGCGCGCACCCAAGCTGGATGTGGCGCGCCAACTGGTCACGCATCTGGCGCGCTTGTACGACGCCGATCATCCCGCCGCGCGCCCGGCCGGCGCTGCATTCAACTGATTAAAACCAAACCGCTAACACCAAGGGCCCGACCATGAGCACTCTCGATATCCGCATTCTGGATGAACGCCTTAAAGACAATCTGCCTACTTACGCGACCGCCGGCGCAGCGGGCCTCGACCTGCGCGCCTGCCTGGCCGCGCCGCTGGAGCTGGCCCCGGGCGCGACCGTGCTGGTGCCCACCGGCATGGCCATCCACCTGGCGGACCCGGGCCTTGCCGCGATGATTCTGCCGCGCTCGGGCCTGGGCCATAAGCACGGCATCGTGCTGGGCAATCTGGTCGGGCTGATCGATTCGGACTATCAGGGCCAGGTCTTCGTGTCGATGTGGAACCGCGGCAGCCAGGCCTTCACCATCCAGCCACTGGAGCGTATTGCCCAACTGATCGTGGTGCCGGTGGTGCAGGTGGAACTGAATGTGGTTGATTCGTTTGAAGAAAGCTCGCGCGGCGAGGGCGGCTTCGGCAGCACCGGCACGGCTTGATGCGGCCTTGCACCATGGTGAACGACCGTTCAGCGGTTTTTGTGGTCGCAGAACGATCGTTCAGCAAATAATGCTTGCGACGATGACGGGGCCTGGTTATTGTTTGTAGAACGATTGTTCCATATGACGACTTCAGGAGCCCGCCATGCAAGCCACCACCCGTTTTCGTATGACCGATTCCGCTTCCATCCACAAGCAAGTATTGCGTGTGCCGGCGGCGATCATCGAACACCTGGTGCAGCAGGCCAAAGAAGAAGCCGCCTTTGGCATCCGCTGGCTGCATAGCGCCGATATCGCAGCGCTGCACCCCGAACTGCAACGTGATGGCCAACGCCTTGTCGGCATGTATGTGCGCATGGATCAGGGCGGCGTGGTCACCGACATCGGCATGCGCAAGCAACTGCACTGATCTGATCAGTCAAAGGCAATCCTGGCGTTGGCGCGGGGCGTGGTCATCACGGCGTTGGCCATGTCACCCCGGTCAGCTCGGCCGACACTTGCCATAATCGCGCAGCGACCGCCTTATCGCGGGCATAGCGCGCCACCCGTGCGATCTGCACATTACCTTTAAGCTCTTGCCAGCCATCAGGTCCGTAATACGCACCACCGACGGCGTCAGCCGCGCTTGCCGCATACAAGGTGGGCAGTGCGCCTGCCGCTGCCGATTGCCCTACCCACGGCTGAACCAGCGAGGTCATGCGCTTTAGCCAGCTATCCGTGCCCGCTGCGTTATGAAACAGATCGGTGCTGGCGTAACCCGGATGCGCCGCCATGCTGGCAATGCCCCAGTTCCCACGCGCGCTGTGGCGTTGCAGTTCCAGTGCAAACAGCAACAGCGCCAGTTTGGATTGCCCGTACACGCGCCACGCGTGATAGCGGCGTTGCGCTTGCAGATCGTCAAAATGAATCCGTGCACGCCGATGCGCCACGCTGGCCAGACTGACCACCCGCGGACGGTTGCCGCCGCGCAGCAAGGGCAGCAGCAGCGCCGTCAGCGCGTAATGCCCCAGATAATTGGTCCCTAGTTGCAGCTCAAACCCATCCACCGTCATGGTGCGTTTGGGCGGCATCATCACGCCTGCATTATTGATCAGCACATCGATGGGCTTGCCGGCCTCGTGCTGCGCGTGGGCAAAGTCGCGCACCGAATTCAGACTGGCCAGATCCAGATGTTCAAACTGCACCCGCGCTTGTGGATGTTGCTGGCAGATATGCGCCAGCGCCGCCGCGCCTTTGCTGGCATTGCGTCCGGTCAGCAAAACGTCTGCGCCTGCGCCCGCCAGCGCCATTGCGGTTTCGTATCCCAGGCCGCCCGTCGCGCCGGTGATCAGAATGTGGCGGCCGTTTTGTGATGGAATATCGCGCGTGCGCCAGGCGCTGATCTCAGTCATGGTGGTGGGGCCCCGGAAAGTGTCGGCAAGTTTGCTGCGAGCATAAAGCAAAAGCGCCGACGCCTTCTGCCCCGGATGGCGGAGGCTGTGCTTGTTACTGACAACTATAGTGAGCAACGAACCCGCTACGGAGTGCCCCCATGACGCCGCCCATTTCGCCCGGAAACCTTAACGACCCGTGGACGCCCGCCGCCCAGCCCGCCACGGTGGCCGCGCTGACCGAGATGGCGCCTGATCCGGTGCCCGCCGCCGCGCCCGACGCGCCGTACTCGCCGCTGGAATCGCGCAAGCATCAGATGTTCCCGATCCTGAGTGCGCATGACATCAGCCGCATCGAGCGCTTTGGCGAGCGTCGCAGCTACGCCAGTGGCGACGTGCTGTACCACCAGGGACGACCCGGCCCCGGCCTGTTTGTGATTCTGGAAGGCGAGGTACAGATCATTACGCGCGATGGCCTCGGTCATGTCAGCGTGGTGGTGGAGCAGGGCGCGGGTCAGTTTATGGCCGAGGTGGGGCAACTGTCGGGCAAGCCGGCGTTGGTGGAGGGCATCGCGCTGAGCGCGGTCGAGGTGTGGCTGGTGTCGCCCGAGCATCTGCGCGCCTTGCTGGTGGCCGAAGCCGACCTGGGCGAACGCATCATGCGCGCGCTGATTTTGCGTCGCGTTGGCCTGATCGAAAAAGGCCGTGGTCTGGTGCTGGTGGGCGGCGAAGCCAGCGGCCGTCTGCATAATCTGCAGAGCTTTCTGCGCCGCAACGCCTATCCGCACGCGGTGATGCAGGCGGATGAAGACGCCGATATCAAATTGCTGCTGGAGCGCATTACGCCCAAGGCCAGCGAATACCCGCTGGTGATTTGCCCCGATGGCACGGTGCTGCGCGCGCCCGATGAGGGCGAGCTGGCCACGCACCTGGGTTTGCTACCCGACTTTGATCCGCAGCATGTCTACGATGTCGCCGTGGTCGGCGCGGGCCCGGCCGGGCTGGCGGCCGCCGTGTACGCCGCATCCGAAGGCTTGTCGGTGGCGGTGTTTGAATGCCGCGCGCCAGGTGGTCAGGCCGGGGCCAGTTCGCGCATTGAGAATTACCTGGGCTTTCCCACCGGTATTTCGGGCCAGGCGTTGGCCGGGCGCGCGTTTGTACAGGCGCAAAAATTTGGGGCGCATCTGGCCATCCCACTGGAAGTAAAAGCGCTGCATTGCCAGGAGAGCCCACTACAGCTTGAATTACGCGACGGCCGCCGGATCCCCACGCGCACCGTAGTAGTAGCTAGTGGCGCGGTATATCGCCGCCCGCGCATCGAGCATCTGGAACGCTTTGAAGGCCGCGGTGTGTATTACTGGGCGTCGCCGGTCGAGGCCAAATTGTGCCGCGATGAAGAAGTGATGCTGGTTGGCGGCGGCAATTCGGCGGGGCAAGCGGCCGTGTTTCTGGCCACCCATGCCAAACGCGTGCATATCGTGATCCGTGCGGCGGACTTCTCGGCCAGTATGTCGCGCTATCTGATCGAACGCATTGAGTCGCAGCCCAATATCAGCATGCATGTGCGCTCGGAAATCTGCGGTTTGATCGGCGATGACCACGGCCTGACCGGTGTGGCGTACCAGACGCATGCGGACGACGGTCAGCTGGATGTCGCCACGCTAAACGTACGCCATCTTTTCTTGTTTATCGGCGCGGACCCCAACACCGACTGGCTGCGCGATTGCGACGTGGAGATCGATAACAAGGGCTTTGTGCCGACCGGCGCCGCGGTCGCCACGCAAGCCAGCGGCCCGGACTACGCCTTGCAGACCTCGGTGCGCGGCGTATTTGCCATTGGCGACGTGCGCTCAGGCTCTACCAAACGCGTCGCCGCCGCCGTGGGCGAGGGTGCAGGCGTCGTCGCGCAAATCCATGCCTACCTGGCGCAGGCCGTGACCACCGCATAGGGTGGGTCTTGACCCACCATTCAAAGCAAAGTGCAATTCCACCGACTCTAGCAAACCATATATTCAACGCAAGGGATGGATCGGTGCAGCCCCTCGCAAGAACGCATATCCAAAGCTTTTAGTCACGAGCACGACCTGGCAGGCCACTTTGAGTGGTGGGTCCTGACGGGGACGCCGAGTCCCACCCTATGCGCACCGCCGCGTGCCGCGTTGCACCAAACTGGCGCGTTTCTGACAAAAATACAACACTGTCTGTGGCGTCGCCCGCTGGCATGCTTCTTGCCATCATAAAAGCGTAACGTGGCGTCGAGGCCACAGCCCGCGGCGGCGGCATTGCCGTAACCCCGGCGCCAGGGTTAGAACTTCGGCTGCCACGAAACAAATACACAAACACAAAAAAGCACAGCTCAACGCACAACAGACTGGATGGAAGCGTCCCGAACGCCCGCGCACGTCGCGGCAACGGGGAAGAAGCGTCAGGCCTGCCGGGAGTCCCCCACACTGGCGCCGCGCTTCGATACGCCAAAAAAAAGGGACCTGGAGCATGAAAAACGCGGGCTCATGTGTGCAAAAACAAGCGGCCCTGGTGCCGTCGACATTACAGACCATTTCCACCATCGCGCGCCTGACCGGGCGGCGTGATATCCCCCCCGAAGCCGTACTGGCCGGCAGCGGCATTGCGGTTTCCGATCTGCAAGACACCACCATGATGGTCACGCAGGCACAAGAATTGATCGTGGCCGGCAACGCGCTGAACCTGACCGGCGACCCCACGCTGGGCCTGCAGATTGGCAACGCATTGCGCGTTTCCAGCTTTGGCCTGCTGGGTTACGCCATGCTGGTTAGCCCCACGCTGCAAGACGCGCTGCAATGCCTGTTTGATTTTCCGCTGCTGTTTGGCGCGTATTTTGATATCTCGCTCAGCGTCGAGGGTTACGGCGCCACCCTGGCCGTCAGCAACTATCAATACCGGTCTGATCTGGAAGTCCTCAACACCGATATGTGCCTTGCCGCGTTATGGGCCGTGGTCTGTGACGTGATGGCCGACAAGATCGCGCCGGACTGTGTGACCTTGCGCCACGCCAAGCCGGAACACGCCGCGGCGTACCGGCAGACGTTTGGTGGCCCGGCCTATTTTGGCCGCACGCAAAGCGCGGTGCATTTTCCGGCCGAGCTGTTGAATATGGCGCTGCCGCTGGCCGACCCGTTCAGCTACAACGTCATGCGCCAGCAATGCCAGCAACTGCAACGTAGCTGGCAGAACAGCAATACGCTGGATGTGATTTCACGCGCGTTGCGGCTGATGTATTCCGATCCGCTGGTCTACAACCAGCTCAATAACGTGGCGGCCGAGCTGTATATGTCCGAGCGCACCTTGCGCCGGCGGCTGGATGAAAAAGGCGTCAAGTTCCAGCATTTACTCGACCAGGTGTTGCGCGACAAAGCGGTGGAATATCTGTCGGGCAGCAGCCTGCCGGTGGCGGAAATCGCCGAACGGCTTGGCTATAGTGAGACGGCGAGCTTCCGCCATGCCTTCCGCCGCTGGACCGGTCGCTGCCCCAGCGATTACCGCACCGCACCCGCAACACAGCGGATTAATCCGGCCATAGCAAGTTGGCCGGAATTATCTCCTGGCTGACCGGTTTCGCTCTCCAAGGGCCAGGGATGGCCCAGGCACAATGGGTTCAACGGCGTCGCTCGCACGACGCAAAGCGCGGATAGCGCACCTGGCTGATTTGCCCGCAAAGCTTGTATACGGGCAGCGCCAGGCGCTACGGCGCGGCTGAACAACAACCGGTGTGCCCCATGATGCAAGCGCAAGTTCCGTCCTCTCGCAGTGCCCCGGTGGTTGGCGTCATCGCCGACCTCAAACAGATCGGCGCGCATGGTTTTCATGCCGCGGGCCACAAATACATCGCCGCAGTAGTCGGTGGCGCGCATGCCTTTGCCGTTGTGCTGCCGGTGCTGGCGCCGCAACAAGACATCGCGCAAACGCTGGATCTGGTGGACGGACTGTTGCTGACCGGCAGCTATTCCAATGTCGAACCGCATCACTACGCCGGTCCGGCCAGCGCGCCGGGCACCTTGCATGACCCCGATCGTGACGCCAACAGCCTGCCCTTGATTAACGCTGCCATCGCGGCGGGCGTGCCGCTGCTGGGCATCTGTCGCGGGTTTCAGGAAATGAATGTCGCGCTGGGCGGATCGCTGCATCAGCGCGTGCATGAAGTGGCCGGCATGCTGCTGCACAAAGAGCGCGACGAAGACCCGCTCGATACCCAGTACGGCCCGGCGCACCCGGTCAGCGTGGTGGCGGGCGGGCAGTTGGCGGGCTGGCTGGATGGCGCCAGCCAGATCACTGTCAATTCTTTGCATAGCCAAGGGGTGCAAACGTTAGCGCTGCGGGCGCGGGCGGAAGCGATTGCGCCCGATGGCCTGGTCGAAGCGTTCAGCGTGCCCGAAGCATCCCGTTTTGCCTTTGCCGTGCAATGGCATCCCGAATGGCGTTATGCCGATAACCCGGTCTCGCTGGCGCTGTTCGCCGCGTTTGGTGAGGCCTGTGCAGCGAGGAGGGCAGCACGACTGTCGCAACCAGTGACAGCTTGATCAGCAGTACACGAGGCGGATTACGGCATGGGTCGTAATCAAAGAGTTCGATATCCGTGGTTTAAGCATTCTGTTGTGTCAGATGGACTGTAACCACCGATATGGGCCCTGAAACCAGGAACCATCCAGATGGACAAGATCACCGATTTTTTGCGCGAACATCGTATTACCGAAGTGGAATGTGTGGTGCCCGACATGACCGGCATCGCGCGCGGCAAGATTATTCCGCGTGCCAAGTTCGAGGCCGGCGAGAACATGCGCCTGCCCGCCGCCGTGCTGTTCCAGACCGTCAATGGCGACTACCCCGAAGATGAATCGATCTCGGGCGTGACTGACCCCGACATGATCTGCGTGCCCGACGAAGACGCCATCCGGCTGGTGCCGTGGGCGGTGGACCCCACCTGCCAGGTGATCCACGACTGCGTGCACTTTGACGGCTCGCCGGTTGAATTTGCGCCGCGCCATGTATTGCGCAGCGTACTGGCGCTGTACAAAGCGCGTGGCTGGAAGCCCGTGGTGGCACCGGAACTCGAATTTTATCTGGTGGACGTCAACAAGAACCCCGATATTCCGCTGCAACCGCCGGTGGGTCGCTCGGGCCGCGCCGAGGTGGGCCATCAGGCGTATTCGATCGAAGCCGTTAACGAGTTCGATCCGCTGTTTGAAGACATCTACGATTACTGCGAAGCGCAAAACCTGGAAGTGGATACGCTGATCCACGAAGTCGGCGCGGCGCAGATGGAAATCAACTTTCTGCACGGCGACCCGCTTGACCTGGCCGACCGCGTGTTCCTGTTTAAACGCACGGTGCGCGAGGTGGCATTGCGCCACAACATGTACGCCACGTTTATGGCCAAGCCGATGGAAAACGAGCCGGGCTCGGCCATGCATATCCATCAAAGCATTGTCGACGCCGAAACCGGCGAGAATATTTTCAGCGATGCCGACGGCAAAGAGTCCGCGCTGTTCTATCACTACATCGCCGGTCTGCAGGCCTATGTGCCTGCGCTGATGCCGATCTTTGCGCCGTTCGTAAACAGCTATCGCCGCCTGAGCCGCTTTACCGCCGCGCCGATCAATATCCAGTGGGGCTACGACAACCGCACGGTGGGTTTGCGCGTGCCGATGTCAGGCCCGGCCAACCGTCGCGTGGAAAACCGTATTGCGGGCGTCGATTCCAACCCGTATCTGGCGATTGCCGCCACGCTGGCCGCGGGTTATCTGGGCATGGTGCAAAAGCTGGACCCCACCGAGCCCATCAGCACCGACGCCTACAACATGCCGTACGAACTGCCGCGCAATCTGGAAAGCGCCATCACCTTGATGCGCGCTTCGGCCGATGTGGCGGGCGTGCTGGGGCAGACCTTTGTTGATGCCTACACCAGCGTTAAAGAAACCGAATATGAAGCGTTTTTCCGCGTGATCAGTTCGTGGGAGCGGCGACATCTGTTGCTGTATGTCTAAGCCCGCCCCCAACCACGACGCTGCCCTTCACAAGGAAAACCCATCATGTTGAATCAGACCAGCAGCACCCGCACCACGCAGCAATGGCAGCAACTGGATGCCGCGCACCATCTGCATCCGTTCTCGGATATGGGGTCGCTCAACCGCGCGGGCAGCCGCGTGATAACCCATGCCGAAGGCGTGTATCTGTGGGATAGCGAAGGCAACAAGATCATCGACGGCATGGCCGGTCTGTGGTGCGTCAATGTCGGTTATGGCCGCAAGGAACTGGCCGACGCCGCGCAAAAACAGATGCTTGAATTGCCGTACTACAACACCTTCTTCAAGACCACGCACCCACCGGTGATCGAGCTATCGCACGAGCTGGCGCAACTGACGCCGGAAGGCTTTAACCACTTCTTTTATTGCAATAGCGGCTCGGAAGGCAACGACACCGTCCTGCGCATCGTGCATCAGTACTGGGCCGCGCAAGGCCAGGCCAGCAAACGCTATGTGATCTCGCGCCACAACGCCTATCACGGCTCCACCATCGCCGGTGGCTCGCTGGGTGGGATGGGCTATATGCACGAACAGATGCCCAGTCGCGTGCCCCACATCGTGCATATCGGCCAGCCGTACTGGTTTGGCGAAGGCGAAGGGCAGACGCCCGCCGAATTTGGCCTGGCGCGCGCCGCCGAGCTGGAGGCCAGAATCCTTGAGCTGGGTGCGGAAAATGTCGCCGCCTTTATCGGCGAGCCCTTTCAGGGCGCAGGCGGGGTGATTTTTCCGCCTGATAACTACTGGCCCGAAATAGAACGCATCTGCCGCAAATACAACTTGCTGCTGGTGGCCGATGAAGTGATTGGCGGCTTTGGTCGCACCGGCGAATGGTTTGCGCATCAGCATTTTGGCTTCAAGCCCGATTTGATGACGCTGGCTAAAGGTTTGACCAGTGGCTATGTGCCGATGGGCGCGGTGGCGATTCAGGACCACGTGGCGCAAACGCTGATTGCAGGCGGCGATTTCAACCATGGCCTGACGTATTCGGGCCATCCGGTGGCGGCGGCGGTAGCGCTGGCCAATATCGCCATCCTGCGCGACGACGGCGTGATCGATACGGTCAAGCACGATACCGGCCCGTATTTCCAGAAAAGCCTGCGTGAGGCGCTGGCGGCATCGCCCATCATCGGCGAAATCCAGGGCCACGGCCTGGTGGCAGGCATGCAGTTAAGCCCGCAAGCCGGTTCGCAAACGCGCTTTGAAAATGGCGGCGATATCGGCCTGATCTGCCGCGACCATTGCTTTGCCAACAACCTGATCATGCGGGCGACGGGTGATCGCATGTTGCTATCGCCGCCGCTGGTGATCAGCCGTAGCGAAATTGATGAACTGGTCGAAAAAGCCGCGCGTTGTTTGCGGCTGACTGCGGAAGGCCTCGGTTATTAAAGCGCGGGCCCGGACGCGATGGCGCAGCGCCGTAACAGCATGATGATTTTGTTTTCAGGTAGTCAATGTCGCGATCCGGGCAATCCGGAATTCATTTAATAGATCTTCCTGTGGGAGTAGGGAAATGATGCGCAAGCTTTCTGGCAGTCTGGCCGTATTGGCCCTCTGTTGTACAGCGCCCGCCATGGCCGCTGATTCGGTGCTGAATGTATATAACTGGTCGGACTATATCGCCAAAGACACCATTGCCAATTTTGAAAAAGAAAACAGCATCAAGGTTAAATACGACGTTTACGACAGCGACGATACCTTGCAAGCCAAATTGCTGACCGGCCGCGCGGGTTACGACATTGTGGTGCCCACCAGCAGTTATGCCGGCAAACAAATCCAGGCTGGCATTTTTCAGAAACTGGATAAATCAAAACTGCCTAACCTGAAACATCTCGATCCCACCTTGATGGCCTTGATTGCCGGCGCTGATCCGGGCAATCAGTATCTGGTGCCGTGGGCGTATGGCACGGATGGCCTCGGTTATAACGTCACCAAGGTGCGCGCTATTCTGGGCAAAGATGTGGACCTGGCGAACTGGGATATTCTGTTTAAACCGGAATATGCCTCCAAGCTTAAATCGTGCGGTATTTCCATGCTGGATCAGGGCTCGGAAATCTTTCCTAACGTACTCAAATATATGGGCAAGAGCCCGGATAGCGTAAACCCGGCGGATTATCAGGAAGCGTTTGAATTACTGAAAAAAATCCGCCCGTTTATTGGCCAGTTTAATTCATCCGGTTATATCAATGATCTGGCCGGTGGTGATATCTGTATGGCGTTTGGTTGGTCGGGTGATGTCACCATTGCCAAACATCGCGCTAAAGAAGCCGGTAAATCGTACGAAATTGCTTACTTTATTCCGCATCAAGGCGCGGGGATCTGGTTTGACACCATGGCAATACCCAAAGACGCGCCGCACCCCGAAGCCGCGTTGAAATGGATCAATTACATCGAAACGCCCGAAGTGCATGCCGCCATTACCAACGAAGTGTTTTATCCCAACGCCAATCTCGAAGCCAAAAAGTTTGTGAAGCCCGATGTGGCCAACGATCCGGCCGTGTATCCGCCGCCTGAAGTCGCCAAAACATTGTTCTTGATGAAGCCGCAACCGGCCGAGATTCTGCGGCTGGAAAACCGGCTGTGGGCGCAATTCAAATCAGGTCGCTAAACATTTGACGGCTTGATGCCTTGAACGGTGCGGTCGCGGGATAAACCCACGCCGCACCGGTAATCCCAATACCCGTAGCACCGTGCGCAGGCGAATTCTTTGCACAGAACTCGCTGAGGGCGTCTGCGCGCGTTATTTCCGTAATTCCGGTTTAAACGGTTAAAAGGTTGACCCCCAAATCATGAATGCTGCTCAAGCCCAGGCCCTCCATCACGCCAGCACGGCGCCCGACGCCGACGCGTTTGTCCGCATCGTCGACGTGGTCAAAAAGTTCGGCGAGGCCACCGCGGTCGCCGGTGTCAATCTGAGCGTGGCGCGCAATGAGCTGTTTGCGCTGCTGGGTAGTTCGGGCTGTGGCAAATCCACGCTGCTGCGCATGCTGGCCGGTTTTGAAGAGGTGACCTCGGGCCGCATCATCATCGACGGCGAAGACATGGCCGCGCTGCCGCCGTACAAGCGCCCGGTGAACATGATGTTCCAGTCGTATGCGCTGTTTCCGCATATGAGCGTGGCCGCCAATATCGCGTTTGGCCTCAAGCAGGAAAAGATCGGCCCGCGCGAGATTGATGAACGCGTGGCCGACGTGCTTGAGCTGGTGCAGATGAGCAAATACGCCCGGCGCAAGCCGTATCAATTATCCGGCGGGCAGCAGCAGCGCGTGGCGCTGGCGCGCAGCCTGGTCAAGCGGCCCAAATTGCTGCTGCTGGACGAACCGATGTCGGCGCTGGACAAGCAGATCCGCCAGCGCACGCAGATCGAGCTGGTCAATATTCTCGACAAGGTGGGCGTCACTTGCATGATGGTGACGCACGACCAGGAAGAAGCCATGACCATGGCCACGCGGCTGGCGGTGATGTCGGAAGGCCGCATCGTGCAACTGGGCACGCCGCACGAAGTGTACGAATACCCCAACACGCGCTTTAGCGCCGCCTTTATCGGCAGCACCAATCTGTTTGACGGCAATGTCAGCGTCGACAATCCCGATCACATCTACGTGGAATGCGCCGCGCTGCCGCAGCCGGTGTTTATCAGCCACGGCATTACCGGCCCGCTCGGTATGCCGGTCACCCTGTCGATCCGGCCCGAACGCGTGCGGCTGACCCGCACCGCGCCCGACAACACGCCCAATCAAGCGCCGGGCAAGGTCTGCAACATTGCCTATATGGGCAGCTACACGCTGTACCACGTGCAACTGGCGTCGGGCAAAAACGTGATGGCCAATGTCTCGACGCTGGCCTTCGACAACGTCGATCCGCCCTCGTATGACGAAGAAGTGTTCGTCAGCTGGGCGCCCGACGCCGTCACCGTGCTGACCAAGTGAGGAGGGCGACGATGACTCCGCTTTCCTCCCGCCTTCAACGCTATATCCCCAGCGGCCGCAGCCTGGTGATTGGTGGGCCGTATTTGTGGCTGGCGCTGTTTTTTCTGGTGCCGTTTTTGCTGGTGGTGAAGATCAGCTTTGCCGAACAGCAACTGGGCGTGCCGCCGTACACCGAGCTGGCGCAGCTGCAAGACGGCATGGTGCATATCAATCTGCAGCTGGGGCATTACACATTTCTGCTGTCCGACAGCCTGTATTTCGCCACCTATCTCAGCTCGCTGCAGATGGCGGCGGTGTCCACGCTGCTGTGTTTGCTGATCGGTTATCCGATGGCGTATTACATCGCGCGCAGCAATCCGGCCACCCGCAACATGCTGATGATGGCGGTAATGCTGCCGTTCTGGACCTCTTTTCTGATCCGCGTTTATGCCTGGATCGGCATCCTTAAAAACAATGGTTTGCTCAACCAGTTTCTGATGTGGGCACACCTGGTGCGCACGCCGCTGGAGCTGTACCACACCAATACCGCCGTCTACATCGGCATGGTTTATTCCTACCTGCCGTTTCTGGTGATGCCGCTGTATGCGCATCTGGTGAAGATGGATTTGTCATTGCTCGAAGCCGCGTACGACCTGGGCGCGCGGCCGTGGAAAGTGTTCTGCCAGATCACGCTGCCGCTGTCGCGCAACGGCATTATCGCGGGCTGTTTGCTGGTGTTTATTCCGGCTGTGGGCGAGTACGTGATTCCCGAACTATTGGGTGGATCGGACACCTTGATGATCGGCCGCGTGATGTGGGACGAGTTCTTTAACAACGCAGACTGGCCGATGGCCTCGGCGGTGACGTGCGCGATGGTGCTGCTGTTGCTGGTGCCGATGGCGCTGTTCCAGCACTACCAGGCCAAGGAGTTCGAGCAATGATCAAGCCCAATAAAAAACTGCAGGTGGGCACGCTGGCGGTGGGGTTCTTTTTTCTGTACGCGCCCATTCTCAGCCTGATCGTGTACTCGTTTAACGACAGCCAGCTGGTGACCATCTGGTCGAAAGTGTCCTTGCGCTGGTACTACGCGCTGGCGCAAGACGATGAGCTGATCAATGCCGCGTGGCTATCGCTCAAGATCGGCTTGCTGACTGCATTTGCCTCGGTGGCCATCGGCACGTGGGCGGGCTTTGTGCTGGCGCGGATGGGGCGGTTTCGTGGCTTTACGCTGTATAGCGCCATGATCAACGCGCCGCTGGTCATCCCCGAAGTGATCCAGGGTATCTCGCTGTTATTGCTGTTTGTCGAGATGGGCAAAGTGCTGGGTTGGCCGGCCGAACGCGGCGTGTTCACCATCTGGATCGGGCACGTGATGTTATGCGTCAGCTACGTCGCCATCATCGTGCAAAGCCGGATTCGTGAACTGGACACCGCGCTGGAAGACGCCGCCATGGACCTCGGCGCAACGCCGCTGCGCGTGTTCTTTGTGATTACGCTGCCGCTGATTTCGCAAGCGCTGATCTCGGGCTGGCTGCTGTCGTTCACTTTGTCGATTGACGATCTGGTGCTGTCCGCCTTCCTGTCCGGGCCGGGCTCGACCACCTTGCCGCTGGTGGTGTTCAGCCGCGTGCGGCTGGGCCTGAACCCCGAAATGAATGCGCTGGCCACGATCTTTATCGGCCTGGTCACCGTGGGTGTCATCGCCGCCAACTTCTTTATGCAACGCGCCGA
This sequence comes from Amantichitinum ursilacus, assembly GCF_001294205.1. Taxonomy (GTDB): domain Bacteria; phylum Pseudomonadota; class Gammaproteobacteria; order Burkholderiales; family Chitinibacteraceae; genus Amantichitinum; species Amantichitinum ursilacus. Next base: position 33,280 of record NZ_LAQT01000011.1, read on the forward strand.
AGCGCGCCGCGCCATGCCCGCCAGTTAAGCAACCGCCGTACCGAATCAGAACGTAGACACAGGTGTTTGAGTAGTTTTTATCAGGGTGCAGTTTCAACCATTGGGATGACGAAAATGCGCAAGAAGATCTTATGTACCTTGCTGGCCGGCTTGACCGTGTCCGGGGCGGCGCTGGCGGCGCCGAAACAAAGCGACATCGACGCCCTCAAGGCGCAGGTGAACGCGTTGCAAAAGCAGATCCAGCAACTGGAAGCGCAACAGGCGCAACAAGCGGCAGCGCCGGCCCCGGCGGCAGTACCGGCCGCATCGGCCAGCACCACGCCGCCGATGTCGCCGGAAGACGTGGAGGCGATGAAGCAGTCGATTGCGCAACTGCAATTAAAAGTGGATAGCCTGGACACCACGGTTAACGAAGGCGGCCTGGCCGGTTTGTCGATCACCGGCTACATGGACCCGGTGTACATGTACAACAACAACGCGCATTCGGGCTCGTTCAGCTTTGTTAACCATAACGGCGCGTACAACTACGACGGCAGCACGTTTGGCGACGTGTATCTCGATATCAAAAAGACATTTGGCGCCGGTTCGCTGGCGCCTAGCGCTGAGATTTCGATCATGCCCAACCGCGGCAACGGCGCCACGCTGCTGGCCACCGATGATGGCTCCAACGCCTTTATGAACATCATCAACACGGCGGTGGCCACCATTCCGCTGGACACCAGCAGCAGCTTTGTCATCGGCCTGATGAGCAGCTTTGGCGGCTACGAATATCAGTTGTCCACGCTGATGCCCACGCTGACGCACAACCTGCTGTATGACTTCTCCGATCCGGGCAGCTATACCGGCGTGGGCTACAACTATTCCACCGGCAACTTTGCCTGGAAGTTCATGCTGGCCAACGAGCAATACCGCACCAAGGGCGCCAGCACGCAGACCGACACCAATGCCGACACCGGCCAGGCCGTGTTCCACAGCAACAGCACGCCGACCTTTACCACGCGGCTGGATTACACCTGGTCTTCGTCGATTGATCTGGGCTGGTCCGCCAACATCGGCCGCCAGACCCTGGCCACCGGCAGCACGTGCGCCAGCGGCTTTGGTTACCAATGCACCAGCGGCTCGCCGTATAGCAAATATCTGTTTACCGAAGCCGATATGACCTACACCTGGGCCGACACCACCATCAACGCCGAAATCGATTACGGCCGGCAAGACAGCGCCGCTTACAACGGCGGCACGGCGGTCTGGTATGGCGTATCGCTGCTGGGCCTGCAAAAGTGGCATAGCGATGCCGGTTCGTTTGGCACCGCGCTGCGCTTTGATTATCTGAACGACAGCAAGAACGGCGGCGGCGGGGGCGGCATCGTGCTGGCCGATGGCGGGCTGGATGGCCACAACGGCTTTGGCATCAGCCAGGACTGTGCGGCTAATAGCGACAACGCCGGTATGGATTGCAAAGGCGCTAATCGCAGCGATATCGCATTTGACCTGGTCTGGTATCTGACCGACCAGGCCACGCTGAAGCTGGAATACCGCCACGATATGGCTTCCGAAAACGTGTTTGTGCGCAACGATGGCACCTACAGCAAACACAACGATCTGTTCGGCACGCAGTTTATCTACGCGTTTTAAGCGGGTTTAAACCGCAGCAAGCAGTCCACCCCGGCTGGCCACGCTGGCCGGGGTTTACCGGATGCACAGCAATGCATATCGAACAAACAGAACACATCGCCAGCTGGTACGCCGCCACGGCCAACGACAGCACACGCCATGCGCCGCTGATGGGCACGCTGGCGTGCGATGTGCTGGTGGTGGGGGCAGGGCTGACGGGTTTGCACGCGGCGCTGAACCTGGCCGAGCGCGGCTATAAAGTGGTGGTGCTGGAAGCCGCCCGCGTGGGTTGGGCCGCCAGCGGGCGCAATGGCGGCCAGGTGATCAACGGCTTTGCCTGTGGCATGGATACGTTTGAGTCCGAACTGCCCAAAGAAGACCTGCAGCGCGTGTTTGATATGGGCATCGAAGCCAATACCTTGCTGCGCGAACGCATCGCAAAGCACAACATTGATTGCGATTACCGCGCCGGTTATCTGACCGCCGCCAACAAGGCCGCGCACGTTAAAGACCTGCAAGCCTGGCGCGACGAAGCGGCGCAACGCTGGGGTTATCCCGATCTAAGCTGGGTAGAGCGCAGCGAGCTGCCCGGTTATGTGCAGTCCGAGCGCTATGCCGGTGGTCTGTTTGACCCGAACAGCGGGCACCTGCATCCGCTCAATTACACCTTGGGCCTGGCGCGCGCGGCCGTCGCCGCCGGGGTGCAGATTTTTGAACACAGTCTGGTCACCGAAATGCAGCAAGGTACGCCGCATGTGCTGAAGACCGCGCACGGCCAGGTGCAAGCGCAGTTTGTGGTGCTGGCCTGCAACGCGTTTATTGAACATTTATCGCCCGCGCTTAATCGCAAGATCATGCCGGTGGGCACGTATGTGATTACCACCGAGCCGATCACACCCGTACGCTTTAAGGCTTTGATGCCCGCAGGCGCGGCCATTTGCGACAGCCGCTTTGTGCTCGATTATTTTCGGCCGACGCCCGATGGGCGCGTGCTGTGGGGCGGCAAGGTCAGTTATTCGACGCTGGCCCCAGCCAACCTGGCGCAAGCCATGCGCGCCGATATGTTGAAGACGTTTCCACAACTGGCCGACATCAAAATAATCCACGCGTGGGGCGGCATGGTGGATATCACCATGAACCGCGCACCGCATTTTGGCCGCCTGGCCAGCACGGTTTATTTTGCCCAGGGCTTTTCCGGGCATGGCGTCAATGTCAGCGGGCTGGCGGGCAAACTGATGGCGGAAGCCATCGCCGGTCAGGCCGAACGCTTTGATATTTTCACAAAGATCCGCCACCACGATTTTCCCGGCGGCGATCTGTTGCGCACCCCTTCGCTGGTCCTGGCCATGGCCTGGTACCGGCTTAAAGATCTGGTTTAAACACTGCGCCAGCGACCAAGGAAACAAACGATGTCCCAGACCAAAGACTTTGCATATTGGCGTCACCTGGCCGAAGGCCTGCAGATTGAAGGCCGCGCGTTGATCGATGGCGAATTTACCGCCGCCGCCAGTGGCAAAACCTTCGACTGCATCAGCCCCATCGACGGCAAATTGCTGACCCAGGTGGCGTGGTGCGGCGAGGCCGATGTTGACCACACCGTAGCGATTGCGCGGCAACGCTTTGAGAGCGGCGTGTGGTCCGATCTGAACCCGCGCCAGCGCAAGGAGATCATGCTGCGCTGGGCCGAGCTGATCCGCGTACACGCCGACGAAATCGCATTACTGGAAACGCTGGATGCGGGCAAACCGATTGGCGACACCACCACGGTGGATGTGCCTGGCGCGGCGTACACGGTGCAATGGTATGCCGAGGCCATCGACAAAGCGGGCGGTGAGGTGGCGCCGGTGGACTACCATCTGGTGGGTCTGGTCACGCGCCAGCCGATTGGTGTGGTAGCGGCGGTGGTGCCGTGGAATTTTCCCATCCTGATGGCGGCGTGGAAGTTTGGCCCGGCGCTGGCGGCGGGTAATTCGGTGATCCTGAAACCGTCCGAAAAATCGCCGCTATCGGCCTTACGCGTGGCGCAGCTGGCGCTGGAAGCGGGCATTCCGCCGGGGGTGTTTAACGTGCTGCCCGGCTTTGGCGATACCGGCAAATTGCTGGCGCTGCATATGGATGTCGATTGCCTGGCGTTTACCGGATCGACCTTTGTCGGCAAGCAACTGATGCAGCACAGCGGGCAATCCAACCTTAAACGCGTGTGGCTGGAGCTGGGCGGCAAATCGCCCAACATCATCATGCCGGACTGCCCGGACATGGCCCGCGCGGCGCGTTCGGCGGCGGGCGCCATCTTCTACAACATGGGCGAGATGTGCACGGCGGGGTCGCGGCTGCTGGTGCATCGGTCGGTGAAAGATGAGTTCATCAAGGCGCTGATCGCCGAAGCCGCCGCCTACAAACCCGGCAACCCGCTGGACCCGGCCACCTCGATGGGCGCGATTGTGGATCACATCCAGCTGGAACGCGTGATGAGCTATATCGAGACCGGCAAAGGCGAAGCAACGCTGTTGTTAGGCGGTGGCCGCACGCTGACGGAGACGGGCGGGTATTACATCGAACCGACCATTTTCGACGTCGCCAGCCAGGAAGCGCGCGTGGCGGCGGAGGAGATTTTCGGGCCGGTGTTGTCGGTGATTACCTTCGATACGCTGGATGAAGCGATTGCATTGGCGAATGCCAGCGAGTACGGCCTGGCGGCGGCGATCTGGACGGCCGACCTGACCACCGCGCACGAGGCCGCCCGGCGGCTGCGCGCGGGCACGGTATGGGTGAATTGCTATGACGAAGGCGGGGATATGAATTTTCCGTTTGGCGGGTTCAAGCAATCGGGCAACGGGCGGGATAAGTCGTTGCATGCGCTGGATAAATATACGGAGTTGAAGTCGACGTTGATTCGGTTGAGGTGAAAGGGGGGGCGAGGGTGGTGGGGGAAACCCTTTAAACGCTTAGCCTGCGGCGCATTTTTGAAACCGGGGGGCGCCCCGTTGCGCCTTACTTTTCTTTGCTTCGCCAAAGAAAAGTAAGCAAAAGAAAGGCGACCCCACTCGCGAATCCTTCGCTCGCCAGGGGGCCCGGTAGGTCAAAAGCCGAAACGGACCGTCTGTTACTTCCGCGCCTCAGCTGCCGCTCCGCGGACGCGACGCTCAGTCGGAGCCCAAAAAGCCGGTCTCCTACCTTCGCGCGCTCAGGAGATGGCGTGGCGTAGCGACGGTTGCTGCCTCGTTGCTGCGCAACATCGGGTGGGCGTGGTGGCTGGGCCGTGACAGTGAATGAACATCGCGCGTGCTTAACGCATTGTGCATAGGGTGGGTCTGGACCCACCACCCAAAGTGGCAAGCAAGAACAACCGGGCCAACCGCCCGCAAATTTACCTCCTCGCGGAGGCTTGCAAGAACAATCGGGCCGAATTACCCACATGCGTGCCTTCCCGCCGAGGCATGCAAGGAAACGTAGGGTGCG
>NZ_LAQT01000012.1 GCF_001294205.1 Amantichitinum ursilacus
CGCCGCAAGCATGGAGCATGGATAGAAAAGCTGCCAGGCCTCCGGCAGCCCTCTCAAAGCCGCGCCGCCAAAACGCCAGGCAAAACCCACCGCCGCCCCGACCGCCTAAGATACAAACAGTCCGGCTTTATCGCTGAACTGCCGCTATCACTGCTAACCACGCAGTCGCAGGATAATGCCGATCCCGGCGCGAAGGAGGGCGCACCATGAGTCGTAATCCAACTGACCCCGCTGTGCCGGATTGCACGCGCTGTGCGCACTACCACATCACCTACGATCCCAAGTTTCCCTACGGTTGCCGTGCGCTTAACTTCAAAAGCAAACGCAAGCCGCAGCTCGACGTCATCGAGGCCTCGCTGCAACCCTGCATGACGTTTATGCCCAAGCCACGGCGCACCTGATAAAGCCCGGATGGATCGCCGTCCCCAGCGTCTGCATCTTGCTGCAGCCACGTCATCCCTTCAGCAAGTACCGCATCGCTCAAGCATTCGCCAAAACGCCGCGCATAAAAAAAGGCCCACTTCTCAGTGGGCCTTAATCGCTCTGCTAAAAGCGGATCAAACGAACGACAGCAAGGAAATCACTCGATCAAAGATCAGAAATCCACCGTGGCGCTGACCGATACCGTACGCGGTGCGCCCACGGTCAGATAGCCGTAGCCAGGATAGCCGCCCACAGAGGCCCAGTAGTCGCGATTGAACACATTATCCAGACGCGCGCGCAGCGTGACCGGACGACCGCTCCATTCGGTGGCGTAGGCCATACCCAAGTCCAGACGCGTCCAGCTCGGCACTTCGATCGTGTTCAGGTCATTGGCGTACGCGGAGCCAGTGTAGATCACGCGCGCATTGGCCGACAGGCCTTCGATTTGTTTGATGTCCCAATCCACGCCCATATTGGCCTGCGAGGTCGGCACGCCAATAACGTGCTTGTCTTCAGTGGTGGTGGAACCGGTGTTCTTTTGACGTGCGTTCAGCCACGTCACACCGCCCAGCACGCGCAAACCGGGCATGGCAACGCCATATACGGTCAATTCCGCACCCTCATGACGATCTTCGCCCGACGAGCTGAAGTACGAATCGCTATTCAGAATCGAACGCGGCTTGGTGGTGCTAAACAGCGCCAGGCCTGCGCCCAGACGACCGCCGTCATACTTCACGCCCACTTCTTTTTGCTTCGACACAAACGGCGACAGCATTTCGCCGCGGTTGGTGGCGGTGCTCGGCGCGGTATCGCCCTGCGCCAGACCCTCGATGTAGTTGGCATACACCGACACTTGTTTGATCGGCTTGTACACGATGGCCACGGCCGGGCTAACGCGACTCTTGATATAAGCCGGATCAGCCGCTTGAGTGTTGTACGCGTAATTGGTGATATCAAAGTGTTGATAGCGCGCACCCGCCGTCACCAACACCTGGTCATCCAGCATCGACAGCGTATCGCCAGCCGCAGCGCTGGTCAGACGGATGATGCCGGTGGTGAGCGGGGTATCCAGCGTATTGCCCAGAAACGCCGTGCTCGAAATCGCGGGTTCGGCATAAGACGTCGGGTGATAAATGTTGGTATTCAGCGTGTTAAAGAAGTCCATCGCATAGGCGTTGTCTTTCTTAAGCTCGAAGAAGCTACCTGCCAGCACCCACTCGTGGCCGATCGAACCGGTCTTCAGCTTGCCGCGCAGGCCCAGTTCAGCGGTGTCGACACGGTCATCACGCGTGTTATCAAAGCGGTACACGCTCCCGTTGCCGTCGTTATCGTTGACGGTCATATTGGCCAGCGAATTGGCTTCGTGGCTGCGACGCATGCCGTAGGCTGCCCAACCGGTAATGTCTTTGCTGAAGTCGTACTCGCCGCGCAGGGTGCCGAAGGTATCGCGCTCGTTGGAATAGCTCCACGGCTGCGCAAAGTTTTTGCTGGCATCCGGCGCCGACGGCAGGGCGGTGACGCCCGCGCCCAGCGTCACGCTCGGACGGGTTTCTTTCAGACGGTTGCTTTGCTGGCCGATATCGGCAGAGATACGCGCGTTTTCGCCACGCCAGTCCAGGCCCACCGACATCACAGCAGTCGCCGCTTTTTCGTCATCGATGGCGGTGCCGCCATCGGTATAGCCGGCATTCACGCGCAGACCGATGCTTTTGTCCGGACCAAAGCGGCGCGCCACATCGGCTGACACCGTGCCGGATCCGCCGCTGGCCACGCCGACGGTGATTTCATTCAGATCAGTATTCGGGGCGCGCTTGGGCAGCAGGTTGATCGAGCCGCCAATGCCGCCGCCGTTCGGCGCCGCGCCGGTCAGAAAACCGGTTGCGCCTTGCAGGACTTCAACGCGCTCAAACAGTTCGGTTGCGATGTACTGGCGCGGCAGCAGGCTGTACAAGCCGTTGTAGGCGATATCGTCCGAGCTCAGGATAAAGCCGCGAATGAAATACGATTCCTGAAAGTTGCCAAAGCCACGCGCCACGCGCACACCGGGTGCGTTTTCCAGCACATCGCCCACGCCGTGCGCTTGCTGTTCCTTGATCAGCTCGTTGGTATAGGCCGTGATGGCAAACGGCGTATCCATATTGTTCTTGCTGCCGAGGATACCGGCGCGGCCCCCCTTGGCGACCTGGCCGCCGGCGTAGGCCGGTTGCAGACCGTCTTTGGACGCATCCGCGCTGGCGGTGACGACAACAGTTTCGAGTTGATCCGGCACGGCATTGTCGGCCGCGTTGGCAATAGGCAGTTGGCACGCAATGGCCACGGCCATCGCAATCGGAGTACGTTTATTCATTGTTTTGTTTATCCCGCAATCAAAATTTGCCCTCGTTGCTGACCTTTTGAGTCAGAAAAGAGGGCGTTTTTACGCTAAAACCGGCACAGCAAATGCAATTGCTAATAAGAATAATTCCTATTAGCTGTTTAGGGAAGATTGCTTACAAAATAATGGGATAGGGGTTTTCAGCAAGCAGGCAAACAAAAGGGCCACAAACGTGGCCCTATGACGCATCGCAGCAAGAAGATCAGGATTTACTGAATTTCGAAGATCCGACCAAAACAGGCGATGTCGAGTGTCGCTTTTACGCTATTGGAGCAATTCACCAGCGTCAGCGCCTTGTGCGCTGTGGACACTTTTTCTTTGATCAGTAACAGGATGCCGAGCCCGGTACTGTCTACATAATCCACGCCGCCAAAATCCAGCAGGATCTGGTCAATGTTCTGATTGGCGTTAACCGTATCGACGGCGGCGCGCAGATCGGCTTGCATGCTGAAGTCATAAGCGCCGGTCAACAGCACCCGGCCGGTAGAGCCTTCTACAAATGTTTGTACTGCCATGATGGTCCAATCTCCCGAGGTGCCCGCGTGGGCACAGATCCAGGCGCCAGAGACTGCCGCGCCCTGCAGCACCGTAACCGACCGCGCGCCCGGTTTGCACCGGCGTGCGTCCTACACGCTGTAAAGTTAGCGGGGGATCAGTTCAGCACACGTTGCGGCGTCAGCGGCAGCGTGAAAGTAAAGCAGGTCTGCTCGGCGTCCGAAGTCACCACCAGTTCGCCGCCATGCGACTGCGCAATTTCGCTGACGATGTACAGACCCAGGCCCAGCCCGGTGTTGGCATCGGCCGCCGCGCCGCGCCAGTACGGTTTGAACAGATTGGGCAGCGTTTGCGCCGGGATGGGACTGCCGCCATTGCTGACGCTGATACACAGACGTTCGCGCACCACGTTGGCGGCCACGCTCACCGGCACCGCAGGCGCGCCATGGGTCAGCGCGTTGTTCATCAGGTTGGACAATAACTGCGCAATGCGTGTGGGGTCGCAAAACACCTGGGCGTCGATATTGATCTCCACTTTGATGGCGCGACCTTCAAAGTTGCTCTGCGTTTCGGCCGCCACCTGGCGCAAGTCTGCACCCAGCGTATCGGTCCAGCGCCGCGTCAGCATGATGCCGCCGCCCATACGCCCGCGGGCAAAGTCGAGCACGTCGTCCACCAGAGTGGAGATGCGCGCGCCACTTTTACGGATGCGCAGCAGAATGCTGGCGGTGGATTCGTCCAGGGGCCGCTTCAGCAACACATCGGCCCCCATCAGGATCGACGCCAGCGGCGTGCGCAGATCGTGGCCCAGCACGGCAATAAACTGCTCGCGCAATTCTGCGGTTTGCTGTGCGGTCAGCAGGGCGGCCTGGCTGGCGCGTAATTCGTCCTCGGTCTGCAATTGCGAGGAAATCAATTGTGAGAACAGATTGAAGGTGTTCACTGTCGCGCTATTCGATACATCGGCGGGCAAAGGGTCCAGCGCGCACAGCGTGCCAAAATATTCGCCGTTGCGCCGGTACAGCGGAATCGAGATATAGCTCTCAAAACCGTACATGGCCGGGCAGGGGTGATCATGAAAATCCGGGTCTTCGCTCACATGGTCGATGATCACGCCCGCGTTGGTATCGCGCACCACGCTGCACAAGGTGGTGGCCACCTGCAACTCATCGCCCGGCGTAAGTCCAAACGAAATCGCGTCATGCACCGCACACACAGTCCAGCGATCTTGCGTTACGCGTGCCACGCAGGCAAAGCGCATGCCGGTGGTCTGCGCGATCACTTGCAGGATGGTGGGGACGGCTTCGATGGACTGGATGGCGGCAACGTCATCGGCGATGGGATCGTGCATGGGCAGTGCGATACCTTTTCTGCTGCGGCGCGCCGCGACGGTAAGTCGGAATTTGTCAGTTACAGGCTGACATCGCACTTTACCATCGTACCCCTCTGGCAGCACGCAGCGGTTTGATCCGTCAGCGTATTTTGCTCTTTTGCTGGCAGCGCAAACGCCTCAACAGAAAGTCCGACCGGCCGCGCACAGGCACGCATAGCACGCCAATGTTACAGAAAGTCGTATTTTCTACACTTCCAAATGCGAATCGTTTGCATTAAGCCGCTTACGGGACTACTATTCCGCGTCGACAATCAAAATCCCTGTTTATCAGAATGCTCGTACCTTTTTTGATCATGTTGCGTGAAGGCATGGAAGCCGCGCTTATCGTCGGCATCATCGCCAGTTATCTGAAGCAATCGGGCCGTGGCAGCTATATGCCCATGGTGTGGGCAGGGGTCGGCATCGCGCTGCTGCTGTGTCTGGGCCTCGGTTATGGCATCAATGCCGCCGAAGGCCAGTTTCCGCAAAAGCAGCAAGAATTGTTTGAAGGCATCGTCGCGCTGATCGCCGTCGTCATCCTCACCTCGATGGTGTTCTGGATGAAGCAGGCGGCGCGTTCCATCAAGGCGCATCTGCATGATTCGATCGACCACGCGCTCAACAATGGCAAGGGCCAAGCCTGGGCGTTGATTGGCATGGTGTTCTTTGCAGTAGCGCGAGAAGGCCTTGAATCGGTGTTCTTCTTGATGGCTGCCTTCCAGCAGGATGTGGGCATCGGCGCCCCGATTGGCGCGGTGCTGGGTCTGGTGGTGGCCACGGCATTGGGCTTTGCCATTTACCAGGGTGGTGTGCGGCTGGATCTGCGCAAGTTCTTCCGCTGGACCGGCATCTTTATCGTCTTTGTGGCTGCAGGCTTGCTGGCTGGTGCCGTCAAGGCTTTCCACGAAGCGGGCTTGTGGAACGGCCTGCAAGGCATCGCGTTCAACCTGCAACACACGCTGCCCTCGGATAGCCCGCTGGGCGTCATTCTCGGCGGCATGTTTGGTTATCAGGATGCGCCCACCGTGGGCGAACTGCTGGCGTGGGTGTTGTTCCTGATCCCGGCGCTGTATCTGTTTCTGGCCAGCAACAAGCCAGTGCGTACGCCGGCCGTGACGGCCTGAGCGACGCGTTTGACTGAATAAATACGCTGTGCAAATACCTGCTGTTTTTCAAAAACAAGAAAGCGATACCTGAGGAAATCACCCTAAATGAACGTCCGCTCCACACTGAAACCGTCGCTGGCGCTGGCCCTGCTGGCCGCGCTGACCGCTTGCGAAAAGCCGTCCGCACCCGCTGCTGATACCGCCGCATCCGCGCCTGCCGCTTCGATCGCCGCTGCGGCCCCTGCTGGCAAACCGGGCGAATACACCGTTGTGATCAAGGACGAGGGTTGCGAAACCAACGCACTGAGCGTTCCGGCCGGCAAGAGCACGTTCAAGATTGTTAACAAAAGTGCGCGCGCGGTGGAGTGGGAAATCCTCAAGGGCGTGATCGTGGTGGAAGAGCGTGAAAACATCGCGCCCGGCTTTACCCAAAGCCTGAGCGCCGATCTGCAAGCCGGTGATTACGACATCACTTGCGGCCTGCTCAGCAACCCCAAAGGCAAGTTGACCGTTACCGCCAATGGCGACCAACCCGCCGCCGCTGGCCCGTCGCTCGATGCGCTGAACCAACCGCTGACCGATTACAAAGCCTACGTGGCTGCCGAAGTCAGCGCGCTGGTTGATGCCACCGGCAAGTTCACCGCCGCCGTCAAGGCCGGCAAGCTGAAAGAAGCGCAGGCGCTGTACGGCCCGACCCGTCAGCACTACGAGCGCATCGAGCCGATCGCCGAACTGTTCAGCGATCTGGACAAGTCGATGGATGCACGTGCTGACGACTTCAAGGACAAAGAAAAAGATCCGACCTTTACCGGCTTTCACCGTATCGAATACGGCCTGTTTGCCGAGAAGTCGACCAAGGGCCTGAATGATCTGTCCGACAAGCTGCTGGCCGACACGCAAGAGCTGAAAAAACGCGTCGACACGCTGGCTTTCCCGCCGAAGAAACTGGTCGGCGGCGCGGCCGAGCTGATCGAAGAAGTGGCCAAGACCAAGATCAGCGGTGAAGAAGATCGCTACAGCCACACCGATCTGTTTGATTTCCAGGCCAACGTCGACGGCGCCAAGAAGGTGTATGACCTGCTGCGTCCGCTGGTGGACAAGGCCGACGCTAGCTTGTCGCCCAAGATCGATGCCAACTTCAAGGAAGTGGACGATCTGCTGGCCAAGTACAAAAAAGGTGACGGTTACGTGAGCTACGAGAAAGTGACCGAAGCCGACCGTAACGCGCTGAAGGGCCCGATCACGGCGCTGGCGGAAGACTTGTCCAAGCTGCGTGGCACGCTGGGCATGGACTAAGCCTTGGCGACTGGCGCGTAACTGGCAGGGCGTTGTTCCCGCCGCTACCCCCGACAAGCCCGGCGCCTTGCGCCGGGCGTTGTCGCATCTGGCAGTCTGCAAAAAGCGGTAATTTTTAACATTTGATAGAAAGAAGTCGCACCATGGATAAACGCCCAGAGTCTCTCGAACCGCAAGCGCAACCGGCCAGCCCTGCTAGCACGGCGGCGGATGCGCCCACCAATGCGTCGCGCCGCCGCCTGTTGCTGGGCCTCGGCGTCGGTGGGGGGGCAGCGGCTTTGGGCGCTTTGGTGGCGACCACCGTGGGCGCGAACGTGCAGCCGAAATGGCCCGACACCACGTCGGAGCGCCAGCCCTTTTTCGGCAACCATCAAGCGGGCATCGTTACGCCGCAACCGGCCGCAGCGCTGGTGGTGGCGTTTGATGTGCTGGCCAAAGACAAGGCCGCACTCGAACGCCTGTTCCGCCTGCTGACCGCGCGCGCCGATTTCCTCACCAAGGGAGGTCGCGCGCCGGAAGACGATCCGCGCATGCCACCGATGGACAGCGGCGTGTTGGGCCCGAATATCTATCCGGACAACCTGACCATGACGGTGTCGGTGGGCGCGTCAATCTTTGATCAGCGGTTTGGTCTGGCCGAGCACAAGCCCAAACATCTGGGCGAAATGCCGCAATTCCCCAATGATCAACTGGATGCCGATTTGTGCCACGGCGATTTGCTGCTGCAAATCTGTTCCAATACCGCCGAAACCAATATCCACGCCTTGCGCGATATCGTAAAACACACGCCCGATTTATTGTCGGTGCGCTGGAAAATGGATGGTTTTTTGCCGCCGCATACGCTGCGCAAAATGGGCACCGAAACAGTCCGCAATTTATTGGGCTTTAAAGATGGTTCGGCCAATATCGATGCGCAAAACGATCAGTTGATGAATCAGCTGGTGTGGGTCAGCGATCAATCGGCAGAGCCCTCCTGGACCGTCGGCGGCAGCTATCAGGTGGTGCGCGTGGTGCGCAATCTGGTCGAACAATGGGATCGCACGCCGTTGCGCGAGCAAGAAAACATTATTGGCCGCGACAAGGCCAATGGCGCGCCGTTGGGTCATAAAAACGAACACGATGTGCCGGACTTTGCCGATGATCCGCACGGCAAAAAAATTCCGATGGATGCGCATATCCGCCTTGCCAATCCGCGCACCGAAGCTACCAAGGAAAACCTGATTTTGCGCCGCGGCTATAACTATTCGCGCGGCATTACTAAATCGGGCCAGTTTGATATGGGCCTGTTATTTGTGGCGTATCAGGCGGATTTGATGAAAGGCTTTGTGACGGTGCAAACGCGGCTGAATGGCGAGCCGCTAGAGGAATATATCAAGCCGATTGGCGGCGGATATTTCTTTGCCTTGCCGGGCGTGAGCAAAGACGGTGATTTTCTCGGTCAGGGTTTATTGACCGCATAAAGTCCGCTCAACGGGTGCGGGGCAGGGCAACAAAAAAGGGCGCAGATCAATATCGCGCCCTTGTTGTTTAACGGCCGCGGCCGTGCCGCAATGGCCTTGCTTGCATTCAAGCAACAGGCGCTGTTAAACGCGCGCCAGCACAAGTTCCAGATCGCGGTCCAGCGCTTCCGCCGCGGCGATGGTGCGCGACAAGCCGACCCGGGCTGTGCCGTTGGTGGTAGCTGCCATCTGATGTTGATGCGTACGCGCCACATCCAGTGCCACGACGCGCATGGCCAATAACTGGTTCAGATTGTTGGCAATCAACAATTCAGCCAGTTCCAGTTCGTATTGCGTCGAACCCGGGTCGTACCACGCGCTGACGACCTCTGCCGCATCGCGTTTGAGTTTGCGCAGTACTTCATGAATATGATCAATTTCGCGGCTCATGCTTTTTTTCCCGTAATTGCAGTGGCGTGTCGATATTCGCCAGGCGGATAAACCGCTTTTCTGCACGACGATTGTGCGGCGCTTGGCTTACGGGCTCAACCAGGAGATTTACGGGGTTCTGGCCTGACTGACGCATCCGCCGCCACCGGGCGGACCCATGTCGCGTAGCTTCAAGCTTGCCTTGCGCGCCACGCGGCCGCTGTCAGCCACTTGCGCGATGCAACGTAGGGTGCGGGCATCGCTGCCGCCGTTAATTAGAATCAGTGATCAATCTCGGTGGCGGCGATCAGATCCATTTTCACCACATTGCGGCCGTGGGCTTTGGCGTGATACAGCGCCTGGTCGGCGCGGCGCAAGGCATCGTCAATGCGGCTCTCGTACGCCTGCCACGTCGCCACGCCGATGCTCACGGTCAGATTGAAGCGCGCATGCTCAAATTCAACCGTATTGGCGCAGATCGCCACGCGCACGCGCTCGGCGACATTCAGGGCCAGCGCGGCCGGGGTATCGGGCAACAGCACCACGATTTCTTCACCACCAAAGCGCGCCACGATATCGCCGGGCCGCACACAGCTGCGCAGCACATCAGCGGTAACGCGCAACGCCTCATCGCCGGCGGCGTGGCCGTAGGTATCGTTGATCGGCTTGAAGTGATCGATATCCACCATCAGCACCGCCAGCGACTGACTGGCATTGCGCGCGCGCTCAATATGCTCGGTGGCGGTCAGCATCAGATGGCGGCGGTTGTGCAGGCCAGTGAGCGCATCGAGGCTGGCATGGCGTTCCAGCTCGGCTTGCGCTTCCACCAGCTTGTGATGCGACACGCTCAACATGCGGTAGTTAAGCGCATTGCCCAATGCAATCGCGCTATAGGCGGCGATATTGCGAAACACCAGTCGTTCCAGCTCGCCGTAGGCATGCGGCCGCGCCGACTGGATCGAGATCACACCCAGCAAACGCGTACCCACCATCAGCGGGCCAAACAGACTGCTATACATATGGCGCGTGCCGGGGATATGGGTGGCGCTGACCTGACCAGGTTCGGTTTCCACCAGAATCTCGTGGCCTTCGCGCGCCGCGCGTGCGCTGTTGGCGGCGGGGTCATCCAGCGGCACATCGCGACCCATGGTGACGGCGTTGCCGCCTTCCAGCGTGTAGGTCGGCACCAGCACATCGTCTTGCAATAACCACACGCGCAGGCCTGCCACATCCAGCATGGCGCCGGCGTGGCGCGCCAGCGTGTCAAAAATATCCTGCGGGTCCAGCGTGGCGGTAATTTCCTGGCCGATGCGGCCCAGGCTTTCCAGTATGCCCAGTCGTTTGCGTTCGGTAGCCAGCAACTGGCGTTGATGTTCGGCCTCGATGCGCGCGGTTTCGGCTTCATGCCGGGCCGAGGTGGCGGCAATCTGCCGCGTGGCGCGGCGCGTGTTTTCTTCGTTCAGCGCGGCGATGCGCATGCGCTCGTAGCGCAACGATTCGGCAATAGAGCCCGCTTGCTCCCATGCCTCGGCATAGATCTTGAGCAAGTCATCTTCGGGCGACCATTGCGGCACATGGCATTGGGTTTGCCACAGCTCGTCCAGATAATGCAGCGCGGGCGTCGGCGCCTGCATCTCGGGTGGGCCGGGCAGGTCGGGGTTCTGCACCAGAATGCGCGCGATGGCCATGCGTGCCATCTGGTTGGTGATGTGGTCAAAGCCTTCGCTGTCTTGCGCCACCTGATGCGCCATCGCCAGCGCGCTGGCGCCTTGTCCTAGCGCCGACAAACAACATGCCAGCCCGACGCGGATGCGGCCCAGCAATTCGGGCTGATTGCCTTCCTCGGCCGCCAGCCTGGCTTCTTCGAATTCGGCGTGCGCTTCTTCAGGCAAATCCAGCCGTAACGTGACTTCGGCCAGAAAGGTCACCACCGCCACAAAGATGCGCGAGCGGTTCATGGGCAGCAGCCACTGCCGGGCTTCCAGCGCGGCGGTGCGCGCGGCGTCAAAGCGGCCCAGCGCGTTATACACATCGCCCAGACTATATAAACAGCCGCCCATGGCCTGCGGCCAGCCGCGCGGCCGCGCGTGGGTGAGGGCGCGTTCCACGCACAAGGCCTGGGTTTCAAAGTCGCCCAGATTACCCATGCCGCCACCGGCGTTGACGATGCACGAAATCATCATGCGCATCAGGCCGGCGTCTTGCAGATAGCGCTCGCCTTCTTCAAAGGCCATGTGCGCTTCAACGTAATCGCCCGACAGAAAATCAAATTGCGCGCGTGCGTAGCAAATCAGGCCGCACAGCGCGGGGTCTTCCGGGTATTGCGCCCACGCGTCCTGGCTGGCGTGGGCCAGCATGGGCGCGTTGCCGCTAAAACAATGGTCTACCGCTTGCCAGACATCGCAGGCCAGCACGCGATACGGTTCACGCGCGCGACGGTAATAACGTTGTGCCTCGGCCAGCGCGTGTTCGCGCCGTTCGATTTGAGATTGGTCATGCGCCAGCCGCGACCCCAACAGCCAGGTATCGCCCTGGCCTTCTTCATCTTCGGCCGCCACAAAGCCAGCGGTGGCGACGGTCAGTTGATACTCGGCTTCGGCAAAATCGGCGGTCAGCCAGGCCAGCTCCGCACGGATCAGCGCGGCGCGTGCATGCATACTGGATTGCGACGGGTCGTAGGCTTCGTGCAGCGTGTTTTCCAGCTGCGCCAACAGCCGCATCGCCAGTTGCGGCTCTTCCTGCCGGACGTGCCAGGCCAGCTCCAGCAGCGCCGCGGGGGCGGGCTCTTTAGCGGCGAGCGTCTCGGCGCGTAATGCCAGAACTTGTGCGCGGGGCGCGTACAGTTTCATGGCGGCTACACGCTCGGGCGCAAGGCAGTAACAACAAGACCGGACTTGATGGAATCGCTCCTGGCGTATCGATAGATAAAACGGCTTAAAGCACTGTAATCAGGCGTTAATTGCGCGCCCCAGCGCGGTTGGTGGGGCGACCAATACATGCACGACGCTCCGCAAAACACGGCTGGATGGCGGCTATTTTCACTCATTCTGAGAAACCAGCAACTACTGAATGCTGCAAACGCAAAAACGGCGTGCCGTATCGCTTTGTATCTGCCGACACGTCTGCCATCAATGCAGTGTTTATGCGCCATACAGCGTGGCTATCGTCGGCCCTCGCACGCCGTGTTGCGGTATGAACGGTGGCAAGTGTCGCGTGAACGGCACACCCGGCCGCACCGTTCGGTCAGCCGGGATGCGGTGCTGACATACGCCGTGCGGCCAGGGATGTCCCTGACATCTGTTGCTGGCCGATTGCTGGCACCATGCTCCACCCAACTAACAGGTGGTCAGCGCGGCATGTGGCAAGGCATAGGATTGGGCGCACTCACCGGCGCAGTCTGGGGCATGGTGTTTCTGGTGCCGCAATTGCTGCCGGGGTTTACGCCGTTTGAACAGATGGCGGGCCGCTATGTGCTGTATGGCGTGGTGTCGCTGGCGTTGGTGCTGCCCCGAGCGCGCAGTTATCTGCAGCGGCTGACGCGCGCCGATTACCAGGCGCTGCTGTGGCTGAGTCTGCTGGGCAATCTGGTTTACTACGTTTGCCTGGCGGCGGGCGTGCAGTTGATCGGCATTGCGCCCACCTCGCTGGTGGTGGGCATGTTGCCGGTGGTGGTGGCGGTCGTGGGCTCGCTGGGCCATGGCGAGATACCGCTGCGACGTTTGTGCTGGCCATTGCTGGCCATCGTGCTGGGCGTGCTGTGCACCGGGGCCGATGTACTCACCGGCGCGGGCGGCGCTCACACCACGCTGTGGCAAAAGATCATCGGTTTGCTGGCCGCTGCGGGCGCGCTGTTTAGCTGGAGCGCATATGCGTTGGGCAATGCGCGTTATCTGATGCGCCATCCGCGCTGGAGCAGCCATGACTGGTCGCTGCTGACGGGCGTCATCACCGGCGCATTGGCGGCGGTAGTGGCGCTGGTGCTGTGGTGCTGGCCCAGCGTGGCGCACACCGCGCCCCGAAACTGGGCGTGGTTTTTGTTATTGATGACGCTGGTGGCCATCTTTCCGTCCATCGTCGGCACCAGTTTATGGAATGCCGCCACGCGCCGTTTGCCCATCACCCTGGGCGGCCAACTGATCGTCTTCGAAACCGTATTCGCCTTGCTCTATGGCTTTATTTACGAGGCGCGCTGGCCGCATCCATTGGAAATCGTGGCGATGGTGCTGCTGATTGCGGGTGTGCTGGGGTCGTCACTGGTGCATGCGCGCCACACTTCCGTTACCGCGTCATGACCGCGGTTTTGCCGTTTTAATGCGCCTTTGCAACGCCCCAGGCCGCGCCGTGCCTTGCTGGCACTGTTCTTGCATACCCGTCAATGCGCTGTCTAATGACTTATTCTGGAAAACACTTACATCACAGAATATTGTCCTGGGTTAAGGTGATTTGACAGAAAGTGTGCATGGTTCAGCGCCGCATCGGCATCATGAGTCGATCAGCGATCGGTGAGGTTTGTAGTGAAGACAAGGCCGGTTTGACCACGTGGTCAGACCTTTTCTCACGGCAAGGCGTACGCATGAAACTGGATCAGATTGACCTGGCAATTCTGGAAGCGCTGCAGCAAAACGGCCGCATGACCAACGTGGCATTGGCCAGACATGTGGGCCTGAGCACCACGCCGTGCCTGGAGCGCGTGCGCTCGCTGGAGCAAGCCGGCGTGATCAAGCATTACAACGCCTTGTTGTCGGCCGACAAGGTGGGATTGGGTTTACTGGTTTTTATCGAAGTGTCGCTGGAGCGCACTTCAGAAAGTGTTTTCGAAGCATTTCGAGATGCGGTGCAAGGCATCCCTGAGATCCAGGAGTGCTTTATGGTGGCCGGCGGCTTTGACTACCTGTTAAAGATACGCGTACCGGATATGGCGTCTTATCGCTCATTCCTCGGCAAGGTACTTAGCAATATCCCCGGTATCCGGGTGACCCACAGTTATACCGTGATGGAAGAAGTGAAAGAATCGGCGTCTTTATCGCTCAGCCATTTGCAGAACAATGGCGCGCCCCACGGGGCTGATCGAATAGCCGAATAAATAAGTCGCGTGCATCGACACACTGCAATACAAGCTGCAGTTAAACAACGAACGTTTTAAATACAAATTGAAGACGTGGTTTATTAATAAATTCTGATAAACCCGGTTTATTGGCATTGCCCGCAAAGCGCCAATAAAAACTGAATGCCCTGATGATGGCTGCCGCCATGGTCAGGCGCCGTTGGCCGGTTTTGCTGGCCAGCGTACAGCGTGGCGGCCCCCGGCTTGCCTGCTGCACCGGAATCCACGCGGAATCCAGGTTCGTACTTGCTTTGAATATTTGCTCGTAATTAAACCGTGTAACAAAAAATGGAGATCGGCAAAGTGAAAACCGCAATGAAAAAACTGCTGCCCGTAGCAGCCAGCCTGGTAACCCTGATCAGCGCATCGGCCTTTGCCGATTATGAAGTTGCAATTGCAGGCCCGATGACGGGCGAATATGCCTCCGCCGGCGAGCAAATCCGCAAAGGCGCCGAAATGGCAATTGCCGATATCAATGCCAAAGGCGGCGTGCTGGGCCAGAAACTGAAACTGGAAATTGGCGATGACGCGTGCGATCCGAAACAAGCCGTTTCGGTGGCCAACGCGATGGTGAACAAGCACATCGTATTCATGCACGGCCACTGGTGTAGCAGCTCCACCATCCCGGCTTCGGAAATCTACAACGAAGCGCAAATCCCGATGGCCACCGTGTCCACCAACCCCAAGGTGACCGAACGCGGCCTGAAGAACATCTTCCGCATCATGGGTCGTGACGACCAGCAGGGCGAAATCGGCGGCAAATTTCTCGCCAGCAAATTCGCCAACAAGAAGATTGCCGTAGTGGATGACAAGAGCGCCTACGGCAAGGGCCTGGCCGATGAGATCGCCGAAGGCATGGGCAGCAAGAAGCCGGTGCTGCGCGAATCGATTACTGCGGGTGAAAAAGATTATTCCGGTCTGGTGTCCAAGCTGAAAGCCGCTGGCGTTGAAGTGATGGCCTACGGTGGCTATCACACCGAAGTGGCGCTGATCTTGCGCCAGGCGCAGCAAGCGGGCCTGAAGCTGCAAGTGCTGGGTGGCGATACGCTGTCCAACAACGAAATCGTGGGCGCTTCGGGCGGTAATGCCGATGCCGTGATGTTTACCTTTGCGCCGGATTCGCGCAAAAACCCGGAAGCCGCGGATGTGGTCAAGCGCTTCCGTGACGCCAAGGTAGAACCGGATGGCTACGTGCTGTATGCCTACGCGGCATTCCAGTTGTTCCAGCAAGCCGCCACGCAAGCCAAGACCGTCAAGTACACCGATCTGCAGAAAGCACTGGCCGGTGGCACCTTCAATACCGTGGTGGGCAAGCTGTCGTTTGACGCCAAGGGCGATCTGAAGTCGCCGGGCTTTGTGGTTTACCAATGGAAAGGCAACCAGTACGACGTGCTGAAGTAAGCGCATGAGCGGGGCAGGGCCATGGCGGCCCGCCCCGTTTTTTTATCGCGTGTTTAACGTCTGACTGGAGTGACCCGAATGGGCCAATTTATCCAACAGTTGATCAACGGACTGACGCTGGGCGCGGTCTATGGCTTGATCGCACTGGGATACACGATGGTGTACGGCATCATCGGCATGATCAATTTCGCCCACGGCGATGTTTATATGGTGAGCGCCATTATGGCGGTCACGTTTATTACGCTGTTGTCGGCGCTGGGCATCAGCTCGGTGCCGCTGATGCTGGTGTTGGTGCTGGTGATTGTGATTGCGCTGACTTCGGTGTATGGCTGGACCGTGGAACGCACCGCCTACCGGCCGCTGCGCAATTCCACCCGGCTGGCCCCGCTGATCTCGGCCATCGGCATGTCGATTTTCTTGCAGAACATGGTGCAGATTACGCAAGGCGCGCGCGTCAAGCCGGTGCCGACGCTGCTGCCGGGCTCGCTGGAGCTGTTTACCGCCAACGGCTTTACCGTGCACCTGGCGTACACGCAAATCCTGATCGTACTGGTGACGGTGGCCTTGCTGATTGGCTTTACCGCGCTGATTACGCGCACGTCGTTTGGCCGCCAGCAACGCGCTTGCGAGCAAGACCGCACGATGACGGCGCTGCTGGGCATCAATGTTGATCGCACCATTTCGCTGACCTTTATGCTGGGCGCGGCGCTGGCTGCGGTGGCCGGCGTGATGGTGACTGTGTATTACGGCGTGGTCGATTTCTCGATTGGCTTTGTGGCGGGCATCAAGGCGTTTACCGCAGCGGTGCTCGGTGGCATCGGCTCGCTGCCGGGCGCGATGCTGGGCGGCTTGATCATCGGCATGATCGAATCGTTCTGGAGCGCGTATCTGTCGCCGGAATATAAAGATGTCGCCACCTTTGTCATTCTGATTCTGGTGCTGATGTTCCGCCCCAGCGGCCTGCTCGGCCGTCCTGAAGTGGAGAAAGTCTGATGGGTCTTTTGATTACTCAACCCAAAGGCGCGGCACAGCGGCTGAAGGATGGCGTCGGCGCGGCCTTGATCGCGCTGGTGCTGGGCGTGCCGATGCTGGGCCTGGCCACTGCCGATGTCGGCGGCGCGCTGGCGGTGATTACGCGCTGGCCGTTGCTGGCTGGTTTTGTGGGCGTGGTGTTTGTGGGGCGGCTGTTTTTTCAGTGGCTGATCGATATTTTCAGTTTGCGCAAAAAGCGGCGCGAACAAGCCAGACCCGCCGTGGCCAAATCGCGGCCGTGGCTCACCTGGATTGGTTTTGCCGCGCTCGGTCTGGCGGTGATGTTGCCGATTGCGTTCTCGGGCAACCGTTACGTCATCGACACCGCCACCACGGTGCTGATCTACGTGATGTTGGGCTGGGGTTTGAATGTGGTGGTCGGTCTGGCGGGTTTGCTGGATCTGGGCTACGTGGCGTTCTATGCGGTCGGAGCTTATAGCTATGGCTTGCTGTCGACCCACTTTGGCTGGGGTTTCTGGCAGACGCTGCCGGTGGCGGGCTTGCTGGCCGCCAGCTTTGGTCTGTTGCTGGGCTGGCCCACGCTGCGTTTGCGCGGTGACTATCTGGCCATCGTGACGCTGGGCTTTGGTGAAATCATCCGGCTGATCCTGCTTAACTGGACCGAGTTTTCCGGTGGCCCCAATGGCGTTAATTCGATTCCGCGCCCCACCTTCTTTGGCTTGCCGTTCAAACCAGATAGTGATGATGGCGCCACCTTTGCCAGCTTTTTCCATCTGGAATACTCGCCGGACCACCGGGTGACCTTCTTGTATTACCTGATCCTGGCACTGGCGCTGCTGACCAACCTGTTTGTTTCGCGTTTGCGCAAGCTGCCGGTGGGTCTGGCGTGGGAAGCGGTGCGCGAGGACGAACTGGCGTGTAAGGCGATGGGGATTAACGTCACCAATATCAAGCTGTCGGCGTTTGCCATTGGCGCGATGCTGGGCGGCTTTGCCGGGGTGTTCTTTGCCGCACGCCAGGGCTTTATTTCGCCCGAGAGCTTTGTGTTCTCCGAGTCGGCCACCATCCTCGCCATCGTGGTGCTGGGCGGCATGGGCAGCCAGTTGGGTGTGGTGATCGCCGCCTTGCTGCTGGTGGTGTTGCCGGAGCTGGGCCGTGATTTCTCGGAATACCGCATGTTTTTGTTCGGCGCCGCCATGATTCTGATTATGGTGTGGCGTCCAGGCGGCATTATCGCCAAACGTGAACCGACCTTACGCCTGGGAGCTGCCGCATGAGCGCGTTGAATCCGCACGACCCGGCCAGCCCCTTGCTGCTGGAAGTCGAAAACCTGACCATGCGCTTTGGCGGCCTGACCGCGCTCGATAATCTGTCGCTGCAGGTGCCTGCAGGCAAAGTCACTTCGATCATCGGCCCCAACGGCGCGGGCAAGACCACGTTTTTTAACTGCCTGACCGGCTTTTACAAACCCACCGAAGGCAGCGTGCGCATGCATCATCCGCAGCGCGGCCCGATGTTGCTGAACCAGATGCCGTCGTATCACGTAGCGCGCAAAGCGGGTGTGGTGCGTACCTTCCAGAACATCCGGCTGTTTCCCAACATGACCGTGCTGGAAAACCTGATGGTGGCGCAGCACAACGCCTTGCAGCACGCGTCGCGCTTCTCGCTGGCTGGTTTGCTGGGGCTGAAGGATTACCGCCAGGCGCGTGAAGCCGCACTGGAAAAAGCGCGTACCTGGTTAACGCGGCTTAATCTGCTGGACCGCGCCGATACCGTCACCGGCAATCTGTCTTATGGCACGCAACGGCGTATCGAAATTGCACGCGCCTTGTGTGTGGACCCGCTGTTGTTGTGTCTGGATGAACCGGCCGCGGGCCTTAATCCGCGCGAATCGGCTGAGCTGAACGAGCTGCTGCTGTATCTATCGCGTGAACACGGCAAAGGCATCTTGCTGATCGAACACGATATGAGCGTGGTGATGCGCGTGTCCGATCATATTTGCGTGCTTAACTTTGGCCACAAGATCGCCGAAGGTTCGCCGCAGCATATCCAGCAAGACCCGCACGTCATCAAAGCGTATCTGGGCGAAGAAGACAAAGACACCGAGGAGGCTGCCGCATGAGCATGCTTACTTTTGCCGGCGTGCATGCGCATTACGGCGCCATCCATGCCTTGCGCGGCGTGGATATCCACGTGGAAGAGGGCGAGATCGTCACGTTGATCGGCGCTAACGGCGCCGGTAAATCCACGCTGATGATGACGCTGTTTGGCCAGCCGCGCGCGTCGCAAGGCAGCATCAGCTATCAGGGGCGCGATATCACCCGGATGGCCACGCATGATATTTCGCGTCAGGGCATTGCGCTGGTGCCGGAAGGGCGGCGCATTTTTCCGCGGATGACGGTGCTGGAAAACCTGCAGATGGGCGCGACCTTTGCCAAGCCGGAACACTTTGATGGCGATATCAAACGCGTGTTCGAGCTGTTTCCGGTGCTGGAAGCGCGGCAGGCACAACGCGCGGGCACGCTGTCGGGCGGCGAGCAGCAAATGCTGGCCATCGGCCGCGCACTGATGGGCAGGCCGACCTTGTTGCTGCTGGACGAACCGTCGCTGGGCCTGGCCCCGCTGTATATCAAGCTGATCTTTCGCACCATCGAGGCGCTGAACAAAGAAGGCATGACCATCTTGCTGGTGGAGCAGAACGCGCACCATGCGCTGAAAGTTGCGCATCGCGGATACGTGCTGCAGCATGGCGGCATTGTGCTGACGGGCACCGGCAAAGAACTATTGGCTAGCCCGGAAGTGCGCGCCGCTTACCTCGAAGGCGGTGCTGAAATCAGCCACGCTTGATGGCTGTCTATTCGACGGGGGCTGCGGCCCCCGTTTCTGTTTACTCTGCGCAAGATGTGATCATGAAATTCAATCGATATGTGCTGTTTTTATTGGCCTCGATGGCGTTGGTCGGGACGAATGTCGGGCTGGGCAAATCGATTGTGGTGGCAGTGCCGGTGATGCTGTTTGCGCTGCTGCGCTTTGTGATTGGCGTCGGCGTGCTGTTGCCGGTGTACAAGCCGGCGCGTATGCGGGCGGTGCGCCGCAGCGAATGGCTGGCGCTGTTTTTGCAGGCGCTGTTTGGCACGTTTCTGTTTACGCTGTTTATGCTGTACGGCGTATCGCATACCAGTGCACTGGCCGCCGGTGTCATCACCAGCACCATCCCCGCGGTGGTGATTTTGTTGTCGTGGCCGCTGCTGAAAGAACGGCCCGGCCCGCGGGCGATTCTGGCGGTGGCGCTGGCGATGGCGGGCATGCTGATCATCAATACCACGCGCGCATCGGGTGGGGCCGAGACCTCGCTGCTGGGCAATGCGCTGGTGGCGGCGGCAGTGTGTTGCGAATCCATTTATGTGATTTTGAGCCGCCGTCTGACGCAAACTTTGCCCGCGATCGAAATCTGCGCCTATACCCATCTGATCGGCCTGGGCCTGATGTTGCCACTGGGCTTGTATGCCTTGTGGCACTTTGACCTGGCCGGCGTGGCTGCCGCCACTTGGTTGCAAGTGGGTTGGTATGGGCTGGCGGCCAGTGTGTTGTCGTTCTGGTTGTGGATGAAGGGCATCCGCCATGTGCCCGCGCAAACCGCAGGCGTGTTTACCGCCGCGTTGCCGGTGGCTGCGGTGGCGTATGCGGTGGTATTTCTGCAAGAAAAACTGCTGCCGGTGCATGGCATTGCGTTGCTGTGCGTGATGGCGGCGATTGTGATCGCATCGCGTGCGCAACCGGCTAAGGCGGCGGCTGAGGCGAGCGCGTAGGGCGTTGATTCGATCGTCCGGGGCGAAATCCGAGGGAACCCTCGGCATTTACCGAGGTCTGTGGTGTTGCTTGTCACAGCCAGCAAAATCGGTGCTTGAGCCCGATGGTGCTGACTTCTATGCTGTGTCCGGCTTTCAGGACGCCACTCACCTTCGCTGCGGAAATACCGATAACAATGCAAACGCCCGACATGAACCCCACCCCCGCCTCCAGCGAAGAATTCGATTATCTGCTGAGCCATTATGATGCCGGCGCCAGATTGCTGGCCGAGGCCAACGGCATGCTCGACAGCATCCAGGCCGCGCTGGCGCTGGCGGAAGCGCAACAACAACCGGTGGATATGGCGCTGCTCAGCGCATGCAGCGGCTTGCATCATGTGCTAAGCCAGGTGCGCAGCCACTACCAGGGATTGTTTGAGCTGGCGAAAAAAGACGGGGAGTGAGTGTGCGCGGAAAGTAACGCATCCAACCCAACTGCGGTGGATCCTGATGGGCCACTTTTGGGGGGCTAGACGGGATCGCCGCCCCAACCTATGACAGCGTTCTTGATTAGATACCGAACACGGTGAGCGGGGCCGTGGAAGTCACCAGCGGGCTATCCTTCAGCGCGGCCTGGATCGTCACCGGCAGAGCGCCCGTCACATGCGCGGGCGCACGGTACACGCCGCTGGCCGAAATCACGCCCACTTCCGCATTGCCCCCCTGAATGCCATTGACCATCCAGATCACCTGATCGGTGGGACGGCTGCCGTTTTGCGCCTGAAACCAGAGGGAGCCGCCTGCATCCACACGGCTGGAAGCCGCATACACGCTAAGCAAAGACGCTGCGCCCGCAATCACCGGGGCAGCGGAAGAAGAGAGATTGGCATCTCCGCGCATGGCCGAGCACGCCGCCACCGCGCAACAACATAACAGCACCACCACCCGCCATTTGTGGCTGGATGTGGACGCCACCCGATCGATACGGCCGATGGGTGCCTGGGTGCTGGGGGCGGACATGGAGCTTTTCCTTCGCTTACGCGCTGAGATCAGGGCGCAGACCGCGCCCTTGTTAAATTCAGCTGCATATTATGATTATCTGATGGGAGTTGGAAAGGCCTGTTTAGGCCTTCGGGCGATAAAAGGTGAGATTTACCATACAAAATGCCTTAATGATCTTGTAAGCAAGTTACTGAACACCGAAAACGCCCCACACACACTGTCAGCCTGCGGTTGCAAGACGCGCTGTATGCCTACAACGCGATCAGTTTTGCCCCGTTAGTAAGCCCGCCCGTCAGCCATCACAATCAATGCTCGAACCGAATTCCGATTCACCCGCTAGCCAGACGCCGCGCATGCGATGTGCTGACGGCCGTATGCAAGGAGAGCAATCATGAACCAGCAAGAATTCCAGGGTCGCCTTGAGCAGGCGCGCGGCAAGGTCAAGGAATGGACCGGCGCGATTACGGGTAATGAAGAACGCGAGCTGGCGGGCAAACTTGAAGCCGACGCGGGCCGCACCACCGCCCTCAACCAGGCGGCGATTGGTGTGCCTGATGCGCAGATGCAAGCGGTGCTGGATCAGCTGGTGAAGCTGGGCGCCAAGCCGGTCGAAACGCTGAGCGTGGCCGCAGCCCGCAGCAACCCGACGCCCGCCGATGCGGTGGTGGCGCTGTTGCAAGCGCGCGGCCAGCAAGCCTTGCCACAACCGGTGGCCAAAATTGAAAACCGCACGATCGATGGCGCGACCGGCCCGTTGCAGGCGCGCATCTACTGGCCGCAAAACGCCGCTGCAGCCGAACTGCAACCGGTGATCGTGTATTTCCATGGCGGCGGTTGGGTGATTGCCGATCTGGACGTGTATGACGCCACGCCACGCGCGCTGGCCAATGGCGCCCAGGCGATTGTGATCTCGGTGCATTATCGTCAGGCGCCGGAACATCGCTTTCCGGCGGCGCACGATGATGCCTATGCCGCATGGCAATGGGCGCTGCACAACGCCGCCACGCTCAATGGCGATCCCGCCCGCATTGCCATCGCGGGCGAAAGCGCCGGCGGCAATCTGGCCGCGTCGGTCACCATCCGCGCGCGTGACAACAATCTGCAAGTGCCGGTGCATCAGCTGCTGGTGTACCCGGTGACCGATTACTCATTCGATACGCCGTCGCAACACGAAAACAAAGGCGCCAAGCCGCTGGATACGGCAATGCTGCCGTGGTTCTACGATAAGTATCTGGCGCGGCCGGAAGATGGCAGCAGCCCGTTGTTCTCGGTTTTACGTGCCACCGATCTGCGCGGCTTGTCGCCTGCCACCATCATCACGGCCGAGATCGACCCGCTGCGCTCGGATGGCGAAGCCTATGCACAACGGCTAACGACCGCCGGCGTGCCGGTGCGTTATCACGAATTCAAAGGCGTAACGCACGAATTCTTTGGCATGGGTGCGGTGCTGGATAAAGCCAACGACGCAGTCGAACTTGCAAGCAGTGAACTCAGACAGGCATTCCAACATGGCCAAGCGCCGCTCGTTTAGTCAGTTAGCCGGTAAAACCCTCAGCAGCTCGGTCGCAAAAACGCTGCGCGAAACCTTTGGTTTTGCCGCGTTGCGACCGGGGCAGGATGAGGTCATCCGTTCCATCGCGGCCGGGCAGGATACGCTGGCCATTATGGCCACCGGCGCGGGCAAATCGCTGTGTTATCAACTGCCTGCGCTGGCTTTGCCTGGTACCACGCTGATCGTGTCGCCGTTGATTGCGCTGATGAAAGACCAGCAGGAAAAACTGGTTGAATTGGGCCTGCAAGCGGCGCTGTTTAACAGCACGCTGAGCGCCAGCGAAGAAGCCGAGGCCTTGCAGCGCTTGCTGGCGGGCGAACTCGAATTTGTGTTTGTGACGCCCGAACGGCTGGCGCGCAGCGAGTTTATCGATGCGCTCAAAACCATCCGCATCGACTTTATCGTGATCGACGAGGCACATTGCATTTCGCAATGGGGCCATGATTTCCGCCCGGCGTTTTTGCATATTGGCCAGGCCGTGGGCGATCTCGGTCGGCCGCCGATTCTGGCGCTGACGGCCACTGCCACCGACGAAATCATCGCCGATATCAAACTGCAGCTGGACCGCCCCGACATGCGTGTGCTGAACACCAGCATCTATCGGCCCAACCTGGCCTTGCGCGTGGAGCACGTCACCCAGCCCGCAGAAAAACAGCAGATTTTGCTGGAGCAGTTGGCTGAGGGCGACACCAGCATCGTGTACGCCGCGACCATCAAAACCGCCGAGGCCATCCACCAGTTTTTGCTGGCCAATGGCGTGGAGGCCTTGCTGTACCACGGCCGTTTGCCGTCTAAACAGCGCCACGAAAACCAGGACCGCTTTATGGCGGGCGAGGTCAAGGTCATCGTCGCCACCAGCGCCTTTGGCATGGGCATCGATAAGGCCGACATCCGCCAGATTATCCATTTTGAATTTCCGGCCACGGTGGAAGCGTATTACCAGGAAGCCGGCCGCGGCGGGCGTGATGGCGAACTGGCGGAATGCCTGTTGCTGTACGACCTTGCGGACCAGCGCACACAGAAATACTTTCTGGGCGGGCGCTACCCCACGCGGCGTGATATCGGCAAGGTGTATCGCACGCTGGAAGACATGGGCGGCAGCCAGCGCGAAGCGGTCAGCACCAAGGCTTTGCGCCAGGCGCTCAAGCCGATGCCGCGCGGCAAGCAGGATGTGATTCTGGCGGTACTGCGGCGTGACCGACTGGTGGAACTGGCGGATGAACACTGGCGCGTCAGCGTGCAGGGCAACACTGGCGAGCATCTCGATACGCTGGCCGCGCGCTTTGAAGCGGTGGCGCTGGCGGATCAGGACAAGCTGGACCAGATGATGCATTACGCGCAAAACGCGCAATGTCGCTGGTGTTTTCTGCTGGAGTATTTTGGTGAAGCCGCGCCGTTTGAGCGCTGCGGCCATTGTGACAACTGCCTGGAACCGGTCGAGCTGGTCGCCTGATGCAAACCGTGCGAACGGTTTGCGGCGCAGGCGGTCGGAGTTAAAATTGCCGCCGTCTAGCCGGAGCCGCGCCGTATATGTTTGCCAATCTCATCAAGCTTGCAGGCTATCTGCAAAGCGTCAAACCGCAATCGTCCCTGACCGTCACCGCCGAACAGGCGCAACTGTCGCCCGAGCAATTTGATGCGCTGGTGCGCCAGTGGGCGCACAAACTACCGGCGGATTTTGAATTGATTGATCAGCGCTACGCCAAGGTGGGCGAAGATCAATTTGTCGACGCGATCACCATCTACCGCAAATAAACGCATAGGGTGGGTCGAGACCCACCCTATGGGTTATCGCATGCCGTTATTGCCAATACGGATCGATACCGTAGTAGTCATGGATGCCCACAGCCCACTGGTCATCCGCAAACACGGGCCAATGATCCTTATCAAAGCCCGGCGCGCTTTCCAGCCGCGCGCGATCCACGCCACCCAGAATAAACCGCTCATTCACCGGGTCCGATTGCAGCGACGACCACGGCAGCGCAAACAATTTATCGCCCAGGCCCATAAAGCCGCCAAACGACAGTACGGCATAGGCGATGCGGCCGCGGTCGATATCCAGTACCACCTGGTCGATCTTGCCCAGTTCTTCGCCCAGATCGTTAACCACTTTCGCGCCTTCCAGCGTGCGTGACGCAATCACGCGGCGGCGGCTGGTGTCATAAGCGGCGCCCGCTGTCGCGCCCTGGTTAACCGGCAGATTGATGGGATTGGGACTGTTCATCATGATGCTCCTCGCTGTTGCTTCGCACGAATTGTGGAATGGTCCCAGCTTAGCCCCGGCCTCCTGCGCAGCCTGTCGGACGGGCCCGCGTTACCGCTGCCAGCGCGCCGCGTTGCCGCTAAAGAAAACGCCTACACGCCTGCCGCTCGACCGCGAAAACGCAACGTTCCAGCCATGTCAGACATCACGCCAGGCGCTTCAGGCCGCTGGCCGACAGCCCGTTGCCGCCGTGGGCCGTTAAGGTCGTATATCGGTTACAGGAAAACTCCATGCCCTCGCGTATTGAAGACTATGCCTTGCTCGGCGACTGTGAAACGGCCGCACTGGTCAGCAAGGCGGGCAGCATCGACTGGCTGTGTTGGCCGCGCTTTGATTCTTCCGCCTGCTTTGCCGCCTTGCTGGGCAATGATGATCACGGCTGCTGGCGTATCGCGCCGGTGGATGGCCAGTTTGTGCAACGCGCCTACCGGCCCGGCACGTTGATACTGGATACCGAATTCAGCACTGCCACGGGCCGCGTGCGCATTACCGATTTCATGCCGTTGCGCGATGAGCATTCGCATCTGATCCGGCTGGTGGAAGGTCTGGAAGGCGAAGTCGAGATGGAGCTGCTGTTGCGGCTGCGTTTTGATATGGGCCTGACCGTGCCGTGGGTGCGCCAGTTGCCCGAGGCCGATGGCATCCATGCCGTGGCCGGGCCCGATATGGTGGTGCTGCGCACGCCGATCGAGCTGGACGGCGTTGATCTGTCCACCGTGGCGCGCTTCAAGGTCAGCGCCGGCCAGGTGGTGCCGTTTACGCTGTCGTACGGCCCGTCGCATCTGGATGTGCCGCCTGGCATCGACGTCAACCACGCCCTGGCGCATTGCGAGCAGGAATGGCGGCAGTGGTCCGACCGCTGTCTGCACGTCGGCCCGTTTGCTGAAACCGTCAAGCGCTCGCTGATTACGCTGAAGGCGCTGACGTATGCGCCCACTGGCGCGATCATCGCCGCCGCCACCACCTCGCTGCCCGAAGCCCTGGGCGGCGTTCGTAATTGGGACTATCGCTTTTGCTGGTTGCGTGACGCCACGCTGACCGTGATGACGTTGTTGCGCGCGGGCTATGTCGAGGAAGCTGCGGCCTGGCGCTCGTGGCTGGTGCGCGCGGTGGCCGGCACGGCCGACCAGATCCAGATCATGTACGGCATAGCGGGCGAACGCATGCTCGACGAGAAGGAAATTCCGTGGCTGCCCGGCTACGCCAATTCCGCGCCCGTGCGCATAGGCAACCAGGCGGCCACCCAACTGCAGCTAGATACCTATGGCGAACTGATGGATGCGCTGTACCAGGCGCGCCGCGGCGGTCTGGCGGCTGATGATGATGCGTGGTCGTTGCAATGCAATTTGCTGGAACGGCTGGAACGCATCTGGCAGCAGCCCGACGAAGGCATCTGGGAAGTGCGCGGTGGGGCGCAGCAATTTACCTCATCCAAGATGATGGCGTGGGTGGCGGTGGATCGCTGCATCAAAACCGCTGAGCAATTTGATATGAAAGGTCCGGTGGAACACTGGAAACAGCTGCGCGACCAGATGCACGCCGATGTCTGCGCCCAAGGCTTTAACGCCGAGCTCAACAGCTTTGTGCAGGTGTACGGCGGCGATCAACTCGATGCCAGTCTGCTTGGGCTAGCGCTGGTGGGCTTTTTGCCGCCTGACGATCCCCGCATTATCGGCACCGTGGCCGCCGTCGAAAAATATCTGCTGCAAGATGGCCTGGTGCTGCGTTATCGCACCGCCGAATCGCGCGATGGCTTGCCGCCGGGCGAGGGCGCGTTTCTGGCGTGCAGTTTCTGGCTGGCCGATAACTGGGTACTGCAAGGCCGTATGGAAGAAGCCAGCGCCCTGTACGAACATTTGCTGTCGTTGCGTAACGACCTGGGCTTGCTGTCGGAAGAATACGATCCGGTGGGAAAGCAGATGCTGGGCAACTTTCCGCAGGCGTTCTCACATATGTCGATTGTGTTTACCGCCTATGGCCTGACCGGCGATGGCCCAATGGTGGGCGAGCGCGCCAGCTAGGCGACGGGGAATTTCCGCGCCGCGGTCACTTGGCCGATTGCACCGCGATACAGCTATCGGTGCTGTCATCCACGCGCCGTTGCAACAGCTTGAGCGGCGCAAAATCGGTGGTTTTGATACCCAGTTGCCGTGCCGTTTTCTGCAAGCGACCTTCGCGCCACAAGTTGTAGTCAGATACGCGCATGGCCTGGTCGGGCAGCACCGTGCGCGCTTTGGGATTGGGCTGCGCCGGGTGGATGGTCAGGTGGGTAATGCCGGGCGGCAACAGCGGCAGCAGTTCGTCATAACCGGTGTAGCGCTGATCCACCACGCGGCGCGCCGGGTCATACAACATCACCGTGGCATCGGGCGTAATCACGCCGACTTGCTGGCCGGTGAGATTACGCGCCATCTGCCGCTCAAACGGCAGCTCATACATTTGAGCCACCAGCGGAATGCCGGTCTCGGCGGGCAAGGTTAAATACAACTTCATGATCTCGGGATTGGCTCGCCAGAACATGCGGTGCGACTGGATATGGCTGATCTGCAAGCCCGCGCCGCGCGCTTTGCCAATCTGCGCCAGCATCTCGCGCAACACATCGCCGCGTTCGGCATGCACGCCCAGCTGTTCGGTGTCGGACCACAAATGGGTGGCATCGGCGTAGAGCGAGGGCACCTGATCGCGCGGCAGTACGGTAGTCCAGGGTAGTTTGTCTTGCCATTCGTTGGTCAGCGTCAGCTCCAGCCCCACGGGCAAGCCGCGCTCGCGCGCCATGCGCGCCACGTTCTCGAAATCCGGCCCTGTAGGGATCACCGACAAAGTCTGAATCAAACCCTGATCCACCAGCGCAAAGGCGGCGGCATCGATATCGGGCTGTAAGCCCACATCGGCGGCATCGACAATCAACACGCGGTCTTTCGGGCTGAAACCCAGACATTCGCTCAGGCGCGAGGCGTAGCTCGCGGGCGCGCACAGCAGCAACGCGGTAAGCGTACTCAACAGCAGAAGGCGCGGGTGACGGGGCAAACGGAGGCTTCCTTTCCTGGAAAACGTGCCTATGCAACCACATGCGTAATTCGACGTCATCTTTTTGTCGTACGGTTGGCCTGGATCAGACGCTGGACGCGGTTTAGCGCCGTTTTCTGGTGCGCGCGTTATGTGGACGAGGGCAAAAAACAGGCCGCCAGAACGGCGGCCTGCATAACAACGATCATCGCATCTGCATGGTGCACAACCCGGCGCGGCGCGACCCTGGTGCTAGTCCTGGCTTAGCGACCTGCCAGCGCCGGATGTTGCAGCAATTGCGTTGCGGCCGGGGCCGACGACGCCGGGTTTTGCCCGGTGATCAACAGGCCATCGGTAATCACGTACGGCGCCCAGTCTTCCAGACTGGAGTACACACCGCCTTTGGCTTTGAGCTCGTCTTCCACCAAAAAGGGCACGATCTCGGTCAGGCCGACGGCGGCTTCTTCGCTATTGGTAAAGCCAGTCACCTTCTTGCCCTGCACCAGCGGGCTGCCATCCGCCGCTTTGACATGACGCAATGCGCCCGGCGCGTGGCAGACCAATGCCACCGGCTTGCCTGCGCCAATAAACGCCTCGATCAGTGCAATCGAGGTGGCGTCTTCGGCCAGATCCCACAGCGGGCCGTGGCCACCCGGATAGAACACGGTATCGAAATCGGCTTGATTAACGCTATCGAGGCGCACGGTTTGCGCCAGTTGCGCAGTAGCGGCGGCATCTTTTTCAAAGCGACGCGTCAGATCGGTCTGGTTGGCGGGCTCGTTGCTTTTCGGGTCCAGCGGCGGCTGGCCGCCGAGGGGCGAGGCCAGCACGATTTCAACGCCAGCTTCTTTAAACGCGTAATAGGGCGCGGCCAGTTCTTCCAGCCAGAAGCCGGTTTTGCGGCCGGTGTTACCCAGCTGGTCATGCGAGGTCAGAACCATTAATACTTTCATGTTTGTTGCTCCAGAGGTGGGGGTGGTCAACGGCAGTTTCAGGTTATAAAGTAGACCAGTCGGCTAGTTGACGGGTCTGAAAAAACACTTCCGCAGAAGTGCGTGGGTTTACTCAGTGTAGTCGTCCAGTTTCAGGGCGTGCCGTGCACTAGCGATCTGGTTGCTTCCAGCGCCATCGCAAACGGCTGGGTGGTGCGGCTGATCTTGACCATGATGCTGGCGCCCAGCCAAAGCTGATACAGGCTGTGCGCTAGCGCGGTCGGATCGGCAGTTATGGTTAATGAACCATCCGTAACGCCCGCAGCCAGCGCAGCAGCCAGCCGGCTGATGATGCCCGCGGTGCCGCGATTGAGCGCGGCGCGCATGGTTTCCGACATATCCGCTACTTCCGCACCCAGCTTCACCGCCAGACATTTGCCTTGGCAGTCGCTGAAGGATTGGTTGTCTTGCCAGATTTGCCAGTAGCGCTGCAGTCGCTGCGCGGTGGTCTTGCCTGGCAAGGCCAGCACTTGATCCATCTCGCCCAGATAATCGTCGAAATAGCTTTCCAGCAGGGCCACGCCAAACGCGTCTTTCGAAGCAAAGTAATGATAAAACGAACCCTTCGGCACCCCGGCTTCCGACAGAATCTCGTTCAGGCCCACGCCAGTAAAACCTTTGGCGCTGATCAAACGCTGACCCACAGCAAGAATAGTGCTGCGTACGTCGTGGGTTGGGGAGGGGTGTGAAGTAGCCATGCCTGCACTGTAGTCACAATTAGACCAGTCGTCTACAACTTTTTGCAGGGATTGAGCAAAAAGTCGCGACGTCGTCCCGAGTGAGTGATGGAATCCCGAAATAACAACGCCGCCCTGAAAGCAGGACGGCGTTGTGCGGCAGTGGGTAGGGCGTCAAACGCAGCCCGGACCTCACGTGCGGGTCGCAAAACTCAAATCTTCAGGCGATCCACAATCTCGCCCTTCACCAGGTGGCGGTCGATAATCTCGTCGATATCTTCCTGATCCACATAGCGATACCACGTGCCTTGCGGATAGATCACCAGTACCGGACCTTCATCGCAGCGATCCAGGCACCCGGCCTTGTTGATGCGTACGCCGCCCTGGCCGCGCGGCAGCTTCAGCGCTTTGACCTTGTCTTTGGCATAAGCCTGCAACGCCGAGGCGCCGCAATCATTACAGGAGGTTTCGCCCGGGCCGCGCTGGTTGGTGCAGAAAAACACGTGATGCTGGAAAAACTGTTCGCTCATGCTGGCTCCTGGATTTTTTCAGTGATGCGCCACAGGGGGAATATGCGCCGTTACAAAGAAGGGTAGTTCACCCACGCGGTCGGGTTGCACCGCGTCGATGACGCGTACTTCATCGACATGGCATTCGGCGAACAAATCCTGGGCAAACGCCAGAATTTGCGCGGCGTCGTCCAGCGGGGCCAACGGCCAGACAAAGCCTTCCCAGCGTTCGTCGTCTTCTTGCGCGGCAAAGGTAATGCGGATTTCGCCCGATTCGTGCGCCGCCATCACCACCACCGGCGTGCGACCGTTATTGCGGATGCTGCGTAATGCGTTGCTGGTGGCCACCTGCAGGCGCGTTTCGTTTTGCGTCTGGCGCGCGGATTCCTGCGCGGCCAGCCAGCTTTGCGGCGCGCGCGGAATCGTAAACAGCGTCACGCCGTTGGTTTGCAGCTGACGGCCAATCTCCTGCGCCAGCGGCACGCCCCACGCGCCGATGCGGGCATTCAGTTTGATGGCAGGCGGCGCGCCTTTGCGCTGAATGGCGATGCCCACTATAAAGCGCGCAAACACGCCTTCGTCTTTGAATTGCACCGGCGCTTCTTCCAACGCCACCGGCAGCCCGCCGCTGGCGTATTGCAGTTGGTCGCGCCACAACGCCAGTTGCGCCGGATTTACGCTGGCCATCTGTTCCGGGTGCGCCAGCCGCGCAGACAAATACACATCGGCATCCGCCGCGATCACATCGTGCTGCTTGAGCAAGGCGGTGATCGCATCGATATCGCCCAGCTTGCCGGGCAATTGCGCCTGGCCCTTGATACCCGCCACCAGAATGAGCGGTATCGCAAACAGCGTGGCCGACTGCGCGCTGTAAGGATCAGCCTGCTCCACGACTTGTCGCAGCGCCTCCCATAAAACGCTGTAAGCATAGTGCGACGGGGCTTGAGTCAGCGCGGCATTGAGTGCGGCATGGTCCTGCGTGGCCAGCACTTCGGCCAGTTGCGTATGCAGGGTTTTGCGCTTCTGGATGACGAGCTCGGCATCGTGCTCCGTCAGCAGCGACATCAGCGTGCGGATCAGCGGGTTATTGGGATTAACGCGCGGATACAGTCGGGGGTCTGGCAGGGTCATGGGCTGGCCGCTAGAAAAAGACAAAATCATACGCTGTTTCCCTCCGGTTCGCCGCTTGACGCCAGCGTCGCGTAATGCATGTAACCGTTTGACACCATCCAGGTATTTGGATAGATTTGAAAGCCTGTTGGGATGCAGCTTTGCGTCTTGATAGTTTCTCCTTTGTAGATGTTGTTGGTGGACCCGGGGCGTAAACTCCCCCGGGTTTTTTTTCGTCTGGAGGTACCGCTGATGTCCCGCGTCGAACTGATCAATCAGGCCATGCTGGCCGAACTTTCTGCCGGCGCCGCAAGCAGCCCGCGCTTGCGCAAGAATCTCAATTTTCATCCGGCCAACGAATCACCATGCCATCGCATGCTCAATGCACTACAACCGGGCACGTACGTGCAGCCGCATTGCCATACCGAGGCAGGCAAGGACGAGAGCATCGTGGTTTTGAGCGGCAAATTCGGTTGTTTGATTTTTGACGAGGCGGGTAAGGTCATACAGGCCTGTACGTTGCAGGCAGGCGGCGAAAACAGCGGTATCAACATCCCGCTGGGCGTGTTCCACAGCCTTGTGGCGCTGGCCCCGGATTCGGTGTTTTTCGAGAGTAAACAAGGCCCATGGTCGCCCTTGGCCGAGCACGAACGCGGCGCCTGGGCGCCACGTGAAGGCGAGGCGGGCTGGCAGGATTATCTGGCCTTTATGCTTAGCCATTTCTGACAGGCGCAACCGTGCCCCGCAGCGCGTTCCGGCGCGCTGTTGTGCCAACACCAACACGCACCAGATTGCGTCATTTCAAACGCCAGCGCCCCTGTGGGCCTCATTTATACTGAGCCCTCGTTTTTTAAGGGGGCGGCGCAACACCGGCCCCTCGTCCTTGGGGTCCGTGTATGAACAAGCTTTTCATCGCCTTTATCGGCATCTTTCTGGCGCACAACACCGTTGCCGGCCTCACCGCTTTATTCCTCGGCCAATACGCGCCCGGGCTGGCCTGGACCATGTTTGGCATTTCGATTCTGGTGACGGTGGGCGCAGTGGGTGCGTTGTCGCTGGTCAAAGCCGACATCATCCGTTTCCGCCTTGAAGTGGTGTCGCTGGAAGATGAACGCGCACGTGATCTGGCATGGCAGTTGACCGAACGCGGCCCGTTTGCCAACACGGCCATCTCGTTTAATAAAGCCCGCGCGCATCTGGCCCACATTCTGCATGCGGTGCGGCTGGACCAGGTGCGCGTGTCGATGCAATCTGCGCGCGTGGGCAAGGTCATCCGCGATATTCATGCGGGCACGCAAGAACAGGAGCGCTTGTCCGAATCGATCTTGAGCGGCGTCAGTGAAGCGGGCGCGGCGGTTGACAATGTGCATGGCAGCATCGAAGTGATTTCCGGCTACGCCAACGATCTGACCGATGCCGCGCAACATACGCAACGCGATGTCGGCGCGGCCAACAGCACCGCGCGCCAGGTAGCGCAAGTGATGCACGAGTTCACCGATAACCTCGACGCGCTGGTCAATGCCACCCAGACCATCGCCAACAGCGTCACCCAGATCAAAGAGATTTCGGACCAGACCAATTTGCTGGCGCTGAATGCCGCCATCGAAGCGGCGCGTGCGGGCGAGCAGGGGCGTGGTTTTGCCGTGGTGGCCGACGAAGTGCGCAAGCTGGCCGAACGCACCCATGGCCTGACCGACAGCGTGAATCAGGTGATCGCCAGCATCAGCGGCCAGTCCGAACGCACCGCCAGCGCGGCGCAGCAGATTTACACCAGCATCGAACAGGCGGCCGACAGCCTGGATGTGGCCAACGGCCAGTTGCAAGGCTTTGTCGATGGCGCGGCCAAGGTGCAGCGCGAAGTGGGCGAAATCCGTGTGGCTATCGATGAGATGCGCAGCGGGCATCAGCATGTGCACGCCAGCGTCTCCACCATGCATGCGCACAGCGGCGAAATGGCCGGCCGCGCCACCAGCGCCACCGCCACCATGGGCGAGTTGGACACCGCCACCGAACATGCGATGAAGGCGATCAGCACCTTCCGCCTCGGCGATTATCGTTACGACCGCGTGCTGAACCAGTTGCAAGCAGCGCAAACCGATTTCGAGCAACGCCTTAACGCCATGACGGCCAGCGGTGTCAATCTGTTCGATACGCAGTACACGCCCATCGCGGGCAGCAATCCCACGCAATATCACACCAGTTACGACGGCGCCTTCGCGCAAACCTTCCGCCCGTTGCTGGACCAATACACTGCCAATGTGCCGGGCGCCGATCTGACCGTGATGTGCGCGGCGGACCATGTGTACGCACCTACCCACGTCAGCAAGTATTGCCAGGCGCATGGCGCGGATGTGGAACGCAATCGCGCGTTTGGGCGCGACAAGCGCTTTTACGGCGATAACGCGATGCTGAAACAAAGCGCGCAAGACACCGCACCGGTGATGATGCAGGCCTATGTGCGCGATGTCGGCGATATCTTTGGCCTGGTGTCGATGCCGATCCGTGTTAACGGACGGCATTGGGGCGGCGTGATGATGGCGGTGGATTTCCAGCAATTGCTGGACTGAGCGCGCCGGCCATTAGAAATCAGACACAAGCAGCGCGCCCACCTGAACTCGCGCGCTGCCGCATGCTCTACCGAGGCCTTGATCTATAAACAGGGCTGGCCACCGGCCCGCCGCTCCGTCCTTTGGCGGACGCCCGGCTGGCTGTTTGCCCCGATCATGTTCGCCATCCCCCGGTTCAGGAGTTTGCTGCCATGGCTTTGAATATCCGCGGTTACGCCGCGCAATCCGCCACATCCCCCGTCGCACCGTTTACCTTTAACCGCCGTGATTTGCGCGCCAACGATGTGGATATCGACATCCTGTATTGCGGCGTCTGCCACACCGATCTGCACGTGGCGCGCAACGAATGGGGTAACGCCCGTTATCCGGTGGTGCCTGGTCATGAAATCATCGGCCGCGTGAAAGCGGTTGGTAGCGACGTCCGGAACTTCAAGGCTGGCGATCTGGTGGGCGTGGGGTGCATGGTTGATTCGTGCCAACACTGCGCGCCGTGCCAGCAAGGGCTGGAGCAATACTGTCTGGAAGGCAGTACGCTGACCTACAACTCGCTGGACCGCCAGGACAAATCGCCCACCTACGGCGGTTATTCGCAAAGCATCGTGGTGCGCGAACAATTTGTACTGCGCGTGCCCGACCAGCTCGACCCCAAATCGGCCGCGCCGCTGCTGTGCGCCGGCATCACCACGTACTCGCCGCTCAAACACTGGAAGGTCGGCCTGGGTCAGAAAGTTGCCGTGGTGGGTCTGGGCGGGCTAGGGCATATGGCGCTCAAGTTTGCGCACGCCATGGGCGCGGACGTGACGCTGTTCTCGCGCTCGCCCGGCAAAGAACAAGAAGCGCGCCGCCTGGGCGCGGAACACGTGGTCATCTCCACCGACGCCGACCAGATGAAAGCCGTCACCGGCCAGTTCGACTTCATCCTCGACACGGTGCCGCATCAACACGATCTGAACCCGTACCTGGCCACGCTGAAGCTCGACGGCCAACTGGTGCTGGTGGGCTTGCTCGAACCGATCGACCCACCCCTCGCTGCAGGCGCACTGGTGCGCAAACGCATCTCGGTGGGCGGCTCGCTGATCGGCGGCATCGCTGAAACACAAGAGATGCTGGACTACTGCGCGGACAAAGGCATTACGTGTGATGTCGAGATGATCAACATCGAGGACGTCAACACAGCATACGACCGCATGTTGAAGAGCGATGTGCGCTATCGCTTTGTGATTGATATTGCGTCGTTGGGGTGATGCGCTTGGTCGGGGTAACTCGGGGTGGATGAGGCGGCAACGCACCTTTTGATGGCTTTGGGTGGTGGGTCTAGACCCACCCTATGAGACAGGGGTTTGCGCATCAGTGAAGCGATCAGCACGCGCTGCAGCCGTTCACTGTCACGGCCCAGCCGCCACGCCCACCCGACGTTGCGCAGCAACGAGGCAACCCCGCGTGCAAAACCCCAACCATTTCCTGAGCGGGCGAAGGTAGGCGACGCGCAGCGGCGCCGACTGAGCCTCGCGTCCGCGGAGCGGCAGCTACAAAACCCGGTTATGCAGACGGTTAGTCTCGGCTTTTGACCTTATCCCTTCTGCGCAGCTTTACC
>NZ_LAQT01000013.1 GCF_001294205.1 Amantichitinum ursilacus
CCCCGCAAGCATGGGCACGGATGCAAAGCTGCCAGATCCTCCGCAGCCCTCAAAGCCGCGCCGCCAGAAAATCCAGAAAACAGCTAATCCGCGCGGCCAACTGCGTATTACGGTAATACACGGCATGCACCGGTTGCCGCACCACATCGGTAAATTCGGCCAGGATCTGCACTAGCCCACCTTTGCGCCTGTCCTCGGCCGTCATGAAGTCGGCCAGGCACACAATCCCTTCCCCAGCCAGCGCCAGATGCCGGATCGTCTCGCCGCTTGATGCCGAAAGCGCCGGCGTAATCTCAAACGTATGGCCACCTTCGTGGCGCAGCGGCCAGGTATTCAACGTTGCCGTGTGGGTAAAGGCAATCAATTGATGCGCGTGCAGCGCTTCGGGCGTCTCTGGCGTGCCATGTCGCTGCAAATAAGCGGGCGAGGCCAGTATCCGCAACTGATTGCCGCCCAACGGCCGCGCGTGCAGCGTCGAATCTTGCAACTCACCGATGCGGATCGCGATATCCGTGCGCTGTTCCAGCAAGTCAATAATCTGGTCGCTGGTGTTCAGTTCCAGCTCCACCTGCGGATACGCCTGGCGAAACACACCCACCAGCGGCACGATCACATGCAGCATAAACGGCGCCGCAGCATTGACGCGCAATTTGCCTGCAGGGGATTGATGCCGGATCAGCAAGGCTTCTTCCGCTTCATCCAGTGCCGCCAGAATGCTGCGGGCATGCAGCAAAAACAGCGCGCCTTCTTCCGTGAGATCCAGCCGTCGGGTCGTACGATTAAGCAGCGTTACGCCTAATTGCTGTTCCAGCTTGCCCAATGCCCGGCTGACGCCAGAGGTGGTCTGGCCCAGGCTTTGCGCCGCGCCGGTGAGCGATCCCGCATCGGCGACGGCAACAAAGTTGCGTAGCGCTTCGGTACTCAATGTCATTGTTGACTCCGCCGCAATCAAAAACGCAGTAAGCCGCGTTTTGAAGCAACAGTAAAGCCTTAGCCGCGCCCAGCGGCCAATTGCAGCGCGCGATTCACT
Source organism: Amantichitinum ursilacus (assembly GCF_001294205.1). GTDB lineage: Bacteria > Pseudomonadota > Gammaproteobacteria > Burkholderiales > Chitinibacteraceae > Amantichitinum > Amantichitinum ursilacus. The sequence goes on from NZ_LAQT01000013.1 coordinate 1,031, forward strand.
GCCGCAGCTTGCGCCGACATATGATCTTCACCCGCAAACACCATGGTCTTGACGGCACTAGAGCCATCAAGCCCTTCCAGCGCTGCCGCCAGATGTGCGGCTTCGCGCTGCATATAATCCGCTTCCTTGCCGCCCGTGCTCACATGCAGCGTCCCACTACCGGCCAGTCCTTCGGCCACTGATTTCTTATAGGCTGCGACATCGGCGGCCACCGCTTCGCGGTTAAACCACAGTGATGGGCTGGAAGCAAAGTAGCGCGCAAACAGGGTGGGCCGGCGCAACGCCAGATGCACCGTAAACAGTCCGCCCAGTGAGTGCCCAAACAGGGCCAGCCGGGATTCGTCCACGCCCTCCTGTTCCAGTAATGTGGGCAGCAATTGTTGCTCGATGAATTCAGAAAAACGCGCCTGTCCGCCGCCTGGATGTAGCGGGCCGTAATGGCGCGGCAATGTCTGTAGATCGGTCTCGGGTGTCATATCCATAAAGCGGCGTTCCGGAAAGAACGCGCCTTCGCCGGGGTAGCCGATGCCCACGACGCAAAGCTGCGCCAGCGCCGGATTGCAGCGCTGAACCGCCACCGCAGCCGGAAACGCCGCGTTGCCATCCAGCAAAATCAAGCAAGGCGAGGGCGTGCCGGCGGCTGCGGCAGGCGCCACAAAGATGCGCCATACCGTGCCGTCGGGGCTGCTCATATCCTCGCAGCGCGTGCCGCTGAGCGCGATCTCTGCAGGTTGATCAGTCATTTCCGCTTCTCCTCTTTTCCCTCAGCGCTAAATGTAGTCGCCGCTGAGCAAATTCTTTTGATCGGCGTGCCTTCCTGTGCATTAATCGACAACAACAAGACAGCTACACATAAGCTAACAACAATAAATAATCGGAAAAACCGGTCAGTAGTTCCGTCAAAAATAAGCGATCAACATTACGCCGTAGGCGTGCGCCTACAGAAAGATGCGCGTAATGCGAGATGGACGGCGACCCTTCCTAAGCCTGCTTTAAGGCACCAGATGAGACCCTTGTTGACAAGGTGCAGAAAGCATTTGAGCGGAATTCGGTAATGTTGCTCTCTGGATTCTCGTGATGTGGATCACAAATAGTGTGTAAGTAGCTGATAAAAAACACATATTAAGCCGTTAGAAATATGAACACGTAAGAATGTACAGGTGTTCGGCCGCAAGATTGCCATATATTGTGTGTAAGTAATTGTTCTGATGATATGATACTGCCGTTAGTTTGGTGTCCGGTTTTCGTCCAATCGCAGTAATGAAATGACCAATAACTCTGATAAATGCGCGCAGTGCCGGCCGGGCGCTGCGGGAGGGCGTAGTAGTGAAATGCTTCATCCATAAAGCGCTGCCATTGAGCATCGCACTGATGTCCGCAACCAGCTGGGCAGCGTATGACCCGACCGATGCTCAGTACGCCTACGCCAGCGCGGCTTATCTGTATGACAGCAACGTGTTCCGTCTCAGCGACAACGCCAATACAGTTGCCGTGCTAGGGCAGGACAAGCGTAGTGACATGATTCTGACCGCCAGCGCGGGCGGCCATGCCGAGATCCGGCCTTCGCGTCAGGTCTTCGCGCTGGATCTGAATGTGCGCGCGCCGTTTTACAACACCTACAGCGATCTCAACTATGTGGGCTGGGACGGCGGCGCTAAATGGCACGGCGAAATCGGCAAGCAGTTTTTTGGTTCGGCTTCGCTTACCAGCGCAAAAACGCTGTCTGCGTTTGAAGACGTCGCGGCGGCGCTTACGGATTACGCGACCACAAACTCGGGTAACGCCGCGTTTGGGGCGCATATCACCAGCAATATTGATTTTCAGGTTCACGCGAGCGAATCGCGGGTCAGCCACACCGACGAAACCTGGCTGGACGTTAAATCGCAGCGCGCCGGGTCAACGCTTTCGTACGCGACGGATTGGGGCAGTACCTTCGGTCTTGATTACGAATACACGAAGGTGACCTATGACAACGACACGCTGTTGGGGCAGTTGCTTAACACCGATTACAAAGAAAAAACCCTGGGCCTCAGCCTGCACTGGCCCTACAGCGCCAAGCTCAGCTTCGACGGCAATATTGGTCGTTTGAGTGTGGACCAGGATAACGGCGGCTCGGCCACCAGTTGGCAGGGCGGGGCAGACGTCAACTGGCAGATCACCGGCAAGACTTCGGTCGCGCTGACGTATGCGCACTCGCTGGATTCGCCGGGCGCCACTTCCGGCCAATCGTTTACTGATCACTACGGCATCAATGGCCACTACGCATTAAGCGCAAAGATCAAATTGCGCGGCTTTGCCACCTATGACAAGCGCAAGTATCCCGGCTCGCTCAACGTCGGGGACTTTGTTGAAAACACGCGCACCTTCAACGTAGGCCTGGACTGGTCGCCGACCACCGCGATCCAGACATCGCTGTACGGCCAGTACGAAACGCGGAACTCGGACATTCCAGGCAATACCTTTGGCGACCACACGATCGGCGCCAACGCCAAGTTCTGGTTCTGACCGCGCAAGACTGAAAGCACGCTGTACCCAGCAACACCGCAACACCGGCAACACCCAAAAACAAGATCAAAACCTTGAAGCACAAAAAAATGAAAACACGATCTCTCACACGCTTTGCACTGGTGAGTGCATTGGGACTGGCACCGCTGTACGCCCATGCACAAGCCGCAGTCATGACATCGACCACCGCTGAAGCCGCCACATGGCAAAGCGCGGTGGTCTCGGCCGATAGCCGTGATGACGGCCATCAAACTGATGGCGAAGCGGCGCAAGTACTTAACGCGCTGCCGTTTTTCCGGCTGGCGGAAGTCGGCCTGACCCGCGCCGCATCGCTATCTGGCGGTGCGATGGCGGAAGGCACGCTCGGCGGTTCGGCGGGCAATACCAGTGGGGTAGGGGCAGGCGGTGGTGGCGCACGGCAACGTGACATCCCCGCCGTGCCCGAGCCGGAAAGCTGGTTGTTATTGACGCTCGGTGTGCCGGTATTACTGGCGCGCCGTATGCGCACTTCAAAGAAGTAATTCAGGCAACAGGATGGGTAAAGCCATGAACACCGTGAACACGCTGGAAACCAGTGCCGCCCTCAGTGTGGACGCCGCGCGCGACGACGCCGATGCGTTGCCCAATTATCTATTGGGCGATCGTTTCGGCGAGTTTTCCAAGGTCGCGCCGGTGGCCAGCGTGTTCAAACTGGTCGTCGACCCCGTGCTGGTGGTCGGCACGATGGTACTGCTGGCCTGGTTGTTCGATGTGGCCATCAGCGGCTACACCACCGTGCTGGCAGTCATCGCGTTTTTGCTGTCCGCATTGGTGCTCGAAGGCACGGTGCTGTTTGTGCCGGGCAATTCGCGGCCGTGGCAGGGGCTGGGCAAGATGGCGGTCAGCTGGTTGCTGATCTGCATGTTTCTGTATCTGCTGGGCAGCGCCACGCACTTTGGCGATTATTTCGATCCGCGTTTTGTGTTGACGTGGATGGCGGTGGCGCCCGTTACGCTGGTGCTGACGCACTGGATCATCCGTTCGGTGGTGGTGCATCCGGGCCATTCGCCCAGCAAGGCCAAGCGCGTCGCCATTGTCGGCGCCAACCACGTGGGCCGCTTGCTGGCGCGCCGGGTTAAAAGCAGCCCCATCCACAATATCGAATTCGTCGGCTTTTTTGATGACCGCAGCATGGACCGGCTGGACGACGTCAAGCCCGAAGAAATCCTCGGCCCAATCAGCTCGCTGACGCGTTATTGCAAAGAACACGATATCCATGAGCTGTATATCTCGTTGCCGATGACCTCGCAGCCGCGCGTGCTGCAGTTGCTGGACGAAACCAAAGACACCACGGCCTCGATCTATTTTGTGCCTGATCTGTTTATCTTCGACCTGATCCAGGCGCGATTTGACCAGATTGCCGGCGTGCCGGTCGTGGCCGTGTGCGAAAGCCCGTTTGTAGGCGTGCCAGGCGTGGTCAAACGGCTGATCGACATCTTCCTGGCGCTGGCCATCCTGGCGCTGATCTGGCCGATCATGTTGGGCGTCGCCATTGCGGTCAAAGTGACTTCGCCGGGCCCGGTGTTGTTCCGGCAGCGACGTTATGGCGCGGATGGTCAGTCCATCACCGTTTACAAATTCCGTTCGATGACGGTGATGGAAGACGGCGACAAGGTCACCCAGGCCACACGCAACGATCAGCGCCTCACCCCCATTGGTGGATTTTTGCGTAAGGCGTCGCTGGACGAGCTGCCGCAGTTTATCAATGTGCTGCAAGGCCGCATGAGCGTGGTCGGCCCGCGGCCGCACGCCAATGCCCACAACGAGCTTTATCGCAAGCTGATCAAGGGCTACATGATCCGGCACAAGGTCAAGCCCGGCATTACCGGCTGGGCGCAGGTCAACGGCTACCGCGGCGAGACCGACACGCTGGACAAAATGCGCCGTCGTATCGACTTCGATCTTGAATATCTGCGCAACTGGACGGTGTGGATGGACATCAAGATTGTGCTCAAAACGGTCACCTCGATGATCAATGACCGGAATGCATTCTGATAAGTTTGCCTTAAGCTACGTAAGTTAATGTTGGTCTATTACTGTCTCAATCGGAAAGCTTAATGATGAAAAACAATAAACTTGTGTACCCGTTGGCGGTGGTTCTCGCGGTGGGCTTGTTGGCCGGTTGCGACAAGAAACCCAAAGCTGCCAGCCCCAGCCAGGTACTGGCTCGCGTTAACGATGCCGAAATCACCGTGCATCAACTCAACTATGTACTGGCGCGTCAGCCCAATGCGTCGGACGACCAGAAGCAACAGGTGCTGGACAAGCTGATCGACCAGGAACTGCTGGTGCAAAAGGCTGAGAAGCTCAAGCTGGACCGCGATCCGGCCGTGCTGCAGTCGATCGAACAATCGCGCCGCCAAGTGTTGGCCCAGGCCGCCGCTGAGCGCGAATTCGGTCGCCCGGCCGAGCCGAGCCAGACCCAGATCGACGACTTCTACAACAAGAATCCCAACCTGTTTGCGCAGCGCAAGGTGTATGACCTCGAAGTCTTCGCGGTCAAAACCAGCGACGTCAAAGACGACCTGCGTAAAGAGCTGAACGACAGTAAGTCTGCGGCTGACACGCAACAGATTCTGCAAACGCACAACATCCAGTTCCAGCACTCGACCACGCAACGCGCGGCCGACCAGTTGCCGCTGAATGCGTTGCCGCAGTTTGCCGCGATGAACCCGGGCGATATCTCGATCATGCCGCAGGGCGACGCCACCATGCTGCTGCAACTCAAGCAAGCCACGCCTGCGCCGGTGGCCGAAAAAGATGCCTCCAAAATCATCGCGCGTTATCTGCAAAGCGATGCGGCGCGCACCACCGCTGCGGACCATCTGAAGAACCTGCGCGGCGGCGCCAAAATCGAATACGTCAAACGCTTTGCCTCAGAACCGGCCTCGGTGGCCAGCGGCGAATCGGCAGATGACGATCACAACAAATCCGGTATCAAGGGGCTGAATTAACATGATGAAGTGGCTACTTACCTTGTGCATGGCGTGTGCCTTCGCCCTGCCGCTGGCTGCGCGTGCTGAAAACGCGGGCGAATACAAACTCGGCCCTGGCGATGTGATCAAGGTCAGCGTGTACGACCATCCCGATCTGCAACTCGAACTGCAACTGACCAAAGACGGCGAGCTGTCGTTTCCGTTGATTGGCCAGGTCAAGCTCAACGGCGCATCGTTTGCCGAAGCTGAACAAGCCATCGCGCAACGCCTGTCCAAAGGCGGCTTCGTCAAGAACCCGCAAGTGAATGTGCTGATTTCGCAATACCGCAGCCAACGCGTTTCCATCATTGGTGAGATTGCCAAACCGGGCCGTTACTCGCTCGATTCGGCCACCAACTTGCTGGATCTGCTGGCCATCGCAGGCGGCCTGACCGGCAACGGCGGCGATGTGGTGCAACTGCTGCGCGACGGCAAACGCACCGACATCAACCTGCCGCGCGATATCAATAACGGTAAGAGCGAAAACACCACGCTGCGCATGCAAAACGACGACGTGATCTACGTCCCGCGCATGCAGCAGTACTACGTGTACGGCGAAGTAAACCGCTCGGGCAATTTCCGCCTTGAGCAAAACCAGACCGTGATGCAGGCGCTGGCAGTGGCCGGTGGCTTTAACCAACGCGCATCGCACACCTCGATCACCATCAACCGTACCCAGCCCGATGGCAGCGTCAAAACCATCGAAGTTCAACCCACCGATCTGGTTCAGGTCAATGACGTTATCTACGTCAAAGAAAGCCTGTTCTAAGGGGAGACAGTCATGAACTTTACCCAGTTTCTTCAGGTACTCAAGGCGCGCAAAGCCATCGTGCTGACGGTCTTCACGGTGGTGGTGCTTACTACGCTGGGCATCAGCATGATCATGCCCAAGCGCTACACCGCCGAGCTGGTGATGTCGATCGACAGCCGTGGTCTGGATGCCGTAACCGGTCAGCCCATCAACAGCTTTCTGACGCCGGCCTATCTGGCCACGCAGGTCGACACCATCAACAGCCATAACGTGGCGTTGAAGGTGGTGGATCAGCTGGGCCTGGCCAACTCGCCCGAAGCGCGTCAGCGCTGGGAAGACGCGGGTGGCGAAGGCAACTTCCGCGACTATATGGCTGATTCGTTGATGGGCAAGCTCGAAGTCAAACCGAGCCGCGACAGCAATATGATCACCATCTCGTACACCTCGCCGGATCCGCACTATGCGTCGGTGGTGGCCAATGCCTTCGGCGCGGCTTACCAGAAAATGCTGGTAGATATCCGCTCGGCCAACGCGCAACAAAACAATGACTTCTTCCAGCAGCAGCTCAAAGGCCTGAAGAGCGATATGGATCGCGCTCAACAACGCCTGACCGAGTTCCAGCAAAAAGAAGGCATCAGCGCCACCGATGAACGCATGGACATCGAAACGCAACGCCTGAACGATCTGGCCGCCCAACTGGGCCAGGCCCAATCGGCCACGCTGGACGCGCAATCGCGTGCCCGTGGTGGCGTGTCGTCGCCGGACGTGCTGAACAACGGTCTGATCCAGAACCTGAAAGGCACGCTGGCCTCGCAAGAAGCGCAGTTCAAGCAAATGCAGGAAAGCAACGGCCCCAACTATCCGAAATACAAAGAAATGGAAGCGCAGGTGCAAGCCACGCGTGACCAGCTCAACCAGTTGCTGCGTCAGTACTCGGGTAGCGTCAACAGCGTGGCCGCCAACTCGGCATCACGTCAGGCTGCGGTGGAAAACGCCATGGCCGAACAGAAAGCCCGCGTCATGGATCTGAAAAAGCGCCGCGCCACCATGGATGCGCTGACCGCCGACGTTGAAAACGCACAGAAAGCCTATGCCCAGGCACAACAGCGTTCGTTTGAAACCATGCTGCAAAGCCGTAACTCGTCCACCGACTACGCCATCCTGAAATCGGCGCCGGAACCCAATGGTCCGTCTGGCCCGCGCGTGTTCCTGAATACGCTGTTGGCAGTGGTGGTGGGTCTGCTGCTGGGCATCAGCTTTGCCTGGCTGGCTGAAGTGATGAACCGCCGCGTGCGCTCGGCCATGGATGTTGAATTGCTGCTCGATGTGCCGGTGCTGGCTGACTTGCGCAAGACCCGCCGTCTGCGCCGCCCGCGCCCCCCGATGTTGAACGGCCCCAAGGCCGCGTGAGGAAGCCATCATGAAACAGGAAATCATCATTCATAACCAGCATCAGGGTTTGCCCACCGGCAATATGGGCCAGCTGCTGCTGGACCAGGGCAAGCTGACGCTGCAGCAAGCCGAAAACGTGCTGCGCCTGCAAAAAGAACAGAACATCCTGTTCGGCGAAGCGGCCATCAAGCTCGGTTACGTTACCGAGCGCGATATCCAGTCGGCGTTGTCGTACCAGTTTTCGTATTCGCACGTGGCCGGTCAGGAAACGGATCTGGCCCCGTCGCTGGTGGCGGCGCACAAGCCGTTTGACCACGAAGTCGAAGCGATCCGCGGTCTGCGCAGCAAGCTGATGCTCAAGTGGATTACGCCGGGCAACAAATCGCTGGCGATTACCTCGTGCGAAGAAACGCTCAAAAGCCACTTGCTGGCCGCCAACCTGGCGATCGTGTTTTCGCAACTGGGTGAACGCACGTTGCTGATCGACGCCAACATGCGCAATCCGCAACAGCATGATCTGTTCAAGATTGATCAGCGCCCCGGCTTGTCCGACATCCTGGCGGGTCGCGCCAACCTGACCGCGGCGCGTGCCGTGGAAGGTCTGCGCGCCCTGCATGTGCTGCCGGCCGGCACCGTACCGCCCAACCCGCAAGAACTGCTGACCCGCATGCACTTTGACGAACTGATGCTTCAAGCCATCAGCGAGTTTGATGTGGTGATTGTCGACACCCCGGCGCTGGATGCCGCGGCCGATGGTCAACTGGTGGCGGCGCGCGCGCGTGGCGTGGTGATGGTGGCGCAAACCGATATCACCCCGGTCAAGAGCCTTAACCGCGGCCGCGATGAAATCGTCGGCTCGGGTGCGGAAGTCCTTGGCGTGGTGATGGCGTAACCGGGATCGCGCCAGCGCACGCCGCTGGCGCACCCGTAACCGCTTTAAAAAGAGAGATCGTGATGGATAGTGGCTCGACCCTGCCCAGGAACCTGCCTGGCGAAATCAGCGCGTTGCTCAGCCGTCTGGCGCTGCCCCTGGTGGGCTTGCTGATCCTGCTGGTGCCCACCGTGCTGCGGCTGGCCACCACTTTGTGGGATTCCGACGAACAGGCGCATGGCCCGATCGTCTTGCTGATCGTGCTGTGGTTGTTCTGGTCGCGTCGCGAAGAAGTCAAATTCAGCCCGCCTTCGTGGCTGGGGTGGCCGCTGCTGGTGGTGGGCGCGGTGATGTATGCGCTGGGCCGCTCGCAACAGGTTTATCTGTTTGAAATTGGTGCGTTCATCCCGATGCTGGCTGGCTTGCTGCTGGTGTACGGCGGCTGGGCTTTGCTCAAAAGCTATCGTTTTGCCCTGTTTTTTATCCTGTTCATGATTCCGCTGCCGGGTTCGGTGGTGGATATGCTCACCGGCACGCTCAAGCAGTATGTATCGGTGCTGGCCGAAAACGCCTTGTATGCGCTTGGTTATCCGATTGCCCGTACCGGCGTGATGCTCACCATCGGACCGTACGAACTGCTGGTGGCCGATGCATGTTCGGGCCTGCATTCGATGTTCAGCCTGTATGCGATGGGTCTGCTGTATCTGTACCTGGCGCAATACAAGTCGATTAGCCGCAACCTGCTGATTTTTCTGGCGATTGCCCCGATTGCCTTCCTTGCCAACGTAGCGCGCGTGATGATTCTGGTGTTGGTCACCTATCACTTTGGCGACGCCGCAGGCCAGGGCTTTATCCATGGCTTTGCCGGCATCATCATCTTTGCCGTCGCGCTGGTCTTGTTGTTCTCGCTGGATAGCCTGATGGGCTTGTTCACGCTGCGTCGTAAAGGAGCTGCTGTATGAAATCGCTAACCAAAGGCCTGATCGTGTGCGCCATCATGGCCTCAAGCGCCGTCGTGGCGCAGCAGATGACGCCCACGCATTTCATGTCGCAACAACGCAAGATCACGCTGGGCCAGTCCATCCCGCTGCAGTTTGGGGTGTGGAAAGCGGTGGATGACACCGCGCCGCTGGTGCAGTCGGCCGAATCGGAATCGGCCACGGCCAAGCTGTACAGCCAGATCCTGTCGCGCACCTACGTTAATCCGCAGGGCGATCGCATCATGTTGCTGATTGCTTATGGCGAGGATCAACGCGATAACGGCGGCCGCCAGTTGCATCGCCCCGATATCTGTTATCCGGCGCAGGGCTTTGCCATTCATGGCGTACAGCAAGCCACCTTGCGCACGGGCGCGGGCGCCGTGCCGCTGACGCGCCTGACTGGCGTCAATGGCCGCCGCATCGAGCCGGTCACCTTCTGGACCACCATTGGTGATCAGATCGCCGCCAATCCCATGGACTTCAAAAAGCGGCTGTGGGGCTACGGCTTCCGCGGGCTGGTGCCGGACGGTTCGATCGTGCGTGTCTCCACCATTTCGGCCGATGAGACCCGCGCTTACGCCCTCGAAAACCAGTTTATTGATCAAATGGTGTCTTCCACCCCGCAGACTGCCGCTGTCCTTGGCGTTGCGCCGGAAGCCACCTCGTAACGCTTGCCCGACCAGAACACGGTAGCTCGCTACCTGGAGAATAAAACCGTGCGCCTCGCTCTTGACTTCAATCAGATCCAGCTGCATCCCGCGGTCTACCGCGTTTATGATTTTCTCGCCCGTTGGGTGCCCCCGGTTCTGCGCTGGACGGCCCTGGTTTTGCTGTGCCTGTTTGTGGGGTACTCAATTGCCCTTGGCGGCACCTTTGTCAGCATCTTCTGGTGCGCGGTCGCCTGCATGGTGCTGCTGCCGCTGATCATCACGCAGCAAAACCAGATGCTGCGCGAAGGCACCGTCTATTTTTGTCTGTTCTACATCATGATCCTGCCGCTGGGCACCAAGCTGATCAGCCAGTCGTTGTATGGCCCGCCCCAGGTGTTGCTGGTCGTCACGGGGCTGTTGGGCTTGCCCGCTTTCTTGCGTTATTGCATGCAAAGCCGCTTGTTGACGTGGTCGATGGTCGCCTTTGTCTTGTTTGTGGTTTTTGCCGGCCTGTCGACCTGGCTGGGGCGCTCGCGCACCATGCCGGCGCTCAACCAGGGTTTTAACGACCTGAAAGTGTTGATGATGATCACCTGCGGCTTTCTGGCCGTCTGGCCTGCGCGGGCCGAGCGCATCATCGACCGGTTTGCCCGTTATTACTGGATGTTCGCCGCCGCCGTGGTGGCGTTCGAATGGGGCGCGCCCAGCATCTATTTCACGATCTTCAAACACGATCTGACCTCGCGTGACCCGACACACCTGTTTCCGTCGCGCGCCAATGGTCCTACCGATTTTCCGGTGTACCTGGCGGCCACCTCCAGTTTCTTCATGATTTATTGTTTCTCGCGCATGCTCACCAGCAAAAACTGGCGCCCATGGTTATTCGCCACCGCAGGCAACGCGATGGTGCTGTTGTTCTCGGTGCAACGTCAGGCTTTGCTGGGCGCTATCCTGGCGTGTTTTCTGGTGATGTTGCTGTCGCGGCCGCAAGTGCTGATTCGTCGCGCCGTGATGGCGCTGTTTGGCCTGGCGGTGGTCGGTAGCGTGATCGGTAGCGTGTATATCGACTACGTGATGCGCGATCTGAATACCTATGGCTCGCAGCGCACGACCACGGCCACCGCGCCGCGCGCCGTGATTTTCCAGACCAGCGTGGACATCGCCCGGCAGTACTTTCCGTTGGGTGCCGGTCTGGGCACGTATGGCGGGTCGGGCGCGTTCAAATACGATGATTCGCTGTATTACGAAAGTGGTTTCAATCGGCTGCCATGGTTTCGCGAGGCCAACTATCTGATGGATACCTACTGGCCCAATCCGATTGGCGAAACCGGTCTGCTTGGCGCCGGCAGCCTCTTGCTGTGCTATGTGTTGATGACCTTGTTCACCATTCTTAAAGCGTTCAAGGCGGTACCCGAGACCCGGATGTACTGGTTGCTATGCGCGGGCACCAATCTGTCGGTGCTGCAACTGACCGCCACGCACCCGGCCTATACCGAACCGCGCTTGTTTTTGCTGACCGCCATTACCTTGGCCTGGGCGGCGACGCGCGAACGTGAAGCCAGGCTGAAAGCGCAGCCCGAAGTGGCCAGCGCACCACCGTCAGGGCGGTTGCGGCCGATGGGGAGCATGCGATGAAGCGCTTTATCCAGTCTGGCTTGCTGTTGACCCTGGCGTTGGCGCAAGCCGCGACATGGGCCGCGGACGCAGGTTGCAGTGGCGTTGACCCGGTTGCCGTCAGCATCGACCCCAATCAGGTGCTGCGTAACAATGTGCCGCGCGGCCTGTTCGGCTTTAACTTGCCGTGGGCTGATTTTCAGCAAGGTTTTACCGAAGACGGCAAAGTGCGCGCCGATGTGCTGGCGTGGCTCAAGCCGTTTGGCGGTGCGTTGTACCGCTATCCGGGCGGCACGCCGTCCAACTGGTTTGAGTGGCAGAAAGCGGTGGGTGAGCAGCGTACCAAACAGGTTTTCGACTACGACCGTCCGGTGCTGGCCACCTTCGGCATCGATGAGATGCTGCAGTTCATGAACCAGGTGGACGGCCGCGCCATCTTTACGCTCAATCTGCAAGGCCCGTACAAACAAACTCTGGATGCGGACTGGGCGGTACAAAACAGCATGGGCTGGATGCAGCACATCAAGGACAGCAAGCTTGCACATTGTCAGAACATGGCCAGCGCCGAATGTCGGGTGGCCTACTGGGAAATGGGCAATGAGCTGGATATGTCCAAACGCTGGCAATCGCAGCCCTATGGCGCGCGCGTGCAGGCGGTCCTGAATGCGGCGCAAGACAAGTTTCCCGAAGCGCGCATGCTGGTGGGATCGCAGACCTCGCCGTGGGGTCGCAACCCCAATCAGGAAGCCGATTTCGATCAGCAAGTGGTGCGCCAGATGGTGGGCACCGACGCAAAGCAGAAACTGAAAGCGCGCAGTCTGGCCGGCGCCAACAAACCGGCCGAGATCAATCCGAATATTTATGGCGTGGCGTTCCACATCTATTACGACGGCCAGGACGTGCCGACGTCGATGGGCTGGGCCAACCGCTTGCATAACCAATGGCTGCAGCAAGGCAAAGACGCGGGTACGCGCGGTAGCGATGCCGATAATCCCGGTAACCATATTGTGGTGACCGAACACGCGTTGTGGCCGGGGTTTCCGGCCGACAACAAATGGGACGGCAAGCTGGCGCTGGCCAGTGGCGGCCAGGGGGCGTTGTCCACGGCCGACTGGATACTCACCGCGGCGCAAACGCCGTATATCGAAGGCATGAACTGGCACGCCATCGAAACCGGCGCGGCCTGGCGTTTGTTCCAGTACGTGCCGGCGGCCAATGGCAAACCGGCGCAGGTGTTTCCGCTGCCGGTGTACTGGGGCCAGCGCACGCTGCGTGATGCCTGGCTGGATGATCTGATCAAGGTCACGCCTGCGGTCACTGGCCGCGTCGCCAATTATTCGTATGGCCTGCGCATGGCCGCGATGCGCAGCAACGATCACAGCCAGACCAGCTTGCTGGGCGTTAACCGCAGCACGCAGCCGGTGTTGCTGCAGCTCAAATGGCCGGTGGCCGCCAGCAAACTGAATATGCTCAGCACCGCCGTGGGCGAGCGCACCGCGATGAATACCCCCGACGCGCCCAACGCCATTACGCAAAAGCAAAGCCAGATCAGCGTGGCGGCCAACCAGCCGACCATGGTGTGCGTGCCGGCGATGTCGGTGTTTTCGCTGGCCAGCAAAAGCGGCCAATAAGCGAACACGCCTGGCGGTACTGGCCACCCGATTTGTCCGCCTGGCCTTTGCGCCGGGCGGGCGCAGATTATCTTGATTCAAGCGGTGACCCACATGGCAACCATACTGACCGGGAAATCCTATCCCTTTATTTTCAATACGCCGCGCAGCAACCAGTTCGATACCGTGGTGCGCTCCAAGGTGTACAGCGGGCATCGGTTCTGGGGCCCGTTGCAAGCGGTGTCGGTGCAAAAGCGCGTGGGCGGCCCCGATCTGATCCACGCCTTCAACAGCATTCCGCTGGATCTGAAGCCGTACGTGCTGGGCTTTGAAGGCGAGCTGCCACGCTCGATGTCCGGGCCGGGGCGCGTGGCGGTGCGTAAATTGCTGCGCCCGCAATTGCTTAGCCGGCGTTGTCGCGGGCTGTTTCCGATCAGCAAATTTGCGCGCCACCTGTTTGAGCGTTCGGCGCGCGACTGGCCCGACTTTGATCAGGCACTGGCCAAATGCCAGGTAATGTATCCGAGCATTCCGCTGCACGTGACCGCAGCGCGCACGCTGCATACCAACCCCATCACGCTGACCTTTATCGGCGCGGAATGGGCGCGCAAAGGCGGGGCGGTGTGCGCGCGCGTGGCACGGTTGCTCAAGGCGGCGGGCGTGCCGTTTGTGTTGAATGTGATCTCGCGCATGGATTACGGCATCCACGTCTACACCGACACCAGCGCCGAGTTTTACGCCAACGATATTGCCGCGCTTAAAACCGAGGGCGTGCGTTTGCTCAACGGCCTGCCCAACAAACAAGTGCTGGAAATCCTAGCGCAGAGCGATCTGTGCCTGTTGCCCACGCTGGATGATTCATTCGGCTTCAACATCATCGAGAGCATGAGCTACGGCGTGCCGGTGATTGCCTCGGGCATCTGCGCCATTCCCGAAATTATCGATGATGGCGTGGATGGCTTTTTGCTGAAATTGCCGGTGGATGAGGGCGGCCGCTGGCAGCACATCTACACGCCGGGCGAACAACGCGCGGGCGCCGATTTTCAGCGCAAGCTGGACGCCACCTACAACGATATGGCCGCGCAGATCAGCGCGATCGTGCAACGCGTGGTGGATGGCCAGATTGACTATCACGCCTTGTCGGCCAATGCGATCAAGAAAATCGAAACGCGCTTCGAAGCCAACCTGATCAGCGAACAGTGGCATCAGATCTACAAACGCAGCCTGCGCGCGGCATAACCTGGCCGGGCCACAGACGCCGTGGGCAGAGGGCATCTGTCCACGGCGTTTTTTATGTGCATCGGTCAGCTGGAATGCCGCCCAGGGGGTGATTTCGACCTTCTGCACCGCTTTGATGACCTTTCATCCGGGTAAAGCGTTGTCAGCATCAAAACAACAGCGCTGAAAGGCAAGCGTAGTGAGTTGCCGCACATGCACTTGTAGCGTGTCGGACAGAGCCCGATTGACGCATTGCAGCAAATCCTTATTTAGCGCGCTTTCAGGCCTGTTTTTAGCCACGTAGTGGTGTGTAGCAGACTACAAAAAACTTTCTCTACCTGAACAAAAATTATCGTTATAATCGTCAAAAATAGTGGCGTAGTGTAAACATCAAGAAAGCAATAGATATCGCAAGGTATACGCGCAGAACGATGTTGGCACTGGGGTCGCGTAATGCGGCCAGCCAGCCCAGGCGTGCTTAGGAGACACCATTGAAAAACACGACATCCGCTGGTTTGCGCCAGCCTGCCACCCTGACCGTCGGGCTGCTGTGGCATTCCATCTCGTCCGATAACCTGGGCGTGGGTGCGCTGACCGAATCGCAGATCGCCATTTGCGAGAAGGCCGCGCAACGCGCCGGCGTCAGCGTTAATTACATTCTGTTTGGCACCTCGGGCGGCAGCAGCTATGCCCCGGCCGGCGTGCGCATCGAACAAGGCCCGCGCGTGTCCATCAAGCGCATGCTGACCGGCAATTCGGATTACCTGCGCGAAGTGGAGCGCTGTGATCTGGTGCTGGATATCGGCGAGGGCGACAGCTTTGCTGATATCTACGGCACCAAGCGTTATCTGTTTTTGCTGGCGTCCAAACTGGGCGTGCTGGCCAAAAACAAACCGCTGGTGTTGTCGCCGCAAACCATCGGGCCGTTTGACAAGCCGCTGCAACGTTGGGCCGCCTCCGCCGTCATGCGCAAAGCCGAATGCGTGTTTGCGCGTGATGAGATGTCGAGCGCCTATCTGGAAAAACTGGGCGTGCGTGGCAATGTGCGCGAAGTGATCGACGTGGCCTTCCGCCTGCCGTTTACCAAGCCGGTGCGCGAAGCGGGCGGCAAGACAAAGATCGGCATCAACGTATCCGGTCTGTTGTTTGCGGGCGGCTACACCGGCAACAACCAGTTTGGCCTGACCATCGATTACGCCGAATACATGCGCTCGCTGCTGCGCACGTGGACCGCGCTGCCTGATACCGAAGTACATCTGATCGCCCACGTCATCCCCGACAACATGCCGGAAGAAGATGACCGCGTGGCCATCACCCAATTGCTGAAGGAATTCCCCAGCGCCTTTAAAGCGCCGGAATTCCGTTCCCCGGCCGAAGCCAAATCGTTTATCTCGGGCATGGACTTTATGACCGGCGCGCGCATGCATGCGTGTATTGCGGCGTTCTCGTCCGGCGTGCCGGTGGTACCGCTGGCGTACAGCCGCAAGTTCAACGGCCTGATGGCCACGCTGGGTTACACCTGGCTGGCCGACGGCAAGGCAATGACCACGGCTGAAGCGGTGGCGATTACGCTCAAGGGTTTCGAGCAACGCGAAGAACTGGCCGCGCAAGTGGCACGTGGCAATGCGCGCGCCGCAGCCCGGCTGGATGACTACGAAGACTTTCTGGTCGATCTGTTCAACCAGGTGCAACCGGCGGCCAGGCGTAGCGCCGTGGCAGCACAGTCGTTGCAGCAGGCGTGAGCAAGATCATGAAAACGCCCGCCGTCGGCATCGTCATCCTGAACTGGAATGGTTGGCGCGACACCATCGAATGCCTGGAAAGCGTGTATGCGCTGGATTACCCGGCGTTTAACGTGGTGTTGGTGGATAACCATTCCAGCGACGATTCGATGAACCAGATCGAAGCGTGGGCGCAATCGGAACGCGGCCGCGCCTTGATCGAGGGCGGGCTCACCCGTTGCAACGCCGGTACCCCGGCCGAAACGGGTTTTCGCCACAAATCGCTGCATCTGATCGACGCGCCCGACAACGGCGGCTTTGCCAAGGGCAACAACCATGGCATCCGTTATTCGATGCAGCAAAACGCCGGCCTCGTCTGGTTGCTCAACAACGATACCGTGGCCGCGCCCGATGCCCTGACCGCGCTGGTGCGCGAAACCCAGCGCAGCCCTGATATCGGCATGTGCGGTTCGGTGCTGGTGTATTACCACAACCGCAGCCAGGTGCAGGCTTATGGCGGCGTGTACTTCAATTTCAAGCTGGCGATGGGCCGACAGCTGGGGCAGGGCGCGCCGGTGGGTGACGTGCGCCTGGGCGAGATCAAGGACAGTGATCTGACCTATATCTCGGGCGCATCGCTGATGCTGACGCGCGCTTTTCTCGACGAAGTCGGCCTGATGGAAGAAAGCTACTTTCTGTATTACGAAGAAGTCGACTGGGCCGTGCGCGGCCGCGACTGGAAGCTGGCCATCGCACGCGACAGCGTTATCTATCACAAGGAAGGCGGCAGCATCGGCACCAAATCGCTAAGTGCGCGCTCGCCGCTTTCGCAGTACTACCTCTATCGCAACATCATCCGTTTTTACTGGCTGCGCAAACGCTGGTTTTTTCCGGTGGCCGTGGCGCGCGTGCTGCGCGAAATGAGCAACACCGTTAAATCACGCGACTGGAACCTGTTCCGCGCGACGCGGCGCGCCATGGTCGACGGCTTGATGGGACGCAAAGGCGCGGGCTTCTGAAATCGTGCTGTAGTTCACGCCCTGCGCTTGTTGACGTGTCATTTAAGTTTTTATTCAGGCAAAGCAATACAAGATAGAGGCCGTGCGAGTCGCTGGAGCGATTCGCGTGTTTTGAATCTGGTCAACGGAGCATCACGTGTCGAATGTTGAATTACCCGTTTCGGGTGCAGCCGGGCTTGCTCAGGCGGTGCCGGAATCAAGAGCAGAAGCGCCCGCGCACAAGCTGGCGCTGGAAGTGGTTTGCTTTACCGGTAATTCTGGCCTCACCGATTATTCCGTATCGCTGTGCCGTGAAATCGCCAAACGCAGCCCGGTGGCGTTATACACCGCGCAAAGCATCAATCCGCAGTTTGGCAAGATGGGTTTTCGGGTTGAACAGGTGTTCAGACGCACGCGTCAGTATTTTGCTGACGTGCCGAAATACCTGAGTGGCGTCACCAAGCGCCGCCCCGACGTGGTGCTGTTCCAGGCCCCGCTGAAATACCCCGCGCTGGAAGGCCTGGCCGTAGCCGCCTTGCGCAGCGCCGGTATCCGCGTGGCGTTAACCGTGCATGACGTGCTGCCGCATTACCCCAAACCCTGGAGCAAATCGTTGTACAGCTGGTTTTATCGCCAGTTCGACGGTTTGATCGTGCATTCCGAAGCTGCGCGCAAAGCCGTGCTGGCCATGGGCGTACAGCGTCCGATGTTGTGCGTGCCGCATGGCGTGTACGACTTGTTCAACCAGACCAACCCGAGCAAAGCCGCCGCGCGCGCTGCCATTGGCGGCATTGCGCCCACCGACAAGGTGGTGCTGTTTTTTGGCCACCTGGAGCCGCGCAAAGGCTTGCTCGAATTCATCAAGACCGCGCAATTGATGGCGCAGACCCGGCCTGACGTGAAGTTCATGCTGGCTGGCGGTAGCGACATGAGCAAACACGGCGCGGCCGCCGCCGCCGCGTTTGAGGCCGCGCGTCATATGCCCAATGTGCTGATGCACGACCGGCGCATTCCGTTTGAAGAAGTCGAAAACTACTTTGCCGCCTCCGACGTGGTGGCGTTGCCGTACCTCGAAGGCACCACCAGCGGTGTGCTGAAGCTGGCGCTGGCGTTTGGTATTCCCGTCATCGCCACCCGCGTGGGCGACTTTGCCGAAGAAATCCCCGCTGGCGCTGGCGAACTGTTTGAAGCCAGCAATATCGCCGAACGTTCGCGCGTGGCCATCGAAACCGTGCTGGCCAACCATGCTCAATACGCCGCGCAGATGGCCACGGCGGCCGATCGCTGCGCGTGGTCGCGCATTGCCGACCAATATCTGACCTTTCTGGGAAGCCTGCCCCGATGAGCAAGCTGCTTAATATCAATAACTATCACTACCCGCGCGGTGGTTCGGATGTGGTGTATTTCCGCCACGCCGAAATCTTTGGCGAGATGGGCTGGAACAACGCTTATTTCTCGATGCATCACCCCAAGAACGTGCAATCCGAATGGTCGCAGTATTTTGTGGATGAGCTGGAGCTGGGCCACCAATACGCGCTGTGGAAGAAAGTGCTGATGGCGGGCAAGGTGGTGTACTCGTTTGAGGCGCAACGCAAGCTTAACAAGCTGCTGGACCAGTTCCAGCCCGACGTGGCGCATCTGCACTGCATTTATCACCATCTTTCGCCGGCGATTCTGCCGGTGCTGAAGGCGCGCGGTATCCCGGTGGTGATGACGGCGCATGATCTCAAGCTGGCGTGCCCGGCCTATCTGATGCTGAACAAAACCGGCATCTGCGAAAAATGCAGCGATGGCAATGTGCTGAATGTGATCAAGCACAAATGCATTAAAGGCTCGACGCTGGCCAGCGCGATTGTCGGGGCCGAAGCGTGGGTGAACCAGCAACTGAATACCTGGCACGACAACCTGGATGCGGTGGTGGTGCCGAGCAAGTTTTATATCGAGAAGTTTGTGCAATGGGGCATGCCGCGCGAGCGCTTTCACTATGTGCCCAACTTTGTCGAAGCCGGGCTGTTTGAGCCGACCTATCAGGTGGGCGACTACTTTCTGTACTTTGGCCGACTGAGCTGGGAAAAAGGCGTGCCCACGCTGATCCGCGCCGCCGCCAAAGCGGGCGTCAAACTCAAGCTGGCCGGCACCGGCCCGGAAGATGCGCAACTGAAGCAACTGGCGGCCGATCTGGGCGCGGATGCGGAATTCCTCGGCTTTTGCGCTGGCGAAAAACTGCACAACCTGATCAAGGGCGCGCGCGCGGTGGTGCTGCCGTCCGAATGGTATGAAAACGCACCGATGAGCGTGCTGGAATCGTTTGCCCTCGGCAAAACGGTGATCGGTGCCGACATCGGCGGTATCCCGGAACTGCTGCGCGCCGATAGCACGGGCTGGAGTTTTCCCAGCGCCGACGTCGATGCGCTGGCCGCCCGGATTGAAGAAGTCTCTGCAATGCCCGACGCAAAGCTCAACGACATGGGCCGCCAGGCGCGGCAACTGGTTGAGCAGGAATTCAGCAAACAACGATATATGGAAGGCGTACGCGATGTGTACGCCCGTCTGGGAGTGCATTGATGGACAAGAAGATCAGCATCCTCGGTATTCGCGGCGTACCCGCGGCGCACGGCGGCTTTGAAACCTTTGCCGAATTTCTGGCGCTGTACCTGACCGCGCAAGGCTGGAAGGTCACTGTGTATTGCCAGCACGAAGGCAACGGCCCGATCACTGAGGACGAATGGCGCGGCGTGCGCCGCATCAATATCCCGGTAGCGGGCGATGGCGCCAAATCCACCATCATCTTTGACTGGATCTCCACGAAACATGCGGCCAAGGTGGGCGACCTGTGCCTGACGCTGGGCTACAACACCGCCATTTTCTGCGCCTGGTTGCGTCTGCGCGGCGTCAACAATGTCATCAATATGGATGGCATTGAATGGAAGCGCGCCAAGTGGGGCATCGTCGCCAAAACCTGGTTCTGGATGAATGAATGGGCCGGCTCCTTCCTCGGCAACCATCTGGTGGCGGACCATCCCGAAATCAAAAAGCATCTGGCGCGCGGTACTTCGGAAAGCCGCATCACCATGATTCCGTACGGCGCGGACCGGGTGGCGAGTTACAGCGATGAAGTGCTGGCCAGATACGATCTGCAGCCGGGCCAATACGGCCTGTTGATTGCGCGCGCAGAACCGGAGAACTCGATTCTGGAAGTGGTGCGCGCGTGGTCGCGCCAGCAACGCGGCATGCCGCTGGTGGTGCTGGGCAACTACAAGCCGGACGAACACGCTTATCACCGCGAAGTAAAAACCGCGGCGGGCCCGGAAGTGCGCTTTGTTGGCGCGATTTACGACAAGAACGTGGTCAGCAGTCTGCGCGCCGGTTGCCGTTTTTATGTGCACGGCCACCAGGTGGGCGGCACCAACCCTTCGCTGGTGGAAGCGCTGGGCGCGGGCAATGCGGTGCTGGGCCACGACAACCGTTTTAATCGTTGGGTGGCAGCGGGCTCGGGCGTTTATTTTGCCAACGAAGCCGAATGCGCCGAACGCATCGAAGAACTGGTCCACGACGACAAATTGGTGGCGCAACTGCAAGTGCAGGCGCTGGCGCAATTCCGCAGTCGCTTTGAATGGACCGATGTGCTGGCGCAATACGAAACCTTGCTGGCCGAATGGCTGCCGCAAGGCGCTGCGCTCAAATCAGAACAAGCCTCAGGAGCAAAAGCATGATTCTCGTAACCGGTGGCGCTGGCTTTATTGGCGGCAATTTTGTGCTGGACTGGCTCGCGCAAAGCGACGAGCCGGTGATCAACGTCGACAAACTGACCTATGCAGGCAACCTGGATACGCTGGCCAGCCTGAAGGACGATCCGCGGCATCTCTTTGTGCACGCGGGCATCGGCGACCGTGAGGTCATCGGCAAACTGCTGGCCGAACACGATGTGCGCGCCGTGGTTAACTTTGCCGCCGAATCGCATGTGGATCGCTCGATTACCGGGCCGGGCGAATTTATCCAGACCAATGTGGTGGGCACGTTCAATCTGCTGGATGTGGTGCGCCATTACTGGGGCGATCTGCCCGCCGACAAAAAAGCGGCGTTCCGCTTTCTGCATGTCTCCACCGATGAGGTGTACGGCACGCTCAGCGCCACCGATGCGCCATTTGCCGAAACCAATCGCTACGAACCGAACAGCCCGTACTCGGCCTCGAAAGCCGCGTCGGACCATTTGGTGCGTGCGTGGCATCACACCTACGGTTTGCCGGTGCTGACCACCAATTGCTCCAACAACTACGGTCCGTATCACTTTCCGGAAAAACTGATTCCGCTGGTGATCCTGAACGCGCTGGCCGGCAAGCCGCTGCCGATTTATGGCGATGGCCAACAGATCCGCGACTGGCTGTACGTCAAAGACCATTGCTCGGCCATCCGCCGCGTACTGGCCGACGGCAAAGTGGGCGAGACCTACAACGTGGGTGGCTGGAACGAAAAAGCCAACCTGGATGTGGTGAACACCATCTGCGGCATTCTGGACGACATCAAACCGCGCGCCGACGGCGCCGCTTATGCCAGCCAGATTACCTACGTACAAGATCGCCCCGGCCACGATCGCCGCTACGCGATTGACGCACGCAAGCTGGAACGCGAACTGGGCTGGAAACCGGCCGAGACCTTTGAGACCGGCATCCGTAAAACGGTGCAGTGGTATCTGGATAACGAACAGTGGGTTGGCAATGTCACCAGCGGTAGCTACCGCGAGTGGATCAACCAGCAATACGGAGCTTGAGATGCCGCGCATTCTGCTGACTGGCAAAAACGGCCAGGTGGGTTTTGCCCTGAACCAGACGCTGGCGGTGCTCGGCGACGTGACCGCGGTTGACGTGCACGAGTGCGATCTGACCAAACCGGACGCCATCCGCGATCTGATCCTGACGCATCGCCCGGACGTGATTGTGCATCCGGCCGCGTATACCGCGGTGGACAAGGCCGAAAGCGAACAGGAACTGGCTTATGCCATCAATGCGGTGGCGTCGGGCGTGATCGGTGAAGTGGCGGCGCAGATTGGCGCGCCGGTATTTACGTTTTCCACGGACTACGTTTACCCCGGCGACAAAGACGGCTGGTATCAGGAATCGGATGCCACTGGCCCGTTATCGGTGTATGGCAAAACCAAACTGGCGGGCGAAGTGGCCTTGGCTGCGGCGCAACCCAAACACGTTACGCTGCGCACCAGCTGGGTATTTGGCCCGTGGGGCGGCAACTTTCTCAAGACCATGCTGCGCCTGGCCAAAGATCGCGATGCGCTGAACGTGGTGGCGGACCAGTACGGCGCGCCCACCTCGGCCAATCTGCTGGCCGATGTAACGGCGCAACTGGTGGCGCGCTACTTGAATGATGTCGACGGTGAATATCCGTGGGGCACCTATCACCTGGTGGCGGGCGGCGAAACCAACTGGCACGGCTACGCCAAATATGTGATCGAACACGCGGCCGAGCTGGGCTGGAATCTGCAGGTGAAGCCGGACGCCATCAAGCCGATCCCGGCCAGCGATTACCCGGTGCCCGCGCCACGGCCGTCCAATTCGCAGCTGGACACCACCTTGCTGCGCGAAACCTTTGGCCTGAGCCTGCCCGATTGGCAACACGGCGTGCGCCACACGCTGGCGCTGTTGTCCGCCGGCCGTGGCTGAACGCCGCTGCGCCACCGAATCTGAACATCACTGGGCGGGCCACAATCCGCCAGGAGCGAAACAATGAAAAATCGTAAGGGCATTATCCTGGCCGGTGGCTCGGGCACGCGCCTGTATCCGGCCACTTTGTCGGTATCCAAGCAACTGCTGCCGATCTACGACAAGCCGATGATCTATTACCCGCTGTCGACGCTGTTGCTGGCGGGCATCAAAGACATTCTGATTATCTCGACGCCGCAAGACACGCCGCGCTTTGAGCAACTGCTGGGCGATGGAAGCCAGTGGGGCATCAATCTGCAATATGCGGTGCAACCGAGCCCGGATGGTCTGGCGCAGGCGTTTATCATCGGCGAAGAATTTATTGGCGATGACAACGTGGCGCTGGTGCTGGGCGACAATATTTTCTACGGCCACGATTTTCATGAGCTGCTGCAAGACGCGTCGGCGCAGGAAAGCGGCGCCACCGTGTTTGCCTATCGCGTGCATGATCCCGAGCGTTATGGCGTGGTGGAATTCAACGAGGATGGCCGCGCCATCAGCATCGAAGAAAAGCCGACGCAACCGCGTTCCAGCTACGCCGTCACCGGTCTGTATTTCTACGACAACGACGTGGTGCGCGTGGCCAAAAACATCAAGCCGTCGCCGCGCGGCGAGCTGGAAATTACCGACGTCAACAGCGTGTATCTGCACGAGCAGACGCTGACCGTTAAAACCATGGGCCGCGGCTACGCGTGGCTGGATACCGGCACGCATGAATCGATGCTGGAAGCCAGCCAGTTTATTCAGACCATCGAATCGCGCCAGGGTCTGAAGGTGTGCTGCCCGGAAGAAATCGCGTATCGCCAGGGCTGGATTAATGCAGGCGATCTGGAAAAGCTGGCGCAGCCGCTGAAGAAAAACGGCTATGGCCGTTATCTGCTTAATCTGATTCACGATCGGGTGTTCTGATGAAAGTAATCGATACCGCCATTGCTGATCTGAAGATCATCGAACCCACCGTGTTTGGTGACGACCGCGGCTTTTTCTTTGAGAGTTTTAACCAGACGCACTTTAACGAGGCCGTGGGCCGCGAGGTGCAGTTTGTGCAGGACAACCATTCGCGTTCGGCGCGCGGTGTGCTGCGCGGGCTGCATTATCAGATTGAACATACGCAGGGCAAACTGGTGCGCGTGGTGGCTGGTGAGGTATATGACGTGGCCGTGGATATGCGCAAATCGTCGCCCACGTTTGGCCAGCACGTAGGCGTGTTGCTCAGCGCCGAAAACAAACGTCAGTTCTGGGTGCCAGAAGGCTTTGCCCATGGCTTCTTTGTTACCTCGGACTACGCAGAATTCCTCTATAAAACAACTGACTACTGGTTTAAAGACCACGAACGCGCCGTGCGCTGGGATGACCCTGCGCTGGGCATTGAGTGGCCTGCCATCGGCGGTACGCCGCTGTTGTCGCCCAAAGACGCCGCTGCGCCCTTGTTGCGCGATGCGGATACGTTCCAGTAATACGGTCACCAAGGATTACCAACATGGCGCTTATTCCAGTCATTCTGTCGGGCGGTTCCGGCACCCGGATGTGGCCGCTGTCGCGCGCGGGCTATCCCAAACAATTTCTGGCGCTGAACGGCGAGCACAGCTTGCTGCAGCAAACCGCAACGCGTCTGCAAGGCCTGGCCGATGTGGCCGCGCCCATCATCATCACCAATCAGGACCAGCGTTTTCTGGTCGCCGAGCAACTGCGCGCCATCCATGTAGCGCCGCAATCGCTGGTGCTGGAGCCGGTGGGCCGCAATACCGCGCCCGCCGTGGCCGTGGCCGCCGTCATCGCCGCGCAATCGGACCCCGAAGCGTTGCTGCTGGTGCTGCCGTCCGATCACGTGATTGAAGACACCGCAAAATTTCGCGTGCTGGTGGACCAGGCGCGTGCCGCCGCAGGGCAGGGCAAGCTGGTGACGTTTGGCATCCAGCCCACCCGCGCCCACACCGGCTATGGCTACATCCGCCGCAACATGCCGCTGGCGGGTGCCGCCGGGGCATATTCGGTGGAGCGCTTTGTAGAGAAACCGAATGCCGAGACGGCACAGCAGTTTGTCGATGAAGGCAATTACTACTGGAACAGCGGCATGTTCCTGTTCAAGGCCAGTACCTATCTGGCCGAGCTGGAGCGGCTGCAGCCCGAGATGCTGGCGCAAGTGAAACTGGCCATCGACAAGGGCCAGCGCGATCTGGACTTTCTGCGGCTGGACCCGGAAGCGTTCCAGGCCTGCCCCAGCGATTCAATCGATTACGCCGTGATGGAACGCACCGCGCAGGCCGCAGTGCTGGAAGCCGCCGATCTGGGCTGGAACGATATCGGCTCGTGGGCGGCGCTGTCGGAAGTGGCGCAGCACGATGAGGCCGGCAACAACCTGATCGGCGATGTGCTGGTCGAGAACGTCAGCAACAGCTATATCCGCACCGAAGGCCGCATGGTGGCCGCGATTGGCGTGCAGGATCTGGTGATTGTCGAAACCACCGATGCCGTGCTGGTGGCGCACAAAGACCACGTGCAGGACGTAAAGAAAATCGTCGACCGCCTGCAACAGGCCGGCCGCACCGAACACTTGCTGCATCGCCGTGTGTATCGGCCTTGGGGCAACTATGAAGGCCTGGACCAGGGTGATCGCTTCCAGGTGAAGCGCATTGTGGTCAAGCCGGGCGCATCGCTGTCGCTGCAGATGCATCACCATCGCGCCGAACACTGGATTGTGGTGCGCGGCACCGCCAAGGTGGTGAATGGCGACAAAGAACTGCTGCTGTCGGAAAACCAGTCGACCTATATCCCGCTGGGTGCGGTACATCGGCTGGAAAACCCGGGCAAGGTGATGCTGGAGCTGATTGAAGTGCAATCCGGCGCCTACCTGGGCGAAGACGACATCGTGCGGCTGCAGGACGTGTACGGCCGCGGCTAAGTGTTTTGAGGGCCACGGCTCTCGATCCAATCGAACCAACCGCGCCAGCATCATTGCTGGCGCTTTCATGACGGGATGCTGCTATGACCACATTGACCTGCTTCAAGGCCTATGACATTCGCGGGCGTCTGGGCGACGAGCTCAACGAAGACATCGCCTGGCGCATCGGGCGCGCGTTTGCCGAACAGTTCAAGCCCAAACGCGTGGCGGTGGGCGGCGATGTGCGCCTGACCAGCGAGGCGCTGAAGCTGGCGCTGGCCAACGGTTTGATGGATGGCGGCGTCGATGTGATCGACCTGGGCCTGACCGGCACCGAGGAAATCTACTTTTCGGCTTTCCACCTGGACGTGGACGGCGCGATTGAAGTGACCGCCAGCCATAATCCGATCGACTACAACGGCATGAAACTGGTGCTGGGCGGGGCGATTCCGGTGAGCGGCGACAGCGGCCTGCACGAAGTGCGCAAACTGGCCGAAGCCAACCAGTTTGATCGCGTGGACCGCCGTGGCACCTTAACGCGCCAGTCGGTGCTGGATGACTATATCTACCATCTGCTGGGCTATATCGATCTGAAGAAAATGAAGCCGCTGAAGCTGGTGGTAAACGCCGGCAATGGCGCGGCCGGGCATGTGATCGACGCGCTGGAAAAAGCCTTTGCCTGCGCGCGCGCACCGATCCAGCTGATCAAACTGAACAATGAGCCGGACGGCACCTTTCCGCATGGCATTCCCAACCCGCTGCTGCCGGAAAACCGCGCCGCGACCGCCGAGGCCGTGCGTGCGCACAAAGCGGACATGGGCATCGCGTGGGATGGCGACTTTGACCGTTGCTTTCTGTTTGATGAGCACGGCGAGTTTATCGAGGGCTATTACATCGTCGGGCTGCTGGCGGAAGCGTTTCTGCAAAACAATCCGGGCGAAAAGATCATCCACGACCCACGCTTGACGTGGAATACGGTCGAGATCGTCAAAGCCACGGGCGGCGTGCCGGTGCAAAGCAAAACCGGCCACGCGTTTATCAAGGAACGCATGCGCGCCGAGAACGCCATTTATGGCGGCGAGATGAGCGCGCATCACTATTTCCGCGATTTTGCCTATTGCGATAGCGGGATGATTCCGTGGCTGCTGGTGGCGCAACTGGTGAGCGTGAAAGACAAAGCGCTGTCGCAGCTGGTGAAAGAACGGATCAGCCAGTTTCCGTCATCGGGTGAGATCAATCGCAAAGTGCCGGACGCGGCGGCGGCGATTGCGCGGGTGCGCGGCGAGTATGAAGGGCATGCCAGTCTGATTGATGAGACGGATGGCATCAGCATGGAATACGGCAGCTGGCGCTTTAACCTGCGCTCGTCCAACACCGAGCCGGTGCTGCGGCTGAATGTGGAAAGCCGCGGGGATCATGGGCTGATGCTGCAGCATACGGAGCGGATTTTGCAGCTGGTGGATGCGCGGTAGGGACGGGCGGGGCATAGATTTGGACGGGTACGCCTGCGGCGGGTGTTGGGATGTTCGGCTTGGGCGGGACATCCCTCTAAACGGTTGAACCTGCGGGCTGGTTTTGTTGTTCGGCATGCGCCGAGCAAACCTTGACCGCTTAGCCTGCGACGCATGTTTTGTTGTTTGGCCTGCGCCGAACAAACCTGAACCGCTTGGACCTGCGAGGGCATGTTTTGATGTTTGGGCGTGCCGAGCAAAACTTGAACCGCTTGAGCCTGCGGCGCATGTTTTGAAACCGGGGGGCGCCCCGT
>NZ_LAQT01000014.1 GCF_001294205.1 Amantichitinum ursilacus
TCCGCGCGGTAAAGCTGCGCAGAAGGGATAAGGTCAAAAGCCGAAACTAACCGTCTGGATAACCGGGTTTTGTAGCTGCCGCTCCGCGGACGCGAGGCTCAGTCGGAGCCGCTGCGCTGTCTCCTACCTTCGCCCGCTCAGGAAATGGCGCTGGTTTGCCAGGCGTGTTGCCTCGTTGCTGCGCAACATCGGGTGGGCGTGGATGCCGGGCCGTGGCAGTGAACGAGTGATGCGGGCATACGGTGGGTCGAGACCCACCACTCAAAGCCATCAACAAGTACGCCTCTGCCCGCACTTCAAAACGCACCCGTGCCTCGATCCGGGTTTTCGGCCGTGCCGCGATGGCATCCACTTCGTCCTGGTATTGTGTTTGCCCGCCCGCCTTGAACGGGGTTGCGGGATGATTTCTCGTTCGGGGTTTGCTTGCGGCTTCCCTGGTCTTGCTGGCGCGGTGCTGCCAGTCTTTTCGCGCCTGCGTTCACGACATCCGCAACGCCTTTGCTGCATTGCGGTCTATGCATTGTGGATAACCCTGATATTTGATTAAGATAAATACCTTTTCGCTGTTTGCGCCGTTTCTTTAAAGGTCGTGCCATGGATAGACAAAGCTGGTTGGGCGGAACGTTGTATCGTCCCGAGTTTGAGCAAGATAGCTGCGGTTTCGGGCTGATTGCGCAAATGGATAACAAGCCCAGCCACTGGCTGGTTAAAACCGCTATTTCTTCGCTGGCCAGCCTGACCCACCGTGGCGCGGTGGCGGCGGATGGCAAGTCGGGCGATGGCTGTGGTTTGCTGTTTGGCAAGCCGGACAGCTTTTTGCGCACCGTGGCGCGCGAGTTGGGCTTTACGCTTGATGCGCTGTATGCGGCGGGCCTGGTGTTTGTCGGGCAAGATGAAAGCGTCGGTGCGGCCTCGCTCAAGACGTTGCAGCAGACCTTGCAGGATCAGGGCCTGAACGTCGCGGGCGTCCGCGTGGTGCCGATCGATATCGAGGCCTGTGGCGAATACGCCTTGCGCACCTTGCCCGCCATCAAGCAGATCTTTGTGAATGCGCCGGAAGGCATGGCGCAAGACGATTTTGAGCGCAAGTTATATCAGGCGCGGCGCATGGCGGAAAAAGAAAACCGCAATAGCGATCCTGCGTTTTATATCCCTACGCTTAATTCGCAAACGCTGTCCTACAAAGGCCTGGTAACGCCCGAAAACCTGCCGGTGTTTTATCGCGATCTGCAAGATCCACGCTTTGAATCAGCATTGGCGGTTTATCACCAGCGTTTTTCCACCAATACCTGGCCGCAATGGAAACTGGCGCAACCGTTCCGTTTTCTGGCGCATAACGGCGAAATCAATACGCTGATGGGTAATCGCTTATGGGCCAAGGCGCGCGAAGCCATCATGCATTCCGAACATCTGGATATGCAGGCGGTGCGCCCGATTGTGCAAACCGATGGATCCGACTCGATGAGCCTCGACAATATGCTGGAAGGCCTGATGCTGGGCGGCATGGATGTATTCCGCGCCTTTCGCATGCTGGTGCCGCCAGCCTGGCAAAACGTCGATAACAATGATCGCGATTTGCGCGCGTTTTATGAATACAACTCCATGCATATGGAAGCGTGGGATGGCCCGGCCGGTATCGTCTGGACCACCGGCCAATACGCGGGCTGTATGCTCGACCGCAATGGCTTGCGCCCGGCGCGTTATGTGATTACCAAAGACCGCCATTTCACCGTGGCGTCGGAAATTGGCGTGTGGAATTACAAACCGGAAGACGTGGTCAAGAAAGGCCGCGTCAAACCTGGCCAGATTGTGGCGGTCGATATGCAGACCGGCGAATTCCTCGATACCGAGACCATTGATGGTCGGCTCAAGAATACGCATCCCTATCGCAAATGGATCAAGAAAAACGCAATCCAGCTGGAACTGGCCGAAGACAGCAGCCCTTTGCCCGAAATGGGCAAATCCGAATTGCTGATCTTCCAGAAGCAATTCCAGCTGACATTTGAAGAACGCGATCAAATCCTGCGGGTGTTGGCGGCGGACGGGCAAGAAGCCGTTGGCTCGATGGGCGACGATACGCCAATGGCGGTATTGTCGGAAAAAGTGCGCTCGCCGTTTGATTATTTGCGCCAACAATTTGCCCAGGTCACCAATCCGCCGATTGATCCGATCCGCGAAGCGATTGTGATGTCGCTGAATACCTGCTTTGGCCCGGAACGCAATGTGTTCTCGGTGACCGAAGATAACGCCAAGCGCCTGGAAGTGCGCTCGCCGGTGCTATCCAGCGATAAATTCGACGCGTTAACGTCTTTACCGGGTGACGATTACAAGCCGTTTATCTTTGATATCACCTACGACCCCAAGCAACACGATCTGCAGCAAGCGGTACAGCATTTGCAGGATCAAGTGCTGGCCAGCGTGCGCAATGATCGCACCGTGATTGTGGTGCTTAGCGATAAACATATCGCGGCGGGCCGTTTGCCGATTCACGCTTTATTTGCCACCGGCGCGGTACACCACGCGTTGGTAAATGCCGGCTTGCGTTGCAAGATCAACCTGGTGGTAGAAACCGCCACCGCACGCGATCCGCATCACTTTGCCTGCCTGATTGGTTATGGCGCGACGGCAGTATTCCCGTATCTGGCTTATCAGACGATCAAAGAACTGGTCGATACCGGCGCGATTGAATATCCGCTGGAAAAAGCCGCCAATAACTTCCGCAAAGCCATTAATAAAGGCCTGCTGAAAATCCTGTCCAAGATGGGGATTTCGACCGTTGCGTCTTATCGCGGCGCTCAGTTGTTTGAAGCGGTGGGCATCGGCGAAGAGGTCATCAAGCAATGCATGGTGGGCACCGTGTCGCGCATTGGCGGCGCCACCTTTAGCGATTTTGAAGCGGACGCCTTGCGCCTGAATAAACTTGCCTTCAATCCGATGCGGCCAATCCAGCAGGGCGGTTTGCTCAAGTATGTGTTTGGCGAGGAATACCACGCGTATAACCCCGACGTGGTAATGCAATTGCAAAAGGCCGTGCAGAACGGCGATTACAAAGATTATTTGCGCTACGCCGAGCTGGTGAATAAACGCCCGGTGGCGATGCTGCGCGATTTGATGTCGCTAAAGCTGGACGATCGCCGCGCCATTCCTTTGGACGAAGTCGAATCGGAAGCCGCCATTCTGGCGCGCTTTGATTCGGCCGGCATGTCATTGGGCGCATTAAGCCCCGAAGCGCACGAAGCATTGGCCGAAGGCATGAACCGCCTGGGCGGGCGTTCCAATTCGGGCGAAGGCGGGGAGGACCCGGCGCGCTATGGCACGCTGAAGATGTCCAAGATCAAGCAAGTGGCATCGGGCCGCTTTGGCGTTACGCCGCATTATCTGGTGAATGCCGAAGTGCTGCAGATCAAGGTGGCGCAAGGCGCCAAGCCGGGTGAGGGCGGCCAGTTGCCCGGCGATAAGGTCAGTCCGTTGATTGCGCGCTTGCGCTGTTCCAAGCCCGGTATCAGTTTGATTTCGCCGCCGCCGCATCACGACATTTATTCGATTGAAGATCTGGCCCAGCTGATTTTTGATTTGAAGCAGGTTAATCCGGCCGCGTATGTCTCAGTCAAGCTGGTGGCCGAACCGGGCGTTGGCACCATTGCCGCAGGCGTGGCTAAAGCCTATGCCGACTTGATCACCATTTCGGGCTATGACGGGGGCACCGGCGCATCGCCGCTCACCAGCGTTAAATACGCGGGCACGCCATTTGAATTAGGCCTGACCGAAGCGCAACAAGTATTGCGCGCCAATGGCTTGCGTGGCCGCGTGCGCGTGCAAACCGATGGCGGTTTAAAGACCGGCCTTGATGTGGTGAAGGCGGCGATGATGGGCGCGGAAAGCTTCGGCTTTGGCACCGGCCCGATGGTGGCGCTGGGCTGCAAATATCTGCGTATTTGCCATTTAAATAACTGCGCCACGGGCGTCGCCACGCAAGAAATCAAACTGCGCAGCAAATACTTTATTGGCCTGCCGGATATGGTGGTCAATTACTTCACCTTTATCGCGCGCGAAACCCGCGAATGGATGGCGAAGCTGGGTGTGCGTTCGATGGCCGAATTGATCGGGCGCAGCGATTTGCTGGCGCTGGCCGAAGGCGCCACCGAGCGCCAAAAGAAATTGCGGCTGGATGTGTTGCTTAGCCAGGGTTCCATCCCCGAGAGCGAACCGCGCTATTGCACGCAAGACCGCAATCCCTCATTTGATAAAGGCGAGCTGGCCGAACGCATGGTGGCCGATGCCATTGCCGGTATACACAGCAAGGCTAAACAGCGGTTTGAATATCCAGTGAGCAACGTGAATCGTTCAATCGGCGCGCGTTTGTCTGGCGAAATCGCCAAAGCGCATGGCGCAGTTGGGCTGCCGGACGATTCGCTGCATATCAAACTGTATGGTTCGGCGGGCCAGTCTTTGGGCGTGTGGAATGCAGCCGGTTTAACGCTGGAACTGGAAGGCGACGCCAACGATTACGTCGGCAAAGGCATGGCCGGTGGCCGCGTGGTGATCTATCCGCCCAAGGTCAGCGAATTTGCCGCGCACGATGCGGTGATTGTGGGCAATACATGTCTGTATGGCGCTACCGGGGGCGAACTCTATGCCGCGGGCCGCGCCGGTGAGCGTTTTGCCGTGCGCAATTCGGGTGCTTTGGCCGTGGTGGAAGGCGTAGGCGATCACGGTTGCGAATATATGACTGGCGGCACCGTCATCGTATTGGGCGAAACCGGCTATAACTTTGGCGCGGGTATGACCGGCGGATTTGCGCTGGTGTATGACCCGGTCGAGAAATTTGCCTATCGCTACAACAACGAGCTGGTCGATATCAATTTGATTAACGGCGAAGCCTATGGCGCGGTGCGTGCTTTCCTTAAAGCCAGACTGAAAGCGCATCTGGCGCAAACCGGTTCGGCGCGCGCCCAGGCCATGCTGGAAGACTTTGACGAAGCCGTCGACAACGTGTGGCTGGTGAAGCCGAAAGCGGCCAAGCTCGACGATCTGCTCAAAGACTGATCAAAGCGCGGGTTTAACCCAACCGAATTGACGAGGATGGGGCCGTACAGGCCCGATCACATCGAGGTAATTATGGCTGCAGATGTATTCCAGTTTATGAATGTGGCGCGCAACCCCGGCGATAAAGTGCCGGCGCGCGAACGCGTGCACGTTTTCAAGGAAATTTATCAATCGCTCAGCGCGGCTGATGCGGCGGATCAATCCAGCCGTTGTCTGTCTTGCGGCAATCCGTATTGCGAGTGGGAATGCCCGGTTCACAACTACATTCCCAATTGGCTGCAACTGGTGAAAGAAGGCAAGTTGTTTGAGGCGGCCGAGCTAAGCCATAAAACCAATTCATTGCCGGAAATCTGCGGCCGCGTTTGCCCGCAAGACCGGTTGTGCGAAGGCGCCTGTACGCTCAATACCGGCGGGTTTGGTGCGGTGTCGATCGGCTCGGTGGAGAAATACATTACCGATACGGCCTATGACCAGGGCTGGCGCCCGGATATGTCCGGCGTAATCTGGACCGATAAAAAGGTCGCCATTATCGGCGCCGGCCCGGCCGGTTTGGGCGCGGCCGATATCCTGGTGCGCAATGGCGTTAAACCGGTGGTATTTGATCGCTATGAAGAAATTGGCGGCTTGCTCACTTTTGGCATTCCCGAATTCAAGCTGGAAAAAGAAATCGTCGCTCGCCGCCGTGAAATCATGGAAGGCATGGGCGTGCAATTTCGCCTTAACACCGAAATTGGCCGCGATATCAGCATCGAGCAATTGCTGAGCGAATATGACGCTGTGTTTATGGGCATGGGCGCTTATAAATACATGCGCGGCGGCTTTGCTGGTGAGGATTTACCGGGCGTACTCGAAGCGCTGCCGTTCTTGATTAACAACGTGCGCCAGTCGATGGACACGCTGCCGGTGGACGAAGAGCCGGTTTCGATGAAAGGCAAACGTGTGGTGGTGCTGGGTGGGGGCGATACCGCGATGGATTGCAACCGCACCTCGGTACGCCAAGGCGCGGACCAGGTGATTTGCGCCTATCGCCGTGATGAGGCCAATATGCCGGGCTCGCGCCGCGAAGTGGCCAATGCGCGCGAAGAAGGCGTCGAATTCATGTGGAACCGCCAACCGATCGGCATCAGCAAAAACGTCGACGGTAGCCTGGCGCTCACGCTGGTCACCACGCGCCTGGGCGAGCCCGATGAAAAAGGCCGCCAGCGCGCCGAGAACATCGCGGGCTCGGAAGAAGTCATCGAATGCGATCACGTGATTGTGGCGTTTGGCTTCCAGGCGGAGGCGGCCGAATGGTTTGCCGCACAAGGCGTCACCACCGACGCCAGCGGCCGCACCGTGGCCCCGGCGCGTCAACCGTACAAACACCAGACCGCCAACCCGAAGATTTTTGCGGGTGGCGACCAGGTGCGCGGCGCGGATCTGGTGGTGCGCGCAGTCTACGAAGGCCGCCAGGCGGCGGAAGGCATCCTGGAATTTATTGGCGTCTGGTAAGGCGCAAGCTGGATGGCCGGAATGAAAAAGGACGCTGCGGCGTCCTTTTTCGTTGCCGCGGAAAAAGAGAATTGTCCTGGAGCTTCAAGGCTGCTTGGGGGTGTAATGTCAGAAGTATCCGAAAACTTCGCGCCTTTGCCATGATTGATCAACCTTCAAATAATGATCCGCAGCTTCTACCGGCCGATCCGCGTGCGGGCTGGGCCCAGGCCTCGCGGGACCTGGCCATGAGCGGGGAGGCTGGTTTGGAGTGGCCGGACTTTGCCAACATTGGCGACGTGGAGTTGCAATGGTGATCAGCGCCCCACAAACGGATGCACCTCCCGCCAGTGCCGGGCAATATCCACGCGCCGGCACACCCAGACGCGATCATGCAATTCGATATGGTCCAGAAAACGTTGCAGCGCGCGCATGCGACCGGGGCGGCCCAGCAAGCGGCAGTGCATG
This sequence comes from Amantichitinum ursilacus, assembly GCF_001294205.1. GTDB lineage: Bacteria > Pseudomonadota > Gammaproteobacteria > Burkholderiales > Chitinibacteraceae > Amantichitinum > Amantichitinum ursilacus. The sequence continues at coordinate 6,985 of NZ_LAQT01000014.1, forward strand.
CCGATGCTCAGCATCTTCGGGCTGTCCGCGCCTTCGGCATACAGCACATCGAAGGCATCGCGCAGATAGGTGAAAAATTCTTCGCCGGTGCCAAAACCTTGCGGCGAGGCAAAGCGCATGTCGTTGGTGTCCAGCGTGTACGGCACGATCAGATGGGGTACCGCTTCGCCATCCGAGCGCGTCACCTCGGTCCAGAATGGCAGGTCGTCGCCGTAGTAATCGGAGTCGTATAAAAACCCGCCGTAGTCGGCCACCAGGCGCCGCGTGTTGGGGCTGTCGCGGCCGGTATACCAGCCCAGCGCGCGTTGGCCGGTTAGACGTTCGAGGATGTCCATGCCGACACGCATGTGCTCGCGTTCTTCGGCCACAGGCATGTCCTGGTAATGAATCCAGCGCCAACCATGGCAGGCGATCTCGTGCTCCAGTTCGACCAAGGCCTGGGTGAATTCCGGATTACGCTCCAACGCCATCGACACCCCAAACACCGTCAGGGGCAGGCCGCGTTTCTCGAATTCTTTCAGGATGCGCCACGCCCCGGCGCGCGAGCCGTATTCATAGATCGATTCCATCGAAAGATGGCGATTGGTAAACGCGGCCGGGTTAAACATCTCGCTGAGGAATTGCTCGGAGGCCGGGTCCCCATGCAATACGCAGTTCTCGCCGCCTTCTTCGTAATTGAGCACAAACTGCACGGCGATGCGCGCACGGTTGGGCCATTGCGCATGCGGCGGGTTGCGGCCGTAGCCGATCAGGTCACGCGGGTAGGCGCTGGGGTTCATCGCTGCGGCGTCCTTAGCGTGAGAAATGAGAAAACTGGCCGACGAAGGCTTTGGCGGGAGGCGTATCGAGGTCGCCGAATTTGCTGGTCTGTAGCTTCAGCGACACCATCGCTTCGGCCAGTGCGACGGCGGCGGTCACGCCTTCCACCACCGGCAGACCAACCGCGGCCGAAATCGCGTCGGTGAGATTGGCCATGCCGCCGCAGCCCAGTACGATGGCGCCGATGTTGTCTTCGGCCTTGGCGCGCAAGGATTCCGCCACGATGCGCTCAAACGCGGCGCGCGGATTATGTTCCAGTTCCAGCACCGGGATTTCGGCGGCGCGCACTTTGCGACAACGCACGGCCATGCCGTATTCGTCCAGCAGTCGCTCGGCGATGATGCCGGTGCGGCCCAAGGTGGTGACGATAGAAAAGCGCGTTGCGATCAGGCTGGCCATATGAAAGGCCGCTTCGGCGATGCCGATGACCGGGGCGCGGGTGAGTTCGCGTGCCGCGTAGAGGCCGGGGTCGCCAAAGCAGGCAATGACATAGGCGTCGGTGCCTGCCTGCTCGCCCGCGCGGATTTCTTCACATACCCCGATGGCGGCGACTGCCTCATCAAAATGCGATTCGATCGACACCGGCCCGCTCAGCGGATTGACCGCAATGATTTCGGTGCCGGGCCGTGCCACATGCAAGGCTGCGGTGCCGATCTTGTCGGTCATCGCGGCCGTGGTGTTGGGGTTGATCACACGGATACGCATGGGCACTCCTGGCGGGTTAGAGCCAGTAGCTATGCAAGTCCTGTGCCACGTTGCGCGATGCTGCCGAGGATGGTCTTCAGATCGGGCTCGGCTTCTTCTTGCGCAAAGCTGCAACTGCGCTCTACCGATAGCAAATGCTGGTCCATCCAGGCCACTGCCTCGGCCGTAGCGCGGTTGCTGATCAGGTCGAGGATTTGTTCGTGTTCGGAATGGCGGCAAGACACCGCAATGGGCGCGCCATAGGTGGCGATGATCAACGAGGAACGCGCCACCAGCTCGCCAAGAAAATGCGCCAGCGTGTCGTTGTCGGCGATGCGGATCAGCGCGAGGTGGAATTCACCCGAATAGCGGATGGCCGCGGCCCGGTTGCCCGCCAGTTGCGCTTCGTCTTCTTTTAACATGATCGCGCCCAACGCCTTGATCTGCGCGGGGCGCGCATGGCCGATCACCTGGGGCAGGGCAGCGCATTCAATCATGCGGCGTGCGGCAAAGACTTCGCGCGCTTCTTTGACGGAAGGCTGCGCCACCGACGCGCCGCGGTTGGGGATGATATCCACTAGCCGCTCGTGCGCCAGCCGCTGCAGCACTTTGCGGATGCCGGTGCGCGATACGCCAAAGGTTTCCGCCAGTTCGTCTTCGGGCAGCCGCGTGCCCGGCGGTAGCTGCACTTCAAAAATCGCCGCGTGCAGGTTTTCGTAGATGATTTCGTCGCGGGTTCGGCTCGACATGTTTGCCTTCTTTTTGCCCATTGCCGGTGCGGCTTGCACCAATTACAGGCAGTTTTGTATGCGATGTTATTAAAAATTGTATACAAAGTTTCGCGAATTTCAGCGCATACAACAGCAGCGCCACAGCGCGCTGCAATCATAGTGAAAGCTCAAACGCTTGTCAGTGACAAACGCTGGAACGCTTTTTGCTGCACTGAGGTCGCTGGCCCATCCACGCAACCGAATGACCAGGCGGGGCACAAGCATCTGATTGTATACAAAACGCGTTTCGCGGCCGGCCACACGGCGCGAGATACAGTGAATCCAACAGGTCAGGAGTCATTCAATGTCTGAGCAAACCCCTGCCGGTTATAGCGACCGGCTGTACAACGAGGATCTGGGCCCGCTTAAAAAGCAGGACTGGAACTGGTACAACATCTTTGCCTTCTGGATGTCCGATGTGCATAGCGTGGGCGGCTATGTGTTTGCGGGTAGTTTGTTTGCGCTGGGCTTGTCGAGCTGGCAAGTGCTGGTGTCGCTGCTGGTGGGTATCTGTCTGGTTAACCTGTTTGCCAACTGGGTGGCCAAGCCCAGCCAGATGGCCGGCGTGCCTTATCCGGTGATCTGCCGGATGGCTTTCGGTGTCTGGGGCGCCAATGTGCCCGCGATTATTCGCGGACTGATTGCGGTGTCCTGGTACGGCATTCAAACCTTTCTGGCCTCCAGCGCATTAACCATTGTGTTGCTGCGTTTCTTTCCTGGGCTGGAATCCCTTACCCACACGCAATTTCTCGGCCTCAGTTATATGGGCTGGATGGGCTTCATGATCATGTGGGTGCTGCAGGCCGTGGTGTTCTGGAACGGCATGGAAACCATCAAGAAATTTATCGATTGGGCGGGTCCCGCCGTTTATGTCGTGATGGTGATGCTGGCGCTGTGGATTGTGATGAAGGCGGGCCCTGGCAAAATCAATTTCACGCTGGGCGATGTTAAATATCACGGCATGGATGCAATTGGCCCGATGATTACCGCCATTGCTTTGGTGGTGTCTTATTTCTCTGGCCCGATGCTTAACTTTGGCGATTTCTCGCGTTATGGCAAATCGTTTTCTGAAGTTAAACGCGGCAATTTCTGGGGTTTGCCGGTCAACTTTCTGTTCTTTTCGATTGTGACCGTGGTGATTACCTCGGGCACCATTCCCGTGTTCGGCGCCATGATTACCGATCCGATTCAGGTGGTTGCCAGGATCGATAACACCACCGTGGCATTGCTGGGTGCGTTTACCTTTGTAACGGCCACCATCGGCATCAATATCGTGGCCAATTTTGTGTCGCCAGCTTTCGATTTCTCCAATGTCAGCCCGGCCCGCGTGTCTTTCCGCGCAGGTGGCTTTATTGCGGCTATCGGCTCGGTGTTTATTACGCCGTGGAACCTGTTTAATTCACCCGACGTGATTCACTACACGCTCGATACGCTCGCCGCGTTTATTGGTCCGCTGTTCGGGATTTTGTTGGCGGATTTCTATCTGGTACGTAATCAGCAGATTGAAATCGATGACCTGTACAAGGACAAAGCCGGCGGCGCGTATTGGTATGAAAACGGGGTTAACAAACGCGCGCTGTATGCATTGGTGCCTTCGGTGGCGGCGGGTTTGTTGATTACGTTTGCCGGCATCAAATCGCTGGCTGACTTTAACTGGTTTATTGGCTGCGCCTTGGGTGGCGTGTCTTATCTGATGATCATGAAAACCAGCGCCGTCAGCATCCGCCCGGCACGCCAGGCGGTTTAAACCCACGCACTGATAGGGTGGGTCATGACCCACCACCCAAAGCCAGAGATCCGAACCATGCGGTCTGGATTTATGGCCGTTGAGTGGTGGCCAAGACCCGCCCTATAGCGTGATCAGCACCGGCAGTGGCAAATCCATCTCATCGCAATTCGGCCCCTCGCCCGCGCGATCGACCACCAGAAAATCGCTGACCCCATCAAGTGCCAACAACGGATGGTGCCAGGTTCCCGCCGAGTAATTAACGCCCTGATCGCCACGCGCCAGAAACACGCGGATGTCGCTCAAGGCCACGTGCTCGCCTGCAGGCGCCACCGCTACCAGATAAGGCCTTCCCTGCAGCGGCATAAACGCCTGGCTGCCATGCGGATGCCGCTCCAGCATCGTTAACGTGAGCGGCAACGCGCGTGGCTGCCCGCGGAAGATGCTGATGATCGGCCGCGCACCCGCATCGACCTCAATGTTTGCCAGATCGTGATAGCGCTCGGTGTTGCCGCCATTGATGCTGAAATGGCGCGCGGCGTTGCTGGCCTCGATCACATCACCAAATGGCGCAAACGCGGCGGCCGTCAGCGGTTCGACTGCAATGGAATAGACGCCGTTGCTCATCGCGCCACCTTGCCCCACAAGCGTAGCCGCGATACGCCGCCGTCCGGGATGATATTCAACCGCACATGGCTTACCGGCCCCAGCGCGGCCAACTGCGAGCTAAACGTATGGATGGCGTCCATCTGCAGCGGCTGCTCGGGCAATAGCACCGGCCAGAACATGCTTTGCGTAATCAGCGATTGATCGGTGCCGCCCTGCATCAGCGCGGCTTGCAGCATGCAACGATCGGGGTAATTGCCTTTGAAGTGCGCGGTATCGACTTCGATGCGCTCAATGATGCCGGGCGCACCCAACTCGATCAGGCACCAGTCGTTGCCGGGCTCGCGGCGACGGCGGGTTTCCCAGCCATCGCCCATATTGATGCCGCGGCCGGGCAGCAGCAGATTGGAAGCCTGGCCAAAATGCGCGTCATTCCACGCCACGGCGCGACCGCCATTTTCCAGCGCGGCCAGATCGTAAAGCGCGTCGGCATCGTTGAATGCGCCCACCGGCTGGCCATAAACGCGCAGCCGCGCGATGCCGCCGTCGGGATAGATGTGAATGCGCAGATGGGTGTACTCACCGGCAGCAACCGAATTCAGCCAATGATGGCTATTGCCGTTAAGGCTGGTGGAGGGCAATACCTCGGTCCAGCGCGCGGCTTGCAGGTCGTTGATGTCATCGCTGGCGCTGGTGGTGGCTTCTATCGAAATAGCGGGTGCGTAGTTGCCGGTAAAGTGGCTGGTATCCACGTCAAAACCCGCAATCACACCGCGGCGGCCCAGTTTGATCATGCTCCAGTCGTGGCCCATGACGCGCTTGCGCCGGGTTTCCCAGCCATCCATCCACTTGCCGTTTTCGTCGTATTTGCCGGGGATAAACGTCGCGGGCGCGGGGTCGAGCATGCGGCTAAGCGGCGCGAAGAATTCGTCGCTGGCGGCCAGACCGCGTGCGCCCAGGCGCGGGTCGGCCAGATTGATTGAACGGGTGGCCCAAAGCGGTAAATCAGAAGTCGCAGCGTGCATCGTGGTGTCCTGTTTTTATGAGGGCGAGCAAAGAGTCGCCCGGATTACGCAGCAATATCCGTACCAACTTGTATACAAGCGCATTCGGGCTAGCGGCAATTGGGCAGCAAGCCCGCCTTGTGCTTGAATGGCGGCCATGACGCATACCTTTCTTTCGGCCTTTGTGCTGCTGTTGTTGGTCACCGACCCGTTTGGCGGCATCCCGCTATTTGTTTCGCTATTAAAGAACGTGCCGGCGCATCGCCGCCGTCTGGTCATCATCCGCGAAACACTGGTGGCCTTTGGCATTCTGCTGGCGTTTATGGTGTTTGGCCGCGCGTTTTTGCAGGTGATGCATCTTAGCGAGACCTCGCTGGGCATCGCCGGTGGCGTGATTCTGTTTTTGATTGCGCTGCGCATGGTGTTTCCGCATGCGCAGGGCGTATTTGGCGACCACGACGGCAGCAGCGAGCCGTTTATTGTGCCGTTGGCCGTGCCCTTGCTGGCCGGGCCGTCGGCGCTGGCCACCGTATTGCTGCTGGTGTCGCATGAGCCGGAGCGCATCTTTGAATGGATCGGCGCATTGGCGCTGACGATGCTGGTGTGCGGTCTGGCCATGGCATTTGCCGAGCGCATCAGCAAGTGGCTGGGCGAGCAATTGACGCAAGCGTTTGAGCGGCTGATGGGTTTGATCCTGACTGCCATTGCCGTCGAAATGCTGTTGTCGGGCATCCGCGAATATCTGCATACCTTGCCCTGACGCAAACGCGCGCAGCACAGGCTGGCTGGTACAATTGCAGGGTTTGCGCGGCTGGGTACGCCGCGCCCGGTTCAGACCAGAGGAAACCTCATGACTCAAAACGAACTGAAAGAAGCGGTTGCACGCGCGGCCATCCAGTATGTGCCGGACAACTGCATTGTGGGCGTCGGCACCGGCACCACGGCCAATTATTTTATCGATGCGCTGGCCGAGATCAAAGGCCGCATCGAAGGCGCGGTGGCGTCGTCCGAAGCCAGCGTGCAACGTCTGCGCGGCCATGGCATTGCGGTGTTTGACCTTAATAGCATGGATACGCTGCCGGTGTATGTCGATGGCGCCGATGAGATCAACCAGCAATTGCAGATGATCAAGGGTGGCGGCGCGGCGCTGACGCGCGAGAAGATTGTGTCGGCGGTGGCCGAACAATTTATCTGCATCGCGGATGAATCCAAACACGTTAGCGTGCTGGGCAAGTTTCCGTTGCCGGTAGAGGTGATCCCGATGGCGCGTTCGTATGTGTCGCGCGAGATCGTCAAACTGGGCGGCCATCCGGCTTATCGCGAAGGCGTAGTGACGGACAATGGCAACATCATTCTGGATGTGCACGGTTTGCAGATTACCGAGCCGGCGAAGTTTGAAGCCGAGCTGAACCAGATTGTGGGCGTGGTCACCAACGGCCTGTTTGCGCGTCGTCGGGCCGATGTATTGCTGTTGGGCACGGCGTCGGGCGTCAAGACCTATAAGTAAAAAACACAAGCTTGGGGCCAATCAGCGCAAAAGCTGCACCGGTTGGCCAGACTTGAAACAAATCTTTAATGACAGCGTGCTATTTTGCACGGCTTGATGATCATTGGTCCGTCGCTGGAGACGCAACGCATGGCTGAACATATTTCCAAACAATTCGACTCTGAACTGGAAGCGATCCGCTCCAACGTGCTGGGCATGGCCGGGTTGGTGGAAGAACAAGTGCGTCTGGCCATGGAAGCGTTGGCCACGGGCGATCTGGTGACCGTTAACAAGGTGCTGGAACAGGAAATTCGCGTGAATGCGATGCACCTGCAACTGGACGACATGTGTATTCACATGATTGCGCGCCGCCAGCCTGCCGCCGGTGACCTGCGCATGGTGATGACGGTCATCAAATCGGTGGAAGATCTGGAGCGCATTGGCGACAAAGCCGCGCGCATTTGCCAGCGCACCAAAAACATCTACGAAGCGGGCCGCCTGCAAGTGCCGCGCTTTAACGAACTGAACCATGTGGCCGAAGAAGCGCTGGATATGCTGTCGCGTACGCTGGACGCGTTTGCCCGCCTTGATGCCGTGCAAGCCACCGAAGTGATTCGCGATGACCGTCGCATCGACGACGAATATCGGGCACTGCAACGCCAGCTGATTACGCTGATGATGGAAGACCCGCGCACCATCTCGCTGACCATGGATATTCTGTGGATTGCCAAGGCGATTGAACGGATTGCCGATCTGGCGGTGAATGTGGCCGAGCAAGTGGTGTTCCTGGTCAAAGGCCAGGATGTGCGGCACAAGACGGCCGATGAAGTCGAGCGCTTGGTGATGGCGCCGCCCGACGAGGCTTGAGCGTTAACGAGAAGTGCACAAGGCGGCCTGCGGGCCGCTTTTGTTTTGTCCGCGCATCAGCCCTTGCCGCGTGGGATGACAAAAGTTGTCAGCCAGCGCGGCCTTCGCTAAGGTGGCCCCACCTGCGGCGCACGCCGCGCAAGAGAACCTGCATGCCTGCTGAATCCCCCGATACCCTGATCGCCGCTGTGGACCTGGGCTCCAATAGTTTTCGTCTGCAGATTTGCCGTTTGCTGGACCGGACCCTGGTGCCCATCGAAACGCTGAAGGAAACCATCCGGCTGGGCGCAGGCCTGGATGAGCACAATCATCTGAGCGATGCCGCGCGCGATCAGGCCGCCGAAGCGCTGGCGCGCTTTGGTGAGCGCCTGCAAGGTCTGCCCGCAGCGCAAGTGCGCGCGGTGGCGACCAATACCTTCCGGGTGGCGCGCAACGGCGCGGACTTTCTGGCCCAGGCCGAGGCTGCGTTGGGCTTTCCGATTGAGGTGATTGCCGGGCGTGAAGAAGCGCGGCTGATTTATATCGGCGCGTCGCACAGCCTGCCCGCATCGCGCGACAAGCGTCTGGTGGTGGATATCGGCGGTGGCTCGACCGAATTTATCGTCGGCCGCCAGCACACGCCGCTGGTGACTGAAAGCACGGTGATGGGCTGTGTGTCGTGGAGCCGGCGTTTTTTTCCCGATGGCACGATTACGCCCGACCGGCTGGCCGCCGCCGAGATCGCCGCGGGCGAATATATCCAGCCCTTGGTGGGCGAGTTCAACGCGGGTGAATGGCAAACCGCCATTGGTACATCGGGCACTGCGCGCTCGCTGGCCGATGTGATGGAACAGAACGGCTTGTCGGCCGTCGGCATCAGCAAGGCGGGGCTGGCGCAGGTGCGACAGATGCTGTTGCAGGCGGGGCATGTCGACAAGGTCAAACTCAATGGTCTGCGCGAAGACCGGCGGCCGGTGCTGGCAGGCGGCTTTGCCATCATGCAGGCGGTGTTTGACTTGCTGGGCATCCAGCATATGCAGATTACGCAAGGCGCATTACGCGACGGCGTGCTGTATGACTTGCTCGGCCGGCGCGGCGAACATGATGTGCGCGACCATACCGTACATACCTTTCAGAAGCGCTATCACGTGGACGTGCCGCAAGCCCAGCGCGTAGCGGAACTGGCGCGCACGCTGGCCACGCAAATTGGCCTGGACGCCGCATTAATCCGCGACGTGCATTACGCCGGCTTGCTGCACGAAACCGGGCGCTCGATTGCCCATGCCAGCTTTCACAAGCATTCGGCCTACATTCTGCAATATGCCGATATGCCAGGCTTCTCCAGTCGCGAGCAAAGCCAGATCGCCACGCTGGCGCTGGCGCAACGGGGCAAGCCGGAGAAACTGGGCAAGCACACGGCCGACCCCGTCTGGCGTGCCGCGCTGGCATTGCGCCTCGCCTGCATCATCCATCGGGCGCGGCTGGAGCAAGCCGAGCCGGGCTGTCGGCTGCGACTGGAGCATAAGCGTTATGTATTTTCATTGCCGCGCGGCTGGCTGGCCGCGCACGCACTTACCCGACATGCACTCAACGAGGAATGCAAGGCATGGCAAAACGCCGGGCACGATCTGATCATCCACGAACACCCCGTCTGAAACACCACCTGGCCGCCACCAAAGCAGGCGCGCAGCCGGGCACGATTTTGTATGTGGGCAAAGAAGATATCCGCGATACCGATGCATCGTTGATCGAATTCGGCCCGGAAGAGGGCGATTTAAAGCAGACCATCTTTACCGATTCGCACCCGGCGCTACCGGATGTCAATCCGGGGCGCACGCTGTGGGTTAACGTGCACGGCCTGGCCAATGCCGAATTGCTGCAGGCGATTGGGCATCATTTCGGCCTGCATCCGCTGGTGATGGAAGATATTTTCAATACGCAGCAGCGTTCCAAGGTGGAAATCTACCCGGGCTATCTGTTTATTACGGCGCGGCTGGTGCGCGTGGATGCCGATGCGGTCATCGAAAGCGAGCAGATCAGCATCGTGCTGGGACGCGGCTTTGTGCTGACGTTTCAGGAAGAAGCATCCGGCACGTTCAAAGGCATCCGCGACAATTTGCAGAATGCGCAGTCGCAATTACGCCGACTGGGCGCGGATTACCTGGTTTATTCGCTGATGGACAAACTGGTGGATCGCTACTTTGCCGTGCTGGAGTCGCTGGGCGAGCGCATGGAAGAGATCGAAGACGATCTGGAAGTGGATGCGCGCCCCAAATGCCTGACCGACGTGCAGACGCTGCGTCGCGCCTTGTTGGCGGTAAAGCGCGGCCTGTGGCCATTGCGTGAGATGGTGAATACGCTGCAGCGCGACGAGCCCGATTTCTTTCGCAGTGAAACCCAGCTGTATTTGCGCGACGTGTATGACCACACCGTGCAATTGATCGAAAGCACCGAGGCATTACGCGACCTGGTGGGCAGCTTGCAAGACACGTATCTGTCTTTGCAGGGCCACCGTATGAACCAGCAGATGCGCGTGCTCACCGTCATTACCACCATCTTTATGCCGCTGACGCTGATTGCCGGCATCTACGGGATGAATTTTGAGCACATTCCGGAGCTGCATTGGCGCTACGGCTATTTTTATTGCGTGGGGTTGATGGCGACGATTGCGGTGAGCCTGGCGGGCTATTTCAAGTTCCGGAAATGGTTTTAAGCACGTGCGGCGCGTTTTAGTGATGTTCTTCGCTGGGCGGCACCGGGTCGCCCAGGTCTTGCGCCAGCGTCCAGGCATGGCGGCGCTCGTCGCCTGAGCGGCGGTCCACCATGACGATGCCTTCCTCGGTTAACCACGGGCCTGCCACCGGCGCGGACTGGCGGCGGTCGTCTTCATGCCGATGCAGCCGCAATTGCAGGTCTTGCGGCTGGATCAGGTCTTCTACGGTGGGGTTCGGCTTGATGGCCATAGTGGTGCATTGCTCCTGTGGTTGAAACCAATATAGTGCTGAATCGGAACAGTGCACAATCGGCATGTTTTATGTCAGCAAGTAGACAGAAATAAAAATACCCAACATCACTAGCGCAATGGCCACCTTGGCAATCGCGCCCAGTAACAGTCCTACCCACGTGGTTACGCCGACTTTGCCCGCTTGCAGCACGTCGCGCCGGGCGTACAACTCGCCCGCCACCGCGCCAACAAACGGCCCGAGCACCAGGCCGGGCAAGCCGGCAAACATCCCGGCAAACGAACCGATAAAGGCGCCGGTTACCGCTTGCTTGCTGGCGCCCACGCGCTTGGCCCCTAATGCGCCGGCAATCCAGTCCAGTAATGCCGACAGCAAAACCAGTGCAAACAGCACCGCTAATGTGATGTAGCCCACGTGCCGAAAGCCATCAGCCCACGCGCCCACCAGCATGCCAAAGAACAAAAACGGCGTGCCGGGCAGCAAGGGGAACACGGTGCCGATCAGGCCAACGCCCATTAAAACCAAAGCCAGCAGCCACCAGAGCGCGGTTGCATCCATGCAGCGGAATTCCTGTTTTTTAGAAGTGTTGCGATTACGTGGGCGCGCCGGGACCATCCTGCAAGGGCGGAAGGTTTGGGCGGTAGGACGCCGCAGCATAAAAAAACGCCGCTGGGCAGCGGCGTTTAGTACACAACAATCAACGCAGTGAGGTTCAGCGCGGCTTACGCGACGACATCCATAGCAAATGGATACCCAGAATAATCATCGGCACTGACAGCCACTGGCCCATCGACAAGCCCAGCTTGAGCAAGCCGAGGAAATCATCAGGCTCGCGCGTGAATTCAACGCAGAAGCGGCTGATGCCGTAGCCCAGCATAAACAGCGCCGAAACCTGCCCCACCTTGCGCGGCTTGCTGGAATAAATAAACAGCACCAGAAACAGCACCACGCCTTCGAGCAGCATTTCGTACAGCTGCGACGGATGGCGCGGCAGCATGCCGTAATCCGATAACCAGCGCGCCCATTGCGGATTACGCATCGCGGCCGTGGCGTCGGCGGTGGCGGCAGTGGGAAATCCCATCGCCCACGGCAGCGACAGATCGGTGACGCGGCCCCACAACTCGCCATTAATAAAGTTGCCCAGCCGCCCGAACAGCAAGCCCAGCGGCACCAACGGCGCAATAAAGTCGCTGACTTCAAAAAAGCGACGATTGGTTTTATGCGCAAACGCCCACACGGCCACCAGCACGCCGATAAAACCACCGTGGAACGACATGCCGCCTTCCCATACCTTGACGATATCGAGCGGGTGGCCCAGATAAAAGTCGGGCTTGTAGAAGCACACATAGCCGAGACGGCCGCCCAGAATGACGCCGAGCACGCCGTAGAACAACAGGTCATCCAGCTCGCTGAGCTGCCAGCCCGCGGGGCGTCCTTGCTTGATGCGCATGCGCCCCAAGGCCAGAAACAGCAGAAATCCGATCAGGTACATCAACCCATACCAATGGATCGCCACCTTGCCGATCTGGATGGCGACAGGGTTGAAATGCGGGTGAGTTAGCATGTGGGGCGGCTTCTGGATAAAATCGGGCATTATACAGCAACGCCTTTCCCGCCAAACGGGCCACAAGCCTGTTTAATCTTCGCGTAATCACCATCCACATTCCGGCCCAGGTGTTACTCGAAACTCGATCCGTTTACTCGTAAACTGCCTGTTCCGTCGCGCGTAATGCGACGACATTGCTATCCGGTTTCAAGGACCCGTTTTATGCCCGCCTATCGTTCCCGCACTTCGACCCACGGCCGCAACATGGCCGGCGCCCGCGCTCTGTGGCGCGCGACCGGCATGAAAGACGATGATTTCGGCAAACCGATCATCGCGATTGCCAACTCGTTTACCCAGTTTGTGCCGGGCCACGTGCACTTGCACAACCTGGGCCAGATGGTGGCGCGCGAAATCGAAAAGGCCGGCGGTATCGCCAAAGAATTCAACACCATCGCCGTGGATGACGGCATCGCCATGGGCCATAGCGGCATGCTGTACAGCCTGCCCAGCCGCGATCTGATCGCCGATTCGGTGGAATACATGGTGAACGCTCACTGCGCCGACGCGCTTGTGTGCATTTCCAACTGCGACAAGATCACCCCGGGCATGTTGATGGCCGCAATGCGCCTTAACATTCCGGTGATTTTTGTCTCGGGCGGCCCGATGGAAGCGGGCAAGGTGCAATGGCGCGGCGAAGAGCGCCATGTCGATCTGATCGACGCCATGATCGAAGCGGCCAACCCCAACGTCAGCGACGCCGAAGTGGCATCGATGGAACGCTCGGCTTGCCCCACCTGTGGTTCTTGCTCCGGCATGTTTACCGCCAATTCGATGAACTGCCTGACCGAAGCGCTGGGTTTGTCGCTGCCGGGCAATGGCTCGATGCTGGCCACCCACGCCGACCGTAAACAACTGTTTTTGCAGGCGGGCCGCACCATCGTTGATCTGGCGCGCCGGTATTACGAACAAGAAGACAGCAGCGTACTACCGCGCAATATCGCGACGTTTGAAGCGTTTGAAAACGCCATGAGCCTGGATGTGGCCATGGGCGGCTCCACCAATACCGTGCTGCATTTGCTGGCTGCGGCCAACGAAGCGGGCGTTGATTTCAAGATGTCGCACATCGACAAGGTAAGCCGTCGCGTGCCTTGCCTGGCCAAAGTCGCCCCCGCGACGCAGAAATACCATATGGAAGATGTGCATCGCGCAGGCGGCGTGATGGCCATTCTCGGCGAGCTGGACCGCGCTGGCCTGATCCACGGCAACGCCCACACTGTGCACGCCCCGACCATGAAAGACGCGTTGGACAAGTGGGATATCAAACGCCAGCCCGAAGACAGCGTGGCGCACCACTTCTACCGCGCCGCACCGGGCGGCGTGGTCAGCACCATCGCGTTCTCGCAATCAATGCGCTACCCGACGCTGGATCTGGACCGCGCCGATGGCTGTATCCGCAGCAAAGAGCATGCGTACAGCCAGGACGGCGGACTGGCCGTGCTGTACGGCAATATCGCGGAACGCGGTTGTATTGTGAAGACGGCGGGGGTGGATGATTCCAACCTCAAATTCACCGGCCGCGCGCGTATCTTCCAGAGCCAGGACGACGCGGTGGCGGGCATTCTGGATGACCAGATCGTTGCAGGCGATATCGTCATCATTACCTATGAAGGCCCGAAGGGCGGCCCGGGCATGCAGGAAATGCTGTACCCGACGTCGTATCTCAAATCCAAGGGCTTGGGTAAGCAATGCGCGCTGCTGACGGATGGCCGCTTCTCGGGCGGTACGTCGGGCTTGTCGATTGGCCATTGCTCGCCGGAAGCGGCTGAAGGCGGCGCGATTGGCCTGGTGGAAGAAGGCGACACCATCGAAATCGACATCCCGAATCGCACGATCCATCTGGTCATCCATGACGAAGAGCTGGCAGCACGCCGGGAACGCATGGAAGGCCGCGGGGCGGCGGCATGGAAGCCGACTGATCGTGAACGCTATGTGAGCGCTGCGCTGCGCGCCTATGCGGCAATGACCACCAGCGCGGATACCGGCGCGGTGCGTGATGTGGCCCAGGTGGAACGCAAGTAACGCGGAAGGAGGCGTCGGCTTGCGGGCCGGCGCATTGAAGTAAGAGGGGCAGCTGCGGCTGCCCTTTTTTATGCGCGGCGATTGGGGACCTGGTTGGGCTGGTGCTTGCTATGAACAGTGAGACGCACGAGGTTGAAGCCGGGCGATGGCGGCGAGGGCTGGCGAAGGAGGGCGGCGATGGCGGCGATGGCGGGCGGCGCGGTCAGTGTCTACGGCTGTCGTCGCGGTACCACGGCGAACGTTGAGGCAAAGGCGGCGCACTTTCATTGTCGGCACCGTCTGCTCACCGTCGAAGTTGTCGTTGTCGTTGTCGTTGCCGTTGCTCTCGCGGACGTGGACGAAGTGAGTGAGGTGGTGAGGTGAGGTTGGGACGGCGAGTGGCGAGTGGCGAGTGGCGAGCGGCGTTCGGCGAGCTGCATCAGTGCTGGATCGGGCCCCGTGGCCAACCTTGATGCGCGGCGGGGCTTTGGCGCAAAGCGACGCATTGCTATGCTGAGAGCCTTCCGAAGCTTCTGACCTGCTCACCCATGCGCCCACCCAACAAAACGCCGTCCAGCCTGATTTCTGCCGCCATTATCAACGTCGTTGCCCGCATCCCCCCGCAGAAAGTGGCCACATATGGCCAGATTGCCGCGCTGGCGGGTTATCCGCGTCACTCCAGACTGGTCGGCCGCGCGCTCGGCAAAACCGACCGCGACGTGCCCTGGTTCCGCGTAATCAACGGCACCGGCCGCGTCAGCGCCCGTGGACTGGATGGCAATGATGATCTGCAACGCATGCTGCTGCAGGCGGACGGCGTGGAGTTTGGGGAGGGCGGACGAATTGATCTGAAGGTGTGGGGCTGGCGGCCCGAGGAGGAATGACGCGATCGGGTGGTGAGTTTCAACGCAGCCTGTCGCCGCCGACCACGGGCAAAAAAAACGCCGCATTGCTGCGGCGTTTTGGATTCTAACCCAACTATTAAAGCGGGTTAGTGCACGAGGATGCCACGCCGTACGGGCTGTAACGACCCGGTGGGTCGGCACTCAGGTTCGTGTAGTCACCCGTGATACCTGGCAGCACAAAATTCGCCGAGCTGTTGGCTTCGGTGCCCGAAACAGTTGCGGTAGCAAACAGTGTCACACCGACCCAATATGCACGGTCTTTGGGATACACGATCTGGATAAAGGCGCTACCCGTGTCGTCAGTGGTCACCGTATTTGTCGTAACGCCAGTCGCGGAGAGCACGTTAGCGACGTTGCCCGGCTCCAGGGTGCCATTGCCGTTGATATCTTCAAGCGGATCGAGAATACCGTTACGGTTGGAATCTTCGTTAGCACACTGAGTTGCGATGGTCTGGACCCATGCCGCGCTACCTTGGGCATACGACCCCTTTCTGTAGAACTGCGGAATCACGGCAACCGTTACTGCAACATTTTTTACCGGATTGCCAGCCGAGTCCGAAACAAGTACCTGATACGGCATGGAGTACTGAGTGGAAGCACCGCTGCCCGCACCGGTAGAAATCGTGTTACCCGTACCCAATGTGATAAAGAGCGCAGTGCCGCCGACGGTCAGCGTCGTGGTTCCGGATACAGCGGGGCTGGTGCCCGTGACGGTACCCGTGATGGTTACGCCATTCGAGCCGCCAGACACGGCGCCAGCCGTATATTTGGTAGAGGCCTGGCCATAATCATCGGTCGTCGCAGTTGCGGTCGACAACGTCCCGCCCGTCGTATCGTTGGTGACCGTAAAGGACACCTGCTGGCCACGCACCAGGTTATTGGCGGCATCGCGGACAGTTGCGGTGACGGTCGTGCTGCCGCCAGCTGAAACTTTTGAAACGTTCGGCTGCAATTTGACGCTGGTGGGATTCGTGGCAAGGAAGTAAACGTCATACGAACCGGTGATGCCGCTCGTGCTGGCGGTCACAGTACCTTGGCCAGACGTAGCGCTTTGCAGTGTAACAACCGCATTTCCATTGGCATCAGTGGTCGCAGGATTGGTGGAACTGATCGTACCGCGGGTGGCGTTGAACGTAATGGTGCGGCCTGCCAGAGGCGTGCTGCCATTGGCGTAATGCAGCGTCAACGAGATCGGTGTATTCAGTACGACAGTCGGGGGAGTCTGTGAAAAGTCGACGCCGGCCTGCGAGTTGGTAGTCGGGCTCAGCGTGAACACCTGGCTGGTCACCGTAATATTCTTGCTGACGGATGCGCCCAACGCGCTGATCGTGACGGTATCGCTGCCGCTGTTCACGGCGTTATAGGCAAAAGTAACCGTGCCTGCGGTATCGGTCGTCGCGGATGTCACCGGCGCACCTGCCGCAGAGAATGTGTTACCCAAGGCCGATTTGAGCGAAACGGACTGGTTGGCCAGTGCCTTACCCGAAGAGTCGGTCAGGGTCGCAGTCAGGTTGGTCGTAGCATTGATGGCCAGGCTGGTCGCGCCTGACAGTTGCAGAGAAGTGCCGCTCACAGATAGAACGATCGTCTTGCTCATCGATGCAGAAGTGGCAGTTACGGTAATCGTGCGGTTAGTGGCGTCATTACCCGTAGTAACCGTCGCTTTCGCCACGCCCGTGCTGTCCGTCAGGCCGCCATTCGTCACAATGACTGCGCCACTATCCACGGTAAACGAAACCGCTTGTGACGGAATCACGTTGTTCGTGCTGTCTTTCAGCAAAGCTGAAATCGTAACCGGGGTGGCGCCATCGCTATTAAGCGTCGGGCTAGTAGCGAGCAGACTGATTGCGCTAACCGGGGTCGGTACCGCAGTTGGGGTGGAGGTCGGAGTCGGCGTGCCTGTGGTGCCGCCGCCATTGAATAGTGAACTGCCATCGGAGCCGCCACCGCAGCCGGCTAACACCAGCATTGCGGCCGTGGTCAGCGCCAGGCCAGAGGCGCGGAGTGCTTTCGCGCCGGACAGATTGATCATGTTGCTCCCCTGATTACTTGGTAGATACGCGGCTATACGCCAACAGGCGAAAGCCTTGCAGAATGTTTGTAAACATTTCCGACGTATCAGAATTAAACGATATAGGCGTCAATTCTGGCAATGATTGAAATCTGGCTTGTGTCAATTTTGGTAAAGCTTTGGCGCTTCGCGTAAGAAGAATCGCGGCTTGCAGGGTGGGTAAGGGCTTAAGCCGCGCGTATATCGGTGACAGGAGGCAATTGAAAGGAGCGAAAAGGACGGGGAAACAAACGCAGAAAAAACGTCTGAAGAAAGCCGAAGCACAAAAACAAAAAAGCCGATCAACAATTGCTGATCGGCTTTAATGTATTTAATTCTGGTGGCCAGTCGCGGAATCGAACCACGGACACGCGGATTTTCAATCCGCTGCTCTACCAACTGAGCTAACTGGCCTTCGAGAGGACCGAATTAAACACTATGCCGATTTGGGTGTCAACACTCTCACGCAAAAAAAATGAAATTAATGTTGTAGGCACTGTTTCTCCGGATTGCATATATATAACGCGCGCGAGCGGCGCAAATAGTATTGAACCGGCGACCCGACGCTGTCGCGATTGATCAATTGGCGAAGGCTGTGCCGGAACAAACCGCTATCGAAGAACGATATATGCCATTTGCCTGGCGTTTATCCGGGCCAATTAACGTGTGCAGAAGTATTTTAAAAAAATTTGATGGAAAAATATCCCGACAAATCAGTCAATTGTGATCTTTTGTGGGGCTGGGGGATAAAAAGGTTTGACACAAATCTGAGCCGTCGCCATAATGCCGTTCTCGTTCAGGAGGGATTCCCGAGTGGCCAAAGGGATCAGACTGTAAATCTGACGGCTCCGCCTTCGAAGGTTCGAATCCTTCTCCCTCCACCAAATACGCGGTCGTGAAGAGTAATCTTCTCCGCTGGCCAGTAACCGGCAGCGTGATCAGAAGTAGATTGAATAGTCGTTGTACGGCTCTAAGCGGGTGTAGCTCAATGGTAGAGCAGAAGCCTTCCAAGCTTACGACGAGGGTTCGATTCCCTTCACCCGCTCCAGATGCGCTGATGTAGCTCAGGGGTAGAGCACTCCCTTGGTAAGGGAGAGGTCGTGGGTTCAATTCCCACCATCAGCTCCATAATTCGCTGGCATATTTCAAGTTCTCGAGAAGGAAATATCATGGCTAAA
>NZ_LAQT01000015.1 GCF_001294205.1 Amantichitinum ursilacus
CGCCGTAAGCACGTGCACACCCGTATGGCACGAGCAACCTGACACCGTGTTAAAATCGCCGGTCAATCCGGTCTAGCACATAGACGTAATGCGTCTTCAGGAGAGGTAATGTCGGGCAATTCTACGGGTCTGTTATTCAGCGTCACTTCGTTTGGCGAATCGCATGGTCCTGCGATCGGCTGCGTGGTGGATGGTTGTCCTCCGGGGATGGAATTGTCGGCCGAAGATATCCAGCTTGAACTGGATCGTCGCAAACCCGGCACGTCGCGCCACGTAACCCAGCGCAAAGAACCCGATACCGTCGAAATTCTGTCCGGCGTATTTGAAGGCAGGACGACGGGCACGCCGATTGCGCTGTTGATACGCAATCAGGATCAACGCAGTCAGGACTACGGCAAGATCGCCGAAACCTTTCGTCCTGGCCATGCCGACTACACCTACTGGCATAAGTACGGCATCCGCGATTACCGCGGTGGCGGTCGCTCGTCCGCGCGCGAAACCGCCGTGCGGGTCGCGGCGGGCGCCATTGCCAAGAAATGGCTGAAAGAGCATCACAACATCGAAATCCGTGGCTATATGAGCCAGCTTGGCACCATCGAAATCCCGTTCCAGCGCTGGGAAGATGTGCCAACCAACCCGTTCTTCGCACCCGACAACGCCATCGTGCCGCAGCTCGAAGCCTATATGGATGAAATCCGCGCCCAGCGCGATTCCGTCGGCGCCAAAATCTCGGTGATTGCCGAAAACGTGCCGGTAGGTTGGGGCGAGCCCGTCTATGACCGCCTCGACGCCGATATCGCACATGCCATGATGAATATCAACGCGGTTAAAGGTGTGGAAATCGGCGCTGGTTTTGATAGCGTGGCGCAACTTGGCTCGGTGCATTGTGACGAGCTGACGCCTGAAGGCTTCGCCAGCAACCATGCCGGTGGCGTGCTGGGGGGAATTTCCAGCGGCCAGGATATCGTCGTGCATATCGCGGTCAAACCCACCTCCAGCATCGCGCAAGAACGTCGCTCGATTGATAAGGCAGGCAACCCGGTCATGATGGCCACCACGGGCCGGCATGATCCCTGCGTGGGTATCCGCGCGACGCCGATTGCCGAAGCGATGTTGGCGTTGGTACTGATTGATCACGCGCTGCGTCATCGTGCGCAGTGCGGCGACGTTAAAGTAGACACGCCGCGCATTCCTGGAAAAATTGCGCGCTGAACTCCGCTCACTCCAAGAGGCGCTACCATGAACAAGTACGGTTACCTGAGTGTCTGCATTGCTTTGCTCGCAGTGTTGGCTGGTTGTGCCACCACGCCGCCGCAATTCGTGGCGCAGGTTACCGTGCGACATAACATCGCCAGTGATGTACATGGCAAGCGCTTCTTGTTTGCGCAAACCGCCAACCAGACGCAAAGCCTGCTGGAAAAGCAGGTGCAAGCGCAGGTGGCCAATCAGCTGATTATGGCGGGCTTGCAGCAAGCCGCTGTGCCTGGCGATGCGGACTGGCTGGTCTCGCTCAGCTACGGCGTCGATAACGGCCAGATTATCGTCACCCAGGAACCGATCTGGGGACCGGTGGGCTACGACGTCTATTACGGCCGTTATCCCGGCTACGGCGGTTATTTCTATTCGCCGATGTTCTACCCGCAGACCGGCATCGTCGGCATGCAACCGATTCAGACCACCATCTATACCAGCACGCTCGCCGTCGACATTTCAGATCGTCGCCTGTTGCAGAGCAACCAGTTCGCCAAGTTATATGAGGGCAAAGCGATCAATCGTTCGCAGCAGCAAGATCTGGACTGGACCCTGCCTTGGCTGGCGCGCGCGCTGTTGCAAAGCTTCCCTGGTTTCTCAGGCCAGACCACGACCGTGCGGATACCGCTGCAGCAAGCGGCTACCCCAGCTGCGCCAGCAACTGCCCCGGCCGTCGCTAACTAGCCGCCACGCCGTCAGTCCGCGCACGCGCTGTAAGCAGGGTTGGCCGGTTTTCGCTACAATGCCGCCAATCTTTGCCGGAACGACTTTGTGACCCCAGAACAGTATTGTGAAGACAAGGCGGCCGCCAGCGGCTCCAGTTTCTATTACAGCTTTCGTTTTCTGCCGCTGGAAAAGCGCCGCGCCATCATGGCGCTGTATGCGTTTTGCCGCGAAGTCGACGATGTTGTCGATGAAACGCACGATGACAACGTCGCGCGCACCACGCTTAACTGGTGGCGTAGCGAAGTCGACAATATGTTTGCCGGCGCGCCGCAACACCCGGTCACCAAGGCGTTGTTGCCGGCCGTGCAACGCTACGACATGCCGCGCGAGCTGCTGCTCGAAATCATCGATGGCATGGAGATGGACCTGGATATGGCGCGCTACGCCACGTTCAAGGATCTGCAGCTGTACTGTTATCGCGTTGCCTCGGTGGTAGGGCAACTGGCAGCGCAAATTTTCGGCTACACCGATCACAAAACGCTGCGTTACGCCCACGATCTCGGCTTGGCGTTCCAACTGACCAATATCATTCGCGACGTCGGCGAAGATGCGCGCCGCGGCCGTATCTATCTGCCGGTGGAAGATCTGCAGCGTTTCAATGTGCCGGCCGCCGATATCCTCAATTTCAAAGAATCCGAGCAATTTGGCGCATTGATGAATTTCCAGATTGAGCGCGCCGAACATTACTACCAGCAAGCGCTGGCGCAACTGCCTGCGGTCGATCGTAAAAACCAGCGTACAGGCCTCGTGATGGCGGCCATTTATCGCGCCACGTTGGAAGAGATCAAGCGCGATGGCGTGACCCATGTGCTCAATCAGCGCCTTAGCCTGACGCCGATTCGCAAGCTATGGCTGGCCTGGCGGACTTGGTGGTTTGGCTAAGCACGCGGATTTGAGCAGGCCCAAACGGATTGCGGTCGTCGGTGGCGGCTATGCCGGCATGGCGGCTGCGGTGCGCCTCGTCCAGGCTGGCTGTACCGTGCAGGTATTCGAAGCGGGACCGGCGCTGGGTGGGCGCGCACGCCGCGTCAACGTACCCGAGGGCGAACTCGATAACGGCCAGCATCTGCTTCTGGGCGCGTATGGCACGTTGCTCGGCTTGATGCGCGAAGTCGGCGTAGACCCCGCGCAGGTGTTTCTCGACGCGCCCCTCGATCTGCAAGTCGACCCGGATTTCCGCCTGCATTGCCCTGATCTTCCCGCGCCGTTGCATAGCCTGGTGGGTTTGCTGCGCGCCCAAGGTTTAAGCGTCAGCGGCAAGCTGGCACTCGTGCGCGCTTTGTTGCAAGCACAACTGGCGCGCTGGCGCACGCGGCCCGACTGGACCGTTCGCGACTGGCTGCAGGCGCGCGCACAACCGGCTGATCTGATCGAGCGCTTCTGGCGCCCATTGACCGTCGCCGCGTTGAATACGCCACCGGAAATCGCCTCAGCCCAGGTTTTACTGAATGTATTGCGCGATTCGCTTGGTGGTCCCGCGTTTGCGTCGCATATGTTGTTTCCGCGTGTGGATTTTTCCGCGTTGTGGCCGGAGCCGGCGGGGCGCTACGTCGAGCGGCATGGCGGTAAAATCCAGTGCGGCAGCATGGTGCGGCGGATTGAGCCGATTGCCGCGGGTTACCAGATCGACGCCGCCCCGGACGATGCTTTCGATGGCGTGGTTCTGGCTGTTTCGCCGCATCGCCTGCAAAGCGTAACGGCCAATTTGCCGGCGCTGGCAGATACCGCTGCCCGATTACAACAATGGCCGTATCAGCCGATTGTGACGGTGTACAGCCAATACGATGCGGTTTGCCAGCTTTCTGCACCGATGCTGGGGCGCTCTACCGGCGTATGCCAATGGATTTTTGATCGCAACTACACCCACGCCACGCCCGGTCTGATCGCCGTGGTGATTTCGGCCAACGGCGCGCATATGCAATGGTCGCAAGCCGAACTGGCGGCGCAGGTCGCTACAGAACTTGGCGCCGCTTATGGCTGGCCCGCGCCACGATGGCAGCGTGTGATCAGTGAAAAACGGGCCACTTTTGCGTGCACACCCGATTTGCAACGCCCGCCCAATGCCACGCCGTACAACACGGTATGGCTGGCGGGCGACTATACGGCCGGCGATTATCCGGCAACGCTTGAAGGCGCAGTGCGCAGCGGCGTTGCGGCGGCGGTCGGCCTGATGATTGAGCTTAATAAGGAACAGCAAGCATGAACTGGAAAACCCACACCCCCGTCGCGGACGCATTCAAGGATCGTGTGATCCTGGTGACCGGGGCGGGTGGCGGCATCGGTGAGGCCGCGGCCATGGCGCTGGCGGCGCATGGCGCAACCGTGATTCTGCTCGGCCGCAATGAAAAGAAACTGGCGCGCGTGTACGACGCTATCGAAGCGGCGGGCTATCCGCGTCCGGCTGCCATTCCGCTGGACCTTAACAAAGCCGGCGAGCCCGAATTTGCCCAACTGGGCATGGCAATCAGCAAAGAATTCGGCCGGCTCGATGGCATTCTGCATTGCGCCACCGCGTTTGCGTTTTTGTCGCCGCTGGCCAACCAGAAAATGGATGAATGGATTGAGCAATTCCGCGTCAATGTCGCCGCGCCGTTTGCGCTGACGCGCGCGCTGACGCCGCTGCTGGTGGCCGCGCCAGACGCAGCGGTGCTGGTGCTGGGCGAAACGCACGCGTTGGAGCCGAAAGCCTATTGGGGCGGCTTTAGCGCTTCGCGCGCGGGCCAACGCAACTGGGTAGAGATTGCTGCGGATGAGTGGGAAGCGCACGGCCATCTGCGCATCAACTTGTTTGTACCGGGGCCGGTGCATTCGCCCAATCGCACCAAAACCCATCCGGCCGAAGCGTGGTCCGAATTGCCGAAGATGGAAACCCTGCTGCCCGCGCTGTTGTATTGGCTGGGCGGGGACAGCCGTGGTCAGAGCGGTAAGGTATTGCGCTTTGATGCGGCCGCGTGAGCGGTAAAAAGCGTAAATAAGTCATAGATGTGAACTTAGTGTTGTATATGCGCACTAAACGTAAGACTCGCTTGCATTTATTGCTGCGCAGTGCCAGCGCTCCGCTGGTTGGGGTCACGCCCCACATAGCGTCTCCATCTATTGGCTGATTAGGCCCCGCAACTGCGGGGCTTTTTTTTTGCGCTGGATTTCGTACCCCGATTGTCGCTGGCCATAACGGCAGTTTTTTTGTTCCAGGCGATAAGCCGCCGCCGTACGCGGCCGCTGCACACTGGTAAAATCGCGCGTTCCGCATCGTTGAAATCACCATGACCCTTCAGGATATCTTTGCCACGGACGGCCCGTTTGGCCAGGCGTTCCCCGGCTACAAGTTGCGCCAGCAACAGCTGGAGATGGCGCTCGCCGTGGAAGAAGCCATCAAGTCCAAGGGCCAACTGATCGCCGAGGCTGGCACCGGCACGGGCAAAACCTTTGCCTATCTGGTGCCCGCGATCATGGGGGGCGGCAAAACCATCCTGTCCACCGGCACCAAGACCTTGCAGGACCAGCTATTCCATCGCGATCTACCGTTGGTGCGCGATGTACTCAAAGTACCGGTCACGGTGGCGCTGCTTAAAGGCCGAGCCAATTACGTCTGTCATTACCATCTGGAGCGCGCCAAACACGAAGGCCGCTTTATGCGTAAAGAAGACATCATCGATCTGCAGAAGGTGGAGCGTTACGCCAAAACCAGCCAGTCCGGCGACAAAGCCAGCTGCGCCGGTGTGCCCGAAGACGCGCCGATCTGGCAGCACGTTACGTCCACGCGCGACAACTGCCTGGGAGGCGACTGTCCCAATCACAAAGAATGCTTTGTACTGAAGGCCCGCAAAGACGCGCAAGAGGCCGATGTGGTGGTGGTGAATCACCATCTGTTTTTTGCCGATGTCTGGCTGCGCGATGAAGGCGCGGGCGAACTGTTGCCGGCCTGTAATACCGTCATCTTCGACGAGGCGCATCAACTGCCCGAAGTCGCCAGCCTGTTCTTTGGCGAGACCGTGACCAGCGGCCAGTTGGTTGAATTGGCGCGGGATTCGCGCACCGAAGCGCTGGTGGTGGCAAAAGATTTCGTTAAATTGCCGCAGGCGGCGGAAGCGTTGGAGAAAGCCGTTCGCGATTTCCGCCTGGTATTCAAGCCCGAGCCCGCGCGCGTGCCGCAACATCAGGTAGCCGATCTGCCCGGTTACAACGAGGCGCTGCTCGATATGGTCAGCAAGCTCGATACGCTGCGTGATCTACTGGTGGCGCAAGCTGAGCGCGGTGAGGGCATCGAGAACGCTGGCCGGCGCGCGCAAGAATTGCGCGAAACGCTGAAGCATTGGCAAGCCGGGGATAGCGAAGAAGCGGTGCACTGGCTGGATATCACTCCGCACGGCTTTATGCTGCATGCCACGCCGCTCAATATCGCCAAGCTGTTCCAGAAACAACTGAATGCCAGCCCGCGCGCCTGGGTATTTGCCTCAGCGACGCTGGCGGTCAACGGCAAGTTCACCCATTTCCAGCATGAACTGGGCTTGTGGCAAGCCGAAACCGCGACTTGGGACAGTCCGTTTGATTACAAACAGCAAGCGGTGCTGTATGTGCCGCAAAACATGCCCGATGCCAACGCGCCCGATTTCACCCGCAAGGTCATCGAGCGCGCGTGGCCTTTGCTGCAGGTTACGCAGGGCCATGCCTTTCTGTTGTTTACCTCGCTGCGCGCAATGCGTGAGGCGCACGAGCTGGTTATCCAGTTGCTAAAAGATAACGGGCTGGACTGGCCGGTGTTGCTGCAAGGCACTGGCTCGCGCACCGAGCTGCTTGACCAGTTTCGTCGCTCGCCCAATGCCATCCTGGTGGCCAGCCAGACCTTCTGGGAAGGCATCGATGTCAAAGGTCAGCAGCTTTCTTTGGTGGTGATCGACAAGCTGCCATTCTCGCCACCCGATGACCCGGTGCTGGCCGCGCGCATCGAACAAATGAACAAAGCCGGCCGTAGCGCCTTCGTCGATTATCAATTGCCGCACGCTGCCATCACGCTCAAGCAAGGGGCAGGGCGCTTGATCCGCGATGAGACCGATATCGGCATCCTGATGATCGCCGACACGCGGCTGGTGGATAAACCGTATGGCAAGCTGCTGTGGAAAAGCCTGCCGCAGATGTATCGCACCCGCGAAGTCGACACCGTAAAACGATTCTTTGAAGCCAAAACCAACCATGCCGCGTCCCGACAAGAGCAAAGCCCGTCCGAAACTGGTGAAGCAAGCCCCAACGCCTAAGGCGTCCACCACGGGCCGCCTGCTGGGCGTGCTGCTGTTGCTGGTGCTGCTGGCGGGCATCATGGGCGGCATCTGGATTTACAACGCGGTGTCGCAGCCTTTGCCGCTGCGCACGGTACCGCTCGACTTTGAGCTGGGCCCGGGTAGCGTGCGGCGTGTGGCCGATCAATTGGAACAACAGGGCGTCATTGATTCGCCACTGCTGTTTCGCGCGGTCTCACGCGTGACCGGCGCCGAGCGCCATATCATCGCGGGCAGCTACACGCTGACCACCGCGCCCAGCCTGCTACAGCTGCTGAAGAAACTCACCGATGGCGATGTCACTTCGGTGTCTTTTACCTTGATTGAAGGCGCCAACTGGCGTGCGTTTCGCAAGCTGCTGGATGACAACCCGGCCATCCGCCACGACAGCGCGGGCATGACCGACGCGCAATTGCTGGCCGCGCTCAAGATTGACGCGCCTACGCCGGAAGGGATGTTTTTCCCCGATACCTACCATGTGGACCGCGGCAGTTCCGATCTGAAATTGCTGGCGCACGCGCATGACCGCATGCAGAAGAAGCTCGATGCCGCGTGGGCGCAACGCGCGCCGGATTTGTTGCTGAAGACGCCGTATGAAGCGCTGATTCTGGCCTCGCTGGTGGAAAAAGAAACCGGCCACGCGCCTGATCGTCCGCTGGTGGCCAGCGTGTTCCTCAACCGCTTGAAGGCGGGCATGCGGCTGCAAACGGACCCCACGGTCATCTACGGCATGGGCGAGCGATATACCGGTGCGCTGCATAAAGTCGATCTGGAGACCGACACCGTCTACAACACGTACACGCGCGCCGGCTTGCCGCCGACACCGATCGCTTTCCCGGGCCAGGCGTCGTTGCTGGCGGCGGTGCAACCGGCGACGTCGCGCGCGCTGTATTTTGTGTCGCGCGGCGATGGCAGCTCGCAATTCTCGGAAAGCCTGAATCAACACAATGCGGCTGTGCGCAAATACATCCTGCAAACTGCGCCTGTCAGCGGCGCTTCTGCGCCGTAACGTGTAGTCAAAATTTAACAGCTACAAAAAATCGTTGATTTTTATGCTGCACTGCGTAAAAATTCACCCAGCGTTTTGCCACGTATTCACCTGCCGGGCTTGGCCCCGGCATGCGTTACGCGTTAAACCAGAAATCAGCGCAGCTTTGGTCTGATCGGCGCGATGCCTGATTTTATGCCGTGTGCACCACTACCCGTGGCGTTCGCGCGTGTAGGGCGGTGTGCGGTTCCATACCCTGGACGGCATATCTCCCGCCATGCAACAGCGAAGGGCCGGGATGTTGCAAGGCGGGTTTGAGGCGCGTAGTGGGTGTTGTGAAATTACGTAACGCGAGATCGGGATGATCCGCGCTGGGGTTTGGCGATGGGCTCGAAAGGGCGCGTTGGCAATGTGTAGCTGTACCTGTCCAACCGGCTTGGCGATGGCACGGTCAAGTCCGGAATTTGTGAGCCACAACCCTGGGGTTGTGGCTCTTTTTTCGTGCCCGATTCCGGCCGCGCTAATGGCAACCCGGTGCTTAGTGGATGCCGCCCGTGGCGTGGAAGCGCCGTTCCAGCCGGGCAACACCGGCCGCCATCACCATCGTTAAAATCAGATAGATAAACGCGATGGTCAGATACGGCTCCCAGAAGCGCGAATACA
Source organism: Amantichitinum ursilacus (assembly GCF_001294205.1). Classification (GTDB taxonomy): domain Bacteria; phylum Pseudomonadota; class Gammaproteobacteria; order Burkholderiales; family Chitinibacteraceae; genus Amantichitinum; species Amantichitinum ursilacus. The sequence goes on from NZ_LAQT01000015.1 coordinate 8,902, forward strand.
CGCCCGCCACGGTACGCGCGGCATAGGCGAGGTCAGCAAAGCCAATTACCGAAATCAGCGAGCTGTCTTTCAGCAGCATGATGGCTTCGTTGCCCAGCGGCGGCAGCATGCGGCGAAACGCCTGCGGCACCACCACATAGCGCATCGATTGCCAGTAGTTCATGCCCAGCGAGCGCGACGCCTCGGTCTGTCCGCGCGCAATCGACTGGATGCCGGCACGGAAGATCTCGGTGATATACGCGCCCGCGTTCAGTGTCAGCGCCACCAGGCCTGACATGAACGCGCCATATTCCTGGCGTAGGCTGGTAGCCAGATCACCGGAGATCAACAGCCCATCCGTGGGATGGACCAGCAGCGGCATCACGGCAAAATGGATCAGCAAAATCTGTACAAACAGCGGCGTGCCCCGGAAAAAGGTCACGTAGATGGTGGCCGGCCAGCGCAGCAGCAGGCGCACCGGATATTTCCATGGGCCGTGTTTGATATCGGACAGGCGCGCCATGCCGGCAAACAAGCCGATCAGCGTGCCGAGGATCACGGCAATAAACGTGATCAGCAGGGTCATCTTGGTGCCGTCGATAAACATCTGGCGGTATTCCCAGATGTTCTGCAACTGAACGGCTTGCAGGGCGGGAACAGTCTTCTGCGCGTGTTCCCAGAATGCGGTGAAATCCATGGTGTTCGGTCTTTCCGGCGCGGCCGTAGCAAAGATAAAAAGCGGCATACAGCATGAAAAGAAGCGCAAACCTTCCGGCGTGCGCTTCTTTGCTCTGACGGCAGGGCCGCGGAGTGATGTTACGGCTTACTTGCCAAAGTACTTTTTGTAGATCTTGTCGTAGGTGCCGTCGGCCTTGATGGCGGCGATGCCCTTGTTCAGCTTGGCCAGCAGATCAGCGTTGCCCTTGTGCACGGCAAAGCCGTACGACTCTTTGGCGAACGATGCATCGTCGATGGTCTTCAGCTTGGCCCCCTTGTTGTTGGCCACGTAGTTGGTGACCACGCCGTTATCGGCCACAACTGCGTCGACGCCGCCCGACAGCAGTTCTTGAATGGCCAGCGGGGTCGATTCAAAACGCTTGATGTTGGGGTTGGTCTTGCCCAGCAGCTTCTGCACGACTTCGTCACCGGTGGTGCCGGTTTGCACGGCCACTTTCAGGTTTTTAAGGTCAGCAAACTTGGCCACCTTGCTGCTGCCCGATACGGCAATCAGCTGCTTGGCGTCAAAGTACGGATTGGTGAAATCCATGGTTTGCTTGCGTTCCGGCGTGATGGTGACGGCAGACGCCACGATATCGCGGTCGCCGGTGGCCAGCGTCGCAAAAATGCCTTCCCACGGCGTGTTGATGAATTTGACTTCGATGCCGGCCTTGGCAGCGGCAGCGGTCAGCACATCCACATCAAAACCAACCACTTCTTTCTTGTCATTCATCGATTCGAACGGCGCGTACGACGCGTCGGTGGCGACCTGGTAGGTTTTGCCTGCGGCAAACACGGGCGCCGAAAAGGCGAGGGTGCAGGCCAGTGCTGCGAACAGCTTGCCAAACTTGCGTTGCATATGAGAACTCCTTGGGGGGCTATCAAAATATATCGATGACGTTTTGTACTTGTTGGCAGCATCGTGCACGCCGGTCACATCATGCGCGGACCCGAGGGTAGGGGCGCAGTGACTATGCAGCAATCAGGGTTATCCCCTGGACTGTACGGGTGCCAGCGTAGGGCAAGTGTGCTGGTATGACTAAAGCAATAATTCTTCCAGGTCGCTGAGCCGCGCCTGTAATTGCGGCAGGCTGCTCGTCAGTTGCGCGGGCGGAATATGTAAACGCGCTGCAGATTCGGGCGGCATGGCGTTCAGCGCCGCCGTTATCCCGCTTTCATCTGCGCCCGCTTTTGCCACAGCGGCGCTCAATGCCAGTGCGCTATGCAGGATATCGGCCAAGGGGTGGGGCTGTGCTTCCGGGTCATGTTGATAGCGAATGGCCGCGCGCAGTTCTTCCGGAAAATTCCAGCGCCGCGCCAGCTCTTCGCCCGCTTGCACATAATCAACGCCGAGCACTGCGCGTTGTTGTTGTGCGCGCTCGGGCCCGGCCGGGAGTTGTTTGTCGGTCTTGGCAATTGCCTCTGGCGCTGCAAGATGGAGCAGCAGTTCACCAATGTTGTGCATTAGTCCGGTGCTGAATGCCAGGCCGCCCGGCGAATGGCTGATGTCGGCCAGCCATTGGCAGTAGGTGGCCACACACAGGCTTTCGCGCCAGAAGCGACGCCGATCCAGCCCGGGGATCAAGACGAACGCGCCCGTCACCGCACTGGCCACCACCAGCGTTCGCATCGTGTTAAAGCCCAGCACCACCAGCGCATCGCCCACCGAACCGACGCGACGCGATGCGCCAAATGCTGCCGAGTTAGCCAGCCGCAACACTTTAGCGGTGATGACCTGATCATGCGAAATCTGTGTGATCAGATCGTCAACGTCGACATTCTCGGCGCTAAAGCTATCGATCAGCGCCTGCGCCACGCGCGGCATGGCGGGCAGCTTGTGTGTTTGCTGGAATACATCATCAAGTCTCATGCGCGCCGTCCTGAGATGCGGGTAGAGTCATCCTGACGCACTGCTCCAGGGCACGCAACCGACTGTTGTGGCGAACAAACAAAAGCCGCCCGAAGGCGGCTTTTGCGTGATGCGCTGACGGTTTGGCGTCGCGCTTGCGGTACGGCGATTACAGCGGCTTGGTCTCGATCTGCACCAGCGATTCGTCAGCCGACTGTGCCGGCGCAGCAACGTGATCGCTGCGGCGGGTACGGTCTTCGACTTCGACGGTTTCGACCGCAACCGGTGCGGCGGCAGCCACGGTTTCGACTTGCTGCAGCGGTTCTGCTGCGGCAGCCGGCGCCGCATTGGCCTGCGAGTCACGGCGGCGACGGCGGGCCGGTGCGGCGGCGGCCGCATCGGCTACCGGTGCAGCTGCTGCACGGGTCGACACCATCACCAGACCAACCTCATCCAGACTAGCGACTTGCACTTTCGGTGCCGCCGCAGGTGCGGCTGCAGGTGCGGCCGCAGGTGCAACTGCAGGTGCCGGAGCGGCAGCCATTTCCGCCACCGGGCCGGGTGCGGCTTCGACCGGCGCAGCGGCTTTCGCAGCAGGCGTTTCGTCAAACAGGCCAGGTTGCAGCGACGGCGATGCCGCCACCACTTCCGCCACGGTTTCAGCGGGCGCAGCCACGACCGGTGCGGATGCGGCAGCCACCGGAGCAGCCACTTCAACCACCGCCGAGATCACCGGATCGGCCGCCAGCGGCGTCACCGCTACCGACGGTGCGGCAACAGCTTCGGCCACCACCGGGGCAGCGGCGGCAGCAGCCACCACGGCATCCAGATGGGTAACACGCGTACCCGATGCAGCGGGTGCCGGAGCAGGTGCTGCGACCGGAGCCGGAGCAGCTTCAGCCACCGGCGCAGCGGCAACCGGAGCAGCTTCCACCGGCGCAGTGGCCGCCGGAGCAACTTCCACCGGCGCAGCAACGATCGGCGCAGCGGGCTTGTCTTCCGGCACAGCCACGGCAACCGGCGCTGCCTCTGCCGCAGGCGCTACCGCTTCGGCGATGGTGGCCGGGGCGCTGGCTTGCTTGGCGGCGTTGATGGCAGCCGCCCATTCCGATTGCACTTCGTTCACTTCAGCCGAAACCGGTGCGGCAGGCGCAACCGGGGCTGCGGCAGTAGTCACTTGCGGTTCACCCGCATCAACGGCGTTTTCGCTTTCAGCGGTCAGGCCATTGACGTTGGTTTCCACATTGGCGCTATCGGTGCGGTCGCGACGATCACGACGGCCACGACGACGACGGCTACGGCCTTCGCCGCCTTCCGTCGTTGCAACCGGGGTTTCACCGGTAACGGCGTCGACTGCGGCTTCTGCAGTGGCCTGGACTTCCTTGTCTTCCAGCACGGGCTTGGGCGCACGTTCCTGACGCGGCGGACGCTCGGCGCGCGGTGCACGCGGCTCTTGCGTACCGGCTACGGCTTCGGCATTGCGATCAGTGCGTTCCGGACGCTCAGTGCGCTCGCCACGGTCAGCGCGTTCTGCGCGTTCCGGACGCTCGCCACGCTCACCGCGTTCGCCACGGTTGCGTTCGTTGCGTTGCTCGTTACGGGCGGCGCGGGCGCTGATGTCTTCTTCAATGCGCGGCTTGCCGCCACCGTTGTTGCGACGCGGCTGTTCGCCTTGCGCGCCGGTGCGCTCTTCACGTTCCGGGCGCGGACCTTTGTTCTCGCCACGTTCGTTGCTGTTGCGACCACCGCGTTCGTTGCGACCGCGACCACCGTTCTGGCCTTGGCCCTGGCCTTGCGGCTGACCATCACGACCATTGCGTTGCGGACGATTACCGGCCGGTTGCGCACGCTTGGCTTCTGCCGGCGCAGGGGTCTCGGCAATCGCCGGTTCGCCCTTGAACCAGTTGGCAATGCGCGTCCAGATGCTGGTGGTGGCCGGCACGGCGGTGGGCGCCACCACGGCTTCGGCTTCACGCGGTGCGGACACCGGAGCCGGTTGTGCCGGGGTAATGCCCTTGACCGCGGCTTCCGGGCGACGCGCTTGTTCTTCGCGGGCCTGATGCGGCTGATAGCCTTCTTCCGGCGGCGCTTCGACCATGCGGTACGACGGACGCAGCTCTTCCACGCTGTTCAGGTCGTCATGACGCAAACGCGTGATCGAGTAGTTGGGGGTTTCCAGATGAATGTTCGGGATCAGCACGGCGCTGACTTTCAGGCGCGCTTCGATCGCAAACAGTTCGGCGCGCTTTTCATTCAGCAAGAAGGTGGCGACGTCGACCGGCACTTGCGCGTGGATGGCGCCGGTGCTTTCTTTCATCGCTTCTTCCTGCATGATGCGCAGGATGTGCAGCGCCGACGATTCGATGCCGCGGATAAAGCCGGTGCCATGGCAACGCGGGCAGGCGATGTGGCTGGTTTCTTCCAGCGACGGCTGCAGGCGTTGACGCGACAGTTCCATCAAACCAAAGCGGCTGATCTTGCCGGTCTGCACGCGGGCGCGGTCATGATGCAGCGCCTCGCGCAGGCGGTTTTCTACCTCGCGCTGGTTCTTCGGGTTTTCCATATCGATGAAGTCGATGACGATCAGGCCACCCACGTCGCGCAGGCGCAACTGACGGGCGATTTCATCGGCGGCTTCAAGGTTGGTGCGCAGTGCCGTTTCTTCGATGTCCGAGCCTTTGGTGGCGCGGGCCGAGTTCACGTCGATCGAGTACAGCGCTTCGGTCTTGTCGATGACAATGGCGCCGCCGGACGGCAACGTGACATCGCGCGAGAACGCGGTTTCGATCTGGTGTTCGATCTGGAAGCGCGAGAACAACGGCACGTCGTCTTGATAGAACTTGACGCGATTGACGTTGCCCGGCATCACGTGGCTCATGAACTGACGCGCTTGCTCATAGATATCGAGCTTGTCGATCAGCAGTTCGCCAATATCAGGCTGGAAGTAATCGCGGATGGCGCGGATGACCAGGCTGGATTCCTGATAGATCAGAAAGGCGCCCGGTTGAGCGCCGCCAGCGCCTTCGATGGCGCGCCACAGTTGCAGCAGGTAGTTCAAGTCCCACTGCAGTTCGTCCACGCTGCGGCCAATGGCGGCGGTGCGGGCGATCAGGCTCATGCCTTGCGGGGTTTCCAGCTGGTCGAGTACGGCGCGCAGCTCCTGACGCTCATCGCCCTCGATGCGACGGCTGACGCCACCACCACGCGGGTTGTTGGGCATCAGCACCAGGTAACGACCGGCCAGACTGATATAGGTGGTCAGGGCTGCGCCCTTGTTGCCACGCTCGTCCTTTTCAACCTGGACGATCAGTTCCTGGCCTTCGCGCAGCGCTTCGCCCGGGCGTACCCGGCCGCCTTCGCTACCGTCGGCGTAATAAGAACGTGCGATTTCCTTGAACGGAAGAAACCCGTGGCGCTCGCAGCCGTAATCCACAAAGCAGGCTTCAAGGCTGGGTTCGATGCGGGTGATGACACCCTTGTAGATGTTGGACTTGCGTTGTTCCTTACCGGCGGTCTCGATGTCGAGGTCGATAAGTTTTTGCCCGTCCACAATCGCAACGCGAAGCTCTTCGGCTTGCGATGCATTGAACAGCATACGTTTCATGTAAAGCGGCTCCCGCACGCACTCGCACGGCGGAACCCGGGCACGACGCCCATTCAGTCCGTCTAATCAATAACCGGTGATCACAAGCAAAATTGCATGATCAAACTGGCCGCGATCGTAAGTCGCGGCCATCAGGCACAAGAGCGGAACGCTGATCTTTCAGGGCGTCTGTGCGTTCTCCATAAAGAGCGCCTGCTTCTGGCAGGCGCCGGAAAAACCGGGTCGTGACGCAAGCTGCTGACTTGTGTTGAGCTTGCGTCCTGGAAAGCTGATGAGTGCGTGAATCTATTGTTACTTTTCGTCGCTGCTTCAGTCGGTCAAGACCTCATGCGGCTGGGCGGGTCCAACAAGCGTCTCGATATCCGAGGGCGTACACGGTACACTCCGGGTCTTTGCCATTGGCATCGCCTGCCTGCACATACATCTGGTTGTCACTTGTTTCATCAGATGTTTTTCATGCGGTGAGCGAGATTAACCGCATTCCCGGTTATCGATGGGCCGATAGAAGCACGTCAGGCGATTCCCGCGCGACATCTCTGGATGTTCGATAAATCGAACCGTCAGAAAGGTACGTAATGAAAGTACGGCGGGAAGGTGATCGCCAGCGTTTGCGACGCATCGGGCCAAAGATCGGGAACAGCGTTACAGCATGTTTGTTCGCGGGCAACTGGCCGGCGAATGTCACTTCAAAATCCTTGCTGCAACGTGTCACAGAGTATAAGTCAAGATGTCTCCGACAAGCAAAGCGTCTGTCAAATTTATCGAAATAGGGTCGGAACAGGCCGGCCAACGGCTGGATAACTTCCTGTTGCGCGAACTGAAAGGCGTGCCCAAAAGCCGCGTCTACAAGATGATTCGCGGTGGCGAAGTGCGCGTTAACAAAGGCCGCGTCGACCAGACTTACCGGCTGGAAGCGGGCGATGTGTTGCGCGTGCCGCCTGTGCGTGTGGCCGAAGGGCCCGATGTGACCCCCGCCGTGGCCGCCAGCGAACGTGTAAGCATGACTGTGCTATTTGAGGATGACGCGCTGTTGGCCATCGACAAGCCAGCCGGCCTGGCGGTGCATGGCGGCTCGGGTGTCAGCTTTGGCGTCATCGAACTGTTGCGAGCGCAACGGCCCGACGCCAAATTCCTCGAACTGGTGCACCGGCTCGATCGCGAAACCTCGGGTATTCTGTTGGTGGCCAAAAAGCGCAGCGCGCTGGTCAAGCTGCACGACATGCTGCGCGACAACCACCGCATCGATAAACGCTATCTGGCGATGGTGAACGGCGTGTGGCCCGATGACAAACGCCATCTGCGCTACAAGTTGTTTAAATACACCACCGCCGACGGCGAACGTCGCGTGCGCGTGACCGCTGATGGCCAAGAATCGCACACCGTGATTTATCGCCGCCAGGTGGGCACACAATATTCATTGGTGGAATGCGAACTCAAGACTGGCCGCACGCATCAGATTCGCGTGCATCTGGCCACCGCCGGCTTCCCGATTCTGGGCGATGAAAAATACGGCGATTTCGCGCTGAATAAACAATTGCCCAAAGAAGGCCTGCGCCGCATGTTTCTGCATGCCTGGCGTTTGACGCTTGACCATCCCATCAGTGGTCAGCCCTTGGCGCTGCATGCGCCGCTGCCGCAAGAGCTGGGCGCATTTGTTGATGCCCACACCGCACCGGGCCGTGTCCCGCTGGAGAAATGACGCAATGCCCAAGCGCTTTGATCTGCTGGTGTTTGACTGGGATGGCACGCTGATGGATTCCACCGGCACCATCACCTCGGCCATCCAGTACGCTTTTGGTGATGCCGGGCTGGATGTGCCCAGCAAACAGGAAGCCAGCTATGTGATTGGCTATGGCCTGAAAGAAGCGATGGCCTATCTGGCCCCGCACGCCGACGACGCCACCATCACACGCATTGTCGAGGCCTACAAACACTATTATCTAGCGCGCGATCAGCAACAGGTGTTGTTTGAGGGTGTGGCTGAGGCGCTGCCGCAGTTTCGCGCCGCCGGTTTCATGCTGGCCGTGGCCACCGGCAAATCGCGCGCCGGGCTGGACCGCGTGCTCAAGGCCACCGGCCTGGGCCCGATGTTTGAAGTAACGCGCACGGCGGACGAAGCGTTCTCCAAGCCGCATCCAGCCATGCTCGAATACATTCTTGATTACACCGGCGTGCTGCCCCAACGCGCGGTGATGATCGGCGACACCACGCATGATCTCGAACTGGGCGCCAACGCGGGTACCGCTTCGATTGCGCTCAATTGCGGCGCACATGCGCCGGCCGCATTAACTGCCGCGCAACCGCTGGCGCAATTCGAGACGTTTGCGGAACTGGCCCAGTGGATTCTGGCGGAGGCGTAAGTGGAGCGCGAAGTCTGCCTCAGCGAAGAACTGGCCGAGCGTGGGCTGGGCCAGCGTTTTGTGGTGGTGCAAAACGGCATGCCGCGCCAAGCCTTTGCCGTGCGCTATCAGGGCCAGCCCTACGGTTATTTGAATAGCTGCGCGCATATCCCGATCGAACTCGACTATCAGCCCGGCGACTTTTGGGATCTAAGCCAGAACTACCTGGTTTGCGCCACGCACGGGGCTTACTACGCCCCGGATACCGGATTGTGTCTGGGCGGGCCTTGCCCCGGTCGTCGTTTACAACCGGTGCCGCTCACTGAACATGATGGTCGCGTATACTTCAGCGAAACTGACGACACACCTGTGATCGCCATCAAGCCTGTCTAAGACCAACCCGAGAGCTCCGATGCAAGACAACTGGGAACGCGAAGTCCTGACCAACCTGCTGCAAGCCGGTCTGAAAGAACAACGGCGGGCGCGGCGCTGGAATATCTTTTTTAAACTGCTGGGCTTTATCACTTTCTTTATTGTGCTGGCGCTGCTCATGGGCTGGTTTGGCAATAAAGAGATGGAAAGCGTCACCACCGGCCCGCACACCGCGATGGTCACCATGCGCGGCGAAATCTCGGCCGATGGCGAAGCCAATGTCGACACCGTGCTCGACGGCCTCACCCAGGCGTTTGAAGACAAAAACACCAAAGGCGTCATCCTCAGCGTCGACAGCCCTGGCGGCAGCCCGGTGCTGGCGGGCCAGTTGCATGACGAAATGGAACGCCTGAAGGCCAAGCACCCCGGCGTGCCGCTGTATGTGGTGGTGGGCGATATTTGCGCGTCCGGTTGTTATTACGCGGCCGTGGCCGCTGATCGTATCTACGCCGACAAGGCATCGATTGTCGGTTCGATTGGCGTCTTGATGGATGGCTTTGGCTTTACCGGGGTGATGGAGAAGTTTGGCGTTGAGCGCCGTCTGCTGACTGCGGGTGCGCACAAGGGCTTCCTTGACCCGTTCTCGCCGCAAAAGCCGGAAGAAAAAGCCAAGGCGCAAGCGATGCTGGATGAAATCCACACCCAGTTTATCGACACCGTCAAAGCCGGCCGTGGTAAAAAACTGGCCACCGACAACCCGGATCTGTTTAGCGGCCTGGTCTGGTCCGGCGCCAGCAGCATCAAGCTGGGCCTGGTGGATGGCCTGGGTTCGGTGGATAGCGTGGCGCGAGACGTCATCAAAGCCGAAGACGTCGTCGACTTTACCCCGCAGCCCGGCTATTTCGACCGCTTTGCCCGTCGTATTGGCGTGGAAGCGGCCGCCAAACTGGCCAGCGAAATGAAACTGACCGTTCACTAACACGCCACGTCGCAACGGGCGCATCTAGCAACAATCGCAGGGGGCAGGGCGCAGCGCGCCAGCCCCCGTTGCGCCCGCTGGCGCTTAGCAACAACGAAGGTGGAGCGACAAGGGGAAACGGCATGGCACGCAAGGTTCGCGCAGAAGAACACGTTAACCACGAACGTTGGCTGGTGTCCTATGCCGACTTCATCACGCTGCTGTTCGCGTTTTTTGTGGTGATGTACGCCATCTCGTCGGTCAACGAAGGCAAGTACCACGTGCTGTCCGATTCGATGGTCAACGCCTTCCAGAACAACCCCACCAATGGCGCGGCCACTGCCATCCGCCTGCCACCCAACCAGACCGCGCAAAGCACCCTGGCGCATATCCAGGTCACCAATTCCAAACCCACACCTGCTCCCAAGCCGGAAGACGCCAAGCTGGAAAAAATGCGCGGCATGGCGGGGGATTTACAGCAGTCGCTGGGTTCGCTCATCCAGCAAGGCAAAGTGCGCGTCACGCAATCGCGTCGCGGCATTGCCGTGGAAATCAGCGATAGCGTGCTGTTTACCTCGGCCAAAGCCGACCTGCAGCCGCAATCAATCGCCGCGTTGCGCGCGGTGGCCGATTCAATCAAGAACACCGACAACCTGATTCAGGTAGAAGGCAATACCGATAACCAGCCGATCCGCTCGCCACAGTACCCGTCCAACTGGGAACTCTCGGCGTCGCGTGCGGCGTCGGTGGTGCGTTTGTTTGTCGATGCCGGCGTGGCGCCCAGCCGCATGGTGGCCATCGGCTACGGCGAATTCCGCCCGGTGGAAAGCAACGACACCGACAGCGGCCGCCAACGCAATCGCCGCGTCACCATCAACATCCTGGCCGACAACCGCGACGAAGTCGCCGTTGTGCCCACCGCCCCCAACTGAGCGTAACGCGCCATGAGCGAGCCGTTTCTGCGCGACCCGCACGTCGTCTGGCGCACCACGCAACTGGTCTTTCGCAACGCGCGCCTGGCGCAATTGATGAGCGTGGCCAATGCCACCATCGTCACGTGGGCCATCAGCACCGACCTCAGCACCAGCGGGTTATCGTTCTGGTGGGCCGCGGTGGCGCTGTGTGCATTTGGCCGCTTGTGGCTGGCCGAGCGCTTTCGCATCAACGCACCGCCACCCAGCGCAGCCTCGCTCTGGCGCAAGCGGTTTTTTATTGGCGCGGCCTTGTCCGCCTTGTGCTGGGCGCTGGGCGGCGCGTGGATCATGCTGTCCGTTTCGCCCTCCGAGCGCGTATTTATGGCGCTGGTGCTGGTCGGCATGCTGGCAGGCGCGGTGCCGATTCTGGCCCCGTCGCCTTGGGCGTTACGCGCCTACGTCGGGCTGCTGATGCTGCCGCTGTTTCTGTTTGCACTTCTTAATAAGGGCAACACCGGTATCGGCTTTGCGCTGCTGCTGATTTTCTTTGTGTTTACCGTGGTGCGCAGCGCGGCTGAATACCACCACGTGCTGATCGAAACCATCGGCCTGGATATCGAAAAAGGCCGGCTGCTGACGCAATTGCGCCAGACATCACATAACCTCGAAGTGGCCAGTCGCGCCAAAGATGAATTCCTGGCCAATATCAGCCACGAAATCCGCACCCCCATGAACGGCATTCTGGGCATGGCGCAATTGCTGTCCGAGCAACAACTGGCGCCCACGCAACGCGAACAAGTGGAAGTGATCCGTGGTTCCACCGATGCGCTGCTGTCGCTGGTTAACGGCGTGCTGGATTACTCGCGCATCGAAGCGGGCCGCTTTGAGCTGGTGCCCGCGCCATTCTCTTCCGCCGATTTGTTGCACGATCTGGAACGCATGTTCGTGCCCCACGCGCGCTCCAAAGGGCTGACGTTTCGCTGCGAGATTGAAACCAGCGTGCCCGCCATGCTGTACGGCGACGCCACGCGGCTGAAGCAGATTCTGGTTAATTTGCTGGGCAACGCGCTCAAATTTACCGAACGCGGCAGCGTTACGCTGACGCTGACTGCACGCCGCCAACGTCTGCCGCAACGGGTGGAACTGATCGCCCACGTGCGCGATACCGGGCCCGGCATTCCTGAATCCCGACGCCAGGAAATCTTCTTACCGTTTACCCAGGCCGATAGCTCGGTGACGCGCAAATTTGGCGGCACCGGTCTGGGGCTGACCATCGCGCAGCGGCTGGTGGCGCTGATGGGCGGGCGCTTGTGGGTGGAAGACAACGCGGGCGGCGGCAGCGTATTTATTTTCCACGTATGGCTACGCGAAACGGCGGGCCCCGCGCTGGAGCCCGAAGCAGACAATCTGCCGGGCATGCATGTGCTGGTGGTGGACGACAACGCGGTTAACTGTCTGGTGGCACGGCGCTTTCTGGAAAAGCTGGGGCATCAGGTCAGCGTGGCCAAAGATGGTGCCGAAGCGTTGGAGATGATCACGCACACGCCGTTTGATGTGGTGTTTATGGATGTGCAGATGCCGGTGATGGACGGCCTGGCCGCCACCTTCCGCCTGCGCCAACTGGAATCCGCAGTCGGCGCGCGCCATTTGCCGGTGATCGCGCTCAGCGCCAACGCCAGCGAAGCAGACCGTGAAGCTTGCCGGCAGGCGGGGATGGACGATTTTGTCGAGAAACCAGTGCGGCCCGAGGCGATTGAGGCAGCGCTGGCGCGGCAACGACGGTAGGGCCTGCATGTATTTCAGCCAGATGCCGTATAGAGCGCTCTTTGATGTGTTACTGGATTATCAGGGCTCCACCACCTGGCAAGATATCCTTGCGCCCTGGTTAGCCGACAACGAAGCGGAGATAGCGTGGTTGCGCGAATTCGGCCAACGCGCAGGCGCACCCATCCCGGTGGCCACGCGGGAAGAACTCAGCCGCCTTTATGCGCTCGGCCGGGTTAACGAAACCTTGCTGCTCGGGTTTCAGCCCTCGATCCATGCTGCCGAACCGGCTGGCCCGATGCTCAGTCTTGACGAATACGAGCGGTTTGCGGCTGCGCTTGGCATGGACTGTCTGAGGCCCGCGACATGGTCTCCGTTCTATCACGAGGTGACCACGCTGCTTGAGAGCCCGAACGCCAGACAGCCCATCGAACTGATCCGCTATGACTGGCCTTGTCTGATGTTGGGCAACCTTCTTTTTTCACGCGCGGGCGTGCGTGTTTCCGCAGGCGCGCGCACCCTGGCTTCGGACCTGATCGCCTCGTCCACCCTGTATTGGGCCTATCACCGCAGAAATCGCCCCGCGAATGATCTTTCACACGGCTGGGGCAGCAACTCGCAATGGGCAACCGATATTCGCCGTGATTACCACCTTGGCGATACCTTCTGGTTTAACGTCGATGGCGAGACAGATCTGACCAATATGGCCGCGGACCATGATTCCGAATCCGGCTTGAGCAAAGCGGAAAGGATTGAGCTGCTGACCCACCGCTGCCTGTTCTCCGCGCCCACAAAGGCCGCCGAGGAACAGTGGCCTTACGATGACACGCTACGCGTCACTTCGGCCGAGTCGGTGAGCTGGTTCGCCAAATTACAATCGATGATCAGCCGACAAAAATGACGCTCGACGTGCACGGGATAACGGTTTGCAATCACCGTAGCTAAACAATCCCGACGGCGTGGTGGCGGTGGGCTGGCTATGGACTGGGTTGTGTGTGTTTGCCGTTGCCAGCTATGGCATGGGGGACTCGGCGTATCTGTCTGGACCCACCACCCAAATTGGCAAACAAGAACAACACACCCAACCACCCGCACGCTTGCCCCTCACGGAGGTATGCAAGAACCGCCGGGCGAACGCCCGCATGCTTGCTTTACCAATTAGGCGTGCAAGAAACGTAGGGTGCGTTACCCCGAAGGGGTCTTGTCCTCGCTTGCGGGGACAACGCACATTTGGGATATGGCACCGAAGTTGCGAAAGACGCGAAATCGGGATGGCGGCAAGGAATGATAGGCATGGCGTCTTCGGGGAAATGTGCGTTGTCCCC
>NZ_LAQT01000016.1 GCF_001294205.1 Amantichitinum ursilacus
GCCCTGCGGGTAACGCACCCTACGTTTCCTTGCATGCCTCGGCGGGAAGGCACGCATGTGGGTAATTCGGCCCGATTGTTCTTGCATGCCTCCGCGAGGAGGTAAATATGCGGGCGGTTGGCCCAGTTGTTCTTGCTTGCCACTTTGGGTGGTGGGTCCAGACCCACCCTATGCACAAAGCGTTAAGCGTGTGCACTAGTCGTTCATTGTCACGGCCCAGTCACCACGCCCACCCGATGTTGCCAAAGGCAACGAGGCAGCAACCCTGGCAAACCAGCGGCATCTCCTGAGCGCGCGAAGGTAGGAGACCCTTAGGGGCTCCGACTAAGCGTCGCGTCCGCGGAGCGGCAGCTGAGCCATCGAAGTAACAGACGGTCCGTTTCGGCTTTTGACCTACCGGGCCCCCTGGCGAGCGAAGGATTCGCGAGTGGGGTCGCCTTTCTTTTGCTTACTTTTCTTTGGCGAAGCAAAGAAAAGTGAGGCGCAACGGGGCGCCCCCCGGTTTCAAAACATGCGCCGCAGGCTCAAGCGGTAAAAGGTTTGTTCGGCACCAGCCGAACATCAAAAACGCGCCGCAGGCTAAACAGCCCCAACCACCCCGCCCCCCTTACACCACCGTCAACGCCCCCTGATTGATACTCACCATCGGCCCCGTCAACATAATCGTCGCCCCCTGCCCATTACTGATCGTGATGCCAATCTCGGTAATCGAAATCAGCGCCCCCGTCGTGCTCTTCAACAAAATCCCCCCGGTTGGCCCCGGCAAATCCGACAACATCACGGTGTTCTGGCTGCCCGTCTGCAGCACGATGCTCGGCGATACCGGCAGCCCCGCCAGCGCCAAGGCGGGCACCTCGGCCGCGCTGCCCCAGAAGCCGCCCACCCAGATCGGGTAATCATGGTCGCCCTGCTCAAACTCCACCCACACGCCCGACCCCACTTGCGGCACCGTGTAGATGCCGCTCTGGATACCGGCAAACGGCACACACGGCATGGCCCAGCTCGAAATGCCCACGCCCAGCACATCGGGCACCTGCACCTGAATCCGCCCCGTCTGCATCGGGTCGATATTGTTCAGCACCACGCCGCGATACTTGCCGTAATACTTGCCCTCGCTCATACAGGAACCCTCGGTAGCGTCGAAATCAGCCCGTTGCGCGTCAGCGTAAATTTCTGTTTGAACTCGCCTTGCTTGATGGTGCTGCTGACGTTCTTCACGTAATACATGCCATCAAACGCCGGCCCCGCGCCGCGCACGCCCACCAGTTCGCGCGCCTTCAGCACATTGCCGTAACGCAGCACATCCAACGCGCCCGAGGCGGTCACCACATCGGCGCCAGTCGCGGCCGCGGCCAGGCCTTTCGACAGCGCCTGCATCGGCGACAATTTGGCAGTTTCGTTCAGCAAGGTAATCGACTTGGGCACGGGCGCCAGCAGGCCCAGCGGCGGGTTGATCAGGCTGATATCGGGGATCGGCAAGGGGATGGGAAATTTGGTGATCTGGTTCTGGATAAACACAATCGGCAGCGTCGATTTGGTGTTGTCGATGGCAAACGAAATATTCTCGACATTGCTGGCCGCATCCATGCCCAGGTTAAGCGCCGGTTGCGGCAAGCCCAGTTTGATTTCCGGCCCCCAGTACGCGATGTTCATGCCCGGCGCCGGGCCGCAGTCCACGTAGAACACATAGCCCGCGTCCTTGGCGAGGCGCTGGATATAGGCCAGGTCGGTGCCTTCATGCACCGGAATCTTGTCCACCGGAATCGGCACGTCGCTAAAGATTTGCGGGATCACCAACGGCACCATGCCCAGCATTGCGTACTTGGCCACGATCAGCGCCACGCGCGCTTCCACCGGCAACGCCGGATAGGGCAAGCCGCTGAACACCTGCTGGTCCATTGCCACCGATAAATCTTCGCCGGTGATGGTCAGCGTGCTCTGGCCGGGCTCGTTGCTGCCAGTCACTTCCTGCTTGGTGATCATGCCGTCCATGATCACGGTGGGCATGCTGTTCAACGTAATCAAGATCATCACGCGCAACCACGGCACGCGCCCGCCGCTCAGAATCAACAGCGTGTGCAGCGGCGAATTGTTTTCCAGCGCAAAGCTCAGCTGAAACCCGCTGCGCGCGCCCGCCGCCGAAGTGACGGTGACGTTGAGCAACATATCCATCATCACCTTGGGCACCGGGATGGGGATGGCTGGCCCGACCAGCAAAGTCAAGTGGATGCCTTTCAGCATTACATTCCCCCCAGATTGGGATAGCCCGGTATGCCTTGCGGCAAGGTCAGACGGATGCGGCGGCCGATTTCTTCCAGCTCGCCCGCTTGCAGGCAGCCATTGGCATCCAGCATGCGCCAGAACTGTAACGGGTCTCCCAGCACCGCAGCCGCCATGCGGTCGATGCGATCGCCCTGCACCACGCGGTACATCTGCAGCGTGACGTACTGGTCCGGATCAGGCACAAAGCGGCGTTTCAGATACACCAGATTGTGGCCGTCGGCCTGCGGAATCTGGCTGGTTTCGCTATTGGCGTAGCGGCTGTTGGCGGGAAAGCGGTCGGTGGTGGCCATGGCGGGGTTATCCCTTAAAACAGACTGCTAAGACCGAGGCTGGACAAGCTGGCGCTCGATGCCTTGCGCGCCAGTTGTTCGCGGCTTTGCTGGTACACCATAAACAGGTGGCCGCCTTTGTCGCCAAAGCCCAGGTCGTTGATGTTGAGCACACGCATGCCCAGATTGACGCGCGCGCGGATGGGGTTGAGGTTGACGTCAAACGCCTCTTCGATGATCGAGAAATCCGTAATGCGCACCGGCACCACGCGCGATTTGCTCCACACAAACAAGGGCAGCGGCGCTTGCACCGGCACAATCTCCAGCGTGCCGGCGTTGGCCATCTGGTTGTTGCGGATCAGCGCGCCGCTGTCGGGATAAACAATGGTTTCCAGCGCCGCCAGTTGCGGGTGGATGCCCACTTCCAGCACGGTGCGATGCTGGTCGGGAAACTCCAGCTGGTCGGTGGCGTCGATCTCGGCATCCAGCTTGATGGTCTCAATCGGCGGGCCTTTCAGCCGCAGCGGTTCGGCCAGCGTGGCGGTGCCGCCCACCGATTGCGGCACCAGCGTGCGCGTCAGCAAATCGGGGTTGTATTGCAGCGCAATCACGCGTTGCACCGCGCCGCTTTCCGGGTCGATCAAGATCAGGCCGCCCTTCAGGACTTTGGGGCTGATGCTGGTGGTCATTTCTCGACCTCTTTCGGTGTGGTCTTGCCCAATAGGCGGCCGATCAGGTCGGTGGTGTCGATATTGAGTTCGGCTGGCTCGCGTTTGATGTCGGACAGTTTGGGCATGCGGAAACCATCCACGCTGTCGTAATGCAGCGGCATGCGCACGCCCAGACTCAAGCCGGTATCGAGCTTGCCACCCAGCAGTTCCCAGTCTTTTTCGGTACGCACCTTGAAGATGCTGACGCCCGCTTCGGCATATAGATGGGCATGCAACGACGCCGCCAGAATCAACCCGCCGCCGATATAACCACTCGCGTCCACGCTAAAGCGATCCTTGGTGTAGGCGATCTCGCTGGCCAGCTCGGCCTTGCCTTCCAGCCCGGCGCTGGCGTGCACCGAGATGCCGCCGCCCACTTCGCCGATCAGCACGTCCAGTACCGCATCCGCGCCCAGCACGCCGGTAATGCCACCGCCAGCCGGAATCACCGCTTTGGCGCGCATGCTGAAGCTGAAATCGGGGTTGTCTTCAAACGGATCAAACTTCACCGACGCCTTGATGCCGGTGAGCACCCCAGGCCCGACGTAGTAGTAATAACCAATGCTGCCGTACAGCTTGAACTTGAGCCCGATCGGCCCGATCGACGCGCCCGGCACCGGAAAACTGCCCGAGGCGGCAAAGATTTCGTGCGGTTCTTCTTTCTCGGGAAAGCGCTTGAACAGCGTGATATCCGGAAACGTCAGATCGCCTTCAAAGGTGATTTTCTGGTTCTGATCCATGGTCACGCTGGCGTCGGCCACCATGCCTTGCTTGCCGTCCTTGGCTTCCTGGATCACATATTTAAGCGTGCCCTTACCGCTGACTTTGCCATTGGGGTTGAGGTCGATCTTGAGCTTGCCGGTGGCGCGGCCTTTGCTGATATCGATCTCGCCTGTGCCCCAGAAACTTTCCTCGGTACCCTTCTTTTTGTACCAGGCATCGACCGTGCCATGGAAACCTTTGAACTTGACGCCGGTTTTGCCATGCACCAGAAACGCCTCGCCGTCGTAGCTGAGCATGGCGTCGACCGGGTCGAGGAATTTGTTTTTGGTATCAAAGCGGCCCTGGCCTTTAAACAACCATTTTTCGTTGGTGTAACTGACGGTCAGGGTGGCCGGATTGTCGCCCGGTAGCTTGAGTTGCACTTCGCCGGTGGCGCCGATCTTGCCCTTGGCCAATGCGACATTGATCATGCCGCTCTGCACCCACGGAATCTTGCCGGCCATTTGCGCGGTTTCAATCTTGACGCCGCCGCTCCATTCGCCGCCCTGGTAAGTGACTTCGCCCTTGGTGCTGTCCAGGCCCGGCACATACACAAACAGATCGCCACGCAGCACCAGGCCATTAGCGTCGGCGGTGGCTTTCAGCTTCAGGTCCGCCACGGTTTTGGCGCCGCCAAACGCAAACGCCAGATTACCCTCGGGGCGGAATTCGGGCGCCAGCAAGACCGACAACGACGCTTCGGTCACTTTTACACCGGGGAACGGCGGCTTCAGCTTGGCCGGGTCCAGCGCGCTGGTCACTTTAAAACCGGCGCTGTCGATGGCTACTTTCAGCTCGGGCAACAAGGGCAGACTGGGCTTGAGCGTGCCCTCTGCCTTGATGCCGTCACCATCGATACTCAGGCTGGTTAACTTGCCGGGGCTCATGCCGACATATTCATAAGTAAACGGCTGGCCTAACAGGTTTTTGGGCAGCAATAGATCGCGCTGCGGCCCCAACTTCATGCTGAAGTCACCGCCCGGTTTGCCCTTTTTCATGCGGAATTTTTCGGCGTCGATGCTGGCGTGAATGCGGTCGCCGCCCTTGCCTTTCAGATCGCGCTCGATCGACACCAGCGTCAGGCCCTTCAGCACATTGGCGGCCCCAGCGTTGACGCCGGTAAACGGCACGATTTTGTCCGCGGTGCCCGGCAGCTTCAGCTTGACCACATTGCCCAGCACCAGCATGTCGAAATCGATGGTGGGCGCGCCGCTTTCCTTGGTGATGCTGGGGTCGGCAAAACGTTTGCCCAGGTCGTAACACAGGCCCTTGGTGGGCGCGCCCTGCATATCCACGCTCTGAAAATGCAGCGTCACCAGTTTGGGCTTGTTCTTTTTGCCCAGCGTGGCAGTCGCGTCGGCCAGCGCCATATTGGCCAGCGTGGAAATCTGCTGCCAGATCAGGCTGCCGCTGGATCCGTTATCGATGGCATCCAGCAATTGCAGGTTCTGCGCGCTGTTGTCGCCGTTCACCTGCAGTTCCTGAATATGGTCGACCTGGCAGGTGGGGCCGGTGGGGATTTCCGGGAAATTCTTTTTGCCGCCCACTTCATTCCAGCGCTTGTCGGCGTCTTTGCCCGTCTTGTAGTTGAACTTGCCCAGCCAGTTTTTCTGCAAGGTGGCGGTGGGGTCGCGCGCAATCTTGAACTTGTCGGCGGGCCGGGGCTTGGCGCCATCCCATTCAAACGTGGTCTTCAGCGGCCGATATGGCGTTTTGTAAAACGCCAGCGCATCGGGGCCTTTTTGCGGCGGCAACACCAGTTTGGCAACGGTGTATTCGGCCTCTTTTTTGTCCACTTTGCCTTCAATCGGCACCGGTTCGTCGCTGCTGTGTAACTCGAAACTGCGATTGCGCGATTCGGTGTTGTAGGCGACGGTAAAACCCGGCCCCTTGTCTGGATTTTTCTCGTCGGGCACTGGCGTGGCGCCCGCCTCGGTTGCGGCCGGGGCCGGTGGTTTGGTTTTGGCGTCGGCCTTGCGCGACAAGCGCAGTCCGCCCTGGCTCAGCAAACCACGCGGCAGGCTGATGCCGCGCATCACATGGTCGGCGGCGTGGTCAGCCTCGTGCTCCATGCGCTGATAATCCGGGCCTTGATCGGCCAGATTGCTGATCCCCGCGCGCTGCAAGCCTTGCTGTTGCAGCGTGTGCGCCAGTTCATGCGCCAGCAGATGGCGGCCGCTGTCGCTGTGCGGCTGGTATTGGCCATCGCCAAACACCACGTTGTTGCCGACGGTATACGCGTGCGCCGACACATCGCGCGCTGATTGCGCCGCGGCGCTGTCGTTATGGATGCGCACGCTGCCAAAATCGCTGTCGAAGCGGCTTTCCATAAAGCTGCGGGTATCGGCATCCAGCGGCCGACCGGGGCGGCTGAGCGTGTCGGTAACTGAATGCGGCACGCCCGCGTTCAGGCTGGCGGCCGGGCCGTGGCTATGCCGTTGCAATGCGCCGCCTTGTTCACGCGCGGCGGCGCAGCTGTCGCACTCGCCGCCCCCGCCGGCATTGCCGCCGCAGGCGCATTTACGTTGCAGTAACAGGCTGCGCGCGGCGGCGTGCGTGGCGGGTGCGTCGGCGACCTGGCTGGGGGCGCGATCAACCATGCTCGGCCTCCACATCGGGCGGCGTTAGCAACTGCGTGGCAATCAGGCGCGCCAGCCGCGTGCCGGTGCGCTCGGGCCGTTCGGCGGCGGTGCGATGCAGGCGCGGCAATTGCAGCCGTTCGCGCTGAAAGCCCTGCGCAGGCAACGGTTGCGCCGCCAGCAAGCGGCTTAGTTCGTGTTCAAACGCACGGGCCAGGCGTTGGCCGTCGCGTACGCTCATGCCGGGCACGGCCAGACTGCCAATGCGCAGATTAAATTGCGGTGGCGCTGCGGTGCGCGGCTTCATGCCCAGTCCCCCACATCGGCCACAGGCAGCGGTTTTTCCAGCTTGGCAAATTCGGCCTCGGCCGCCACGCGCAGATGGCGCATGCCGATGGCGGTGTGTTCGTCCGCCGCCAGAAACGCCGCATTCAACGCCAGATTGCGGATATGCCCGCCCGAGAGCGACAAGCGCGCCAGCTTGCTGACGTCGATCTGCTGCAGCGGCGCATGTAGCGGAAACACGCGCGACCAGATGGCGCTGCGCGCTTCGGTATCGGGAAACGGAAACTGCACAATAAAACGCAGCCGTCGCTGAAACGCCGTGTCAATCGATTGCTTGAGATTGGTGGTTAATATCGCCAGGCCGCGATAGGTTTCGATGCGCTGCAGCAGATAGCTGACTTCCAGATTGGCGTAGCGATCATGGCTATCGCGCACTTCGCTGCGTTTGCCAAACAGCGCATCGGCCTCGTCAAACAACAGGATGGCGCCACTGCGTTCGGCCACCGCAAACACCCGCGCCAGGTTTTTTTCGGTTTCGCCGATGTATTTGCTGACCAGGCCCGCCAGGTCGATGCGATACAGATCCAGTTGCAAGGTATTGGCCAGCACTTCGGCCGCCAGCGTTTTGCCGGTGCCGCTGGTGCCGGCAAACAGCGCGCTGATGCTCAGCCCACGCCCGCCGCGCTGCGCAAAGCCCCATTCGCGATACACCGTGGTGCGTTGCCGCACTTGCGCCGCCAGCGTACGCAAGGTGACCAGCGTGGCATGCGGCAGGATCAGATCGTCCCAGGTGGCGCTGGATTGCACGCGCTCGGCCAGCTGGTCCAGATCGTGCCGTGCCTCGCTGCGGCAGGCTTGCCACAGCGCATCGGGGTCGCGCGCGGAGGTGCCTTGCCATTCGCGCGCGATGCGGCCGATGGCGCTGGCAGGCAACTGGAATTGTTCGGCGATATGGCCGAGACGACCGTTGAGATGGCCCATGGCTTCCGCGCCCAGTTCGGCTTGCCAATGCAGATGCCGGCTGCCCGCATCCGCACCGTGCCATTCAATCGGGATTTGCGTGCGGCGTAGCGTCAGCGTGCCCTCGCCCGTCACCACCACCAGGCCTTGCAGCTCGTCCAGCCAGTGGCTTAAACGCGTGGCCTGACCGGGTTCGGGATGATCGAGTTCCACCCACAACACGGCGTTGCGCAGCAGCGCTTCGCGTTCCCACAAGCGCGCCAGGGCGTCGAGTTCGGCATGGTTATTGGGCAGCAGATCGGGCTGCAGCCGGTACAGGCGCAGATCAAGCTGGCCCGCCAGTTGCAGCACCAGCGCCTCGCCATCGGCGTCTTCAAAGCGGGCTACCGGCGCGCTGCCCAGGCTGGCGGCGGTTTGCCAGCGCGCGCCCAGCGTATCGAGCGCGGCATCGGCCACCTGCGCGTTCGGCACGCTCTGCGGCGTAATCCACGGTTCCAGCCGCGGCTCCGGATAACTGACGCCCGCCACCCAATGCAGCACGGCTTCGTCCAGCACCAGCCGCGCTTGCAGGGCACTACCGCTGCCCGCCGGTTGCAGCAATTGCCAGCGGCGCAAACGTGCCACCGGCGTAATCGCAGCCCAATCGGGCTCGGGCAAGGTGGCCAAAGCCAGCGCAAAGGTCGGCCACGGTTTTTGCGCGTCGCCATGCAATTGCGTGAGTACCTGCTGCAGCGTGGTGTCGAGTTC
The DNA here is from genome assembly GCF_001294205.1 of Amantichitinum ursilacus. GTDB lineage: Bacteria > Pseudomonadota > Gammaproteobacteria > Burkholderiales > Chitinibacteraceae > Amantichitinum > Amantichitinum ursilacus. The sequence continues at coordinate 8,596 of NZ_LAQT01000016.1, forward strand.
GGCCCCGGCCGCCAGCAGCAAAATTTCCTGTTCAAAACGGCTCAGCCCCAGCCGTTGCGCCACGCGTTCGAGCGCGGGCGGCGTGCGTTGCCAGGTTTTGGGCAAGGGCGTTACGCCATCGCGCCGCGCGTGCAGATAGCGCGACAAGTCGCCCAAAGCGGCATCCAGCGCTTGCTGGTTGGCGGCAAAATCGCGGCGTGCGCTCATGGCGTGACCACCGGTCCGGCAAACTGGCCATCCGGCCCCAACGTCAGCGGGCTGGTGCCCGCATCCACCTGCAAGCGCGCCAGATAACTGCCCTGCACCACCTGCTGAAATTCAATGTTGACGCTGGCGGCGCTATCCGCAGGCGCGACAATGCCATTGCCCGCGCTGGCGTTAAAGCTGTAGGCCTTGGGCGCGTGCCCGGCGGGTGGGTTGATCTGGTTCAGCAACAAGCGCACGCGCTGCCGGTTGCCGATGCGCGGCACCGCGCTGGCGGTAATGACGCCACTGCGATACGTCACGCCCTCCACCACATTGCTGGTGACGCCCGCTTGCACCACAAAGCTGGCGGCCGGATTGAGCACAAACGCCGCCAGATTGGATTCCTGCCCGCCCTGCACCTGCGGCGGCGTGCCCATCAACATGGGGTGCACAATCTGCAGTGTGCACACGCCGGCGCGCAAGGTACTGGGGATGCCCGGCGTGGGCGCAGGCAAGGACAAGCCAAAGCTGAGATGGTCGCGGTCAGCTTGCGTGACAGCGCTGGCGTAGTCGTCGCCATTGACCAGTACGCTGAGCGTGGTGGCATCCAGTTGCGTGCCGCTGACGTTAAGCACGCTATCGGGCAGGATCGGCTCGCTGAGACTGTCCCCCGCCATCACCTGATCGATGCGCGGCGCATTCAGTGGCACCACATACAGATTGCGCGTGCGTACCGGCAACGGCGTGCGGCTGCTGCGCGGCGTTTGCGTTAACAACACGCTGACCACATAAGCGGCACTGGGTCGCGCGGGCGTTTGCAGCGCGGCCCAGATACGCGATAGCTCGTCGTCAGTGAGGTTGAGCGCCACAATGCGCAACTGCTCGATCTGGTCGGCCAGCCCGGCCAGTTGGAAAGTGTTGGGGATATTGGCCTTGCTGGCATCGGGTTTCAGCGCCGCGCGGATCGCATCGCGGCCCAGACCCGGCGTGTCGTGCAGCGTTTGCATGGCCACGCCCAGCATCGCTTCGGCATGGAAATCGGCTACGCCATACGCGCCCAGCAAAAAATGCAGATCCAGTGCCAACGCCGGATTGCTGATGCGGTCGCCGCGGGCGTCGCGGCTGGGCAAATCCTGGTTAAACCAGCCCGGATTGCGCATCTGGTTGTACAAAAACAGATTGAGCTGATCGACCTCGCTATCGGCCGCGATGCGCTCGGGCGCAATGCAGGTGACGTTGATGGTGTGCACGCCCAGCAGATCATCAAGTTTGATCGCGCCAAAGCCGTTCTGGATGATTTGCTGCAATACGGCCGCAGTGGCCGCCATGCCCAGCGCGGTGCTCATGCGCGTCTCCCGCTGCGGGTTTGCAGATAGTCATCCAGCGATTGGGCTGCTGGTTTGCCCGGCGCAGCTTGCGTTGCAGCGGCAACGGGCGCGGGCGCGCGGTCGGGCAGGATTTCGATGCGACCGATGCTGATTTCTACGGTGGGCCCTGCCGGTGCTGCGGCTATGGGCGCGGCCGCTTGCAACGGCGACGCGTGGTGCGCGGGCAGGCGCGGTTCCACCAGCGTCAGGCGCTCGGTGTGGTGTTCGATGCGCGGGGCGATTGGTTCTGCGGCGGCGTTAATGGCCGCCGCTTGCATTTGCGTTGGGGTGTTCAGAATCGGCTGCAGCAACGTGGTTTGCCTGCTGTGCTGCTGTTCGATGCGCTCGATGATGCGTTCGGTGACCGGTTGCGCCGCCGTGTGCAAGGCGCTTTGCGGCGCGGCTGGCGTCTGGATGGACTGCGCCGCCGTGGCGGTGGCAAATGCGGTGGCCTCGCGCAGTGGCATTTGCGCGGCGGTGGTCTGCAAGGGCGCGACATGCTCGAAACGGGATTGTGGCGTGTGCGCGGCGGCGGGTGGTTCCGCGGTCGCGACCTCGGCCATTACGTGGGTCGCCTGCGGCAGCGGCCGCGCGGGCGTTTCGACGACCAGCGGCGCTGGCGCAGCGGCCTCGGCGTTCTGAATCTCGAATCCACCCGGCGCAGCCGCGTCGCTCTCAAAGCGCGACAGCACGCGTGGCCGGATCGCGGCCGGTTGCAGCGCGCGGCGCGCCAGCAGCGCCAGGTACGCGGTCACGACAGCACCCGCGCCAGATAGCGTGCACGCCGGTTGGGGCTCAGCGCCAGAATCTGCGTTTCGCTCCAGCCATAGGCTTGCGCCAGCACGTGCACCTGGTCGAGCAGACGCTCGCTCCATTGCCCTAACGCGTCGTCCAGATACACGCCGATATCGAACAGCTCATCCCACTGTTCAGCGCAATTGGGGCATTGCAGATCCAGCAATGTGGCGGCTTGCGGGTCGGCTTGGGCCATCGCGGCGGCGATCTCTTCGCGTGCCAGGTCCGGCAGGGTGATCGCGGCGGGCGCGCAGCGTTGCAACAAGCGCGATTGCGCGGCCTGCGTGTCGGTTTCGTGCTGGAGCGCGGCCAGATCGCGGCTATCGGGCAAGCGATAACTGATGCGCTCGCCCTGCCATTGCACGCTGAGTTCACGCGGTGCCTCGCTGGGGGCGTCGATCTGCAAGGCGTGGCAATCCAGCGTGATTTCCAGGCGTTCGTTGCAAGCCGGGCACGCCACCGTGGCGGGCAGCGCAGGCCCGAACAGCGCGGCATGCAATTGCAGCAGCTGGCGGTCGCGCCAACCCAGCGGCAGTTGCTCGGCTGCGGCCTGGCCACCGGGCATCAGCGGCGCCAGCAACGCGCACGGGCGCAATGGCAACGGTAGGGTCTGGCTGCGTTCCCACGTGTCCAGCCAGTCAAGCGCGGTCAGCGTCACGATGTGGAGTCCTGGTCAGGTGCGGTGAGCGTCAGGCGGGCTCGGTAAAGCTGGGCTCGGTGGGCTCGGCGACTTCGTAATCGCGCTCCCAGCCTTCGTTTTCCAGCTTGATGCGCGCAATGGCCACGGCGTTGGCGTTGGCGTCCAGATCGGGCAGCGACTGGAATTCACTAACCCAGCAGCGGAACACCTTGTACGCCAGCACCAGTTGCCCGGCCTCGTTGTACAACTCGATGATCAGATCCTTGCGAAAATCCTTGAGCGACACTTCCGCGCCCAGGCCATTGCCGTAGTTCCACACCTTGTTGGCCCAGCGCTCGAAGTCGGCATCGTGAGTCACGCCGCGTTCCAGCGTTATGGCGTCGTATTCGGTGCGGCCGGGCGATTTGCGGCTGCTGCTGGGGTCGCCACCCTCGCGGTGTTTAACCACTTCGGTGGTACGTTTGAGCGCCGATACCTTGCTGACGCCGGCCACATAATGGCCATCCCATTTGATGCGGAATTTGAAGTTTTTGTACGGATCAAAACGCTGCGCATTGACGGTGAACTGAGCCATGGTTACGTCCCCTTAAACCTGCAACTGGCCGGCCAGTTGCTGAATGCTGATCACCACAAATTCGGCGGGCTTGAGCGGCGCAAACGCCACCAGAATATTCACCACGCCACGGTTGATATCGTTTTGCGTGGTGGTGGTGCTGTCGCACTTGACCAGATAGGCGTCGCGCGGGGTTTTGCCCTGAAACGCGCCCTGGCGAAACAGCGTGTTCATGAATGCGCCCAGGTTAAGCCGGATCTGCGCCCACAGCGGTTCATCGTTGGGCTCGAACACCACCCACTGCGTGCCGCGATACAGGCTTTCTTCCAGAAACAAAGCCAGCCGCCGCACCGGCACATATTTGTAATCGTCGGTCATCTGGTCGGCGCCACGCAGCGTGCGCGCGCCCCACGACACCGCGCCAAAGACCGGAAACGTGCGTAGCGCATTGCAGCCCAGCGGGTTCAGCGTGCCCTGCTCCCGATCAGTGAGCGCGTAGCTGAGCGCTTGCACACCGACCAGGCTGGCCTCGGTGCCTGCGGGCGCTTTCCACACGCCGCGGTCGGCGTCGGTGCGCGCAAATAATCCGGCCACCGTGCCGCACGGCGCACTGAGACGCAGCTTGCCGTTCTTGAGCGGATCAGCGATGTAAATCCACGGGTAATACACGGCGGCGAAGCTGGATTTGGGCAGCGCGGTGCCGGTCATGGTGGCGACCATATCGGCTGGTTTGATCGAGGTGGGCGGCGCGTCGATGATCAGAAAGGCGCGGCGCTCTTGCACGTAGGCCACCGCATCGTTAAGCACGCCGCTGTCGGTAATGCCCGGCAGGCACAGCAGGTTGAACAGATCGACGCTTTCCAGCGCGTAAATGCCGGTGCGCACGGCGCGATCACCGATAAACGCGCCATACATGTCGGCGGCGGCATACGGTACTTCGCCGCCCCCGGTCAGGAATTTGGCGGTTGCGGTGGGGCGGATGCCGGCGGCGGCATCGACATCCGCACCGCCGTTTTCGCTACCCAGTTTGAGCACGCCCGCAGCGTTATTGGCCAGGCCTGGTAGCACGCGCACGCTGGAAAACTCGCCCGCCACGCCAGATTTAAACGTCAGCACGCCGCCGGTGGCGCTGGCTTCAAACAAGGCGTATTCGTTGCGCCCTGCCGCGCCCGCCTTGACGTGTGCGGTGATGGCGGTGGCCAGCGCGGCCAGGCTGGCGCCGTCAGCGGGCAAGGTCAGATCGACCGTGACCGGCGCTTTGCCGTTGACGCTCACCTGGAATTCCTTGTGCGTGGCATTCAGGCCGACTGGGGGATCCGCCAGCGTGCCGCTGCGCGTGGTGGCGGCGGGCAAGGCAGTAAGTGTGGCGGCGGGCACGGTGCGCGATAGCTGCACAATCTGCGACACGCCATTGACCAGATCCAGCGCATAACGCGCATCGGCGGAATTGAGCGACAGATTGTTGAAGGTCTCAACCGCGTTATCGGCGGTGCGCACCACGCTAAGGTTAAAGGTGCTGGACGGCAAGGCGGTGCCGTAATCCACCGTCGCCACCACGCTATTGCCCGCGCTGCCCGCGTCCACGGCGTTGACTTGCAGCACGTCGATGGTGCCGTTGCTGAGTGGCGCGCTGGCGGTGGTGGCGCTTTTTACAACGCGAATGGCAAAAGCTTCCGTGCCGCCGTTCTGAAAAAACTGGCGCACGGCGTAGCTCATTTCGGAATCGGCATCCAGCCCGCCAAACGTGCGTTCGTAATCGGCAAAGCTGAACAGATCAACCGCCTTGTTAACCGGCCCCATGGGCGCGGCCCCGGCGAAAGCGGCGATGGACGTGGCGACACCAGTGATGGTGGCGACGCCACTGCCCAGTTCCTGGATGTACACGCCAGGATAATTGAGCGTTGCAGGCATACCAGCTCCTTCATCGTGCGGATGAACAAGAGGGCCTGCTGCACGCATATCGGAGGGGCGGGAGTCACTTGCCAGGGCAAGCGCTACGTGTCACGTCCAGGCTACTGACATGGTTATAGTTACAAATTTACAAAATCAAGGATGAATTCTGGCTCGGGCTGACGGTGGGTTGAGCGCAATAGAATTTGCTGATGGAGTTGCAGCGCGATCATACAACCTGGTATGTAGCGCAATGCGGCATAGGGTGGGTCTAGACCCACCATTCAAAGTGGCATAACCGCGCAGCGACGCCCGAATATGCGGCTTTGGGTGATGGGTGGAGACCCACCATTCAAAGTGGCATAACCGGGCAGCGACGCCCGAATATGCGGCTTTGGGGGATGGGTGGAGACCCACCACCCCAAGTGGTATGCCACGGTCTCAGCATGGGGCAACGACTTGGAGTGGTTGGGCAGATCCGCCCCCCAATGTGGCATGCCATGATCACAGCATGGGGCCATGGCTTTGCGTGGTGGGTCTAGACCCACCCTATGCGTTTACAGCTCGCCTTTGGCGTAGCGCGTGGCCATTTTTTCCAGCGAGATCGGTTTGATCTGGCCAGCGTGGCCAGCCGCGCCGAACGCTTCGTAGCGTTCGATGCAGATATCGCGCATCGCCGTAATCGTTTGCTTGAGGTACTTGCGCGGATCAAATTCGGACGGGTTCTGCGCGAAGGCGCGGCGGATGGCGCCGGTGGCGGCCATGCGCAAGTCGGTATCGATATTGACCTTGCGCACGCCGTGTTTGATGCCCTGCACGATTTCTTCAACCGGCACGCCCCACGTCGGCGCGATATCGCCACCGTATTCGTTGATGATCTTGATCCATTCCTGCGGCACCGACGACGAGCCGTGCATCACCAGGTGGGTATTGGGCAGCCGCGCGTGGATCAGTTTGACGCGGTCAATCGACAGCGTCTCACCGGTCGGCGGCGACGAGAACTTGTATGCGCCGTGGCTGGTGCCTATGGCAATCGCCAGCGCATCTACGTGCGTGGCCTCGACAAACCGGGCGGCTTCTTCGGGGTCGGTCAGCAATTGCGAATGGTCCAGTTTACCTTCCGCGCCCGCGCCGTCTTCTTCGCCCGCCATGCCGGTGACCAGGCTGCCCAACACGCCCAGTTCGCCTTCGACCGAAACGCCACAAGCATGCGCAAATTCCGCCACCGCACGCGTCACCTTGACGTTGTAATCAAAGTCGGTGGCGGTTTTGCCGTCTTCGTGCAGCGAGCCATCCATCATCACCGAAGAAAAACCCAGCTGGATGGAGCGCAAACACACGGCCGGGCTGGCGCCGTGATCCTGGTGCATTACCACCGGCAGATGCGGAAATTCTTCCACCGCCGCCAGCATCAGATGACGCAAGAACGGCGCGCCGGCATAAGCGCGCGCGCCAGCCGAAGCCTGCACGATCACCGGGCTGTTGGTGTGGTCGGCCGCCTCCATAATGGCGCGCATCTGCTCCATATTGTTGACGTTGAATGCAGGTAAACCGTATTGATGCTCGGCCGCGTGGTCGAGCAGTTGACGCATGGAAACCAGTGCCATAGTGCAAATCCCCGATTCGATGTTTGGGTAGACGATTACGTGCGGTGGTAGCTAACGATGCGTTCGATTTCATGGCGCGAGCCGAGCATCACGGCAACGCGCTGGTGGATATGGTCGGGCTGTAATTCAAGAATGCGTTGGGTGCCGGTGGTGCTGGCGCCGCCCGCTTGTTCGACGATGAACGACATCGGATTGGCTTCGTACAACAGGCGCAATTTGCCCGGTTTGGCCGGATCGCGGTTGTCGCGCGGGTACATGAACACGCCGCCCCGCATCAGGATGCGATGCACCTCGGCCACCATCGAGGCCACCCAGCGCATATTGAAATTGTTACCGCGCGGGCCCTCTTTGCCAGCCAGACATTCGTCGATATAGCGCTGCACCGGGGTTTCCCAATGCCGCATATTGGAGGCGTTGATGGCGAACTCGCGCGTTTCCGGTTCGATGCTCATGGCGGGGTGCGTCAACATGAATTCGCCGGTGGCGGCATCCAGCGTAAAGCCGTTCACGCCTTGGCCAGTGGTCAGCACCAGCATGGTGGACGGGCCATACAGCGCATAGCCTGCGGCCACTTGTTGCGTGCCAGGCTGCAAAAAATCTTCGGCGCGGGCGGCGCGATGTTGATCAGGCGCCAGCAGCACGCTGAAAATGCTGCCCACCGAGATATTGACGTCCACGTTGGAAGAGCCATCCAGCGGATCAAACGCCAATAGATAGCGGCCGCGTTGCAACTCGGGCGGCAGGCTGTACATCGCTTCAAGTTCTTCCGACACCATCGCTGCGGCATGGCCGCCCCATTGGGTCCAGCCGATCATCAAATCGTTGGAGATGATGTCGAGTTTCTTTTGATGTTCGCCCTGCACGTTATCGGTATTGCTAACGCCACTGGCCCCGGTAAAAGCAGCGCGGTTGATGGCGTTGCCGATGCTTTTGCAGGCGCTGGCAAACTGGTTGAGCAACAGGCCCAGATCGGCGCGATCGGTAGCGCCCAATTGCTGCTGGATAAATTCGGCAAAACTAGTCATGCAGGTCCTCTCGGTTTCAGATGCTGTGTAACGCTGAATGCACCGGTTCGGCATTGCGGGGAATAACGGCATCGGCTTCGATGGCGGCGGCGTAAATCTGCAGCAGCGATTCGGTTTGCAGCGATGCACTGCCCACCAGCGCGCCATCGATATCGGGCATGGCAAACAGCGAAGCGGCGTTGTCGGGTTTGACGCTACCGCCGTACAACAGCGGCATGGAGCGTGCAATGGCGGGGTCTTGCTGCGCTATCAGATTGCGGATAAAAGCGAGCACGTCTTGCGCCATTTGCGGCGTGGCGGCCTCGCCGCTGCCGATGGCCCACAGCGGCTCGTAGGCAATCCAGGCGCCGCGCCAGGCGCCGCAATCCAGCAGGCTGGCCAGTTGCCGGCGCAGCACTTCTTGCGTCTGGCCCGCGTCGCGCGCGATGCGGCTTTCGCCGATGCAGACAATCGGGGTGATGCTGGCACGCAAGCAAGCACGCGCTTTGGCGGCAATCAGGCGGTCATCTTCGTAATGAAACTGGCGGCGCTCGGAATGGCCCACCAGCGCGTGGCAGCAACCCAGATCCGCCAGCATGCTGGCCGACCATTCGCCGGTGCGCTCGCCATCGCTGACTTCGGCGACATCCTGGCCGCACAGATGCAGCTGACTGCCCTGGGCAAAGCGGCCGACTTCGCCCAGATACGGCGCGGGCGGCGCCAGCATCAGCGGCACGCCGGCCAGTGCGTGTTCGGCCAGTACGGGCACGTCTTGCCGCACCATGGCCAGATTGCCGTGCATTTTCCAGTTGGCCACCACCAGCTTGCGGCGCGGGATGGACAAGGGTTCAAACGGGGGCGCGATCATCATTGGCTATCCTTCGCGTGGTTGGGTATCCAGCTTGTGGCCCGGACCTTGGCAACGCGTTATCCGGGGAGGCGCAGCGGGGTAATGCTGCAATCGCCCCTTTATAAATCAGCTTACGAAATCGGAAATACCGTGGAAATCAGCATTAGGGATATCCCAGCACAATCCCTTTTAAACACGGTGGAGTATCAACGTTCGTCCGCGCGTTTGGTGCACCGCAATAAGCAAGCAAGCGATGTACCAGCGCGCGCAAAGCCGCGTCAGGCCTGTATCTACGCTGCAATGCATCGCCGCGGCGGCACTCTAACCGGGCGGCGCGCGCACCACATCGGCCGTAAGACTGAGGCCGCCCGCGCGGGCCGTCAGCCCATATCCGCCCAGACCACGGCGGCTTTAACGGCGCGTTGCCACGCTGCCACTCGTCGATTAACGTCCTCGGCCGAGGCTTGCGGGCTAAAGCGCTGCTGTAGCTGCCATTGGTCCTGCAACGCCGGTAGATCGTTCCAGTAGCCGACTGCCAGACCGGCCAGATAGGCAGCGCCCAAGGCGGTGGTTTCGGTGACTTGGGGGCGGATAACGTCCAGTTGCAGTAGATCGGCCTGACATTGCAGCAATAAGTCGCTGGCGGTGGCGCCACCGTCCACGCGTAATTCGCTCACCGTCATGCCGCTGTCAGCGCGCATGGCATCCAGCACATCCAGCGTTTGCAGCGCGATGCTTTCCAGCGCGGCGCGGGCGATATGCGCGCTGGTGGTGCCCAGCGTGGCGCCAAACAAAGAGCCACGCGCGTTGGCATTCCAGTGTGGTGCGCCCAGACCGGCAAACGCGGGCACCAGCACCACGCCGCCGGTATCCGGCACGCTGCGCGCCAATGCGTCGATCTCGCTGGCGTGGCGAATCAAGCCCAGGCCATCGCGCAGCCATTTGATGACCGCGCCCGTGGTAAAGATGCTGCCCTCCAGCGCGTAGGTAGTCTGCCCATTGATTTGCCACGCCACGGTGCTGAGCAGATTGTGTTGCGACGACATCGGCTTGGGGCCGGTGTTCATCATCAAAAAACAGCCGGTGCCATAAGTGTTCTTGACCATGCCAGGCTGCGTGCATTGCTGGCCAAACAAGGCCGCATGCTGATCGCCCGCGATGCCGGCCAGCGCAATCACGCCGCCGGGTACCACGTTGCGCGTGTAGCCGACAATCTCGCTGGAACCGCGCACTTCGGGCAGCACGCTGCGCGGGATATCAAACAGCCGCAGCAGATCGTCGTCCCAAGCCAGCGTATGAATGTTGAACAGCATGGTGCGCGCGGCGTTGGAAACGTCAGTCAGATGTTGCTGGCCCTGGGTGAGGTTCCAGATCAGCCAGCTATCGACGGTGCCAAAGGCCAGCTCGCCCTTGTTGGCGCGACGGCGCGCGTCGGGCACCTTATCGAGCAGCCATTTGAGTTTGGAGGCGGAAAAATACGCGTCAATGGGCAGGCCGGTTTTGCTTTTGACGAGATCGGCGTGGCCATCGTGTTTGAGTTGGTCGCACCAGGCGGCGGTGCGGCGGTCTTGCCAGACGATGGCGTTGTAAACCGGCTGGCCGGTGGCGCGATCCCACAGCAAAGTGGTTTCGCGCTGGTTGGTGATGCCGATGGCGGCGATGTCGGTGGCCTGCAGCCCGGCCATGGCCACCGCCTGCGCGGCAACGGCGACCTGACTGCCCCAGATTTCTTGCGGGTCATGCTCCACCCAGCCCGGTTGCGGGTAAATCTGGCGGAACTCGCGCTGGGCGCGCTGGACGATGGCGCCTTCGTGATTGAAGACGATGGCGCGGGAGCTGGTGGTGCCCTGGTCGAAGGCGAGGAGGTATTTGTGGGTGGTTGGCATGGGGGTGTTTTGTTGGGGTGGGTGGTTGCCTGCGGTGCTTGTTGTGTCTGCTTTGGCGGGTCTTGAATCTTTAACTGCTTTTGTTTAGCCTGCGGCGCATGTTTGGATACCCGGGGGTGCCCGGG
>NZ_LAQT01000017.1 GCF_001294205.1 Amantichitinum ursilacus
CGTTAAATAAGTTTTTGTAAAAAGCTTCACAAGAAAGGAAAGGTCGGATTATAATTCCGCCCTTTCCCTGTAGGCGAGTAGCTCAATTGGTAGAGCACCGGTCTCCAAAACCGGGGGTTGGGGGTTCGAAACCCTCCTCGCCTGCCACGAATCAGATTCGCGGCCGTTTCCACAGGGAAGCGGCTTTATTTTATTTGCGGTCTCCGAAAACAGGCTCATGGAAAGCGTCGACAAATTCAAGATGACGGCTGCCGTTGTACTGGTGGCTTTGGGCGTGGCCGGGTTCTATCTCGTGCCGGCCGATCAGGGTGCACTCCGCGTATTGTCTGTTATTGCGGGGCTTTTGCTTGCTGCGACCACCATCTGGTTCTCGCAGCCTGGTCGGAATTTCGTGGATTACGCGCGCGATTCTGTCAAGGAAGCGCAGAAGGTTGTGTGGCCGAGTAAAAAAGAAACCTGGCAGATGACGGGCATTGTGTTCCTGTTTGTCGGGGTGCTTGCGCTTTTCATGTGGGCGGTCGATTCAGGTCTGACGTGGTTGTTCTACGGTGTGATCCTGGGCCGTTAATAAAAATCGCTGGCGGGGTGTTTGAATGGCTATGCGTTGGTACGTGGTGCACGCTTATTCCGGTTTCGAGAAAAGCGTGCAAAAGGCGCTGAAAGAACGCATTGAGCGTTCCGAAGTTGCACATATGTTCGGCCAGATTCTGGTGCCGGTAGAAGAAGTGATGGAAGTGAAGGGTGGTCGCAAAGCCCTGACTGAACGCAAATTCTTCCCGGGCTACGTGCTGGTTGAAATGGAAATGACGGACGAGACCTGGCACATGGTCAAGTCGACGCCGAAGGTCACTGGCTTTGTCGGTGGCTCGGGTAACCGTCCGGCACCGATTTCGCAGCGCGAAGTCGACGCAATCCTGCATCAGATGCAGGAAGGCGTAGAAAAGCCGAAGCCGAAAGTGTTGTTTGAAGTGGGTGAAGTGCTGCGCGTGACCGATGGTCCGTTCGCTGACTTTAACGCTACTGTCGAAGACATTGATTATGACAAGAGCCGCCTCAAGGTGTCTGTCCTGATCTTCGGTCGTGCAACGCCGGTTGATGTGGATTTTTCGCAGGTCGAGAAGGTCTAAGGTCGTCTCGGTTTGCGGTAGTGGCGCCCTCTGGGCGTATTCGGGAAGCGGGGTAACCCGCGCTATACCCATTCTGGAGAAATATTGTGGCAAAGAAAATTGTCGGCTATATCAAGCTGCAAGTGCCCGCAGGCAAGGCTAATCCTTCGCCTCCTATCGGCCCGGCACTGGGCCAGCGCGGTCTGAACATCATGGAATTCTGCAAGGCGTTCAACGCCCAGACCCAAGGCATTGAGCCGGGTCTGCCGATTCCGGTTGTGATCACTGCGTTTGCAGACAAGTCCTTCACCTTCGTGATGAAGAGCCCGCCCGCGACCATTCTGCTGAAGAAGGCTGCTGGCATCACCAAGGGTTCGCCGAAGCCCCATACCGACAAGGTTGGCAAGGTGACTCGCGCTCAACTCGAAGAAATCGTGAAGACCAAACAAGCAGATCTGACCGCTGCCGACATGGACGCCGCTGTGCGCATCCTGGCTGGCTCGGCTCGTTCGATGGGTCTTGAAGTGGAGGGTCTGTAACATGGCTAAGGTTTCCAAGCGTCTGGCCGCCCTCAAGGCCGCTGTAGATCGTAACAAGCTGTACGCTGTTGACGAGGCTCTGAGCCTGGTTAAGGGTGCTGCTACCGCCAAGTTCAACGAATCGATCGACGTTGCTGTCAATCTCGGTATCGATGCACGTAAATCCGACCAGGTTGTTCGTGGTTCGGTGGTGTTGCCGAAGGGTACGGGTAAGTCGGTTCGCGTTGCTGTATTCACGCAAGGCGCCAACGCAGAAGCCGCCAAGGCTGCTGGCGCCGAGATCGTCGGTTTCGAAGATCTGGCTGAATCCATCAAGGCCGGTAACCTGGACTTCGACGTTGTTATTGCTTCCCCGGATGCAATGCGCGTTGTCGGTCAACTGGGTCAGATCCTCGGCCCGCGTGGCCTGATGCCGAACCCGAAGGTTGGCACGGTAACCCCGAACGTTGCTGAGGCTGTGAAAAACGCCAAGGCCGGTCAGGTCCAGTACCGTACCGACAAGGCAGGTATCGTGCACGCCACCATCGGCCGCGCTTCGTTCGAAGCCGCTGATCTGCGCGCCAACCTGACTGCTCTGGTTGATGCACTGCAAAAAGCCAAGCCGGCTACTTCGAAGGGTGTTTACCTGAAGAAAGTTGCCGTTTCCAGCACGATGGGCGTGGGCGTTCGCGTCGACACCGCTACGCTGGCTGGCTAAAAGAACTTTGGGCCTGGCCGGATTTCTGGCCGGGAATGTCAAAGACCGCAGGCGCGGCGCAAGCTGCTTAATCTGGAACTGGCTGTATCAGGTTCACCCTGCGCAGACGGTGGTCCCAATAAATCATGGTTTTTCCATCCCTTTCCGGGGTGGCGCTCCTGATGGACTGGTCGCCGTTTGAATGGAGGTGCATGTTCGCATGCACCTGTTCAAAGCAAATGGAGGTAGACCTTGAGTCTCAATCTCGAAGACAAGAAGGCCGTCGTAGCCGAGATCGCGGCAGAAGTTGCCAAAGCTCAAACGCTCGTCGTTGCCGAGTATCGCGGGATCGAGGTTGCCAGCATGACTCGCCTGCGCAAGCAGGCTCGTGAGTCCGGCGTATACCTGCGCGTTCTGAAGAACACGCTGGCACGCCGCGCGGTTGAAGGCACCCCGTTTGCCGGTCTGGCTGACCACATGGTCGGCCCGCTGGTTTACGGTTTGTCTGAAGACCCGGTCGCTGCAGCCAAAGTGCTGAACGACTTCGCCAAGAAAGACGACAAGATCGTCATCAAGGCCGGTTCTTATGATGGTCAGGTGCTGGATGCTGCGGGCGTTGCTGCCCTGGCTTCGATCCCGAGCCGCGAAGAACTGCTGTCCAAGCTGCTGTACGTCATGAAGGCACCGGTTGCTGGCTTTGCCCGCGCCCTGGCCGCTCTGGCGGAAAAGCAAGGCGGACCCGCTACGGAAGCTCCGGCTGCCGAAGCCGAAGCCGTTTAACCCGATTTCGATTCATACAAAGATTTTCAGGAGTAATACCAAATGGCTCTGTCCAAAGAAGATATCCTCGACGCGGTTGCTGGCCTGACCGTTATGGAACTGAACGACCTGGTTAAGGCGTTCGAAGAGAAGTTCGGCGTGTCCGCTGCTGCTGTTGCCGTTGCTGGCCCGGCTGCTGCTGGCGCCGCTGCTGTTGAAGAGAAGACCGAATTCGACGTTATCCTGACTGGCGCTGGCGCTCAGAAGGTTGGCGTGATCAAGGTTGTGCGTGAAGTGACCGGTCTGGGCCTGAAAGAAGCCAAGGATCTGGTTGACGGCGCACCGAAGCCGGTCAAGGAAGGCGTTTCCAAGGCTGACGCTGAAGCCATCCAGAAGAAACTGGTGGAAGCAGGCGCTACCGCTGAGGTGAAGTAATCGTCCCTTGGACGTTTAGAAAGGCAGGCGGAGGAATCCGCCTGCCCTTTTGCGTTTGTTCATATCGTGTCGCCGTTTGACACTGGCCGCCGGGCCAGGCAGTTGATAAACCGGAAACCGTTTTTCCCCCGCCAACCGCGGGCGGCGCTTTGCGGTTTGTCTTTTGCGCCCTACTCCATGGAGAGTTTGTGAGTATGAATTACTCGTTCACTGAGAAGAAACGCATTCGTAAGAGCTTTGCGAAACGCGCGAACGTCCTTGATGTTCCGTTTTTGCTGGCCACCCAGATCGACTCGTATAACGAGTTCATCCAGCTGGGTGTATCGATCGCTGATCGCAAGAATATCGGCTTGCATGCCGCATTCACGTCCATTTTCCCGATCGTTTCGCACAACGAAAACGCGCGTCTTGAGTTTGTCCACTATGTATTGGGCGAGCCGCCCTTTGATGTGATCGAGTGTCAGCAACGCGGTATCACGTTCGCTGCGCCGCTGCGCGCCCGTGTGCGTCTGGTCATCATGGACCGCGAAGCCGCCAAGCCGACCGTCAAGGAAGTCAAAGAACAAGACGTTTACTTTGGCGAAATTCCGCTGATGACGCGTAACGGCTCGTTCGTGATCAACGGTACCGAGCGTGTGATCGTGTCGCAGCTGCACCGCTCGCCGGGCGTGTTCTTTGAGCATGACAAGGGCAAGACCCACAGCTCGGGCAAACTGCTGTTCTCGGCACGGATTATTCCGTACCGCGGCTCGTGGCTCGACTTCGAATTCGACCCGAAAGACCTGCTGTTCTTCCGGATCGACCGCCGTCGCAAGATGCCGGTTTCGATTCTGCTGAAGGCGTTGGGCTATTCGCCAGAACAAATCCTCAAAGAGTTCTATGACACCGACACCTTCCAGATGGGTAAGGATGGTCTGTTCATGGAACTGGTGCCAGAACGTCTGAAGGGCGAAGTTGCGCGCTTTGACATCGTTGCTGATGACGGCAAGGTTCTGGTTCAGAAAGACAAGCGTGTGACTGCCAAGGGTATTCGCGACATTCAGGCCGCTGGCCTGAAGCGTCTCCCCGTGCCGGTCGATTTCCTGGTGGGTCGTGTGCTCGCACACGATGTTGCCAATCCGGAAACCGGCGAGCTGATCGCACGCGGTAACGACGAAATCACCGAAGAACTGGCAATCAAGTTTGACCAGGCCAATGTGGCGCAAGTCCGTGTCCTGTACATCAACGAGATCGACCAGGGCGCGTATATCGCTGCCAGCCTGCGTAACGATGACGTAGCTGATCAGTACGCCGCCAAAGTGGCCATCTATCGCATGATGCGTCCTGGCGAGCCGCCGACCGAAGATGCAGTCGAAGCACTGTTCCGCGGTCTGTTCTTCTCGGAAGACCGTTACGACCTGTCGGCTGTGGGCCGCATGAAGTTCAACCGTCGCGCCTATCCGGATCGTCTGGAAGAGAAGGCGCCGGGTTGGCAACGTGCGTTCTACGAGCGCGTTGGTCCGCAAGGCCTGGAAGGCGTGGGCGTGCTGTCGGTTGACGACATCATCGCCGTGATCGGCATTCTGGTTGAACTGCGCAACGGCCGTGGCGACGTGGACGATATCGATCACCTCGGTAACCGTCGCGTACGTTCAGTGGGCGAACTGGCCGAAAACCAGTTCCGCGCTGGCCTGGTGCGTGTTGAGCGCGCGGTTAAAGAACGTCTGTCGCAAGCTGAATCCGACAACCTGATGCCGCATGACCTGATCAATGCCAAGCCGGTTTCGGCCGCGATCAAGGAATTCTTCGGTTCGTCGCAGCTGTCACAGTTTATGGACCAGACCAACCCGCTGTCCGAGATTACGCACAAGCGCCGTGTCTCGGCACTGGGCCCGGGCGGTCTGACGCGTGAACGTGCGGGCTTTGAAGTCCGTGACGTACACCCGACTCACTATGGTCGCGTCTGCCCGATTGAAACGCCGGAAGGTCCGAACATTGGTCTGATCAACTCGCTGTCTTGCTACGCCCGCACCAACGAATACGGTTTCCTTGAGACCCCGTATCGCAAAGTGGTGGATAGCAAGGTCACCGACGAAATCGAATACCTGTCCGCGATCGAAGAGGGCAAGTACGTCATCGCTCAGGCTAACGCCGAGCTGGACGCTGCCGGCACGCTGATCGACGACATGGTTACTTGCCGTGAACACGGTGAAACCATCATCGCCACGCCGGATCGCGTGCAATACATGGACGTGGCCCCGAGCCAGATCGTGTCCGTGGCTGCTTCGCTGATTCCGTTCCTGGAACACGATGATGCGAACCGTGCATTGATGGGTTCGAACATGCAGCGTCAGGCCGTACCGTGTCTGCGCGCTGAAAAGCCGATGGTTGGCACCGGTATCGAACGCACTTGCGCGGTCGATTCGGGTACCGCCGTTGCGGCGCTGCGTGGCGGCGTGGTCGACTTTGTCGATGCCACCCGTATCGTGATCCGCGTCAACGATGATGAGACTCCGGCCGGCGAAACCGGTGTGGATATCTACAACCTGACCAAGTTCACGCGTTCGAACCAGAACACCAACATTAACCAGCGCCCGGTTGTGGCGCGTGGTGACCGTATCGCCCGCGGCGATGTGATCGCGGATGGCGCTTCGACCGATCTGGGCGAAATGGCGCTGGGTCAGAACATGACCATCGCGTTCATGCCGTGGAATGGCTACAACTTCGAGGATTCGATCCTGATCTCGGAGAAGGTGGTGGCAGACGATCGCTACACCTCGATCCACATCGAAGAACTGTCGGTGATGGCGCGTGACACCAAGCTGGGCCCGGAAGAAATCACCCGTGATATTTCGAACCTGAGCGAGCGCATGCTGGGTCGCCTGGACGAATCCGGCGTGGTTTATATCGGTGCTGAAGTCGAAGCCGGTGACGTGCTGGTCGGTAAAGTGACGCCGAAGGGCGAAACCCAGCTGACGCCGGAAGAGAAACTGCTGCGCGCGATCTTTGGTGAGAAGGCCTCCGACGTTAAAGATACGTCGCTGCGCGTTCCGTCCGGCATGACCGGCACCGTGATCGATGTGCAAGTGTTTACCCGTGAAGGCGTGGAGCGCGACAAGCGCGCCCAGGCGATTATTGACGAGCAACTGCGTCGCTATCGTACTGACCTGAACGATCAACTGCGTATCGTTGAAAACGACTTGTTCGAACGTATCGAGCGGATGATTGTCGGTAAGGTTGTCAATGGCGGTCCGAAGCGTCTGGCTAAAGGCGCCGAGATCACCAAGGAATACCTGGCCGATCTGACCCCGCGTCAAGACTGGTTTGATATCCGTCTGGCCGACGAAGATGCCGCTCGCCAGCTCGAATCGATGAAAGACCTCGTTGCACAGATGAAGTCCGATTTCGATCTGCGCTTTGAAGATAAAAAGCGCAAGCTGACCCAGGGCGATGAACTGCCGCCGGGCGTGATCAAGATGGTCAAGGTGTATGTGGCCGTTAAACGCCGCCTGCAGCCGGGCGACAAGATGGCCGGCCGTCACGGTAACAAGGGTGTGGTTTCCAAGATTCTGCCGGTGGAAGATCTGCCGTACATGGCGGATGGCACCACGGTCGATATCGTACTGAACCCGCTGGGCGTTCCGTCGCGGATGAACATAGGTCAGATTCTGGAAGTCCACCTCGGTTGGGCGGCCAAGGGCATTGGCCAACGCATCGACAAGATGCTGAACGAACAACGCCAGCTGTCGGATCTCCGTGATTACATCGGCAAGATCTACGGCACGTCCGGCAAGCCCGAAGATATTTCGGACTTCACCGACGTTGAAGTCATGAACCTGGCCAAGGGCCTGCGCAAAGGGATGGTGTTTGCCAGCCCGGTATTCGACGGCGCCAAGGAAAGCGAGATTCACGAAATGCTGAATCTGGCCTACCCGGACGAAGACGAACGCACTGGTCTGCTTGATTTCAACGACACCAAGACCCAGATGCAACTGTTCGACGGCCGTACTGGCGAACCGTTTGAGCGCAAGGTTTCGGTGGGCGTCATGCATTACCTGAAGCTGCATCACCTGGTTGACGACAAGATGCACGCGCGTTCGACCGGCCCGTACTCGCTGGTAACGCAACAGCCGTTGGGTGGTAAGGCGCAGTTTGGTGGTCAACGTTTCGGTGAGATGGAAGTGTGGGCGCTGGAAGCTTACGGCGCCGCCTATACGCTGCAGGAAATGCTGACCGTGAAGTCGGATGATGTGAACGGCCGGACCAAGGTCTACGAGAACATCGTCAAGGGTGACCATCGCATCGATGCGGGTATGCCGGAATCCTTCAACGTGTTGGTGAAGGAAATCCGCTCCCTCGGTATCGATATCGATCTGGAAACTAACTGACCATGTGAGGTGTGAGGGGTGCCCGCTGCCTTGGAGCAAGCGGGTACCTCACACCTGACTCCTCACCCTCACAGGAGAAAGATTGAGATGAAAGGCTTACTGGAACTCTTCAAGCAAGTCACCCAGGACGAAGAATTCGACGCGATCAAGATCGGGCTGGCCTCGCCCGAGAAGATCCGTTCCTGGTCGTATGGCGAAGTGAAGAAGCCTGAGACCATTAACTACCGTACGTTCAAGCCTGAGCGTGACGGTCTGTTTTGCGCCCGTATTTTTGGGCCGATCAAAGACTACGAATGCTTGTGCGGCAAGTACAAGCGTCTGAAACACCGCGGCGTGATCTGCGAAAAGTGTGGCGTTGAAGTCACGCTGTCCAAGGTTCGCCGCGAACGCATGGGCCACATCGAGCTGGCCAGCCCGGTCGCGCACATCTGGTTCCTGAAGAGCCTGCCGTCGCGTCTGGGTATGGTGCTGGATATCGCGCTGCGCGATATCGAGCGCGTGCTGTACTTCGAAGCATTCATCGTGGTTGAGCCGGGTATGACCCCGCTGCAACGCGGTCAACTGCTGACCGAAGAAGACTACTTCGACAAGGTTGAAGAGTACGGTGACGAATTCGTCGCGTTGATGGGCGCCGAAGGCATCCGTGAACTGCTGCGCAATCTGGACGCCGACAACGAGATCGCGACCCTGCGTCAAGAACTCGAATCGACCTCGTCGGACACCAAGATCAAGAAGATCGCCAAGCGCCTGAAAGTGCTCGAGGCCTTCCACAAGTCGGGCATCAAGCCGGACTGGATGGTGATGGAAGTGCTGCCGGTGCTGCCGCCCGAGCTGCGCCCGCTGGTGCCGCTGGATGGTGGCCGCTTTGCGACCTCCGATCTGAACGACTTGTATCGCCGCGTGATCAACCGGAACAACCGTCTCAAGCGTCTGCTTGAGCTGCGTGCGCCGGACATCATCGTGCGTAACGAAAAGCGCATGCTGCAAGAATCGGTGGATTCGCTGCTGGACAACGGTCGTCGCGGTAAGGCAATGACCGGCGCCAACAAGCGTCCGCTGAAGTCGCTGGCTGACATGATCAAGGGTAAGGGCGGTCGTTTCCGTCAGAACTTGCTGGGTAAGCGCGTTGATTACTCGGGTCGTTCCGTGATTACCGTGGGCCCGTACCTGCGTCTGCATCAGTGCGGCTTGCCGAAACTGATGGCGCTGGAACTGTTCAAGCCGTTCATTTTCCACAAGCTGGAAGTGATGGGCTTGGCCACCACCATCAAAGCGGCCAAGAAAATGGTCGAAGCGCAAGAAGCGGTGGTGTGGGACATTCTGGAAGACGTAATCCGCGAGCATCCGGTGCTGCTGAACCGTGCGCCGACGCTGCACCGTCTGGGTATCCAGGCGTTCGAGCCGGTACTGATTGAAGGCAAGGCGATCCAGCTGCATCCGCTGGTCTGCGCGGCATTCAACGCCGACTTTGACGGTGACCAGATGGCTGTTCACGTGCCGCTGTCGCTGGAAGCGCAGATGGAAGCCCGCACGCTGATGCTGGCCTCCAATAACGTGCTGTCGCCCGCCAACGGCGAGCCGATCATCGTGCCGTCGCAGGATATCGTGTTGGGTCTGTACTACATGACCCGCGAAGCGATCAACGCCGCCGGTGAAGGCATGAAGTTCACCGACGTGCGCGAAGTGCATCGTGCCTATGAAAACAAGGTCGTTACGCTGCAGACCCGCATCTCGGTGCGTCTGAAAGAGTTTGTGCGTGATGATTCGGGTGAATGGCAAGCGCAGATGGTGCGTCGTGATACCACCGTCGGCCGCGCCATCCTGTCCGAAATCCTGCCGAAGGGCCTGGACTTCAGCCACATCAACAAGGCACTGAAGAAGAAAGAAATCGGTCGTCTGATCAACGCATCGTTCCGTCGTTGCGGTTTGAAAGACACCGTCGTGTTCGCCGACCAACTGATGTACACCGGTTTTGCGTATTCGACGCGCGGTGGCGTCTCGATTTGCGTCGACGACATGCTGGTTCCGGCCAAGAAAGTCGAACTGCTGGCTGCAGCCAACGCCGAAGTCAAAGAGATCGAGCAGCAATACAGCTCCGGTCTGGTGACGCAAGGCGAGCGTTACAACAAAGTGGTCGATATCTGGGGCCGTGCCGGTGACCAGATTGCCAAGGCGATGATGGACCAACTCGGTAAAGAGAAGGTTGTCGACGGCGAAGGCAAGACGGTTGATCAAGAGTCGTTCAACTCGCTGTACATGATGGCTGACTCGGGCGCTCGGGGTTCCGCAGCGCAGATCCGTCAGCTGGCCGGTATGCGGGGTTTGATGGCCAAGCCGGATGGCTCGATTATCGAGACGCCGATTACGACCAACTTCCGCGAAGGTCTGACCGTTCTGCAGTACTTCAACTCGACGCACGGTGCCCGTAAGGGTCTGGCCGATACCGCGTTGAAGACCGCTAACTCGGGTTACCTGACCCGTCGTCTGGTCGACGTAACGCAAGATCTCGTGGTGACCGAGGACGACTGCGGCACCAAGTACGGCGTGACGATGAAGGCAGTGGTGCAGGGCGGTGACGTCATCGAAGCGTTGCGTGACCGTATTCTGGGTCGTGTAGCTGCGGTGGATATCGTTGATCCGGCTTCGCAAGAAACCGCGATCGAAGCGGGCACCATCCTGGGTGAAGACGAAGTTGATCAGATCGACGCCATGGGCGTGGATGAAGTGCGTGTTCGCACGCCGCTGACTTGCGAAACCCGTTACGGCCTGTGCGCTTCGTGCTACGGCCGTGATCTGGGCCGCGGTCATCGCGTCAACGCTGGTGAAGCAGTGGGTGTCATCGCTGCGCAGTCGATCGGTGAGCCGGGTACCCAGCTGACCATGCGTACGTTCCACATCGGTGGTGCGGCATCGCGGGCGGCAGCGGCCAGCCAGGTTGAGACCAAGTCCAACGGTCATATCGCGTACAGCGCCAACATGCGCTACGTGACCAACACCAAGGGCGAGCAGCTGGTGATTGCGCGTTCGGCCGAAGTGCTGGTGCTGGATGACAATGGTCGTGAGCGCGAACGTCACAAGGTGCCGTACGGCGCCACGTTGATGGTCAGGGATGGCGAAGCGGTCAAGGCCGGCGCCGTGCTGGGCACGTGGGACCCGCACACCCGTCCGATCATTACCGAGTACGCCGGTCAGGTGCGCTTCGAGAACGTCGAAGAAGGCGCGACCGTGGTTAAGCAGGTGGATGATGTGACCGGTCTGTCGACCCTGGTCGTGATCGATCCGAAGCGCAAAGCGGGTGCGTCGAAAGGCGTGCGTCCGCTGGTTAAACTGACCGATGAAAACGGCCACGATGTGAAGCTGACCGGTACCGATACTTCGGTAACGATTACCTTCCAGGTGGGCTCGATCATTACCGTGAAGGACGGTCAGGTTGTGGGCGTGGGTGAAGTTCTGGCGCGGATTCCGCAAGAAACCGCCAAGACCCGCGACATTACCGGTGGTCTACCGCGCGTTGCGGAACTGTTCGAAGCGCGTTCGCCGAAAGATGCCGGCATGCTGGCGGAAATCACCGGCACGATGTCGTTCGGTAAGGACACCAAGGGCAAGCAACGTCTGATCATTACTGATCCGGACGGCATGGCTCATGAATACCTGATCCCGAAAGACAAGCACGTGATGGTGCACGATGGTCAAGTCGTGAACCGCGGTGAAAACATTGTCGACGGCCCGATCGATCCGCACGATATCCTGCGTCTGCAAGGGATTGAGGCGCTGGCCCGTTATATCGTGCAAGAGGTGCAAGAAGTTTACCGACTGCAAGGTGTGAAGATTAACGACAAGCACATCGAAGTGATCGTGCGTCAGATGCTGCGTCGTGTGGTGATTTCGGCTTCGGGTGATACCGGCTTTATCCTGGGTGAGCAGGTTGAACGTGCTGAAGTACTGAGCATGAACGACCGGATGGTTGCCGAGGGTAAACAACCGGCCCAGTACGAAAACATCCTGCTGGGTATTACCAAGGCTTCGTTGTCGACCGATTCGTTTATCTCGGCCGCGTCGTTCCAGGAAACCACGCGTGTTCTGACCGAAGCCGCCATCATGGGCAAGGTCGACGAACTGCGCGGTCTGAAAGAAAACGTGATCGTGGGTCGTCTGATTCCGGCTGGTACGGGTCTGGCATACCACCGCAGTCGCAAACGCGCTCCGGCCAACCCGGATGCTCCGTCGGCAGAAATGCTGGCAGCAGAGGCCGCGTTTGCCACCGTTGGTCAGGACGAAGGCCAATAAAACAGGCAGGAGCCCGGTTTACCGGGCTCCGTGCCGAATGCGCTTGACGTCAAGCGCTTGATTTTCTTAAAATCTACGACTTTTCTGGCGACGCTCAGCCTGCTGAACGTCGCTAGCTTCATTTGGTGGTCCGGTCCTTGTGGCCTGGCGGCCAGAAAAAGGCCCCGTGAGGGGTGTGTAAACTCAAGGAAGTTTTTAACAATGCCAACTATCAATCAGCTGGTCCGTAAGGGCCGCGAGAAGGAAGTGGTGAAGAGCAAGGTTCCCGCGCTCGAAGCCTGCCCTCAAAAGCGTGGCGTGTGCACTCGCGTGTACACCACAACGCCGAAAAAGCCGAACTCCGCACTGCGTAAAGTGTGCAAGGTACGTCTCACCAACGGTTTCGAAGTCATTTCGTACATCGGCGGTGAAGGCCACAACCTGCAAGAACACAGCGTTGTGCTGATCCGCGGCGGTCGTGTCAAGGATTTGCCGGGTGTGCGTTACCACACCGTGCGCGGCTCCCTGGATACCGCAGGCGTTAAAGATCGTAAGCAAAGCCGTTCGAAGTACGGCGCCAAGCGCCCGAAGGCGTAATGGCTGTGTGGTCGGCGGCACACATCAAAGCCGTCGAGTAAGTGGCCGTCTTATGGATGGCCGTGGGGATCAGCAATTGTCCCCGACTGAATGTCACATCAAGGAAGCAATATCATGCCAAGACGCAGAGAAGTTCCCAAACGCGACGTTCTGCCGGATCCTAAATTCGGCAGCCAGGAACTGAGCAAATTCATGAACGTCGTCATGATTGACGGCAAGAAGTCCGTGGCCGAAGGCATCATTTACGGTGCGCTGGCCCAGATCGAGAAGAAGACCGGCAAGAACGCGCTGGAAGTATTCTCGACTGCAATCAATAACGCGAAACCGATCGTCGAGGTTAAGAGCCGTCGCGTCGGTGGTGCCAACTATCAGGTGCCTGTCGAAGTCCGTCCCAGCCGTCGTTTGGCATTGGCGATGCGTTGGGTGCGCGACGCGGCTCGCAAGCGTGGCGAAAAGTCCATGGATCTGCGTCTGGCTGGTGAGCTGCTTGATGCCGCGGAAGGTCGTGGCGGCGCGATGAAGAAGCGCGACGAAGTTCACCGCATGGCAGAAGCGAACAAGGCGTTCGCGCACTACCGCTTCTAATGCACAACGCTTAAGGAAATCATCGTGGCCCGTAATACTCCCATTGAGCGCTACCGTAACATCGGTATCTCCGCTCACATTGATGCAGGCAAGACCACCACGACCGAGCGTATCCTGTTCTACACCGGCGTGAACCACAAGATTGGTGAGGTTCACGACGGCGCTGCCACCATGGACTGGATGGAGCAAGAGCAAGAGCGCGGTATTACCATTACTTCGGCTGCAACCACGACCTTCTGGAAAGGCATGGGTATGCAGTTTCCGGAACACCGCTTCAACATCATCGACACCCCGGGGCACGTGGACTTCACCATCGAGGTGGAACGTTCCATGCGCGTGCTGGATGGTGCATGTATGGTGTATTGCGCGGTAGGTGGTGTGCAGCCCCAGTCTGAAACCGTATGGCGTCAGGCTAACAAGTACAAAGTGCCGCGTCTGGCCTTCGTGAACAAGATGGACCGCTCCGGCGCCAACTTCTTCCGTGTGGTCGAGCAGATGAAGACGCGTCTGAAAGCCAACCCGGTTCCGGTGGTTATTCCTATCGGCGCGGAAGACGGCTTTGAAGGCGTGGTTGATCTGATCAAGATGCAGGCCATCTTCTGGGATGAAGCTTCGCAAGGTATGAAGTTTGAATACCGCGAAATCCCGGCAGAGCTGCAAGCTGTCGCTGAAGAATGGCGCGAGAAGATGGTTGAGTCGGCTGCTGAAGCCAACGAAGAGCTGATGAACAAGTACCTTGAAGAAGGTACGCTGACCGAAGAAGAAATCGTGTCGGCCATCCGCACTCGTACCATTGCTTGCGAAATCCAGCCGATGCTGTGCGGTACCGCATTCAAGAACAAGGGTGTACAGCGCATGCTGGACGCCGTGATCGAATTCCTGCCGTCCCCGGTTGATATTCCGCCGGTCGGTGGTACTGATGATCGCGAGCAACCTGCTACGCGTGAAGCTTCGGATACCGCGCCGTTCTCGGCACTGGCATTCAAGCTGATGAACGACCCGTATGTCGGTCAGCTGACCTTCTTCCGTGTTTACTCGGGCGTGGTCAAGCAAGGTGATTCGGTTCTGAACTCGGTGAAAGACCGTAAAGAACGTATCGGTCGTATCGTGCAGATGCACGCCAACGATCGTAAGGAAATCGACGAAGTTCACGCGGGCGATATCGCCGCAGCGATCGGCCTGAAGGATGTCACCACTGGTGAAACCCTGTGTTCGCTCGATGCCCCGATTATCCTCGAACGCATGATCTTCCCGGATCCGGTGATTCACGTTGCTGTGGAACCGAAGACCAAGGCTGACCAGGAAAAGATGGGCGTTGCCCTGAACCGCCTGGCCAAGGAAGATCCGTCGTTCCGCGTTCGTACCGATGAAGAATCGGGTCAAACGATTATTTCCGGTATGGGCGAGCTCCACCTGGAAATTCTGGTTGACCGTATGAAGCGTGAATTCGGCGTTGAAGCCAACGTCGGTGCTCCGCAGGTTGCTTACCGCGAAACCATCACCCAGGTGGCGAAGGATATCGAAGGCAAACACGCCAAGCAGTCTGGTGGTAAGGGTCAGTACGGCCATTGCGTGATCACGGTTGAACCGTCTGGCGAAGGCAAGGGTTACCAGTTCTTCGACGAAATCAAGGGTGGCACGATTCCCCGCGAATTCATTCCGTCGGTGGACAAGGGTATCCAGAACACGCTGAAGGCTGGCGTGCTGGCAGGCTTCCCGGTGGTGGACGTTTCCGTTCACCTGACCTTCGGTTCGTATCATGATGTCGATTCGTCGCAAATTGCATTTGAACTTGCTGGTTCGCTGGCATTCAAGGAAGCAATGCGTCGCGCCGGTGCGGTTATCCTCGAGCCGATGATGGCCGTGGAAATCGAAACGCCTGAAGAATACATGGGCGACATCATGGGCGATCTGTCTTCCCGTCGCGGTATCATCCAGGGTATGGATGACAACCCTGCCGGCGGCAAGATGGTCAAGGTGGAAGTGCCGTTGTCCGAAATGTTTGGTTACTCGACCACGCTGCGTTCGATGTCGCAGGGTCGTGCTACGTACTCCATGGAGTTCAAGCACTACTCGCAAGCGCCGAAGCACGTTGCCGACGCCATCATGGCCAACAAGAAATAATTGACGATGCCCGGCGGCATGCCGCTGGGCCTTTAAAATTCTGACAATCAAGGATTTAGCGAAATGGCTAAG
>NZ_LAQT01000018.1 GCF_001294205.1 Amantichitinum ursilacus
GGGGGCAACGCACATTTCCCCGAATACGCCATGCCCATCATCCTTGCCACCATCCGGATTTCGCGTCTTTGAAAGCCTCGGTGGCATAACCAAAATGTGCGTTGCCCCGATGGGGTAACGCACCCTACGTTTCCTTGCATGCCTCCGTGGGAAGGCAAGCGTGTGGGCGATTCGCCCCGGTTGTTCTTGCATGCCTCCGCGAGGAGGTAAATATGCGGGCGGTTGGCCCGGTTGTTCTTGCTTGCCACTTTGGGTGGTGGGTCCAGACCCACCCTATGCACAAAGCGTTAAGCGTGTGCACTAGTCGTTCATTGTCACGGCCCAGCCACCACGCCCACCCGATGTTGCGCAGCAACGAGGCAGCAACCGTCGCTACGCCACGCCATCTCCTGAGCGCGCGAAGGTAGGAGACCGGCTTTTTGGGCTCCGACTGAGCGTCGCGTCCGCGGAGCGGCAGCTGAGGCGCGGAAGTAACAGACGGTCCGTTTCGGCTTTTGACCTACCGGGCCCCCTGGCGAGCGAAGGATTCGCGAGTGGGGTCGCCTTTCTTTTGCTTACTTTTCTTTGGCGAAGCAAAGAAAAGTAAGGCGCAACGGGGCGCCCCCCGGTTTCAAAACATGCGCCGCAGGCTCAAGCGGTTAAGGGTTTATTCGGCGCAGACCAAACATCAGAACAACCGCCGCAAGCTCCAGCAGTCATAAATTCGGTTCCGCACCATCAAAACACCCACCAGCCGGTTAACGAACAGTTCCCCAAAGCAAGACATCCCCACCCACGCGCCACTAGCTCAAGCGGTTAAAGGTTCAAGGCCCACCCAAGCCAGACACAAAACGCGCCGCCGGCACCACACCCCAAACCAACCCGTCACCCCTGCCACCATCACAAAAACAAAATCACTGCCCCTGCCCCGTCACCAGATCCTTGAACTTCTCCACCACAGACTCCTCCGCCCACGGCTTCTTCCCCACATCCGCCAATTGCTCACGCAACAAATCCTGGTTTCCGCATTGCGCGTGCGCCACCTGGTGCACTACTTCGCCATTCGCGGTAAAGCAGTAATTGCCATCGCGGCTCACCACGTCGTCCACTTTTTGTTCGGTGCTCATAATCCGTTCTCCCGTTAATCAAAAAGGTTGGGAGCCCGGCACCACGTGCCATGTTCCGGCGCTATGGCTGTTAAACGTGTAGGTGCATACGGATTTGCTTAAAAACTCACCGTCGCGGTGATCGTGTCGGTGTAAGTGCCCGTTGCGGGCGTGGTCTGCACCGGAATGCGTGCGTACACCGGCCAGTTCTGGATAGCGCCGCTGCCGGTTTTGCCCAGCGTGGGCGCGCCCGAGGTGCCATCGCCCCATACCGTGGTTCGCGCGGCGTCGGAATACAGCTGGTAATGCACGATATTTGATCCGCTTTTTAATTGCCGATCCAGCAAGGTCGAGCCCGTCGTGGTGCCCTTATCCAGCGCAATCGTATACGGCGAGCCATTGGTGCATTGCACGCTGATTGCGCCATTGGCGGTCAGCGCGGTGTTCAACAAACCCTGGTTGCCAAACGCGATATTGCTGGTGGTAATGCTGCAATCGGCAATCACCGTGGCGCTGATGGTGATGGGCACGGTACCCAGGTTGTTTTCGATGGTGGTGTTACACGGGTGGGCCACGTTCAGCAGCCACTGCACATAGGTGGCCACCGTATTGGCCGTCAGCGACGCGGTATACGTGCCTTGCGTTAGCCCGGTCTGATTGGCTGGAATCTTGAAATAGATCGGCAAAGTGCCGCTACCGGTTAACAGATTGGACAGCGTCACATCGGTATACCCCACCGGCGGATTGGCGTAAGTGCCCCACACGGTGGAATAGCTGGGGTCGGTATAGATGTTGTATTGCATCTGGCCGATATTGCCGTTGGCCATATAACGCGTGGCGGGCGCGGCATCGTAATTGCTGCCCGCGCCAATTTGCAGACACACGCGCACATTGCCCACCGGCAGTCCGCTGCAATTGATAGTGGTGCTGGCCGCCACCGTAATCGCGCTGCCATTCACGGTGCTGACCGAGGGCAAAACGATGTTGATCGGGCTAAACGTACACAAACCATCGGCAGAGGCGCTCTGCCATGCCATCACCACCGCCAAACCCGCCAGCCACCGCCAGATTGCCCGCATATCCCTACCCCGGTTAATGCCGGTTTATAAGAACCGGCTGCTTAATCCTGGACAAGCAATGCGCCAGCCGCAAGCTGGACGCCCGTCTTCGTTGCGCCCGCCGCCGATTCGGCCACGCAACACAGCGCCTGGATCAAGCCGCGGCGGACGACATCGGTTCCACCGATAGCCGCAGCCCCACCGTCTTGAGTACCGCCAGCAAGGTCTTCAGCGTTGGATTGCCCTTGGGCGACAAGGCGCGATACAACGCCTCGCGGCTGATGCCCGCCTCGGCCGCCACATACGCCAAGCCGCCATAGGCTTCGGCCACGGTGCGCAACGCCAGCAAAGCGGCTGCGCGGTCTTCCGGGTCATCCAGCGATTGCATGGCGGCTTTCAGATATTCGACGGCCAGTTCAGGATCGGCGCGCAGCTCGGCCAGTTCTGCCTCGTAATGCGAGATTGCTCCGCGATTTTCGGTCATGTTGGTTTCGACTCCGCTTGCAAACGATATCGCGCACTGTAACTTATAAGTTACAAGACGCGCACCCAATTTAGCTGGGCGATTACTTAAACCGGATACGCAGCAAGCGGTAGCGCCTCAAACCCCACAATCCCGAATGCCGCCAACGCGGGATGCCCCACCACGCTTTGCAGCGCAACGCGGATGCGTGTGAGTTGTTCGGTGGAGGTGTGCAGCGAGGTAATCAGTGGCAGGCCCGGTGTCTGTGGCGTGCTGCCGATGATGCGGATGCCGTCCAGCTCCGCCGCTGCGCTTTGCGCCAGCAAGGCGTAGCTGACGCAATCGATGGCGGCGAGATCGGCGTAGCCATCGCGCACCGCTGCGATGGATTTGCGATGCGCGCCAGTGGCGACGGTCTGGCCGAAGAAGGAGCCGATATCATGCGGCAGCAGCAGTCGGCGCAGGCTGTGATAGCCCGATTGTGAGTCGTCCGAGTTATACGCCAGCGTTGCGCCGGCAAACTCGTCGAGCGTGGCGCGCGGGTCATCCGCGCGGGCGATCAGCCAGCTGCGGTATTGCGCGCCGTCGCAACCGGGCCAGCGATAGCGCCATGCGCCCAGCAGTTGCACCTGGCCCGCCAGCGCATGCGTCAGCGGATAGCCGCAAGTCTGGCTTAGCAGCAGCGCCGGATCGCGCCAATGGCTGAGCAGATTATCGGGCAAGGTCAAGGTGTCGGGAACATGGTTGACGCCCGCCGCGCGCAATGCGGCGGCCAGCGCCAGCCACATTGCCTCGGCGGTGCCAGCGCCGGCGTCATACATTGGCAGTGCGGCGATCATGGTGTGGAGCGCGCGGTCTGGGTCGTCGCCCGCGCAATGGGTGCGGCAGCGGGCACGGTTGCGCGGCCGCGTTGCAAACGCGTTTGCAGCCGGTCAAACGCCAGATCGGTGACGATGGCCAGCAGCGCCACCAGCAGCGCGCCTTGCAGGATGTAGGCGGTGTTAAAGCCGCTCAGGCCGACGATGATGGGCGAGCCCAGCGTTTTAGCGCCCACCGTCGAGGCAATCGCCGCCGTGCCGATATTGATGATGACCGAGGTGCGGATACCCGCGATCAGTACCGGCAAAGCCAGCGGCAGCTCCACTTGCCACAATACGCGTAGCGGATTCATGCCCAGGCCGCGCGCAGCCTCGCGCACTGACTCGGGCACCGATTCGATGCCGGCGATGGTGCTTTGCACGATGGGCAGCAGGCCGTACAGCGCCAGCGCGATCAGCGCGGGCCAGACCCCAAATCCAATCAAAGGCACGGCCACGGCCAGCACGGCCACGGGCGGAAAGGTTTGACCCATCGCCACGACCGTTTCCACCAGACCACGGAAATCCTTGCCCGCCGCGCGCGTCACCAGCACGCCCGCGCCCAGGCCCAGCACAATGGCCACTGCACTCGACGCCGCCACAATGCCCAGATGCGCCGCCACCAGCGCGGGAAAGGTTTCCTGCAAATACAGCGGGCGATCCAGCTCCGGAAACAGCTCGCGAAACAGCGGCGTCAGCAGCGGCATGCCAAAGATCAGCAGCAGCAAAACGCCACCGGACCACAGCAAGGGGTCAGCCCACCCGGCGCGCGTGCGGCTCATGCCAGCGCCTCGGCGGGGGCGGCCAGCAAATCGGCGTAATGAATGCTGCCGACGGCATGGCCGTGCTCGTCCACCACCGGCAAGCTGCCGCGCCCTTGCGCTACAAACGCGGACAAGGCTTCGCGCAAGCTGGCCTGCAACGGCACCGGGCGGCCCGCGGCGGTTTCACCACGCCGCACGCGGCCAGCCACAGTTTGCAAACCCAATAACTTGATGCCGACTTCGCTGCGGCCCACAAAGTCCGCCACAAAATCGCTGGCCGGTTGCGCCAGGATTCGCTGCGGCGTGCCCACTTGCGCAATGCGGCCTTTATCCAGCAACACAATGCGGTCGGCCAACAGCAGCGCTTCGTCAATATCGTGCGTAACCAGCACGATCGACTTGCCCGAGCGTTGATGAATGCGCGCCAGTTCTTTTTGCAACGCGGCGCGCGTTACCGGGTCGAGCGCGCCAAATGGTTCGTCCATCAACAGGATTTCGGGGTCGGCCGCCAAGGCGCGCGCCACGCCCACACGCTGTTGCTGGCCACCCGACAGTTCGTGCGGATAACGACCGCGATAACGGTTGGGCTCCAGGTCCAGCAGCGTTAGCAGTTCGGTTACGCGGTCGGCAATGCGCGACTTGGGCCATTTCAGCAGCGCGGGCACGGTGCCGATGTTTTCTTCGACGGTCCAGTGCGGAAACAAGCCGTTGGACTGGATGGCGTAACCCATGCGCCGCCGCAGATCTTCGGGCTGAAAACTGCGGATTTCCTTGCCGGCAAACAGGATGCGGCCGCTGTCATGTTCCACCAGCCGGTTGATCATCTTCAGCGTGGTGGATTTGCCCGAGCCGGACGGCCCGATCAGCACGGTAAATTCGCCGTCCTGCAAATGCAGGCTCAGGTTGTCCACCGCTTTCCAATGGCCGAAGGTTTTGCTGACTTGCTGGAATTCGATCATCGTTTTTCTCCGAACGCCACCAGCGCCACCAGAAGTTTGAATAGCGCATCGGCCGCCACCGCCAGTGCAATCACTGGGGCCACCCCCAGCAACACCAGATCGATGGCGCTGCTGAGCAAGCCCTGAAACATGATCGCGCCAAAGCCACCCGCGCCGATCAGCGCGGCCACGGTGGTCAGGCCGATCGCCTGCACGGTGGTGATGCGTAAACCGGCCAGCAACACCGGCAACGCTAACGGGACTTCCACACGCCAGAAAATTTGCCGCGCCGACAAACCCATGCCGCGCGCGGCATCGACCACGCTGGCCGGTACTTGCTCCAACCCGGCCGTGGTACTGCGCACCATCGGCAACAAGGAATACAAGGTCAGCGCGATAATTGCGGGCGCCGTGCCGATTCCGCCGATGCCCCATTGCGCCAATACCGGCACATGCGCGGCGAGCGCGGCCAGCGGCGCAATCAGCAGGCCAAACAGCGCAATCGACGGCACGGTCTGGATCACATTGAGCACGCCAAACAACGGCGGCCGCACGCCCTGGCGGCGATAGGCCAGCACGCCCAGCGGCACACCGATCAGCAATGTGGGGATCAAGGTTGCGGCGACGATTTCGAGATGGCGCGACAAGGCATCGTTGAACACGTCCTGGCGATTGGCGTATTCCTTCAGCACCGAAAGATTGGCCAGATGGCCGCTGGCCAGCTGCGCCACTAACGGCGCCAGCACCGCCAGCCCGACCAGCACCGCCGCCACTGGTTTGAGCTTGAGCCGGCTGAGCGCATCAGCCGCAATCAGCCAACCCAACGTCAGCATGATCCAGAAGCCGCCGCCAAACGAAGTGCGGCTATACGCCGAATCCACTTCGGCCAGCCGCGTGGCCTCTGCCCCGCCGATGTATACCAGCCCGGCCAGCCACAGCGTAGCGGCAATCAATACCGAAACCTGCACGCGCCAGGTGGTGCGCAAAAAAGCCGCCAGCCCCAGCCATAGCCCAGGCAGCAATACCAGCAAGTTTGCGCCATGCAGCACGCTGCCAAAGCGGATGCCGGTGCCCGTCACCAGCCGGTTGGGCGCATGCGTCAGACAGGCCACGCCCACCGCTGCGGCCAGGCCCAGCAGCCATAGCAAGGCCAGCACGCGGTTATGTACACGCACACGCATCGCTTATTTAACGAAGCCTTTCGACTTCAGATAATCCGCCGCAACCTTCTTGGCGTCCTGGCCTTCGATGGCGATTTTGGCGTTCAGGCCTTGCAGTGTTTTGCTATCAAGCGATTTGAATACCGGCGCCAGCGCGTCCTTGATTTTGGGATACGCGGCCAGCGTTTCTGCGCGGATGACCGGCGTCGGCGCATAGATCGGCTGACTGCCCTTCGGGTCTTCCAGCGTGACCAGGCCCAAGGCGGCCACCGGGCCATCGGTGCCATAGGCCATCGCGGCGTTAACGCCCGAGGTTTGCTCGGCGGCGGCTTTGATGGTGACGGTGGTATCGCCGCCAGCCAATGTCAGCAGCTGGTCTTGTTTCAGCTTGAAGTTGTAGGCGGCCTCGAATGCGGGTAACGCGTCGGGGCGCTCGATAAATTCGGCGGAGGCCGCCAGCTTGAACGCGCCGCCCTTGCCGATATACGCGCCCAGATCGCTCAGCGATTTAAGCTTGTTGGCGCTGGCGACATCCTTGCGGATGGCAATGGCCCACGTGTTGTTGGCGGGCGACGGCTCCAGCCACACCAGCTTGTTCTTTTCCAGATCCAGCTGTTTAACCTTGTCGTAACCGGCCCTGGCGTTCTTCCACGCCGGGTTCTTTTCATCCGAGAAAAAGAATGCACCGTTGCCGGTGTATTCCGGATAAATGTCGATCTGCCCCGCCGTGATCGCGCCGCGCAAAACCTTGGTGGTGCCCAACTGCACCTTGTTCTCGGTCTTGATGCCTTGTGCCTGCAGCACTTGCAGAATCATGTTGCCCAGCAACGAGCCCTCGGTATCAATCTTGGAACTGACGCGCACCGGCGTATCGGCAGCATAAGTGACAGCAGAAAACAGCAGCGCAAAGGCACTGCCCAACAGGGCACGGCGGGAGAAACGCAGGTTCATGGCAAGGTCCTTGATCCAGGGGGCGTGTTGTTATTTGAGAACCGGAATGGGGGCAACGCAAACCGCCGATACTACCGGGCAATCGCCAGAAAATAAATCAGCGCTTACCGCTGGCTGACCACGGTTAGATGCTGACGTGCACGGCCGGATAAGTGGGCGCATCAATCGGCCGCAAGCCGTAATGCAGCAATAAATAACCGTAGCCGGGCACCAGAAAATGCCCGTTGCGCTGCAGCAGCGCGCTGCGGTCGGCGCGGTATTCGGCGGCAATGCGATACCACGGCAAGCGCGGTTGCTCGTGGTGCACCAGATGATAATTGTTATTAAGAAACAGCAAGCGCCAGAACCAGCCTGCCTCGTTAAGCACCACGCGATGCGCGGCAATGCTGGCGGGCCGATGCTCGTAAAACGAACGCAACATCGAAGTACCCAGCGCCAGGTAACTGGCCAGCAGATAGCGCCACAGCGGCGCATGCAAGGCCACCAGCAATCCAGCCACCAGCGCCAGCAAGCTCAGATGCTGCAACCAGATGGCGCGATGCGTTTTATCGCGCCAGCCATCGCGCCAAGTTGCCACGATCGCAAAGGCCGGCCCGAGAAAAATGCGGCCCAGCGCCGTGCGTGTGGCGCGGCGCAACGGTTGCAACGGGCGCGGCAAACGCTTGAAGGCTGCGGGCGCCAGATAATTGCTTTCGGGGTCAATGCCGGGGTAAGTCAGATGCGCTTCTTCGTGATGCGCCAGATGGCTGCGTTTGTACTCATCAAACGGATACCACACCGCCAGTGGCAACAAACCCAGATAGCGATTGAACGCCGCGTTGCGTGTGGGATGGCCGTGCAACAGTTCGTGCTGCAGGCTGGAATACCAGGCTAACACCAGCGCCAGTCCAGGCACCGCCAGCCAGGCGGACATATGCGCCGACGCCCATGCTGCCGCAATCCACGCGCCGTAGATGACGAGCAACAAAATCCAGGTGGGCCATTCGATGGCTTCGAGCTTTGCGTTTGGGCGGGGCATGGACACATGCGTGCTGATGTTCGATGCCCTGACTATAAACCGGGGTTTATATATCCATAAAGACTAACGAGTTATGGCGATATACCCAGCCATCACAAGCCGCGGCCAGCGCGCACCTTAGCGCGCAGGGCAGCCAACTGCTCGCTACTCGTGATTTCCAGCCGATGCGCTGCTGCGCTCGCACGTTGGGCGAGAACGGATTGCGCCAGCAACCAACGGTGTGGCGGCCGAAAACTTTGGCGCACAAAAAGGGGAAGTGCTGGTATTGCGCGATATTGATAAGTCATCGATCAGTTTTCGGGGCTGAGGTGGGACACATTACGCGGGCGAGGACGAGTTGATCAGGAAGGCGCGCCTTCAATCACAGTGAGATACAAATCCAGGCTGCATAACAACCCGCCCGCAACCATCTGCACAAAGCCATCAAACTGCCCGTGCATGCACGCCTGGTCCAGCGCTTCGTAATAATCCAGCCGGTCTTCGGTGCGGATTACCACCACCGGATAGCCACTGCGCATCAGTTCAAAATTGAGCAGCAGGCGCGCAGTACGACCGTTACCGTCAGTAAACGGATGGATTTCGATAAAGCGGGTATGCAACTGTGCGGCACGCACCACCGGGTGCAGCATCTGCGCTTCGGCGTGATACCAGCGCAGCAGCTCGGCCATGCTGGCGGCAAGATGTACGTGGTCGGTGGGCACAAAGCTGGCGCCGACAATGGCGACGTTTTCGCCGCGATATTTTCCGGCCCACTGATCATCAATGTTTTTGTAAACCAACTGATGAATATTGCGGATTGCCCATTCATCCAGCTGGGCCGCACGCGAAACCAGCTCATCCACAAACACCACCGCATCACGATGATTGATGGCCTCGAAATGTTCGCGCAGCGTTTTTTTGCCGATGGTAATGCCGTGTTCCAGCACCACTTGGGTCTCGCGCAGCGTGAGGGTATTGCCTTCGATGGCGTTGGAGTTGTAGGTCCATTCCAATGCCAGCCGTTCACGCAACGACGCGGCCGTAAACGATGGCAGCGGCCGATGCGCATCCAGCCGCGCCTTGCGTTGATCAACCTGCTGCAACAGGGTATCGAGTGCCGTCATAGCGATCCGCCAGAATTAAGCCGCCACTATACCGCGCCCGCCGCCGCGCCGCCGCCACGGTTATTTTGTTCAATACCGCGCCTCACCCCGCCCGCTACCGTGCAGCCATCTTGTTCTGCGGGGAGTAGCGGTATGTCGGTTTATGTCTCGATGGCGGCGTTTGCATTGGTGGCGTCCATTACGCCGGGCCCGGTTAACCTGGTGGCATTGGGCAGCGCGGCGCAGTTTGGCTTTGCGCCAGCGATGCGGCATGTGTTGGGCGCAACCCTGGGCTTTGTGTTGCTGCTGGTGCTGACCGGTTTGGGGCTACATCAGTTGCTCAACGCCGTGCCATGGCTGGCGCGCTCGATCCAGTGGGCGGGCGTGGCGTTTTTGCTGTGGATGGCGTGGCGGCTGGCCAGCGATGATGGCCAGTTAAGTACGCGCACACAGCAACGCCAGCCATCGCTGTGGTACGGCGCGCTGATGCAGTGGCTTAATCCCAAAGCCTGGGTGGCGGCGTTGGCGGGCATGAGCGCCTATGTGGCCGATGGCGATCGCGCGCTGATCTGGCAATTTGCGGTGCTGTATCTGGTGATTTGCTATGTGTCGGTGGGCGCGTGGGCGTATGCGGGCAGTTATTTGCGTAGCTATCTGCAGCAACCGGCGCGCATCCGGCGCTTTAACCGCGTGATGGCGCTGTTACTGGTGGGCAGCGCGGCACTGCTGGCGGCCTGAAGGTCAAGCCGCGCGATAGTGGCCGGGGGTGGTGGCCATCATCTGTTTAAACGCGCGTTGCAGATGCGCCTGATCGGCAAAGCCCACGGCAAGCGCCACCTCGGCGATCGCATCGCCCTGGCGCAAACGCGTGCGGCTTACCTGGATGCGTCGGTTGGTGAGATACGCATGCGGGGTCAGGCCAAAGTGCTGTTTAAAGCTGCGGATCAGATGCGTGGCCGACAGTTCGGCCGCGGCGCACAGTTGTTCCAGCGTTAGCGCTTGCGCGTATTGCTCGCGGATCAGATCGGCGGCGCGTTGCAGCTTGTGGTTAACCGCTTTGCGCGGTTGCGGCGCCGGGTTGAGCGCCAGTTGCAAATCGCTGAAGAACGCCACCGCCTGGCTCTGTCGCAGCAGCAGATCGGGCTGGCGTTCATGCAGCGTGGTGGCCAGGCGTGTCAGTCCGGCAAACAGAGACGGGATTGCGGTCAGCGTAGTGGCGAAAGGTTGGAAATCCGCGTCTGGATTAAAGCCAAGGTCATGCTGCAAGCCCGCCAGCCATGCGCTATCCACGTAAAACATATGGTAGGCCCACGCCGAATCGGTCAGCGGATTGCAGGCGTGTACTTGTTCCGGGTTGATCAGCACGATGTCGCCCGTGGCCACATTCCGCCGCTGCGCGCCGTTGATATACACGCTGTGGCCGCCGGTAATCGCGCCAATGGAAAACGTCTCGTGCGTGTGCGGCGCGTAGCAGACGGTGCGGCCGTCATGCACGGTACGCAATTCCAGCCACGGCATGGCGGCATCACGCCAGAACACCGGAGGCGGCGACATCAATGCAGACGAAATGGGCGTGGCGGGCATGGAATGCTCTGGCGGGACAGACCGGGCCATTGTAGTGAGCGCTCGCCCGCCTTGCATCAGCCGATTGCGACCGCGGCATCTGGTCGGGGGGATGCAGCGGCAGAACGCTTGCGCGCCATCGCCACGGCCAAAGCGCCCAAGCCCAGCAAGATCCATTCGTGCGGCTCCGGCACGGCGGCGGCCAGATAGTCGGTGCCACTTTCGGACGTCAACGAATAATCAGTCAGCAGATGGCCCTGGCTGTCGTACACATCGATGCCCACCAGTTTGACGGTGGAGGCAAAGTCCGCGTCGGCGGTGCCGTACGACACCGCTTGCAGCCCGATGCCATATTCGAAGGCATCGCCAAAGGTAAAGGCAAAGCCGGTGGGCGAAAACACGTCGGCGGTGGAAAAGGTCTGCGCGCCGTCGATCAAACCCGTGCCGGTGGCAAAACCGGACGCATCATTGCCCAGGTTTTTGGCCACGCCATCCTGGCCGCGATAGACCTGCCCCTGAAACAAGCGCGTGTAATAGATGCCATTAAAATCGACACCAAAATTGGCCGAGGCATAACCCCATTCATACGCACCCGCCACGCCCGGCGCGGACAAACTGCCATCAATGGAATACACATAGCTGACATAGCCCAGCTGCCCATCAAGGCTGGCGTTGCTGATGGTCATTTTGTCTTGCGTAATGGCCGCGCCGATCGAGGTAAAGGTATCGGTGGGATTGGTGGCCAGCTCACCGCCTGTAATTGCGCCATGCGCTTGCACGCCCACGCTGGTGTAGCTGGCATGCGCTTCGCCGCTGCCGTTATACACCGCAGGCGAGGCGCCCAGCGTGAGCACCGCGCCGCTGACATTGGCGCTGCTGCTAACGTTGCCGCTAGCCACGCTGTGTTCGACCACCTGACCCTTGTAGCCACATGCGCTGATGCCGCCGACGGGTACGCCAAAGGCATCGCTACCAAAAAAATGCCCGGTGCTGGCTGGTGGGCCGTAGGTGGTGCAGCCGGCGTTGATATCACCATTACCCAGCCCGCCCACTGCGCCAGCCACGGTGGTGATGGAAGAGCCGCTGGCCGCCTGCGCCGCGCCCCACATTGCAATCGAAACGAATAACGAACGCGTCAGCATGATGGCAGCCTCGTGTATCAGAGTGTGTGCGCAGCATAGGCAGCGATGAAGCACGCTGCCTAGCCAGGACCGCGACCGTTTAGCCCATTGACCGGGGCGGGCCGCCTCCCCTACGATAAGCGGCATGAATCCGACCGCGTTTGCCTTCGTCTTGCGTAATGCCCTGCCATGCTGCTGTTGCCGCAGGGGTGCGCACGTCGGGCTGCCAAGCCCCGGCTTCTGACAGATCAGAAACGCGCGTTACCCCAAGCCACCCGTTGCCCGTCAACCGGTGGCTTTTTTGTTGCTGTTTTTTTAATGATGGCTGCTGACAAGGAAAGCCCTATGCCGCTGGTGCTGTATGACACTTGGGAGCGCGCGCTGCGCCCGTTTACGCCATTGCAAGCAGATCATGTTGGCCTGTATTGCTGTGGCCCCACGGTTTATGACTATGCGCATCTGGGCAATCTGCGCACTTATGTGTTTGAAGACGTGCTGCGCCGCGTGCTGCAACACGCCGGTTACCGCGTGCGCCACGTGGTCAACATCACCGATGTGGGTCATCTGGTATCGGATGCCGACCAAGGCGAAGACAAGATGGAAAAAGGCAGCCGTCGCACCGGCGAATCGGCCTGGACCATCGCCGATAAATACACCGCGGCGTTTCAAGCCGACTGGCGCGCGCTGAATCTGCTGGAGCCCGCGCTGTGGTGTAAGGCCACCGAGCATATCGGCGAGCAGATTGCGATGATCGCCGCCATCGAAGCCAACGGCTTTACTTATCGCACCGCCGACGGCGTGTATTTTGATTCGAGCAAGCAGGATGACTATGGCTATCTGGCGCGGCTGGACCGTGCGGGCCTGGATGCTGGCGCGCGGGTGGCGTTGGGCGACAAACGCCACGCCACCGATTTCGCCTTATGGAAGCTGAGCCCGCCCGACAGCCAGCGCCAGATGGAATGGGACAGCCCGTGGGGCCGGGGTTTTCCGGGCTGGCATATTGAATGCTCGGCCATGGCGGCCAAGTACTTGACGCCGTGGTTTGATATCCACTGTGGCGGCGAAGACCACGTGGCCGTGCATCACAGCAACGAGATCGCGCAAAGCGAGGCCTGCTTTGGCACGCGGCTGGCCAATTACTGGATGCATGGGCACTTTATGCTGGAAAGCGGCGAGAAGATGTCCAAGTCATCGGGCCAGTTTCTGCGCTTGCAGACGCTGCTGGACCGCGGCAATGACGCGCTGGCGTTTCGCTATCTGTGTCTGACCGCGCATTACCGCAGCCAACTGCGCTTTAGCCTGGATGCGCTGGATGCGGCGCAAGTGGCGCTGGACCGCTTGCGCAAGACGTTTGCGGACTGGCCCGACGGCGGCAGTGTTGATGCACACTGGGCGGCGAGGTTTGATGCCGAAATCAACCAGGACCTGAACCTGCCGCGCGGTCTGGCGCTGGTGTGGGAGCTGGCGCGCAGCCCGCTGGATGCCGCCACGCGCAAAGCCACGGTGGCCTACTGTGATCAGGTGTTGGGGCTGGGACTGGCGCACTGGCAACCCACACAACGCGTAACGCCACCCGCGGTTGCCGCGCTACAAGCCGAGCGCGCCGCCGCCCGCGCCAACAAGGACTGGCCCCGCGCAGATGCGCTGCGCCAGCAACTGCTAAACCTCGGCTGGGAAGTGCAAGACAAGGCATAGGGTGGGTCACGACCCACCTTTCAAAGCCTAACCAAGAACAGTGTTCCTGGCATGCCACTTTGGTTGGTGGGTCTCGACCCACCCCATGAAGATCCCATCGCCATGCATAGGGTGGGTCTCGACCCACCTTTCAAAGCCGTAGCCAAGAACGGTGTTCCTGGCATGCCACTTTGGTTGGTGGGTCTCGACCCACCCTATGAAGATCTCATCGCCATGCATAGAGTGGGTCTCGACCCACCTTTCAAAGCCATAGCCAAGAAGAGTGTTCCTGGCA
>NZ_LAQT01000019.1 GCF_001294205.1 Amantichitinum ursilacus
TTTGCTGCTGTTGTTGGTGGTCTGCGTATCGATGCTGGCGACGATTTTGACGTCATTACCCGCCGTCAACGACGTGCCCGCATCCGAGGCGACGTTGCTGCCGGTGATGTTCAGATCGTGCCCGGCCTGTGCCACCACCGTGTTGCCGCTCAGCGTGCTGCCGCTGTGCGTGGTGCTGTCCAGGATGTCGTGCGTGCGGGTGCTGCCGTGCGAGAACCGGCCGTTCTCCTGCGTCTTGCTGGCTTCGTCCAGATGCGTGACGGTCTGGCCGGCGCTCAGGTTGATGTCGTGCTGGGCGATGGCGGCCACCTGGCCGTTTTCGCTGGTGACATTGGCCGCGCGCAGGTTGAGGTCGTTGCCCGCGTTCAGCGTGACGTTGCCTTTGCTGCTGATGCTGCTGCCGGCCTCACTACTGGTGCTGACATTGCGCCAGGCATCGGCGCTGAATTGCGCGTTCAGCGCACTGCCGGTGGCGACGGTGCCCAGGTTGATGTTGTTGCCGGCGCTCAGGCTGGTGCTGCCGCCCACGCCGCTGTTGACGATCTCGGCGCCGGTCAGCGTCAGGTCGTGCCCGGCGCTGGCCACCAGCGTGCCGCCTGCGTTGCTCACGTACAGGCCCGCAATGGCGGACACATTGGTGGTGCTGCCGCTGGCGTTGGTCTGGGTGGACGTGGTGCTGGCCACTTTCAGATCATGCCCGGCGCTCACATTCAGGTTGCTGGCGGCGTCGATCATGCCGCCCAGGTTGGCCAGGTCGTTACTGGCGCGCACGCCCACGCTGTCGCCCGAAATGCGGCCGTTCAGGTTCTGCACGTTCTGCGCGTTGATGGCGACCACGTTGCGGCCTGCGATGGTGCCGCTGTTGGTCAGATCGCCAGTGACCGTCAGCGCCACGTTGTTGCCGCCAATCACCGCGCCGTTGCCGTCGATATCGCCTTGTTTAACCCGCACATACACCTGCGGCACCAGCGCTTGCGTGGTGCTGCCATCGGGCAAGGTGACGGTCTTCGACACCAGCCACACCACGTCGGACGTCAGCTGCGCCACTTGCGCATCGGTCAGCGCCACGCCCGGCGTCAGGTTCCACGCCTTGGCCATGGTGGCGCCGTTGCTCAGCAGCGCCTGGTATTCGGCCTGATCACTGCTGTAGCCATCCAGAAAACGACGCCCGGTAAGTTGCGCCACCTGGTCGCGCACCAGTTGTTGTTCGTAAAAGCCGTCGCCCAGGCGTTTTTGCGTGGTGGCCGGGTCCAGTTGCAGTTGTTGCAGCAGATAGTCCGACGACAGCCAGGTCTGGTAATTGGCAAAGCGCGGATCGGTTTCGATCAGATAACCGCTTTGCGCGCCCGGGTTCAGTTTAAACAGCGCGTTGTTGGGCAGCGTGGTATTGGGCGCAATGGTGCGCACCACCAGCGGCGTGCCGGCGGGAAGGTTGCTGGTGGCGCTGGTGGTGGCTGCGGCGGTGTTCAGCGCAATGCTGCTGATGGCGCTGTTGCCGCTGACGCTGCTGGCCCCACTGCCGGCCACCACGGGGGCGGGGATGACGTTGGCGCCGCCCGCCAGACTGCTGCCGCGCGTCTGGCCGTCCAGCGCAGTCACATCGCCCAGCGCTCCGGCCACTTGCGCCACAGTTTGCGCGGCGGCGCTGCCTGTGGCGGCGGTGGAGGCATGTTCTTCCACCCGGCCTTTCAGTTCCGGATGGGTCACGCTGGCGGCCGGGTTGTACGCCACCGCCGGGTCGGAGCCCTGGCCGTCGCTGCCCGTTTGCCGTATGCGATAAAAGTGCTGCTGCGTGCCGCTGTCGCTGGTGGTTTCGTTGGCGATGTAGCTGACGTTGTTGATGCTGCCGGTGGTGCCGCCCAAAGTGGCGCCCGCCAGAATATGGCTCTGGTTATTGGTCACCACGCCGGTGTTCAGCGTCAGATTGCCGCCGCTGCTGATCAGGGCCGGGTCGGTGTTGGCCACCTGGTCGTCGGTTACCGTGCGGTTAAACAGGTATTTAACGAAGTTGTCGTAATGGTAGGTGGTGTCGTCGTAACACGGATTGCCGCAGCCGGCCGGGTAGACGATGTCGACTTCAATGTGGCGCTTTTCGACGTTGCTC
The DNA here is from genome assembly GCF_001294205.1 of Amantichitinum ursilacus. GTDB lineage: Bacteria > Pseudomonadota > Gammaproteobacteria > Burkholderiales > Chitinibacteraceae > Amantichitinum > Amantichitinum ursilacus. The sequence goes on from NZ_LAQT01000019.1 coordinate 2,105, forward strand.
ACGTCGTAATGCGTCGGGTCATCCTTGATCGTGTATTCCTCGTGCGGCGTAATCGAGGTCACCACCTGCATCACGCTAAAGTTCAGATTGGCGTTGGTGACGGTTTGCGCGCTCAGGCTCAGGTTGCCCATGGCCTGAATTTGCGCGCTGCCGTTGTACACGCTGCTGGCCTGGCCGACGGCGCTGTGGTTGCCGTCCAGCGCACCGCCTATCGCCATGTCGCCCGCCGCAAAAATCAGCGCGTGGTTGCGGTTGCTCAGGCTGCTCACGCCCAGGTCCATGCCACTGCGCGATGCGATGACGGCGGCGACGCCATTCTCGGCCTGGTTGCTCAGGCTGCCGCCGCCAATGGCGATATGGTCGCCATAAATGCGGCCGGTGCCGGTGTTGATGAGCGCGCCGCTGTTGACGTCGGTTTCGCCGCCATCAATCAAACCGCGGTTGGTTAGCGTGCCGCTCACATCCAGCGTATTGCTCTGGCCGCTCAGCTCGGCGCTGGCGCTGTTGTTCAGGTCCGCCGCGCGCACATGCAATGCGCCGTTGGCGCTGATGATGCCGTTGTTGTTCAGCACGCCCGCGGTGGTCAGGTCGAGATTGCGGCTGGCCTGAATCTGGCCGTCATTGCTCAGGCTCTGGCTTAAGTTAAAGCTGATATCGCCATAGCTGTTGATGCTGCCCACGCCGTTGATGCTGGCGCTGTCGATGCCGATGCGTTGGCCCGCCACCAGTTGCCCGCTGCCGTTCACCAGCGTCTGCGCCTTGCTGGCGCTGTTGCTGTCCTGGATCAGTACTTGCTGGCCGCTCATCTTGCCCAGCGAATTATCGATCTGGCCGCGGCCGGTAATGCTGAGCGTGGCGTCGGCAAAAACATTGCCGCCCTGGTTATCCAGCGTATTGGTGTTCAGGCTGACGTCGTGGCCTTGCAGGCCCTGCAGCTGGCCCTGGGTAGCGCGGTTGCTGATGCTGTCTGCGGTTACGCTCAGGCTGTCGCCCGCGCCGATCAGGCTGCCGCTGTTGTCGATGCTGCCGCCGCCCACGTTCAGCGTGGCGTTATGCACCGCCTGCAACTGGCCACCGCGATTATCGATGCCGCTGGCGCTAAGCTGCAGGCCCTGGCTGGCGGTCATCACGCCGCCAGCGCCATTGCTGAGCTGGCCTGTGGTGGCGGTCAGGTCGGTGGCCGCGCCGATAAAGCCGGCGCTGTTGTTCAGGTCGCCGCTGTGCAGTGTGATGCCGCTCTGGCTGATGATGCCCAGCGCGGTGCCCGATTGCGTATTGGTCAGCGTCTGGCCGTGGCTGTCGATGCTCAACGCGCCGGTGGACTGGATCAGGCCCGCCGTGTTGTTCAGCGCGCCGCTTTGCACGCCCAAGGTGCCGCGAGCGCCCAAGGTGCCTTGCGTGTTATCGAGGGTCTGCGTGCCCGCGTTCACCAGCGTGTTCTGGCCCACGATATGGCCTTGCAGGTTGTTCAGGCCGCTGCTGTTCAGGGTGAGCGCTTGTGCGGCGTCGATATGGCCCAGCTGGTTGTTGAGGCTGCCCGTGGTGGTCAGCGTGGCGGCATCCTGCACCGAGCCGATATTGCCTTGCGCATTGTTCAGTTGTGCGGCGGAGATCGTCAGCGCGCCATTGCTGGCGATATTGCCGCCGCTGTTGTCCAGCGCGTTTTGCGCGGTCAGCGTGGCGCTGCCGCCGGCGGTGATCTGGCCGCCGCCGTTATCCAGCGTACCGGCGCTGATCGTGCTGTTGCCCGCCGCGGCCAGGCGGCCTGCTTGTGTGCCCAGCACACGGTTGTCCAGCGTGCCGCTGACGGTAATGCCCAGCGCCCCGGCTTGTGCCGCTTGCAGCGTGCCGCCACGGTTATCCAGGCTGGCGGCGTGCAGGTTCAGATCGCCATTTGCGCCCAGCGTGCCGCCGGTGTTGGTTAGCGCGCCGGTCACCGTAACGCTGGCCGCGCCGCTGCCGTATTGCGCAATCTGGCCGTTGACATTGGACAGCGCCGCCGCCGTCACCTGCAGCGCTTGCGCGCTGACCGTGCCGCCATCCAGCACGATCTGGTTGCCGTGCAACGCCAGCGTGCCGTTGCTGATGATATGGCCATTGCTGCCCAGCACATCGCCGCCACCCAGGTTAAGCGTGCCATTGCCCGCGTGCTGCACGGTGCCGCTGCCGTTGTTCAGTTGCGCAGTGCTGATGCTCAGATTGGCGCCGTTGCTGCCCAGCGTGCCGTTGCTGTTGTCGATCTGGCTGGCGGCCAGCGTGGTGTCGCCGCTGCCGGTCTGCAGCAGGCTACCGGCGTGGTTATCGATCACGCCCGCGTTGATGTTCAGCTGGTTGGCGTCGATTGCGCCGTGTTCGTTGTTCAGCGTGCCGCTGGTGCTCAGCGTCAGCGTGCCCGCCGTGCTGACGACGGCGTTGGCGGTGCTGAGCGTACCGTGATGCGCGTTGATATTGATCTGCGCGGCGTTGGCTTTGCCCGCGCTTAAATCCACGCTGCCGCCGTCCAGCGTGATGCCGCCCACCGCCAGCAATTGGCCATGCGCCGCCAGTGCTTGCGTGCTGCTGATCTGCAATGCGCCGCTGCCAGAGATCGCGCCGTCGCGTTGCACGCTGGCGCCCAGCGTGCCACTGCTGTCCACGCTGCCCGCCGTCAGCTGCAGATTGCCCACCGACGCCAGCGTGCCGCTGCCGCTATACAGGCCGCTCAGACCCACCGTGACGTCTTGTTGCGCGTAGATTACGCCCGCGTTAGCCAGGCTTTGCGCGCTGATGTTCAGCGTCTGGCTGGCTTGCAACTGGCCGCTGCCGTTGTTGATGGCATTGCTGGCTTGCACATTCAGCGCGCCATTCAGCGCCTGAATATTGCCCGCCTGGTTCAGCAGGTTGCCGCTGTGCAATGTTTGCGCCGCGCCCGCCACCAGCGTGCCTTGCGTGTTGTCCAGCAGGCCGGTGAAGGTGCTGCTGAGCGTGCCGCCCGCCGACACTTTGCCGTTGCTATTGTTGAGGCTGGCCGCGCTCAGTTGCACGTTGCCATCGGCAATCAGCTGGCCCGCGGCGCTGTTATCCAGCGCGCCTTGCACGCCGATCAGCGCAGTGCCGCCTTGCGCCGCTTGCAGCAAACCGGCGGCGTTGTTCAGTTGCCCGGCTTGCAGATTCAGGTCGCCGTTGTTGCCCAGCGTGCCGCCGTGGTTATCCAGCATTCCGCTAATGCTGACCTGCATGGCGTTGTGGCCACTTTGCACGATCTTGCCGTTGGTGTTGTTCAGGCCGTTGGCGTTGATGGCGATCTGGTCCGCGCCGGTCTGGCCGCCAGAAACATCGATCTGGCCACCGTGCAGATTCAGGGCATGGGCCGCCAGGATGCTGCCGCCCTGGCCATTCAGCGTTTGTGCGCTTACATCCAGCGTGCCGTTGCCGCTGTGTTCGATGCGGCCGTTCTGGTTGGTCAGCGTGGCGGCCTGCACGGTCAGATTGGTGCTGTTGCTGCCGATGCGGCCTTGCGTGTTGTCGATATGGCCTGCGGTGGTCAGCGTCATGTCGCTGCTGCCGGTTTGCAGCAATTGGCCACCGACGTTGGAGAGGTCATGCGCGCTGATATTCAGCAGTGGCGCGTTGACGGTGGCGGCGTCGGTGCGCAGCAAACCGCTGCTGCCGGCTTGCAGTTGGTTGGTGGCGGCCAGCGTGGCCCCGGTGGCGATCAGATCGCCGTTTTGCGCTTGCAGATTCAGCGTTTGCGCGCCGGTCTGGCTGTGGCTCAGGTCCAGCGTGCTACCGCTCAAGGCGACGGTTGCGCCGGCCAGATTCTGCCCTTGCGCGGTCAGCGCGCCGCTGGCGGATACCGTGAGGACGCCATCACCGGCCAGCGTGCCATCGCTGTTTAAACCGGCCGCCAGCACCGATCCGCTCTGGCTGTTGGCCTGGGCGGCGGTCAAGGTGGTGTTGCCGCGTGCGGCCAGCGTGCCGCTGTTGTTCAGCGTGCCGGCCGTGTTCAGGCGGGTTTCGGCTTGCGCATACACACTGCCGCTGTTGACCACGCCCGCGTGGGTGTCGGTCTGGATATTGCCGCTGGCGCTCATGTGGCCCGCGTTTTCGAGACGGCCGTCGGCGGTAACGATGACATCGCCCGCGCTGGCCCCGATCGTGCCCAGGTTGCGCACGCCCACCCCGGCCTCGGTGCCCACCAGCGTGATCTTGCCCGCGTACATGCCGCCCAGCGCGGCGGTGTCGATGCCGTACACGGGTGCGCTGCCGCTGGCAGAGGTGGTGGTGACGGTTGATTGATCCAGGCTGACATCATTGGCGCCCGTCGTTACTTTCAGCGTATTGGCCCACAGCCCGGCGTTAATCTGCACCGCGCGCGCGATCAGATCGGTGTAATCGGCCTGGCTGCTGTCCATGCCCGCGCCGGAGATATCGATCACGCCGCGCTGCACTCTAAAGCCATCCAGATTGCCGTTGCTCATCAACGCCGTGCCCGTGGTCAGCGTCACGCGGTTGGCGTTGAG
>NZ_LAQT01000020.1 GCF_001294205.1 Amantichitinum ursilacus
CGCAGCAAAGCAAAACGCCCAGCTCGGTTGAGCTGGGCGTTTTCAAGGGGAGTCTGGCGATGACCTACTTTCACACGGGTATCCGCACTATCATCGGCGCAAAGTCGTTTCACGGTCCTGTTCGGGATGGGAAGGCGTGGGGCCAACTCGCTATGGTCGCCAGACGTAACTGGTTGAGTTACGACTGTTTTACTCGTCGCACTCGAATCGGGAAGAAGCAAGATGTCGTAGAGGTCTCCCTACGCCACTTCAGTCAATCTTTTAGTCATTCAGATCTGGGCAGATCATCTTTCGTCGCATCCACACCTGAACAGCACGGTTCAGGTTATAGGATCAAGCCTCACGGGCAATTAGTATCGGTTAGCTTAACGCATTACTGCGCTTCCACACCCGACCTATCAACGTTGTGGTCTCCAACGACCCTTCAGGGTAATCAAGTTACCAGGGAAGTCTCATCTTGAGGCGAGTTTCGCGCTTAGATGCTTTCAGCGCTTATCTCTTCCGCATTTAGCTACCCGGCGATACCACTGGCGTGATAACCGGTACACCAGAGATGCGTCCACTCCGGTCCTCTCGTACTAGGAGCAGCCCCCCTCAAACTTCCAACGCCCACTGCAGATAGGGACCAAACTGTCTCACGACGTTTTGAACCCAGCTCACGTACCACTTTAAATGGCGAACAGCCATACCCTTGGGACCGGCTACAGCCCCAGGATGTGATGAGCCGACATCGAGGTGCCAAACTCCGCCGTCGATGTGAACTCTTGGGCGGAATCAGCCTGTTATCCCCGGAGTACCTTTTATCCGTTGAGCGATGGCCCTTCCATTCAGAACCACCGGATCACTATGTCCTGCTTTCGCACCTGCTCGACTTGTCAGTCTCGCAGTCAAGCCACCTTGTGCCATTACACTATCAGTACGATGTCCGACCGTACCTAGGTGACCTTCGAGCTCCTCCGTTACACTTTGGGAGGAGACCGCCCCAGTCAAACTGCCTACCATGCACGGTCCCCGATCCGGATCACGGACCAAGGTTAGAACCTCAAAGGGGTCAGGGTGGTATTTCAAGGACGGCTCCACGTGAACTAGCGTCCACGCTTCAAAGCCTCCCACCTATCCTACACAAACCACTTCAAAGTCCAATGCAAAGCTACAGTAAAGGTTCACGGGGTCTTTCCGTCTAGCAGCGGGGAGATTGCATCTTCACAAACATTTCAACTTCGCTGAGTCTCAGGAGGAGACAGTGTGGCCATCGTTACGCCATTCGTGCGGGTCGGAACTTACCCGACAAGGAATTTCGCTACCTTAGGACCGTTATAGTTACGGCCGCCGTTTACCGGGGCTTCGATCAAGAGCTTGCACCCCATCACTTAACCTTCCGGCACCGGGCAGGCGTCACACCCTATACGTCGACTTTCGTCTTGGCAGAGTGCTGTGTTTTTGATAAACAGTCGCAGCCACCTTTTCACTGCAACCCCTTCACGCTCCACGAGTAAATCGCTTCACGCTAACGGGGCACACCTTCTCCCGAAGTTACGGTGTCAATTTGCCGAGTTCCTTCTCCTGAGTTCTCTCAAGCGCCTTGGAATTCTCATCCTGCCCACCAGTGTCGGTTTGCGGTACGGTCAATTCTTGGCTGAAGCTTAGTGGCTTTTCCTGGAAGCATGGGATCAATCACTTCGGCTGCAATGCAGCACCGTCGTCACGCCTCAGTGTTGACAGGAGACCGGATTTGCCTGATCTCCCCACCTGCACGCTTGAACCGGGACTTCCAACACCCGGCTGACCTACCCTTCTCCGTCCCCACATCGCACCAAGAACCGGTACAGGAATATTAACCTGTTTCCCATCGACTACGCTTTTCAGCCTCGCCTTAGGGGCCGACTCACCCTGCGCCGATGAACGTTGCGCAGGAAACCTTGGGCTTTCGGCGAACGGGCTTTTCACCCGTTTTAACGCTACTCATGTCAGCATTCGCACTTCCGATACCTCCAGCAGCCTTTACAAGCCACCTTCACAGGCTTACGGAACGCTCCCCTACCATGTGCACAAGTGCACATCCGCGTCTTCGGTTCATGATTTGAGCCCCGTTACATCTTCCGCGCAGGACGACTCGACCAGTGAGCTATTACGCTTTCTTTAAATGATGGCTGCTTCTAAGCCAACATCCTGGCTGTCTATGCCTTCCCACCTCGTTTTCCACTTAATCATGCATTTGGGACCTTAGACGGCGGTCTGGGTTGTTTCCCTCTTGACACCGGACGTTAGCACCCGATGTCTGTCTCCCGAGCTGATACTTTGCGGTATTCAGAGTTTGCCATGGTTTGGTAAGTCGCGATGACCCCCTAGCCATAACAGTGCTTTACCCCCGCAAGTAATACTCGAGGCACTACCTAAATAGTTTTCGGGGAGAACCAGCTATTTCCGGGTTTGTTTAGCCTTTCACCCCTATCCACAGCTCATCCCCTGGTTTTGCAACACCAGTGGGTTCGGACCTCCAGTGCGTGTTACCGCACCTTCATCCTGGCCATGGATAGATCACCCGGTTTCGGGTCTACGCCCAGCAACTAAGCGCCCTGTTCGGACTCGGTTTCCCTACGCCTCCCCTATCCGGTTAAGCTCGCTACTGAACGTAAGTCGCTGACCCATTATACAAAAGGTACGCAGTCACCCCATTTTCAGAGGCTCCCACTGTTTGTATGCATCCGGTTTCAGGTTCTGTTTCACTCCCCTCCCGGGGTTCTTTTCGCCTTTCCCTCACGGTACTGGTTCACTATCGGTCGATCACGAGTATTTAGCCTTGGAGGATGGTCCCCCCGTCTTCGGACAGGATTTCTCGTGTCCCGCCTTACTTGTCGCATGCTCAGTACCACAGATGTCTTTTCGTGTACGGGGCTATCACCCTCTGTCGCCAGCCTTTCCAGACTGTTCCACTAAGACTTCTGCTATCACATGCAGGCTCTTCCGGTTTCGCTCGCCACTACTTCCGGAATCTCGGTTGATTTCTTTTCCTCGGGGTACTTAGATGTTTCAGTTCTCCCGGTTCGCTTCGCATGACCTATGTATTCAGTCATGGATACCTCAAAAGAGGTGGGTTTCCCCATTCGGACATCGACGGATCAAAGCTCGTTTGCCAGCTCCCCGTCGCTTTTCGCAGGCTACCGCGTCCTTCATCGCCTGTGATCGCCAAGGCATCCACCAGATGCACTTATTCGCTTGATCCTATAACCTCAACCGCGACATTCATCGCAGCATTCGATCATAAGTGTTTGCGTCCTTCATGCTGCGCCGAGCAGCAATCCGGTTACGATTACAATCTACCCAATTTTTAAAACAACTAAAATTTGAGTCTTGCTTCTTCCACTTTGTTAAAGATCAGATACGGCAGGTTTTAATCAAAAAACCACTAACTGGAGCAGTCAGAAATAAAGATCCTGATCAATCTCTTTTAACAGCCGATTGATCAACATGTTTATTTATAACTTCTGGAGTAACGACAGACTTCCACGCGAAGGCTGGTGGAGGTTGACGGGATCGAACCGACGACCCCCTGCTTGCAAAGCAGGTGCTCTCCCAACTGAGCTAAACCCCCAATCGTCTTGCGCTTTCCCTCTGGAACAGTTTTTGGTGGGTCAGACAGGAATCGAACCTGTGACCCCCGCCTTATCAAGACGGTGCTCTAACCAACTGAGCTACTGACCCAGACCTACAAATCACAACACCAGACTCAACTTCAATCCGGTGCCGTGCTCCGTATCTCTAACCTACAGCCGATGAGTGTGAGTACTTGGAATCGACCTTCTCTTGAAAGGAGGTGATCCAGCCGCAGGTTCCCCTACGGCTACCTTGTTACGACTTCACCCCAGTCATGAATCCTACCGTGGTAACCGACCCCCCGAAGGTTAGTCTGGCCACTTCTGGTAGAACCCACTCCCATGGTGTGACGGGCGGTGTGTACAAGGCCCGGGAACGTATTCACCGCGACATGCTGATCCGCGATTACTAGCGATTCCGACTTCATGCACTCGAGTTGCAGAGTGCAATCCGGACTACGATCGGTTTTAAAGGATTGGCTCCCCCTCGCGGGTTGGCTGCCCTCTGTACCGACCATTGTATGACGTGTGAAGCCCTGGTCATAAGGGCCATGAGGACTTGACGTCATCCCCACCTTCCTCCGGTTTGTCACCGGCAGTCCCATTAAAGTGCCCAACTGAATGCTGGCAACTAATGGCAAGGGTTGCGCTCGTTGCGGGACTTAACCCAACATCTCACGACACGAGCTGACGACAGCCATGCAGCACCTGTGTTACGGCTCCCGAAGGCACTCCTCCGTCTCTGGAGGATTCCGTACATGTCAAGACCAGGTAAGGTTTTTCGCGTTGCATCGAATTAATCCACATCATCCACCGCTTGTGCGGGCCCCCGTCAATTCCTTTGAGTTTTAATCTTGCGACCGTACTCCCCAGGCGGTCTACTTCCCGCGTTAGCTGCGTTACCAAAGTCCGAAAACCCCGACAACTAGTAGACATCGTTTAGGGCGTGGACTACCAGGGTATCTAATCCTGTTTGCTCCCCACGCTTTCGTGCATGAGTGTCAGTATCAGCCCAGGGGGTTGCCTTCGCCATCGGTGTTCCTCCACATCTCTACGCATTTCACTGCTACACGTGGAATTCCACCCCCCTCTGCCGTACTCTAGCGAGCCAGTCATCAATGCCATTCCCAGGTTGAGCCCGGGGATTTCACATCGATCTTAACAAGCCACCTGCGCACGCTTTACGCCCAGTAATTCCGATTAACGCTTGGACCCTACGTATTACCGCGGCTGCTGGCACGTAGTTAGCCGGTCCTTATTCTTCAGGTACTCTCATCCCCGGTGGTTATTAGCCACAAGGATTTGCTCCCTGACAAAAGGGCTTTACAACCCGAAGGCCTTCTTCACCCACGCGGCATTGCTGGATCAGGCTTGCGCCCATTGTCCAAGATTCCCCACTGCTGCCTCCCGTAGGAGTCTGGGCCGTGTCTCAGTCCCAGTGTGGCGGGTCGTCCTCTCAGACCCGCTACGGATCGTTGCCTTGGTGAGCCTTTACCTCACCAACTAGCTAATCCGACATCGGCCGCTCGTATAACAAGAGGTCTTGCGATCCCCCTCTTTCCCCCTCAGGGCGTATGCGGTATTAGTCCACCTTTCGGTAGGTTATCCCCCATTACACGGTACGTTCCGATGCATTACTCACCCGTTCGCCACTAACTTTGGGAGCAAGCCCCCAAAGCCCGTTCGACTTGCATGTGTAAAGCATGCCGCCAGCGTTCAATCTGAGCCAGGATCAAACTCTTGAGTTCAATTCCTGTTACTTCTTGCGCACTCGCTTAAAACTCTCGAAATCAACAAAGTATGTACTTAAACAACTTCGTCTTTCTCTTGAG
>NZ_LAQT01000021.1 GCF_001294205.1 Amantichitinum ursilacus
CTTGCTGCTGTTATTGGTGGTTTGTGTATCGATGCTGGCGATGATCTTCACGTCATTGCCCGCGCTCAGCGTGGTGCCGGCGTCCGATGCCACATTGCTGCCGGTCAGCGTCAGGTCATGTCCGGCGATTAGGTGCGTTGCTGGCGCCGTCGATCATCCCGCCCAGGTGGGTCAGGTCGAGTCGTGAGGGGGGAATTCAAAAGGCGAACGGGCAGGCCGTTCGCCTGACGGTCGATCAGACTGGTTTGCCGGTTACGACGTCGAAGTTGCCGGTGTCAGTGCGCAACGGAATCAGGATGATGCTGCCATTAAGCAGGCTGGCGTGAATTGCAATATCGTCCTCAAATCCGGCACGAAGCAAATCGTCGTAATTGAAGATCAATTTGCGGGTTTCTGGATTGTCAGGGGATTGCTCAATTCCAATAATTCGTGAATTTGGAGTCGAGTGAGGTACTGACTTATACTCTGCGGTAGCCATTGTTACTTCCTTCATAAGTGATTTTGGTTAGCGGGTCATCGGTGCTGGTAACACCGGTGGCTCGCGCTTTATTGCGCAGTTAATGAATCGATAATTATCCTGGTACGGATTGAAATATCACCGCGCAGATTTGAATTGCGAGGCGATGGCACATCATAACAGAACGAATGTTCTGAATGACCAATTAATTTTGTTAAAACTGGCAATCGAAATTGAATTAATGAGATTATTAAATTTTAGTTATAAATAAAAAAGCGAACCGAAGTTCGCTCTTTTATTAACGCTTGAATTTCCCGAAGATCTTTGAAAGCAATCCGCCCTGCGAAGAAGATTTCGATGTCGACGGATCTTGATTGTCCTCCCGCGGGGGATGGGTGGAAGGCCCATCTGGACGCAGCAGATCTCCCGGATAATTTGGATGCCCCAAACAAAGGCTATCGTCCAGATCAAATACCTTGACGGCAGCTATCGCTTCAACACACCACCGGCCGAAATAAGCACCGCCCTCAAAATTATCATCGCCGAATCGATGCCAATAAGGTCGCTCGTACATGGCGGTAGCAGGCGCGTTACCCTTTTTAGCGGGGCGGTCTAGTTCCGAGTGCCAATGATTTATAAATTCCAGCAGCAATGTGGGTTGATCTGCAGGAGATGCCTCAATTGCAGCCAACAGTCTGCTGTAGGGTTTCGGATGGCACAGGGCATCTCCTATCGCGCGATTTGGTTGACGTGATGCAATAATCATATCCAGCAATTTGTCTTCGCCTTCATTTCCGATGAGAGCGAGAAGCCGCAGCCATAATTCTTCCGATAAGTTCAATGCCAGCGCGAGGCCAACCAACCAGAAACACACAATATAATGGTCCAGATTTACTTTCCAGGCGTTCCGGGTGTATTGCCTTTCTTCCGAATAGACGCTTTTTCCAAGTTCTACCGAAGTCTCCCATCGGTCGATCAATGCTTCGAACTGGGAGGACAATGTCCGGATTTCCCTCCCGGCTGAATATTGTCTCAAAATGTCTTCCCAATGGCCCCTGGCAATGTCATACACATACTGCGGCCGATAAGCTGGATTGCCGGACGGTTGGCTCAATTGCAACGCCGTTTTGACCACACGGCTTTTTGCATGCTCGATCCATTCCTCCCAATATTCGAGGTTTCCTCTGGAGTCTCTAATCACGATTATTTCTTCCCTAAAATTCTTGTGGCCGCCTCTGGGTTGATCAGGAATTTGCCATCCTTATCGACGATTCCGACGGTGACTCTTCCTGCGGGATCGGTATGTACGATCCATTTTTCCACTCGGTCAGTTTCGATTGCATCTTGAATTGCTTCAGCCTGTTTAACATCTTTGCCTACGGATTCCAGGATGCGGTTATACCCTGTATTAGCGCCCTGAAGCCATGTGTCGCTCATCTGCAGGCCATCCGCAGTCTTCCCGAGCTGCGACGAACCATATTTATATTCAACGATAACGTAATCAACGTCCGGCCGACTTACCTTGTATAAATCATCAATACCGGTTTGACCAATTGCAGGGGTGCGGCCCACCTTGGTTGCGTCGGGGAGCAGTTGCTGGATTTTCTGGCCACCCATGAGATCACCAACAACCGATTTTTGTGCATTGGTGAGTTTACTGAAATCCATGAGCGGCTTGCCGTCCAGCCCATAGAGACCGCCCTTGGCGACCAGTCGGTTAAAGCTATCCAGTTTCGCCATCGAACCCAAAAAATCAACCGAAACATTGACCCCGACTTGTCCCAGAATGGCAGCCCCTTTCACCACGCCGTCTACCACCGCAACTGCGGAGCCGACCTGCCAAAGGATCGTGCCGACGTCGTGCCCCAGGTCGTATGCATTTTCATCGCCGCCCTTGGTCACTGCGATGTCCATGCGTTTAAGTTTCGCGTCGAGATCGGCAAGTGTATCCGCCGTGAACTGAGCGCGGATCTCGGGTTTGCTGAGCAAATCATGCAAGCCGGCGACGCTATCAAGGGGGTGCAGCATGAATTGCGTAATTGCAGTGGCGTCAGACCAACCCGAGTCCGCAAGCCCATGCACCAAGGCACTACCCGTTAGCACGTCTTGTTTACCGGAGATCAGCAGCCATTTGGCCGCGACCGCCAGAGCGTCAGCGCCTTTTGCTTCTTTGATTTCTTTCGCGGCCTGCACTTGCTGCTCGGTCGCCAGCCAGTTGTTATCCACCGCTGCTGTCGCTGCGTTGGTCGCGGTTGCAACACCCGACAGGTCTTGCGTGGCGCTGATCCCGGCAACCAGGGTGGCGACCAGATTGCGTTTGTTCTGCTTGTCTTGTTCCGTTTCGTCTGGCGTTGCGGGTCCGAACAGGTTGGTCAGCAGGCTGCTTGCCGCGCCGCCCAAAGCGCCCGCGCTGCAGGCCTGCGTACTGGCGGCCGCGCCAGCGCACGCCACAATGGCATGCAGGGCGGCATGTTCGGGGCTGCCTTCTACGACGGTGCCTTCGGTCACCAGCTTGCCGATATAGGCTGCGCCTTGTTGTTGCACGTAATTGATAACCATGCCTTGGGCCATGGTGGATGCGGAACCAGTGACATTGCCACTGACACCCGCCAACAGCGCGGTCGCCACCTGGCGGTACGTGCCTTTGGCGCCCCATTCCGCATCGAGCAAATCTGCATCAGTCCGTGCCTTTGCTGCCTGGTCCCGCAAAGCTTGTCGAGCATCGTCGGACAGGCCGTTGTTGGGGTCGCTGGCTTTGGCGTCGGCGTCTTTGGCGTCCTGGCGTTTCTGGTCGATTTCTTTGCCTCGGTTATCGAGGTAAGTGCTCGTCTGGTTGATCAGCTCTTTGCCCACCGTAAACCCGGCTTCGATCTGGGTCTTGTCGAAGATCGGTTTCAGCGCGCCGGTGGTGTCCTTGTCGGTCGAGACGGTGGTGTCGAGCGAGGCGAGGGTTTCGGCTGCCGTCTTCCCGGTCTTCGCCAACTGGCCCGCTTCATCGGTGATGGTCAGGCTGCCGGCGCTGATGCCGCTGCGGGTAATGCTGCCGCTGTCGCCCGTTGCCGCCAGCACGATTGGCGTACCGGTCGAGAAGCCGCTCTTGTTGCCGCTGCCCGGCACTTTGGTACCTGCGGACGCGACATCTCCGTTCTGGTCTTTACCCACACCGCCATTGTTCGAACCAGAAGAAGCGCTACCGCCATCCCCCTCCGACAGCGGCTTCATCCCCCCGCCGCCCTGGCTGTAGCCGCCGCCGATGCCGACACTGGTGGCGCTGTAG
>NZ_LAQT01000022.1 GCF_001294205.1 Amantichitinum ursilacus
AACAGATAGTATTCATACGCCCCCGCTACCGCCCGGCCCTGCAGCGTAAACGTGCCGGCCGAGGCGCCGTCCACCTGCACCAGCTTGATGCCGTTGACGGTCTGCTCGCCCGCGCCGTGCAGATTGTTGACGCTGACCGCCGTCGCCCCCGCCGTGCTGCCATGCACGATCAGCTGGTCAGTGGCCGAGGCGTCGTTGCCCAGCGTGGTGTTCAGCCTCAGCTGGCCGCCGTTGCTGCTGTAGTTGCCGTTGATGGTCAGCGTGTTGCCCGGCGTGCTGCCGGTCAGGTCGATCAGGCCGTGGTTGGCCAGGTCGCCCGCAATGGTCAGATTACTGTTGGGACTCTGGCTGATGCGGGTCTGCGGCCGGATGACATTGCGCACCAGGCCCTGCCGCGCCGCCAGGGTCGCGCTGCTGCCGCCTTCCATGGCCTTGATCAGCCCGTTGTTGATCACCGAACCCGCCACCGTGCCCAGCCCGGTCAGCGTACCCGCGCTGTCGATGGTGACGGTGCCGGTGCTGTCCAGCCGCCCGGCCGACGTGGTGCCCACCTGCAAGGTGCCTGCGCTGATGCGCGTGTTGCCGCTGTAGGTCAGCCCGCTGTCGACCACCAGCGTGCCCGCCCCCGTTTTGGTGACGCTGCCGTTGCCGCTGATGGGGTTGGCGATGGCCCATGGCTGCGTGTTCTGCAGCACCACCGTGCCGTTGTTGGTGATGCTGCCGCTGCCCAGCGCACCGGCTTCCAGCCCGGTCAGCTGCGAGCCGCTGTCCACCGTCACCGCACCGCTGAAACCGGCCAGTTGCGCCGGGCTGGCCAGCATCACCGCCGACTGGTTCTGGATACCGAACCGGCCCGCGCCGGTCAGCGTATTGCCCAGCGTGCCCTGTGCGCCCTGCAGGTCCAGTTCGCCCGCCAGCACGATATTGCCGCTGCCCAGGCCCGCCACGTGGTCGAGCGTCACCACGGCCGGCGCGGCGATCTGCGTGGTCGCCGTCAGCGCGCTGTTGGCGCCGTGCACCGCCAGCGTGCCCCCGGCCAGATTGAGCGTGCCGGCGCCGCTGAGCGCACCGGCGCTGTCGCCGCCCTGCGCCACGTTCAGCACGCCGCCATTCAGGGTCAGCGTGCTACCGGCCGCGCCATGCAGGCTGCCGATATCCTGCGTCCTGCCCGCCAGATCCAGCCCCGCGCCGCTGGCCAGCGCCACGTCGGCGGTGTGGCCCATGGCCTGGTCGTGCGCCAGCTGCAGCGTGCCGGCGCTCACCGTGGTGTTGCCGCTGTAATCGTTGGCCGGGTTCTGCAGCACCATCACGCCGCTGCCCGAGAAATTGACATTGCCGCTGCCGGTCAGCCGCGCCAGCAGCGTGTTGTCGCCGTTGGGGTCGCTTTGCACCAGCAGGGTCTGGCCCGGGTTGAAGGTCAGCTGGATCAGGTTGTAGCCCAGCCAGATGCCGTCACTGGTGACGGTGGCGGCATCGTCATAGGTGGCGATACCGATCACCTGGTTGTTGAGGTCGACCACATTGACGTGCGTGATGTCCGACACCGGCGTCACGCCATC
>NZ_LAQT01000023.1 GCF_001294205.1 Amantichitinum ursilacus
TGTATGGACCGGACACATACTGGACAGGTGTGCGCACACATACTGGACACGGACAAACCTGACTATTGAGCCAGAAGCTCGATCGTAAGGCAGTGATAATGCGCAAAAAACACATCATAGACTTCGTCTGCGCCGATGCGGGGGCGAAGTCCGACATAGTGGTTGATCAGCGCGGCTGAAAGTTTCCAGTCCCGTCCTTTGAAGCGGATCATCCCGCCCCATCCCACCTTCAGCACCACATCGTCCGGTGCGTATTGCGGCGGGTCGATCCGGTCAGGAAAGCGCCGCTCGCTGGGCCGGTATCGTGAGACGGGCGTGGCGAGGCCGAGCGCTTCGTGCGGGCGAATCAGGTTGTAGTCCTCGCGCCATGCATCCAGTGCCTGCTGCAGCGTTGCTGCATCGGCAAATCGATACCGGTTGAACAATTCCGCCATCAGCGTGCGATGGAACCGCTCGATCTTGCCGTTGGTTTGCGGGTGATAGGGGCGGCTGTAGGTCACTTCAATACCCAGCAGGATCAGCCAGATCGCGAGGGTGGAAAGCTGCCCCGGTGCCGAGGGCGAACCCCACGGCGAGCCGTTATCAAAATTGATCTGGGCCGGTAGCCCATAGCGCCGGAAAGCCCGTTCCATCAGGCGTTGCACCGTCGCCGTCTTCATGTCCGGGCACGCCTCCAGCAACAGGTTGAAGCGCGAATGGTCATCGATCATGGTCAGCGGCGACGTCTGCCCATGCGCAAGCTGGATCGTTCCTTTGAAGTCGACCTGGAGCAAGGCATTGGGCACATCGCGCTCGAACCGGATGAAGGGCGTGGCCGCGTCTGAAGCTTCTGCGCTGATCAGTCCGTATCGATGAAGGATGCGGGTGACGGTGCTCGGCGCAACGTCCGGCTGCCCCTGATCGGCCAGCACCCGGCTGATCTTGCGACCGCCCCACGCGGGATGGTCCCGCCGCATGCCAACCACCTGCGATTCGAGCATCGCCCCGGACTTGCGGGGCTGGTTCAACGGCTTGCGGGAACGATCCTGCAGCCCGTTGATGCCCGCTTCAGCATACCGCGCCAGCCAGCTGTAGCCGGTTTGCGGGCTGATATCGAAATTGCGGCACAAAGCACGCCGGTCAGCGCCCGGCTGACGGGCCAGCAGCACGAACTCAAGACGGATATCCATAGTTGAAACAGGTCTCCAGATCATGGTGGCTTCCTGGCAATGGGCTGTCAGGAAGTGTCCACTATGTCTGCGCACACCTGTCCAGTATGTGTCCGGTCTAAACACTTCGCCAAAGAAAAGTAAGCAAAAGAAAGGCGACCCC
>NZ_LAQT01000024.1 GCF_001294205.1 Amantichitinum ursilacus
ACCAGCAAATCCGGCCTGTTCGGCACCGGCGGCGTGGGCTTTACCTACGGCACGCAACAACAATCGGCGGACGCCACGCAAACCAGCCAGACCGCCAATGCCTCCAACGTCGGCGCCACCAGCGGCAACGTGGTGATCACCGCGGGCAACCTGTACCGCCAGGAAGGCAGCAACGTCACCGCGCTGGCCGGCGATATCGGCATCAGCGGCAAGAAGGTCGAGATTGTCGAGACGCAGCAGGCCAGCAGCAGCACCCAGCAGAGCGAGTTCAAACAGAGCGGCATCACCGCGGCCGTCAGCGCGCCCGTGATCAGCGCATTGCAGACCGCGCAACAGATGAAACAGGCGGCCAGCCAGACCTCTGACAAACGCGTGCAGGCGCTGGCCGGTGGCGCGACCGCGCTGGCGGCGGTCAACAACTACGACGCAATGAAGGCTGACCCGCAGAACGCCGGTGGCGTCAGCGTTTCGATCACCTACGGCCAGTCGAAGAACGAAAGCAAAACCACGCAAAGCGGCAGCACTGCGGCAGGCTCAAAAGTGGCCGCAGGCGGTGACGTCATCATCAAGGCCACCGGCGCGGGCGCGGACAGCAACATCACCGTGCAGGGCAGCGATATCAAGGGCGGCGGCAATGTGCTGCTTAAAGCCGACGGAACGGTCAACCTGCTCGCGGCCAGCAACAGCAACGAACAACACAGCGACAGCAGCAACCAGAGCGCGGGCGTCGGCGTGGCGATTACCTATGGCAAGAACGGCTTTGCCGCCGGGATCACCGCCAACGCCGCGCTGGGCAAAGGCGGCAGCGACGGCACCGACCAGAGCTGGACCAACAGCCACATCAGCGCCGGCAAGACGGTGGGCATCGATTCCGGCGGCGACACCAATATCAAGGGCGCCGTGGTCAGCGGCAACCAGGTGGTCGCCAATGTGGGCGGCGACCTGAACATCGAAAGCCTGCAGGACACCCACAAGTACGGCAGCAAGGACCAGCAGGTCAGCGGCAGCGTCACCGTCGGCTATGGCTTCAGCGCCAGTGCCAACGCCAGCCAGCAGAAGATGAACAGCGACTACGCCAGCGTGACCGAGCAATCGGGCATCAAGGCAGGTGACGGCGGCTTCCAGGTGAATGTGAAGGGCAATACGGACCTGAAAGGCGGCGTTATCGAAAGCAGCCAGGCGGCGATTGATAGCAAAGCAAACAGCTTTACCACCGGCACCCTCACCTACTCCGATATCGAGAACCACGCGCA
>NZ_LAQT01000025.1 GCF_001294205.1 Amantichitinum ursilacus
GAAAAATTTGCGCGGACGAAACCGCACGTAAACGTCGGCACCATCGGTCACGTTGACCATGGCAAGACCACCCTGACTGCTGCAATCACCACCATCCTGTCGAAGAAATTCGGTGGCGAAGCCAAGGGTTACGACCAGATCGATAGCGCGCCGGAAGAAAAGGCTCGCGGTATCACGATCAACACCGCTCACGTTGAATACGAAACCGAAACCCGCCACTACGCTCACGTAGATTGCCCGGGTCACGCCGATTATGTGAAAAACATGATTACCGGCGCGGCTCAGATGGATGGCGCGATTCTGGTGTGTTCGGCTGCTGACGGCCCGATGCCGCAAACCCGCGAGCACATCCTGCTGGCCCGCCAGGTTGGCGTTCCGTACATCATCGTGTTCCTGAACAAGTGCGACATGGTTGATGATGCTGAACTGCTGGAACTGGTTGAAATGGAGGTGCGTGACCTGCTGAGCAAGTACGACTTCCCGGGCGATGACACCCCGATCATCCAGGGTTCCGCACTGAAGGCGCTGGAAGGCGACCAGTCGGACATCGGCGAACCGGCCATCTTCAAGCTGGCTGCTGCACTGGACTCCTACATTCCGGAACCGGAACGTGCCATCGACGGTACCTTCCTGATGCCGGTTGAAGATGTGTTCTCGATCTCGGGTCGCGGTACCGTTGTGACCGGTCGTGTCGAGCGCGGCATCATCAAGGTCGGCGAAGAAATCGAGATCGTCGGTATTGCTCCGACCATCAAGACCACTTGCACCGGCGTGGAAATGTTCCGCAAGCTGCTGGATCAAGGCCAGGCTGGCGACAACATCGGCGCGCTGCTGCGCGGTACCAAGCGTGAAGAAGTTCAGCGCGGTCAGGTTCTGGCCAAGCCGGGCTCGATCACTCCGCATACCGACTTCACCGCCGAGATCTACGTGTTGTCGAAAGACGAAGGTGGCCGTCACACCCCGTTCTTCAGCAACTATCGTCCGCAGTTCTACTTCCGTACTACCGACGTGACTGGCGCGATCAGCCTGCCGGAAGGTACTGAAATGGTCATGCCGGGCGACAACGTGACCATCACTGTTGCCCTGATCGCTCCGATCGCCATGGAACAAGGTCTGCGCTTCGCTATCCGCGAAGGTGGCCGTACCGTTGGCGCCGGCGTTGTTGCCAAGAT
>NZ_LAQT01000026.1 GCF_001294205.1 Amantichitinum ursilacus
GGCGCAACGGGCCGCCCCCCGGTTTCAAAACATGCGCCGCAGGCTAAGCGGTTAAGGTTTAAAGCTTCAAAATCCATCTGCGCTAACCCGCCACAGATCACCCACCAGCCACCACCTAAATAAAAAAAGGCCCCAGCCAAAAGCCAGAGCCTTCTCCATCACAACACGCGCAAGCGCCTCAACGAGGCAGCAAGGAACTACCCATCAAAAACGCATCCACTTCCCGCGCCGCCTGACGCCCTTCCCGGATCGCCCAAACCACCAGCGACTGCCCACGGCGCACATCCCCCGCCGCAAACACTTTGCCGACATTGGTGGCATAGCAACCTTCGCCATCCGTGCTGGCTTTGGCATTGCCACGGCCATCACGCTCCACGCCAAAGCCTTCCAGCACGCTAGCGATCGGATTGGTAAAGCCCATCGCCAGGAACACCAGATCCGCCTTGATCTCGAATTCCGAGCCCGCAACTTCCACCGGCTTGCCGCCTTGCCATTCCAGACGCACGCATTTGATCGCGGTCAGCTTGCCGTTTTCGCCGATGAACTCTTTGGTCATTACCGAGAAATCGCGCTCGACGCCTTCTTCGTGGCTGCTGGAGGTACGCAGCTTCAGCGGCCAGTACGGCCACACCAGCGGCTTGTCTTCCTGCTCGGGCGGCATCGGCATCACTTCCAGCTGCGTGACCGCAACCGCGCCATGCCGATTGGAGGTGCCCACGCAATCCGAACCGGTATCGCCACCGCCAATCACCACCACGTGCTTGCCACCGGCATTGATCGGGTTGGCTTGGTCGCCAGCCACTTCCTTGTTCTGCGGAATCAGGAATTCCAGCGCGTAATGCACGCCCTGCAATTCGCGCCCCGGCACCGGCAGATCACGCGGTACTTCAGAACCACCGGTCAGCAACACGGCGTCGAATTCAGCCTTGAGCTGGTCCGGGCTGATCACGGTGATGGCGTCGTTGGTGATGCCAGCCGGCAACTTGCCATCGGCCGCCACAAGCGTGCGGGTGCGGAACACCACGCCTTCGGCTTCCATCTGCGTCATCCGACGGTCGATGGTGGATTTTTCCAGCTTGAAGTCGGGGATGCCATAACGCAGCAGGCCGCCCACGCGATCATTCTTTTCGAACACCGTGACCGAATGGCCAGCGCGCGCCAGTTGCTGCGCCGCGGCCATGCCCGCCGGGCCGGAGCCAATAATGGCAACAGTACGACCGGTTTTAACGCGAGCGATTTGCGGCGCGATCCAGTTGTTTTCCCAACCCTTGTCGACGATGTAACGCTCGATCGACTTGATGCCCACCGGGTCGGCATTGATGCCAAGGGTACAGGCCGCTTCACACGGGGCCGGGCAGATGCGGCCGGTAAATTCGGGGAAGTTGTTGGTGGAATGCAGCACTTGCAACGCTTCTTGCCAGTTGCCGCGGTACACCAGGTCGTTCCAGTCCGGAATGATGTTGTTGACCGGGCAGCCGTTATTGCAGAACGGAATGCCGCAATCCATACAACGCGCGCCCTGCGTGCTGGCCGCTTGATCGGTCAGACGCAGCACGAATTCGCGGTAGTTGGTGACGCGCTCGGCCACCGGTGCGTAGCTTTCGCTAACGCGGTCGAATTCCATAAAACCAGTGGGCTTACCCATTTATGCAATCTCCTTCTGCTGCGCAACCGGCGCAGCCGCCAGGTCTTTCAGCGCACGGCGATATTCGTTCGGGAACACTTTGACGAAGCGGCTACGCGCGTTGGTCCAGTCCGCCAGCAATTCAGCGGCGCGCGGGCTGCCGGTAAGTGCGTGGTGCTGTTCGATCAGCGCTTTCAGTTGCGCGTCATCGGTCTGGCCGCGGTGCAGCGCATCGGCGTCGACTTGCTCATTGGCCGGCAGCACGCTTTCGAGGGCCACCTGCGCCATATTGCAACGATCGGCAAAGTCGCCATCGATGTCGTAGACGTAAGCGATACCGCCCGACATCCCTGCCGCAAAGTTGCGACCGGTGCGACCCAGTACCACCACCGTGCCACCCGTCATGTATTCGCAACCGTGGTCGCCCACGCCTTCCACCACCGCGGTCGCGCCGGAGTTGCGTACGCAGAAGCGCTCGCCGCCCACGCCCGCCAGGAAGGCTTCACCCTCAGTCGCGCCGTACAGCACGGTGTTGCCACTGATGATGTTGTCGGCGGTAAAGCCGCTGAAGTCAGCCGAAGGACGGATCACGATACGGCCGCCGGACAAGCCTTTGCCGACGTAATCGTTGCCTTCGCCCGTCAGGCTTAGCGTGACACCGCGCGCCAGGAAGGCGCCGAAGCTCTGGCCAGCAGTACCGGTCAGCGCCACGTGGATGGTGTCATCGGGCAGGCCCTTGTTGCCATAACGGCTGGCCACCGCGCCCGACAGCATGGCGCCGACGGTACGGTTAATGTTCTTCACCGGCAGTTCGATACGGACTTTTTCTCCGTGTTCGATGGCGGCCTGGGCGCGTTCAACCAGTTGGTTGTCCAGCGCTTTTTCCAGCGAGTGATCTTGCACGTCGGTATGCAGACGCGGCACTTCCGCCGGCACGGCCGGTTGATAGAACACATTGCTGAAGTCGAGACCCGCAGCCTTCCAGTGTTCCACGCCTGCGCGCTTGTCGAGCAGATCGGCGCGGCCGATCAGCTCGTCAAACTTGCGTACGCCCAGCTGAGCCATCAGTTCGCGCACTTCTTCCGCAATAAAGAAGAAGAAGTTAACCACGTGCTCGGGCTGGCCGCTAAAGCGCTGACGCAGCACCGGGTCTTGCGTGGCCACGCCCACCGGGCAGGTATTCAGATGGCATTTGCGCATCATGATGCAGCCTTCCACCACCAGCGGTGCGGTGGCAAAGCCGAATTCATCCGCACCCAGCAACGCGCCAATGACGACATCGCGGCCGGTCTTCATCTGGCCATCCACCTGAACGCGCACACGGCTACGCAGGCGGTTCAGCACCAGCGTTTGCTGGGTTTCGGCCAGGCCGAGTTCCCACGATGTGCCCGCATGCTTGATCGACGACAGCGGCGAAGCGCCAGTACCGCCGTCATGACCGGCCACGACGATGTGGTCGGCCTTGGCTTTGGCCACACCGGCCGCGACCGTGCCGATGCCGATTTCGGAAACCAGCTTGACCGAGATCGATGCCTTGCGGTTGACGTTCTTCAGATCGTGGATCAGCTGCGCCAGATCTTCGATCGAATAGATGTCATGATGCGGCGGCGGCGAGATCAGGCCCACGCCCGGTACCGAGTGACGCAGGTAGCCGATATATTCGCTGACCTTATGACCCGGCAATTGACCGCCTTCGCCCGGCTTGGCGCCTTGGGCCATCTTGATCTGGATCTGATCGGCGTTGACCAGGTATTCGGCGGTCACGCCAAAGCGGCCCGAGGCCACCTGTTTGATCGCCGAACGCAGGCTATCGCCTTCCTGGAAGGTGTAGTCGCGCTCGATCCGGCCTTTGCCGATCACTTCGGACAGCTTTTCGCCTTGCTTCAGCGGGATAAAGCGTCGCGCATCTTCGCCGCCTTCACCGGTGTTCGACTTGCCGCCGATCCGGTTCATGGCGATGGCCAGCGTGGTGTGCGCTTCGGTCGAAATCGAACCCAGCGACATCGCGCCCGTGGCAAAGCGCTTGACGATTTCCTTGGCCGATTCCACTTCTTCCAGTGGCACCGGTTCGCCCACAGGCTTGATCTCGAACAGGCCGCGCAGCGTAAGCTGGCGCTTGGTCTGGTCGTTGATCAGACGCGCGTATTCCTTGTACGTGTCGTACTTGTTGGCGCGCGTGGCGTGTTGCAGCTTGGCGATCGAATCGGGCGTCCACATGTGTTCTTCGCCGCGGATACGGAAGGCGTATTCGCCACCCGCTTCCAGCGCGTTTACCAACACCGGATCAGCCGAGAACGCCGAGGTGTGCAGCTTGAAGGTCTCAGCCGCCACTTCAAACAGGCCCAGGCCTTCGACCTTGGTAGGCGTGCCGGAGAAGTACTTGTCGACCAGGCTCTTTTGCAGGCCCACGGCTTCAAAAATCTGCGCGCCGGTGTACGACATATAGGTGGAGATGCCCATCTTGGACATCACCTTCATCAAGCCTTTACCGACGGCCTTGATAAAGTTTTTCTGGTACTTGGTGGCCAGCTCGGCATCGCCCTTGGCCATATCGGCCAGCGTGGCCATCGCCAGATACGGGTACACTGCTTCCGCGCCAAAGCCGCCCAGCAAGGCAAAGTGATGCGTCTCGCGTGCCGAACCGGTTTCCACCACCAGACCGGTGCTGGTGCGCAGGCCTTGTTGCACCAGGCTTAAATGCACATGCGACGTGGCCAGCAGCGCCGGGATCGCAACGTGGTTACGGTCCATCTTGCGGTCGCTGATGATCAGGATGTTGGCGCCGCCCTTGACCGCGTCTTCGGCTTCGGCCGCCAGCGAGGCCAGGCGCGCTTCGATGCCGTCAGAACCCCAGGCAGCCGGGTAACAGATGTCCAGTTCGTGCGAACGGAATTTGTTGCCGGTGTATTTCTCGATATGACGGATCTTCTCGATATCGTGTTCGGCCAGCACCGGCTGCGACACTTCCAGACGGATCGGCGGGTTGATATCGCTCGGGTCCAGCAGGTTAGGCTTGGGGCCGATAAACGACACCAGCGACATCACCAGGTCTTCACGGATCGGGTCGATCGGCGGGTTGGTGACCTGCGCAAACAGCTGCTTGAAGTACGAATACAGCGGCTTGGCCTTGCTCGACAGCACCGGCAGCGCGGCATCGTTACCCATCGAACCGGTGCCTTCTTCGCCCAGGCGCGCCATCGGTTCGAGGATGAACTTGACGTCTTCTTGCGTATAACCAAAGGCTTGCTGGCAATCCAGGATAGTGGAACAGGGCGCTTGCGGGATCTCGGTGGCGGTCTGGACTTCGTCCAGCTTGATACGGATCTTGCCCACCCATTCCTTGTACGGACGGGCGTTGGCCAGCGTGTTCTTGATTTCCTGGTCGTCGATGATGCGGCCTTGTTCCAGATCGATCAGGAACATCTTGCCGGGCTGCAGACGCCATTTTTTGTTGATGCGGCTTTCCGCGATCGGCAGCACGCCCGATTCGGATGCCATCACCACCAGATCATCGTTGGTGACCAGATAGCGCGCGGGGCGCAGGCCGTTACGGTCCAGCGTGGCGCCAATCTGGCGGCCATCGGTAAACGCGACGGCGGCCGGGCCATCCCACGGTTCCATCATGGCGGCGTGGTATTCGTAGAAGGCGCGACGGTTTTCGTCCATCAGCGTGTGCTTTTCCCACGCTTCCGGAATCATCATCATCACGGCCTGGGCCAGCGTATAGCCGCCCATCACCAGCAGTTCGAGCGCGTTATCAAACGACGCGGAATCGGACTGACCCGGATAAATCAGCGGCCAGACTTTTTCGAGGCTCTTGCCCAGGATGGGCGAGCTGATGGCTTTTTCACGCGCGCTGATCCAGTTGACGTTGCCGCGCACGGTGTTGATTTCACCGTTGTGGGCAATCATGCGGAACGGATGCGCCAGATCCCACGTCGGGAAGGTGTTGGTGGAGAAGCGTTGGTGCACCAGCGCCAACGCGGACACACAGCGGGCATCGGCCAGATCGGCGTAGTAAACACCGACCTGATCAGCCAGCAGCAGGCCCTTGTAGTTAACGGTGCGCGCCGAGAACGACGGCACATAGAATTCGTGGCCGTGCTTGAGCTTGAGGCGGCGAATGGCGTGGCTGGACGATTTGCGGATGATGTACAGCTTGCGTTCCAGCGCGTCGGTCACCAGCACATCGGCGCCGCGGCCAACAAAAATCTGGCGAATGACCGGCTCTTTGGCGCGCACGGTGGGCGACATCGGCATATCGCGGTTGGACGGCACATCGCGCCAGCCCAACACCACCTGGCCTTCGGCACGCACGGCGCGCTCGATCTCTTCCTGACAGGCTGCGCGCGAAGCGGCTTCTTGCGGCAGAAAAATCATGCCGACGCCGTACTCGCCTGCGGGCGGCAGCGCCACGCCTTGTGCGGCCATTTCTTCGCGATAGAGTGCGTCTGGAATCTGGATCAGAATGCCGGCGCCGTCACCTTGCAGCGGGTCGGCACCGACCGCACCACGGTGATCCAGGTTCTTGAGAATCAACAACCCTTGTTCGACGATCGAATGGCTCTTCTGGCCCTTCATGTGGGCGACAAAGCCGACGCCGCAGGCGTCGTGCTCGTGTGCGGGATCGTACATCCCCTGTGGCTGGGGCATCACGTGATCCATCACGGTCTTCCTTCTGGCTAAGCGCCTCTCGGCGCGCAGGTCAAAAAAGGCCAACGTTGCGTTGACCTGGTCGGTTCACATCTACATGGTGCAAGCGCCGCTAACAGAATGGTTCTGAAGTGCGGCCAGGTTTTTTCTGCCCGGCTGATGGCCAGAACAGTTTTGTTAGCGACTCACTGCGGGGGTCGAGCAGCCGATGCGGATCGTGCGTATCTGGCGTCAACGTGGCCGGCGGGGTAGCCGGCGCTAAGGTGCGTTACGTAGGGGTATTACGCAATGCGGAAAATGGCAACCATATTGCCAGATTTTTCGCCCCAAACAGAGGCGAAATTTCAAAAAGACGTCATAAACCGGTGCAAAAATTGCCGGACCGTCCGGAAATGCCCGAATAGCAAGCTTTTCCGGCGCGTTGCCGTCTGGCGTGTAATTGCGCGGATGCAACTACAAAACGCAAAAACACGTTTTAAACAGGCGGGGCGCGGCTTGCAGCGCGATGGCCGCGCCGTTGGCTCAGGCCACGCCAGCCTTGCCCAGCCAGTCTTTGCCGATCAAAAAATCAGTATGCAAGCGGGCTTCGGGCGAACCCGCTGGCGCGTGCCAGTCGTAGCGCCATTTAACGATCGGCGGCATCGACATCAGGATCGATTCGGTGCGCCCGCCCGATTGCAGGCCAAACAGCGTGCCGCGATCCCAGACCAGGTTGAACTCGACGTAGCGACCACGCCGATACGCTTGCCAATCGCGTTCACGCTCGCCGTATTGATATTCGCGACGGCGCTCAAGGATGGGCACGTAGGCATCCAGAAACGCATCGCCCACCGCCTTGATAAAGGCAAAGCCGCCCTCGAAACCCAGCTCGCTGAGATCATCAAAAAACAGCCCGCCAATGCCGCGCGGTTCGTTGCGATGTTTAAGAAAGAAATAGCGATCGCACCAGGCTTTGAATTCTGGGTAGTACTTGGCGCCGAAGCGTTGCACCGCTTCAAAACAGGTTTGATGAAAATGCACGGCGTCTTCTTCAAAGCCGTAGTACGGCGTCAGATCCATACCGCCGCCAAACCAGAACACGTCGTCATGGCCTTCGGCATAGGCGCGAAACAACCGCACATTCATATGTACCGTGGGCACGTACGGGTTGCGCGGGTGGATGACCAGCGACACGCCCATGGCTTCCCACGCGCGGCCTGCCAGTTCAGGGCGATGCGCCGTGGCGCTGGGCGGCAAGGTTTTGCCCAGCACGTGCGAGAAATTAACGCCGCCGCGCTCGATCACACCGCCCTCTTCCACCAGCCGCGAAATACCGCCGCCGCCTTCTTCGCGCTGCCATTGGTCCAGCCGGAAACTGTGGCCATCCAGATTTTCGAGCGTGGCAACAATGTTCTGCTGCAACGACAGCAAATAATCTTTGACCTGGGTGGCGGACGGCATAGGCAAGGCCTTCTGAAGACATGACAGGGAGGGGTGATAGTAGCGCTGTGATGCAATGCGCAAAAGTCACAGCGACGTTAAAAAACGGCCACGCGGGCCGTTTTTTAGCGGATGCAAAGGGGCGCGAGCTTATTCCTGGGTGGGAATCGCGTGGCCGATGCGGGCAATCTTGTTCTCGGCATCGGCATACACCAGCGCCGGGTGATGCGTGGCCAGTTCGGTTTCGTTGTACTGCGCAAACGTGGCGATGATCAGCAGATCGCCCACTTGCGCCTGGCGTGCCGCCGAACCATTGAGCGAAATCACGCCCGAGCCGCGCGCGCCTTTGATGGCATAGGTGGAAAAACGCGCACCGTTGTTGATGTTCCAGATCTGCACTTCTTCGAACTCGCGGATATTGGCCGCTTCGAGCAAGTCTTCATCGATGGCGCACGAGCCTTCGTAATGCAGCTCGGAATGCGTGGCGGTTACGCGATGAATCTTGGATTTGAGCATGGTACGGTTCATGAACAGTCTTCCAGCAAGGTTCCAGGTCTGATGCGAGGGCTGTGTGGGATCACCGCAGCGCGGGGCATCGGTAAAGGGCTTAGCGCAGGATCAACCGCGATAAACCAGAAATTCATCCAGCAAAAACTCTTCCGGGGTAAAGCTGGAATTCAACGAAATACGATCAAACCGCAGTTGGCGGCCATCTACTTCCACCCACGCCGGAATCACCTTGCCGCGATAGCTGCCCACGCTTTCCTCGGCGCGCACCACGCTTTTAGGCTGCGGTTGTGGCGCAGGCGCGGGGGCAGCAGCGGCGGCGGCATCATCAAGGCGCGCGTCATCCGCGGGCTCGCGCTCGTTGGATTGCAGCGGCATGTTGCGCAGAAACCAGCTGAACAAAAACGCCGGAAACACGACGCGCGACACACGCTTTTGGTTATCAACCCGGCAGGCCACGCCAAACGTCTCGCCACACTTGGGGCAATGCGCTTTGGCGGCGATGGCCAGGCTGTCATCGAGCATGCGCGCCACACCGACCATATCGCGCGCGTTAAGCATGGTGCCGCAACGCACACAAGGCTTGGAAAACTGCCGGATCTGCTCGCCATTGGCAAAGCGGATCGGCAGGTAGCGATTCAACGGACGTTTAGGTTGCATGATGGCTATCCTGCGTTCAGATCGTGGCGAGACGGCAATCGAGGCCCAACTCCAGCCAGTCGGTCTTCAGACGTTGCAACGCCACAGACGTTCCGGCGGGCAGTTCGGGCAGGCCTGACACACGCAACATCAACGGCATACCGTCAACGCGCACCAGGTTTTCCTTGATGACCATGGCCGAAAACTCGTTCTTGTTTTCTTGTTCGAGGTAACGCAAACACCAGTAGCGTTCCATCTTGTCCTGAAAATCGGCGTACGCGGCATAGGCCTCGTCAAACGCGCCAATCGCGGCGAACAGCTCGGCGTCATTGCGCTGGAACCGTGGCGTGCTGCCATTGATCATCGCAATCAACTGCTGCTGGTTGATAAAGTCAACGGCGCGGCGCAACGGCGACGACGACCAGGCATAAAACTCAACGCCGAGGCCTACGTGCGGGCCAGGCTGCGTGGTCATACGCACGCGGCCGTTGTTCTGTACGCGATAGATGGCGGCGACTTCGGCTTCTTTCAAATCCTTGCCCCACTGGCTGTTGACCAGAATCATCATCTCGGCCACCAGCTTGTCCATGGGCGAACCGCGTTTACGCGGCAGAATGCGCACGCGTTTTTCGCCGCTTTCCAGCACATCTACATAAAAGCTGTAATCCACGCGCGGCGGGCCCGGCGGCGGATCGGAACGGCCGCGACGGCCTTCCATTTCGCCCGCCATACGCCACAGGAAAGTCAGCTCGGTCTTCCACGGAAAATCGGGGCCATCTTGCTGACCGGCGGTTTCTTCATTGAAGTGCGCTTCGATCTGGTCATGGCGCAGATTGGCCACCACCGGCACGCGCTCGACTTTTGAGCGATGCGACAGGATGTCGTAGCCAGGCGAAACCTCCAGGTACATCGACAACGCCGGGCGCGCCGAACCTTCTTTCAGCGTGAAAACATCCACGGCTTCGTCGGGCAGCATGGTGATCTTGTCGCCAGGAAAATACACGGTCGACAGACGATCAAACACTTCTTTATCCAGCGGCGTGCCAGGCAGGATGCCCAACGCAGGCGCGGCAATGTGAATGCCGACTTGCCAGTTGCCGTTGGGCAATTTTTTAAGGCTGAGCGCATCGTCGATTTCAGTCGTGGTGACGTCATCGATCGAGAACGCCTGTACATCAGCAAGGGGCAGATCATCCGGCATGACAATCTCGCCCGCCATTTGCGCTTCGCGGCCTTTAGGGAAGGTTTCCATCAGGAAACCTTGCAGAAAATACTCGGCCACGTCGGGGATGGCGCCGACGTTTTGCAGCAAACGCAGCGGCGCAATGTGCTGGGCATCAGCGGCGGCGGCGATTGCTTTGTATTCGAGGGAATTCTTGTCGGGGCGATGCAGCAGCTTGTTCAGCTGCGGCATAAACGCCTCGGGGATTTTGCCGGCGACCAGTTCGGCCTGCCATTCGGCCATCTGGGCCGCTTCGCGCTGTTTGCGCTCCAGCCCGGCCAGGGCGGCTTTCACGTTCTCGGCCGGGGCCGCTTTATAGCGGCCACGACCCTTCTTATAGAAATACATCGGGAACGCGACGATGCGCAGCACCACGGCAATCTGCGATTGCGCGTTGGGATTGGCGCCAAAGTACTCGGCCGCGAGTTCTTCAAAACCAAACTCGTGCTCGCCGCAGCTTTCCCACAGCAGATCGATATCGATATCGGCAGCCAGCTGTTCGGCTTCCACCATGATGGTATCGAGGCCCGGACGTTCAAAGCGCAGCAGCACGTTGGCGGCTTTCACCTTGCTGCGCTTGCCGCGCACGTCTTCCACCATCAGGCTCGCAGTTTGCGATTCCTTGACCGTAGCGACCTTGAAGCCACCCTCTTCTTCATAAAAAACGTGCATGCACCACCCTTCCAGCAAAGCACGCGATTATATATGAATTTGCGCGGCCCGCCCTGCGCGCGGGTCTGGCTGACCGGCCCGCCGGACAGTTGCGGCAGCGGGCCGGTGGCGGCGGGCGCGCGCTCAGCCCAGCGCCTTGGCAGCGCGCAGCGCGCCGTCTTCCAGCGCCAGCAACGCTTGCAGCAGATCAACGCGCAGCTGATCGGACTGCGCCAACTGCGGCGAGAAAATTTCGCTAACGCCCAGCAATTGCACCACCAGTTGATCGGGCGCATTGCTGCAATCGGCCGCGATTTTGAGCAATCGCGGCGCAATCGGATCGCTTAGCTCAAAGCGCTGCCCGTGATCGCTAACACCCCACAAACAGCGCATCCACGCCGCCACCGCCAGCAGATGCCGCCGCACTGGCAGCCCCGCCGCCAGCCGTTCCTGCAAAGTGCCCAACAAGCGTGGCGGCAATTTAAGACTGCCATCCATCGAGATTTGTGCAATGCGGTGTTTGAGCGCCGGATTGGCATAGCGCGCGAGGAGTTCATCACGGTAGGCCAGCACATCAAAGCCGGCGGGCATGCGCAACGTAGGCGCGATTTCCTCGGTCATCATGTTGCGGATCAGCGTGTAGATCGTCGGGTCGGCGATGGCCTGATCCACCGTTTCGAAACCAGCCAGCAAAGACAGATAGGCGATGGTGGAGTGCGTACCGTTCAGCATGCGCAGTTTGGCCAGTTCGTAGGGAATCACGTCGTCGGTGAGCGTTGCGCCCACCTTTTCCCACGCCGGGCGGCCCTGCGCAAAGCGGTCTTCAATCACCCATTGATAAAAGCGCTCGCACGGTACCGGCCAGGCGTCAATTGCACCCAATGCCAACTCGGCTGCGGCACGATCAGCATCTGTGGTGGCAGGCGCGATACGGTCGACCATCGTGCACGGAAAACATACCTCGGCGGCAATCCAGGCAGCCAGTTCAGGATCGATCTGCGCGGCAAAGTCGATCACCACCTGGCGCAGCACACGACCGTTATGTGCGAGGTTATCGCACGACATCACGGTAAACGGCTGGGCCCGGCGCGCCCTCAAAGCCGCCACCAGTAAACCGGGCACGCTGCACGGTTGGTCCGGATGGGCCAGATCGTGCTGTACAGCAGGGTGCGTCAGATCAAGGCCCCCGGTGCGCGCGTCGTAGCAATAGCCTTTCTCGGTGACAGTGAGCGACACGATACGGGTGGCGGGGTCGCGCAGTCGCGCCATAACCGCCTCCGGTTCGCGCGGCAGCACCAGCACTTCGCGTATCGATTGCACCACCACCACTTGCTCGCCCGCCGCGTCGCGGATCAGCACGCTGTACAGATTTTCTTGCGGCGCTAGCGCCGCTTGCATGGCCGTGTCATCCAGCAGATTAACGCCGCAGATCGCCCAATCGCCGCCCGCCTTGTGCATGGCCATCTCGGTCAGCAACGCCTGATGCGCCCGATGAAAATTGCCGAGCCCCAAATGCACGATGCCGATGGCGGGGGCTTGCCGCCACGTGCCCAAGGTGTGTGCGTCGAGGCGGGGAAGCTGCGCGCGATCAAGGCGGGCTGCGGGTTTGCTGTGTTTGCTCATAAGGCGAGTCCTGAAGAAGTGAGATCAAACCAATCGATGCCAACCACGGCACCGACCAGAAAAACTTTGAAAACATTCTTGTATGGTAGTATGTTTCTGGCTTTGAGCAATAGCACTGATCGCTAGAAAGCGAAGGAGAAGCACCGTGAAAATCACCCATGCTGACGTCATCGTGTCCTGCCCGGGGCGCAACTTTGTCACGCTCAAGATCCGTACCGATTCGGGGCCTGATGGCATCGGCGACGCCACGCTCAACGGGCGCGAACTGGCGGTCGCCAGCTATTTGAAAGACCACATCTGCCCGCTGCTGATCGGCCGCGACCCATCGCGTATCGAGGACATCTGGCAGTACCTGTACAAAGGCGCGTACTGGCGGCGTGGGCCGGTGACGGTGTCGGCCATTGCCGCAGTCGATATGGCGTTGTGGGATATCAAAGGCAAACAAGCCGGACTGCCGCTGTACCAGTTGCTGGGCGGGGCATCGCGCGAAGGCGTGATCGTGTACACGCATGCCAATGGCCGCGATATCGACGAAACGCTCGACCAGTACGCCGCCAAAAAGGAAGCCGGCTATAAGGCCATCCGCGTGCAATGCGGCATTCCGGGCATGAAGTCGGTGTACGGCGTTTCCAAAAGCAAAGACGCCGCCTATGAGCCCGCCACCAAGGGCTGGTCCGAAGAACAATGCTGGTCGTCCGAAAAATATCTGAACTATGTGCCCAAGCTGTTTGAAGCCGTGCGCGAACGGTTTGGCTTTGACGAGCATCTGCTGCACGACGTGCATCACCGGCTGACGCCGATCGAGGCCGCGCGCCTGGGCAAAGCGCTGGAACCCTACAGCCTGTTCTGGCTGGAAGACCCCACTCCCGCCGAAGACCAGGCCGCCTTCCGCCTGATCCGCCAGCACACCACCACGCCACTGGCCGTGGGCGAAGTGTTCAACAGCATCTGGGATTGCAAACAGCTGATCGAAGAACAGCTGATTGATTACATCCGCACCACCGTCACCCATGCCGGGGGCATTACCCATCTGCGCCGAATCGCCGATCTGGCCGCGCTGTATCAGGTACGCACTGGCAGCCATGGCCCTTCCGATCTATCGCCGGTGTGCATGGGCGCCGCGCTGCATTTCGATCTGTGGGTGCCCAACTTCGGCATGCAGGAATACATGGGTTATTCCGAGCAGATGCTCGAAGTCTTCCCGCACGCATGGCGCTTTGATAACGGCTTTATGCACCCGGGCGATGCACCCGGCCTCGGCGTGGAAATCGACGAAAAACTGGCCGCCCGCTATCCCTACGAACCTGCCTATCTGCCGGTGGCACGTCTGGAAGACGGCACCTTGTGCAGCTGGTAAGCGCGCTATGTGCCGATCGCTTTTATCAGGAGACCTTCAATGAAATCAGTCGTAATTGAAAAGCCGGGCGTACTGCGCATCGCCGAACGCGAACGCCCGCAGCCCGGTGCCGGCGAAGTCCGCGTCAAAGTGGTGGCCGCAGGTATTTGCGGCTCGGATGTGCATATTTTTCATGGCAATAACCCGTTTGCGCGTTACCCGCGCGTTATCGGGCATGAGTTCAGCGGGATTATCGACGCCGTGGGTGAAGGTGTAGACCCCGCACGCATCGGCACACGGGTTGCCGTCGACCCGGTAGTGAGCTGTGGCCACTGCTATCCGTGTTCCATCGGCAAGCCCAACGTCTGCACCACCCTGCAGGTGATCGGCGTGCATCTGGACGGTGGCTTTAGCGAATACGCCGTCGCGCCATCGCGCAATGCCTATCCCCTGCCCGACTGCATCGGCGATGACGTCGCGCCGATGATCGAGCCGTTTACGATTGCCGCCAATATCTGCGGCCATCTCAAGCCCAGGCCCGACGATATCGCGTTGATCTATGGCGCCGGGCCAATGGGGTTGACGGTCATCCAGGCGCTCAAAGGCGTGTATGGCGTTAAACAGGTCATCGTGGCCGACCGTTTGCCCAGCCGGCTTAAGCTGGCAGACGCCAGCGGCGCCGATTTGCTGATCGATAGCAGCGTTACGCCGTTGCCAGAAGAACTGACGCGCCTGCAGATCAAGCCCACCCTGATTGTCGACGCCGCATGCCACCCCGCCATTCTGCAAGAAGCCGCCCTGCTGGCCTCGCCCGCCGCCCGCATCGGCCTGATGGGTTTCTCGGCCGAGCCCAGCAGCATTACGCAGCAATCGCTGACCAGCAAAGAGTTGTCGATCTTCACCTCGCGCCTTAACAGCGCCCGTTTTCCCGAAGTGATCGGCTGGTTTGAACGCGGCCAGGTGCAACCGGCCACGCTGATTACCCATGCCTTTGATCTGGAAGAGGTGGAGAAAGGTTTGCATCTGTTTGAGCACGATGCCGCCGCGTGCTGCAAGGTGGTTTTGCGTTTCTGATCCGCCCTCTTCGCCTTATCCAACTATACCGGCGGGCAAAGTACCCGCCGCCAGCGCCCTGGAGTACGACCTCAAACCCTCCTCTGGATGGACGCAATATGATCAAGAATCTGCGCTGGACCCTGGTACTACTGCTATTCCTCGTGTACATGATCAATTATCTGGACCGGGTGGCGTTGTCGCTCACCGTGCCGTTGATCGAACATGATCTGCAACTGAACGCGCAGCAGTTTGGCGTGATCTTTGGCAGCTTTTTCTTTGGTTATGCCATTTTCAATTTTATCGGCGGCCTGGCGGTCGATCGCTTCGGGCCCAAAGTGGTGATGGGCCTGGCGGTGGTGTTCTGGTCGATCTTCTGCGGGCTGACCGCGGTGGCAACCGGCTTTTATTCGATGCTGATCTTGCGGGTGCTGTTCGGTATGGCCGAGGGGCCGATCTGCAGTTCGGCCAACAAGATGATCAATGGCTGGTTTCCACGCCGCAGAGCCGCCACCGCGATGGGCATCCTGAGCGCGGGCTCACCCTTGGGTGGTGCCGTGGCAGGCCCGATTGTGGGCGCATTGGCGGTGGCCCTGGGCTGGCGGCAAGCGTTTGTGGTGATCTGCGCTATCGGCCTGGTCTGGGCGGTCATCTGGTTTATCGTGGCGGCCAACAAACCGGCTGAAAGCAAATACGTTACCGCACGAGAACGCGAACTGATCGAAACGCTGAAAGCCAGCGACCCCGCTACACCGCAAGCCACGTCAGCCAGCGATGGGCTGCTGCATTACCTCAAGCAGCCTGTCATCATGGCCACGGCTTTTGCCTTCTTTTGCTACAACTACATCCTGTTTTTCTTTCTGTCGTGGTTCCCCACTTATCTGGTGCAGGCGCACGGTCTGAACATCAAACAAATGAGCCTGACCACGGTCATTCCCTGGGTAGTCGGCTTTGTCGGCCTGGCCCTGGGCGGCGTGATTTCGGATGCCATCCTGCGCTGGACAGGCAAATCGCTGCTGTCACGCAAGATTGTGCTGACCACCTGCCTGGGCGCGGCGGCCCTCTGCGTGGCGTTGGCAGGCAATATCGCCAGCGTGGTGCCCGCCGTGGCCATGATGTCGGTGTCGATCTTCTTTTTGTATGTCACCGGTTCGATCTACTGGGCGATCATCCAGGACGTGGTGCACCCGGCACGTGTGGGTAGCGTCAGTGGCTTTGTCCATCTGGTTGGCAGCGTGTCGGGCATTGTCGGCCCCATCGTCACCGGCACGATTGTGCAGAACACCGGCAAGTTTGATAGCGCCTTCATTCTGGCGGGTGCAGTGG
This sequence comes from Amantichitinum ursilacus, assembly GCF_001294205.1. Taxonomy (GTDB): domain Bacteria; phylum Pseudomonadota; class Gammaproteobacteria; order Burkholderiales; family Chitinibacteraceae; genus Amantichitinum; species Amantichitinum ursilacus. Next base: position 16,054 of record NZ_LAQT01000026.1, read on the forward strand.
CGGCCACGGGGGCAATCTGGGTGCTGTTTGCGCTTAAAGACCCGCGCAAGCCCGAGGGCCCGAAGACCGTCGATCTGCAATCCGCCGCCTTGTAGGCAAGGCACGGCCCGGCATACACTGCCAATGATTCTGATATAGAAAGCGGCCAGGTCATCCGATCTGGCCGTTCACCTTTTAGATCATTCATGGCCAGCCCTCGCAAAACCCAGCCTCTGCCGCCGTCACTGGCGCAATCCAGTTCGCACGATGACGACTACCTGCCCGTCAATCAGCGCGTTTTTAAAGCGCTGCGCAGTGCAATCATCAATTGCACGCTGCCACCCGGTACGCCGTTATCCGAAACCGATGTCTCGACGATGTTCGAAGTCTCGCGCCAACCCGTGCGCGAATCGTTTATCAAACTGGGAGAGGCAGGCCTGGTGCGCGTGTTGCCGCAGCGTGGCACCTTTGTGCGCAAGATTTCGGCCAAAGAAGTGCTGGATGCACGCTTTATTCGCGAGGCAATCGAAACCGCAGTGATACGTCAGGCCGCCCAGCGCATCACGCCCGAAACGCTCAGCTGGCTGGCGCATAACCTGCAATTGCAAACGCTGGCGTGCGAGCGCAAAGACATGCCAGAGTTTTTAACGCTGGACGACGCATTCCACGCCGCGCTGGCCACCAGCATCGATTGCCCCAAGGCCTGGGACAATATCGAGCAACTTAAAGCGCATATGGATCGCGTGCGCTATCTGACGCTGGACCACATTTCGCCGATGCAAGACCTGGTGGTGCAGCACCAGCAAATCCTGACCGCGCTTAGCAAGCACGATGCCGATGCGGCCAGCCTCGCCATTCAAGAACATCTGGGCCAATTAACCGAAACGCTGACGCAAGTTGAAGCCCAGCATCCAGATTGGTTTGAATAAGCGGCCATCGCCGCACGCTTATTCGCCCAGCTGTGCCAGCAATTCCGCTTGCTGCTCGTTCACCAGCGCCTGGGTCAACTCTTCCAGATCGCCATCCATAATTGCGTCAAGCTTGTACAAAGTCAGGTTAATGCGGTGGTCCGTCATGCGGCCTTGCGGAAAGTTGTAGGTACGAATCCGCTCGCTGCGATCGCCGCTGCCCACCAGGCTTTTCCGCGTAGCGGCTTCTTTGGCATGCCGTTCGCGGTCTTGCGCGTCCTTGATCCGCGCGGCCAGCACCGCCAAAGCACGCGCCTTGTTTTTATGCTGGCTGCGGTCGTCCTGACACTCCACCACAATGCCGGTGGGCAAGTGCGTCACCCGCACGGCCGAATCGGTTTTGTTGATGTGCTGGCCGCCCGCACCCGAAGCGCGGAAGGTGTCGATGCGCAGCTCGGACGGGTTAATGTTGATTTCTTCGGCCTCATCCGCTTCCGGCATCACCGCCACGGTACATGCTGAAGTATGGATACGGCCTTGGGTTTCGGTGGCCGGCACGCGCTGCACGCGGTGGCCACCCGATTCAAACTTGAGCCGCGAATACGCGCCAAAGCCGACCACGCGCGCAATCACTTCTTTGTAACCGCCCAGATCGGATTCGCTGGCCGACATGATCTCCACCTGCCAACGATTACGCTCGGCATACCGGCTGTACATGCGAAACAGATCCGCCGCAAACAAAGCCGATTCATCGCCCCCCGTACCAGCGCGGATTTCCAGAAAGATATTGCGTTCGTCGTTGGGGTCTTTCGGCAGCAGCGCTTTCTGCAATTCAATTTCCAGCGCTTCGATACGCGCCTTGCCGTCGGCCAGTTCTTCTTCAGCCAGTGCTTTCATGTCAGGGTCAGACAGCAGTTCTTGCGCAGTGGCAATGTCGGCTTCGGCTTGGCGAAACTGCATATACAGCGCCACCACGGGCTCCAGCTCGGCGTGCTCACGCGTCAGCTTGCGATACTGGTTCATGTCGCGCGTGGCGTCTTCGGTCGCCAGCAGGCCGCCCACTTCTTCAAGTCGGTCGGCCAGTTGCGCCAGGCGCGCGGCAATAGAGGGTTTCATCGTTTGTAGACGTCCGGGTTAAGCCGTTCCAGATAGCGCTCGGGACGGGCCGCGGGCGTCCAGCCAAATTGCTGGTACAGCCCGTGGGCATCGGCGGTGAACAACATCCAGCGCCGCAAGGATTGCAGATCGGGATGCGCATGGATGCAGGTCAGCAACCATTTCGACAAACCGCGACCGCGATATTCAGTATCAATAAACACATCGCCCAGATAGGCAATGGTGGCGCCATCGCTGATCACGCGCGCAAAGCCAACCATGCGCGCGCCGTCATATACGCCAAAGCACAAAGCGCCCTCGACCGAGCGGCGAAAGACCTCCACCGGCATGCCTGCGGCCCAATAGGACTGGCGGCCAATGAAGTCATAAGCGGTATCAAAATCCAGACGCGCAGGGTCGGTGTCGACCTCAAACGCGCCCTGTTGCCAACGGGCGGTCTGAAAATGGGACATCAAGGCTATTCCTCGTCGTGCAGGCGGAAAAGACGGCGGGTGGCCGCAACCAGCGCGGCTTGTTCGTTGCCGGTGGCGGCATTCAAGGAAGCGAGTGGCGCGTGCAGAAACTTGGCCGATAACTGGGCCGTCAGCTTTTCCAGCACGTCTTCGGGGTCATCGCCAGCGGCCAGACGCTTGCGCGCGCGCGCCAGTTCGTTGCGGGCGGTGCGCTCCGCGTGATCGCGCAGATCGCGGATCGTCGGCACCAGTTCGCGGCTGGTGACCCAATGCGCAAATTCATCCACATGCTCGGCGATCAGGCCCTCGGCAGCCACCACCTCACCCTGGCGCGATTGCACGCCCTGGCGCACCACTTCGTGCAGATCATCGACGGTATAGAGATACACATCGGCCAGCGCAGCGGCTTCGGGCTCCACATCGCGCGGCACGGCCAGATCGACAATAAACAGCGGGCGACGTTTGCGCAGCTTGATGGCACGCTCGATCATGCCCTTGCCAATCACCGGCAGCGGCGACGCGGTCGAGGTGACGATGATGTCGAATTCATGCAGGCGCTCGGACAGCTCGGTCAGCACCATCGCTTCGCCGCCGTGCTCGGCCGCCAGCTTCTGGCCGCGCTCCAGCGTCCGGTTGGCCACCGCGACCTTGCGCGGATTCTGCGCACAGAAATGCGTGGCGCACAGTTCGATCATTTCGCCCGCGCCCACAAACAGCACGCTGCAATCGGCCACTTTCGGGAAAATCCGCTCCGCCAATCGCACGCCTGCCGCCGCCATCGACACCGAAGCGGAGCCGATTTTAGTGTGACTGCGCACATCTTTGGCCACCTGAAACGCGCGCTGGAACAAGCCGTTGAGCAGCACGCCCATGCTGCCGCTTTCGCGCGCAACGCGTTCGGCGTCTTTCATCTGGCCCAGAATCTGGGTTTCGCCCAGCACCATCGAATCCAGCCCGGCCGCCACGCGAAAAGTATGGCGCGCCGCCGCTTCCCCGCTGTGTACATACAGATACTGGCCGACTTCTTCGGCTTTCCGGCCGCGGCTGTGCGCAAACCAGTCCAGCAACGCGCGCATGTCACGGGCGTTGCAATACAGTTCGGTACGATTACAGGTGGAGATAATGGCGGCTTCAGACACGCCCGGCTGAGCGATCAGGCCAGGCAGCGCGGCCTGCAGTTCGTCTGGCGAGAACGCAAGCCGCTCCCGCACAGCAAGCGGTGCGGTTTCGTGATTGACGCCGAGTACGAGCAGGTTCATCGCTGGAAAGACGATAGAAAAGCCGCCGATTATAACGTGTTATCAGGGACTTTGCTTACAAGGGATGGCCGAGCGGCCAGTTTTGAAGCAGTAAACAAAAACGCCCTCCGCAGTCTATGCCGGAGGGCGCTGATCCTGGGGCGGCCGTGTCAGCCGCCCGCCTCGTGTTCCTTCTGCGCCAGCCGCGCCTGCAGCAGCACCACGATCAGCAAAAACACACCACGGATTACCGATTGCCAATAGGCCGACAGGCTGATTACGCCTTTGCCGTTTTCAAAATTAAGGATGTTGAAGATCAACCCCAGCAACAGCACCCCCGACAAGGTTGAGCCGATTGAGCCTTCACCACCGGTCAAGCGCGTGCCGCCCACCACCACGGCGGCGATGGCGAACAATTCCCAGCCATTGCCTTCGTTGGGTTGGCCCGCGCCAAATTGCGAAGCCAGGATGACGCCCGCCAGGCCAGCCAGCGCGCCGCTCATCAAGTAGGTCAGAAATTTGACCCGATCCACCGGCAAGCCCATCAGGCGCGCGGCTTCTTCGTTGCCGCCGATCGCCAGCACGGTGCGGCCAAAGGCGCTGAAATTAAGCAGCAAGCCGCCTGCGATAAACGCCAACGCGCCCATCCATGCCGGAATCGGAAAGCCCAGAAAATCACCCTGGCCGATTTCGGTAAAGCCGCTATCCCACGACACCGATACCGACTGGTTGCCCGCAAACAGCAGCGCCAGCCCGTGCGCGGCCAGAAACGTGCACAACGTGACAATAAAGGGCAGGATTTTCAGCCGCGTAATGATCAGCCCATTGATCATGCCGATCAGCGCCCCCGCGCCGACGCCCGCCGCCAGCGGCAGCACCACGCCCCGCGGGCTTAGCAAGGCCGAAATCACACTGGCCAGCGCCGCCGTGGTACCGACGGACAAATCGATGCCGCCCGTCATGATGACAAACGCCATCCCCACCGCAATCAGCCCGAACATGCTGTTGTAGCGCAGCAGTGACAGCACGTTATACGCGCCCAGAAAGTTGTCGTAGCGGGTTGCGCCAAAAATGATCAGCAACACCAGCGCCACCAGCACGCCCTGGGTGCGCAGCAAATGCCAACGGCTGCGTTTGCGCGCAATGGGCGCGGCCAGCGCTTGCGCCAGGTGGCCGGCGTTCATCGGTATGGATTCAGACATCTCAGTTCTCCCGCTTTTGCAGGTATACGGCGACCAGGATAATGCCGGCTTTAACCACCAGCGCGGCCGCATCGGGCACGCCGTGGGCCAGCAAGGTGTAACGCACCAGCTGGATGATCAGCGCGCCGACCAAGGTGCCGACGATACGGGCGCGGCCACCGGTCAGCAGGGTGCCGCCCACCGCGACGGCGGCAATGGCGTCGAGCTCGATGCCCAGCCCGATCAGGTTGGCGTCGGCCGACGAGTTAATCGCAATCACCAGCAATCCCGCCAGGCCCGACAGCGCACCGCAGATCACATACACCGCCAGCTTGACGCGTTGCACCGGAATGCCCGCCAGCCGCGCGGCGCGTTCGTTGCCGCCGGTGGCCAGGATGTAGCGGCCAAACAGGGTCGAGCGCATCACCCAAGCCGCCACCAACACAATCGCCAGCATCAGCAATACCTGGAACGGAATGCCCAGCACCTTGCCCAGCCCCAACCAGCGAAAACCGGCATGGCTAAATGTTTGCAGATTGCCGTTGGTGAGCACCTGCGCCACGCCGCGGCCAGCAATAAACAGAATCAGCGTGGCCACAATCGGCTGGATGCGAAAGCGCGCCACCAGCGTGCCGTTCAGTACACCGCCCACGCTGGCGGCCAGAATCGGCAGCACGATGGCGACGATCATGCCGATGGCGGGGATGGCCAACAGGCCAGTCCTGGCGCCAAAAATCAGCGGCGCCAGCGCGCCCGAAATTGCCATCAGCGACCCGACCGACAAATCAATGCCGCCGGTGGCGATCACCATGGTCATGCCCACCGCCACAATCACGATGGTCGAGACCTGGGTCATATTGATATTCAGCGTCTGCAGCGACAAAAAATGGTCGGTAAAACACAGATTGAACAGCAGTAGCAGCACCAGCCCCAGCAGCGCGCCCGAGGGCACTTTGGCCCATTTGGGCAGACTGCGCGGGCCCGGGGTTTTCAGCGTCAGCGTCATTGCACGCCCTCCTCTGCGGTGGCGCGGCCGGCATTGGCCATCGCCGCCATGATGTTGGTTTCGCTGATCTCGCCACCTTGCAGTTCGCGCACGCTATAACCATCGCGCAGCACCACCACGCGCTGGGCATAGGCGGTCAGCTCTTCCAGTTCGGACGCGATCATCAGCACCGCCAGCCCGTCATCGGCCAGCTCTCGAATCAGGTTCAGGATTTCCGCCTTGGCGCCCACATCGATACCGCGCGTGGGCTCGTCCAGCATCAACAAATCAATCTTTGAACACAGCCAGCGCGCCAGCAGCACTTTTTGCTGGTTGCCGCCCGACAATTCGCGGATTTTCTGTTGCGGGCCGGAGGTCTTGATCTGCAGCCGGCTGATAAATTTCTGCACGATTTCCTGCTGCGCCTGGCGATTGACCACACCCAGCTTCACCAGTTTGGGTAGCAGCACCAGCGTCAGATTTTCGGCCACCGACATCTCGGGGATGATGCCCTCAATCTTGCGGTCTTCCGACAGATAGGCCACGCCATGCGCGATGGCATCGGCCGGGCTTTGCCAGCTGACTGACTGGCCTTTCAGCTTCATCTGGCCACCGTCGACCTTGTTGGCGCCAAACACGCAGCGCGCGGTCTCGGTACGCCCCGCGCCCAACAAACCGGCCAGGCCGACAATCTCGCCCGGATGCACAGCAAAGCTGGCCTCGTTAACGCGCAGGCCGCTTTTTAGATGATCCAGCTGCAGCGTGGCCTGGCGCGCGGTTTCGGGCGCGGCGCTGTCGCTGGCGGCACGGGCCACCGTGCTGGCCAGTTCGCGGCCCAGCATCGTGGTCACCAGCTGCAACTTGTCCATGTCGCTCATGGCTTTTTCGGCCACGGTCTGGCCATCGCGCATCACGGTCACGCGGTCACATACCGCATACAGTTCGTCCAGCCGGTGGCTGACAAAGATGACCGACACGCCGTCGGCCTTCAGTTGCCGGATAACGCGGAACAGCGTTTCCACCTCTTGCTCATCCAGCGACGAGGTCGGCTCGTCCATGATGACCAGTTGCGCGTGCTGCGATACAGCCCGTGCAATCGCCACCATCTGCTGCGTGGCGGTATTGCAAAGGTGCAGCGGCAAGCGCACATCGGCGCCGATGCCCAGTTTGGCCAGCAACGCTTCGGCCTGGCGATACATGGCGGGCCAGTCGATCAAACCCAGGCGACGCGGCTCGCGACCGAGAAAAATGTTCTCGGCCACCGAGCGCAAAGGAATCAGATTCAGTTCCTGGTAAATCGTGCTGATGCCCCCGCGTTGCGCTTGCAACGGGGTAGAAAAATCGATGGCCTGGCCGGCAAAGCGGATTTCGCCGCCATCGCGCTTGTATGCGCCGGTCAGGATTTTGATCAATGTGGATTTGCCGGCGCCGTTTTGCCCGATCAGGGCATGCACTTCGGCGCGGCCGATCGTCAACCGTGCATTCTTTAACGCAGCCACCCCCGAAAATGCTTTGGTGATGTCGCGCATTTCCAGCAGCGGTGCGGACGCTTGCGAATTCATGGCTGTATTCCTCGACCACCGGCGCGCGCGGGCGCCGGTAAAAAAATGGCCGCCAGGCGGCCATAACAGAGGATGAAGCGGAGACCGCCTCGACCGAAGGTTCTGTGGAGATCTGTGCCAATCAGATCAGGCGCGAGGCCTGACGTGGCAGGGGGTTAACAAAACGGGCCGCAGCATGCCGCGACCCGTTTTGAACATCAGAATCCGTTGGCCAGGTTGGCTTGCGCGTTGCTCTTGTCAAAGAACAAATCGCTGACCTTCACCCACGGTTCGATCTTTTCGCCAGCCGCATAGCGCTGCGCCACCTTGCACGAAATCGGACCAAAGAACGGGCTCGATTGCACTGTTGCGCCCAGCTTGCCGTCGATGATGGCTTGCAGCGCGTCTTTGGTGCCGTCAATCGACACCACGATTACGTCTTTGCCCGGCTTTTTGCCAGCGGCTTCAAGCGCGGCGATGGCGCCCATGGCCATTTCATCGTTGTGGGCGTACACGGCGGTCACATCCGGGTGCGCTTGCAGCAGCGACTCCAGCACCTGACGGCCTTTATCGCGGGCAAAGTCGCCGTCTTGCGAGGCGATGATCTGCATGCCGGACTGTTTCTTGACGGTTTCGTCAAAGCCCTTCTTGCGATTGTTGGCGGGCGATGCGCCGGTGGTGCCTTCCAGCTCGATGATCTTGGCCTTGCCGCCGGTGGCCTTGATCAGCCATTCCGCAGCGCGGTGGCCCTGGTCGACAAAGTCCGAACCGATAAAGGTGACGTAATCGCGGCCCGGCTTGGCTACGCTCTGGTCGAGATCACGGTCCACCGCAATCACCGGAATGCCGGCTTTCTTGGCAGCCATGACTGCGGGCACCAGCGGTTTTTCTTCACGCGGGGCCAGCACAATCAGATCGACCTTTTGCGCGATCATGCTTTGGACGTCGGCCACTTGCTTGGAGGCAGAGCTGGCGGCATCGGTATACACCAGCGTCCAGCCACATTTGCTGGCGATGTCTTTCATGCTCTGCGTTTCGGCGATACGCCAGGGGTTGTTGCTTTCAGTCTGGGCAAAGCCGACTTTGTAGGCGGCTTTTTTAGGTAGTTTGGGCAGGCCATCCGCGGCTGCCGTGGCAGCAGCCACGCAGCAGGTTGCAATCAGGCTGGCCAGTACTGCAGATCGTACTCGCATCACAAATCTCCTCGGGTAAACATCCACTACGCAATAAAGAGTGTCGTTACTTTGTACTTCTTCTTTTTTTACTACAGCGAGGTGATTCTTGGATGATTAATAATATTTGTCAAATATTATTGATCATTATCAGAGCGAGACACCGATTCACGCACAACCAGCGGGCATTCCATCTTGATATGGCGCTTGCGCAGCGCCCCTTGCGTGGCCGCGTCTTCAGGCGACGCCGCTTCCGCGATCAGGGTATCCACCGCCCAGCGGCCCATTTCATAGTTGGGCAACAACACCGTGGTTAACGGCGGATGCGTGTGGCGGGCGATTTCCTGATCATCGTAGCCCATGATCGCAACATCATCCGGCGCTTTCAGGCCCAGTTGCTTCAGCGCTTCCAGTGCGCCCAGCGCCATCAAGTCGTTAGCGCAGAAAATTGCGGTGGGCGGGCGCGGTTCGGCCATCAAGGACAAGGTTTGCTCAAAGCCGGTGCCGGACATCCAGTCACCATCGCGCACCAGTTTCGGATCAAACGGCAGGTCGGCAGTGGCCAGCGCGGTGCGATAGCCCTTAAAGCGATCTTTGGCCGCGTCCATCCACGGTTCGCCATTGATAAACCCGATGCGGGTATGGCCGGCGTTGATCAGGTATTCGGTGGCGGTGTGGCCGCCGCCCACTTCACCGGGCTCAACATGGGAAAACGCGCGCTCTTCGCTGTAACAGTTAAGCAACACAGTGGGAATGCGGTTTAGCGCGGCGGGCACTTCGATGCTGCGGGTAAAGATGGTGGAGTAAATCACGCCCACCAGCGCCGGGTTGGCCAGCAGATGCGCCAGCGTGGCGGCTTCCACATCGGGGTCGCCGCGCGTGGCAAATACCGACAATACGCAATCGTGTTCCCACGCCGCGTCGCGCGCGCCATCCACGCTCACCACCGGATGGGGGCTGGTGGAAATCGAATCGACGATATAGCCAATCAGATTGCGCCCCTGGCGCGGCGCGGCGGTGGTGCGCTGGGTTAAGCGATAGCCCAGCTCATTGGCAATCTGCAGCACTTTTTCGCGCGTTTTGCCCGACAGCTTGGCGCCCGACAAATTGTTGTTGAGCACCAGCGACACCGTCGATTGCGACACCCCCGCCTGCTTGGCGATATCGGTCATGGTGGGGCGGCGTTGGGGCAGTTTTTCCATCTTGCGCGAAGTGCGGCTCATGCAGTCGTTCCTGAATACGGTCTTATCAGCGCACGCGAGCGCGCGCAGTGTCGATCAGCATGATATGCGATCAGCCGGTTTTTTTCCGCCCCATCGCTGATAACGCACTAAAATAATCCGTATTTATTAGTAATAATATTGATATATTAACGCCCAGACTGACAGCGCCAGACCCACCCATGGCGACTATTTTTGAGAGATCCTGCATGGCCACTACGTCTTCCGAGCTGTTGCATCTGGCCCACGGGCCGCATGCGTTGATTCTGGCGCCGGGTTTGGGCGGCAGCATCGTGCGCTATTTCAGCCAGCGCGATGATCGCCGGTTTGAATGGTTGCGCCCCGCCAGTCAGGCGGCGCTGGCGCAGGGCAATCCGCTGGGCATGGCCAGCTTTCCGCTACTGCCATTTTGCAACCGCATCCGCGAAGGCCGCGCCCCCGCGCGTGATCGCACGATCCAGATGCGCGCCAATATGCCCGATTCACCGCACACCCTGCATGGCGTGGGTTGGCGCTTGCCGTGGCAAGTGGCGGCGCAGACCAGCAACAGCGCCACGCTAACGCTGGAGCATCCGCGCGACGACTGGCCATTCGACTTTTATGCCACGCAATATTTTGAGCTGGATGACGCGCTGCATATCACGATGACCCTGGAAAACCGCGACAGCGTAGCCATGCCCGCCGGCCTGGGCCATCACCCGTATTTTTTGCGCGATGCCCATACCTGGCTGCGCAGTGACGTCAATGGCATGTGGCAATCCGATGCCGAACTGATGCCCACGCAACTGACACAGCCGCCGCTGCTGGACGCCTTGCGCAAAGGCTGTCTGATTGATGATCTGGTGCTCGACAACAACTTCACCGGTTGGCAACGCCAGAGCGAAGTGCGCTGGCCGCAATACGGCGCCGCGCTGACGATGACGGCCGAAGCCCCGTTTGATTTCTTTGTGCTGTATGTGCCGCCCGGGCTCGATCATTTCTGCATGGAGCCAGTCAGCAATTGCACCGACTGGCTTAACCTGGACCCCGGTCAGCCCGAAATTGCGGGCGGACATTGGCTGGAGCCGGGCGAAGTGCTGCAAGCCCGCTTTACCCTTGCGCCGCGCTTTACCGGGCCGCAGTCATGACCGGCTTTGAGGTATTCGGCCCAGCCTTTAACGCACTGATCCTGCCGCACGCGCGTATCGACTGCCTGTACAGCGATGCGCGCTGGACCGAAGGCCCGCAGTGGTATGGCGATGGGCAATATCTGTTGTTTAGCGATATTCCGGAAAACCGCATCCTGCGCTGGATTGAGGGCGTGGGCGTCAGCGTGTATCGGCAACCCGCGGGCTTCAGCAATGGCCGCGCGCGCGATCTGCAAGGCCGCACCATCACCTGCGAACACGGCATGCGCCGCGTAACGCGCACTGAATATGACGGCTGCATTTCAACGCTGGTGTCGCACTTTGGCGGCGGCCGGCTTAACTCGCCTAATGACGTGGTGGTGCAACGCGACGGCAGCATCTGGTTTACTGACCCCGACTACGGCATTTTGACTGACTACGAGGGCGAGCGCGCTGAGCCCGAGCAGCCGCAATGCCATGTGTTTCGCATCGATCCGCTCGGCCGGGTGCAAGCGATGATCAGCGATATGGTCAAACCCAACGGGCTGGCATTTTCGCCGGATGAGCGCCTGCTGTATGTGGCCGATAGTGGGGGTTCCCATGTGGAAAACGGCCCGCATCACATTCGCCGCTTTGCGCTGGATGAACACGGTGTGCTTAGCAATCAAGGCGTGTTGGCTGAGATCAGCCCCGGTATGCCGGATGGCATCAAGGTGGATGAGCTCGGCCATATCTGGAGCAGCGCCGCCGATGGCGTGCATTGCTATTCGCCGGCAGGCCAGTTGCTGGGCAAGATCCGCTTGCCCGAGACCGTCAGCAACCTGTGCTTCGGTGGACCCAAGCGCAACAGGCTGTTTATTACGGCATCCAGCTCGGTGTATGCGGTGTATGTGGCGGTGCGAGGGGCCAGGCTGCCCGGTTAGAGCGCCAGTCCGCGCGTTAGCAGGATATGCGCGCGCTGCGTGGCTTGTAGCGCGGTTTCAGCGTCGGCCAGGATCGAGACGGCGCCTGCCGCCAACTGCCGCGCGCCCACGCTGATTTCACCTGCGATCACCTCAATATTTGCGTCGGCAAACGCGGCATCCGCCAGCATCGCGCCCGGCTCCAGAAACACGTCGAACATCGCAATATGCCCGCCGCTGCATGGCGCGCTTTTGCCGCAGGCCGCGCCAGCCAGTATCCGCACGCGCCAGCCAGGGCCGATGGCGACCGGGATTTCGCATTTGCTGAACAAGCGCCGCTGCACCGGCGATGGCCCCAGCGCCAGCACCACGCCGTGCACGCTCAGGTCGCGGATGCCTTGCAGTTGCAGCTCGGCATGCGCGCGCGGCGCACACAGCCATTCGCCCGGCGACAAATGCGCGCGGCCGCCACCCAGGCCGTCGACATTTAGACAGCTTTGCGAGTCTTCAAACAAATAAACCACCGCATGCTCCGCCGCGGCGCTCAGCGGCAAGCGCGGCGGCGCCTGGCCTTGCAGGTGCTGGCGGACGACGGGCTCTGGCGTAGACATGATGCGGTACGGTCTCCATCGGGTTTGCTTTGGACAATAAAAAACGCCCGGACCAGCCGGGCGTTTTTACATGCGGGCCAGTTACAGCTTAGGCATGCAGCGCGGCAATGTCTGCATGCGCCGACGCCAGTGCGGCATTCTTGGCTTCTTCGCCCATGTTCAGGCCTTCGGCGCGCACGATACGCACATCGGTGATGCCGATAAAGCCAAACACAGTCTTCAGATACGCTTCTTGATGGTCACGAGCGCGCATCACGTCGCTGGTGGAGTACGGACCGCCACGGGTGGAAGCAATGATCACCGTCTTGCCGCCGGCCAGGCCTTCGGGGCCATTGGCACCGTAACGGAACGTGCGGCCAGCCTGCAGCACGCGGTCAATCCAGGCTTTCAGTTGGCTGGGCACCGAGAAGTTGTACATCGGCGCACCCACCACGATCACATCAGCGGCGAACAGTTGTTCCAGCAGCGCTTCGGTGTAGGCCGTTTCTTGTTTTTGCAGCGCGGAGTGGCCTTCGGCCGGTACAAAGCGCGCGCCCAGGATTTCGCCAGACAAGTGGCCCGGGGCCGATACGGCCAGATCCAGATAATCCACTTCGGTGCCGGGATGAGCCGCTTGCCATTCGGCCACAATTTTGGCGGTCAGTTTGCGCGATACCGAGTTGTCGGCCAGAACGCTGGAATCAATGTGCAACAGTTTCATGTTGGTTCTCCTGAGGGGTGAAGCATCCCGCCGTCCGCGAAATGCTGTGCTGCGTGGCATGGAGCGAACTCTATCGGGCGCATCAATCCCTGATAAGTCGGCAAAAATGCGATAGATTGTCCTGTTTACAGGACAATCTACTTCCAGGCGCGACCATGCAGGATTTGAATGACATGCTGTACTTTGCCGAAGTGGTGGAGCGTGGCGGCTTTGCCGCTGCGGGCCGCGCACTGGGCATCCCCAAAAGCCGCTTGTCGCGCCGGTTGCAAGAGCTGGAAGCGCGGCTGGGCGTGCGTTTGCTCCAGCGCACCACACGCCGGCTGGCGCTCACTGAAATCGGCGAACTGTATTACCGCCACTGCCAGGCCATCCGCGACGAAGCCAATGCGGCGGCCGAAGCGGTCGAGCGCGTGCATGCCGCACCGCGTGGCACCGTCAAAGTGACCGTGCCGGTTACCCTGGCGCAAACGGTGATCGGCGAGATCCTGCCGGGTTTTCTGGCGCGCTATCCGCAAGTGCGCGTGAACATGCAGGTGACCAATCGCGTCATTGATCTGCTGGAAGAAGGCGTGGATGTGGCGTTGCGCGTGCGCTTTACGCTGCAGGATTCGGCGTCTCTGGTGGTCAAACAGCTGGGCATGACCGGCGGCACGCTAGTGGCCAGCCCCACCCAGCTGGCACGCCAGGGTCAGCCAACGCGGCCGGAAGAATTAAGCTGGCTGGACACGCTGGCGATGAACGCCACCGACGGCCGCGCGGTGTGGAATCTGATCGGCCCGCAAGGCGAGGAGCATCAACTGATCCACTACCCGCGCTATGTGGCGGACGATATGGTTACGCTGAAATACGCGGCGGTGGCGGGCATCGGCGCGATGTTTATCCCGGAATATCTATGCCAGGCCGAACTCAACAATGGGCAGTTGATTCCGGTGTTGCCCGATTGGGCCCCGGCGCGTGCCTATGTGCACGCGGTGTTTCCCAGCCGCCGTGGTCTGGTGCCGGCCGTGCGGCATTTTCTCGATTATCTGGATGAGTCGCTGCCCGGCGCAGCGGCGGCACACGGCATGACACCGCGCCCGCCGATCGAACTGTAGCGGGCGCGGCGCGGGGCGTTATTACACGATATCGAGGTGATCGATGCCAGACAGCACGTCGCGCGTGCGCGCATCCGAACCGTTCAGTTTGATCTGCAAGCGCAGGTCGTTCACCGAATCGGCGTTGCGCAGGGCGTCTTCATAATTAACGAGACCCGCTTCAAACAAATCAAACAACGACTGATCGAAGGTCTGCATGCCCAGCTCGCGCGATTTCTTCATCAGTTCCTTGATCTCGTGCACTTCGCCCTTGAAGATCAAATCCGAAATCAGCGGCGAATTCAGCATCACTTCCACCGCCGCCACGCGGCCTTTGCCCGAGCGATGCGGCAACAAGCGCTGCGACACAAAGGCTTTCAGGTTAAGCGACAAGTCCATCAGCAATTGCGCGCGACGTTCTTCCGGGAAGAAGTTGATGATCCGGTCCAGCGCCTGGTTGGCCGAGTTGGCGTGCAGCGTGGCCATACACAAGTGGCCGGTTTCGGCGAAGGCGATCGCGTAATCCATGGTGTCGCGGTCGCGGATTTCACCGATCAAAATCACGTCCGGCGCCTGGCGCAGCGTGTTTTTCAGCGCAGCGCCCCAGCTGTCGGTATCCACGCCCACTTCGCGCTGCGTGATGATCGATTTGCGGTGCTCGTGCACATATTCGATCGGATCTTCGATGGTGATGATGTGGTCGTGCGCGTGTTCGTTGCGGTGACCAATCATTGCCGCCAGCGAGGTCGATTTGCCCGAACCGGTACCCCCAACAAAAATCACCAGACCGCGCTTGGTCATGGCGATGTCTTTCAGCACCGGCGGCAAGCCCAGGTCTTCAAGGCGCGGAATCTGGCTGTTGATGGTCCGCAGCACCATGCCCACGCGGCCTTGCTGCAGGAACGCGTTAACGCGAAAGCGGCCCAGCGTGCCCGGGCTGATGGCGAAGTTACATTCTTTGGTGGCTTCAAAGTCTTCGGCCTGGCGGTCGTTCATGATTGCCCGGGCCAGTTCTTTGGTGTGTTGCGCGCTCAGCAACTGGTTGGACACCGGCGTGACCTTGCCATCGATTTTCATGGCGGGCGGAAAATCAGCGGTGATGAACAAGTCAGACGCACCCTTGGCGCGCATGTGGCGCAGCAAGTCCTGCATGAATTTGGCGGATTGTTCTTTTTCCATCGCTGTTCCAGTGGGGTGTGGTCGCGCTGTAAGTGGCGCTGCTTTTGATTATTGAATACGGTTTTGGGCTGCACTACCGCCGCACGGCAAAAATCGCCAGGCGGCGGCCCGGCGATCTTGCCAGCAGACTTAACCTTTGAAGTTATCCGGCATGGCCGCCTTGGTGCGGGCCTCGGCATTGCTGATGATGTTGCGTTGCACCAGCGTTTGCAGCGACTGGTCCAGCGTTTGCATACCAAACTGCTGGCCGGTCTGGATGGCGGAATACATCTGCGCAATCTTGTTTTCGCGGATCAGGTTACGGATCGCCGGAATGCCGATCATGATTTCATGCGCGGCGGCGCGGCCCTGGCCGTCTTTGGTTTTGATCAGCGTTTGCGAGATCACCGCGCGCAGCGATTCGGACAACATCGCGCGCACCATTTCTTTTTCGGCGGCCGGGAATACGTCAACCACGCGGTCAATGGTTTTAGCGGCGGAACTGGTGTGCAGCGTGCCGAACACCAAATGGCCGGTTTCCGCGGCGGTGAGCGCCAGGCGGATGGTTTCCAGATCGCGCATTTCGCCCACCAGCACCACGTCCGGATCTTCCCGCAGCGCCGAACGCAGTGCGTTGGAGAAGCTCAGCGTATGCGGCCCCACTTCGCGCTGGTTGATCAGACACTTTTTGGACTGATGCACAAATTCGATCGGATCTTCTACGGTCAGGATGTGGCCGTAGTCGTTTTCGTTGATGTAGTTGACCATCGCGGCCAGCGTGGTGGATTTGCCCGAACCGGTCGGACCGGTTACCAGCACCAGACCGCGCGGGTTCTGCGCGATATCCTGGAATACGCGCGGCGCGTTCAGTTCTTCCAGCGTCAGCACCTTGGACGGAATGGTCCGGAACACCGCGCCCGCGCCGCGGTTCTGCACAAACGCGTTAACCCGAAAGCGCGCCAGGTTGGGGATTTCAAACGAGAAATCGCACTCCAGCGTGTCTTCGTACACCTTGCGCTGACCGTCGTTCATGATGTCGTACACCATGTCGTGCACGTCTTTGTGTTCCAGCGGCGGCAGGTTGATACGGCGGACATCGCCGTGCACGCGGATCATCGGCGGCAAGCCGGATGAGAGGTGCAAGTCAGAAGCCTTGTTCTTGACGGCAAACGCGAGCAGTTCCGAGATTTCCATGAAAAAACCAGGCTCCAGAAGTAAAGGTGTGCCCCGCCGTGGGCTGAGCCGCAACGGGGTAGGCCCCAGCGGGCCGAAACAAGCAAACGCCGTGTGCGCGATACACGATGACACGGCGTGACAGACTGACGCGATTCTAAAGCAGCACCGTGGCAACAGCGCGCACAAACCGGCCGTTGTATCGGCAAAGCCACGCCCGCACACGCGCCAGCGATGCTTGTGGCGGCCACTATCGCGTAACTTTGGCCGCGCTGGCTACTGCCCAACCGACAAGGCGCGAGGCTACGCTTACGGACGGACGCCAGTGTGGCATCTATTGCACGCGGCATCGCATCAGGCCAGGCAATGCCCCGCTTGATGCCCAGGTGGCGCAGTCAGCGCGGCGCTACGCATTTAGTCGGGCAACGCTTTTATAATCGCGCTCATCCTGCGGCCGTGGCCGCCCCTTTTATTGAAGACAGCTATGACCTCCGCTTCTCTTGCGCCCGCCCGCGACCAGGTGCTGGCGCGCATTGCCCAGGCCGCACAGGCTGCCGGGCGCCACCCGGCCTCGGTGCAATTGCTGGCCGTCAGCAAAACCTTTGGCGCGGCCGACATTGCCGATCTGTATGCGCTAGGCCAGCGCAGCTTTGGCGAAAACTATGTGCAGGAACTGGTGGAAAAACACGAGGCCTTGCGCGATCACGCCGATCTGCAATGGCACTTTATTGGCCCGCTGCAGCGCAACAAGACCCGGCTGGTGGCCGAGCGCGCGCACTGGGTACATGCCATTGATCGCCTGGTGATCGCCGAACGCTTGTCCGAACAGCGCCCGCCCGAGCTGCCGCCGCTGCAGGTGTGCGTGCAGATCAATGTGTCGGGCGAGGCCAGCAAATCGGGCGTGGCGCCTGCCGACGCATTGGCGCTGGCGCAAGCGGTATCCGCCCTGCCGCGCCTGCAATTACGCGGCCTGATGGCCATCCCCGAGCCGACGCCCGATGCCGAAAAACTAGCTACGCAGTTTGCCGCATTGCCTGTATTGCTGGAAAAGCTCAATGCTGGGGGGTTGCAGCTGGATACCTTGTCGATGGGCATGTCAGCCGATCTGGAACTGGCCATCGCGCATGGCGCCACCGTGGTGCGCGTCGGTACCGCATTATTTGGCGCAAGACCGCCAAAAATGACGGCATAATCGCCAGCACTTGTCGCGGGCCGTCACGCCGCCGCGACCGCAATATTGAAACAGCATGCTGATGGCCTCATCCACTACTGGGCGCCAGACCCGGCCACCCTCGCGCACTGCGGCTTATTCACACGCAGCCACTGCGTTCGAGCGGGAACCCTGACGCGCCAGCGCGATCAGTCGAGCATCAGTCAAGACGGGATAAAACGAAAACATGAAGATCACCTTTATCGGTGGCGGCAATATGGCCGGCGCCCTGATTGGCGGCATGACCCAGCAAGGTTTCAGCGCTGATCAACTGCACGTGGTAGAACCCGACGCCGCCCGGCGCGACCAGTTGGTCGAAGAATTCGGCGTGAGCGTCAGCGCGCCCGACGCGCCGCGGCCCGCCAGCGATGTGGTGATCTTTGCGGTCAAGCCGCAGCAACTGCGCCCCGTCGTGCAGGCGGCGCTGCAAAACGGCGACCAGCCTCTGTTGATTTCGATTGCCGCAGGCGTACGCGCCGAGACCATTTCGCGCTGGCTGGATGGTTATCGCCGCATTGTGCGCGTGATGCCCAATACGCCGGCGCTGGTGCGTGCGGGCATGTCGGGCTTGTATGCCGCCCCGGAAGTCAACGCGGAAGATCGTGCGCTGTCCGAACGCATCTTTACCTCGATCGGCAAAACGGTGTGGCTGGACGAAGAAAGCCAGATTGATGGCCTGACCGCCATTTCCGGTAGCGGCCCGGCCTATGTGTTCTATTTTATGGAAGCACTCCAGGCCGCCGCGCGCGCCCAGGGTTTCAGCCCCGACGTGGCGCATTTGCTGGCTTATCAAACCGTAGCGGGCTCGGTCAAACTGGCGCTGGAAAGCGATGACGATGCCGCCACCCTGCGCGTCAAGGTGACGTCCAAAGGCGGCACCACCGAGCGCGCCATCAACGCGTTTGAAAACAGCCAGATGCGCGCCACCATTATTGCCGCCGCCGCTGCAGCCGCCGCCCGTTCGCGTGAACTGGGCGAAGAGCTGGGCCGCGATGCTGATCTGTAAACGGGGCCACGCATGATTGATCACGCGCTGAGCTATCTGATCCATGTGCTGGCGGAATTTTTTATTCTGCTGCTGCTAACCCGCTTCTATCTGCAAGCGGGCCGCATTTCCTTTAAACATCCGCTGGGCCAGTTTGTGCTGGCCACCACCAACTGGGCGGTGCTGCCGCTGCGCAAGGTGCTGCCGGCGGTGCGCCGCTATGACACGGCCAGCATCGTGCTGGCGTGGCTGGTGGCCTTGCTGATGCATACCTTGCTGATGGTGATTGCGCCGTGGCCGCCGGTGCTCAGCTCCGCGGTGTCGATTGCCGCGCTGATGGCGGTGGCGTTGTTGGAGCTGGCCAAGATGTCGCTGTACTTGCTGTTTGCGGCGACGGTTATCCAGGCGCTGATGTCGTGGATGTCGCCATACAATCCGCTGATGCCCATCATGCAAGGTCTGACCGGGCCGTTTTTGCGACCGTTGCACCGGATCATTCCCACCATCGGCGGCGTGGATATCTCGCCATTGATTCTGGTGCTGGTGATCCAGTTGCTGCTGAATGTGGTGGTGGCTGATCTGGAACCCACCATCCTGCAATACGTGCGCATCGTGGCGTGATGGCTGCGCCGTGCATAAAAAAGGACACCCTCGGGTGTCCTTTTTTGCGCGCTGGCGCTTAGTCGCCCAACTGGCGATCCGGGCCAACTTTGGGATCGATGCGACGATAATCGCCTTCGATCACGCCCTCGGGCACACGCGGCCCGGGGCCATTGCCGCCATTGCTGCGGCCACCACCGGGCCATGGCAACAGCATGATCAGTGCCACCACATCGCCGATAATGCCGGGCAACAGCAACAGCACGGCCGAGATGTAATAGCGCGCCACCCAGAACAAACTGCTGGTCTTGACGCGACCGGCGCGCAGGTCGTCGAACAAGGACCAGGCCACGGCCATTTTGTGGTGACGCAGCATCAGGCCGCCAACGATAGCAGCCACCACCAGCCACGCCAGCAGCACGCCCACGCCAAACGCGTGAGCCACCATGATCATGACCACGATTTCGAGCACGGGCCAGGCCAGCAGGCCAAGAAGGAGATAAGGCATGGAATTTTCCGATGAACAGGCCGCGTTAGATGCGGCCCTTCTGGTGTTTTGCAATTGCCCGGACGGCGCAGTGGCGAGTACCCTCGCGCAGGGAATTGTGGCGGCCCGATTGGCCGCCTGTGTGAACCTGCTGCCAGAAGTCCGGTCAGTCTACCGCTGGCAAGACAGAATCGAAACGACCACGGAAGTTCCGTTACTGATCAAGACCACGCGCGCACGCTATCCGGCCCTACAAGACTGGCTGGCCGCGCAACATCCGTATGATGTACCCGAAATCATCGCCACACCGGTTGTGGCCGGCTTTGCACCTTATCTGCACTGGCTGGCCGACAACGCACTGGAGAACTGAACCGTGCAGCGCCTGCTGTCTTCTTTGCTATTTGCCGCCTGCGGGCTGGCCACCACCGCCGCTTTTGCCGTTGACCAGAAAGACCTGCTGCCGCCCACCGAGGCGTTTAAAGCCAGCGTCGAACAAGTGGACGCCAATCATCTGAACGTGATCTTTACGGTTGCGCCGGGTTATTACCTGTATCACGACCGCATCAAGGTCACGGCTAATCCCACTACCGCGTTCGACAGCACTTTTCCGGCCGGCAAGATCAAGAACGACCCTAATTTCGGCAAGATGGAAGTCTATCCGCATCCGTTTAACCTGAGCCTGGCCAGCAAAACGGCATGGCCCGCCAGCACAGCGCTGACTGTCAAGATGCAGGGCTGCGCCGACGCCGGCGTGTGCTATCCGCCGCAAACCGTCACGCTGAAACTGCCTACCGACAATGCCTCGCATGCAGTGCAGTCGGGCAGCAAGAAAGACGAGCTGTTTGGCACGACCAAAAAATAAGGAAAGTGGCCCATGCGCCCGATGTGTCTGACTCGCTGGATATCGGTGTTGGTTTTGCTGCTGACGGCGCATGCGTTTGCCGCGACCGCACTGGATAAACCGCTGAAAGATCTGCAAGGCAAGCCGCAAAAAGTGTCGCAGTGGATCGGCAAGCCAATCGTGCTTAATTTCTGGGCCACCTGGTGCGAACCCTGCCGCGAAGAAACCCCTGCCTTCGTCAAACTGCAAAAGCAGTATGGCGATGCGGTGCAGTTTGTGGGGGTGGCGATTGATGAAGCGCCTGCGGTAACGCAATTCATCAAGCAATACGGCGTTACTTACCCGATCTTGCTAGGCGACGCGGACGGCATGGATATGATGCTGGCCTTGGGCAATGTGCAAGGCGGGCTGCCGTTTACGCTGATTCTGGATCGCAAAGGCCATATCGCCGCGCAACAATTAGGCGTGATGAAGGCCGATGCGGTGCAGAAAGCGCTCAAGCCCCTGATCGCCGCGCGGTAACAGCCGCCCGCCTGGTGGCATGACAACGCAAACAATGGACGAAAAAAAGCGGCGCAGTGCGCCGCTTTCTTATTGTTCGCATCGCCGGATGCGGGCCGTGTCAGCGCGAAAAACCGCAGAACACGTCGCGCAACATGGCGATTACCTCCAGGGTGCGAATATCGCCCACCCGGTAATACACGCGATTGGCATCTTTACGCGTGCGCAAAACGCCCTTCTCACGCATCAAGGCCAGATGTTGAGAGATGTTTGACTGAGTGGTGCCCACCTGGTCCACGATGTCCTGAACACTGACTTCGCGATCACCCAATACACAGAGGATCTTGAGCCGCAGCGGGTGAGACATCGCTTTCATCGCGCGGGAGGCCTGATTGATGTGGTCATCAGTCATCAGGTAGGAATGATTGTCCATCTGCCTCGTTTTCTAATGTGCGGGGCGTTGCCGCCCTGTTTACTGAAACGGAATAAACGCTTGGACCGTCATCCGCCAGATGTGGATACTAACCAGACCATTTGCGCGTGGCAACGGCTCGTAACGCGCTGATTAGTAAAACACACAAGGTAAAACACGTACGTGTTCAGATTTGACAACATGCCGCAGGCTGCGCGGCAGTGTATCCCCATTTGTATCAAACGGCATGTGATGACGCACGCACGGTAGCGTTTTGCAAGATCATCGGTCGAATTTGCCCCATACCCAGCGCGCAATGGGCGTGTTACCTTTGTCGGCGCTGCCTGTTGCGGGCCCGAAACCGCGTTCATGCCGCCATTTGGCGCTGCCGAACGTTATGACCCACTTTAATTAAATAGATACGCATCCCCGACTCGTGCCGAGCCGACATATCCTGATTCTTGGTCTTGCTCTCACCGCCTGCGCGCATACCGCCCTGGCGGCGCCTGCCGTGGCTGATACCGCCGCACAAAAGCAGGAACTCACCGAGCTGCGCGGCCAGATTGATGTGCTAAAGCATGATCTGGCCAACAATGAATCGCAGCGCAAAGACGCCACCGACGCATTGCGCCAGTCCGAAAGCGCCATCTCGGACGCCAATCGTGTGCTGAATGATTTGTCGGACCAACGTGAGCTGACCAGCGCGCAGCTGGCGCGGCTGGAAATCGACGTCGCCACCACACGCAGCAATATCCGCGTCAGCCAGTCGCGGCTGGCTGCGTTAATCAAAAGCCGCTATCAAACGCGTGAGCTGGAAGCTTGGCGCCTGGCGCTGGAGCAGCAAGACCCCACGCAAACCAGCCGCGAACTCACTTATTACCGTTATCTGGCCGCGGCGCAGCAGCAACTGGCGCGCCAGTTGCAATCGCAACTGGAACAGCTGAATACGCTGGCCGCGCAGATCCGCGAGAAAAATGAAGCGCTGCAGGAACTTGCCCGGCAGAAAGCCCAACAAAAGGCAGAGCTGCTGGATCAGCAAGAAGAAAAGCAGCGCGTAGTTAAAACGTTGTCGCAGCAGATCGAATCGCAACGTAATCAGATCGGCAAATTGCAGGGCGACGAGAAACGCCTCAGCACGCTGATTACGCGGCTTGAGGCGATCATTAAACAGCAAGAACAAAAACGCGCGGCCGAAGCAGCGGCGCGCAAGAAAGCCGAAGTGCAACGGCAGGCGCGTGAAGCCGCCGCGGCGGCTGCGGCCAAACGCAAACAACAACTGGCGGCAAAACAGCAGCCAGGCAAGCCACAATCAGCAAGCACCGACAAGAACACCACCCCAACGCCGACCGAACCGCCGCCCACAACCGCCAACAATGACGAGGGCACGCAGCTCAAGCCGCAAGTCACACGCCAGAACGACGCAGAGCCGGACTCCAGTCAATCGGGGCAGCAGTTTGCTGCGTTGCGCGGCAAGTTGCGGCTGCCGCTAAAAGGCACCGTGATGGGCAAGTTTGGCGCGCAGCGGGCCGAAGGCACCAGCTGGAAAGGGGTGTTCATCAAGGCCGACAGTGGCCTGCCAGTGAAGGCGGTGGCCAGTGGTCGCGTGGTGTTTGCCGACTGGCTGCGTGGCTTTGGAAATCTGATCATTATCGATCACGGTGGCGGCTACATGAGTCTGTACGCTGCCAACGAAAGTGTACTGAAACGCGTTGGTGATCAGGTACAAGCAGGGGATGCAATCGCCACCAGTGGCAACAGCGGTGGCATGGGAGATTCGGGGGTATACTTCGAAATCCGCCAACATGGCCGCCCCCTTGACCCGCTCGTCTGGGCTGGATAGCTGTAATAACCAAAACATTTGGAGCAACTGGAATGTCCAGTCTTAAAAAGCCGGGCCACAAACCGGCAAGCAAGATGCAAAAGATTGCGCTGGTGTTGGCCGGCGCGGGCCTTGGCGTGGCCCTGAGCCTGTCTTTTAACGCCGTCGCCGATAAAGAAGCCAGCACCAGCAACCCGTTGCCGGTGGATGAGCTGCGCGCGTTTTCCACGGTGTTTGGCCTGATCAAGCAAAGCTATGTTGAGCCGGTCGAAGACAAAAAGCTGATTTCCAATGCCATCAAGGGCATGGTGTCGGGCCTCGACCCGCACTCGGATTACCTTGATGCAGATGCCTATAAAGATCTGCAAGTGAACACGCAAGGCGAGTTCGGCGGTCTGGGTATCGAAGTAAACATGCAGGACGGCCTGGTGCGTGTGGTCAGCCCGATCGAAGATACGCCCGCGTTCAAAGCGGGTGTGAAGCCGGGCGATTACATCGTCAAGATCGACGACACCCAGGTTCAGGGTATGTCGCTGAATGACGCGGTCTCCAAGATGCGCGGCAAGGCGGGCAGTACGGTCACGCTGACCATCCTGCGCAAGGGCGAAACCAAACCGCTGGTGCTGCCGATGAAGCGCGCCGTCATCAAGGTGCAAAGCGTCAAGTCGCAGTTGGCTGAGCCGGGCTATGGCTATATCCGTATCACCCAGTTCCAGGAACGCACCACCGAGGATCTGGCTGAGGCGCTCAACAAACTGTACAAGGACAACAAAGCGCCGCTGAAGGGCCTGATTCTGGATCTGCGTAACGATCCGGGCGGTCTGCTCAACTCGGCCGTGGGCGTATCCGCTGCGTTCTTGCCGCAAGGCGATCTGGTGGTGTACACCGAAGGCCGCACCGCAGATTCGAAAGTGCGTCTGACTGCCGACCGCAGCAACTATATGCGTGACGACAGCAAGACTGATTACTTCAAGAACACGCCCGCCGATGTGAAGAATGTGCCGATCGTGGTGCTGGTTAACGGCGGCACGGCATCGGCCTCCGAAATCGTGTCGGGCGCGCTGCAAGACCACAAGCGCGCACTGGTTGTGGGTACGCAAACCTTCGGCAAGGGCTCGGTGCAAACCATCCTGCCGATCGATGCCACGTCTGCCCTCAAGATCACCACGGCGCGTTACTTTACGCCGAATGGCCGCTCCATCCAGGCCAAGGGCATCACGCCGGATATCGAGGTAGCGGAAGCCACGGTCAATGGTCGGGAAGCCACCGGTTTCGAGATGCATGAAGCCGATCTGGAACACCATCTGAACAACCCGACTGACGCCAGCAAACCGGCCGCCAAGAGCAAAGACAAAGATCTGGTGCCGGCCGTCAAGCTGAATCAGGCGGCGCCGGTCAAATCGGGCAAGCCAGGCAAGCAGGATGCCAGCGCACCGGACGACGATCTGCCCACGCGCGAACTGGTGTCCAAGCAGGATTACCAGTTGCAACAGGCGATCAACGTGCTGAAGGTGCAACAGCTGTTGCTGAACAAAGAAACGCAACTGCCCAAGCCCAAGCCGTCGACCGCGTCGATTTCCGCCGCGAAGTAAGCTGCACTGCGTTACTGAAAGCCCCGCCGCAAGCGGGGCTTTTTCTTGCCGTTTATGCCATCGGACTGAGCCATCACGCCACAAAAAGTCTAAGCTCAAAGCACCGCCACCCGCAGCCGAGGACGGTTGTTATGACCACTCCCGTTGAACGCGCTAAAACACACGATATCGTGTTCTTTGCCCTGCCCCCGGATCAGGCCGTACAGGCCGCTCGCGCTTTGGGGCGCCTGCCCGGCGTAGTGGTGCAGTCCTGTTCGGCCGAACATCGCGTCAGCGTGCATTACGACGTGATGGAACATACCTTGCAGGAACTCGAAGCCCAGCTGCAGCAAAACGGCTTTCATCTGGATGGCAGCATTTTGCAAAAGATCAAACGTGCCATCGTCTATTACACCGAAGACGTACAGCGCGATAACATGCACATGCCAGAGCATCCGACCAAAACGCGCGATGTGTATGTGCAGATGTGGGATCACCATCCGCATGGTGACCACGACGATACTCCCGAAGAATTGCGCCGCTACCTGTAACGCCGCGGCGCGCTTGTACAAGCCGCCGCCGTCATGACTGTTTCCGCCCCACCTTCCCCCTCCGCCCAGGTTGATCTCAGCGATCAGCAATTGCTGCGCTACAGCCGCCACATCCTGCTGGATGAATTGGGTATCGAAGGCCAACAGCGCCTCGCCCGCGCGCGCGTATTGATTATCGGCGCGGGAGGGCTGGGCGCGCCTGCGGCGCTGTATCTGGCGGCAGCCGGTGTGGGCACCTTGGTCATTGCCGATGCCGATGAGGTCGATCTGACCAATCTGCAGCGCCAGATTGTGCATACCAGCGCCCGCATCGGCCAAAACAAAGCGCAATCGGCCCAACAGACGCTGCACGCCATCAATGCCGAAATCCAGATCATCGCTTTGCCCGAGCGCATGCTGGGCGAGCGCCTGGCCGAGCAAGTAGGGCTAGCCGATGTGGTGCTCGATTGCTGCGATAACTTTGCCACGCGCCATGCGGTCAATCGCGCCTGCGTGGCGGCGGGTGTGCCGCTGGTGTCTGGCGCGGCCGTGCGCTTTGATGGCCAGCTGACCACGTTTGATCTGCGTGATGCCGCCAACCCGTGCTATCACTGTCTGTTTGGCGAAGATGGCGACGCGAGTGATAGCCCTTGCGCCACGTTTGGCGTGTTCGCGCCACTTACCGGCATGATCGGCACCGGCCAGGCGGCCGAGGCACTTAAAGTACTGACTGGCATCGGCAAAACGCTAGTGGGACGCCTGCAATTGCTGGATGCACGCGATCTTTCGTGGCGCGAAATGCGCTACCGCAAAGACCCTGCCTGCCCGGTGTGCGGTAGTCGTCATCCATAAACCTACACAAGAAAGAGCTTTACAGCTTTGCCTTGTCCAGGCGATAGTTGCCGCTATGAATACGCAAAAGTCCTGCCAACCGGCATCGTTCGCTGCAAACTTTTATTGGTGGTATCGCTAACCAGGCGGCCACGCGTATTGTCATATCCATACGAAGCCGCCGATTCAGGCGGCTTTGTTGTTGGTACTCCCCTCCCCCGAATCGGCGCTTCTTAAAAACCCAGGAGCACCGAAATGACCGTAATTCCCCCGAATCAGACCTTGTTGACCGGCGACCGCGCCACCGGCGCGCTGGGTCTCGGTCATTACGTGCGTTCACTGCGACATCGGTTGGCTTATCAAGAAAAGCATCAACAGTTCTTGTTACTCAGCGATGGCGTAGATACCAATGAGCTGAGCGTGCAAGAGATCGCGCTCGACTACCTCGCCATTGGCATCGATCCGCAACGCAGCACCATCGCGGTTCGTGCGCAGATGCCCGAGCTCACCGAGCTGGCTGCCTGCTACGCCCGTCTGGGCAGCGATGTACTGGCAGCCGACGACCAACAGATCGCCCATCACATTCCAGAAATTACCGCGCTGCAGGCCCGGCTGATTCCCACCACCAACCCGGCCCAGGCCGCGCTGGTACAACGTGGCAACGATCTGGTGCAGCACATCAACCAGCGCGCTGGCAGCCAGATTCTGGTGGCGGCCGCGCCAGTGATGGCCGCCAATGCGCGCAATACCACGGCGTTGACCTCGGCGGCTCATCAGTTGCCGCTTAGCGCCACACCGGACCAGATCAGCGCCGCCATCCACGCGCTGGCCACCGACCCGAGCCGCACCAGCCGCTTTGCCCCAGGCGATGTCGAACATAACGAAGTGTTTTTCTTTATGGATGCGTTTGAAACCGACATTCATTTTCTGGATGACCTGAAATCCAAATACCGCCGTGGCGGCTTGTCGGATGCGGTGATCAAGCATCATCTGGAAGACTGCGTGCAGCGCTTTCTGGAGCCGGTCCGCGAACGGCGGCAACAGCTGGCGCAAGACCTGGCCGGCGTGCAACGGGTATTGCAGGAAGGCACGCAACGCGCGCGGCACATCGCAGCGCGTACGCTGGCGGACGTCAAAGCCGCGTTATAAGTCAACGGCGCAGGCGCTGCGTTCCAACGCTTAAGTCGAGGATGGCACCGCCAGCACCGCGCGCGTATTGGCCACGGTGGCGGCGGCAATCGCTTCCACCGTGCTGCCGCGCAATTCGGCCAGCACTTCGGCAAAGCGGCGCATCTGGGCGGGTTCGTTGCGTTGTCGGTCCAGCCATGCGGGCGGGATATCGGGCGCATCGGTTTCCAGCACGATGGCTTCCATGGGCAGCCCCGCCGCCAACCGCCGTATGCGTTGCGAGCCGCTATAAGTCATCGCCCCGCCAAACCCCAGCTTGAAACCCAGTTTGATAAATTCCGCCGCCTGCTGCTCGCTGCCATTAAACGCATGCGCGATACCGCCTTTGACTTTCCACTTGCGCAGATACTTGAGCACCTGATCTTGCGACCGCCGGATATGCACAATCACCGGCAGATCAAAATCCCGCGCCAGCTTGAGCTGCGCCTCAAACAATGCCACTTGTCGCGCCGCATCGAGCCCCTGCACATAAAAATCGAGGCCGATTTCACCCACTGCAACGGGCTGCTCACGCGCCAGCCATTGCGCCAGCTCGGCCAGATGCGCGTCCTGATGCACATTCACATAAACAGGATGTAATCCAAACGCCAAAGCAGCGCCGGCGTATTCGCGCATCGCCAGCGTAGTAGCAAACGTCTCGGCGCTGACAGCCGGCACCACCCACTGGGTAACGCCCGCAGCGCGGGCGCGCGCCACGACCTCGGCGCGGTCGGCGGCAAATTCAGGCGCATCAAGATGGCAGTGGCTGTCGATCAGCATTGAACTCTTGTCATCGGCAAAGATCAGTCTGGCGTAGTCATCGTCATACCGCGCCGTTAGAGCGCGGCCGCATCACACACAATAGTCAAACTGCATATGAGGTTAACCGGGTGACCGATCTGTTAAGTTGGGGCGTTTTCGCCGTGGTGGTCGTCGCCTTGCTGGCGTTCGATCTGGGTGTGCTGCATCGCAAAGAGCGCGAAATCGGCATCGCCGAAAGCCTGAAATTATCGGCGTTTTATATCTGCGCCGGTCTCGCCTTTGGCGCGTATATCTGGTTTACCCGCGGCCCCAAGGACGGCCTCGATTATTACACCGGTTTCCTGGTCGAAAAATCGTTATCGATGGATAACGTATTTGTGATCTCGCTGATCTTTACTCAATTGGCGATTCCGCGACTTCATCAGCACCGCGTGTTGTTCTGGGGCATCCTGGGCGCGTTGGTCATGCGCGCCATCATGATCGGCGTGGGCGCGACGCTGGTACACGAATTCTCGTGGATTTTGCTGATCTTTGGCTTGTTCTTGTTGGTCACCGGCTTTCGCATGCTGTTGGCGCGTGAGCAAGAAGAAGACATCCACAACAGCAAGCTCTATCAGTTTTTAAAAGCGCGCCTACGACTGACTGATCGGCTGTATGACCATCATTTTATGGTTGATGGCACGCAGCATGGCCTCGCGCCGGGCCGCTGGGTGACGCCTTTGTTGCTGGCGCTGCTGATGGTTGAAGGCGTGGATCTGATCTTTGCGGTCGATAGCATCCCGGCCATTTTTGCGATTACCCAAGATCCGTTCGTGGTGTACACGTCCAACATCTTCGCCATCCTGGGCTTGCGCGCCTTGTACTTTGCGCTGGCCAGCATGGTGCATCGCTTTGAATATCTGAAATACGCGCTGGCGCTGGTGCTGATTTTCATCGGCACCAAAATTGGCCTGGTACATGCCGGTATTGCCGTGCCCGCCGCGCTGTCGCTCAGTGTCACGTTTGGCTTGCTGCTGGCTGGCGTGTTGTATTCGATGTGGCGCACGCGCGGCCAGCTCAAGCCGCGACATTAAGCGCCATCACCGCCGGTAGGGCCGATGCCACGCCGGCGGTCACTGCGGTTGGCCTGCCATGAATGCGCCGCCGCCAGCACAATCAGGATGGCGGCGATGCCCCCGGTGGCGGCATCGGGCACCTCCACTACCGGCGCCAGCAACATGATTGTTGCCAATGCGCCGATCGCCCAGAATGCGCCGTGTTCCAGGTAGCGTAATTCGGACAGCGTGCCTTTTTCGACCAGCATCAGCGTAAAGCTGCGCACAAACATCGCGCCGATACCCAGACCGATGGCGATCAGGAAGATGTTGCGCGTCAGTGCAAACGCACCCAGCACACCATCAAACGAGAACGAGGCATCCAGCACTTCCAGATACAGAAAGCCGGCCCAGCCCATCTGCACCGTGTCACCTTCCTGCCCCATCAAAGCGCTGAGGCCGTTAACCACGATATAGGCGATCAGTCCCCAAACGCCTGCAATCAGCAGCCGGAAGCCCTCGGCATCAGGCAACGTATCGGCCAGCACCAGCAAACCCAGCAGCGTCATCACCGCGCCAGCCATTTCCAGGCGGCCCAGCTTTTGCATGGCGCGCTCGATGGGCCGTAGCCAGTGGCTTTCCTTGTTCTGGTTTAAAAAGAAATGCCAGAACACCTGCAGCAAAAACGTACCGCCAAACGCCATCACTTCGATATGCGCCGACTGCAGCGTATCGGCATAGCGCTGCGGCGCAACGATGGCCATCGACAGCACGTCGTGCGCGGGCCATTCGCCACTTTGATACCAGTCCCACAACGACATCGGCCCCGGCAGCGGCGGTGCGTGCGCAATCACCGCCACAATCACCAGCGGAAACAGCACGCGCATGCCAAACACCGCAATCAGCATGCCCCAGATCAGAAAGCGTTTACGCCACACCGGGTCCCAATGCCGCAGGATGCTGGCGTTGACCACGGCGTTATCAAAACTAAGGCTGGTTTCCAGCAGGGCCAGATTGAACGCGGCCCAAAGCCCGGCGCTGCCGCCGATTACCCCCGCCAGCGTCAGGCCGATGACGGTCACCCACAGCGCGCCACGAAAATACTTGAACATGCGGTTGCTCGTTTGTTGTGTGTTATGCGCCGTATTATGCCCGCGCCGCCCGTCAAACCGCAGCACTCGTTGCCGCCGTCCTGGCCTCGTGCCTATACTTCCGGGCAGAACAAAGGTCCCGGAAACGAAACAAGGATGGAAACAAAAATGAGAGAAATCTATCTCGATCTGGTCAAGGCGCATGATGCCTTGCTACAAAAAAAAGATGCCCCGCTGTTCTCCTCGCTGGATGGCCTGCAGCCGCATGCCGATACCTCGGCCGCCAACGCACCCGTCGTACTGATTTTTGCGCCGCACCCGGATGACGAGTGCATCATCGGCGCGCTGCCGTTGCGCCTGGGCCGCGAAGCGGGCTTCAAGGTGGTCAACATTGCGGTATCGCAAGGCTCCAGCCTCAAGCGCCAGCCCGAACGTTGGGCCGAACTGGCCAACGCCTGCAAATACCTCGGCTTTGAACTGCGCGAAACCATCCCCGGCGGCCTGATGGACGTCAACCTTAAAACCCGCGAAGGCAACGCAGCGGCGTGGGCGGAAAAGGTGGATGTGATCGTCAAGCTGATCGAAGAATACAAGCCCGCCGTGTGTGTGTTCCCCAACGACAACGACTATCACGCTGTGCATATCGGCACGCACTTTCTGGCCATGGACGCGCTGCGCAAAAGCGGCCACGCCTGCCATGTGGCGTTTAGCGAATTCTGGCGTCAGATGGACAAGCCCAATGCGCTGATCGAAACCAGCGTGGAAGACACCACCGACCTGATCGTGGCGCTGGCGTGCCACGTGGGCGAAGTCGAACGTAACCCCTACCATCTGCGCCTGCCGGGCTGGATGGCCGACAACGTGCGTCGCGGCGCCGAAGTCGCGGGCGGCCAAGGCGCAGCAGCGCCGACGTTCTCGTTTGGCACGCTGTATCGCATCGAACGCTTTGACGGCAAGACATCGATCTCGACCGAGCAGAAATTTACCGTTGCGGCCAAGGACGACATCAAGCAATTGCTGTTCTGATGGCTTGACTGAAGGCGTTGATCGCCTTCGCCAAAAACGCGCCCTGGTGGCGCGTTTTTTTTGGCCGGTCGCTACGGCCGCAGTGCTTTTACCCGCAAAGCGCACGGTACGTGGGCTGGACGTCGCCACTCCATCGCTCGATCAAGGCAATCCGCCACCGCAAGCGGATTGATGCTTGCGCTTTGGCCAAAGGCAAAACAGCCGATGCATCCCACGTCGGCTGTTTTGCCTCTCAGTTAGCGCAGCACCCGCCCTACCAATGTCCATGGTGATACGGCCCGTAGCCATAACCCGGGCCGCGATAATAGCCGGGGCCGTCCAGCGGAACAACGATACATCCGCTGAGTGCACCCGCCACCAGCACCAACAAAATCGCTAATCGACGCATAGTCGTTTCCTTCCACGATGAATACACAGGATTAACGACTGGGGCGGCGTGGCGCGGGGACAGGCGATGTAACGGCTTGCACACAATGGTGCACTTCGTCACGCGCTACAAACGGTTGCGGAACTCCGTGTGTCTTACCGATGCAAAAAGCGGGTTGCAATGTTGTAAAAACATTAGTAACTACTTAACTATTGGGGCCGGCAATCATTCGACATCAACGCTGGCCACCACTCCCCTGCTGCCGAAGGGTTGCCGCTGATCGCAACACAAGGAAACCGCTCGGTGATGAACACGTCACGGCTGTATTTTCTGCAGCGCATGCTGGCCATAGTCTGGCCCTTCATGCTGATCGTGCTCGTGCTGGTCATGCTGCAGTGGGCCTGTCTGGATTTGCTGGCGGCGGGCCGCGCCTATGTGGGCGGCGAGAGCATGTGGTCCAAGGGTCAGAAAGACGCGGCCTATTACCTGGCGCGCTATATCGATTACGGCGAAGTCCGCGATTACCGGGCCTACGAGGCCGCAGTCGCCATCCCGCTGGCCGACCAGCGTGCCCGGCTCGAACTCGATATGCCCAGGCCGGATCGCGCCGTAATCACCACCAACCTGCTACAAGGTGGCAACGATCGCGCGGATATTCCCGGCATGATCCGGCTGTATCTGCACTTTAAATGGGCCCCGGACATCGCGGCCGCCATCGATGTGTGGCAGCGCGCCGATATGCAGATCAACCGGCTACAGCAGCTGGCAGCGCACGCGCGCCAATTACGCGAACGCGAAAATGTCTCCACGGCCGATCTCGACACCCTGCGCCAGCAAATCCGCACCCTCAATGCCTCGCTCACGCCACTGGAGGCAGAATTCTCGCAGCGGCTCAGCCACGCCTCCCGCAAGATGGAGGTTGGCCTGGCCAGCGGCTTTACTCTCGCCGCCATTTTGTTGATTGCACTGGCGCTGCGTCGCACTTTCAAGCTGGTGCGGCAGCGCGAATTGTCGGATGCCGCATTACGCCATAGCGAACAGCGTTTTCAGTTGGCGGTAAACGGCAGCAACGACGGCATCTGGGATTGGGACATGACCACCGACCATGTCTGGTATTCCCCGCGCTTTCGCCAGTTGCTGGGCGTTAATGAACACGAACTGGCCGAAACGCCCGACGCCTGGTTTGATCGCGTGCATCCCGACGACCAGCCCTTGATTGCGGTGGCGCGCAGCAAGCGATTTCGCAACGGCCAGGCGCACGATGTGGAGTATCGCGTGCTGACTGGCCACAACGGCTATCACTGGTTTCGCGTGCGCGGGCGGGCGGCGTTTGATCTGGAAGGCCGCCCCGTGCGCATGGCGGGCTCGATTACCGATATTACCGATCGCAAAGCGGCTGAACTGGCGCTGCATCTGGAAAAAGAAAAAGCCGAAATCACGCTGGCCTCGATTGCCGACGCGGTCATTACCACCGATATCCTCGGCCGCATCCAGTATCTGAACCCCGCCGCCGAACGCCTGCTCAGCATCGCGCGCGATTCCGCTGCTGCGCGCAGCCTGGACGATATCTGCCGACTGGTGGACCAGACCGAGATGGCCATCAGCCTGTTAGCCGATGACGCCAATCTGCCCGACGCGCTGGACCCCAATCTGCGTGATTTCCGCTTGCTGCGGCATGACGGGGTTGAAGTCTCGGTCGACCGGGCGCTGGCGCCCTTGCGCGGCCGCCACGGCGATGTCACCGGGATGGTGCTGGTATTGCACGACGCCACGCGCGAGCGCCAATACGCCGCCAACCTGAGCTGGCAAGCCAGCCACGATGCGCTAACCGGATTGGTGAACCGGCGCGAGTTCGAGCGCCGCCTGGCTCAGCTGTACAACCGCACGCTGCAGCGCGCTGCGCAACACGCGCTGATGTTTCTGGATCTGGACCAGTTCAAGATCGTCAACGACACCTGCGGCCATGCTGCAGGCGACGAGCTGTTGCGTCAGTTGGCCGGCGTGCTGCAACAACATCTACGCCAGACCGACACGCTGGCGCGTATTGGCGGCGATGAATTTGGCGTTTTGCTGGAAAACTGTGCGCCTGAGCAAGCCTTGCGCATCGCCGAAACGCTGCGGCAATCGGTGCGCGATTTTCACTTTGCCTTTGGCAGCCAGTCGTTTGCGATTGGCGCCAGCATCGGCATGGTGCATATCGGCGATAACCACATGGCCCTGCAAGAACTACTGCGCGCCGCCGACGCCGCCTGTTATATGGCCAAGGAAAAAGGCCGCAATCGGGTGCAGCAATATTCGCCGCAAGATCACGAGGTCACCTTGCGTCATGGCGAAATGGAATGGGTGCAGCGGCTCAAGCGCGCGCTAAGTGAAGATCGCTTTCGCCTGTATGCGCAGGAGATTGTCGGCCTCAGCAGCGCCAGCTTTGGCCAGCGCCATGTGGAGGTATTGTTGCGGCTGCTGGATGAGCACGATCAGATCGTGCCGCCGATGGCGTTTATCCCTGCGGCCGAGCGCTACAACCTGATGCCCGATATCGACCGTTGGGTGCTGCTGAACACGCTCAAAACCCTGGCCGCGCGCGAGCAAGCCGGGCTGCCGCCCTTGGCCTTGTGCGCCATCAATCTGTCAGGCGCGTCGGTGGGCGATGAACACTTTCTGCAATACGCGCTGGAGCAGATCCGGCAAAGCGGCATTGATCCGGCGCGGCTGTGCTTTGAGATTACCGAAACCACCGCCGTCGCCAGCCTGACGCGCGCCACCTGGTTTATGCAGCAATTAAGCGCGCTGGGTTGCTGCTTTGCGCTGGATGACTTTGGCGCAGGGATGTCGTCGTTTGGCTATCTCAAGCACTTGCCGGTGCAATATCTGAAAATCGACGGTGGCTTTGTCAAAGACATGCTCAATGACCCGATCGACCGCGCCATGGTCAGCGCCATCAATGAAATCGGCCATCTGATGGGCAAACAAACCGTGGCGGAATTTGTGGAGAACCAGGCCATTGCCGATGCCCTGCGCCAATTGGGCGTCGATTATGCGCAAGGCTACGGTCTGGCGCGGCCGGAACCCTTCCGGCTGATGCACCGCGATATTCCCGACGCGCGCTACGCTTGAGCACGCGGCGGGCCTGTATCGCGGGCGCTTACTGCAAGCACGCCTTGGCGGCGGCCAGGATGGCGTCGCCGATGGCGGCGCGTGTGGTGGCGCTGCTGAGCCTGGGCGCTTCGTCGCGATTAACGATGACGCCGGCTTCCAGCAATAGCGCAGGCACTTTGCTTTCGCTGATCACGGTAAAGTCAGCCGTATACACGCCCGCTTTCTCATCCAGCCAGTCGCGGCTTTCGCCGGGGATTTTTTCGGCATGACTGGCATTGACGCTAAAACCATGCGCTTGCATTTGCTGGCCCAAAGCCGTGGCGCAACGCGCCGAGCGCGCAAATTGCGGATTGTCGCGGCTGACAAACACCGAGAAACCCTTGCTGTGCTCGGAATACATCTGCTTGGCGCCTTCGACGGTCCAGCTTTGCATAAACTGCAGCTGGGTCGAATCATGGTGCAGCGACACCAGCAAATCCGCACCGCTGGCCGCAGCGGCGCGCCGATGCAGGTCTTTGGCCTGGCCATCATCGCCAATCAGGCGCACGGTATAACCGGCCGACAGCAGCTTTTCGCTAACGGCTTCGGCCAGGGCCTGGTTGTAGCTGAACTCGGTGACGCCAAATGCGCTGGTCGCACCCGGCTTTTCGAGGTAATGCCCGACGTCCAGCGCAATGGTCTGGGGTTGCGCCTGCGCCAAAGCCGCCACCAGCAGCGCCGCGAGCGCCAGCCACGATTTATTCATTGGATGCGTCCACAGGTACGGTCACCGGCGCTTTGGCGCGATGCGCCGCAATTTTGTTGCGCAACAGATTCATCATCACAATGTCGCGCGCGCCCAGCAGTACAAACACCCACACCACCAGCACGGCCATGTACACGCCGGAATCATTGGTAATGCCGGGCACCAGATGATGCAACAGCGGATTGATACCAAACGGCACGGTTAAAAACGCCACCACCGCCAGCACCAACGTCGAAATCATGCGTTCTTTAACAAAAGTGCCACGCAACAACACGCGTTGTTCCCAGCGGGTAAGCCCTTGCAGTTCGGGTACGCTGTCCGCGCGAATATAAAAAGCCATTGCAAAAGAGTCCGTTACAGATCGATCAAGGCGGGCAGTTTCGCGTCTACCCGCATAAAAAGCAAGGCGCGTGCGGCGTGGATTCCTGGCGCGCGCCGCTCAGGCTATGATGCCCTGCGCGCATACAGCCAAAGCATATTAAAAAGCCGCCAGCGCAGCGGCACACCGATGGGGACAACACGATGAAAGTACGTCTGCTAGCGCTTACGCTGACTGGCGCGGCCCTGCTTGCGGCGCAACCGGCGCACGCCGCGCCGATGCAAACCACCGCGCTGGCGCAAAGCCTGCTGGATGATGTGGCGCTGCCCGCGCAAAAGCGGCTGGTGGAAGCCACGCAAACCCTCGCGCAGCGCATGACCGACGTCTGCGCCACGCCCGATGCCGAACACCTGGCGGCGGCGCAAAGTGCCTGGCGCAGTGCCGATCAGATCTGGCGCGGCATGGAAACGCTGCGCATCGGCCCCAACCGCCAGCAAGATGCCTTGCGGCAGTTCGAGCCGTGGCCACTGGATGAGGCCGTGTTGGCGCAAAACATCCAGCGCACGCCAGCAGACCCGGACAGCCCGCAAGCCGTATATGAATCCGCCCTGCTGCCCGCAGGCGGCAACGGCCTGCCTGCGCTGGAATATCTGTTATTTAGCGGCCGCTTTAAAACCGCACCCGCGCTGAGCAAACCGCAGCAATGCCAGTTTGGCCGCTGGGTCGCCAACGGCATGGCGCGGCGCGCGCAAACGCTGGCGCTGGAATGGAACACGCTGCGCACCGGTTTCGGCTACAACGCCACCCTGCAAACGCCGTATCTGATCGAAGCCCTGGGTAATGCGGTGGCGGGCATCAAGGAACTGGGCCAGCGCCAGTTGGCGCAAGGCCATACCGATCCAGTGCAAGCCGATTTGCGCGGCTGGCGTTCGGGTAGCGGCAAGGCCAATCTGGAAGCGGGCCTTAACAGCATCGAGAACACGCTGCTTGGCGCGCCATCCGGCCTGGGTTTTGATGATTTGCTGGCCTCGCGCGGCGATGTCAGCACCGGGCCGCAATTACAGGAAAAAATCATCAATGTGCGCCTGGCGCTGGCAGCACTGCCGGTGGGATTTGAACAGCAGCCGGGCCAATGGCGCGGCGAGATGTTCAGCGTGCAGGCGCGGCTGGATGAGCTGGCGGATTTTCTACGCGGGCCGTTTGTGGATGCCTTGGGCTTTCCATTCAAGACCGCGCAATAACGGGCTGGACTGGTCAACAAAAAGGCGTGGAATTGCTCCACGCCTTTTTTGTTACTGCGTTGCGCCGCCGAGCGGGCTCAGGCCGGATCGCGCAGCAACGCCAAGGCGGTGACGCGCGACAAACGTCGGCGTTCCCAAGCCGTGACCATGCCCGCCAGCACAATGCCGCTAAGCATGCTGGCCAGCGGCAGCCAATAGTTGAATGTGGTGGGCAAGTTGAGCACCTGACGGCCCAGTAACCAGCCCGCCACGCTGGCGGACAGCCCCGCCACCAACCCGGCCACCGCGCCGGTCGCCGAGCCTTCCCAACGCTGGATCGCCGCGATATGGCCGCGCTCCGCGCCGAGCGCGCGCAGGATGGCGGTTTCGCGATGCCGCTCGGGCGCGGTGGTTTCCAGCGCCGCAATCAACACCACCAGCGCCGCGACCAGGCAGAACGCAAACACCAACTGCAATGCGCTGGTGGCCAGATCAAGAATGCGATGCACCTCGGTCAGTACCGCGCCCACATCAAACACACTAACATTGGGGAACTGCGCCACCAGTTGCGGCACCAGGGTTTTATTATCAGGCGGCAAATAAAAACTGGTGATCAGGCTGGTGGGCATATTGCCGAACATCTGCGCCGTGCCGGTCACAAAGAAATTAACGCGGAAAGAATCCCAATCCACTTTGCGCAGATTGCGCACCGTGCCCGTCACCGGCGTACCCGCTACGTCAAAACCCAGCGTATCGCCCAGCTTGATATTGAAGCGCTCGGCCAGACCCGCTTCCACCGACCAACCGGGTTGCGCGGCGCTTAAAGCCTGGCCGCTTTGCAACTGGTTATCACGCCGCAGCGTATCGCCCCAGCTTAGATTGAATTCGCGCTCGGCCAACTGGCGCGAGCGGTCATCCTGATATTGCCGGTCAAGCACGGGCTTGCCGTTATGTGCGGTCCAGCGCCCGCGGATCATCGGCTGCAACGCGATATTGGCGTAACCGGCCCTGGCCATGCTTTGCTTGAACGCCGCCTGCTGATCGGGCTGCAGGTTAATCACAAACTGGTTAGGTGCGTCGGCCGGAATGCGGCTTTGCCACGTCGCCAATAGATCATGCTCCACCACCGTCAGCAGCCAGACGCCCAGCAAGCCCATGGCCAGCGCCGACATCTGCGCCATGCTCAGCCAGCGTCGCCGCAGTAACTGGCGCAAGGCAATTCGCGCCGCAAAACCGTGGCTATAACGGCCCAGCAAAGCGAGCCCGCCCCAGCCCAGCGCCGCCGCCAGCGCCAGCGCGCCCAACATGGCGCCGACCACGATCAGCGTCAGTTTGAGATTGCCGCCCAGCCAGAACAACAACGCCCCCGCGCAAATGGCCACCAACACCCAGCTGATCCATACCGTAGGGGATGCGCTCACGTCATGCCGCAATACACGTATCGGCGGCGTGCGCGCCAGTTGCAACAGCGCGGGGCCTGCCGTGCCCAATAGCAGTACGCCCCCCAAGGCGGAAGCCGCCAGCCACTGCAGCGGATCACCCGGTGGCAGCGGCGCAGGCAGACGTGCGCGCACGGCCCATTCCAGCCCGGCCTGCGCGGCCCATCCCAGTCCACCACCGATCAACGCTGCCAATAACCACAGCGCCAGCAATTCCAGCCACAGCATGCTGGCGACGGTGCGACGCGATGCCCCCAGCGCCACCAGCAAAGCCACCGCATCGGTCTGGCGCAAGGCATGACGGCGCGCGGCCAGCAGCACGGCCGTGCAGGCCAATGCGGCCGCCAGCAAGCTGACCAGACGCAAGAAATCTTCGGCGCGTTCCAGCGTTACTTTGACCTCGGGGCGTGATTCCCGCACGTCCTCCAATCGTTCGCCGCGGCCCAGTTGCTGGCGCGTGGCGTGTTTCCACTGCCGCACCGCATCGGCTGTGCCCGCCACCAGCAGGCGATAGCGCACGCGGCTACCAAAGCCGATCAAGCCGGTACTGGGCAGATCTTGCTGGTTAAGCAGCAAGCGCGGCTGCAAGCCGGAGAAATCCAGCGCGGCATCGGGTTCGCGATTGATCAGCTCGGCCACGGTAAAACTGCGCGTGCCCAGCTGGATCTGTCCGCCTTGCTGCACTTGCAGCGCATTCGCCAGCCGCACGTCCAGCCATACCTGGCCCGGCGCCGGAATCGCCGTCGCCGGTCTGGTGCCCTGCCCGGCTTGCAACAACAGTTGGCCGCGCAAGGGATAGCCCGTGGTCACGGCCTTGATGGTGCCGAGATGCGTTTTGCCATGGGCGCTGACCATGCTGGGAAACTGCGCCAGACGCGCCACCTGCAACCCGGCCTTCAGCGCGGATTGTTCAGCGGCGGGGTTAATCGGGTGATCCGCGCTCAGCACCGCATCGGCCGCCAGCAAATCGTTGGCCTGGGTGCTTAGCAATCCCGACATCCGCGTGGTGAGCAAACCCACGGCGGTTAGCGCGGCGATGGTGACAATCAGCGCCGCCAGCAGCGTGCGGTAATCGCCCGCCGCCATGCCGCGCCAGAAGCGACGCAATGTAATACGGATCATGCGGTGGCTCCGGTCCATTGCGTCATGCGGCCGGCGTCGATGCGTAGCCGCTGCCCGCAGCGCGCCGCCAGGGTTTCGTCATGGGTGACCAATACCAGCGTGGTTTCGGTTTCGCGGTTCAGCTCAAACAGCAGATCGGCCACCAGTTGGCCGGTGTGGCTATCAAGGCTGCCAGTGGGCTCGTCGGCAAACAGGATGCGCGGGCCGGTGGCAAACGCGCGCGCCAGGGCCACGCGTTGCTGCTCGCCGCCTGACAGGGTGCGCGGCGTGTGCTGCATGCGTGAGCCCAGCCCCACGCGTTGCAGCCAGTGCTGGGCTTTTTCGCGCAATTGCGCCTGGCTGGTTTTGCCGCCAAACAGCTCCAGCGGCAGCATCACGTTTTCCAGCGCCGACAACTCTGGCAATAGTTGAAAAGACTGAAACACAAATCCGGCATACTGCCCGCGCACCCGCGCCCGGCCATCTTCATCCAGCGCGCCCAGCGCCTGCCCCGCCAGCAGTACATCACCCTGACTGGGCTGATCCAGACCCGCCAGCAACGACAGCAAGGTGGATTTGCCCGAGCCCGAAGCGCCCACAATCGCCAGGCTGGCGCCCGCGGCCAGGCTGAACGATATATCGTGCAGAATGTCGATGCTCTGGCCGGCCGCGTCGACGCGCTTGCCGAGCCCTTTTGCCACCAGCATGCCTTCGGAGAAATCGGTGCGTGTATCGTTCATGATCGCTGTGCTTTTAATGTTGTTGAGCGGGTTTGGAGTGGCGCAGGCTGCACCGGCTCCGTCTGCTGTGATTCTGGTTTTCGGCGATAGTTTATCGGCCGGTTACGGCTTGCGCGCGGAACAAGCGTGGCCGCCGTTGCTGGAGACGCGCATCAACCAGAATGGCGGCAATGTGCGCGTGGTGAATGCCAGCGTATCGGGCGAAACCACCGCGGGTGGTTTGACGCGTTTGCCTGCCACGCTGGCTGAACACAAACCCACGCTGGTGCTGCTGGAACTGGGCGCCAATGATGGTCTGCGCGGTTTGCCGCTGGATAAAGCCCAGCAAAACCTGGCCAGCATGATCAAGCTGATCCAGGCCACCGGCGCGCGCGTGCATCTGATCGGCATGCAGATTCCACCCAACCTGGGCCCCGATTACGTGAAGCAATTTGCCGGTATGTACACCACGCTGGCCACTCAATACCACACCAGCCTGACGCCGTTTTTGCTGGCCCCGGTGATTACGCGACCGGAGCTGTTCCAGAACGACCAGTTGCATCCGGTGGCCGTCGCCGAACCGATGGTGATGGAACAAATCTTCAAAGACATTCAGCCGCTGCTGAAACCGGCGGCAACGAAGAGCGCGAGCAATAAAAAACGCGCGGCCTGAACCGCGCGTTTTTGCTGATGCCGCTTAGCGATCGGCCGGGCCGCCCGGCTGATATTCCGCCATCTTGACCACTTGATTAACACCGCTGACCAGGCTGGCCGCTTTGGCCGCGCGGTCGACGACGTCGGGCTTGCTGATGCCCAGCAAGTAAACCACCTGGCGTTCCGTCACCACCATCAAGTGCACCGAACCCAGATCGCCAATCTCGCCCACCACGGCGGTTTTAACGCGCGCCGACAATTGCGTGTCGTACAAGCGGTTGGCGGTGGTCGACACCGGGCCGATGGTCACTTCGTTATAAATCTTGCGCACGCCCGGGTTCTTGCGCGCAATCTCTTCCACGCGCGCCTTGGCGGCGGCATTCGGCACTTCGCCAGTCAACAGCGTATTGCCGTTGAACACATTGACGTTAACGTGCGCCGTATCTTTAAACACATCGCTGATGCTGCTGCTGATATTGCCGCCCGCATCGATATCGGATTTCATGGTCTCGGCCGGTCGCGGATCAGTGCCCACCAACACGCCCAGCGCCGCGCCGGTGGCAAACACCACCGGAATACAACCTTGCAAACCCAGGCCCAGCGCCAGTACGGCGGCCACCAGGCCACTGCGAATCGCGGTACGCGTCATTGATTTATTCTCCCCCTAACAACAAATAGTCGATCGCATCGCAAATGGCATGAATGATCAATGCGTGCGTTTCCTGAATACGTGATTGCCGTTCCACCGGCACGCACAAATGAATGTCTTCGCCCGCCAGGATATCGGCGATCTGGCCGCCATCGCGGCCGGTTAGCGCCACAACGCTCATCTGGCGATCATGTGCCGCGTGTATGGCAGAGATGACGTTGGCAGAGTTCCCCGAGGTGGATACCACCAACAGCACGTCACCGGCGCGGCCCACCGCGTGCACCTGGCGCGAATAGACCATATCAAAGTCGTAATCGTTGGCGATGGCGGTAATGGCGCTGGTGTCGGTGGTCAGCGCAATCGCCGACAAACCGGGGCGTTCGCGCTCAAAGCGGCCCACCATGGCGGCGGCAAACTGCTGCACTTGCGATGCCGACGTGCCGTTGCCGCATGCCAGAATGCGCGCATCGACAATCAGCGTCTGCATCAGTTTT
Organism: Amantichitinum ursilacus; assembly: GCF_001294205.1. GTDB lineage: Bacteria > Pseudomonadota > Gammaproteobacteria > Burkholderiales > Chitinibacteraceae > Amantichitinum > Amantichitinum ursilacus. The sequence goes on from NZ_LAQT01000026.1 coordinate 58,239, forward strand.
TCGGCGGCCTGCGCAATCTGCGGCGACAGGATGTCTTGCACCAGCGACGTTACCGCGATGTTCTCGTCAAAATGCCCGCGCACGCGCTGCATCAAATCCATGAATCTTCCTTGTACTTACTTAATCGATTGCGGGTGATCAGTGACTGGCTTCCAGGCAATGCTGCAGCCATTCGATCCGGCCGCCGTCAAAGCAGATGGCGTCAAAGCGGCACGGTGGTTGCGGCGATACGGTGGCCAGATAATGCTCGGCCGCCGCCATCCAGCGTGCGCATTTGGCCGGCGTGATGCTGAATGCCGCGCCGCCATAACTGCGGCTGCGGCGCGCCCGAACTTCCACAAATACCAGTGTTGGGCCCTGGCGCGCAATCAGGTCGATCTCCCCAAAGCGGCAACGCCAGTTGCGTTCGATGATCTGCAGGCCTTGTGCTTGCAGATAAAGCGCGGCCTGCTGTTCGGCATAAGCGCCGCTGGCGGCGCGGGTGCTGCTCATGGGTTAAGCGCGGGCTGGCTGGCGTCGCTGGCGGCCGGCGCGTTGGTGTTGGCGCTACCGGGTGCTTCGGCATCAGGCACCTTGATGCTGGTTTCCAGCTGCATCAAGGTGCGATCAACCACGCCATCGGGGCTGATGCGCAAACGCCCGGTCAGGCCATCATCGCGGATCTGCGTGCCCGGTTGCGCCGCCAGGATGCTGGCCATTAAGCGCCAGGTATCGACGCCCAGCGCAAACAGCCGCTCCACGTCATTGGAGGGCGAGCGCGCATGTTCGTATACCCGCCAGGCCGGATTGCTGGGGTCGCCAATCCACGGCATATCCAGATAATGAATACCGGCCAGATCAAACAAGGCTGGCGTGGGCAAGCGGCCCGGGTTGATCTGGCTGGTGGCGTAGAGCGGGCGCCCCGCGCCAATAAATGGCCGTACGCGGCGCGCCTGTTTGTCGTTCATGGCCAGAAACACGCCATCGGCCCCGATCTGATCCAGCTGCGCGCGCAAGCCCGCGTAATCCTGGCGCGTGACCGGCATGGCCAGAATATTGGGCACGCGCCCGTCGTTGCCGGCTTTCCAGGCTTCGGTAAACCCTTGGGCCATGCGCTTGGCCAGCGCGCCATCGCCCACCAGCACTACCGGTTGGGTCACTTCGTCGTCATGCATCCAGTTGGCCACCTGGCCCGCTTCCACCTCGGTGGACAGACTAAAGCTGTACAGGCCGGGGCGGCGCAGGGTTTTGCTGTCGAAACGGTTGAGGGCCAGCACCGGAAACTCGAAGTGGCCGTTGTCGGCGATATTGTTGACCGCGGTCTGCGTCAGCGGCCCGATCACCGCGGCCGCGCCCAGATTGCGAGCACGATTGAACTGGGTAAGGATGTCGTCTTCGGCTTCGCTGGTATCGAATACGCGCAAAGGCGGCTGGTCGCCATCCGACAACGCGCCTTCCGCGGCAAACAACCCGGCCTTGATGGCATCGACGGCGGGCTTCCACGCTTTACTGCGCGCAGGCAACAGCACGGCAATAAACTGACCGGTCACGGGGGTGGCGATCGCCGATGCAGCTTGCGCAGCGGGTCGGGACGCCGACAGGGCGGAAGGCGTGCTGGAGGAAGGTGTCTGTTGCGCTGGAGCAGACGCTACAGGCGACGCGGTAATCACCAACGGCGGCGCAGCGTGCGCAATGCTGGCCGCAAACAGGGCCAGGCCGTATAGTACGGCCGCCAGTGGCCTGCGCGGCCCGCAACAAACCGCATGGAGAGCCCGAGCGTGCATACAGAACCTTCAGAAGTCAGTGGTGGCACATTATATGTGGTGGCCACGCCGATCGGGAACCTGCAGGATTTCACTCCCAGAGCTTTGAATATTCTGAGAAATGTAAATGTGATCGCCGCAGAAGATACGCGCGTCACGGGGCAGTTGCTGAAGCATTTCGGTATTACCACGCCGATGATCAGCGTGCGCGAACACAACGAACGCAGCATGGCCGACAAGATCGTGGCGCGTTTGCAAGCGGGCGACGCCGTGGCGCAAGTGTCGGATGCCGGCACGCCCGCGATTTCCGACCCCGGCGCGCAGTTGGTCGCCGCCGTACACGACGCGGGCTTGAAAGTGGTGCCAATCCCGGGCGCCAGCGCACTAACCAGCGCACTAAGCGTGGCGGGTTTTACCTGCGCGCACACCTTGTTCTACGGATTTCTGCCACCGAAAACCCGGCAGCGCCAGGATGCGCTCGCGCCCCTGGTCAACCTGCCCTACGCCACCGTGTTTTACGAAGCGCCGCATCGCATTCTCGATACCATGGCCGATCTGGTGGCCTGCTTTGGCGCGGACCGCACCGCCTTGCTGGCGCGCGAAATCACCAAAACCTTTGAGACGCTCAAACGCGGGCCGCTGTCGGCGCTGCAAAGCTGGACCGAATCCGACAGCAATCAGCAACGCGGCGAATTTGTGATCGTGATCGACGCAGCCCCGCCCGCCCCCGCCGATGCCGAAGACGCACACGACGGGGTGCTGCTGCCCTTGCTGGCCGAATTGCCGGTTAAACAAGCCGTGGCGCTGGCGCAAAAAATCAGCGGCGCGCCGCGTAATGCCTTGTATGAACGCGCGTTGCAGCTAAAGGCGGCCGCCGCTGCGGACGACGAAGACGGCGAGGAAGATTGAAAAAGCGTGCAGCTTTGCAAGTTGGCCTTGCCAAAGCGACGAAAGGTAACCGATAATCTCGCCTCCTTAGCCCGGGTGGCGGAATCGGTAGACGCAGCGGATTCAAAATCCGCCGCCGCAAGGTGTGGGGGTTCGAGTCCCCCCCCGGGCACCAGAATAATGGTGCATGTATAAGGAACCAGCGCAGGCTGGGTTGCAAATGCAATGCACTAAGGAAAAAAACCGGCTTTGAGCCGGTTTTTTTACGCCTGCGCCGATCGCATTGTTATCGATTGCGAACCAGTGTTGCTCAACTTGCCTGATTTATTCACCCAATCTCGTGTCCTAAACTGCATTCCGTTACTTCAACTTAGATCGCTGGTTAAACGGAGAGCACGACCATGACTCAGAAGATTGCAATCATCACCGGCGGCAGCCGCGGTTTGGGCAAGAACGCAGCGCTGCATCTGGCGCGCGCTGGCGTTGACATCGTCCTGACTTACCACAGCAACCAAGCCGCTGCACAAGGCACGGTTACAGAAATCGAAGCGCTGGGCCGTCGCGCTGTGGCGCTGAAACTGGATGCGGGCAATAGCGGCGAATTTGATGGCTTTGGCGCGCAGGTTAAGCAAGCGCTCAGCAGCAACTGGCAAACCACGCAGTTTGATTTTCTGGTGAACAACGCCGGTATTGGCATCAATAGCCCGATTACCGAGACCACCGAAGAAACCTTCGACACCCTGATGAATATCCATCTGAAAGGCCCGTTCTTTATCACGCAAAAGCTGTTGCCGCTGATTAAAGACGGTGGCCGTATCGTGATGATTTCGAGCGGTCTGACGCGTTTTGCCTTTCCGGGTTATGGCGTTTATGGCGCGATGAAGGGCGGCATTGAAGTACTGGCGCGTTATCTGGCTAAAGAATTGGCGGGTCGCAAAATCGTGGTCAATACCATTGCCCCCGGCGCAATTGAAACCGACTTCCGTGGTGGCGAGATTCGCGATAACAAACAGGCCAATGCCGCGGTCGCAGCAGCAACGGCGCTGGGCCGTGTCGGCTTGCCCGATGATATCGGTGGCGCGATTGCCGCGTTGCTCAGCGACGGTTCCGGCTGGATTAATGCACAGCGCATTGAAGTCTCGGGTGGCATGTTTATCTAAACCAGTCCCGATAGCGCAAAAAAACCACAGCCCGGCCGCGATGCCGGGCTTTTTTATTGCGAACTGATCAGCGTAGCCAAGGCGCGGTTTCGCCCTGCTGCGCCCAGTATTGTTCCAGCCGTTGCCATACCTGTTCACGCTCGGCGGCGTCGAGCGTGCTCCAGTTGGCTACCTCCAGAAACGTGCGGCCGCAGCCGCGGCATACGTCATCCCCAAGACCGGTGGAACACATGGCAATGCAAGGGGAATCGGGGCGGCGGGACATGCGCGAAATCCAGAAAAACAATCGGCCCAGACTATCGAACGCGCGGCAAAGATAGTCAAGCGCGCACTGATCGGCGTGGGCGGGCTGACTGCAATGAAAGCGTCATTAACAATTAGCGCAATTGTCATCTGGCGGTTGCATGATGCGCGAAATCACCGCGCGGAAGCATGAGATGGCAGATAACCCTTTGAAATTCCGTAGCATCTGGATTTCCGACCTGCACCTGGGCACCTCGGGTTGCCAAGCGGAATATCTCCTCGATTTCCTCAAAAACACTGAAGCCGAATATCTCTATCTGGTGGGCGACATTATCGATGGCTGGGCGCTCAAGCGCTCGTGGTACTGGCAGCAGAGCCATAACGACGTCATCCAGAAAGTGCTGCGCAAAGCGCGCAAAGGCACGCACGTCATCTATATCCCCGGCAATCACGACGAAGGCGCGCGCCAGTTTCTGGGTTTGATGTTTGGCGATATCCGCATTGAAGACGAAGTGGTGCACACCACCGCGGATGGCCGTCGCATGCTGGTGCTGCACGGCGACCGCTTTGACGGCGTGGTGCAATGCGCGCGCTGGCTGGCCATTGTGGGCGACCGGCTTTACGGCATTACGCTCAAGCTTAATTACTGGTTTAACCGCGCTCGCGCCCGCATGGGTCTCGGGTATTGGTCTTTATCGCAATATCTGAAACACAAGGTTAAAAAGGCCGTTAACTTTGTCAGTAGTTTTGAACAGGCCGTGGCATTGGAAGCCAAAACACGTGGACTGGATGGCGTAATTTGCGGCCATATTCATAAAGCGGAAATGCGCGATATCGATGGCGTGTTGTATTGCAATGACGGCGATTGGGTGGAAAGCCTGACCGCATTGGTTGAACTTCCGAATGGCGAATTGAAAATCCTGACGTGGCAGAAATTTTTTGCTGAGCAGGCCGCGCAAATCAATAGTTTGACCGCTGCACCCACGGGTGCCGGATTGCAGGGAATTGCCGCATGAATATCCTGATTGTCACCGATGCGTGGGAACCGCAAGTAAATGGCGTGGTGCGTACGCTAAAACAAACCCGGCTGGAATTGCAAAAGCTGGGGCATAAGGTGGAATTGATTCAGCCGCAGCAATTTCGCACCATGCCCTGCCCCACTTATCCTGAAATTCGCTTGGCCTTTATGCCGGGCAAACGTATCGCGGCAGAAATTGCACGTTTTAAACCCGATGCCATCCATATCGCCACCGAAGGCCCATTAGGGATGGCGGCGCGTAAATACTGCATCAAAAATGATTTGCCGTTTACCACCGCCTACCATTCGCGCTTTCCAGAATACGTGCATTTACGCTTTGGCATTCCGGTTAAATGGACTTATCGCTGGCTGGCGCGGTTTCACAATGCCGCGCGGGCGGTGATGGTGCCGACGCGCGTGGTGGTCGAAGATCTGCAAGCGCATGGTTTTAATAATGTGGTGCTGTGGTCGCGCGGCGTGGATCTGGATATTTTCCGGCCCGGTTCGCGCGAACGCTTGCAAACACGCCGCCCCATCTTTGTGTACGTGGGGCGCGTGGCGGTGGAAAAGAACGTCGAAGCATTTTTGCAACTGGATTTGCCGGGCTCGAAATGGGTTTGTGGCGATGGTCCGGCGGCGGCGGCGTTGCGGGCCCGGTACAACGAATCAAACGGCGTGCACTGGCTGGGCGTGCTGAACCAGGGCGAGCTGGCGCAGGTTTATAACAGCGCCGACGTATTTGTGTTTCCGTCCCGCACCGATACGTTTGGCCTGGTATTGCTGGAGGCAATGGGCTGCGGCTGCCCAGTCGCGGCCTATCCGGTGACGGGTCCGATTGACGTGATCGGTGCGGATGGCCCCGGCGCGCTCAACGAAGATTTGCGCCAGGCATGTCTGGATGCCTTGCATATCGATCGTGCGGCGGTGCGCCAACACGCCGAGCAATTCTCGTGGGCTGCGGCCAGCCGCCAGTTTATGCAGCATCTGCATCCGTTCTCGGAATCCGCGCAACGCGAATTGCGCCTGGCCGTGCAAACCGCCGCCGAATGATCGAGCAAAACCCACGCACAGCGGTCGCCTGATTGCGTTGCTTGAAAAGGCCAGTTGGCTGCCTCACTTTGGTTTGATCCAGACCAACAGGCGCTCGCTGGCCTTTTTATTGCCATGTTTGATTTCATCAAGACCCAGCACCGCAAGCGCCATCTGGCGCGCCATCCGATCCCCGACGCGATCTGGCGGCAGGTGATTCAGCTGCCGCTGTTTATGGGTTTGTCGGGCGAAGAGCGCCAGCGTCTACGCGAGCAGGCCGCCTGGTTTCTGCATAAAAAATCCATAGTCTGTGTCGATGGGCTGGAACTGAGCGATGCCGACCGGGTGATGCTGGCGGCGCAAGCGGTACTGCCTATCCTGAACCTGGGTTTTGACGCTTACGACGACTGGCACGAGGTCATTGTTTATCCTGGGCAGTTTCTGTCGCGTGACCGTTACACCGACCATTTCGGCCTGGTGCATGAATACGAACAGATTCTGGCGGGCCAGGCGCGCTCGGATGGACCGGTTCTGTTGTCGTGGCTGGACGTGTCACAATCCGCCTGGCTGGATGGCTGGAATGTGGTCATCCATGAATTTGCGCACAAGCTGGATATGCGTGATGGTGCGCCCAATGGGCGGCCGCCATTGCATGCCGGTATGAATGCGGCGCAATGGAAAGCGGTGTTTTCACGCGCGTTTTCCAATTTAAGCCGCCTGGCCCACACTGGCGAATACAGCCCGATTGATTTATATGCCGCCGAGAATCCGGCCGAATGTTTTGCCGTGCTTAGCGAATATTTTTTTGAAACGCCGCATGCCATTGCGGAGCACTACCCTGAGGTTTATCAGCAATTGCGTCAGTTCTATCAACAAGATCCCTTATCCCGCCTGCCGCGCGTACGCTATCGCCCCGCTTTTGAACCGCTGGACCTGGGCCCGGTGGCGTTTGATCCGCTGATGAACCCCGGTATCCTGCCGACGCCCGCGCCGGGCGGTTGGGCATGAGCGTGACGATCGGCGTGCTGGCGACAGCAGATCCGGAACTTGAAGCGCTCTCGATGGCGTATGGCTTGAACCCACTGACTGCGCCGCCGAGCGAGGGGCAATATCTGCTGTGGCTCGATGGCCAGCTGCAACTGGCCGAAGTAGGCGAAAAAGGTCGCGTTTGCGTGGATCTGGTGGCCGGCGCACAAGCGCATCGACGCAAATTTGGCGGCGGCCGTGGCCAGCCGGTGGCCAAGGCGGTCGGGCTTAAAGGCGGCAATACGCCCAGCGTGCTGGACGCCACCGCGGGCTTGGGTCGCGACGCTTTTGTGTTGGCCAGCCTGGGCTGCGCGGTGACGCTACTGGAGCGCAATCCGGTGGTGTGTGCATTACTACGTGATGGCCTGCGCCGTGCCGCACTTGACGCCGAAACCGCACCGATTGTGGCGCGGATGAGCCTGCACCAGGCCGCAGCGCAATCCTGGCTGGAAGCCGCCGCGCCGCAATCCTTTGATGTGGTGTTTCTGGACCCGATGTTCCCCGAGCCGGAAAAACGCGCGCGCGCCAAGAAGGAAATGGCGGCGTTTCAGTCCCTGATTGGTGGCGATTTCGATTCTGATGCGCTGTTAGCGCCAGCGCGCGCCGTGGCGCGGCAACGCGTGGTCGTAAAAAGACCCCGCGCAGCGCCCTGGCTGGCGGGGTCCAAACCCGATTTTGGCTATGACGGCGAAAGTACCCGGTTTGATGCCTATCTACCGATCAAGCCACAGGGTGCGCCCGACTGAGCGGACCAGGCATGATCAGGACGCAATCCCGCCATCTTCAATCAGGCGTTTGTAGCGGTACAAGGTGGCAATCGAAACGCCCATATCTTTGGCGACATCGCGGCTATGCATACCGCGACGCAGGCTTTCGGCCAGCAACCGCACAGCGCTGGCGTTGAGCTTGGGACGGCGGCCGCGTTGCTTGCCCAGCGGCTTGGCCCGCGCCGGGCGTTCCGAGCGCAATTGCTGGATCAGGATATTCATCAACGTGCGCTGGCCTTCGGCGGTGGCGGACGACAAACCCAATGCCACGACTTCAAGGCTCGCGCCGCGACGGTCGAGCTGTTCAAGCAAACACAATAATTGATAGGCGCCGAGGCCGGCCGTATCGAGATTGTGGATAACCAGGGTGTCGTTACTGATCAGGCTGGCCAACGCCATGGACAATTGCCGGCGTGAGTGCGAGTTAAGGTCCATGAACACAGCCTGGCAGGACCAGGACCGCATCAGCTCGAGACGCGTGTGCTCGTGGCCGTGGTCTGATTCATCCAGCAGATATCCGATACGCATGTGGTGATTCCCCCTTTAGAACGCTGTCTGCCGGCATTGCCAGACACGAATTGCATCGTGTGGGCCGGGTGCAAGCAAGTTATCCAGGGGGACTGGGTGCAACCATGAGACGAATCTGAAAGTCAGATTGAGTACTGAGAATGTTCACCCTATCGCAGGGGTCAAATCATTGAATTTATTGCCTATTTTTTTATATAAATTATGCCTATATGCGAACACTGTGGCTTTGGTCGTAATTCGTTCTGCGAATTGATTGGCACCCGCTGCAATTCTGGTAATAGCGCTGAACGGAATTGCGTATGATGGCGCGGCTGCAACGTGCAATGCGGCGGCGTCTCCCGTATACCGCGCGCTTTCGGCCGTTGAGGCTTTAACAGCTTGGTGATGCGGGGGCCGCTTGATATTGTCCGCTGCACGCAATGCCGTAACGCATGCCCGTTTCGGCCCACCAGACAAGGGGATCACCATGGCAGTACTTGCTCATCTGCTTTGTGCTTTGCAATCTGAAGCGCAAATGAAAAAGGCCACGCGATTGCGTGGCCTTTCAGAATCTGGCTCCCCGACCTGGACTCGAACCAGGGACCTGCGGATTAACAGTCCGTCGCTCTACCGACTGAGCTATCAGGGAATCGACTTGCTGCTGCGTCGATGAGGTGCGTATATTAGTAGGCCACTTAGGCTCTGTCAAGCAACATGCAAAGAGAAACGTGAGTAAAGTATGGAAAAAATAAAAAAACCTTTGATTATATTGATCATTTTTTTAGCATTTATTGCCGCATTGCCGATCATCGTGCCGCTGCAATTGTTTTCGGGCGATGCCACACGCCTGCTGCAGCGTATTACCCATAGCAATATCCAGCTGCAACAACTGGGTTTTGAATATTCGCCACGCCCTGCATTGGTATTACAGGACATCACCATTGATGGTGATCCGGCGATTGGCCATATCGAATATATCCGCGTACCGCTGACCATGTATAACGTGCTGCACTGGGGTCGTGATCTGCGTGAAGTGACGGTTGAGGGTGGCCACTTCAGCCCGCAGTGGGCGCTGCAATTGCCGCAAAAACTGCGGCCGCAAAGCGGCGAGGCCACAATCCACTTTGCTGATCTGCACCTCGTGCGGACCAGTATCGTGCGCAATAACGGCGAAGTGGGGCCGGTGGATGGCGTGCTCAAGTTTGATAGCGGCAGCAACCTGGCCGGTTTGACCGTCAGCGACAGCACGGGCCGCATGACGTTGGAAATCCTGCCTCAAGGCAGTGACTTCGCCACCACGCTCAACGCCAGCGGCTGGGATGTCCCGCTAGGCTACCCGGTGCATTTTGATAGCCTGCAACTGAAAGGTATTGCCAATCAGAATGGCCTGCAGATCACCGAAATCCATGGCGAGCTGTATAGCGGCGTGTTGTCGGGCACCGCTCGCGTGGATTGGACCGATGGCTGGAAGCTGACCGGCACCGTGCACGGCAGCAGCGTGCAGGCCGAGCCGCTAAGCAAACTGTTTAACCCCACCACGTTTGTTTCAGGCCGCATCGAAGGCGACGCCAACTTCAGCTATGCCGGCGACAGCTATCAAACGCTGCTAGCCACGCCGCAAATTGAATCGACCATGACGATCAAACAAGGCGCCATTCATAACTTTGATCTGATTGCACCGCTTAAATCGACTGTACCGGTGACCTACGCGCGCGGCGGCATCACCCGCTTTGATACGTTGACCGGTGGCATGAATATCGCCAATCACGTGGTGCTGTTTTCCAATGTGAAAGTGGATGCGGGCAAATTTGTGGCGACGGGTGCGATGAAAGTCGAGCCGGGCAACAAGCTCAGCGGCGGGGCGCAGGCCAGGCTGCAAGCAGGTGTGATTGCGGCGTCTTCGCAGATACGCATCGGCGGCAAGCTCGAAGCACCCGTGTTCCAAACCGGGGGCGCCTGGCGTCAGGGCCACGACGATGCGCTGGAGCAGGCCGACAAGGTGCAGACCAAAGAACCGCCTCCGCCCGCCGACGACTGACACCTGCGGCTGCCCATCTATCGTTCGGCAGCGAGCATCAACAGGGACACAAAATGCGCCGCACCGTCGGCGCATTTTTTATTGTTACGCGGCCCGGCATACGCTGGCGCGTGGACACATTGTTTTTGCGCCCTGTCAGCCCCATCTGATGGGGCAGTCTGACTATATATACATCTCGCGAGCGACCCCCATGAGCTGGACCGATACCGTTACCGTAGCGCCCTCCCCTGCAGACACCGCGCTTGCCGCACTCGACACCGGCTGCGTCATCAGCCCGTTAACGCAATTCGGCGTGATGCGCTTTAGTGGCGAAGAAACCATGACCTTTCTGCAAGGCCAGCTTTCCAGCGACCTGAGCAAGGTGGACGACGCCAGCGCGCAGTACTCAAGCTATTCCACGCCCAAGGGCCGCATGCTGGCCAGCTTTCTGATCTACCGGGCGCAGGGTGATTTTCTGGTGCAGATTTCCAGCGACTTGCAGCCTGCCATCCAGAAACGGCTGAGCATGTTTATTCTGCGCAGCAAAACCAAAGCATCCGACGCCACGGCCGAACTCGCTCTCATCGGCGTGGCAGGCCCGCACGCGGGCGCGTTGGTGGCGCAAGTAACAGGCGCAGCGTTGCCGGAAGCGCTGAAGGTAGCGGACTGGGATATGGGCGCGATCGTCGGCTTGCCGGGCGAACGTTACCAACTGGTGGTTAGCGCCGAGCAAGCCGCGGGCGTGTGGCAAGCGCTGGCTAGCGCCGGCGCGGTGAGCGTGAATGCCGATGTCTGGCGCCTGACCGAAGTGCGCGCGGGTACGCCGTGGATTACCGCCGCGACGCAGGAAGAATTTGTGCCGCAGATGGCCAATATGGAACTGATCGGTGCGGTCAGTTTCAGCAAGGGCTGCTATCCGGGCCAGGAAATCGTGGCGCGCACGCAATATCTGGGCAAGCTCAAACGCCGCATGTACCGCGTGCAAGTCCCCGCCACTGCGGTTGCCGGGCAAGAAGTATTCAGTCCGGAAATGAATGGCCAGCCGTCCGGCCGCATCATGCTGGCCGCGCCTGCTGCCGCAGGCCAGAGCGAGGCGCTGGTGGTGGTGCAGATGAGCTCGCTGGAGCACGGTCTGCATCTGGGCGCGCCCGATGGCCCTGCGCTGCAAGTGCTTGATCTGCCTTACGCCATCGGCTGATTCTTTCGACCGGGTCGAGTCCTTGTTAGTCGCCACCGGGCGCAGACGCGCCCGGTGCTTATAGTTTCGTCTATAATCGCGCGACTGAACGGATTAACAAGGAAACAGCATGGGCTTTCTGGCCGGCAAAAAGATTTTGATTAGCGGTGTTTTGTCCAATCGCTCTATCGCATACGGCATCGCCGAAGCGGCCAAGCGCGAAGGCGCTGAGCTGGCATTTACCTATGTGTCGGAAGATCTGAAACAACGCGTGGTCGATCTGGCTGCTGATTTTGGTTCGACGCTGGTACTGCCCTGTGACGTCGCAAGCGACGAACAAATCGACGCACTGTTCGTCGAGCTGGCCAAACACTGGGATCAACTGGATGGTCTGGTGCACGCTATCGGCTTTGCGCCGCGCGATGCGCTGAAAGGCAACTACCTGGAAGCCGTTACCCGCGAAAATTTCCATATCGCCCACGACATCAGCTCGTACAGCTTTGCCGCCATGGCCAAGGCCGCGCGTGGTCTGCTGGCCGATAACGCTTCGCTGGTGACGCTGTCCTACCTCGGCGCCGAACGCGCCATCCCCAACTACAACGTGATGGGTCTGGCCAAGGCTTCGTTGGAAGCCAACGTGCGTTATATGGCTGGCGCGCTGGGCGAACGCGGCATCCGTGTTAACGGTATTTCTGCGGGCCCGATCAAGACGCTGGCCGCTTCGGGCATCAAGGATTTCGGCACGCTGCTCAAGCGCGCGGCCGATGCCACGCCGCTCAAGCGCAATGTGTCGCAACTCGAAGTCGGCAATGTGGCGGCTTTCCTGATGTCTGATCTGTCGTCGGGGATGACCGGCGAAATCCTGTATGTAGATGCCGGCTTCAGCATCGGCGCAGGCGCACTGGGCGAATAACAACGCTCATTTGCATAAAACAACCCGGCGCCATGCCGGGTTTTTTTATATTCCTGACCGTGCACATATCGATACAGACCAGGGAATTCCCCGGGGTTTGCCGATGCCCATATCAGTCCCATAATGGAACTATCGCCCGAGAAAATTGCGGAACCGTCGTTATGTGCCAGTTACTGGGCATGAATTGCAATGTGCCTACCGATATCGTGTTTTCATTTGAAGGCTTCCGCCAGCGCGGGGGCCTGACTGACCATCATTCCGATGGCTGGGGCATCGCGTTCTTTGAAGGCGATGGCTGCCGCATGTTTCTCGATCATCAGCCGTCGGCGCTGTCGCCGCTGGCTGATCTGGTGCACAAATATCCGATCAAAAGCCGCAATGTGGTGGCGCATATCCGCAAGGCCACTCAGGGCGAAGTGTCTTTGGCCAACACGCACCCGTTTAAACGCGAGCTGTGGGGGCGTTACTGGCTATTTGCGCATAACGGCAATCTGACCGACCTGCCGCCGATGGCCAGCAGCCGCTTTCAGCCGGTGGGCACCACCGATAGCGAATATGCGTTTTGCTGGTTGATGGATCAGCTGGGATTGCGCTACCCCAGCAAGCCGCCGCTGGACGAATTGCACGCCACCATGGCGGCCTTGGCGGCAGAATTGGCCAAACATGGCACGTTCAACTTTTTGCTGTCGGATGGCACGGCGTTGTTTGCACGCTGCGCTACCGATCTGCATTACATCATCCGCCAGGCGCCGTTTGCGATGGCGCATCTATCCGATGCGGATGTCAGCGTCGACTTTGCGCGCTACACGCAACCGAGTGATCACGTCGCCGTGATCGCCACGCAGCCGCTGACGGATAACGAAAACTGGATTCGCATTGCGCAGGGTGAATTACTGCGCTTTGAAGATGGTGTGGTGCATCGGCTGACCAATGTTGCGCCTGCAGAACCGGTGCGCATACACGCCGCCTGATCGCGTCGACGCATTGCAAGCGGCGCGTGGATCAGGCTTCGTGCTGATGCAGTCTCAGCAGCGCATAGACATTGTCGTCAAAATACTCGCCGCGTTCATCGAGCTGGCGCAACTGGAAGGCCAGCTTCTCGGGCGTAGTTTGATTGGTGGCAAAGCGGTCGCGCACTTTTTTCATCGTCACCGCGCGCGCCACAATCTGCGCCCGCCGCGCTTCCACTTCTTTGCGTTCGCGCCGGAAGGCGGCCAGCGACAGGTGCAGCCAGATCATCATTGGCACCGCCACCCACCACCACTCCATAAACAGCGCGCTGACGGTAATCAGCACCAGGATCAGATACCAGACCTGATCGGCTTGTTCGAATTCCGGAATCCACACCGACAAGGTCGGCCAGCGGCGTGACATGCTGGCCAGGATGCGCGCATCTTCCGTCGCATCGCGCTTTTTACGTGCCAGCGCGGCATCCAGCACGGTTGTAACAAACCACTGCGAGACCAAACGTGTCTGCAACCAGGGCGTTTGCAGATAGGCTTGAATGCGTTCCTGTAATTGCTGGCGGAATTCCGGCGTCACCAGCGGCGGCACCATTTCGGAAAACGTCTGCGCGGCGGCATGCTGCACCAGCAACGGGTAACCAGCCACATCGACCAACGCGCGGCGGCGTTCAGCCAGTACGCCTTCCGGCACCGGGTGCTGCGGATGATCCAGCCGCACATAGTGGCGCAACAACACTTCCAGTCGCTCAAAGTTGGGCACCTTGCCCGGAGTTTCCTGCATGGCCTGGCGCATGCGGCCGAGCTCGGCGCGGATTTCTTTGGCAATCGGCTCGGCCTCGGGCACCCAGGCGTGCTGCAATAACGATTCCACCTTTTGCAGGCTGTCATCGTAATAGCGGAAATAGGCTTCATGAAAACGCCCGAACTCTTGTTCGTCGCGTGTTTTGTCGCCCGTCACCAGCGGCGCGGTCGGCGGTGCGCGACGCAGGTCGACCAGCACCCGCGTCACCATGGAATCGAGTTCAGGCGCAATACCGGCCGCGGCAAACAACGGGTCTAGCTCGTGCTTGCGTCCACGCCAGTCTTCCAGCGCCTTCCATACACTCCAATCCGCCATCTTGCTTTTGTTCTCCAGGGCATCATCGCCCGCTTATAGACGGGCGCTGCTGCATGCTACTCGATACGGCACGCTTCTGCGAAGTCCAGCCGCGGATTACGTGGATGCAGTTTGCTGTTTTCGCCATAACCCAGGTTGATCAGAAAATTGGATTTCCAGCTGGTGCCGGCAAAAAACGCCTCATCCACCACGGCATTGTTAAAACCCGACATCGGACCGCAATCCAGGCCCAGCGCCCGCGCCGCCAGAATCAGATACGCGCCTTGCAACGAGCCGTTGCGAAACGCCGTCGCATCAATCAGCGGCTGATTGCCGGCAAACCAGCTGCGCGCATCGGCCTGCGGAAACAGCTTGGGCAACTGGTCATAAAACGCCATGTCATGCGCCACGATGACGGTGACCGGCGCTTGCAGGGTTTTGTCGAGATTGCCTGCCGATAACGCGGGCTTCAGTTTCTCTTTGGCGGCCGCCGATTTCACAAACACAAAACGACCGTGGCTACCGTTGGCCGAGGTCGGCGCCAGTTTCAGCAAGTCGTACAGCTGATGCAGCAATTCGTCGCTAACCTCGCGCGGCTGCCACGCGCTGTGCGTCCGGGCGTGATTGAACAATTGGTCCAGAACATCTTGCGAAACGGCTTGAGTCACGATCTGTTTTCCTGGTGGTTATTCAAAGGAAAGCCACGCCAGCACGGCGGCTTGCCTGGCATGATAAAGGCGATTGCGCAGCCGGGCCAGGCCGCGCTACGGGCAACAAAAAAGGAAGCACATGGCTTCCTTTTGATGCTGCAGACAGGGGGCCAACGCTGTGGCCATCGGTATTACACCGAGAACGAAGAACCGCAACCGCAGGTAGACGTGGCGTTCGGGTTCTTGATGGTGAACTGCGAACCTTCCAGGCTTTCAACGTAATCGATCTCAGCGCCGACCAGATACTGGTAGCTCATCGGATCAACCAGCAACGTCACGCCGCTTTTCAGTACCGCGGTGTCGTCTTCGTTGGTGATTTCGTCAAAGGTAAAACCGTACTGAAAACCGGAACAACCACCGCCCGTCACGAACACACGCAGCTTCAGGTCCGGATTGCCCTCTTCCTCGATCAGCTCGCGCACCTTGCCGGCGGCAGAATCAGTAAACACAAACGGGCTCGGCATTTCGGCTACCGCATTCATGGCTAGCTCCTGAAAATAGTTGACTAAACTAGTGGGATTATCCGCGCGCTGGTCTGTGCGGTCAATTCCCCAGGCGGCTACCGCTGGTCAGGCCTCGGCCTTCGGCTCCGCAGTTTCCAATATCTGGGCGCCTGCCAGCGGAATCAACCGGCCTTGCACCACAGCGCCCGGATGCATTTCCAGCGTCTTGTAGGTCAGATCGCCGGTGATGCGCGCTTTGGCTTGCAGCTCCACATACTGGGTCACCTCAATCGGGCCCACCACTTCGCCGTTCAGGATCAGATGGCTGGTGCGCACGCCGCCTTCGATGCGGGCCTTTTCGGACACCACCAGCGTGGCATTCTTCTCGTCCACGGCGCTCAGATTGCCGCGCACCGTGCCGTCTACGCGCAAACCGCCTGCAAAGGCCAGATCACCGGTCACAACCGAACCTGCCCCGATCAGGCTATCAATGCGCTGACTCCCTTTTTTATTCTTGAACACGTTTAAACCCCTCCCGGTTTTTTCTGGCATTGCGCCAGGCTGGCGCGCGTGTCTTTGATTCCCAGCGTGGCCTCGAAAGCATCCGGCTCCACGCCGGCAGGCAAGGTCAGATCGCCTTCAAAACGCTGGTAATGTTTGACACGAACAGGCTGCGACGGCATTTCAGTGCGCGCCGTCTTGCCATTGTTTTTGGTGAGTGCGGTCAGCGTAAGTTGGCCATCAAATTCGGGGGCTTGATTAACGCCCTGCACCACCAGCAAACGGTAGTGCCACAGGCCTTTGCCCGCCGCATCGAATTCGCACAGCGCGAAACTTACCTGATGCGCGCGGTCATTGGTCGTCAGTAAAGTCTCAAAGAAGGCCAGGCTTTCGCGGCTGCGCGCCAGATCTTGCTGGGCGTCGGCCAGATCGGAGGCCAGGGCGGCGCGGGCGGATTCGGTAATCTGCAATTGCTGCGCCTGCGCGGCCAGCTTGTTATTGGCTTCGGCCAAGGCGCTGGCATTGCGCATCAGCGCGGCGGCTTCACTGCTGACACTGGCGCGCGCCTGCGCCTGGCCACTGCGCAAACCATAGGCGATGCCCGCGAGCAGCGCGCCGCCCATCAGCAGCACCACCACGCCATAGCGGCCGAGTTGGCTCATCCAGGTTGGATTCGGGCGCAGCGCCATCGGCACCGCCGTGATGCGGGCACGGCGGGCGCGATAAAAACGTCGCAACGGCATCGGTTACGGCAGCAACGGCACGATATCCAGGCCCTGGCGTTCGGGCAGGCCGAACATCAGGTTCATCACCTGCACGGCCTGTCCCGAAGCGCCTTTGACCAGGTTGTCCTCAACCACCAGGATCACCAGCAGATCGCCGTTACCGGGGCGATGCACCGCAATGCGCGCGATGTTGGAGCCGCGCACCGAACGCGTTTCCGGCGTGCTACCTGCAGGCATCACATCCACAAACGGTTCGTGGGCAAAGCGTTCTTCGAACACTTTCTGATAATCCACATCACGGCCTTCCGGCAGAATGCGCGCGTACAGCGTGGAATGGATACCGCGAATCATCGGCACCAGATGCGGCACAAAGGTCAGGCCCACTGGCTTGCCATGCACTGCCACCAGGCCTTGGGTAATTTCGGGCAGATGGCGATGGCCTTTAACGCCATACGCCTTGAAGTTGTCGCCCGCTTCGGCCAGCAGCGTATGTACTTCGGCTTTGCGGCCCGCGCCGGATACGCCGGATTTGCAATCGGCGATCAGCGTGCTGGCATCAATCCATTGCTTACCGCCTTCCAGCAACGGCAAAAAGCCCAGTTGCACGGAAGTCGGATAGCAGCCAGCCATGCCGACCAGGCGCGCTTGTTTGATGGCCTCGCGATTGACTTCAGGAAAACCGTAGACGGCTTCAGTCAGCAGATCGGTACAGCTGTGTTCCATGGCGTACCACTTCTGGAACTCAACCGGATCTTTCAGGCGGAAATCCGCCGCCAGATCGATCACTTTGACGCCCGCGTCCAGCAGCTCGCGCGCTTGCGCCATCGCGACACCATGCGGCGTGGCAAAGAACACCACATCGCATTCTTTAAGATTGGCGTCTTCCGGAGTAGAGAACGAGATGTCGATCCAGCCGCGCAGGCTGGGGTACATGTCCGCTACCGGCATACCGGCTTCTTTGCGCGACGTCACGGCGGTGACTTTGGCGCCCTCGTGGCGCGATAACAAACGCAGCAGTTCAACGCCGGTGTAACCCGTACCGCCAACAATGCCAACTTTGATCATGCGTAATTCTCCACCAGGGACCGTAAGACAGAGCGCAATTCTAGCAGACAACGTGAGGCCGTCTTACACGCTTGTCCCATGCAAACATCCACCCGGATGACCGCCTGAAGCATAAGCGGCACCGAAAAACAAAAAACCGCCACAAGTGGCGGTTTTTTTGGCAAAGCCCCAGCGATTAACGCTTGGAGAATTGCTTGCGACGGCGGGCTTTGTGGAAGCCGACCTTCTTACGTTCAACTTCACGTGCATCACGGGTCACGAAGCCTTGTGCCTTCAGTGCCGGCTTGAAGTCAGCGTTGAAGTCGATCAGGGCACGGGTGATACCGTGGCGCACTGCACCGGCTTGACCGGTTTCACCGCCGCCAACCACGTTCACGAGAATGTCGAACGATTCGAGGCTTTCGGTCACTTGCAGCGGTTGACGAACAACCATGCGGCCGGTTTCGCGAGCGAAGTATTGGTCGAGCGGCTTGCCGTTGACCACGATTTGACCGGTACCCTTAGCCAGGAACACACGAGCAACTGCGCTCTTGCGACGGCCGGTACCGTAATAGTATTTACCTACCATTGGTCGATCCTTAGATATCCAGAACTTGGGGCTGTTGAGCGGAGTGCGGATGCTCATTACCGGCGTACACCTTCAGCTTTTTCAGCATGGCGTAGCCCAGCGGACCTTTCGGCAGCATACCCTTCACAGCCATCTCGAGCGCGCGGCCCGGGAATTTGGTCTGCATCTCAGTGAAGGTGCGTTCGTAGATACCACCCGGATGGCCGGTGTGACGGTAGTAAATCTTGCTGGTTGCCTTGTCACCGGTCACGCGCAGTTTGTCTGCGTTTACCACTACGATGTAGTCGCCCGTATCGACGTGCGGGGTGTATTCGGCTTTGTGCTTGCCACGCAGACGCTTGGCGATTTCAGCCGCGAGACGACCCAGCACTTTGTCAGTGGCGTCAACGACTAACCACTCGCGCTTAACCTCGTGCGGCTTGGCAGAAAAGGTTTTCATAACTGCACGTTCCACATTTTTGATTTGGAGAAAGTCGCGGATTTTATCTGGTATTTCAACGAAGTGTCAAACACAAACCAGGATAAAAGCGGGATTGATGCGGATTCGGCAAAAAAAACGCAACCTGTCGAAAGATTGCGCTGAATTCCACCAAAGAAGGAGGATGGAGGAGACAACGCCGAAGCCAGCTTCAGCGTCGTAACCTCAGCCTAAGCCAGCGTCATGCCATAAGCAAGTTCTTTTTGTGCGCCGCACCAAACGCGCGTTTGAGCGCTGGCGTGCCCTGCAGCCCGGCGCAGCGCTTGGGAAAGCGGCAGCGCAAGCGGTAGAATCGCGCCACTTACAGGAGATAACCACAATGAAAACGCGCTTGAAATGGGTCGAGAATGTCAGCTTCCTGGCGCAATCGGGCTCCGGCCATTCGGTTCTGATGGACGGTGCGCCGGAAGGCGGCGGCAACAATATGGGCCCGCGCCCGATGGAACTGGTTTTGATGGGCACAGCGGGCTGCACCGCTTACGACGTGATCCATATCCTTAAAAAGAGCCGCGCGGACGTACGCGATTGCACCGTGGACGTGGACGCCGACCGCGCTGATGAAGACCCTAAAGTGTTTACCCGGATTCATTTTCACTTTGTGGTGACGGGCAAAGCGCTCAAGCCTGAAGTGGTGGAACGCGCGATCAAGTTATCTGCGGAAAAATATTGTTCGGCTTCGATCATGCTGGGCAAGACCGCCGAGATCACGCATGACTTTGAAGTCATCGAAGCCCACTAATACAAAAGGCCCGCAGCGAGATCACGCGCGGGCCTTTTTGCAGCATCAGTTTAGTGCGCCATATCGGGCAGGGCGCTCGACGCCGCGCCATTGACCACTGCGTCGACCTCTTCAGCCGGGCGCACGCGCGCTTTGGTATAGATAAGCGCATACGGCAACCCGATCAGCAACGCGCCGCCCACAATATTGCCTAACGTGGCGGGAATCAGGTTATTCCACACCATTTGCGTCAGGCTGATGTCCGCGCCCGCCATCACGGCCGCCGGCAGGATAAACAGATTGGCAATACTGTGCTCCATGCCCAGCGCCACAAACGCCATCACCGGAAACCAGATACCAAGCATGCGTCCAAGCGTGTCTTTCGCCGAATAACCCTGCATCGCGGCCACGCACACCAACAGATTGGCCAGCATGGCCTTCACAAAGGTCATCCAGAAGGGATGTGATACTTTGCCCATCGCCAGATGGATCAGATAAGCCGAAGAAGTGTCCGAGGTAATCAGATGCGTTTGCAGGCCGAACAGCCACGCCGTGATGATCGCGCCCACCATATTGCCCACATAAGACACCAGCCAGAAGCGGCCCAGCGCGGCGGTATTGATATGGCGTTGCCAAGCGCTGACCATGCCTGCCGCGCAATTGGACGTAAACAAATCGGCACCCGTCAGCGTCACCGCAATAAAGCCCAGCGGAAACACCGCGCCAAACAGTAATTTAACCAGACCCGGATCGCTGGCGGCCAGGCCCGGCGAGCCTGCCGCGCACTCCAGCGCCAGCAGCGTGCCCAAGCCGATGAACATGCCTCCCAGCACTGCCATCAGCCCCAGTTTCCAGATCGGCATCGTGGCTTTCTCGGTGCCCGTATGCGCCATCGCTTCAACAATTTCAGCCGGACTACGTAGTTGCGACATGATTACACCTGCAAGTCAGATCAGAATGACGTGCAGTTATACGCGCAAGCAATGTGGCAAAAGTGTGAAGAAGTGCCGTTATGACAACTACATAAATCCGCGATTGATCCAGATCAATTTCTGACAGGCATCCGGCCGCAAACCCGCGTGTTTACAGCCGATAAGACAACGAGGTCATCAATTTCGATGTAGTGGTCATCAACGTGCGTACCGGCGCTGGCAACGGTGCGCCACCCAGGTCTTCGGCCAGGACGGCGTGGGTCATTTCATCGGTATGCATCTGCGCCACTACCGCACGGCTCTTGCTGTCTTGCGGCGGCAGGGTGGTCAGGTGCGATTGCAGATGTGCGCCCACCTGGCGTTCGGTTTCGGCCAGAAAGCCCAGATTCCAGCGGTCGCCGATCAAACCGGCCGTCACGCCCATCGCCAGGCTGCCTGCGTACCACAGCGGATTAAGCAGGCTGGGACGGCTGCCCAGTTCGGTGATGCGTTGCGCGGTCCAGGCCAGATGCTCGACTTCTTCGTGCGCCGCATGTTTTAGCGCCTGGCGTGCGGCCGGGTCCCGCGCCGTCAGGGCCTGCCCCTGATACAACGCTTGCGCACACACTTCACCGCTGTGATTTACCCGCATCAAACCGGCCGCGTGGCGTTTTTCTTCGGCCGTCATTTCGGCTTCATCGATATGCGCGTCCGGGTGCGGACGTTCGCTGATGGCCGGGGCGGCCAGCGTGCGCAACACGGTATCGAATTCAGCCACAACACGGTCTAGCGACGGCAGTTTGAGAGTAGGCAGCATGGTGAGGGATCGCTCCGCAAAGGCACAATGAGCGCCATTCTAACGCGCCAGGCGCGCCATTGGCCCGTGTTATCATGGCCGCTGTTTTCAAACCCCGGATCTAACCGCATGAAAAAATTCCTGATGTCGCTGAGTTTGCTGCTGGCCGCCGGTGTGGCGCTTGCGGCCAATCCGCAAGTCGAAATCAACACCAGCAAAGGCGCGATCGTGGTTGAGTTATATCCCGACGCCGCCCCCATCTCGGTGGCCAACTTCCTTGATTACGTCAAGGACAAGCACTACAACGGCACCATCTTTCACCGCGTGATTCAGGGCTTTGTGATTCAGGGCGGCGGGCTTGATACCAACAAGACCGAACTCCCGACCAAAGCGCCAATCAAAAACGAAGCTGAAAAAGCCTTCAAGGCCGGCCTGAAGAATGATCGTGGCTCGCTGGCGATGGCCCGCACCGGGGTTCCCGATTCGGCCACGTCGCAGTTCTATATCAATCTCAAGAACAACGACGCGCTCAATTACCCCAGCCGTGATGGTTATGGCTACGCCGTCTTCGGCAAGGTTGTGAAAGGCATGGACGTGGTGGACAAGATCGCCGCTGCGCCCACCGATTCGGGCGATGCCCCGGTTGATCCGATCGTGATCAAAGACGCACATGTGCTGGCAGGCAAAGCCGGCAAGTAACCCTATATAAGGAACCCTGGATATGACGACCAAAGTAAAACTCGAAACCAGCATGGGCGATATCGTTCTGGAACTGAACGACGAAAAAGCCCCGAAAACCGTCGCTAACTTTGTGCAATACGTCAACGACGGCCACTACGATGGCACCGTATTCCACCGCGTAATCGACGGCTTTATGGTGCAAGGCGGCGGTTTTGAAGCCGGCCTCAAGCAAAAGCCCACCCGCGACACCATTCAGAACGAAGCCGACAACGGCCTGACCAACGACGCCTACACCGTCGCCATGGCCCGCACGCCGGAACCGCATTCCGCTTCGGCGCAGTTCTTTATCAACGTCAGCAACAACGACTTCCTCAACTACAAATCGCCCACCCCGCAAGGCTGGGGCTATGCCGTGTTCGGCAAGGTAGTGGAAGGCAAAGAAGTGGTTGACCAGATCAAGGGCGTGAAGACCGGCAACAAGGGCTTCCACCAGGATGTGCCGAAGGATGACGTCAGCATCATCAAGGCCGAAGTCCTGGCCTGAGCGCATTAAACCGATCAGCGCGGCCCCGGCGGCCGCGCTTTTTTATGGCTGCCCGCACCCGAATCCAAAGCGCCCATGAGCGAGCCCCAACTGTTTTTTATCTCCGATCTGCATCTCAGCCCCGATGACATCGCGGGCACCGAGGCGTTCGAGCATTTCGTGCGCCACAGCGCCACGCATGCCAGTCAGTTGTATATCCTGGGCGACTTGTTTGAAGCATGGATCGGCGATGATCAACTGACCGAACCGTATTACCACCGCATTGCCTCGTTGCTGGCCGACCTGAGCCACCGTGGCGTGCAGGTGTTCTTTATGCCGGGCAACCGTGATTTTCTGTGTGGCCGCCGCTTTGCCCGCAGCGCCGCCCTCACGCTGATCCCCGACCCCCATCCGGTTACGCTGCCCGATGGCACGCCCGTATTGCTGGCGCATGGCGATGCCTATTGCAGCGACGACGCCGCGTATCTGCGTTTTCGCAGAATCGTACGCAACCCGCTGCCGCAATGGATCTGGCTGGCGCTACCGTATAGCTATCGTTACGGCAAGGCCGTAGCGCTGCGCCAGCGTTCCAGCGCCATGAACATGCAAAAAGATCGCACGATCATGGATGTGAATCGGGATACCGTCGCCGCCGCCATGCGCGCGGCTGGCGTGCAAACCCTGATCCACGGCCACACCCATCGGCCAGCGCGCCACGTCGAAGCGGCGGGGACACGCTGGGTATTGCCGGACTGGCGTCGCGGTATGGGCGGCTATCTGGTGTGGCATCGTGGCCAATGGAGCATGGCCACGCTCGCGGACGAACCGTTGCTGGATGCGCAAGGCCAGCCCGTGGCCGTGCCATGGACACCATCGGCGGGCGGACACTAGCCCTGCGCGGGCGCCAGACCGATCGGTTCGGCCGTCGCCCATGCATTTACCCCAGTTTGAACATCGCCCGCGTTGCCGGGCCCTTGTCCTTGGCCGCGACATCACCGCCGCCGTCAATGCGCGGTTGCGTCAGATAAATGCGCTCGGCCGCCACGCCTTCTTTTTCCAGTTCCGCTTTCACCGCCTGGGCGCGGGCGTTGGCCAGGCCACGCATCTCATCCGCCCCCGCCGGCAGATTGGCCAACAGTAGCTTTTCCATTTCTTCGGGTGGCAACGATTTATTCAGTCCGATCAGATTGGTCGGCTTCGCAAACTTTGCCTGCTTGTACACACGCGTCAGCAACGCGGGCCGTTCTGCGGGCGTAATTTCCAGGCTATCCTGGTCTGCCGCCAGATCGCCCTGTGCCGTCATCGCCGCCGCCTTGGCCGCCCGCAACCGCGATTCCAGCGCCGCTTGCTTGATCCCGGCCGCATCCAGCGACGGATCGGCCCAGCCGCTGATTTCCAGTTTGATGGCGGGCCGGTCGTTCAGCGCTTGCGTCAGCTTGTGCAGATCATCCAGCGCCGCCGCATCCAGATGCGCCGAGCCAGCCGCAAATGTCGTAAACGATGCATGCGAGCCTCCGCCAAAAGCGGATGTCAGCAAATCAAACGGCGCGGTAATCGCTTTTTCCAACAGATTAACGATCACTTTAAAAATCAAACCGCCCACGCTGAATTGAGGATCGTCCAGCGAACCCGTCACCGGCAAATCCAGATTGATCTGGCCGTGCCGGTCTGTTAACAAAGACAGCGCCAATTTAACCGGCAATTTGGTCGCGCTTGGACTATCCACCTGATCACCCAAAGTTAATTGGTCCAGCGTTAGTTTGTTTTGCGCCTGCAATTTGCGTTGATCCACCAGGTAATGCAGCTGCATCGACAATTTGCCTTTGGTAATGCCATAGCCCGCGTATTTGGCCGAATAGGTGGAGGCCGCCGCCAGGTTATAGCCTTTGATAGAAGCATTGATATCGAGGAACAGCGGATCAGCCAGCGGATTGAGTTGCCCACTCACCGCCACCGGCGCCATGCGATCCGCGCTGCCATGCAAATCCAGTGCGGCGCGCGTGCCGGGCGCGGAAGACAATCCGGTTACCGTGCCGGCCATATCAGTCAGATTGACCGTGTAATTAGGCTGAATAAAGTTGTCGGTGTAATTGATATTGCCGCCCGCCAGCGTAATGCGTTTAATGCGCACTGGCGGCAATGGCGCACGCGGCCGGGTATTGACCGGGGCCGAGGCCGCCTGTGCCTTCGGTGCGACGGCGGGGGTTGGCGTCGGTACAGCGGCAGGCGCGGAAGCGGTTAACGATAGCTGGCCCGCATGCGGCACATTGCCTTCTTTCACCACCACATTGGCCAGATTCAAGGTGCCATCCGCATACAACACCAGGCGCGAATAAAAGTTCTGCAACAGGATGTCGTTCACGTCAACTTTAAGCGGCTGCGATTGCGCCGCAATGCCATTGATTTGCAGCCGTTTAAACTTGAGAAAATCATCCCCGGTGACTTTATCCAGCGCATACAGATCATTGACGCTGAGATTGCCGCGATAACTGCCGCTCGGTTTATTGCCCGCATTAAAAGCCAGATCGCCTTTGGCGGATAAGCGCGCAGTGGCCAGCGTGATATTCAGCCAGCGGGTAAAATACGCCTGGCCGTAACCAATATCGGCATTGCGTACATCCAGTTTTAATTTACCCGCCCATGGCGCATTGCTCAGCGTGCCGGCGACGTCATACGCGCCATTGCGACTGCCTTGCGCCGATAAATGCAGCGGCATCGGTGTGGCTGACGGCCATTGCAACGGTCCGGCATCCAGTTTGATCTGGCTGATTTCCAGCGGTTTTAAGCGCCGCAGCGATTCATCGGCGTACCGCAGCGCCATACCCTCGACCGCCACCTTGCCCACGCTGACTTGCGCGGCCGGTTGCGGCGCCTGTTGCACCTGGCGCACGCCTTCCGCCACGGGCCGCGCGCTATCCACCGCCGCGGGTTTGCGCAGCAGGCTGCCCCAGTCAATGTTGCCGTCTTTCAGCCGCGCTGCGGTCAGGCTGCCGTTGCGCCATTGCACGTGCTCAATCTGATAACGCGCGGCGGCCAGATCAAGCTCCGGTGCGGCAATCTGCAGCGCCTCAAACTGCAGCGTGCCGGTTTTGTGCTCATCCAGTTGCGCCTTGAGCCGCGCGATATCGAGCTGCACATGAGATAGCCTGGGCAGCTTACCGGCCTGATAGTCCAGATCGCCCTGCACGCCCAGCGTGCCTTGCTGCACCGTGAGGTTGAGCCATGGCGCCAGGTAGGGCTGGATGGCGGGCAGCACCATGCCACTCAACTGGGTGTGGCCTGTAATATGCAGCGGCTGCAACAGCAGCGTGGCGCTCTGCTTCAGCGTCATGCCGCGATCATCGGTGGTTTGTAGTTCCAGCTGGGCGGGTTTGCCGGGCAGATTGCCAACTTGCTGCGCCGTTAGCGACAGTGGATCAAAACGCGCCTGCACGGCCGGGCTGACGCTGTCGTCGCGCCAATCCAGCGTGGAATGATTGAGTTGCAGCTGCGCGATATTAAACAGCGTGGGTTTGCCCGCCGTACCCGCATGGGCGGCGGCGGCCGAAGCCGTATCCGAGGCAGCCTGCGCCACCGGCTGCGTCGATGGCCGGGTGGGGGCGGCAAAGGCCTGCTGCCAGTTCAAGCCGCCCTGCCCCGGTCGCGTTACCGCCACATGCAAGCCTTCGCTTTGCACGCGCGCCAGCTGATACACCGCGTCCAGCGGGCGCACATCGGCCAGATCCACCTGCAGGCGTTTAACACTGGCCAGCGGCGCGCCACTACCTTGCTGCAATTGCGCGTCGCGTAATACCAGGTTGCCGCTCAGGCGCAATTGCGGCGCGTGGTTTTCTTCGCGAAACACCAGTTGCAGATTGCTGTCCAGCCTGGCCGCAGGCAGCCGCCAGCCTGCTTGCGCGGGCAGATAAGCCAGATAACGCGGGATATCGATATCGTTGGCGCGCAAGTCCAGCGTACTTTGCCGCGTGGCCTGAAACGGCGTGGTTTTGCCGCTGATATCAAACTTTGCCCCATCCAGCGCAAACGCCAGATGCGGTTCCACCTGGGCTTGCACAAACACGGGCAGGCTGGAGATAAACGGCACGCCAATTTCGATCTGGTCGATCTTGTTACGCCGCTGCGTAACCGTATCCTCGAAATCAATCTGGCCACTTTTGATACGAATGTTGTAAACCGCAAACCGTGGCAGACCACCATCGGTCTGTTTATGTTCGGGCGAAGGCTGCAACAGGTCAGACCAGTTGTATTGCTGCGGCCCAGTGCGCACCAGGCGCAAACGCGGTTGCTCGATGGTCAGCTCGCTCAGCACCGGGCCGCGTTGCCAGATCGAACTCAATTGCAGATTGGCCGTCAGACGGGCGACGCTGAATGCGGGCTGGCCCTGTTGCTGTACCGCCAAACCTGTAACCGTGGCGCGCAGCAAGAACGGATTAAACGACAGATCGGCGATGGTGGAGGGGCGATGCAAAGCCTGTGTCAATGCGGCTTCCAGCCGGGGTCGCGCCAGCCACGGCAGGGCCAAGCCGCCCAACAGCAGCAGCAAAACCAGCACGCTGGCGGCGATTACGAGCAGCCGCCGCCAACGTGTGGCGGCCAAAGCAGAAAATGGTTTACGCAAAGTCAGCGCCATTTAAAAACGGATCCGGCCATCGATAAAAAGGCACATCAGCGCGATTGCGTCACATGCCTTTGCGAGGTCACTTGTATATAGGAGGAATCGTCACACAATAATAGGAGTGTTGCAGTGAAGCGCGGGGTTGCCGTTGACGCCCTGCAAGCCTACCGCTGGTACACGCTTTTGCTACCGCGTAGAACGCTTCAAGCTTACAATTGCGACTGATTGAAATTCAAACGACTGTCCAGTTTGCCCGCCCCGGCTCATGCAGACCGGACAGCAAGATTCCTGCTCGTACGCACCGTCGCGACGAGGTGATCGTTACTTCGGATACCCAACGTGGTTTTTTCGTTTTTCCGCAAAAAAGAGGGCGACGGTAAACCCGATACGCTCGATAACGCACCGGTTACCCAGCCGCGTGCGCCCGCGCCTGCCGCTCCCGCCAAGGCGCAAGGTATCGCCACAACCACGCCCGCCGCTACCCACGGCGCACGTCCGGCTGCTGCCGCGCCGACGCCGGTTGCAGCCCCCGCGCCGGTTGAAGCCGCCTATAACCTGCACGAACTGTCCATCGAAGTCGAAGACGTCTCCGCGCATCTGGATGCCGAAGAAGAAGAGGCCGTGGTGCTGCACGCCAATGGCCAGACCGCGATGGCGGCCGCCACGTTGCGCGGCGCTTTGCCCGCACGCATGGGCACCCGCCGCGCCGAAACCTGGGGTTTGTTGTTCGAGCTGTACCAGCAACTGAACGATCGCACCGCCTTTGACGAACTGGCGCTGCAATACGTGGTGGAATTTGAAGCCTCGCCGCCGTTATGGCGCGATGTAGTCTCTACCCGCCCGGCCCCGACCGCCGCGGCCAGCGGCACTTATATTGCTTTCCCCGCGCGTCTTAATGGCGACGCCACCGCCAAAGAAGCCGATCGCATGATTCAGGCCGCGCAAGCAGGCCAGGCGTTGCGGCTGGATTTTGCCAAAGTGGCCGAGATCGACATGCTGGCCGCCGCCGAATTGCTCGGGGGCTGGTTGCGTGTGCGTAAATTCAATGTCGCGGTGCAGACACTGGGTGTGGATAGCCTGGTCAATCTGTTGCGCGGCAAAATCCAGACCGGCCGCAATGTGCCCGCTGAAGCGCCGTTCTGGCTGTTGCTGATCGAAACCATGCAAGCCAGTGGCGACCAGGAAGCCTTTGAAAACCTGGCCATTGATTACGCGGTCACGTACGAAGTGTCGCCGCCATCGTGGGACCCGCGCCACGCGCCCGCGCTGGCCGCCAAAGCCGCATCGCCAGCCGCGCAGTCCAATGTGCCGGCGGAACACCTGCAATTGTCGGGTGAGTTGCTGCACGGTGCGGCGGGCCAGTTGGCGCTGATCCGCGACTTCGCCCAGCAACACAGCCGCATGGCGCTGGATTTGCGCCACGTCAGCCGCATCGATTTCGAGACGGCAGGCCAGTTCCTGAACCTGTTTATGGAAATGGTGCAGACCGGCAAAACTGTCCGCATTGCCTGTGCCAACGAACTGGTGGCGGCGCTGTTGCAAATGCTGGGCGTGGGCGAGCTGGTCGAGATCGGCCATATCTGACCCGATGTGCTGAGTATGCGTTGCCGCCTTGAAGCGTCGGGCCACGCCCCCAAGTGATGGTCTATCGCATCACGCAACGCACACAGGACATCAGCAATGCAGCAATTTGACGGAACAACCATCGTCTCGGTCCGCCGCGGTTCAGACGTCGCGGTGGGCGGCGATGGTCAAGTCACTCTCGGCAATGTCGTCATCAAAGGCACCGCGCGCAAGGTACGCAAGCTGTATCACGACCGCGTCATCGTCGGCTTCGCCGGCGGCACGGCCGATGCGTTTACTTTGTTTGAGCGCTTTGAAGCCAAACTCGAAAAACACCAGGGCCATCTGACCCGCGCCGCGGTCGAACTGGCCAAAGACTGGCGCACCGACCGCATGTTGCGTCGGCTGGAAGCCATGTTGATTGTGGCCGACCCCACCGCCACGCTGGTCATCACCGGCAATGGCGATGTGCTGGAGCCCGAACAGGGCATTGCCGCCATTGGTTCGGGCGGCGCATTTGCCCAGGCCGCCGCGCGCGCCTTGCTGGAAAACACCGATCTGCCGCCCGCTGCGGTGGTTAAAAAGGCGCTCGAAATCGCCGGTGATATCTGTATCTACACCAACCAGAATCACGTGATCGAAACCTTTACCGCCACGCCCGCGCTATCGGACAGCTCGCAGTCATCGCAGTAAGGCGGCACTCGCGCTAGAATCCGGCGCATGAATCATACCCTTGCCTGTCTGCGCCACCTGAGCGCAGACCAGTTTGTCTCTGGCGCGGTCATTGCCGACGCGCTGGATCTGTCGCGCGCCAGCGTCTCCACGGCGCTGGCCGCCGCCGAAGAATTTGGCGTAACGCTGGAACGCAAACATGGCGTCGGCTACCGCCTGATTACGCCGATCGACTGGCTCGATAACCAGACCATCCGCCAACATCTACCGCGCCATAGCGTGCTGGATACCGAAGTACTGGAACGCACCGATTCCACCAATAAACAATTGCTGGCCCAGCCGCGCCATGGCCGTGTGCTGGCGGCGGAATGGCAAGAAGGCGGCCGTGGCCGTATGGGGCGACGCTGGCAGGGGCGTCTGGGTGGCAGCCTGATGTTCTCGCTGGGCTGGGCCTTTGCGGGCGGCGCGCCCACGCTGGCCGGATTGCCCTTGGCCGTCGGCTGTATCGTCACCGAAACGCTGGCCGAATGCGGCGTAAGCCAGATGGCGTTGAAATGGCCCAACGATTTGCTGCTGGGTAATGCCAAAGCGGGCGGCATCCTGATCGAACTGACCGGCGATGCGCTCGGCCCCGCGTATGCGGTGATCGGCATCGGGCTCAATATCCTGGCCCCCGCCGTCGATGTGGCCCAGGTGGCCGCAGGCCTGCGCGACCATGGCCTTAGCCTGACGCGCAACGATGTGCTGGCGCGCTTGCTGGAACGGCTGGAACAAGGCCTCGAAGAATTCTCGCGCAACGGCTTTGATAGTTTCAGAACGCGGTGGGAAGCGCGCCATGTCTGGCAAGGCCTGCCGGTTAATCTGCTGAGCCCGGATGGCAGCGTGCTGGCTGGCGTAGCGCGCGGCGTAACGCCAAGCGGCGCGTTGCGGCTGGAGACGGTCGATGGCGAGCGTATCATCCACGCGGGCGACGTCAGCCTGCGGCTGCAAACACCCGCGCAACCCACGCAGGCCGTCTGATATGCATCTGCTGATTGATCTGGGCAATACGCGTATCAAGTGGACACAGGCGCACGCGGCGGACCAATGGGATGGCGTGGTCGAAGTGGAGGTCGCCGCCACCCAACAATGGCATCTGGCGTTTTTTGCGCTGCCCCGGCCCGAGCGCATCGTGGCTTGTAGCGTGGGCCAACCGCATATTCGTGATTTTCTCAGCCGCACCGCTGCCGATTTATGGCAAATCCAGATTGAATGGCTGCAAGTCAGCCGCGAAGCGCTGGGCGTTAACAATCGTTATCGCAAGCTTGAACAACAAGGGCCCGACCGTTGGGCCGCCGTGTTGGGCGCGCGCAAACTGGCGCCCGAACGCGCCATCGTCATCGCCAGCGCGGGCACTGCGTTAACCGTCGAAGCGGTGACGCAAGAAGGCGACTACCTGGGCGGCATGATCCTGCCCGGCTATCGCATGATGAAACAGTCGCTGCATGCGGGCACCGCGCGTTTGCCGTTTGCCGATGGCCACGTGCATGACTTTCCCACCAGCACCGAAGACGCCATCGAAACCGGCTGCCTGACGGCGCTGGCGGGAGCGATTATCGCCATGCGCCAGCGCCTGGCGTTACGCGGCGACGAGCCGGTGGTGCTGGTCAGTGGTGGCGATGCCGCGCGCGTGGCCACATTGCTTAACACGCCGCACCAGCTTGTAGATAATCTGGTGCTGCACGGTCTGGCCGCGCTGGCCTTTGCGCCCTCTCCCTCTGTTCCGGATAACGCTTGATGAAATGGTTGATCGCCGTACTGATCGTCGCCAATGTGGCCTTGTTTGGCTTCAATCTGCTGCAACCGCCGTCGGCCCCGGCCAGCACGCCGGTACACGAAGTCAATGCCAGCCAGGTGAAGGTGGTAACGGGCGAACTCGCCAACCGGCCCAAACCCGCTGCAGTGGCCAGCGTAAGCGCCAGCGCCGCAGCCGCTGAGTCCGCCGCTACAGCGGCCCCCACGCCGACCGCCGCGCCGACGCCCGCCCCCACCGCCGCGCCCAAGCCCACGCCGACCCCGGCACCGACCCCGGTGACAGTCGCGCGCAGTTGTTCGCGCTGGACGGGGCTGACCGGTGATCAGGCCGGCATCGCGCGCGCGCGTTTGCTGATCCTGAAGGTGACCAATACCGAACAGAACAGCGGCCCCAACAGCAAGGTGTGGGTGTATATCCCGCCGCTGCCCGATCTGGCCACGGCCAAACAACGCGCGGACCAGTTGGCGGCGCTGAATGTGGATGATTACTTTGTGGTTAACAACGGCGGCAAATGGCAGAACGCCATTTCGCTGGGCATCTACTCCACGCGTGAAGCCGGCGAGCGCCGCATGGAAGAACTGCGGACCAAGGGCGTGCATTCGATGGTGCTGCGCGACAAGGATGACACGCTGCGCCACAGCAGCTTTGTGCTGACCGGCATGAATGATGCCCAACGCAGCGGCGTGGAAAAGACGGCCGGACAGCTTAAAGGCTCGGTGCTGGAAAAGATGGCCTGCCCGTAGAAAATCGGGAAGGCATAGGGTGGGACTCAGCGTCCCTGTCTGGACCCACCCTTCTAATGTGGCCTCTTGATTCGATGCCGCCGCATCTTCGCCTTTATTGGTGACGTGTTTCCGCCATCAGAATGACATCTTGAAACACGCGGCCCGAATCGACGTTTTGATGGGTGTGCTCCAAACGGGGGCACCGAGTTCCACTCTAGGCGGGGGCGTTACGGGTAGGTGTACAACTGCCAGCGTTGCTCGGCGGTCAATACTTGTGGCGGCGGTAGCTCAGGCAAGGCGGAGCGCGGTGCGGCTTGCGCCACCACTGCCGGTCTGGCTGACTCTGCTGCGGCGGGCGCCGAAGCTATGGCCAGCGCGGGCGCGCTCGCTGCCACTTTCTTGCCCGCTTTCGTACCCGCCTTCGCGGTCACAAAGCGCCGGTTCGGCGAATCGCTATGCATACGGCTGCTGCCAATCGCGCGCCGGTCCAGATCGCCGGGATAGGCGGTGCGATGCACGGAATAATCGGGCCACACATACGCCTTTTGCGCTGCGAACGCGCTGGCGCACACCGCGGCCATGCCGCTGGCCACCACCATCCTGCTGATCCGTTTACGCATTATTGCCCCCCGCGTTTGCGCCCTTGCCCGCTGCTGCCGCTGGCATAGCGGACAAAATCCCCGGCCTCAACCTTGCCACCTTCCACCACGGCCGCCGCAAATTGCGGCTGCACCTGGGTAATGGTGACGGTGCCACTGGCATCTTCAGGCAAACCCAAGCCCATGCCCGGATTGCCACCCGGCGTGCTGATCACGCGGGAGCCCGGCTTCAGCTTGAACAATTGCAGCTTGTCGCCTGGCTCCAGCCCCGAAATCGCACCCGCGTCGATATAGGCCACACCATTTTCGACATTGGTAACCCGAGCCGAGAACGGCACGCAAGCCGCGTCCTCATTCGCGGCCGCTACCAGCTGACCAGTGAGCGTATCCAGCGCTTTGCCAAAGTCGGTACCCATCGAGGCGGTGGCCACTGCGGTATTGTTATTGCGGCCCAGAATATCGCCGGTGACCACCACGCTGGCGCGATGTTGCGCAATCAAAACGCCGGACACCGCATCAAACAAATACATTTCCAGATCGGCATGGCGCGATTTGGGCGTGGCTTTGACGCCCGCGGCGGCAAATTCCGCCAACGGAAATTCCGCCGACAATTTACGCTCGCCCGGCCGCGTGTCCTGCCCCCAGGTAAAGCGATACACCTCGCCCTCGGTCGACACGTCTTGCACGATGCCACCCAGCACAAACTGGGTACCAAAGCGGCGGCCCAGCAAGCGCACCTGATCGGGCAGCTGGATCGGGGTGGCGTAGCGCGGGTCCAGATCAAAAGGGACGTCAACTTGCGATGCGCTGGGTAGCCAGTTGGCGGCAGCCAGCTTTTGCATGAACAACTGCTGGATGCCCCCGCTCAGTTGCTTCATATCGACAGCCTGCGCCGGTTGGCGCAACCAGAACGGCGTTACCAGCATCTTGCGGCGATACGGATTAGCCGGGCAGCGCGGTGCGCCTTGCGGACTGGCCAGGCTGCTGGCGACGGCCGACGCGGCGCCGGGTGGCAAGCTGGAATCGGTTTTAACGGGATTGCCGCGCGGCAGCGGCAGGCCATTGGCATTGACGTCGCGCTCATCATCGGCTGGCGCGCCGCCGGGGTCGTTACTGGCTGCTGCGGGCGCAAGCGGTTGTACGTCAACGTGGTACAGGCCGTTGGATTTCCACTCGCGTAATACCGTGTATTGCACCGGTGCATTGCTGTCCGCGCGCACGCGTTGGTTATCGCTAAACCAGCCCTTCTTGTTGCTTTGGCTGTTGCCCGTAATGCGTGCGCCGCGCATCAGGGCGATATTTTCTTCGGCATCCCGCAAGGCGGCGGCCCGGGCGGCGGCCTCGCCTTCACTGCCGATCGGGGCCACGCCGGTTACGCGCGGCAGCGCCACGGCGGCGGCGCTGGGTCGCGGCGTGGGGGTGGCGGCCTGCGCCCCAACCAGCAGGCACAAGCCCATGGCGGCGGCGATCAGACCTAAAGGCTTATTGCGATAGATAGAAATTGTTCGCGGCAAAACGGGTATCCCCGGTCACGCTGGACACTGCGGAAGCATTAGTCGGGGCCGGCACGGATTCGGGCATCGCCGGCTGCACATGCAATGCGGGCGCGGCCAATGCCTGGCCTTGCTCCGCCTGTGCAGCATCTTTATAGAAATCACTGCCCAGTTGCAACTCCAGCACGGTTTCGTAGCCGCCCTCGGGCAATGGCGTTACCGACACCACGCGTGCGCCGCGCAGCCAGGCTTCGACATAGGCGCGGAAGCTGTCATTGGTCAGCGCCAGCGCCGACACCGAACTCTGACCGGTCAGCTTGATGCCCTGCACGGTCTCCGCCAGCGAGCGATAGGCATCCAGCTTGGAGGCGCGCATCGCCAGCAAACGGCGTTGCGTATTGGTCAGCCCGTCGATCATCGGCAGCGCGCCATAACCCACCGCGCTGACACGCGACGGCAGCACCACGGCGGGCGGCTGCATATTGCTGCTGTCCACATTAAGCGGGGCGGGATGTTCGTCGGCGGCGGCCGTGGCAGAAGGCGCCGGGCTGCTGGCGTTGCCGCGCAAATGCGAACACGCGGACAAGCTCAGCACGCCAAACAGCGACGCGGCAAGCAACAAACTACGGCTGGGGATGCTGGGATGGTTCATCGGGCGACTCCGCACAGTAAGGGGTGGGCGGCGGTTGGTACCGGATACAACAAGGATACAAACAAGCCGCCCCTGCGCAACTTATCGGCCGCAATCAGCGAACCTTGAATACCAGATCCCAAACGCCATGGCCCAGGCGTATGCCGCGCTGCTCGAATTTGGTCAGCGGACGGTAGTCGGGGCGCTCGGCATAGTCGGTGGCGGTGTTTTGCAGTGCGGGTTCGGCGCTGAGGACTTCCAGCATCTGGATGGCATAGTCCTCCCAGTCGGTGGCCAGATGCAGATAACCGCCCTGCTTGATGCGACTGACCAGCAATTTAACAAACGCGGGCTGGATCAGACGGCGTTTGTTATGACGCTTTTTATGCCACGGATCCGGGAAAAACACATGCGCGCCATCCAGCGCGCCGGGCTGGATCATGTGTTCGAGCACGTCCACCACGTCGTGCTGCACGATGCGGATGTTGTCGAGATTCATCTCGCCCACCAGCTTGAGCAAGCTGCCCACGCCCGGCGTATGCACTTCGCAGCCGATAAAGTCAGTGTCGGGCGCACCGGCGGCGATTTCGGCGGTGGCCTGGCCCATGCCAAAGCCGATTTCCAGAATACGCGGGGCGGCGCGGCCAAAGGCGGCGTCCAGGTCCAGCGTTTGTGGCGCGTACGGAATCACAAACTGCGGGCCGAATTCAGTCAGCGCGCGTTCCTGGCCGGTGGAAAGATGGCCCTGGCGCAGCACAAAGCTGCGGATGCGGCGCATGTAATGCGGATTATCCATAAAGATCTCGAAAGCCAAATCTCAAAAGCCACCGCGAACGGTGGCCGGTTTACAAAGCACAACGGCGGTTTTTATTTTGCGCCGATCAGACCACTGACCGGACTGGACGGATCCGCACTATACAACTTGCGCGGCATACGGCCGGCCAGGAACGATTCACGGCCCGCTTCCACTGCCAGTTTCATGGCACGCGCCATGCGTACCGGGTCTTTAGCGGCAGCGATGGCGGTATTCATCAGAATGCCGTCGCAGCCCAGTTCCATGGCGATGGCCGCATCGCTGGCGGTGCCGACGCCCGCATCCACCAGTACCGGCACTTTGGCGTTTTCAATAATCAGGCGCAGATTCCACGGATTGAGAATGCCCATGCCCGAGCCGATCAGCGACGCCAGCGGCATCACCGCCACGCAACCAATCTGTTCCAGTTCTTTGGCGATGATCGGGTCATCCGAGGTATACACCATCACGTCAAAGCCATCCTTGACCAGCGTTTCGGCCGCTTTCAACGTTTCGCGCACATTGGGGTATAGCGTGGTGGAATCGCCCAGCACTTCAAGCTTGACCAGCTTGTGGCCATCCAGCAGCTCACGCGCCAGGCGCAAGGTGCGCACCGCGTCATCGGCGCTGTAGCAGCCCGCGGTGTTGGGCAGATAGGTAAAGCGTGACGGCGGCACGGCATCCAGCAAGGACGGCTCGTTGGGGTTCTGGCCGATGTTGACGCGGCGGATGGCCACCGTAACGATGTCCGCGCCGCTGGCCTCGATGGCCTCGCGCGTTTGGGCAAAGTCTTTGTATTTGCCGGTACCCACCAGCAAACGCGACGAAAAGGACTGACCGGCAATCGTAAACACATCGGACATGATGCAACCCCAATGAAGCTGAAAAAAGAAGGATGGTGCGCTGTGGCCTGCGCGCGGGTTTAACCGCCGCCGACGGCCACCACGATTTCGAGCTGGTCGCCCTCGGCCAGCGCGGTGGCGGCAAAGGTGCTGCGCGGCACGATATCGCCGTTGCGTTCGATGGCGACGCGTTTGCCCAGTAAATCAAGCTGTTGCACCAGGTCGGCCACCGTCAGTGGCGCGACAAACTGGCGCGGTTGGCCATTAATGGAAAGCGTGAGCATGAATAAGCGGCCTACGAATATTCTGATACAAGAGACGCGGATTTTAGCAGGTGGCGATGGCACGCGTCTTGATCGGGCAGGCTTGCGCTTGTTCTAACTCAAACCCGTCCCGACCCGCGCGCCGGGGCGCTCAATAAAAAAGGCGCCCGCAGGCGCCTTTTTCACAACCGCACAATCAACAATTACTTGATCAGCGCCTTGGCCTTGGCCACCACGTTTTCCGGGGTAAAGCCAAACAGCTTGAACAGTTGCGGTGCCGGAGCGGATTCGCCGAAGCGGTCCAGACCCAGCACGTCGCCTTCCAGGCCCACGTACTTGCGCCAGAAGTCGGTGATGCCCACTTCGATGGCCAGACGCGGCACACCCGCCGGCAGCACGCTGAGCTTGTACGCGTCGGTTTGCTTGTCGAACACGTTGGTCGACGGCATCGACACCACGCGAGCAGCAATGCCTTCGCTGGTCAGCGTGTCGTAGGCTTTAACCGCCAGATCCAGCTCGGAACCGGTGGCGATAATCACCACCTTCGGATCGTTGGCATCACGCAGGATGTAGCCGCCGCGGTAGATGTTGGCGATCTGGGCTTCGCTGCGCGACTGGAACTGCAGGTTCTGACGCGTGAAGATCAGGGTCGACGGGGTTTCTTTCTGTTCGATTGCGTGAGCCCAGGCCACCATGCTTTCGACGGTGTCGGCCGGACGCCATACGTTCATGTTGGGGATGTAGCGCAGCGTTGCGGTCTGTTCCACCGGTTGGTGGGTCGGGCCGTCTTCGCCTACGCCGATCGAATCATGCGTAAACACGAACAGTTGCGGAATCTTCATCAGCGCAGCCATACGCAGCGCATTGCGTGCGTATTCGCTGAACATCAGGAAGGTAGCGCCGTACGGACGCAGACCGCCGTGCAGCAGAATACCGTTCATGATGGCGGCCATGCCGAACTCGCGCACGCCGTAGCTGATGTAGTTGCCCGACAGGCTGTTGTCTTCTTCGCGGGTCAGCGTAACGCTGGTCTTGACGTTGGTCAGGTTGGAGCTGGTCAAGTCGGCGGAGCCGCCCAGGAATTCCGGCAGGGCCGGCGCATAGGCGTTCAGCGCATTCTGCGAAGCTTTACGGGTGGCGATGGTTTCCGCTTTTTCGTTGGCTTCGGCAATCGCAGCCTTCACCACGTGTTCCCAGTTGCTCGGCAGGGTGCGGCTGTTGCGGCGTTCGAATTCTGCAGCCAGTTCCGGGAACTTGGCGGCGTAGCCTTCGTACAGCTTGTTCCAGTCGGCTTCCCACTTGGCGCCCGCTTCTTTCTTGTCCCAACCGGCGTACACATCGGCCGGGATTTCGAACGGCGGGTGGTTCCAGCCGATGGCAGCGCGGGTAGCGGCGATTTCAGCGTCGCCCAGTGCGGAGCCGTGGCTGTCGTGGCTGTTGGCTTTGTTGGGCGAACCCTTGCCGATGATGGTCTTGCAGCAGATCAGCGTCGGGCGTTGGGTTTCAGCCTTGGCTTCAGCAATGGCGGCCAGTACGGCGTCGACATTGTGGCCATCAATCGGGCGAATGACCTTCCAGCCGTAGGCTTCAAAGCGGCCCGGGATGTCTTCGGAGAACCACTTGTCGGTGTGACCGTCGATGGAGATGTTGTTGTCATCCCAGAACGCGATCAGTTTGTTCAGGCCCCAGGTGGCGGCCAGCGCACACGCTTCGTGGCTGACGCCTTCCATCATGCAACCGTCGCCCATGAACACGTAGGTGTGATGGTCAACGATGGAGAAATCAGGGCGGTTGAATTCACGCGCCATCAGTTTTTCAGCCAGCGCGAAACCCACGCCGTTGGCGATACCCTGACCCAGCGGGCCGGTGGTGGTTTCGATGCCTTCGGTGTAACCGTATTCCGGGTGGCCCGGAGTCTGGCTGTGCAGTTGGCGGAATTGCTTGAGCTGATCGATCGGCAGGTTGTAGCCGGTGAGATGCAGCAGAGCGTATTGCAGCATTGAGCCGTGACCGTTCGACAGAATGAAACGGTCGCGGTTAACCCAGTTCGGGTTCAGCGGATTGTGGCGGTGGTTGCCTTCGCCCCACAATGCCACCGCAATTTCGGCCATACCCATCGGCATGCCGGGGTGGCCGGAGTTGGCTTTCTGAACAGAATCCATCGCCAGGGCGCGGATAGCATTGGCGAGATCGGCACGCGTTGCCATAAATAATCCTCTCGAATCAGGGGGAAAAGGAGACGATGCGGCGTTGCCGCATCCAGACAGTCGACGGGCATTATCCCCGAGTCAGCCCCTTGCGGACAACCCGTACGGGACAGGTTGCCTAACTAATTTCAAATAAACGGGCGTGAGGGGCGTCATTTGCCGCGTTTTGGTGCGTTTTACGTGGGATGGCACGCGCTGAATCGCTTTAGCACTGCGGGCCAGGCCTTCAAACGCCCGGTTTTGTTGCCTGTCGCAAAGGTTGGGTGCCGCGGCGCGTTATTGCCGTGGGGCACGCGCCAGCGCATCGGCCTGGGCCAGATCATCGGGGGTACCGACGTTGACCCAAGGCCCGTCAAAGCGTTCGCCACTGACGCGACCGGCGCGCGCCGCCTCTATTAATAAGGGGCCCAGTCTGGCTTCGGTGCCGGGTGCAATGCCCGCCACGATGCGCGGGTGGCAAATGCCGATGCTGCCATAGCAGAGTCTGGGTGCAGCGGAATCAGGCGCAATCAAGCCGGTGGTTGCATCCAGCGCAAAGTCGCCGTTGGGGTGATACGGCGGATTGGGCACCATCACCAGATGCGCCAGCCGCTGCGGCGTGGTCACAAATTGCACCGCTTCGCGCACCAGATGCGCGTAATCAAACTGGGTATACACATCGCCCGACAACAGCAGAAACGGGCTACTGCCCAGCAAGGGCAAGGCTTGGGCGATGCCGCCCGCAGTTTCCAGCGCGCGCGGCTCGGCCGAATATTGCAAACGCACGCCCCACTCCGCGCCATTGCCCAGCCGCACGGCATATTGCTCGCCCAGCCAGGCGTGGTTGATGACGATATCGCGCACGCCCGCGGCAGCCAGGCGTTCGATATGCCAGACAATCAACGGCTTGCCGCCGACATCCAGCAACGGTTTGGGACAGGTATCGGTGTAGGGGCGAAGACGCTCGCCGCGTCCCGCCGCCAGAATCATGGCTTTCATGGCGTGGGTATCTGGGTGCTGTTCTTG
Organism: Amantichitinum ursilacus; assembly: GCF_001294205.1. Lineage (GTDB taxonomy): Bacteria > Pseudomonadota > Gammaproteobacteria > Burkholderiales > Chitinibacteraceae > Amantichitinum > Amantichitinum ursilacus. The sequence goes on from NZ_LAQT01000026.1 coordinate 98,109, forward strand.
GGGGCAGGCCGCAATTCTAAGTGATGTGGGCGCGCGGCGCTGAGCGGAACCGATTGCGCCCGGCGGGCGGCGGGCAAAATGGCGGTGTGAGCGGCGCGCCGGCGGGCGTCAGGGTGTCAGGCTGGCCAGAAATGCCTCGACCACCGGCGTGGCCACATGCGGTTGGTACACCGCGTACAAATCGGCCGACAACGGGGTTTGCAGCTCCACAAAACTGACGCCCGGCCAGGTAATGCGCGCACAGCATTCGGGCAGCAGGGTAATGCCAAAGCCGCCCGCCACCAACGCCAGCGCGGTTTGTGGTTCGCTCACCTGGTGGGTGATTTGCGGTGTAAAGCCGGCCTGGCGACAGGCGTAGTCCAGATAAGCGCCCAGATTACCCGCTTGCGGTGGCAGCAATACAAAGCCTTCGGTCAACAGCGTTTCGAGCGCGACCGCTTCGCCGCCCGCCAACCGATGCGTGGCGGACACAGCCAGCACGATGCGTTCGCGGCCCAGCAACTGGCTGGCCATACCTGGCGGCAGATTGCCATGCGCTTCGCGCCATACGCCCAGATCAATACGGTGATGTTGCAGGGCGTCGATCTGCTGCGAGGGCGACAGCTCGCTCAGCGACCACGTGGCGTCGGGCACCTGCTCCCCAAACTGCTGCAAGGCGGGTAGCAATGCGCCCCACATCGCCGTGCCCACCGCACCGATCACCATATGCCCGGCCTTGCCGCGCCCCAACTGGCGCACCTGTTGCAAGGAATGGCTGGTCATCTCCATCAGTTTGTTGACTTCGCGCAGCAAGGCGCGCCCGGCGGGCGTGAGTTCCACCGAGCGCGTGGTGCGCACAAACAACTGGGTATCCAGCACGCCCTCCAGCTCTTTGACATGCAGGCTGAGCGGCGGCTGCGACATGTTCAGACGTAAGGCGGCACGGCTAAAGCTGAGTTCTTCGGCCACCACACGAAAATAATGCAATAGCCGGAAATTGATGCGATCAAGGCTAAGGCTGTGGCTGCGACTGGTTTTCATGGCCATGTCCAATAAAAAGCAGCCCTCATTTATACGCCGATCGTTATCAATCAGGCTGGTAATTGTATTGGACCTGACTATTTATCCGGCCCACGATGGCGGCCATCTTTTTATGTTTTGCAGGATGCACATCATGTCGAAAAACCCCGCCGTTGCTGAATACACCGCCTTTACCGCCGCCGATATCATCCGCCAGCGCGTGCCTGGCTTTGTGCCGCGCGCCGCGCTGATCCTGGGCTCGGGCCTGGGCGCGTTGGCTGACAGCATGACTGACGCCATCGCCATTGATTATTCCGATCTGCCGGGCTTTCCGGTCAGCGGTGTGGTCGGCCATGCCGGGCAACTGGTGGCGGGCTATCTGGAAGGCGTGCCGGTGTTGTGTATGAAAGGCCGTGGCCATTTTTACGAAGGCCGCGGCATGCAGGTCATGGCGTCGGCTGTACGTACCTTCAAATTGCTGGGCTGCGAATTGCTGGTGGCCACCAACGCCGCGGGTTCGCTGCGCAAAGAGGTGGCGCCGGGCCGGCTGGTGGCGCTAACCGACCACATCAACTTCATGCCCGAATCGCCCTTGGTGGGCCCGAATGACGATCGCTTCGGCCCACGCTTTTTCAGCCTGGCCAATGCCTATGACGCCGATCTGCGCCAGCAACTGAATACCGTGGCGGACCAACTGGGCATCAAACTGGCCAAAGGCGTATTCGCGGCTTATACCGGCCCCAATTTCGAAACACCGGCCGAAATCCGCATGATGCAAACGCTGGGCTGCGACGTGGTGGGCATGTCGATCGTGCCGGAAGTACTGGCCGCGCGGCATTGCGGGCTGAAAGTGCTGGCCGTATCCGCCATGACCAACTACGCCGAAGGCCTGTCCGATACGCCGTTGTCGCACGAACAAACGCTGCGTTGTGCCGCACTGGCCGCGGAAGACTTCATGCGGCTGATTCGCGGCTTTTTTGCGCATGGCGCCTGCAACTGGACTGCGCCGCTGTAAGCGCGCCACACCGCCCTCTTCTTGCAACATGACGGATCACATCACCATGTACAACCCCGACTCTCTGGCCATCGCCCGCATCATTGCGCTGATGGACCTGACTTCGCTGCGCGACGAAGATACCGCCGCCAGCATCGCCAACCTGTGCGCGCAGGCGCAAACGCCGCTGGGCGCGCCCGCCGCACTGTGTATTTATCCGCAATTTATTCAAGGCGCACGCCGCCAGCTTGAAGCGCTGGGCCTGGCGCAGGTCAAGATTGCCACCGTCACCAACTTTCCTTATGGCGGCGCGGATGTCGCGCTGGCCGAGCGTGAAACCGCCACGGCGATCGCGCTGGGCGCGGATGAAGTGGATGTGGTGTTTCCGTGGCGTGCGTTGCAACTGGGCGATACCGCCGTCGGCGCGCATCTGGTCAGCGCCTGCAAACGCGCCTGTGGCGACAAGCCGCTCAAGGTGATCATCGAAAGCGGCGAGCTGAAAACGCCCGATCTGATCCGCCTGGCCAGCTGCATCGCTATCGATGCGGGCGCCAACTTTATCAAGACCTCCACCGGCAAGGTGCCGGTCAACGCCACGCCCGAAGCCGCTGCCATCATGTTGCAGGTGATTGCTGAACGTAATCGCGATTGCGGCTTTAAAGCCGCAGGCGGCGTGCGCAATCAGGCCGAAGCCGAGGTCTATTTACAACTGGCCACTGAAGCCTTGGGTAGCGCGTGGCTCACGCCCGCCCACTTCCGCTTTGGCACCTCCAGCCTGCTGGCCAATCTGTTGGCCGCGCCAGGCGCTGCCACGGTCACCGGGTATTAGGTCGCCGCGCTGTCCAGCCGGTTTCGCCCCACATGTTACTCAAGCCATGTGGGGCGTTTTTTATTGCTGCGCCGGAGATCAGAAGGTGTAGCCGGTTTCGATCTTCTCGCCCGCCGCATCCATAAACACACGGTATAGCGGCGTCAGCTCGGCATAACGCACGCACACCTTGCGAATGTATTCCAGCACCCGAGGAATATCCGCCAGATAGCGGTCTTTGCCATCGCGATGATGCAAGCGGGCAAACAGCCCCAGCACTTTTAGATGCCGCTGCAGCCCTTGCCATTCAAACGCGCGGTAGAACTCGCCAAAATCCTCATCCACCGGAATGCCCGCTTTGCGCGCTTTTTCCCAATACCGGATGGCCAGATCCAGCACAAAGGTTTCGTCCCATGCCAGGTAGGCATCGCGCAGCAGGCTGACGATGTCATAGCTGACCGGGCCGTTGACGGCATCCTGGAAATCAATCACCGCCAGCTCATCGTCTTTGAGCATCAGATTGCGCGAGTGGTAATCGCGCAGCATAAACACGCGCGGTTGCGACACGCTGTGCGCAATGATCAGCGCGCAACTGCGTTCCCACGTGGCCAATGCCGCGCCTTGCAGCTCCACGCCCAGATGCTTGCCCAGATACCACTCGCGGCCGATTTCCAGTTCGCGTCGCAAAAAATGCGCGTCAAAGTCGGGCAGGCCGGCGGGCTGCAACTTGCTCTGGATTTTCACCAGTAAATCGATGGCGCGGTTGTACCAGGCGCGCGCACTGGCTTTATCGGTCAGCACGCTGGCCAGCAACACATCGCCCAGGTCTTCCAGCAAGGTCAGTCCCAGCGCGGCGTCGTGCGCCAATACCTGCGGCACGCGGATGCCTGCCTGGGCCAGCCGTTGCTGGATATCCAGAAACGGCGCGCTATCAAACAGCTGCGGATCGGCGTCCATCACGATCAGGCTGTGGTTGGCAAAATGCGCGCGCCAGTACACGCGCACGCTGGCGTCAGAACCGCCCGCGGTCAGCGTTTGCGGCGCGGCGGGCGTTACCGTGGCCAGCCATTGCATGATTTGCGCCTGGCGGGCGGAACGGTCTGGCCTGTCTGATACGAAGCTGTGTGTGGTTTGCTGCATGATTGCCGTTGCATTGGGGTAGAATCCGCCAATTCTATCAGCACGCCCCGCCCGGCCGCATGTTCGCAAAACCACCCTACCGCTGCTCTGTCTTTACGCTCGCCCTGTTGTCTGCGTTTGCCCATGCGGCGCCGCCGGCGGCTACGGACGTTCCCGTCAACCTCTCGGCCGACCACGTGGAGGGCACCCAGCCCAATACGCTGAAGGCGACTGGCGATGTACACATCGTCAAAGGCGATGAAGAGTATTACGCCGACTGGGCCGACTATGACGACCCTTCCCAGCACATCAAGGCTGGCGACAAGGTGCGCATGGAAAAGAACGGCGCGGTGATGACCGGTCGCGATCTTGATTATTTTATCGATCGCGCCGAAGGCACCATGCAAGACCCGGAATACCAATTTGCGGGTGGCGTGGGTCGCGGTGACGCCGTCGATATGTTGTTTAACGGCCAGAACAAGTACCGCTTCAATTCGGGCCGCTTTACCACGTGCCCGGTGCAGACGGACGACTGGTATATCCATGCCCAGCATCTGGACATTGATTACAACATCAATAAAGGTGAGGCGACCAACGCGTGGCTGGAGTTTAAAGGCACGCCGATCCTGTACATGCCGTGGATGAATTTTCCGCTGGATGACGGGCGTCAGACCGGTTTCCTGTCGCCTGCGCTGGCCATCAACAACCGTAACGGTATTGATGTCACGCTGCCGTTCTACTGGAATATCGCGCCCAATTACGACGCGACCATTTACCCGCGCTATTTTGGCAAACGTGGCTTGATGGTGGGCGCGGAGTTCCGTTATCTGCAGCCCAATTACGCGGGCACCATCCGCGCCGATTACCTTGACGATAAAGAAGCCGATGCAGGGCGCTATGACTTGTATTTCAAGCATGCGCAAAAGCTGGCCGACCGGCTAAGCCTGTCGCTCGATATCGAAAAGGTGTCGGACGACAATTACTTTAACGATTTCGGTGACCGCGCCGCCGTGGCGTCGCAAACCAACCTGCCGCGCCAGGGCATCCTGACTTATGCCGGCGATGGCTGGAGCAGTTCGCTCAACTGGTTGCATTACCAGACGCTGCAAAACGCCACGCATACCAACGACATTCCGTATGCGCTGTCGCCGCAACTGACATTCAGCACTGCGCCCAAGCTGATTGATGGGGTGCAAACCAACTTTTCGGCTGAATTTACCAATTTCACCAGTGAGACCAAGACCAATGGCTACCGCACCTGGGTGTATCCCAGCGTATCGATGCCATTTATTGCGTCTTATGGTTTTGTCACGCCCAAGATCGGCGTGCACGCCACCAACTACCAGTTAAGCTCGCCCAATGGCGACGATATGGGTAGCCAGAACCGCGTGTTGCCGATCATGAGCGTGGATTCGGGCCTGGTGTTTGAGCGCGATCTCAACATCAAGGACGAAGGCTTTGTCCAGACGCTCGAACCGCGCGTTTACTATCTCTATATTCCGTACAAGAACCAGTCCAACCTGCCCAATTTTGATTCGGCGCAGACGGACTTCTCGTACTCGCAGTTGTTCTCGGAAAACCGCTACACCGGTAATGACCGCATCAACGATGCCAACGAAATCACGCTGGCGTTAACGTCGCGCCTGTTTGAAACCGACACCGGCATCGAGCGCTTGCGCGCCACCGTGGGTCAGCGTTTTTATTTTTCCAGCCCGCAAGTCTCGCTGGACAGCACCAGCCTGCCGGAAACCAACAAGTCTGACTTGCTGGTATCGCTGGGTGGCCAGGTGTGGCGCAACCTCAACGCCAGCTACGATCTGCAATACGATCTGCAGCAAAAATCGACGGGTTATCAGTCGGTGGGCCTGAACTGGGCGCCGGGCGAGCAAAAAGTGCTGAACGTGCGTTATGTGCTTAACCGCACAGTGGCGATCGAACAGCTGGATGTATCAGGCCAGTGGCCGGTCAGCCAGAACTGGTACGCGCTGGGACACGTCAATTACTCTTTGCTGACCGCAGACAAGAAACCACTCGATACACTGCTGGGTCTTGAATATAACGGCGGCTGCTGGGGCTTGCGCCTGGCGGCGCAACGCTATGTCACCAGCGATGGCGGCAACAGCAACACGTATTATTTCCTGCTCCAGTTGGGCGCGCTGGGTGGACTGGGTACAAACCCGGTGAGTACACTGCGCCAGGCAATCCCCGGTTATACCGACATCTTCCCTACTAAGTGAAACAGTCATGAAGCTTCGTTCTTTCGCCGCAATCGCCGCGCTGGCTGTTGGCCTGATTGCGCCGTCCCTGCATGCCGCCGAGGTCGAAACCGTCGACCGTATCGTGGCCGTGGTCAACCGCGAGGTGATCACCGCTAACGAACTGGCTGCGCGCGTCAATGCCGCCCGCAGCAACCTCAAGCAACAGAAGATTGCCGAACCGCCGCTCGAAGTGCTTAACCGTCAGGTGCTGGAGCGCATGATCAATGAACGCGTGCAGCTGCAATACGCCGCCAATAGCGGTATCAAGGTGGACGACGCGCAGCTGGAGCAAGCGGTTAATTCGCTGGCCAAGCAAAACAAGATGTCGGTGCCGGAGTTCCGCGATGCGCTGGGCAAGCAAGGCATTACCTACAGCCAGTTTCGCAGCGAAATCCGCAACGAAATCACCTTGCAACGCGTCCGCACGCGTGAAATCGACAACCGCACCTATGTGACGGACGCCGAAGTCACCGATTACCTGAAGCTCAACGCCGACAAGCCGTCAGTGGAATATCACCTGGCGCACATCCAGGTGTCGGTGCCGGAAAACGCCTCGCCGGACGAAGTGGCCGCGCGCCGCGCCAAGGTGGTCACCGCACGCCAGGAAATCAACGCCGGTAAAGAGTTTGGCACCGCCGCCGCGCAATATTCCACCGCCAAAGACGCCACCGATGGCGGCACGCTGGGTTGGTACGCTGCGGGCAGCTTGCCCCCTCAACTGGTGGCGCTGCTGCAAAAACTGCAGCCGGGCCAACTGACCGATATCATCCGCAGCCCGGCGGGCTTTGAGCTGGTCAAGCTGCTGGAAGTGCGCGCCGCCGACCAGCATCAAGTGGTCGACCAGACGCACGTGCGCCACATCCTGATCCGCCCGACCGAACTGGTATCCGAGGGCGAAGCCAAGGCCAAGCTGCAACAGATTCGTGATCGCATTACCCGCGGCGCCAAATTTGAAGACATGGCGCGCGCGTTCTCCGAAGACGGCAGCGCCAGCAAGGGCGGCGATCTGGGCTGGATGAACCCGGGCGATACCGTGCCGGAATTCGAACAAGCGATGAACGCGCTGCAACCGGGCCAGCTGAGCGAAGTAGTGCAAACGCAGTTTGGTTTCCATTTGCTGGAAGTGCTGGAACGCCGCCAGCAAGACGTGACCGAAGATCGTCAGCGCGTGACCGTGCGCAACGAACTCAAGCAACGCAAATCGGACGAACAATTCGAAAGCTGGGCGCGTCAGTTGCGTGACCAGGCCTACGTTGATATCCGCCTGAAAGACGAATAAGCATCAAACCACAAGGACGTCGTATCGTGCTGCCGCGCATTGCCATTACCTGCGGAGAACCCGCTGGCATCGGCCCGGAACTGTTGGGGGCGCTGGCGGCAGCAAACTTGTCGGCACAACTGGTCCTGATCGGTGATCGGGATTTGTTGTGTCAGCGCAATCAGGCGCACTGGCCCGCTTATTCGGCTGAAACCGCCGCGCCGGTATCGATCTGGCATGTGCCGTTGGGTGCGCCCAGCGTACCCGGCCAGCTGGACCCGGCCAATGCGCAGTTTGTGCTGGATGTGCTGGATGCCGCGATTGCGGGCTGCATGCGCGGCGAGTTTGAAGCGATGGTGACCGCGCCGCTGCAAAAAAGCGTGATTAACGAAGGCGTGGGTGGCAAGTTCTTTTACGGCCACACCGAATACCTGGCCGAGCACACGAACACCTCGCGCGTGGTCATGATGCTCACCGGCGCCAGCTTGCGCGTGGCGCTGGCTACCACGCATTTGCCATTGCGCGAAATTCCGGCCGCCATCACCGCTGAAAGCCTGACCGAAACACTGACCATTTTGCAGCACGATCTCAAACATCATTTTGGCATTGCCCAACCGCGCATTCTGGTGGCCGGGCTGAACCCGCATGCGGGTGAATCAGGCCATCTGGGCCGTGAAGAAATCGAGGTCATCGAGCCGACGCTGGACAAGTTGCGCGCGCAAGGCATGGATCTGATCGGGCCTCTGCCCGCCGATACGCTGTTTACGCCCCGCCAGCTGGCGCGCGGTGATGCGGTGCTGGCGATGTACCATGACCAGGGTTTGCCGGTGCTCAAGTTCGCCAGTTTTGGCGAGGGCATCAATGTCACGCTGGGCTTGCCGATTATCCGCACCTCGGTGGACCACGGCACGGCGCTGGATCTAGCTGGCACGGGCAAAGCCGATGCTGGCAGCCTGATCGCCGCCACCGAATTGGCGATCGAACTGGCCCATAAAAAACGCGCGGTAAACCACCGCACATAGGGTGGGTCTCGACCCACCATTCAGAGGCAAAGAGCAGGTCGCGAACGTGCGCGTGACGCAGTCCCCGACCTCTCAACGCCGAGTAGCGGGTCAGTGCTCGACCACATATAACGGCTGCAAAGGGCGACCAGGGCCGCTAAAGCCCTAAGCATCGCCTGTACCTGCGTACTTCTCAATGGCTTTGATGGGTGGGTCTAGACGGGGACGCCGCGTCCCACCCGATGCACACATTCTTTTTTTTGGCAGGACTATGGGACACATTCCCCGCAAGCGCTTCGGGCAGAATTTTCTGCAAGACCAAAGCGTCATTTACGACATCGTTTCGGCAATCAATCCCAAGCCGGGCGAGCCCGTGGTCGAAATCGGCCCCGGCCTGGCTGCGCTGACGGAGCCACTGCTGCAACGCGCTGGCCACTTGCACGTGGTCGAGATTGATCGCGATATCGTCACCCATTTGCAACAGCGCTTTACGCCCGAGCAGCTCACGATCCACAACGCCGATGCGCTGAGTTTTGACTTCGGCGCGCTGGCGGCCGAAATTGCGCCGGGCAGCAAAATCCGGCTAGCGGGCAATCTGCCTTACAACATCAGCACGCCGCTGTTGTTTCATCTGGCCTCGTTTGGCGATGCCATTTCCGATATGCACTTCATGCTGCAAAAAGAAGTGGTTGATCGCATCGTGGCCGAGCCCGGCACCACCGATTACGGCCGTCTCAGCATCATGCTGCAGGTCCGTTTTGCGCCCGAACACATTCTGAACGTGCCCCCCGGCGCGTTCTACCCGCCGCCCAAGGTGGATAGCGCGGTGGTGCGCATGATGCCGTGGCCCACGCCGCCGTATCCGGTTACCGACATAACGGTGCTGGAACAGATCGTGCAGCAGTCGTTTGGCCAGCGCCGCAAAACGTTGCGCAATAACCTCAAAGGTACGGTCACCGATGAAACGCTCAGCGCGCTGGGGCTGGATCCCACCTTGCGGCCCGAGCAGATTACCGTTGAGCAATATGTGCGACTGGCCAATGCGCTGGCGGCCGAAACGCGCCGCCCGCTGTAGTCAGCGCATGTGGTAAAACCGTAACCGAATCAACGCAATCAGGCACTTGCTTACGGGTTATCCCGGCTTGCATACAAGTGGCGATCTACACAGAATCGGGCGCTCAATGAACTCAGATAACTCCGCAATGATCCGTTTTAATCAGGTCAACAAGTGGTATGGCCGCGATCACCACGTACTTAAAAACATCAGCCTTGAGGTCAAGCAAGGCGAAGTGGTGGTGGTGTGCGGGCCGTCTGGCTCCGGCAAATCCACGTTGATCCGCACCATCAACCAGCTTGAGCCCGTTAATGACGGCGAAATCTGGGTAGATGGCGTGCAGGTCAATCATCCGCGCACCAATATCAATCGCTTGCGCGAAGAAGTCGGCTTTGTGTTCCAGCACTTTAATCTGTACCCGCATCTGTCGGTGCTGCAGAACATTACGCTGGCGCCGGTCAAGGTGCGCAAGATGAGCCAGGCCGATGCCGACCAGCGCGGCATGGAATTGCTCGAGCGTGTCGGACTGTCCAACAAACGCGATGCCTATCCCAGCCAACTCTCGGGCGGGCAGCAACAACGCGTAGCCATCGCCCGCGGCTTGGCCATGCAACCCAAAGTCATGCTGTTTGATGAGCCCACGTCCGCGCTTGATCCCGAGATGATCGGCGAAGTACTCAAGGTGATGCAGAACCTGGCCGAATCGGGCATGACCATGATGGTGGTGACGCACGAAATGGGTTTTGCGCGCGAGGTAGCAGACCGCGTGGTTTTTCTGGATCATGGCGAAATTCTGGAACAGGCCGCACCGGCCCAGTTCTTTAATAACCCGCAGTGCGACCGGGCGCAGCAGTTCTTGCGTCAGGTGCTGGCCCCCATGCACGGATAAGGGGCGGCAGCGCACCAGCACAGGGCCGGCGGCATTGCTGTCCGGCCCCGATTTTGTCAGGGAAATCCGCAACTTACGCGCTCCCGGGCAAGGCATGAAACTTGCGACGCTCAATCGCACAACTCAGGGCTTTAGGGATTTCACCGAGCGCGTTTGAAACACAAACCTGCTTATACTGGTCCTGACGCTAAAACTCGCTTACAGCAATAATGGAGAACAAGATGACCAAGCTTCTTCCCGCCGCACTCGCAATCGCCACATTGTTTTGCGGTGTTGCCCATGCAGAAGAACTGACCGGCACACTCAAGAAGGTCAAGGACAGTGGTGAAATCGTCCTCGGCGTGCGCGATTCCTCGATTCCTTTCGCCTATTACGATAACGCCCAGAAGCCCATCGGTTACTCCATGGATCTGGCCAACAAGATTGTGGACAACGTCAAAAAGACGCTGAACATGCCCAATCTGAACGTGCGCTATAACCTGGTCACCTCGCAAACCCGTATTCCGCTGGTGCAAAACGGCACCGTCGACTTCGAATGTGGTTCCACCACCAACAACCTGGAGCGCCAGAAGCAAGTGGCCTTCTCGGTGGGTATCTTCGAAATCGGTACGCGTCTGCTGACCAGCAAAAAGTCGGGCATCAAGGATTTCTCCGATCTGGCCGGTAAAAACGTGGTGACCACCGCCGGCACCACGTCCGAGCGCCTGATCAAGGCCATGAACGCCGACAAGAAAATGAACATGAACATCATCAGCGCCAAAGACCATGGCGAGTCTTTCCTGATGCTGGAATCGGGCCGCGCCGTCGCCTTCATGATGGATGACGCGCTGCTGGCAGGCGAAATGGCCAAGGCCAAGAACCCGGCCGACTGGACCATCACCGGCAAATCGCAATCGTACGAAATCTACGGCTGCTCGATGCGCAAGGATGACCCGGCCTTCAAGAAAGTGGTCGACGATGCGCTGAAGGCCACCTTCAAGTCGGGCGACGTCAACAAGATGTTCACCAAGTGGTTCCAGCAACCGATTCCGCCGAAGAATCTGAACCTGAACTTCCAGATGAGCGACGAGTTGAAGCAACTGATTGCCAACCCGACCGACAAGTCGGCTGAGCAAATGTAATAGCCCTGACCGCGGCTGCCGGCGTTGGCCTGGCAGCTGCGGTTTCAGGTTGTCCCGGGGGCCTGCACCCTCTGTTCCGGCCTTGCCGCGAGCAGCAGTGCAGGCCCCTTTGCATGAGGAAAAACAACCATGAATTACCACTGGGACTGGGGCGTATTTTTCCGATCCACCGGCGTGGGTCATGAAATCTACCTGGACTGGTTTTTCAGCGGGCTGGCCATGACACTGGGTCTGGCGCTGGCTGGCTGGATCATCGCGCTGGTGCTGGGCACGGTGCTGGGCGTAATGCGCACGCTGCCAGGCAAAGTGCTGCCGCGCATTGCGGGCGCGTATGTCGACCTGTTCCGTAATGTGCCGCTGCTGGTGCAGTTGTTCATCTGGTATTACGTCATTCCCGACTGGTTGCCCGATGCCATCGGCAACTGGCTCAAGCAGGATATCTCGCCGACCACCAATGCGTTTATTACTGTGATGGTCTGTCTGGGCCTGTTTACCGCCGCGCGCGTCTGTGAACAGGTTCGCACCGGTATCCAGGCGCTGCCGCGCGGCCAGGCCAATGCCGGCTACGCGCTGGGCCTGAATATCGTGCAGGTTTATCGCCATATCGTGGTGCCGCAAGCGTTCCGGATCATCATTCCGCCGCTCACCTCCGAATTTTTGAACATCATCAAGAACTCGTCCGTGGCTTCGCTGGTGGCCCTGCCCGAACTGCTGGGCCAGACCAAACAACTGGTCGACTTCAGCGCCGCGCAGTTCGAGGCCTACACCGTGGGCACGCTGATTTACTTTGTGGTCAACATCGCCCTGATGTTCTTTATGCGCTGGGTGGAAAAACGCCTGCGCGTACCTGGCCTGATCGCGCTGGGAGGCAAATAACATGACGCTTACCGATTTGTCGCAAGCCCTGCCCGGTTTGTGGGAAGGCATGAAGGTTACGCTGGAGCTGCTGGTGATGGCGGTGGTCGGCGGCATCGTGGTCGGCACCTTGCTGGCGCTGATGCGTTTGTCCGGCAACAAGTTCATGTCGGCGGTGGCGGGTTTTTACGTCACGTATTTCCGCTCGATTCCGTTGCTGATGGTGATCTCGTGGTTCTACTTTGCCGTGCCGCTGGTGATTGGCATGGTCACCGGCACCAATCGCCCCATCGGCGCGTTTGTGTCGTGCCTGGTGGCGTTTACCGCGTTTGAAGCCGCCTATTACGCCGAGATTATCCGCGCCGGCATCCAGTCGATTTCGCGCGGCCAGGTCAATGCCGCTTACGCACTCGGCATGACCTATCCGCAAGCGATGCGGCTGGTGATCTTGCCGCAGGCGTTTCGTAAAATGACGCCGCTGCTGCTGCAGCAGTCGATCATCCTGTTTCAGGATACGTCGCTGGTGTATGCAGTCGGCCTGCTCGACTTCTTCAATACGTCGTACTCCAAAGGCAATATCACTGGCGAAATCGGCCAGTACATCATGCTGGCGGGTGCCGTTTATTTTGTGATCAGTTTTGGCGCCAGCCGCATGGTCAAGCGCCTGCAGAAGAGGTTCACCGTATGATTTCCATCAAAAACATCAGCAAGTGGTATGGCGATTTCCAGGTGCTGACCGACTGCAGCACTGAAGTCAAAAAAGGCGAAGTGGTGGTGGTGTGCGGCCCGTCGGGCTCGGGCAAATCCACGCTGATCAAATGCGTTAACGGCCTTGAGGCGTTCCAGAAGGGCGACATCATCGTCGACGGCACCTCGGTGGGCGACCCCAAGACCAATCTGCCCAAGCTGCGTAGCCGCGTGGGCATGGTGTTCCAGAACTTTGAGCTGTTTCCGCATCTGTCGATTACGCAAAACCTGACGCTGGCACAAATGCAGGTGCTGGGCCGCAATCGCGACGAAGCCACTGTCAATGGTCTGCGTCTGCTGGATCGCGTGGGCCTCAAAGCGCATGCCGACAAGCATCCCGGCCAGCTGTCGGGCGGCCAGCAGCAACGCGTGGCCATTGCGCGCGCGTTGGCGATGGACCCGATTGCCATGCTGTTTGACGAACCGACCTCGGCGCTTGATCCGGAAATGGTTAACGAAGTGCTCGACGTGATGGTCGAACTGGCGCAGGAAGGCATGACCATGATGTGCGTCACGCACGAAATGGGCTTCGCGCGCAAAGTAGCCAACCGCGTCATCTTTATGGACAAGGGCGCGATCGTGGAAGACGCCACCAAAGAAGACTTCTTCGGCAGCCCGCGCAGCGAACGCGCTCAGGTCTTCCTGAGCAAGATCCTGCACCACTGATCACCGCAGGGCCC
>NZ_LAQT01000027.1 GCF_001294205.1 Amantichitinum ursilacus
TATGCGAGGCGCATCGTTAAACCGTAGCCGTTAACGCCGGCAATTTCATCCCGGTGGTGAGAGCGGATAACCCGGCTTTCCCCAGCCCGGCATGACAGTGCGCAGACCGTTATAGGGTGGGTCAAGACCCACCATCCAAAGCCACAACTTGAGCCAGCCGCGCTTTGCGATGCCGCTTTGATGGGTGGGTCGAGACCCACCAGTCAAAGCCGCAACGTGAGACAGCCGCGCTTTGCGATGCCACTTTGATGGGTGGGTCCAGACCCACCCTATGCAAAGCGCATCGTTAAACCGTAGCCGTTGAAGCCAGCCATTTGATGCGCAGCGAGGAAGCCGGAGGACCCGGCTTTCCCCCGCCCGGCATAACAGTGCGCAGCCGTAGGGTGCGTTACCCCCGCACGGGGGCAACGCACATTTCGGTTATGCCATGGACGCCGGATGGCCCCTATGGGGCCGGGGCCGTGGGCCCCACATTGTGCGTTGCCCCCTTTGGGGGTAACGCACCCTACTGCGGTTTTACAGGCCGGTGAGGACACGTTCCAGCGCGGGCAGATCGTAGGGTTTGCGCAGCAGCGATACGTCTTGCAGCGGCGTATCCATATCGCGGCCCGAGGCGACCACCAGCGCCAGTTCGGGCAGGCGCGCGCGCGCGGCGGTGGCCAGCGCTTCGCCCGACATGCCGGGCAATCCCAGATCCGTAATCAGCACATCGGGCCGCGCCACATCCAGCAACTTCAAGGCCTGTTCGCCATCGACGGCCTGGATCACCTGATGCCCCAGCGCTTCGATCAGCTCGGCGGTGTTCTGGCGGATTTGCGCCTGGTCTTCCACCAGCAGCACCGTCAGTTTGCGAGCGGGCGTGCTGATCGGTTCCGCGCCCGCGGGCGGCGCCACCATCGGCTGACGCTGCTGCGCGCGGTTGGACAACACGTGGCGGATCTTGCGCGCCAGCGCCTCTTGCGTATACGGCTTGCCCAGCAGCTCCACACCCGCATCCAGCCGCCCGCCGTGCACGATGGCGTTTTCGGTGTAGCCCGAGGTAAACAGCACCGCCAGGTCCGGCATGCGGTCACGCGCTTTGCGTGCCAGATCGGGGCTGCGCAGCGGGCCAGGCATTACCACGTCGGTAAACAGCAAATCAATCGCCACCCCACTTTCGATAATGGCGAGCGCGCTGCTGGCATCGCTGGCCTTCAGTACGCGATAGCCCAGGTCGGTCAGCATCTCGACCACGGTGCCGCGCACGCCTTCGTCATCTTCCGCCACCAGAATGGTCTCGCTGCCGCCCACGGCCGGTTGCGACGGCGAGATGCGCGCGATGTCTTCCGCTTCGTGCGAGCGCGGCAAGTACAGCTTGACCGTAGTGCCATGGCCCGGCTCGCTATAAATCTTGACGTGCCCGCCCGATTGTTTGACGAAGCCATACACCATCGACAAACCCAGACCCGTGCCCTTGCCTTCCGGTTTGGTCGAGAAAAACGGCTCAAACGCCTGCGCCATCACTTCGGGCGTCATGCCACTGCCGGTATCGCTGACCGCAATCATCACGTACTGCCCCGGCGTCACGTCCGGGTATTGCCAGGCGTAGGCATCGTCCAGAAACGAGTTGCCCACTTCCAGCGTGAGCTTGCCGATGCCTTCCATGGCGTCGCGGGCGTTGATGCACAGGTTGAGCACCGCGTTTTCCACCTGCGCGGTATCGACAAAGGTGTTCCATAAACCGGCCGACACCGACATCTCGATTTCGATTTCTTCGCCCAGACTGCGGTGCAGCATGTCTTCCATATCCACGATATGGCGGCTGATTTTGACCACGCGCGGTTCCAGTGCCTGGCGTCGGCCAAACGCCAGCAAATAGCTGGCCAGCTTGGCGCCGCGGTTGACGCCGTTCAGTGCGTTTTCCACATGACGTTGTGCGCGCTCGTTGCCCACCACGATGCGCTTGAGCAATTGCAGATTGCCCGAAATCACTTGCAGCAGATTGTTGAAATCATGCGCCACGCCCCCGGTCAACTTGCCGATGGTTTCCATCTTTTGCGCTTGCTGCAGCGCCAGTTCGCTGCGTTTGACGGCGGCGGCGGCTTCGCGCTCGGCGGTGGCGTCACGGCCCACGGCGTAGACAAACTGACCATCAAAGGTGGCGCTCCATGCCACCACCGTATGGCCGCCATCGCGGCGCAAACACGCGTTGTCGATACGTAATTCGGCCCCGCCTTCGCGCAGCATCAGAATCTCGTTGCGGGCGGCGACGCGATCATCGGGGTGGATCAGATCCAGGTAGGGCTTACCAACGACCTCGTCTTCCTGCCACTGCAGCACACGGGTAAACGCCGGATTGGCGGCCACAATGCGCGCGTCCTTATCGGTGACCAACATGATGTCGGTAGACAAGCGCCACATGCGGTCGCGCTCGGCGGTGCGCTGGCTGACTTGTTGCTCCAGCGTGGCGTTCAACTCGCGCAACGAATGCTCGGCCAGCACGCGATCCGTCACGTCCGAACCCTGCACAAAGATGCCCATCACCTGGCCGTCTTCATCAGTCAGCGGCTGGTACACAAAATCGAGATAACGGCTTTGCGCAGGCGTGCCGTCGCTGCCACCCATCTCGAACAGGCTGGACGTGCCGACAAAGCGCTCGCCGGTGGCAAACACGTTGTCCAGCAAGCGCACAAAGCCTTGCTCGTCGGCCTCCGGCAATGCTTGCGCCACCGTCTTGCCCAGCAGTTCACGATGGCCCGCCAGCGTTTGATAGGCTTCGTTGGCCAGCGCGTACACGTGTTCCGGGCCGGTCAGCAGCGCCATAAAGCCGGGCGCTTGTTCAAACATGGCGCGCAGACGGTCGCGCTCGCCGCTTAGCCAGCGTTCGGCGCGCACTTTGGCGGTGGTTTCCACCACGATGGCGATCACGCCGATCGGGCTGCCGTCTTCACCAATCACGGGCGAGTAATCCAGGTTCATCCACGCCGGCTCCAGCGAGCCGCGGCGGAACAAGGCCAGTTCCTGGTCTTCGTACTTAAGCGTGCCGCCCGCCAGGCCGACTTTCATCACGTTGTCGTTAAAGTCGGCCACTTCGGGCCAGCCTTCGCGCACGCGCGAACCCAGCAACTGCGGATGGCGCCCACCCGCAAAAATCGAGTACGCATCGTTGTAAATCATAATGCCCACCTCGCCCCATAGCGTAACGATGGGCACGGGCGAGCGCAGGATCAGCGCAATGGTGGTTTTAAGGCTTTGCGGCCAGCCTTCGATTGCGCCCAGCGGCGTGGTGGTCCAGTCGTAATTGGCGATGATGTGGCCCAGTTCGCCACCGCCTTCCAGAAATGCCAGAGCGCCATGCTTCATATCAGATCAAGCCCAAGGTTTGCCGCCGTTGCGGAGCGCGCAAGATCGCGCGCCGCGATCTTATCCAGGCGGCCGTGTCAGCCACTATCTGACAAGGGCGTGTTTTGAGGTAGGAAAACGCCTACAGCACGCGCCATTCGTCCGCCAGTCCGTAATGCGTTGACCGCACGCGCAGGGATTCATAGTGTGAAACCGCTTTCAAGCACGGACAGTTGCCGCCAGCAGGTGGGACGGGCCAGATCGAGCCGACCCACTTGCCGTGCACCGCGCCGGGGCGGTGGGTGCGTGCGCTGCAAAGCGCGCAGCCACCCGCGCTGTCATGCCAAAGCGCTTTCACTCGACCAGATACGGCGCAGCAGACGCCACGGCCGACGCAAACTCAAAACCTGTCTGAGGAGACAACCCCGTGAACCAACCCTCTCATCGCCCGTTGCGGCGCTGTGCTGCGCTGCTGCTGTCGCTAGCGGGCGCGCTGCCCGTGTCCGCCGTGACCCCGCTGGCCGTTAGCGCCGCGATGCTGGCCACCGCACCCGCCTACGCCGCCACTACCAGCGGCTACACCCAGCAAGCCAATGGCGTGGTGCAGTTTTACGTGAATGGCGCGACATGGGCCGATCTGCACTACACCGTTAACGGCGGCGGCCAGCTGAATGTGCGCATGACGCTAAGCGGCAGCAACAACAGCTACAGCGTGACCGGCGTGCCGGCAGGCGCCACCGTCCGCTATTTCTTCACCATCGGCCAGACCACGGGCGCCACCGACACGGCGTGGACGCAGTTTGTCTACACCGGCAGCGCCACGCCCACACCGGCGCCGACCCCCGCCCCGACCCCCGCGCCTACGCCCGCACCCACGCCTGCCGCCAGCAAAAGCGTCAAGCGCGGCCTGGCGTATGACCTGGCCAATACCGCCGATATCAGCGTGATCAGCAAAGGCGTGAGCTGGTGGTACAACTGGGGCGATCGTCCCAACAGCGCCATCCCCAGCGATTACGTGTCGCGCTACGGCATGGATTACATCCCGATGCTGTGGAACGGCAATTTCAATGACGCCAATGAAATCACCTGGCTGAAGGCCAATCCGTCGATCAAGTATCTGTTGGTAATGAACGAACCCAACCTCACCGATCAGGCCAATTACACGCCGGCACAAGCCGCCGCCATCTGGCCGCGTTATGAGGCAATTGCCGCGGCAACAGGCGTCAAGCTGGTGGGCCCGGCGATTACCTGGGGCACGATGGCCGGTTACAACGATCCGGTGGTGTGGCTGGACGCGTTCTACACGGCCTATCGCAACGCCAATGGCGGGCGTGATCCGCGCATCGATTACCTGGCGTTCCACTGGTATGACTACGGCCTGGGCGCGCAGCTGGATCGGCTGACCAAATATGGCAAGCCGTTCTGGGTTACCGAGATGGCTAACTGGCATAACGGCGATGGCAGCGCGCAGATCGACACGTCGGCCAAGCAGCAGGCGCAGCTCAAAGACATGGTCAACACCTGCGAAACCCGCAGCGATGTGTTCCGCTATGCGTGGTTTACCGGCCGTATCAATCCGGACCCGCATTTTGATTCGCTGCTGGGTGGCACCGGCGCACTTACCGATGTGGGCAACGCCTATGTGACGCAGCCGCATCAGTAAGCGGCCTGGGGCGGGTGCGGCGGCGCGTGTCGTCGTACAATCGCCGTTTTGCTCCCGCCCCTCTCCCTTCAAGGAATGCGTTATGCAGTATTACTTTGTTCGCGTTGAGCTTCATGAGAGCCACAGCGCCCGCTTTGCCGACCTGCATCAAAAAATGGAAGCCGTCGGTTTTATGGGTGGCATTGCTGGCAATGACGGCAATTTTTATCGCTTGCCCAGCGGCATGTATTGCACGCGCTCCGACCTGAGTGTCAACGACGTCAAGGAAGTGGCGCGCCATGTCGCCAGCGAATTCGGCCCCAACTGGGTGTTTGTGATGCAGGCCGGCGACTGGTCGGGCTATCTGGACCAGATCATCCCCAAGCCCAACGCCTGATCGGTGCCCACACGGGCGCGTCGGTCAGCCATCTACCGGGTTGGCCGGCGTATCCAGCAGCAGTTGATAAAAGCCCAGGTCCAGCCAGCGACCAAACTTGAATGCCGCATGTTTGATGGTGCCGGCATGTTCAAACCCCAGCTTTTCATGCAGCGCGATGCTGGTGGCGTTGGCCACATCAATGCCGCCCACCACGCAATGCATATTGTTGTCGCGCGCGGCCGCCACGATCGCCTGTAACAACTGTTTGCCCAAGCCATTGCCGCGTTGATCCTGGCGGATATACACCGAATGTTCGACCGTATATTTGTTGGCCGGAAACGCGCGGAAACTGCCGTAGCTGGCAAAACCCACCAGTTCGCCCGCGTCGTTTTCCAGACCGATCACCGGATAGCCATTGCTGCGCTTGGTGGCAAACCACGTGGCCATCGTTTCCATAGTGCGCGGCTTGTATTCATACAGCGCGGTGGAATTGAGGATGGCGTCGTTGAAGATGGCCAGAATCTGGCTGGCGTGCCGCTCTTCGGTACAAGCCACAAAATGCATGTTCGCTCCGGGTTTCATACAGTGGAATTTGTGGCTACTATAGTGGATAACATTGCCACTGGGTAGACCGGATGTCTATTGACGCCATCATCGCCGCACGGGTTTTACATTTGCGCCATCAACGCGGGCTGAGCCTGGCCGAACTGGCCGAGCGCGCCGACGTCAGCAAATCCATGATCTCGAAAGTGGAACGCGGCGAAAGCAGCCCCACCGCTGCGGTGCTGGGGCGATTGGCGGCGGGCCTGGGCGTGCCCTTGTCGCAACTGATCGGCGATGAGATGGAGCCGCCGCAACGGCTCACGGCCCGTGCGCGGCAAGACGTATGGCAAGACCCGGCCACCGGCTACATCCGCCGCCAGGTTAGCCCGGCGCGTGACGGCGTGGAGTTGGTGGAGGTCGAATTACCGGCCGGCGCGCAGATCAGCTATCCGCGCTGGAACACCGCGCCGTATCGCCAGTATCTGTGGCTGGTCAGCGGCGCGTTGCGGGTGGAATACGGCGATGAGCACTTCGAGCTGAATGCGGGCGACTGCCTTGATTTTGGCGTGGACCGCAATGTGATGTTCGCGGCCCGCGACGGCTGCCGCTATCTGCTGGTGATGAATGTTTGAAAGCGCATAGGGTGGGTCAAGACCCACCACCCAATGCCAACGAGACGAGCGCAACCGTATGCATTTTTCTCTTCGGCTTTGAATGGCGGGTCTTGACCCACCACCCAATGCCAATGCGATGAGAGCGCATATAGTTGCGCTTTTCTCTTTGGCTTTGAATGGTGGGTCTTGACCCACCCTATGCACCGTTCTGCTTTAGCGGTATGCCAGCACACCGCCTTGGGCGGGCACGGTGGCGTCGCCGATGACCACGGATTTGCCCGTCGGGATCGGCGCGGAATACGCCGCATCGCTGTAGTTGAAAACAAACGTCGCATCGCCCAGACGCCGGGTGCGCACGCCATCCGGCAAGCGTTGCGGTTGCAGTCCGGCCTCACGCGTCAGTTGCTCCAGCCACGCCAGTTGCAACGCCGGTTCCAGCCACGCGGCGGCATACGTCACGTTGTCCTTGGCCACCAGCACCGGCCAGCCATCTTCGCATTCGGCCAGCACCTGCGCGCCCTCGCCTGCGGCCACATGGTCGCGCCAATGGATGACGCTGCCGCTCTCGCCCGCCAGCGTCAGCGCCGGTTTCAGCGTCGGGCGTAGCGATTCCACTTCCAGCACGCGAATCGGTAGCAGCGCCTGCAATTTGCCCGGCGGCAGTTCGTGCGGGATGGTGAAGTTAACGCTGCGCGAACCGGTGCGCGGACCAAATACCCAGCGCGCGCGGCTAGTGCGCACGCGCTCCACCAGCGCGTCATCCACCACCGCCAGACTCGGCACCACCACCAATGCGTAGGCGCTGAAATCAGCATCGCGCGGCAGGATGTCGATATCAAAACCCAGCTGCCGCAACGCGGTGTAATAACTCAGCATCAGCATGTTGTAGTCAAACGAAGCGCCGTGGCGTTGCAGGTCATACATCCACAGCGTTTCATAATCGAACACCATGGCCACCTGGCCGACACCCGCTTTGGCTTTTTCAAACGTGCGCAATTCCTTGCCCACTTGCACGGCCTCAAAGCCGCCTGGCGAATAACCGTCGCCCGGCAGATTCAGCCCGGAATGCAGTTGTTCTTGCGCAAACGGGGCCTGGCGCCAGCGGAACCAGCTGATCACTTCCGCGCCATGCGCCAGCGTTTCCCAAGCCCACAAACGCACCATGCCCGCGGCGGGCGTCGGGTTAAACGGCGCCCAGTTGACCGGGCCGGCCTGCTGTTCCATCACCCAGAAGCGCCCGTTGCCCACGCCGCGATACAGATCATGGCTAAACGCCGACACGTCGGGATGACCCGTGCGCGCATAGCGGACCTTGTCGCTTTCCGGAAAAGGCGTCACTTCGGTGCGCGCCAGCGGGTAGCTATCCCACGCTGCCAGGTCGATACCATGCTCGGCAAATTTGTAATGATCAAACGCGCCAAACAGCCCCATAAAGTTATGGAATACATCGCGGCCCGGTGCGTACTGGCGCAGCAGATCGGCTTGTTCCTGATGAAAGCTGATGACCTCGTCCGACAAATAGCGGCGGAAATCCAGCAGATGGCTCGGGTTGGCGTCGGTCGGCGTCTGGATCGGAAAATCAATATCGCGGAAAGCCGGATAGCGCTGGCTCCAGAACACATTGCCCCACGCCTCGTTTAACGCCTCGACCGTGCCGTAGCGCTGTTCCAGCCACGCCTGAAAATGAGCGCGCATGCTGGGCGAATAGCTGGGCACCGTGTCATGGCAAGCCAGTTCGTTATCGGTTTGCCACGCAATCACGGCCGGATGCTGGCCATAGCGTTGCGCCATGGCGCTGGTGATGCGGCGGCATTCGCGGCGGTAATCCGGGCTGCTGATGTCGTAATGGCGGCGCGAACCAAAGCGCCACGGTTTGCCATCGGCGCGGATCGGCATGATCTGCGGCATGGCGGCGCACAGCCATTGCGGTGGCGCGGCGGTGGGCGTGCCCAGGATGATTTTCAGGCCCGCGTCGGCCAGCGTGGCGATGGCGTCATCCAGCCACTTCCAGTCGTATTTGCCTTGTTGCGGTTCCATATTGGCCCAGGCAAATTCGGCGATACGGACGTGGCTGATGCCCAGTTCGGCCATACGGCGTGCGTCGGAAGCCCATTGCGATTGGGGCCATTGTTCGGGGTAGTAGCAAACACCTGCGTACATGGGTGCAAATCTCGCTCAAGTTGAAATCGTTAATGCGTGGGGTTCGGGCTAGCCATTACTGCGCAGAAAATTCGACGTCATCGACGTTGCCCCAATTGCCAGGCGTGGCGTCGATGGCGATGCCGACGGTGCAATGCTCGCCACTGACCTTGATGTTGCTGATGGCAAAGGCATGCCATTGCTGCCAGCCGTTGTTCTTCATCTCGGCGCTGCGGTCATCGCCGCAATCACGCGTAAACAGACGCAGCGATTTCTCACCGCCGCCCCCGGCGGACCAGGCTTTGAACTGATACACACCGGGCTTCAGGCCGCTGAAGGTATGCGTCACTTCCGCTTTAAACGCGCCGGACGACCAGTAATGCAGCGACTGCTGCCCACCGTGCGCATTGCCGGGATTGCGTTCGTTGCTGAACACGCCAGCGGGGCCGCTGAGCTTCCAGTCGTCCAGCGTGCCGCCTTCAAAACCGCTATCGACAAACAGATTGCGGCGCTGCGACACCGTGACTTGCGCGCTAATGTCCTCGCCGCTGGCGTCGCCCTTCAGCACAAAGTGGCCGGGCTGTTGCGTCTTGCTGGCGGGCACGTCATCCCACGAGATCACCACCGGGCGCTCGGCATCGTCATCAAACGGCAGACGCAGCGTGGTGGGCGGCGCAAACGCTTCGCCGACAAAAGCGCTCAATGCAATCGGGCCTGCGATCTGCAATTTGGGTGCCCAGTCGCTCTTCTCGCGCACACGGCGGAATACCGCCTGCGAGGCCAGTGCACGGCCAGCGAAATCGAACAGCGTCTGGTTGTCCCAGGCATTGCCCTCGCCCGTGCGCCAACCGACGTTGGGCAGCCAAGCCGGTTCCCAATAAAACAGGCCCAGGCCGCGCTTGGCCGGCACGTGCGCCACGCCGTCGATGGTGTCGCGCAACAAGCTGGCCTGGCCTTGTACCGTGGCCTGATAGCCGATCACCTTTTGCGAATCGGCGTTAAACAAATCGGGCCAGTTGTCGCCGTTTTTCAGCGTCCACGCATACGACACCTCCAGCACGGCCACCGGCTTGGCGTAGTGGAAGGCCAAGTCGTCCATATTGCGGCGCAGGTCCTCCACGCCGCCGTGCAGATAGGGGTAGTACGACAAGCCGATGATGTCGAAATCGAGTTTGGCGGCGGTCAGCACATCAAACACGCGGCGATACAGCGCGTTGTCGTTGCCGTTGGCCAAATGGATGGCGATGCGGGTGTGGCGTTTGCCGTGTTGCGCGTCGTCGGCACGCACCGCCGCGATGCCCTGGCGCAGCAGCGCGACAAAGCCGTCGTTACCGCCAACCACTTCATTCGGACCGGATTGCCAGGTTTTGCCATCGGGCCACAACATGCCGCCATTCAGCTCGTTGCCGATCTGGATCATGTCCGGCGCGACGCCTGCGGCATCCAGTTGCTTCAGCACATCAGCGGTGTAATCAAACACCGCTTTTTGCAGCGCCGCGCCGTGCAGGTCTTGCCAGGCGGCGGGTTTGTTTTGCGTCTGTGGGTCGGCCCAGAAATCGCTGTAATGAATATCCAGCAGATATTTCAGCCCGGCCGCTTTGGCGCGTTTGGCCAGCTGGATGGTGGTAGCTAGATCGTTGCTGCCGCCACCGACCGGATCGCCTTTGTGCGAGATGGTTTTGCCACCCTCCACCACATCGGCCGCATTCACCGGCGTGTGCCACAAGCGCAGCCGCAGCCAGTTCACGCCATTGGCTTTGAGGATGGCGATGGCGTCTTGTGGCTGCCCCGCCAGGTTATAGAACTTGCCACCCGCTTGCTCGACCGCAGCCAGCGTGGAGACGTCCGCGCCCATGATGAAATCGGCCGGTAGATTGGGCACGGTTTGCACTTTGATGGCATCGGCCGTTGCCGGAGCGGCCAACGCAGGCGTGAGCAGCCCCGCACTGGCCAGGGCCAGCGTTAAAAAAAGCGTACGCATGAAGGTTTCCTCGAAGGGCGCGCGGTCAGCTGACCTCGCGCCAGGAAAGAGAAGGCAACTAGCCCTTGACCGAGCCCGCCGTCAGGCCCGACACCAGCCAGCGCTGCGTGATCATGAAGATCAGCGTCAGCGGTATCCCGGCCAGAATCGCGGTGGCGGCAAAATCGCCCCACAAATAGCGCTGGTTAAACAGGAACAAGCGCGAGCCGATGGCCAGCGTCAGTTTCTGTTCGTCGTGCAGCAAGACCGAAGCCACCGGGTATTCGATCATGCCGCCGAGGAAGGCCAGCACAAACACCACCACCAGAATCGGTAAGGCCATCGGCAACAGCACATACACAAAGGCCTGGAATGGCGTCGCGCCATCGACGCGCGCGGCTTCTTCCAGCTCGTACGGCACCGAATCAAAGTAACCCTTGATCAGCCAGATGTGCTGCGCCACGCCGCCGGTATAGGCCAGCGCCAGACTCCAGTGGCTATCCACGCCCAGCCACGGCACGTAATCGCCAATGCGATCAAACAGCGCATAGATGGCCACCAGCGCCAGCACAGACGGAAACATCTGCAGCAACAACAAGCCATTCAGCAACGTGCCTTTGCCACGGAAACGCATGCGGGCGAAGGCATACGCGCTGGTAATCGACAGCACCAGCGACACCGTGGCGCTGATCAACGACACCTTGATCGAGTTCCAGATCCACAGCAGCACCGGAAACGGCGGATGCACCATATTGCCGTCGGTGTCGGCGTACGACATGCCCAACGCCAGCTTCCAGTGTTCCAGGCTGAACGAATGCGGAATCAGCGAGCCGCCGGCAAAGTTACCCGGCCGCAACGAGATCGAGATGATCATCAAAAACGGAAACAGGGTCAGACCGATAAAAATGATCAGCCCGATATGCGCCGCCAGCACCCGCCAGCGGCTCGATTTTTTAAGAACTACAGGCATGATTTCTCCTGGCGCATCATGACGCGCGATTAACCTTGAACAGACGCAGATTGACCACCGCCAGCGTCGCCACAATCAGGAACACGATCGACGAGATGGCCGAGGCCAGCGCGTAGTTTTGCCCCGAATCCTGGAACGCGATGCGATAGGTGTACGACACCAGCAAATCGGTGGCGCCTGCCGGCACTTGCGTATCGAGGAAGTCCGGGCCGCCGCTGGTCAACAACGCAATCAGCGTCAGGTTGTTGAAGTTAAAGGCAAACGAGGCAATCAGCAGCGGTGCGATGGGGCGCAAGATCAGCGGCAAGGTAATGCTGAAAAAGTTGGTGATCGGGCCCGCGCCCGCCAGTGCCGAGGCTTCGTACAGCTCATCCGGGATGGCTTTGATCAGGCCCATGCACAGAATCATCATGTACGGATAACCCAGCCAGGTATTCACCAGCAACACCATGCTACGCGCTAGATTGGGGTCGCTGAACCACGCCGGCCGCGAGCCAAAGATCAGATTGATGGCCGCGTTGATCTCGCCCAGGTTTTCGTTAAACAAACCTTTGAACACCGGAATCGAAATAAACGCCGGCACCGCGTACGGCAAGAACAACATCATGCGATAGGCGCCGCGGAATTCCAGCGCTTCCCAGTTCAGCAACACCGCCAGCACGATCCCGATGGCAAACGTGGCCAGCGTGTTGAGCGAGGCAAACGCCACCGTCCAGGTAAAGATGCGCAAGAACGGCTGGTGGAAGGTTGGATCGGTAAACACGCGCCAGTAGTTCTGCCAACCCACGGTGGTACGGAAACCTGGCTCGATCGGCTTGCCGGCGGCGTCTTCAAAGAAGCCGGTATGCACATTGGGCTTGAGCACATGGCCATCATCAGTGCCCACCAGCGAGCCATCTTTTTGCAGTTTGAAAGCGGGTTTGCTTTGGGCAAAACGCCGCAGACTGCTCTGGCGCAATTCGGTGCCATCCGGCAATACCGCGGCAATCTGCTTCAGGCTGGGTTGCAGCTTGAACATGTCTTTCAGCAGCACGATCTGCCCACCCGTCACGCCCTCGGCGGTGGTGGTTTGCAGTTTGACGTGTTGCTCGTCGTGGCCGCTGGGGAAGGCAAACGGCTCGGACGTATACGACGGCGCGCCTTCATCATCGCTACTGAAAAACAGCTGATATTTGTCGCCAACGCGAAACAGCTTGAGGTTCATGCTGGCGTCGCCGGCAATCTTCTTTTGCAGCAGCACATCGGTGGCGCGTTCACGCGACAGCAAATGCTGCGAGCTGTAATTGGTAAAGCTGATGCCCAGCGTATAGGCCATCGGAAACACGATAAACACAATCACGGCCAGCACGCCGGGCACCACATAGCGGTAGGCATATGCGCGCGCCGAGGTGTAGATCCAGACCGCAATGCCCAGCACAACGATCATGCCGCCAGCAAACACCGGCTGATGCGCCTTGTAGAACACCGGCACCAACGCCAGCCCGGCCAGCAAGGCCAGAACACCCACCGCCGCAATGGCGTAGTGAAGAAGAGAACGACGTTTCATTAAAACCTCAAAAGTCCGCGGAGACAGGCAGGTGTTCGGCAAAACAAATGCATAGGGTGGGTCATGACCCACCCACCAAAGTGGCGGACCACAAACATTGCCGCGTGAACCGGCTTTGGTGGATGGGTTTTGGCGTTCGTCTTAATCCACCACCCAAGTGTTAACCACATCCGTTGACGCACGCATCGACGGCTTTGGGTGGTGGGTCATGACCCACCCTATGAGCGGGCGGCGATCAGCTACCGCCCTTGATGCGTTTGGCGGCCTGGTCCAGCGCCACCGGCGCGGTCTGGCGACCTTGCGTCACGTTTTCGATCGCGGCTTTCATCGCGGTCCAGAAGCGTGGCATTTCCGGGGCGCTCGGCATTGGCGTACCGGCGCGCGCCGCGGCCATGGTGCCGGCAATCAGCGGGTCGTTTTTCAGCTCGTTATAAAACGCCTTGTTGGCCGGTACACCCAGCGGCACGGCGGCGTTCATGTCTTTCAGGCCTTCCATCGACAGCAGATAGTTTTCAAGGAATTCGGTTGCGATTTCCTTGTTCGGGCTGGCGGTCGCCACCATCGCGCCCAGCACGCCCACAAACGGCGCGCCCGGTTTGCCACCCACGCCCGGGATCTGCGCCACGCCGAAGTTGATCTTGCTCTTCTTCAGGTTGTTCCACGCCCACGGGCCGTTGATCATCATCGCGGTGCGGCCTTCGTTCATCGCGGCCTCCGCCTCGGCGTAAGTCGCGGTGCGCGGCATTGCACCGGCGGCGATCAGCTTCTGGATCATCTCCACGCCCTGCACCGCGCCTTTGGTGTTAACGCCGACATCGGACGAATCATACGAACCATCCGGCTTGCGCTTGAACGCATAACCGCCATTCGCGCCCAGCAACGCCCACGAGTAATACACCTCGGTAAAATTCCACATGATGGCGTGCTTGCCCTGGGCCGAGAACTTCTTGTCCAGCGTCAGCACTTCGTCAAAGCTCTTGGGCGGCGTGGGCACCATGTCTTTGTTGTACAGCAGCGCGACCGCTTCGATCGACAGCGGGTAGCCCCAGGTCTTGCCGCCGATGGTCCAGGCTTTCCACGCCAGCGGATCGATGCTGTCGACGATTTTCTTCGACGGTTGCACCGGTGCAATCAGGCCGCCTGCAATCCAGTTGCCAGCCGGGTCATGCGGCCAGATCCAGATGTCCGGGCCTTTGCCGGCCGCGGACGATTGTTCGAATTTCGAAATCGCGTCTTCCGGGTGTTCCACTTTGACCTCAACACCCGTTTCTTTGGTGAACTTCTCGGCGATTTTGGCGATGCCGTCATAGCCCTTGTCGCCGTTAATCCAGATCAGCAATTTGCCTGCTTCGGCAGCATGCGCTTGCAGGCTGAACATGCCCGCGGCCAGCAACACGCCCAGGCGCGTCATCCGGCTTGTCAGAGTCTTGTGGTTCATTTGTTATCGACCTCCGTCACATCAGCAAAATTTATCCCGGCCCGGTTTGCCGTCAAACCGTCCGCGATGCCGTCAAACTGCCAGCCTTTCCAAGGCGCGCCCATTGCTATCAAACAAATGCGCTTTGGCGGGTGGCGCATACAGCGCCAGCTGTTCACCCGTCTGCACCTGGCTGCTGGCAGACAGCCTGGCGATCAGTGGTGCGTGCGTGTCGCCGCGCAGATAGGCATAGGTGCTTTCACCCAGCCGCTCTACCCATTGCACTTCACGCGTAAAGACATGCGCCGCACCTGCGGTGCCGGCCTCGATATGTTCGGGGCGGATGCCAAACTGCACGCGATCGCCCACCTTCAGCGCATCCGGCGCCACCAGCGCAGTCAGCGCATGGCCATCGGTGGTGCGCACATCCACATGGTCCGGCGCAATCGCTGTTACCGTGGCCGCCAGAAAATTCATCTTGGGCGAACCGAGGAAGCCGGCCACAAACAGGCTGTTGGGGCGCTCGTACAGCTCGATGGGCGCGCCGATCTGCGCCACGCTGCCAAAAGTTTCCACTTCTGCGCCCGAGTGCAGCAGCACAATCTTGTCGGCCAGCGTCATCGCCTCGACCTGATCGTGCGTCACATAAATGGTGCTGGCGCGCGCGTATTCGCGGTGCAGTTTGGCGATCTCCACCCGCGTTTGCGTACGCAGCGCGGCATCGAGGTTGGAGAGCGGCTCATCAAACAAAAACACTTCGGGCTCACGCACCAGCGCGCGGCCAATCGCCACGCGTTGGCGCTGCCCGCCCGATAGCGCTTTGGGCTTGCGTTCCAGCAGGCGCTCAATCTGCAACATGCCGGCAATGCCGTTCACGCGTTTGCTGATTTCTTCTTTGGCCACACCGGCCAGGCGCAGGCCAAAACCCATGTTTTTGGCCACGCTTAAATGCGGATACAAGGCGTAGTTCTGGAACACCATCGCCACATCGCGCTCGGACGGTGCGAGGTCATTCACGCGCTTGCCGCCGATGCGCAGTTCACCGGTGGTAATGGTTTCCAGGCCGGCAATCATGCGCAGCAGGGTGGATTTGCCGCAGCCGCTGGGGCCGACAAACACGCAGAACTCGCCATCGGCGATTTCCAGCGAAACATTGTTGACGGTGTTGCTGACGTTATCGAACGACTTGCACACATTGATCAGGGAAACGCTGGCCACACGGCCTCCTTGTTCAGGCCTTAGCCCGGCCGAAATCAAAAGCCAGTGTTTGCACCGGCACGAGTTGGATCGCACGGATTTGCACCGTGTTATGGGATGCCGCCAGCGCAGCGCGCGCGGCATCTTCGTAAAAGATATTGGCCTGCGGGTGCGCGGGCAGGATTTCCAGGCGCAGTTCGGGCCATTGGCCGTCCACCACAAAGCGATCGAGCCCGATTTGCCACGGCGTGCCGTCAAAGAACTGGTCATCCACCAGCACCTCATCGACATACAAGCGCGCGGCATCGCCCACGTAATCGATGTTCAGCAACCATTGCCGCCCGCTTGCCACCTGCGCGGTGTCGGCAATGCGCAACCGCCACGCCGCGGCATGCGCCGCAAAAATGGCGTCATCCGGCGCGGTGGGCACGGCGGCAGGCCGCCAACTGATATGCGGACCAAAGCGCAACGGTTGCGGGCTGGCCTCGCGTAGCGGCGTCACGCTGACCGGTTGCGCTGCCACTGCTGCATGCTCGCTGGAAAATGTGGCAAAGCCGGGGGCGGCCGTGGTCAGGCCATCGGCCGGAAACACCGCGATTTGCGCGCTGGCTGCGCCGGTGGCGGCGACATGCACCACATCGCCTGCCAACCAACTGCCCTGCTCGCTCAGCACGAGGCGTTGGCGGCCGCGCAGCCACTGCGGCGTGCAGCCATCGGCCTGTTGCTGATTGAGGATGATCAGACGTTGCGGCTGGCCCTGGTGATCCACCACCACCAGTTCCACCGGCGTATGGGTGACCGCCGGGCGCACCGTCAGCACGCTGCCGTCATGCGTGGTCCAGGCGGCGGGCGCGTCGATGCGTTGCACGCTGCTGGCGGCAAAACTGAATTCGGGGGCGATGCCATCGAGCGCGGTATAGACATACACCGGCACAGTTTCATCGGGCAGGCGGGTCAGCGGTTGCGCGGTGGCGTAGCGCAATACGGCGCTGCCCAGCCGTTGCCCCACTGGCCAGATCAACGCCTGGCCGCTAGCGATGGGCGTGACCGGCAATTGCACGGCGCCATCGGCCAGCTCGATGCGCAGATTGGCCGTCATTGCGGGCAGCGGATGGTGGCGCACGTGGTTATTGATAAACACAAAGCCGCCGTGTTGATCGGCGCGCAAGCTGACGCGCAGATGTTCGCGGTCGGCCGCGTCGGGCGTGGCATCGGCGGGCATGGTGGCCGGCAGCGTGGCCAGCGTCGCGCCATAGGCGGCCACAAAATGATGCAGCGTGGCCAAGCGGCCCCACGACGGACGCATCTGGCCGTACTGGCCCAGCGGCGCATGAAAGTCGTAACCCAGCAGTGGCACATCGTTGGGATAGCCGGTGGCCTGGGTCTCGTTTAGATAACCCCGGCTGCCTTGCGGGTTGGTGCCGCCGTGATACATGTAATAGCCATACAGATTGGCGCCCGAACCGATCTGCGTCAGCGCCGTTGCGTAGACATCGTCGGTGCTGATCACCGGGCGGCGATGGTAGCTCTGGTGCATGCCACCGCCCGCCTCGGCCAGAAAAAACGGGTAATGATGCGGATCGATATGGCCGGATGCAGGCGTGCCGCCCACGTTGCCCATTTCGCCGATGGTGCGGTTGGTATCAAACACAAACACGCCGGACGGCGGCAATGCGGTGGCGCTGCCTTGCCAGAACCCGTCGGCATACGCGCCCGACACCGGCACCACCTCTTGCGCCGGAATATCCAGCGTGGGCCAGCCGGTCACCGTGTACAGCGGCACTTCCAGGCCCGACTGCAGCGCCAGCGTTTTTAGCCGCGCGATATGGTCTTTGCCGCAATCCGGGCCGACGCGGTCGTATTCGTTTTCCAGCTGCACGGCCACAATCGGACCGCCCTGATGCCACATCAAACCTTCAACTTGCTCGCCAATGGCGTGATACAGCCGGTCCACATGCTGCATATAACCGGGCGCGTTGCAGCGCAGATCGCTGGCGGGCACGGTTTCGATCAACCAGTCGGGAAAGCCGCCGTAGCGCGCTTCGCCATGCACCCACGGGCCGACGCGCAAACAGAACAGCAAGTCGGCTTGCGCGGCGGCTTGCACAAAGGCGCGCAAATCCTTGTTGCCGTGCCAGTCAAACACGCCTTGCACATCTTCGTGGTGATTCCAGAACACGTAGCTGGCGACGATATCAATGCCGCCCGCCTTCATCTTGCGCAGCTCGGTCAGCCATTCGCTGGCTGGAAAACGCGAGTAATGGAATTCGCCCATCACCGGCAGCCACGGCTGGCCATCCCGCGTCAGGTAGCGGCTGTTGATGCCGATTTCGCCACGCGGGCCGTGCTGCCAGGCCTGGTGCAAAAAACCGGCTTCGGGCAGATCGGGCGTGCTTGGGTGCAGGATGAGCGGGGTGACTGCAGTCACAGGGTGACAACTCCGTAGTAAGAATTTGATTGTTTCAGGCCGTTTGCATGTCGGTTTGTATCAAAACCAAGTATTAGCGCGGCTTACAGCGTATTACGGCGGTCTAAGCCGTCGGCAAATTTGCGTAGTTAAACGTTTTACCTGACCGCAATTTGTAGTGTTAGGCGCAAGCCAGCAATAAGGGTTAACCCGTATATTTGCGCTATTTTGAGAATCGGCGCGGGTTTCAGCACCCATTTTGTGCACAGCAACATGACGACGAACGGCAACAAGCATACCGTTGTGCATGTTTTGCCATGCTTGTCTCAACACGTGTGCAATATTGACGCGCGTTTCGTAATCTGGTCTGATCGATTAATCGTTTAATCCGCGCAGGACTTCATGGCCACTCTGGCTCAGATCGCCCAGCTTGCTGGCGTGACTACCGCAACCGTTTCCAATGTGTTGCGCGGTCGCGGCAAGGTGGGCGAAGACACCAAACAACGGGTGATGGCGCTGGCCGAAGAACTCGGCTATCGACCCAATCTCAACGCGCGCGCGTTGGTGGAAGGCCGCCCGCTGACGCTGGCCCTGGTGGTATCAAGCATCGCCAACCCGTTCTATCCCGAATTTGCCTTGGCGGCCGAACAAGCCGCGCGCAAGCAGGGCTATTTTTTGATCGTCTGCAACACCAACGACGATCCGGAACTGGAAAAAGCCTATCTGGACCAGGTGGGTGGCTCGCTGGCGCATGGCGTGCTGGTGATGAACGCGGATTTTGTCGAACAACAAGTACTGCTGGCCGCCGAAAAACGCGGCACGCCGGTGGTGCTGTGCATGTGGGAACGGCCGGAACAGCCGCCGGCCCTGCCCTCGATTGCCGTGGATTTCTACCGCGCGGGCGAGATCGCGGCCGAGCATCTACTGGCACTGGGCCATCGCCAGATTGGCGCGGTGGTGGGCAGTGAACGCAACGGCAACCATATCTGGCGCTATCGCGGCTTTGCCGATGCGGTGGCGCGCGCGGGCGTGACCGACCTGGCGCAGCACACGGTGTTTGGCCACGATACGATCGAAGCGGGGCATGATGCGGCGCGCACGCTGTTGTCGGCGGCGCAACGGCCGACGGCGATTTTTGTGTCGAATGATCTGCCCGCGATCGGCGTGCTGCAGACTGCGGCCGATATGGGCTTGCGCGTGCCCAGCGACGTATCGGTCATCGGCATTACCGACATCAATCTGGCGCATCAGATCCGCCCCAGCCTGAGCACCGTGGCGGTGCCCACGCAAGAAGCAGCCGAGATGGCGGTGAATTTGTTGCTGAGTCTGATCAAAGGCGCGCCGGGCGACGGCGCCCGACCGATGCTGGCCACCTCCAAACCCCGCCTCGTCGCCCGCGACTCCACCGGCCCAGCCCCACAAACCCCTTGAAAAAATGATGTATAGGGTGGGACTCGGCGTCCCCGTCTGACCCACCATTCAAAGCGGCATGCCAAGATCGCAGCCGGTCGAGATGGCTTTGAAGGGTGGGTCCAGACCCACCCTATGCGACAGCGTGGTGGTTTTTACGCCATGGCATCACGAGCCAAGTTGAACCGCCTCCACCGCGTCCAGAACACGCGCCGAATACACCAGCGCGGCGCCCGCGTTCAGTGCCACCGCCACGCCCAGCGCTTCCGAGATTTCTTCCTTCGACGCGCCCTGCTTGAGCGCCTCGGCCGTGTGCACGGTAATGCAGCCATCGCAACGCGTGGTGACGGCCACAGCCAGCGCGATCAGCTCGCGCGTTTTGGCATCCAGATGATTGGTTTTTTGCCCGGCGCCCGACAGGGTTTGATAGCCCTTGACGGTGTCCGGTGAGAGCGCGGCCATTTCGCCGATCCGTCTGAACAGTGCTTTGCGATAGTCATTCCAGGCCAGCATGATTTTGAGCTCCATCGTGGGGGGAACTGACCCGTCCACGTGGCGCGGGTCGGGCTTAGTCTGGCCTGATCATCACCGCTTTGGAATGACCGCTCACCGGCTGCGTCCACCGCATCCACAGCCGCAGACGCAACGCACATGCGTGGCCCGCGTGCACTCGTCCACGCACCAGAAACAAACATAAGCAAATTAACATATGTGTTTGTTTTTAATGATTTTCCACCAAACCCGCCGCCGTCTTCCATTGGTCAGACCGCGCCCCGCATCCGCCCCGTTACCGCCGCGTGCATGCCCTACGCTGGGACCTTGACGCAGACGCGTGTCTGCGCGGATCGGGCGGAGAAACAATCATGCTGGCATGGGGCAAAAAAGTGTCGTCGCAATTCAGTGACCGCGTCACGCAGATCGGCGGCAATCTGGGGGTCGATCCCAACTTTTTGATGGCGTGCATGGCGTTTGAATCGGGCGAGAGTTTCAGCGCCTCGGTGCGCAATGCCGCAGGCAGCGGCGCGGTGGGGCTGATCCAGTTCATGCCTTCCACCGCCCAGGCGCTGGGCACCAATACGGACCAGCTGGCGGCGATGAGCAATGTGCAGCAGCTGGATTTCGTCGAGAAATATTTTCTGCCCAGCAAAGGCCGCTTGCAGTCGCTGGAAGACGTTTACATGGCCATCCTGTGGCCCGCGGCGATCGGCAAAGCGCTGGATTACGTGTTGTTTGACAAAAACGACGCGGCGCATCCCAAACGCTATATCCAGAACGCCGGGCTGGATCTGGATAAGAACGGCCAGATCACCAAGGGCGAAACCGCCAGCAAGATCCGCGACAAGCTCAGCAAGGGCTTGCTGCCGGACAACGCGGGCTAGGCCCGGCGCGGCCCGCGCAAACAAACACGGGGCAGCGTCCTGATCGGCGCTGCCCCGTTGGCTGGCGTCTGGCCCGGCAAATTAACGCGGCGGGTTGATCACCACATATTGCACGGTGGTGCCCACATATTGCGGCTGGTACCACGTGCTGCCGCATTGCTGATAAGTCAGCCCGTTGACGATCACCGCCGTGCAGCTGGGCGGGATGGAATGCACGATGCTGCCGACCACCGCAGCGGTGACGGCCACGGTGGCAGTGACGGCGGCGGCGGTCGCAACCGGATGGCCGTAGTAGCCCGGCGGTGGCGGTGGTGGCGGATAGGGCCGCACGGGCGCGACGCCCGCCGCGCCGGTATGCACCACACCGCCGTTGGGCCCCACTACGGTACGGCCCGCCACCCAGGCGTGCGCGTCCACCGAATACGCCAGCATCAAAGCGGTGAGCACCATGCTGATTACAATCGATTTGGCTTGCATGACGGTCTCCGTTATTGCGCCGGGGTGGCCGCAGGGGCCGAGGCATCAAGGGGGCGCAATACGATCCGCCGCGCGCCGGCAGGCGGCACAAAGTGGAACGTCTGAGTGCTGAAGTGTGGCTGCAGTTGCCATTTCAGCGTGGCCGTGTGCTGCGGCCGCGCGGCATTGGCGGCGTCGATAATGCTGAGCTTGCACGGCAACGGCTGCGCGCCTTTGCGTATCCACACCTGCCAGTCCACGCCGGGTTGGCGGAAGGCGTAATGCGTGCAGATCTGGCCAGCCAGGCGTTCTTCGCCAATCACCTGCGCCGAGGTCAGCTCGGGCTGTTCGCCCTGCCCCCAATAAAACAGATCGGCCAATGGCGTTTCCAGACCGTATTTGCCGGATAGATCGGCCACCAGTTCGGCAATGGTGGCCGGTGCCGGCACGCTGGCGTAAAAGTTGTTTTCCGAGCCATGCAGCGTAAACGTACTACCGTCGTAATACAGCGAGCGCGTGCCTTCATCGCCTTTTACCCAGCCTTGCAGATGGTTGGGGCGTTGCACATTCAGTTCGGTCTGGTTGGCAAATTGCAGCGTCTGGCCCGCGTCGTCCACCACATCGGTGGTGCTGTCGGCGCTAACGGTAAATTGCTGCAAGGTGCGCAGATAAGTACCCATGGCGGCCAGCGCTTGCGTGGCTTGCGGGTCGACGTTGACCGGGGTGTCGGCCCACGCCGCGCCTGCCGTCACCAGCAGGGCTGCCAAGGCCAGCGCCGTCCTGGTGGGCGCATTCGATTTCTTTGAATACGGATTCATGATGTCCTTACCGCGTGCGCGCGCGGAACGGTTACAGCCCGTTAAGGGTCAGGTTCAACCCGAAGAAAATCGTCCAGTGCGGCTGGCCTTCGCCCTCGTGCCACACGCTGGCTTGTGGTTCGACATACATGTTGTAAACGGTCTGCCCGCTCTTCCACGCCTTGCCCGCACCAAAGCCCACCGGGATATAGCCCTCGCCGTTGTTCAGGTTAAAAGTCCACGTACCGGTGGAACGCAGATACCAGCCCTCGGGCAGGTTGTAGATCAGGAAAGGCTGGAAGGTGGCGCTGTTGGTATTGCTACGGTCATCGTCACCGGCAAACGAGTGCTGCCATTGCACCAGTGCGCCCAGCAAGCGCTGTTTGGTGGGGCTGACCACGATGGCGGCCAGGCCAGCCTGCCATTTGCCGGTGCCCAGATAATCGTGCGTGGCGGTAGGCATGCTCAGCAGCGGGCCGATCCCGAATTCCATGCCGTTAGCGCCAAATAACAAGATATCAAACAGGTTGATATCGCCCAGCGCGGTCGAATACCCCCCGGCCGGATCGGGCCGCGTGCTGATCGGCGCCGTAACACGCAACAGTTGCGGCATCGGCAGCACGCCCGGTGCAATCGGCAGCGTGCCACGCAGCAAAAAGTCGTTGCTGTATTTGTCGCTGCCAAACAGCGTCGGCACGTAGTAATCCTGAAAGTTAAGCCCCGGCGCGGGGTTCAACGGGTTGTTACTTTTGTTGGCGTCGTCGGCGCTATCGGCCCGGACGGCGGCTGCGGTCAGCGTGCTTAGCAAGGCGGTGGCGCAGATCAGCGTACGCATCAGAATTGTCCGGTGGCGTTCAGTTGGAAACCATTGCCGCGCGGCCGGTTGGCCACGTCGAATTCACTCACCCAGCGCAGGCTGGCCGAAACGGGCGTGCTGCCCGCTTTGCCTTGCCAGGTCAGGATCGGGCCCAGGCCCAGGGTACGGCCGCGATTGCCGCCGATTTCGTTAGCCAGGCCGCCCGTGTCATCGCTGATTTGCTGTATCCAGCCAAACACCGCGCCGCCACCCCAACCCGAGGGAAAGCGCTTGATGGCGGTCAGGTCCAGCGTGGTGATCGCGCCGTTGTGATAATGCGTGTCGCTGTTGGGTGAATAGAACTCCAGGCCCCACGTGCCCGATAGTTCGATATCGCTTTCCGGGAGGATTCGGGTGTAGGCCAGGCTCGGCATAAACGTCCACGTGTTCTGCCCCGCATTGGCCAGGCGGTTGGCGTCATAGCTGCCGGTAGGCGCGTAAAACTGCAGGCTGAGCGCCATATGTTCGGTCTTGCTGAAGTGATAACCGATGGCCAGCGGCACAAACAGGATGTCGGCCATCTGCGTGGACGAATCGCTGCCTGATCGATTGAGCAAGCCCGCCGAGCCCGTCACGCTGCCGCTAATGTCGGTGTACTGAAACGGCAGCACGATACCGGAGGCGTAGCTCCAGGCGCTGGGCGCGGTTTTCCAGATGTAGCTCAAGCCCAGGTAGTTGTACGCCACTTTCATATCGACATTGGTCACCACGGTATTACCCAATGGCAACTGCTTGCTGCCGCCCAGCGAGCCGTCGTAATAAATACTCGACACCGTGGCAAAAACTTCGCCGGGCGCGGGCGGCACAATGCCTGCCATCGGGTTGATGATCTGGCCGGTAATCGGTCGCCCGGCGCCGCCTTCAGTGGCCAGCGCATTGCCAGCCGCCAGCGCAAGACCGCTTAGCAAAAGCCAACGCAGCGCGGAAAGTTTCGGCAAAACAGACATTTAAAAACTCCTGGCGGGAAAGGTGGATCAATCTGATATGGCAGGGTTGCAGCCGCTGATATACAACGTACGCACAGCCTGCGTATTGCTTACAAATTTGCTGAAGGTATAGATGTACAGCCTTGGCAAAGCAAAGAGACATTTGTAAAAGCGGCTGCCCAACCCGCGTTTTCGTCCTTGTCCGAGGCCCCACATGTCGAGATTCTTTGCGCTTCGACGCGCTGCAATAGCCGGCATGGTCGGGCTGGCAACCAGCGCCGCCCATGCCGCGCCGTTTGAGGTGCTTGACCGCAATATCCAGCGGCGCGCCAACGGCGTGGTGGCGATGATGGGGTACTCGGTGGTGCCGGATGTCACCACCAGTTCGTTGTCGATCAACAGCGCAGAGTCTGGCAACCCGGGTTTGTGGTCCACCCAGTTGGGCGGCGGCGCCACCATGTACGACAGCTTTCCGGTGTATCTGGAAGGCATGCTGGGCTACACGCGCTACGACCCCACCTTTGTGGCCAGCAACGGCAGCGAAAACCGCTTTTTGCCGCTGCGCTGGAACACGCTGAACGTCAGCGCCGGCATCGGCTGGGACTTTTTTATCACACCCAAACTACGGCTACGGCCCATCCTGAATGCGTCGGTGGGCAAGGTGGCCAGCGATATCCGCGTGGCCGACTGGGCCGTCGAAGGCTATACCGGGCGCGACTTCAGCTTTCTGGATGGCGGCACCATGAATGTGTATGGCCTGGGCGGCTCGATGATGCTGGTCTATGAGGATTTCACCCCCGCCTACGAATACGAGCTGGAGCTGCGCTACGCCAATATCCCGATGCACAGTTTTGGCGGCGAACTCCATGGCGAGGCCACCGCGCAAAGCTTTGGTCTGTGGACGCGCTATCGCGCCCCCACCGGCTGGCAACTGATGGACCGCCCGGTGCGCTATGTGCTGGAACTGGCGCACACCGAGTATCTGGGCCAGCTACGCGGCGCGCTCGGGTTTAACGATCTGACCTCGCTGGGCGCGGGCATCGAATTCGATTCCAGCAAGTACCACGTCATCGTCACGCGCACGCGGCTGGTGGCGCGCTATGTGTTTGGCAACAA
Source organism: Amantichitinum ursilacus (assembly GCF_001294205.1). Taxonomy (GTDB): domain Bacteria; phylum Pseudomonadota; class Gammaproteobacteria; order Burkholderiales; family Chitinibacteraceae; genus Amantichitinum; species Amantichitinum ursilacus. The sequence continues at coordinate 25,076 of NZ_LAQT01000027.1, forward strand.
TGTGCACGGCGCGTCACTGGGGCTGGCGGTGAGCTTCTAGCGGCCAGCGCGGTGTGGGCCACCGCCAGTCGCGCCATGGTTTGATCGCGGCAGCGCGCCGCGGCGCAATGTGCCTGAATAAGCCGAGGGAGTGTCCCATACGCTGTAGCTGCAGGAGAAACACGATGCGCGCTTTATTGCTGATGCTGGCCGCCATGGCTTGCGCTCCGACGACTTGGGCCGTGGTGCTGTATGACTCGGACGCCATGACCATCAGTTACAACCTTGGGCCGGATAGCCCGACCCCGGTGCTGATCACCGCAGCCCACGGCGGTACCGGCAACATTGTGGTCAATGGCGTTACCCGCGAAATCACCAGGGAGTTTGCGCCGTTTTTCCAGGTCGCCCTGCCCGACTTTTCCACCGGTGACCACTGGACGCTGTCGGTTGACCTCACCATCACTGCCAAAAACGGCTTCAGCCTTGATTTCGCCACCTACGGCGCGCCGCTGGGGATGGTGCCCTATGACGGCAGCCCGCTGCCCAGCTTTGTGGCCGATCAGACGCATGCTTATGTCGGCACCTCATCCAGCTTTTACGATTTTATTGATGACAGCATCAACATGCCCAGCACTGATGACGGCGGCAATCCGGTGCTGATCTACCGCTTTTTCCAGGCCTATCAGAACCCGACCGGCTCGTTGGATCAATACGCGCCCAGCGCCATCACCAGCGTGAGCTGGCAGAGCAGCTACGCGTGGGACAAGGGCGGCTCGTCCGGCACATTTGTGAACGCCTATGGCAACCTGTTCGGCATCAACGCCACCGTATCCCGGCTTACCCCGATTCCCGAACCCGAAACCTGGGCGCTGCTGGGCTGCGGTGTGGTGGGCCTGCTGGCGCGGCGCGGCTACGCCAGACGCCCCTCTACAGCATAAATAGGGTGGGTCAAGACCCACCTGTCAAAGGTAAAGAGAAGAACCCCGCAGACGGAGCGTTTCGGCTCGTCGGCTTTGGCGGGTGGGTTATCCAGGCTCCGATCAAAGCCAAGAGAAGAACCCCGAATATGAGCGTTTCTTTTCGTTGGCTTTGATAGGTGGGTCATGACCCACCCTATTTACATCTGCCGGAACCCCGAGCCAGAAATTTGGGCGTTGCTGGGCTGCGGCGTGGTGGGCCTGCTAGCGCGCCGCGGCTACGCCAGGCGACCCCCACAGCAACATCCATAGGGTGGGTCAAGACCCACCTGTCAAAGGCAACGAGAAGAACCCCGCATATTGAGCGTTTCTTTTCGTTGGCTTTGATCGGTGGGTCTAGACCCACCGTATGCGGTATCCGTTTACATCTGCCGGAACAGCCCGGCATAGGCGCGGCTAACCGGCAGCACGTCGCTGTGCTGGCGCAAGTGGATGCGCAAGCGGCCCAGCAGATCGCGCTGGATGTGGTCGATGGCGGCCAGTTGCACGATCACGCCGCGGTGCACCTGGGCAAAGCGCGCCGGGTCCAGCCGCTGCGCCAGTTCTTTCAGCGGCGTGCGGATCAGATGGCGTTTTTCGCGCGTGATCACTTCGGTGTATTTGTCGGTGGCCTGGAAATAAACCACGTCAGCCACATCCACCAGATGCGTGATGTCGTTCAGCCCCACCGTCAGCCACTGGATCAGATCGGCGCTCGCGGCAGGCGCAACCGGCAGCGGCGTGGGCGCTGCGGCGGCGGTCGGCGCATCGCCGCGTTGCAAGCGCGTAATGCACTTCAGCAGGCGCTCATCGTTCAGCGGTTTCAGCAAATAATCGACTGCCGCGGTATCAAACGCATCGACCGCATATTCGTCGTAGGCCGTCACAAACACCACGCGGCTGCCCGTCGCCAGACGCGCCACCTGCATGCCATCCAACCCGGGCATGCGGATATCCAGAAAGGCGAAATCAGGCTTCAGCGTATTGATGGCGGCCAGCGCTTCCGGGCCGTTGCGCGGCATTGCTACGATCTGCAATTCGGGCCAGTAACGGCCCAGCCGATCGGCCAGTTCCGCGGCCAGATTCGGTTCGTCGTCGGCGATGATGGCGGTGGGCAAATCAGACTCCCTCAAGCGGTAACACAAGACTGGCCGTTACACCCGGCCCGGCGTTGGCGCTGACTTGCAGCCGCGCGCGCTCGCCATACAAGGTGTGCAGGCGGCTGCGCACATTGCTCAGCCCCACCCCGCCCCCCGCGCGGCCACTGCCGCCCAGGCCGGCGCCACTATCGCACACTTGCAACGTTAACTGGCCTTGTTGCACACGCGCGCTGATCACAATCTCGCCCCCGTGGATGGCGGGCTCGATGCCATGCGACACCGCGTTTTCCACCAGCGGTTGCAACAGCAAGGGCGGCAATGGCAAGGCGCGCAGATCGGCGGGCACATCAATGCGATAGGCCAGGCGTTCTCCCAATCGGATGGCGGCAATCTGCAACAAGGCTTCCACCAGTTCCAGTTCTTCCTGCAGCAAGGTTTGCGCCTTGCGCGTGCGGCCCAGGCTGGCGCGCAGATAGCGGTTGAGATGATCGAGCATGCGGCTGGCTTGTTCCGGTTCGCGGCTGATCAGGCTTTGCACATTGGCCAGCGTATTGAACAGAAAATGCGGTTCGATCTGCGCTTGCAACATCGCCAGCTTGGCCGCGGTTTCGGACTGGCGCAGCTCGGCGGCCTGGCGGCGTTCGGTTTCCAGCGCTGCCTTCATCTGGCTGCTTTGCAACAGCACCGACAAGAAGGCGCAAGTGACGCCCGCAATCAGAAAGCTGGGCAGCGCATGCAGCCACGCCGAAGGGTCACGCAGCCACGGCGACGGGCTGCCCACCAGTAGCGCCGCCAGCTCAAAGCCGATAATCACGCCCAGCGGCCCGGCCACCACCACGCGCAACCAGTTGGGGATGCGGGTAAAGCGCCGCAGCAGCACCACCAGTCCGTACACCGAAAAACCGATGCAATTGGCCACCAGCAAATCCGGCCACAACGGGCCTTTGCTCAGGCCCGCCCAGAAGCACAGGCCCACCAGGCTGTTCAGCACAAACAGCCAGAACAGAAATGCCGGACGTTTAAACGCACCGGCCAGGCCGGGTAGCCTGGCGGCGCGTGCAGAAAGCAAAGACGGCATCGTGGATTAACGCAGGGTGGTGGAAACGGGGTCCATGCTAAGGGCATTTGCCTGTGCCTGACCACGCCGCACCAACACATTGATGCCTCGGCCCAACGGCATGCCCACCAGCAAGCCCCAGACTGACAGTGCAGTGGCAGTGGCGACATTGGAATGCAACCAGCCCGCGTGCATGGCATTGGCGGCGTGCAGGCCAAATTCAAAGGCAAAGCTGACCAGGATATTGACCAGCAGGCTGATGTCGCCCGGCACCCGCACTTGCTTGCCGTCGGCGCTGAATTGCAGCGCCCAGCGTGCGGCATGTTGCCAGCCGATATACAGGCCCGCAGCCATGGTCAGCAAAGCGGCGGCGATGGCGCTGTGGTCCAGCGCCGGCAGCAGTTGCGGCAGGCTGTCGTAGCCGTTAAACAACATCAGCGCCGGAAACAACAACAGCCGCTCGGGCCGCATCACGCTGGCAAAACAACGCTTGATGCCGATGTAAACCAGTGCGGCAAGGATCAGATAAACGTAGTCAGGAACGTGTTGCATGATGTTGGCCTCGGGTGGCTGTGCTGAAGAAGTGAGGCCAGTGTATGCAGCGGCGTGCGCGCTGTTTGGCGCTTGCGACCAGTTGCAATAAACACGGATGAATTGCAGCCAGGCGCGATGAGTTGCAGCGGATGCGATATGGGCATGGCGTGAGTAACGGGCTGCAGCCATCCCATGCAGCTGCAGCGCATAGCAAAAGGCCCGCAACGGGGCGGGCCTTTCGGGTTACAGCGGGGGCGTCGGGCTTAGTGGCCGATGCGACGATCCGGTGCGTTTTTATCCAGTTCGTTGGCGATATCGCCCACGTTGGCTTCCGCCTTACCGGCGTTTTTCTGGATATTGCCGGCGACGCGCTGGGCGGTATTGCCCGTCAGCTTGCCGACGGTTTCCTTGATCGCGCCCTTGGCTTCTTCAACGCGACCTTCGATTTGTGCTTTGTTCATGATGTTCTCCTGGTCAGATTGACGAATTCATCGTACGCGGCATGGCGGGGCGGGCCGATCAGCCATGCGCCCGACACCGCGTCGGCGTATGGCGCGACGCGGTGCCGGTTGGGTGACCACAGCGCGGTGGATAGCGGCGCGCATCGCATAGGGTGGGTCTAGACCCACCATTCAAAGCCGCCGCTAACCTCGCATCGTTTGCATTCCCGTGACTGGCTTTGGGTGGTGGGTCTAGATCCACCATTTAAGCCGCCGCTAAACCCGCATCGTCTGCATTCCGGTGACTGGCTTTGGGTGGTGGGTCTTGCCCCACCCTATGCGTGGCGTGCTTTTGCGGGTTGTTGGTGACTTGTAAGTTGGGTACCACAGCGCGGTGGATAGCGGCGCGCATCACATAGGGTGGGTCTAGACCCACCATTCAAAGCCGCCGCTAACCCCGCATCGTTTGCATTCCCGTGACTGGCTTTGGGTGGTGGGTCTAGATCCACCATTTAAGCCGCCGCTAAACCCGCATCGTCTGCATTCCGGTGACTGGCTTTGGGTGGTGGGTCTTGACCCACCCTATGCGTGGCGTGCTTTTGCGGGTTGTTGTGGCTTGTAATTGAATGCGCCGGTCGGGTAACGCCTGGCAGATGGGAGGGCCCCGGATTGGGGCCGGGGCCGAAGGCCCCACAATGTGCGTTGCCCCCTGCGGGGGAACGCACCCTACCTGCGTGGATACGCCCGCGCCGTACCGGCCATCGTGGCCAACGGCGGGCGCTTAGCTGGCGCGCGCCAGCGCAAAGACGCGGTCCATGCGCCAGTGTTCGTTGGCGTACTGGTCGGCCCATTCGTCCCAGCCGGAATGTTTGCGATATTGTCCCAGCCAGCCGTGCGCCACGGCCTGTTCTTCGGTTACGCCGGTGGGGGCGTCGAACAGCCCGCCGACAAAAATCGCATCCTGTTTGCAGTACAGCTCGCACATAAAACAGGACTGGCAATCGTCGGCACGTGCAATCAGCGGCGTGCTGTCGCCGCGCGCCTGCAACACATTGGTCGGGCACACGGCCACGCACTGGTTGCAACCGGTGCAGCGGTCGCTGGAAATCCATTCGATCATGCGCTTACCTCTTCGTGTATACGCGTCAGCCACTGCGGCTGGTCCACGCCGTGTTGCACCAGTCGCCGCGCCAGCGCGGGGTCGGTGCCGGGATAATCCAGCCGCTGTTGCATGCCGCGACTCTCGGTGCGGGCCAGCGCCGCGCGATAGCTCCAGCGCGCGGTGGCCACCAGCGCGGCCGCTTCGCGCCAGCGTGGTTTGTACAAGCGCCCGCCGCCTTCGCGGATGGCGTTCCACGTTAAATCCAGCACCGCCAGCGACTGGCGCAAGCGCGCCTCGGTGCGGAACAGGTTCTTATCCACCGGCAGCATTTCGGCCTTAACGGTATCGAGCACGCTGGCCAGATCGGGCGCCGCCGCTTGCGTGGTCGGCCGCACGCCTGCGCCGCCTATGGCCTCGACCCGCGCGTTGCGGCGCAAGCCGTTCTGCGCCACATAATCGGCCGCGCCCTGCCCGGCCCATTGGCCCGACGACAAGGCCCACGCCGAGTTCTGCGCGCCGCCGCCCGAAGTTGCACCCGCAATCAGCTCACGCGTGGCGGCATCGCCTGCGACATACAAACCGGGCACGCGCGTGGCGCAGTCGTCACTAACGATTTCCAGCCCGCCGATACCGCGCACCGTGCCTTCGCCGCGCAATTCCACGCGGAATTTGTCGGTAAACGGATCGATGCCCTGGCGCACAAACGGCAGCAGCACGTTGGGCGAAATCTGAGGCAATTGCGCGCGAATCGACTCCGGCATGCGATGCAGGCTGCAATACACCGGCCCTTGCAACAAAGCGCGCGCGATATGGCTGCTGTTGTCGGGCCCACGCGGAATCGGCAGCTCGTGCCCCGCCGCATCGTAATAAGTGGCAAACGCGTACGACATCGAGCGCGTCATGCTGGTGCCCGCCTGCGCCACCGTGTAATAGGCGCTGAATTCCATGCCCGACAAGGCCGCGCCCGCCTCCGCCGCCATCAAATAACCATCACCGGTATTGGTGTGCGCGCCCAGCAATGGCGACAGAAACGCGCAGCCGCCTGTGGCCATCACCACCGCGCCGGCGCGCACTTGCCAGTCATAGCCTTGCTGGCGTTGATGCCCGCGTGCACCACCGACTGCACCGTCGGCATGCAACAACAATTCCAGCGCGGGCGATTGATCCAGAATGCGCACACCGTGGTCCTGCGCCAGTTGCCGCATGGCGCGCATATATTCCGGGCCGCGCAGGCCGCGATATTGCGTGACGCCGGTTTCGTCGCGCGCAAACGCGTAATACGGCGCCAGCGTGGGCAGCGTGCGCCAGGTCAGATCGACAATGCGCGCCATCCAGTCGCGCTCAGCCAGGCCGTAGGCCAGACCCAGCCGCTTATCGATGGCGGCGCGGCGCAGTTCGGGGTCGGGTGGCACCCACCAGTGGCCGGGGCCCGCGCTGGCCGTTACGCCGCTGGTGCCGCAATAGCCTTTGTCGGCAAGCACCACGCGTGCGCCCTGGCGCGCGGCTGCCACCGCCGCCCACGTGCCCGCCAGGCCGCCGCCCAGCACCAGTACATCGGTTTCCAGTTGCAGGCCGTCGCTCATGTCAGCGCGCTGCCGTCACGTTAAACGACGGGTCCAGCCCTTGCCCGGCGTTGATGCGGGCCGGAATCACGCCCGCCGCCAGCCAGCCATCGGCGGTCTTTTGCTGCTCGGCCACCACTTTCTGGTCGATGGCGATGGGCTCGGTGCGCGCGCGTTCGGCAGCAAATTTATGCACTGCCACCGACAACCCGGTGATCTTGGCCTGGATCTCGGCGTATTCCTGCGGATGCGCCGTGGCCCATTGCACGCTGGCCGCCTGGCGCTTTAAAAAATCAGCCAGCGCGGCGCGCTTGTTGCGGATGGCGTCTTCCGTCGCGGCTTCAAAACTGAGCCCCGACACCAGTCCCGTGCCATCGACGACAATCTTTGCCTTGTCGTTGACCTGGGCGATGGCCACATACGGGTCCCACACTGCCCAAGCATCGACGTCACCCGAGGCCAGCGCGGCTTTGGCGTCGCTGGGGCCCAGGTAGACAAAGGTCACCTCGCTGGGCTTGAGCCCGGCCTTTTGCAATGCGGCCAGCGCCAGATAATGGCCGATGGAACCGCGGGTGGTGGCAATGCGCTTGCCTTTCAGACTGGCCGCACCGTTCAACGTGGATTTGGCATTGGCCACAATCGCTACGCCATGCGCCTCAGAACGGATCGCCGACACGCCCCGCACTGGCGCACCGGCCGCCTGCGCAAACAGCAACGGCGCATCGCCCACGCCACCCGCATCGATGGCATTGGCGCGCAGCGCTTCCAGCAACGGTGCAGCGTTCGGGAAATCGGACCACTCGATCTTGTACGGCACATCTTTAAGCTGGCCTGACGCTTCGAGCACGGCGCGCGTGCCGCCGCGTTGATCGCCCACGCGCAACACGGCGGCATCGGCGGCGTTGGCCGCGCTGGCGGCAAAACTGGTGGCAACGGCAAGGGCAAGCACACGGATAAGAACGGAATGGCGCATGACGGGGATTCCTTTTGCGAGCAAGTCAAAACGGGGCCGCGCGCACGCCGCCCCGGTCAGTTCGATCAATCAATCAAAGCTGTACGCCAGCCGGGCGTAGTAAAAGCCGCCGGTAATGCCAAACGGCGAGAAGCTGCCATACGCGCCGGAGCCGGTTTTGGCGTCGACGATGCCAATCTTGTCGGGGTACACATCAAACAGATTGTTGGCGCCCACCGCGACGGTGACGTGTTTGGTGGCCTCGAACGCGATATCCAGATCGGTAATCCACTTGGCGCCGTACACGCGGTCGTTGCTGGCGACGGTGCCGGTTTCGGTGTACTGGCCATAGCGCGTCAAGCGCAGATCGGTGGTGACGCGGTCGTACAGCCAGTTGGCACCGAACACCAGTTTGTCGCGCGGGGTGCCAACGGTCAGGTCGCCCTGCTGCTGCCGGTTAAACAGCGAATAGCCGAGGTTCTGCAGCACGGCGGGCGTGTCTTTCAGATGCGTGATTTCGGTTTTGTCCCATGCATAACCGGCGCTCCATTTCACCAGGCCGTATTGCTGGAAATCGCTGGTGTATTCGCCCACCACATCCACGCCATTGGTTTTGGTGTCCGCGCCGTTGGTGTAGTACTGCGCCGATTGGCCCGGCGCAAAACCATTCGCCACCAGGATGCCCGACACCACCGGCCCGGTCAGCAGGCTGGTTTGCACGATACGATCGCGGATGCGGATCTGATACGCGTCGATGGTCAGGCGCGTGGCGCGTGTCGGTTCGGCGGTAAAGCCGATGCTGAAGTTGGTGGACTTTTCCGGCTTGAGCGGGTCCGCGCCTAGCGCCTGCGCTTCGGGCGAATTAACCGGCAATACTTTGACCGGATAGGTTTGCCACACGCCGTTGGCATCCACCTGGCCAGTAAAGGTGGACGAGGCAAAAATCTGTTGCGCCAATGACGGCGCCTTGAAGCCATTGCTGACCGTGCCGCGCACGGCATAACCGGGCAGAAACTGGTAACGCGTGGTCAGCTTGCCCGCCACGGTATTGCCGGCGCTGTCGTCGTAATGCTCAAACCGCGCCGCCGCGCCCACGTACCACTGCCGGGTGATATCCGCGCCCACATCCAGATAGGCCGCCAGATTGTTGCGATTGATGTCGCCGGCATCGGCGGGCGAGGTCGCCGCATACGAGGCCAGCCCCGGCTGCGGATGTTGCCCGGCGTAAAAGCCGCTGGGGATGACGTAATCGCCAATCTCATAGGCCAGCTCGTTGCCCGGCTTGATCTGATAGCGCTCGTAGCGATGCTCCACGCCCGCCGACACATCCAGCGGCTTGGCCAGGCCCACATCAAAGCCGCGGGTAAAGTCGAGATTGTTGGTCCACTGATCGTAAATCTGCGACGCCAGATTAAAGCTGGTGGGGCTGCCCGGCCCCAGCGTGGCGTTGAGCGTATGTTCGCCATCCAGCCGCGCATGGTCTTCGCCATAGGTGGTGCTCAAATCCCACTTCCACCCCGCCACGTCGCCACGGCCGCCCACGGCCAACTGGTAATCGGTTTCGTAAATGCGGCGATAGGCGTTAAAGCCGTCCGGATACACCTCAACCAGCGAATTGACGTTGTTGGGCAGAAAGCTGCCGGTGTTCTTGCGCGAATTGCGTTGCGCCAGCGTGGCAAACGAATACAGATCGACGTTTTGCAGCGGCAGTTCGGCGTTGTACGAACCACTGACCACTGCATCGCGGCCCGCACCGTAACTCTGGCCCCACATGCTGCGATCCACGGTCTGGTCGCGCGGGTCGGGCTGGCCGTTGGGCAGCGGGTTATACGGGTGCGGCGTGGTGGATAACTGCGCGCGCGTGGACGGCTCGTTGGCCTTGGCGTCCAGCGCAAAATGCGCAAAGCCGCCGTCCTGGCCCAGACGCGTGCCCCAATCCAGCGTTTGATGGCCCGATTTGCCGTCGCCCGCATAATTCTGGCCCAGCGTGGTTTCGGCCGCGCCGCCGCTCTCGCCCTTCTTCAGCACGATATTGATCACGCCCGCGATGGCATCCGAGCCGTATTGCGCCGCCGCGCCATCGCGTAGTACTTCGATATGGTCGATGGCCGCCACCGGAATCAGATCCAGATCGACCGGCACACCGCCATTGCCGATGCGCGCCAGGTTGTTGATCAACGCGGTGTTATGGCGACGCTTGCCGTTGACCAGATACAGCACTTCATCGCCGGTCAGACCGCGCAAGGTGGTGGCGCGCACCGTCCACGACGTGCCGCCGCCGTTAATGCCCGGCAGGTTAAACGACGGCAGCAACTGGTTCAGGATTTCCTTGAGGCCGGTCTTGCCGGTGGCGGTCAGTTGGTCGTTGGTCACCACATCAATCGGTACCGGGCTGTCGGCCACGGTGCGTTGCTCACCGCGCGTACCGGTGGTCACCACCACGTCTTGTACCGTGGCGGTATCGCTGGCGGCAGCCGCAAATCCGGTGCTGGCCAGCAGCGAAATGGCAAGGGCAAGCTGGGTGGGTCGAGCAGTCAAGTGTGCGGGCATCATCGCTTCTTCAGTTATATGGAAGTCGTATTTAATTGCTACGTGTTATTTTGTAGCGACGATACGGGGCGATGACGCAACCGGCAAATCAATAATTGGTATGGTTTTTATGCAAGGAATGCATGGTGGACGCGCAGATGCAAAACGGCCACGTAATCACGACGTGGCCGCGATGCCCAATGCGCCCTGCGCATGGGCGCATGGTCAGCTAGCGGGGGGGTCAAGCGCGATGGACCGTTGCCCGACGCCGCCGTTGGCGTGCCAGTACACTCACCACACCGAGGCCCAGCAGCGCCCAGGTCTCAGGCTCCGGAACCGGCGCGACATCCAGCGCACTGAAATACCACGCGTCGTTGATGCCGCCGATGCCGTCAATCCAGATACTCAGCGTATCGATCGGTCGGTCAAAGGCGTTGCCCAGGTCATACCAACTGAAATACGCGCGGCTATTGCTATCCGGGTCACGTACAAAGCTCAGGCTGGATGTCGCAACCACCTGCCCGTTCAGAAAGCCCGTCAACTGCAGGCCTCGGGCCGCGCCGAGCCACCATTCATCTTGCAGCATCGGGGCGGCGTTGATGCGGCTGAGCACAAACGGGGTGGCTGAACTAATACTGCTGGTTTCGCCGATCTGGAAGGCGTCGTAGCCCAAGGCTTGTGTGCCGCCGTAATGCGCATCTGAGCTTTGATAAGTCTGGGCGAAAATCCCCTTGCTGAAGCTAAAGCCGTGATACGTGCCCAGGCTAACGTTGCCGGTGGGAAGCCCATCGAATGTGATGATTTCGGCGTGTGCGCCAGCACTGACGAAGAGTACGGCCGTCAGCACGGCGGCGGGTGCAAAACGCGACCGACGTCGTTTCGGCTCAGGCATGGTGGAAGTCGGTTGCAAAGGTGCGCGCAGGCTGCGGACCAAGCCTTTTGGGCAAGTAGGCAAAGCGGTAAACATGGCAAGTCTCTCCGGGGTTGAAAAGCCCGGCCCTCCGCCGGACTAGTTTGCTTATTCATAAATTACTTGAAGCTGATCATTTATAGAACAAACCGGAGCATTAGCTGGGCGCTACACAGCGTCGGAGGTCGCAAATATAAAAAAAGGGCTTCGACGAAGCCCTTTTTTATTGCATCACCTGATGACCACTGACACATCAAGCCACCTTGAACTGCACCGTCAAACCACGCAGTTGCGTGGCGATGCCGGACAAATGCCCGGCGGTGGAGGCCACCGAATGGGCAGCCTGGCTGTTTTCTTCGGTGCTTTGCGCCATCTGTTCCACCGCCTTGGCCACGTTCTGGCACACGGCGGCGTTTTCGCGCAGCGCCACGTCGATATCGTTAACCAGCGTCACCACCTTGCGCGAACCGCCTTCGATGGTGCGGATGGCCTGGTCGGCGTTTTGCGCCAGGCCCTCACCCGCAGCGGCCTCGACCACGCTGTCGTTCATCGCGCCCACCACCACGTTTACGTTGGCCTGCATGCTGTTGATCATGCCGGAGATATCACGTGTCGATTTGGCGGTGCGTTCGGCCAGTTTGCGCACTTCGTCCGCAACCACCGCAAAGCCGCGGCCAGTCTCGCCTGCACGCGCCGCTTCGATGGCGGCATTGAGCGCCAGCAAGTTGGTCTGATCGGCAATTTCGCCAATCACGCCGATGATCGAGCGGATGGATTCGGATTCATGGCCCAGTTCGGTCACGGTACTCGATGCGGTTTTGATGCGATCCGAGACCTGGGTCATACCCTGCGCCAGATCCAGAATCACGGCACTGCCGGTGCGGGCGTTTTCGCCGTTTTCGCTGACGGTGCGCGCGGCATCGCCGGTGTTGTCCGAGATATGCGCAATGCTGACGGTCATTTCTTCGACGGCGGCGGCCATGCGCGAGGCAGCGTCGCTGCCGAGGGCCGCGCCCTGCGCCAGTTGTTCGGATTCGCCGGCCAGACCGTTGGAATGATGCGAAAGCTGTTCGGCGTTGGCCACCAGATCGCCCACCAACGTGCTCAGCTTGCGCCGCATCACTTCCATCTCGGCCAGCAAACTCGCCGGACGGGTGACGCGGATGGGCTGGCTAAGATCACCCGCCGCAATGGTATGCACGGCCGCCAGCGCTTCGGCCGGTTCGCCGCCCAGTTGTTGGAATACGCCGCGCACGATCCACGCAGCCGCGCCCAGCCCCACTACCAGCGACAGCGCCGAAAGAGTCAGCAACAACAATCGGGTATGAGCGGCTTGCACCAGCGCGTCCTGCGCGGTTTGCGCGGCGTAGTTTTCTTCCACGCCCAGAAAATCGTGCAGCGCATTGATGTTCTTGATTTGCAGCGGGCGCATGGTTTCCAGCAACTGCTCGCGCGCTTCGGCCTGCTTGCCGGCTTTGAACAATTCCAGATAGTGCGTTTCTGCCGGCACATACGCTTCGCGCGCGGCAATCACGGCATTCAGCGCCGCCAGTCCGGCCGGTGATTTAACAATCGGCACCAGCGTTTGCATCGCCTGTTTGCGTTTGGCCTGGTCTTCAGCAATCGCATCCAGTTCAGCCTGAAACTTTGAGGGGTCGTACAGCAACAGATTGCGCGTGTGGCGTGCGGTTTCTTGCAGATAATAAATCCACTCGTTGGCCACTTTCAGCTTGAACATGCTGTCGCTTTTGATCAGCGCCACCTTGTCGGTCAGGGTGGTAACGCCGTAAATGCCGATGGCTGCATTCAGCCCCAGCAAGGCGATCACCAGCCCGAAGGCCAGATAAAGCCGCGTCGCAAGATTTTGTAGTTTTGGCATGACGGAATTGCTCCAGATAACGCGCCCGGGCAAGCGGCCGGGATTGTTGTGCTGACCCGATCTAAACATGCCGCTGCGCGCTGCATAACCAGGCTGGCTCCTGGTGACACGGTGCTTGCTGGCGGGTTGGCCGCCGTGCTGCGGCCAACAAAAAACCCGCATCGCTGCGGGCTTTCAGGCACGGCCACCGGGGTGGCGGGCGGCGGTTACGGCTTTACATCGTTGGCGGCCGGGTCCGCTTCGGGCATGGTGGCGGGCCGCAATGTATAGGCGCTGGCGCCACCAAAGCCTTTATACAAGCTGCGCGCCACATGGCGCGGTACGGCGGCGGTTTCGGTGACTTGCGCGTTGCGATGGGCGGCCCAGTTAATGCGCTCGGCCTTGCGACGATCAGGAATCGAGATGTACGACATGATGGTGCTCCCGCGCGGTAGTCGGTGGCATTCCCGGGTTCGCGCAGGCCCACACTACGCCCAATCATGGCGCTACCCTAACTGCTTTTAACATGCCGGATGAAAGGTACCCACACGCTCACTTTGCTGCCGCTGCGGGCCGCTTTGCCACCGCCCGTCACAGCGCTGCGACACCTGTCGCTATCCTGCCGCCAGGCGCGTACACCAGGTTCAACGCATCCGGAGGATACATGCAAGTCTATGTCGAGTTTTTAGGCCATCTGCCGCAGTTTCAGTACGACGCAGACCGGCTTGTCGCAATCCATTTACTGCATGGCGCGGAAGTGTCCTGCAGCCGCGGCCATCCGCAATTTGGCCATCATTCAGTGTGCGTGAAATGGCCAGGCGCGCCCGAGGCCGAATGCCATGTGGACGGCGGCAAATTTGCGCTGTTGCAGATTCTGGCGGCCAGTCAGTTGGGGGGCGGCGGCGCGGCAGCCACCGCGTGGTCGGCCGAACTGATGTTGATGTTGCAAACCAGCATGCAGACGGAAACAGACGATGCGGCCGCGCGCGGCAACCGTTAGATTTCGGCGCCCGTCCGCGACTTGGGCGCGGACGGCGGGACAGCGCGCTGGCTGTAATGCCAGCGCGCGATGACTTGAGCGATCAGTGCCGTCCGGCTTTCGCGCCGGTTTCAGTGCTGCTTTCGTTACTGCCGTAAAACAAACTCATGTGATCCGCGCTGGCCGCCGCCTGCGGGCTGTTGTAACGCGCGGCGATATCCTGCACCACCGGCGCATCCACTGCGTCCACACACATCAAGACAAATTCGCTACCGGATAACCCACCCAAAGCCTGGATCAGGTTATTGCACGCGCCCAGCTCGATCCGGTCATCCAGGCCAACCGGATTTAACTGGCTGATTTCGGCCTGCAATCCTTTGATTAATCGTTCGATGGTGGGACGGGAAAAGTTGATGGCTTCCATCATTGCGCTACTCCATAGGCCTGCGGCCAAGGCCGCCGTGCTGTGAGCATACGCCGCCCGACGCGAGCGGTTTTGCCTGCTTTTGATTGGGCGCGCGCCACGCGACATGCGGTCGATCTGACTGATTACTCAGCCGGTTTCTTGCGGCCCCGCAACCCGCAAGCTGACAGAAAAAATGTGTCGAAAATCACCACATTACGTGGCCGACTGACCAGTCAGCGTGTTTTAAACGCCGTTCATCCCGCCCAAACGTTTCATCGCGGTTGCATTTCAGTAAAGTGCGTCCGTGCTTTTGCTCGCCAGATGGGCAAATGCGACATATTTACCCTGTTTTGCCCCGGATTTTGCCTACACGCCCAAGGCGCGCCACGGTGCAGTGATATTAATCACAGCGGGCGTGGCGAGGCCGATTGATGCCGTCAGTGCTCTGTAAATAATCATTGCCAACTTATGGATCCAGTAATGAATTCTGCTTTGGCCCAGCCTTGGGAAGCGCCAGATATGGCCACCGTCCGCCAGTTGATGCAAGAGGTCATCGGGCAGCTGTTTGATCGCGTCAGCGAAACGCGCGCCGCGCTGGTTTCCACCGCCGATGGCATGCCGCTGGTGAGCCGTTTTGATACGGAAACCGATAACAACCGCGTCAGCGCCATTTTCAGTTCGCTGCTGGCCGTGTGCGAAACCGCCAGCAAGGAAATCAACGCTGGCGCCTGTCAGCGCGCCGTGGTCTGCGCCGACCACGCCAATATCGTGATGGTGCGCATCCACCTTAAAGGCCGCGTGTTTACCCTGGCGCTGGCCTTTGACGCCGATTTGATGCTGGGCACCGCACTGCGCACCACCACCGATCTGGCGCAACGCATCGAGCAAGCGTTGGCCGTGGCAATGCCCGCCTGAGCGCGCCCCAGTTTGTAACCTGCAGTACGTAATTCGTAATTTGCAAGCCCGCAGTTCCATAAAAACGCTCGCACAACGGCAGGGCGGCGGCCCTGGTAACAAGGCCGCAATCCGCAAGCCGTGACGACGCTGCCATCACCTTTTTCTTGATCCACTTAAACCAAGGGACCACCACAAATGGCTCGTATTTCTCTGGAAGCTCTGCAACAAATCGACGGTTATATCGCATCCGCGCTCGTGGACTGTGAAAGCGGCATGCCCATGGCCAAAGACGGCAGCGGCATCGACCTGGAACTGGCCGCGCCCGGCAACGCCGAAGTGCTGAAATCCAAGCGCAAGATTGCCGCCGCGCTGGGCCTGAACGACAGCATCGAAGACATCCTGATTACGCTGAACAAGCAATACCACCTGCTGCGCCCGCTCGAGACCAACCACAACGTGTTTTTGTACCTGGTCATCGACCGTGCTCGCGCCAACCTGGCGATGGCGCGGCACGAACTGAAGAGCTTTGAGAAGACCATCGATTTCTCCTGATCGGGTCTCTCTTTTCAGTCGCAAAACCGTGGCGCGACGGACTGGCCTGCCGGGCCAGACGTCGCGCTGCGGCGCGTAGGTGGTGCTTGTGCTGATAGAACGAATCACGCTTTCCCTGGTGGCGTTGGGTGACGACATCGAGCGTCGCGTCATGATGGCCACGCAATTGATGGCCGCCCACGGCCTGACCGTGCACGTGCGCCCGTGGGATGGCACGCGCAGCAGTCTGCTGATTGCCAATGCCGATGACACCTATGGCCGCAACGCCGTCGAACAGGTGCGGCGGCGCGGCGGCAATGTGCTGACGGTGTCGGACCAACCGGGTGCGACCGGGGATGCGGTCACCTCGTCCATTCAGGTGGCCGAACTGGTGGACCGCATCAAGGCCATCGTCGCGCCTGAGACCGGCGCGCCTGCGGTGGCCGATGCGGTCGCCCCGCCGACCAGTGCACCCACCGCGCTGGATGTGGCGCTCGACCCCGCCCAACTGGGTGGCCTGCTGCAAGTCTGTTTGCAAGCGGCCTCCACGCCAGGCGACGTGCTGGCCAGCATCGGACCGTGGCAAGTGCTGATCCGCCGTGATGCCTCGCGCATTGCCGCCAACGCGCACAGCGATTTGCTGGCCGCGCAATCGCGTCTGGTGATCGAAGACTGGACGACGCAAACGCTGAGCCGCACCGAAGCCGCCGCCTTGAAGATGGAAGTCACGCAAAGCCTGGATGCGTTTTTGATTACCGGCTGCGACGCCATCGCCGACCTGCTGCCGCCGCTGCCGGGCAATGGTTATCAACTGAGCAACTGGCCCGATCTGGGCGCATTACCCAATCATCGCGCCGCGCTGCAACTGGCGTCGGCCCTGGTTAAAAAACGCTGGAATCTGACCGCGCTGGCCACGCATTGCGGCCTGACCGCGGCGCAGACCAACGCCTTTTGCTGGGCGATGCTGGCCAGTGGGTTGCTGCAAAGTGATCTCAACATCATCGCCCCACCCCCGCCACCTGCCCCGGTGGCATCGCAAAATATCCTGACCCGACTGGCACGCCGTTTTGGCTTGTTCCGGAGCGAATAAAAGTGATCGAAGGCCCTGTAAAACTCCTCTTCGCCGGCCCGGTGGGCGCAGGCAAAACCACCGCCATCCGTTCACTGTCCGACACCGCGCCGGTGTCCACCGAAGCCGCGCTCAGCGAAAACGCCACGGCCGCCAAATCCACCACCACCGTGGCGTTTGATTACAGCACCATGCGCGTGGATGGCGACCTGACCGTGCATCTGTACGGCATTCCCGGCCAGGATCGCTTTGATTTCATGCGCCCGATTATCGCCAACGGCGCGCTGGGGGCGATTGTGCTGCTGGATGCCTCCTCGCCCACGCTGCGCGCCGATTGCGTGCACTGGCTCAAATCGATCAGCACCATCGCGCCCACGTTGCAGTTTGTGATTGGCGTAACCAAGGCCGATGTGGCGCCGGATTTTTCGCTGGCCGATATCCGTGCCGGCATGCAGCAATGCGGCATCCGCGCCCCGGCGCTGACCATCGACCCGCGCCAGCGGGCGCAGTGTGAACAACTGGTGCGCGCGCTGCTATCCAGTTTGTGAGGGCGGACGCTGGCGCTGGGACGCCACCCACCGCCAGCGAGTATCGCCAAACAGTCAGTCGGCCTTGCCGCCCGCAGCGCTAACCCGGTTGCCGCCCGCGTCAATCACCGCTTCGCCGTCTTCCTTGGCAAATGCGCCCTGTTGCGGCGCGGGCAGTATATCCAGCACCGCCTCGGACGGTCGGCACAGGCGCGTACCCAGCGCCGTCACCACAATCGGCCGGTTCAGCAGAATCGGATGCTGCCCGATCAGGTCGAGCAACTGATCGTCCGTCCACTTCGGATCATCCAGCCCCAGTTCCTGGTACGGCGTGCCTTTTTCGCGCAGCACCTGGCGCACGCTGATGTCCATCGCGGCAATCAGCGTTTGCAAGGTGGCACGGCTGGGCGGCGTTTGCAGATACAGAATCACTGCGGGTTCGATGCCCGCATTGCGGATCAGCGCCAGCGTGTTGCGCGACGTGCCGCAGGCGGGGTTGTGATAGATCGTGACGGCGGCGTTCATGCGAGGTCTCTCTTCATCGGGCGGGTCGGGCGCGCAGTTTAATACGCAAAGCGCTGATACGACTCGCCATCCGCGCCCACCACATCGTCCACCTGCGGCATCGTGCGCAGCAGCCGTTGCGCGCGCGGGCTGAGTTGCTGATACACATTGCGCGGCACATCGATATGTACTTCGGGCCGGTAGTACCAGCGTCGACTGTAGCCCATCACCACCATCGGCCGCGGTTGCGGCGTGTGGTTGGGCGTGCCGCGATGCAGATTGCGCACGTCGCGGATCATCACATCGCCCAATTGCATCGGGATCGGCTGGATGGGAATTTCGCCGCGTTCGTACGCGGCGGCAGCTTCGTGCCGGTTCATGCGATGCGTGCCCAGCGTGGTTTCAAACGGGCCGTTTTCCAGCGTCACATCACACAAAGGAAAATTAACCGCTAACTGGAACGACGGCGTTTCGGCTTCGCCTTCAAACAGCTCGGGCGTGTCGCGATGCACGTCCTGGTAGGTGGAGCCTTGCAGCGGCGTATCGGTGGCCAATTGACACATGATCGGGTCCGCGCCCGCCACGCGTTCAACGATGGCCAGCACATCCGGATCACAGAAAATGGCTTCATCGGCAAATACGCCCGCAAACGGCAGCGTAATGTAATGCCGGTTCTGGCCGCGCACGGCGGTGGCTTCAGCATCCAGCCGTGCTTGCAGCAATCCCGCAAAGGCGCGCTGCCATACTTCCAGTGTGGCAACGGGCAAATGTTGAGTCAGAACTACCATGCCATCACGCTCAAACGCGGCGGCAAAGGCATCGTGTTGTTCGCTGGTGTAACGCATGTACTCCCCCTTTTTTTGGTAAAAGGCAGCGCGTCTGCAGTCAGCGCGCCCCTTTATGATTTTTAGTGGGGGATGGCGAATTTGTCAGGCCGCGGGCGGCTGTTTTTGCGTCAGCGCACAGCGCCACGCGTGCGCGCGATATGCGCACGCGCCCATTGCCGCACATGAAAATTGGCATAACCGCAGGCGCCGCCCAGCACCAGACTGGGCCAGAGCATATGGCGCGTTGCCGGAAAGTAAAATCGCATCAGCAACAATAAAGACGCGTACAGGAAAAAGATCGAGCCCCATTCCACGCAATGCAACGCGGCGATGGTCAGGCTCTGGCGATCAGGAATGCGCATTACGTTCTATCCATCCAGCGGCGGGCTCAAGCAAATCCACAGGGTTATTGCGCCGATGCTCGGGCAGCATCTCCACGCTGGGCCATCAACCGCGCCGCGCGGCCTCGATGGCGGCGATATCGATCTTGCCCATGGTCATCATCGCGTCGAAGGCGCGTTTGGCTGCGGCGGGATCAGGATCGGTGATGGCCTCCATCAACGCGCGCGGCGTAATTTGCCACGACACGCCCCATTGATCCTTGCACCAGCCGCAGGCGCTTTCCTGCCCGCCATGGCTGACGATGGCGTGCCATAAGCGATCGGTTTCGGCCTAATCATCGGTGGCAATCTGAAACGAAAACGCCTCGCTCTGGCGGAACGCGTCGCCGCCGTTCAGACCCAGGCAGGGAATCCCCATCACTGTAAACGCGACCGTCAGCACATCGCCCTGCTGGCCCGACGGATAGTCGCCGGGGGCATGATGCACGGCAGTGACGGCGCTGTCGGCAAAGGTGCGCGCGTAAAATTCGGCGGCTTGCTGCGCGCCGCCGTTGTACCACAGGCAAATGGTGTTCTTCGGGGATGGCATGGCAGGTCTCCATGAGAGTGACGGTAGACCATGCTTGCACATGCAAAGGCCGTCGAACACATCCAACTGCAGAATGGGTCGACGGCCGTCACGACAGTGCTGCGGTGTGGCTTAAGCCGCGCGTTGCTTGCGCCGACGCGCAAACAGGCCGACCGCGCCCAGGCCCATCAGCGCCCAGGTTTCAGGCTCGGGGATCGGGCTGATGTTGAGGGCATCAAGAAAGAACCCATGCGCTTGCGAGGTGCCGGCGCCCAAAAAGTACAAGGTATCGATCGGTTGATTGAATCCGGCGGCATTGGCCAGGCTAAGCCATTGATAGCCACTGTTGTTTTCATCCATGCCCAGATCAATGGCTGCCACCTGAACGCCGTGGCTGTAAGCCGTGATTTCGACATCAAAGTTGCTGCCCAACTGGCCGATCAAGGGCGCGACGTTGATGGCATTGAGCACAAACGGATGCGTGCCCCGCACAAAATATCCCCAGCCGTCACTGCCTTCGCCATAGAGGGCCTGTGGCCCGACGGCGCCGGCGTGACCGGCCGTGCTGGTTACGCCGATGCCCGGATCAATTTCCAGGCCTTGGTCAATGATGGGGAGAAACGGTGGCTCCCAGCCACTACCACGGCTTTCATCCAGACCGCTAAACGTGATGATGTTGGCCCATGCGCCCGCGCTGGCGCAAAGCGCGCCCAGCAGGGTGACTGCTTTGAGAAGGCGGTTCATTGTGCGGCTCCTGCATGGCGTTGACGACGGCGCGCGGTGGTACGGGCAAATGCGGCCCCGCCACCCAGCATGAACAGCGCCCATGTCTCGGGTTCGGGTACGGGAGCGGCCAGCGTGCTAGCCACGGGCACCACCCCGATGTCGTCGATCAACCAGCGCGCGCCCACGGCGTCGGCGGTGAAATCGAGCGAGGTCAACGCGGTATTGGCAAACGGCGAATCGAACCACTGGAATTGCGTATCGCTGAGGTCAACGGTGAAGCTGCCCACCACCGCGCTGCCGTTGTAGCCGGTAAAGGTGAGCGTGGACGAGCTGAACAGATCACCGCCAAATGCGCGCGTAAAGGCCGCGGCCGAAGCGCCCTTGAAATAGAACGGTTGCGCCGGGTTAAGGCCGTCCGGATCGGTGTAGAAACTCAGGCCTGTGGTCGCGCGGCCATACGACAGATTGGTGAGCGCGTAGCTGTCGGCAAAAGACACATTCGCGCCATACAGCGCGTTGTACGCGGTATTGGAAATCTCCGCCCAGCCACCCCAGCCCGCAGTGGGGCTTTGGACTTGCCAGTACTCCTGCACAGTCCAGTCCGCACCGGGTTTTTGAAAATCACGCGAAGTGAGATTTATAAACGGCGCATTGGAGCCGCCGCCATCGAGAGTAAACGCCTGCGCGTGCGCGGCGGCCAGGCATGCCAGCCCCAACAGCGCTGGCTTAAGGTAATTAGAAAACATGGCAAGTCTCCGTGATCAAACAAAGCAGCGGGCGTAATGCACCGCTGCGGATCAGTATCGACAACGCCTTTTCTTAATTCAACCTTAAGCCATAATATTTAAATAATATTGTTTGACGTCAGCAAATACACAGATATCTGTTTATCCCGCCTGCCCGTCCGGCCGCGGCAGCACATACATCGGCACATAGCGAACGGCCCACACCGCCAGCGTGCCCAGTGCCGTTACGGCTGCGATGCTGAACAGGGCGCTGGCATGCGCGGGCACAAACTCTGCGCTGACACGCGCAAGCGCCACCGCATGCACCAGCCAGTACAGACACGCCGTCAGCCGCCCGATCATCAACGGACGGCCCGAATGGCCCAGCGACACACGCGTGACAAACGCCAGCAACATGCTGCAGAAATAGCCGAGGGTCAGCGCATGCAGCGGCGCGTATCCTCCGATGTAAACACCGGCTGCGGCCGCGGCGGATTGCAGCGCAAACAACAACATGGCAATGCCCGCCCAGGCAAAGCTGGCGTGCAACATGCCTAGCAGCGGGGCTTTAAAACTGCGGCGCAATTGCCAGCGCCAGCTGGTGTACAGCAGCAAGCCGGCCCACACCAGATCGGGCAGCGCGCTGCAGGCATACGGGGTAAACCCGGCAGCGATGGCCAGTGCGCCATGCGTAAGCGACAGGCCTATCCACGCATACAACAACCAGAACGGCCGCCATGGCTGATAAGGCTGCAGCACCACTGACGAGAAGAACGGAATCATGCGATGGCTGACGGTCAGAAACACCGGCAGCAGAAATCCCCACAACCCCAGGCTGACCACTACGCTCGCCCACCGCGCCGATACCGCATGCGTGCTGACTGCAACTTGCAACGCCAGCGCCAGCCCACCCAGACCAAACGCCAGCAGCACGCTGCGCGCATGGCGTTGATCGGGCGAGGCGCTGCGCCGGATGCGGCCCGCCCAGATGGCAATGGCCCATGCCCAGCCGGCGACATGCAATACGTCGCCCAGCGCTTGCAAGACAGGCCACCTGCTCGCCCCCACCACCAGCAACGATCCCGCGCCATACAGCACGGTGGAACCCAGCCAGTGCGGTCGCGCCGGCGGATCGACGCCCAACCATTTGGGCCCGGCGGTGTTGATAAAGCCGAGCATGAACAGCGGCAGAAAGCCGAACAGCATCAGATCGGCATGCAGCCACGCCGGCGGGATGGCCGACAGCGGCGCGACGCCCTGGGCGCGTTGCACCATCAGCAACGCCCACCAGGCAAAACTGGCCAACATGGCCACGCTGCCCATAAAAAACCCGACGCGATGCGGGGCTGCCCGAAGCGTACACATAGCAATACCTTTGCCTGAGATAAAAAGGATCGGCCCGCCGTGCACATACCACGTCGGGCCATCAACAGGCTTGTCAGGCTAGCACCGGGCCCGGTTATAATCAATATTTCAAATACATCTTTAAGGTCGGCCATGCGCCTGAACGTCTTTACTGATTACTGCTTGCGCACCTTGCTCTACCTGGGCGCCAGCGATGCCGCGCTGGCCACCCGTGCTGAAATCGCCGCGGCGTATCAGATCTCGGATAACCATCTGATGAAGGTGGTGCACTGGATGGCGCTGGCAGGCTATATCGAGACGTTACGCGGCAAAGGTGGCGGCATGCGCCTGGCACGGGCACCCGCGCAGATCAACATTGGCCAACTGGTGCGCGCCAGCGAGGCCGACAGCCCGCTGGTGCCGTGTTTTGATCAGGGCGACAGCCATTGCGTCATCGTGCCGGCCTGTCGGCTGAAGCTGGTGCTGCGCGAGGCGCTGGAGGCGTTTTATGCGGTGCTCGACCAGTACACGCTGGCTGATCTGCTGGCCGACCCCAAACCGCTGGCCGCGCTGCTGCGCATCGTGCCGGTTAGCTGAACACCGCACGCCCCCTGGTCTGCGCCGGGTGTTATTGCTTGCCGTCCTGCGCTTGCTTCGCCTCAAACTGGATGGAGCTGGCGATGCCATTCAGCGTGGGCATCATTTGCTGCATCAGCGCGGCGGCACGCTCCGCGCCCTGGCCGGTGACGGCCACACATTGCAGCGTGACCGATTGCATATGCGTGGACCCGGCCCACATCACCAGCTGCATATTGGCCTGGCGCGTTTCAACCGGCTTGCTGCCGGACATGAACAAACGCGCGGCGGGCTCTTTGGCAAAGCGCGAGCGGTCCACCTTATCCAGCGTTAACGGCGCGCCCAGCATTTGCGACAGCCGCTCGGTGAGCACCTGTTTTTTCTGCTCATCCAGCGTTTGCGAATCGCGGATCACCGCGTCCGTCACCGGATGCGGATAAATCGCCGACATCACGTGGCAAAATACGCCCTCGTCATCGCTGGCATGCGGCGCTTCCAACAGATACATGTGGCGCGCCGGTTGGCCTTCCGGGCCGAAGCTGGTCATTTTTGCTTGCCACTGGGCGGGCACATCAACCGATGCGGCAAAGCCGGGAATTTCAACGCGATCGGCGTGCGCAGCGGCGGACAAGGTGGTGAGCGCCAAAGCCGCGACGCAGCCAGCCGTTTTAACGGACGAACAAAATGCCATTATCAAATTTCCACTGTTTAGTTGGGCCTGACTGAGCGCGCAGCTTAGTCAGCCATCATGACGTTAATGCGGTGGCCTTACGCGGCACCGTTTTTATGCACCCGCCATTATTTAACGCAGAAGCGAGCCATGCGCGACTTTTATCCCGAAATCGAACCGTACAACACGTTTTATTTGCGCGTCGACGCCGTGCACCAACTGTATGTTGAAGAAGTCGGCAATCCAGAGGGCCAGCCGGTGGTGTTTCTGCACGGCGGCCCGGGCGCGGGCATCTTTCCGGGTGCGCGACGCTTTTTTGATCCGCAACGCTATCGCGTCATCCTGTTTGATCAACGCGGCGCGGGCCAGTCCACGCCCATGGGCGAGCTGACCGACAACACCACGCAACATCTGATTACCGATATTGAGATGCTGCGCCAGCAACTGGACATCGAACGCTGGATTGTGTTTGGCGGCTCCTGGGGTTCCACGCTGGCGCTGGCCTATGCGCAGGCGCATGCCGAACGCGTGGTCAGCCTGGTCTTGCGCGGTATTTTTCTGGGCCGTCAGGAAGAAGTGGATTGGCTTAACGGCGATGGGGTGGGCGCGTCGTGGATGTTCCCCGAGCGCTGGCAACGTTACCGCGACTTTATCCCGCCCGCGGAACGCCACGACATGGTCGAAGCCTACTGGCGCAGGCTGACCGACCCCGACGCCGAAGTGCGTTTGCAGGCCGCGCTGGCGTGGGCCAGTTGGGAAGGCAGCATCACCACGCTGGTCCACGACGCGCACGGCGACGGCGTCTTTGATGCCGCCGACAAGGCCATCAGCCTGGCGCGTGCCGAGGTGCATTACTTTCGCCACCAGATGTTTTTGCAGCCCAACCAGCTGCTACGCGATATCGAGCGCATCCGGCATATTCCCGCCGTGATCGTGCACGGCCGCTACGACATGGTGTGCCCGGCCAAAACCGCGTGGGATCTGGCCAGCGTCTGGCCCGAGGCCAGACTGATCTACACGCAAGCGGGACATAGTTCGGTTGATCCGGAAACCCGATCTGCGCTGATCGAAGCCATGGACCAACAGCCGCGTTAACGTCGCAGTTGCAACGCGCGGGCATTTGTTTTTTGCTTCTAACAAAACGGGATGCCGATCAGGCGGATATGGATGACGACCGCCCATCGTGTTACGTCGGCATCACGGCAAGATCGAAAGGAAGTACCAGGCAAGCGCCTGGCGCCATCGAAAAAAATCCACCTCGCGCAATGCAAGGTGGATTTTTATATTCAGAGCGAGGCGCTCAGCGGTCTAACGCCTGCGCCAGAAACGGCAGGCTGATATCCATGCGGTAATCAATGCTGCTGTGGTTATCGACAAACTCTTCATAGCGATGCGGCACGCCGGCGGCGGTCAGCTTGTTGCGCAGCTGGCGGTGGCCAAAAATCATGTTGTATTGGTCGAGGGTGCCGCAGTCGATATACAGGCCTTTCAAGCCCTTTAGCGCATCGATATGGCTATCCACCAGCCGGACCGGATCAAACGCCAGCCAGTTGTGCCAGCGCTCGGCGATCAACTCGCCGGTATCCAGATCCACCGGCAAGCGCAATCCCAGATACTGGTCTGGCGCCGGATCGTAGGTGGCGCCCATGGCCAGCATCATCAGGGCGTGGATATCGTCATCGGAGGGTTTTTTTGCCGCTTCGAAATAGCGCATAAAGCCTTCGATGCCGCCATGTTTTTCCAGCGTCATCAATGCGGGATACACATCCGGCAGATAGACAATATCGAAAGCCATGTCTCCCGAATGGCAGGCTGCGGCGGACCAGATATCGCTGCGCTTGAGCACATGCCACATTGCGCCAAAACCGCCCGAGCTTTTGCCGAACACGCCCCGCCGCCCCGTACCACCGCAGGCAAATTGCTGTTCGACCGCGGGCAACATTTCATCGATCAGAAAATCTTCCCAGCGCCCCATCACCGCACTGTTGACGTATTGATTGCCCCCGAGCCGGGTAAAGCAATCCGGAAAGGCGACGACGGCAGGCAGCATTGCGCCACTGGCGATCAAGCGGTCCAGCCGTTCGGGCGCGCTTTCCCCCAGCCCTTTCCAGTTGGTATGTGCCGGGCCGCCGCCGGTATAACCGACCAGATCCACCAGCAAGGGCAAGCCACGGCCATCATGCCCGGCAGGCACGTACACATCGACGATACGACGTGGCGCGTCACCCAGAAAGTTATCCGCCAATACCCGGCTGTCGATGTGCAAACGGTGGACGGTGCCGGTGGCGATGCTGTGGTCTCTGCGCATGATCAGTCTCTGAGATGGGGGGATGAGACTGCATCGTAGAAAGCCAGGCAGCGCAGGGCAAGCACGAGACCGGGTGGCGGCTGGTCTCGCCAACCGTCGCTGCTAGGGCTGCGCCGCCAGCGACTTGGGCACGGGCGTGTTCACCCAGTCGATCACCGTTTGCGAGAACGCCTGTGGCTGATCAAACATCACAAAATGAAACGCATCGTCGATGCGCTTAAGCGTCAGGTTGGGCGTGCCGGCATAGGCGCGCTGGTACAAGGCATCGGCGCGCTCCGCAGCAATGCCATACGCGGCATCCCACGCATACACCACATCGACCGGCGCGGTGATGTGCTTGAGCTCGGGGCGCAAATCGACGGTCATGATTTCGAACATGCCATCTGCCACCGTTTTGCGATCAGATTGCAATACCGCCGCCAGCAAGGCGGGCCGCGCCGCGGGCGACTTGACCAGTTGCGCCATGCCGCCGGTTTGCATCGCCTGATATTGCTGCGGCGTGGCGCTGAGCAAGGTATTGCGGAAC
Organism: Amantichitinum ursilacus; assembly: GCF_001294205.1. Taxonomy (GTDB): domain Bacteria; phylum Pseudomonadota; class Gammaproteobacteria; order Burkholderiales; family Chitinibacteraceae; genus Amantichitinum; species Amantichitinum ursilacus. Next base: position 51,579 of record NZ_LAQT01000027.1, read on the forward strand.
GCGGTGGCGGAAGGCGTCACCTGCTCGGGCGTGGCATCGATATTAAAACGCAGGCTGGAAAACGGCAGCGCGTCGACGATGATCAAACGCCCCACCCGCGCCGGATGCCGCGCGCCCAACATCAACGCGGTTTCGCCACCCAGCGAATGACCGATGACCACTGGCGCTTGCAGCCCGTTGCGCTGGATGTAATCGGCAATCGCCTCGGCTGCGGGCGCTGCCACTGTATCGCCGCCATCGGCCACGGCGGGCTGGCCCGCAAAGCCTGCCAATTGCACCAGATGCAGCCGATGCGTGGCCTTCAATTGTGCCGCCAGATCAGCCCACACCGCCCGCGACGACGCCAGCCCCGGAATCAACACCACATCCGGGCCTTGGCCTACAACGGTGACCGAAATGCGCGGGGCACTGGCCGCCGCAGCATTCGGGGCCGACGCCGCTGCAGGCTGGCTGGCGTCGGCGGCAAATACGGACGCGGATAGCAATGCCGCCGCGCAGATCGTCGCTGTTAACAGGGGGTAGGCCAAGGCAGGTTTCCTCTTTGGGACGGTTGACTGCCCTGGATTAAAACATGCTGAGTGTGGAGCACGAAGCCGGGAAAGAAGCTGCTGCCGAAATTTGGGAAGAGCAGGTCTGATTGCTACGGACAATGCTCACATGCGGTGTTTCTAACCACAGATGTGTAATGACTTTGTCGTTACGCAGTGCTAAGGTGTGCGGTCAGATCAGCAAGGAACCGCCATGCCCACACCCAGCAGCAGCAAACCCAAACGCGACACGCTGAACTTGCGCGTTCCCGCTAATGATCGAAGCTTGATTGACCGGGCCGCCGCTTCCATGGGCAAAACGCGCACCGACTTCATACTGGACGCAGCTCGGCGCGCCGCTGAAGAGGCATTGCTTGATAGGGCTTTGATGTTGGTCAGCCCGCAGGCATATAACGAATTCCTGGATTTGCTAGAGGCTCCCGCTGAGCCGAACGACCGGCTGATCCGGACCATGCATACCAAGACGCCGTGGTAGGTCAGACCATCGATGCTGACTAAACCGGCTCCGCTTGACCCAAGGCATGACACCCACGATTTCAGTTGTGGCGAACCTTCACTCGACCTTTGGCTAAAGCGCCGCGCACTTGCAAATCAAGTGAGCGGCGGCTCCCGCACCTTCGTCGTCTGTGAGGAGAACACAGTAGTCGGCTACTACGCGTTAGCCTCCAGCGCTATCGCACCCGATGCGACGCCAGGGAGCTTCCGGCGAAACATGCCCGACCCCATTCCCGTTGTTATCCTGGGGCGCCTGGCAGTGGCAACCCGGTATCACGGCAAAGGGCTGGGGCGGGCACTGTTTTTCGATGCCGCTTTACGCGTTGCGCACGCTGCCGACACAATCGGAATACGTGGCATGGTTGTGCATGCGCTATCTGAAGAAGCGAAAGCATTTTATTCAGGGCTGGGTCTACAGGTATCCCCGCTGGATTCGATGACACTGATGACTACCATCGCCACCTTGAAAGCCGCAATTGCCCACCCAGGATAAATCGCCCCACTACCCGCCTGCCTTCCGCCGCTCCGGCAAGCGCCAGGCCAGCACCCCCATCACCGGCAAAAACGCGCACGCCTGGTAAATCGCATCAATGCCCCAGCGGTCAGCCAGGCCGCCCAGCAAGGCGGCGCTGATGCCGCTGACGCCAAAGATAAAGCCGAAGAACATCCCCGAAATCATGCCGGTGCGGCCCGGCACCAGTTCTTGCGCAAACACGATGATGGCCGGGAAAGCCGACGACAGCACCACGCCGATGATCACACTCAGCGCCAGCGTGAGCGGCAGGTTGGCGTAGGGCAATGCCAGCGTAAACGGCAGCGTGCCGAGGATGGACCAGGCGATGACTTTCTTCTGGCCGATGCGATCGACCACCGGGCCGCCCATCACCGTGCCGGCTGCGACCGCGGCGAAGAAGACAAACTGGCACAGCTGCGCGTCATGGGTGCTCAGTCCGAAGCGATGCATGATGAAAAATGGATAGAAGTTGGTAAAGCTGGCCAGGTAGACATATTTGGACAGCAACAGCAGCACCAGCACGATCATCGCATTGCGGATTTGCGTGGCGCTTAAGGCCGGCAGCGCTGCGGCTTTGGCACGCGCGGCGTGGGCCGGATTGCGCGCGCGTTCACGCAGTACATCGCGATACCAGCGGCTTAAGGCAGTCATGATGACGATGCCAACGACGGCCGCGATGCCGCCCCACGCCATGCCTTTTTCGCCTTGCGGCAGCACGATAAACGCCGCCGCTAACGGGCCCAGCGCCGAGCCGATATTGCCGCCCACCTGAAACAACGATTGCGCCACGCCATGCGATCCGCCCGAGGCCAGCCGGGCAATGCGCGATGATTCGGGATGGAAAATCGACGAGCCCAATCCCAGCATGGCCGCGCCCATCATCAAACCCGCATAGCTGCTCGCAAACGCCAGCAGCATCAGCCCGCAGCCGGACGCCAGCATGGCAAATGGCAGCGCAAACGGCTTGGGATGTTTGTCGGTGTAAAAGCCAATAAACGGCTGCAGGATGGACGCGGTGATCTGATACACCAACGCCAGGTAACCAATCTGCGCAAACGACAGATTGAATCCGCCGCGCAATATCGGATAAGCCGCAGGCAACAGCGCCTGCAGCATGTCGTTAAGCAAATGGCAAAAGCTGACTGCACCCAATACGCGATATTGCGTGGTATTAACGCGGGGGACCGGCATGGGGATGGCGGTAGAGGTCATGGCTCACTCGTCATGGCAGGAGTCGATAAAACGCGCTGTGGCAGCGCGGCAGGCTAGGCATCGATGCGCTAGTCGTGATACTAGTGGCGGGCGGCAATGGCCCGCCATCGACAATGGGCCTACTACTTATGAGTTTCGGCCATGGTGCGTGAAGTCCATATTGAAGACATCGATCACCTCGCCAAGCCGTTGGTGGCGACGGGCAATGACTATGACGATGGCCATCGCATCGCGCCGCACACGCATCGACGCGGCCAGTTGTTGTCCAGCAGCACCGGCACCGTGGTGGTGACCACCGAGCACGGCGCGTGGGTGATGCCGCCGCAGCGCGGCATCTGGATCCCGCCAGGGTTAACGCACGCGGTGCGCTGCATCGGCAGCGTGCGCATGCAAAGCCTGTACCTCAGCCCCGAGCATCTAAGCGATATGCCCGCGCACAACCAGGTGGTGCTGATTACGCCGTTTATGCGCAGCCTGTTGGCCGAGGCGCTGGATGTGCCGCTGGATTACGCGCCGCACAGCCGCGACGCCGCGCTGATGACGCTGATCGAACACGAACTACGCACGATGCCCGCGCTGCCGCTGTCGCTGCCCTACCCGGTCGACGCCCGCATCGCCGAACGTTGCTTTGCCTTTTTGCGCCAGCCCGACGTGCACCAGACCGCCGAACAATGGAGCGCTGATCTGGACATGAGCGTGCGCTCGTTTACGCGTGCGTTCCGCCGCGAAACCGGGCTCAGCTTTGTGGCATGGCGCCAGCAAGCCTGTTTACTGGTGGCGCTGCCGCGCCTTGCCGCCGGCGAGCCCGTCACCCACGTTGCGCTTGATCTGGGTTACGACAACCCGGCCTCGTTTACCACCATGTTCAAGCGCGTGCTGGGCGCGGCGCCGCGCGATTATTTGCGCCAGATTGGTTAGCGCAAAAAGGTCGGATTTTCTTGCAAACGCAAATACGGGCCGCGTTGAATTACACCCGCGCGCCGCGTAGGGTCGGGCCTCTCATTTTTTTGCGCGAGTAGGCATTTTCCATGGACACGTATGGCCTGAAAGGCGACTCAGCTTTTATGCGGGAATTGCGTTCTTTGGCGGGTCAGAATCTGCATGACGTTCGGGGCTATACCGATGCACAACTCTTCGACCTTTTGCAGGTGGAGCGCTATGCAAACGAGTTCTGGCAACGCAAAGCCACCTTGCTGTTTGATGGCGAATATCTGCATTGGAATGAGGCCGGGCACAGTCGGAAGTGGCAGGCGTGGTCTGGCCGCAAAGGCTATTGGTCGCCCGTTTTCCAGGATCTGCGCGACAAAGGGCCAATACCCGCCGGGTTTTATGAAGTCAGGCAAAACGAATTCATGCGTTGGGAGGACACCGCGTTCTTTAACCGCGCAGCGTGCATTTTGAATATCGTCAAAATCAAGTGGGGCAGATGGCCCGGATGCACGCCTGCATGGGGTCGGCAGCGTGTGGGCCTTATCCCGAAACCGATGACTGATACACGTAGCCGCAGCGGTTTCACGATACATGGCGGCACGACGCCCGGTTCGGCCGGGTGCGTTGATCTCACCTCGAACATGAGCGCTTTCGCGGATGAATTTACAGTGTTTGGTAAAGACCTGTTGTTAGAGGTGCGCTACAAATATCTGTCCGCAGGCGCGGGTTATCACCACAGCCAACTGGAACGTCCGTGACCGCAAAACCGTGCCGACTGCTGCGCCTGTTGCTCACCTTGGTGCTGCTTTTCATGATGTGCGCCAGTTGCGTGGATTTGCTGGGCTGGAACGATGCCCCCGCGCATCCCGTCTGGTTTTACCAAGGGCGTTCCGCCCTCGCCTTTTATGTCGAAAACATCTTGCTACTGGCCGTATGCAGCTGTGCCTATGTAGCGTTGTGGCGCAGGCAGCGGCCTGGTCTGCGCTTTGCGTGGGCGATGCCTTTGCTGGTTTATCTGGCTTGGGCACAGTGGAACGCTTGATACGGTCAGCAAGATGCGCCGCCCGCCACGTGCAAACCGCAATGGCCGCGCTGCGGTGGCCCAGTCCCGCCCATGTATACTTCGGGGCATGACCGATACCCCCCTCCCGCCCGACGCTGAAGTCGAAGGCACCCAGCCCGATTCCGCCACCACGCTGCTCAATGCCTATCTGCAGCAGCATCGTGCCGCGTTGATTACCAGCGACAACAGTTATGCCGTGTCTGTGCACGGCGAGATCACCGTTAACAAGCGGGTGATCCCGTATCACGTGGTGCCCGACGATGGTTATCTGGCCAAAACCAACAAGTGGCGGCGCATGGATAGTGCGGCGCGGCTGGAGTTGTTGCAGGCGCGCTGGAACCCCAACGCGCGCATCAAGCTGGAAGACCAGCTGATCGAATGCGCGCAAAACGTGCTGAAGATTGCGCAATCGGCCGAGCTGGACCCCGGCAGCGCGCTCAACGCCTTGCAAGGTCGTTACGAACTGGCGCGGGTGCGTTGCAAGCTGGCGCTGGAGCGGATTGAAGACCAGGCCGGCAGCAGCGCCGAAGACCGCCAGGCGCGGCAGACGCGCGATGCGGTTAATCTGTCGCTCTACCCCGAATCGTTTGTGGTGGCGCAAAGCATGTCGCGCCACTTTATCGCAGTGCTGGGCCCCACCAACTCCGGCAAGACGCATGCGGCGATGGAACATCTGGCCCAGGCCGAGACCGGTGCCTATCTGGCGCCCTTGCGTTTGCTGGCGTTAGAAAACTATCGCCGTCTGCAAGATGCCGGTGTGGCGGTCAGTTTGATTACCGGTGAGCAGCGCAAGCTGCACCCGGACGCCACGCACGTGGCCAGCACCGTGGAAATGCTCAACCCCAACAAGCCGATCGAAGTGGCGGTAATCGACGAAATCCAGCTGCTGGACGACCCCGATCGCGGTGCGGCATGGACGGCGGCAGTGTGCGGCGTGCCAGCAAAAATCGTCTATCTGTTGGGCGCGGCCGAAGCGCAGCCTGCCATTGAGGCGCTGGTTAAACGCGTCGGCGGCACGCTCGAAGTCATCCACAAAGAACGCATGTCGCCGTTGCAGATGGACCCGCAACCGCTGGGCACCTTGCGCAATCTCAAGCCGGGCGATGTGTTGATCGCGTTTTCGCGGCGCGATGTGCTGAACTGGCGCGATCAGGTGTTGGCGCTGGGCCTGCCGGTGTCGGCCATCTACGGCAATTTGTCGCCGGAAGTACGCCAGGCGCAGGCGGAGCGGTTTATCACGGGCGAGACGCGCATCGTGGTCGGCACTGACGCCATCGGCATGGGCCTGAACACGCCCGCACGGCGGGTGATTTTTACGACGTCGCACAAGTGGGATGGTTACGCCGAAGGCACCATCAGCGCGGCGCTGGCCAAGCAGATTGCCGGGCGCGCGGGTCGCTTTGGTGAGCACGAGGCGGGCTTTGTGGCCGGGCTGGATGCGCAAACGCACAAAGTGATCACCGGCTTGTTGCGGCAGAAGCTGGAACCACTGCCCGCTACCGGCTTCTTTGTGGCGCCCAATCTGGATTATCTGCAGCAGATTGCCAACGCCAGCGGCCAGACGCGTCTGCAGGCGTTGCTGGAACTGTTTACCCGCCACATCAACGTGCATGACGAATTCTTTTTGCCGGCCAACCTGACCGAGCAAATGGAAAAAGCCAAATGGCTGGATACGCTGACGCTGTCGCTGCCTGATCGCTTTGCCTTCAGCCTGTGTCCGATCTCGACCAAGGTGCCGATGCTGGAACGCGCGCTGCAGGATTGGGCGCGCATCCGCGCCGCGCGCAAACAGGCGCCGTTGCTGCGCATGGAAGGCATGGGCGGACGCAACGAGCTGCAATATCTGGAAGACACCTGCAAGCTGTACGCCGCGTATGCATGGTTGGGTTATCGCATGCCCGAGACTTTCCCAAGCGGCGAAATGGCGCAGGCCCTGATGCAATCAACATCAGAAAAAATTGACCATTTGCTGCAGGCGCAGAACACGCATCGGCGGCGCGACGGTCATGGCAAGCCGCGGCCTCATGGCGGCGGGGAAAAGCGCGGCGGACACTTCCGCCATCGGCGCAGTTAAAACAAACGCCCGCGATCACCACAGCGGGCGTTGTTTTTACCGCGACGACGTGCGCGCCTTAATGCTCCGGCGCAGGCGTCGCGGTGGGCGCGACACCGCTACCGGCCGCCAGCGGCAAGCGTACTTCCACCCGCGTGCCCTTGCCGGGCACCGACACCAACTCGAAGTCGCCACCGCGGGCCACGATGCGTTGGCGCATACCCAGAATGCCGTGCGTGCGCGGTGTATTGCGCGCTTCTTCGGTCATGCCCACGCCGTTATCGGCCACGGTAAACCAGATTTCGTCCGGGTCCAGTTGCAGCAACAAATCCACGCGGGTGGCCTGGGCATATTTGGCGGCGTTGGTGAGTGCCTCTTGCGCCACGCGGAACAGCGCCAGTGAGATATCTTCGGGCAGATGCTGCGCTTTGGCGTCCAGATCCAGCCCCAGTTGCCAGCCGTTGACGTCGGCCATTTCACCGGCAGCAAATTCCAGCGCTTCCACCAGGCCAAACTGCGTCAGCAAGGTGGGGCGCATGCCATCGATAATGCGGCGCTTCATCTGGATGGCTTCGGACAGGTTGTTCAGCACGCGCTGCAGCTTGTCCTGGATTTCCGGCACGCTATCGCCCAACTTGCGCGCTGACCAACTCACATCAATGCGCGCAGCGGTCAGGATTGAACCCAGCTCATCGTGCAGTTCGCGCGCCAGTTGCGATTTCTCGGCTTCGGTCACGTCTTGCAGATGGCGCGCCAGCTCTTCCAGCTGCGCCGTGCGCTCGCGCACTTGCAAGTCCAGCAGATCGTTGTGTTGTTCCAGCTCCTGCATCAGCCGCGACTGCGCTTGCAAGCTGTCGTTGAGCAGCGTGGCCTGGCGGCGCAAGGCGGCTTCGCGCTCAAACGCGGCCGACACATCACTAACCTGAATCACGCAAAAATGCTGCTCGGACGAATGCCGCAACGGCAGAATCTGGATGGCCTGGTGCAGGCGATCGTGCTTGTTGGCGGGATTCGCGTACAAGGGCAAAGGATTGCGGTTGAGCGATCCGGTCAGTATGGCCGGTTGATGCAACAGCAAGGCTTGCTGGATGGCCGCTTCAAACCGCGTACCCGACAAACCCGGAAACAGTTCGAGCACCGGTCGATGCAGCGCCGTGTCTCGCGCGATGCCGGAATGACGCGACATCCAGTCGTTCCATTCCAGTACGCGCAGCGACTGGTCGACCACGATCACGCCAAGGTTCAGCGTCACCAGTACCTGTTCGCATAACGGGCCGATTTCCACCATGTGCTCTTGGGTCTCCATGCTTAGCTCCGCATGGCTTTCTGGATAAAGCGTTCGATGCGTTCGACGAAGCCCTGGTACGAACGCACATCTTGTACAAACGCCACGTGGCCGCTGATTTCGTATTTCTCCACCGAGAAATCGATATGCAGCAGCATCACCACCTGCTCTTGTTCGTCGGTGGCGCCTTGCATGATCTCGACGCAATCACCTTGCTTGAACACCGGCAACGAAATCGAAAACTCGCCTTCCAGCAAATTGGTGATGGTGCCAATGCACGCGTTCAGGATGATGTTGCCCACCTCGGTCAGCGCTTCGCGTTCGATCTCGGACACAAAGGTCAGATCCACCGATTCGCCCAACATCAACCGCACCAGCTGCAGGCTTTTTTCTTCGGGGAAAATCAGGATCGCATCGGCGCCAAATTCGCCGCGCAGTACTTGCGTGATGCTGCACACGCGACGGCTGGTGCCGCCCAGCACCAGCGCAGCCTCTTTGCGCCGCATCAGCCGCACCGACGGAATGCTCAGCTTGACTTCCTCGTTCACCAGCGTCGACAGCGCCGCAGCGGCGCGGCCCATGCCGATATTGAACACCTCCTCGAGGGTTTCTTTCTGTAGTTCAGTCAGCACAATATTCATGGCGTTTACATTCCGAACAGGATTTTGCGGACGCCTGCTTCGTTAATGGGTTTCTCGACGACCGCCACGAAGAAAATGCCCAGGCCTTGCAGCTTGCGCCGCATGCTGTCCTGGATATTGGCCGTTACGATGGCGATCCGGGCGGTCGGGCACACTTCGGTAATGCGTTGGGCGGCCTCGATGCCGTCCATTTCGGGCATGTTCAAGTCCAGCGTCACCAGATCTGGCGTCACCGTCTTCAGTTTTTCCAGCGCATCAACGCCTGAGCTGGCGTGCACAAACTGCCAGTCCGGCATCTGATCCGAAATATGGTTCTGCACCATCATGCGTGATACCGAGCTATCGTCCACGATCAAGACGGTCTTGACGTCGCTTGCCATGCTTTTCCCTTTTGCTGGTTGCTACCAGATCTGAGTTTTTTAATGTGTTTGCGTTGCCGTAACTGGATTACGTCATTTTTTATATGGTTCGTATGCCGCTATTGCACACGATCTCGACAAACGGGTCTGTCGGTGCCCCGCCGACCCGCGCGCCCGCGCACAGCGCGATCTGCCACAACGCCGCGTGCAAATGGCGACAGCCGCTCAGGTCGAGCGGCGCATCGGGATTATCCAGCAATGCGTTCAGTAATGCTTGCGCATCGCCCACCGGGCAAATGCCGGTCAGCATGATGCGGCCGTTCTGTAGTTGTACGCTCATCGCACCAGCCCCGCCGGGTTAAGCACCAGAAACACCTCGCCGGTGCCGGCCATCGCCGTGCCGACATACTGCGGCAAGCCCGCCAATGCACCTTCCAGCGGCCGGATCAGCACATCCACCGTGTCCAGCAACTGGTCCACCAGCAACACAAAGTCGCCCGGCGCGGTGGTGATCTGCAAGGCGCGGCCGCGCGTGCCTGCGGGCAACTGCAGCAAACCGGCCAGATCGAACACGGCAAACATCTGCTCGCGCCAGACCAGCGTTTGCGCGCCTTTGACCGTTTGCAGCGTGGTGCGCGCCAGTGGCAACGATTCGACCAGACTGCTGACCGGCAGGCCAAACAGTTGCTCGCCCGCACGCACCAGCAGCACACGCGACAGCATCATGCTGACCGGCATGCTAAGGCTGATGCGCGTGCCCTGCCCGGGCGTGCTGGCCAGTTGCACTTCGCCACCCAGTTGCCGCAGCGTGGTGCGTACCACGTCCATGCCCACGCCGCGCCCCGAAATCTCCGAGACCGCCGCCGAGGTCGAAAAGCCCGGCTCAAATACCAGTTGCAGCAAGGCCTCATCATCGATGCGCTCAGCGCGTTCGGCATCGATCAAACCTTGGGCGCGGGCGCGCGCACGCACTTTGGCCGGGTCGATGCCCGCGCCATCGTCGCTGATTTCCAGCACCACACGTTCTTCCTGCTGTTGCGCCTGCACGCGCAAGCGGCCGTGCGGCGGCTTGCCCGAAGCGCGCCGCACTTCGGCGTCTTCGATGCCATGGTCCAGCGCGTTGCGCAGCAAATGCACCAGCGGCTCGTGCAGCGCATCCACCACGGCCTTGTCGGCAAACGCCTCGCCGCCACTCAATTCAAAATCCACCGGTTTGCCCAGCTTGCGCTCCAGACTGCGCACCAGCCGCGGCAAGCGTTCAAACACCCGTTCCAGCGGCACCAGCCGCATTTTTTGCACCACGTTCAGCAAATGGTTAATTTGCCGATCCAGCTGTTGCATCGGCGCGGTAAACGCCAGTTGCATTTGCTGCGCGTTGATCGTGGTTTGCAGCGTGTGCCGCGTAATCAGTAGTTCGCTGAGCAAGCCCAGCGCCTCGTCCACCTGTTCCGCGCCAATGCGCAGACGTTCGTTGCTGACCGTCGGGGTGACCGGCGCTGCGGCAACGGGCGCATCGGGCGCGCAGCTTTGCAGCAACTGGGTGATTGCAGCCACCAGGGCATCCGCTTGCAAGGTGGGCGCATCGTCTTCCGGGCGCACGCCGTCCAGCACGCCGCTGCGATCCAGCGCGCGCGCCACATTGGTCACCACCATGCGTACCGACGGCAACACCACCGGCAAGCGTTCGGGCGCCGAAGCCACCAGCACATCGCGTTGTTGTTTCAGCAGCGCCAGATGCAAGGGCAACCGTGCCTCGGCGCTGGCGGCATTGCCGGGCGCAGGCGCAACGGGCGTCAGCGCGGACCAGTCGGGCTGCTCGTTCTGAATGGCGTAATTAAGCAGATAGCGCAACGCCGTCGGTGCGGCTTGCGCGTTCACCAGCGCTTCCAGCCACAGCGCCGTGCTGCGCGCGCGCGGCGACGGCGGCACGGCAGCCAGCAAGGTGGCGGCCTGGTCCAGCAACTGGCCGGTGCGGGCATCATTCAGCGCTTGCAGCAAAGGCGGCAATACCTGCGCCAGGGCCTCATCACGCGGCGGCAACTGGATCAGCTGCAGCGGCTGCAACTCGTACAGATCGAACTCACCGCTGCAATCAAACTTGATCTTTTCAATGGCGCTGGCCGGGCTGTGGCTTAACGCAAACCAGGTCAGCAGATTGCGAAACGGGTCCAGCTCAGCCAGCGCGGGCAAAGTCTGGTTAGGGATGAAGCCCAGCGCCAGCAGCTCGTCAATCTGGCGCACGTTATACAGCGGGTCTTCGCCGGCAAAAAACGCGCCTTCATCGGGGCGATAGCGCAGCAGCACCAGCGGACGCTGGTTTTGCAATGCCGATTGCAGCGCGCGGATGCGCTCGGCCTCGGGCAGGCAACGCAACCAGGCGGCTTGCAGCGGCGGGGCTACGCGCTCGGAAGGCGCAGCATGCGCATCCGGGGCATGCGCCGCCAGGCGCGCTTGCAGCGCGGCATCGTCGCTGAGCGGCGCGTCGGCTTCAATCTGGTCGATCCATTCGCCCAACTGATCGGCCACCTCAAACAACACATCCACCAGCGCGGTATCCAGCGCCAGCGAGCCATCGCGCACCGCCGCCAGCACGGTTTCGCCGTTGTGCGTCAGGTGCGTGACCGGTTCGTAATCAAACAGCCCGGCATTGCCTTTGATGGTATGAAACGCGCGGAACAAGCGATGTACACTTTGCGCATCGGCCTCGCCGCGCCGGGCCAGCGCCAGCACGTCGCCCATGTCGCCAATCAATTCGCGACTTTCGCCAATAAAGCCCGCTAACAGAGGGTTCATGCGCTCGCGCCGCCGGTCAGCATATCGGCGTACACCACCAGTTCGGTGGCATCCACCGGTTTAAGCAGGCACAGATTGGCGCCGGTTTGCGCGGCGCGCTCGCGGTGGCGTTCCAGCGCTTCGGTGGTGATGATCATGGCGGGCGTGGCGCTGGAGCGGGCGTCTTCACGCAAGGCCGCCAGCAAACTGTAGCCATCCATGCGCGGCATGTTCACGTCGATCACAAACAGATCAAACGTATCGACCAGCGCTTTTTCCAGCCCTTCGATGCCGTTGGCGGCTTCGGCCACGGCATAGCCCGCGGCCTCCAGAATCTGCCGGTGGTACATGCGCACCGTGGTGGCGTCATCAACAATCAGAACCCGTTTCATATCAGCCTTCTCCTGACGGCTTTTGGTACACAATCACCTCGCCCAGGCGGCGCGCCCGAAACAACGGTGAGATCCGGCTCATGGATTCGGAATGTCCCAAACAGATATATCCGCCTGGCGCCAACACTTCAAACAAGTGATCGGCCGCCAGCCGGCGTGAGACTTCATCAAAATAAATCAGCAGGTTACGGCAGAAAATCACATCCACCTGCCCCACCTGGCGCACCGAATCGGGATCGGTGACATTGATCGGCATAAAGCGTACGCAATCGCGCACGTCCTGATCCAGCACATAGTGGCCGCTGTCATCTTGCGCGGCAAAATAGCGTGCGCGCACTTCGGCGGGCAGCGCATGCACGGCGCGGGCGGTATAAACGCCGGCCGCCGCCGCCTGCAACATCGCGGTATCGATGTCGCTGGCAATAATCTCGATATCGACGTCATTAAGCGCGGGCCAGTTTTCCAGTAGCCACATGGCAATCGAATACGGTTCCTCACCCGATGCGCACGGGATCGACCAGATGCGCAACGGTGCGCCCGCCTTTTTGCGGCTGAGCACCTCGGGCAGGATATGTTGGCTGAGCGCCTGAAACTGGTATTCCTCGCGGTAAAACCAGGTTTCGTTGACGGTCATGGCATTGATCACGGCTTCCATCAATTCGGGGTGGCCATGACGCAATACATCGTACCAACCACGAAAACCGGTAAAGCCGGCCTCGCGGATGCACGCCACCAGACGCCGGTCTACAAAGTAGCGCCGGCCATCATCAAAGTAGATACCGGTTTTGCGATAGAACAACTCGCGAAATGCGGTGTATTCCTCGGCGGTAATGGGTATAGCTGGCTCGCCGTATTGCTCGGTCATGTCATTCCTGGCCAGAGATATTGCGTAGCGCCTGGCTCACAGCGAGTTGTAAAAACGGTCGGCCCGAAAAGCGCTGCGCCACTTCACGCAAGGCGCTCACATGCCGCTGTTCGCCAATGCGGCCCAGCAGCTCGGCGGCGGCGGCACAGACGTTTTCTTCGTCGTCGCGTTGCAGTTGCAAGGCCATCAAATCGGCCGTGGCCGCATCGGTGTTTTCATCGAGGATGCTGATGGCGTAAATGCGCAGGTTGACGTCGGACGAGCGCAGCAATTGCGCCGCCACCGGCAACACCTGGCCGGTCATGTCGCGCAGCGCGTCCATCACTTCGTTGCGCAGCGTAATCGGGGCGTTGTCCAGCATCTGCGCCAGCTCACGCGCGGCATTGGCATCTGCGCTGCGCACCAGCGTGGTCAGAATGCGTTGGCGTTGCGTGGCCGACGGGTCGGTGCGCAAACGCGCCACGGCCTCGCTGACATCCATATCGGCCAGCATGGCATGGGCAATCACCGGCGCTGGGGCAGCTACATCTTTTTTAACGAGAGGCATCATGTCTCCTTTTCATGTTGTTACCAAGGGGGTCTGAGCCACTTCTGCGAGGGCTGTTGCGATCGCCCATCCCGGCATGATGCGGGTGGCGCCGCCCAGCTCGATCAATGCGCGCGGCATACCGTAAACCACCGCGCTTTGTTCTGATTCGGCAATGGTCAACCCACCGCCACGGTGTATTTCTTTCATGGCGCGCGCGCCATCGTCGCCCATGCCGGTTAACAACACGCCCACCAATTGCGGCGCGCTGAAGACCTTGAGGGCGCTTTCCACCAACGCGTCCACGGATGGATGCCATGGTCGTGTGGTGTCTTGCGGCATCGGCAACAGCATGGGGCCGCCTGGACGCGACACCAGCTGCAAATCACCGCCACCATGCGCGATATAAATCACGCCGTTTTCCAGCGCGCGCAGGCTGGTGACTTCCACCACGGGCAAATTGCACAAGCCCGCCATGCGCTGCGCAAACAAGGCCGTAAACGTGGCGGGCATATGCTGCGCCACCACAATCGGCCACGGAAAATGGGCCGGCAGCGCCGGCAATATGTCTTCGAGCACGCGCGGGCCGCCGGTGGATACCCCAATCAGCACCACGCGATGCGGTTCGCGGCTGACCACGCGCGGCAGCGGCTCGATCGGCCGTGCTGGCGCGCGCGAGCTGGGGCGCGGCGCGCTGACGTGCGCTTGCGCCGCCAGCCGCACCTTGGCCAGCACATCAGCTTTCCAGTCGTCGGTGTCGGCCATGCTGCGCGGCTTTTCCACGCATTCAATCGCGCCCAGCGCCAACGCCTGCAGCGAAGCAAACGTGCCCTTGGCCGTCAGCGACGACAGCATCACCACCGGCGTCGGGCGCTCGATCATGATGTGGCTTAACACCGTCAAGCCATCGGTATCGGGCAGGCCCACATCCAGCGTAATCACATGCGGCGCAAATTCCGGCAGCGCCGCCAATGCCTCTTTGCCGTTGCGACAGACCCGCAATTCGTACTCGCCCGTGTCGGTAAACAACTGGGTCAGCACCTGCCGCATCAGGGCGGAATCTTCGACGATCAACAAACGGATCATGGCGCCTCCGCCATCAGCGCGCGCAATGCGCCCGCCGCGTCCAGATGCACCAGCGCATCGGCCTGCAGCAAGGGCAACATCGGCGTGTGCTCGCCGCGATGAATCAGCTGTTTGATCAGTTGCGCCTGCAGGTCTTGCAAGGCGGGTGCATCGATCAGTTCGTCGGCGTGCAGCGTAAACATCTCACGCATTTCATCCACCAACAGGCCGCTTAACACCCCGCCAATCGGCAGGATCAGTACGCGTGCGCTGGCCGGGATGGCGGCATCGGTGGACTGGTTCAGCAGCGCGCGATAATCCAGCACCGGCACCGATTGCCCGCGCCATTGCAACAGGCCGCGAACGTAAGCGGGCGCGCCCGGCACCGGTTGCAAGGTCGCAGGCAGGCGCACCACCGCATCGGCCGCGCTGATGGGCAAGGCAAAACGATGTTCGCCCATCCGCAACACCAGCACATCTTCAAGCGCGTTGCGCACTGCCATCGGTTTTTCCTCTTCCACTTCGGCGCTTGCCGCGCTCGCTTGTACACGGGCGTTGCTCAGCAAACGGTCCAGATCCAGTACGGTCACTTGTTCGTCCGGCGCGGCCGGGTCGTGATACACCGCGCTCACATCCTGCAGATCGCCGCGCTGCGCCAACAACGGTGGCAACGCGCGCAATGCGCTGGCGGGCACGCGCAAAATGGTGCGCAAGCGGTCGACCGCCAGCGCCACGCGTTCGTTGCCGTGGCGCACCGCCAGCCATTCGGATTGCGCCTGCGCCGGGTGTTCCCAATGCGCACGCAACTGCAATTGCGGCAAGGCGGCCATGGCGGGCGTCAGTTGCCGCGCCACCTGTTCAACGTGTTGCAGCGGCAAGGCGTAGTATTCGGCATTGACGCTGAACACCAGCAAGTCCTGATCCGGGTCGGCCGCGCTGTCCGCAGCGCGAGCGCCCACGCCAGCCGCAGTCAGATGCGCCCCCGCACCGACCGGCCCCTGCGACGGCAACACCACGCTGCTGCGCAGCAGATCGGCCAATGCGCCCAGCGACCACCCTTCCGCGCCCGCGCCATCCACGGCATCCACCCACAAACCACAGCGCGACGGCTGTTGTAGCACCACAATGCGCGCGCCGCGCAGGCTTTGATCAATGCGATTGCCCGGCGCCAGTAACTGGCTGAGCGCAAACACCGGCAAGGCGCTGCCCTGCCAGTTGATCAGCCCCAGCACGGCATTGGGCGACAACGGCAGCGGCGTTAGCGTGCCCGGCCGGATCACCGCGGCAATCGCGGTCAGCGGCAGGCCCACGCGTTGGCGCGCGGCGCAACACAGCAGATAGTCGCCGCCCAGCGCGGGCGCTGCCTCATCCGGGGCAGGCGCCAGTGCAACGGCGGAGGATTGCGCGATATTCATCACAGGTTCTGCAATTCTTCGGCCAGCGCGGCCACGTCTTCAACGGCTTGCGCCAGTTCTTGCGCACCTTGCATTTGCTGGCGCGCGGCCGTGGCGGCCACGGCGGTGGCCTGGCGCGCTTCGGCGGCGGCGGAGGCAATCTGGCCTATGCCGCGCCGATGTTCCTGCAAACCGGTACTGATATCGGCGGCCGCGTCGGCCACCACTTGCGCCAGATTGCGCAATTCGGCAATCGAGGTCGTGACGTCGCCCAGGCCCGCTTGCACCTGGCCAGTCCGTTCGGTTTCCTGCTGCGTGATCTGCGCGATTTCGTCGCCATCGCGGCGCACATCGTTCAGGCTTTCCTGCATCGAACGAATGCGGTCTTTGATTTCGCCGGTATGCGCCATGGCATCGGCGGCCAGACTGCGGATATCGGCGGAGACGCTGACAAAACCACGCCCGGCTTCGCCAGCACGCGCAGCTTCCACCGAACCGGTGACGGCCAGCATATTGGTCTGCAGCACCAGCATCGACACCGAATCAGCCAGCCGTTCGATCTGGCGGCTGCGTGCGGTCAGTTGCAGAATCTGCGCACTGCTTTGCGCGTTTTCGGCATGCACCGCCGCCAGACCTTCCAGCAAATGGCCGACGTCGGTGCCGCTTTGTTGTTGCAGCTCGGCCAGCGCGCTAAAGCGGGTCAACATATTGCTCATGGCGTCGGTGGCAAAACGTGCGCCCTGGTCAATCTGATCGGCTGCGCTGACCATTTCTTCGGCCGCGGCGGATTGGTCGGCTGCGCCGCGGTTGATCTGCTCCAGCGCCGCCATGATTTGCGTGGCGGAATGGCTTAGCTCTTGCACCGACGCCGACAGCTCGCTCGATGCGGTGGCCAGTTCGCTGGCGCGCGCGCGCGAATCGGCTTGCGACGCCAGTACTTCGACCAGATGCGCCAGATCTTCGGCGGCGCGTTCGGCCTGATTGAGCCCCACCGCTTGTTCGGCCACGGTGCGCGCGCTTTCTTCGGTGGCGGCGGCCTGCTCGCTGGATGCGGTGGAAATCTGTTCGGCCGCGCGTTGTGCCAGGCCCGCGGCGCGGCTGGATTCGTCAGCCAGCACGCTGATCCGGCGCGACGCTTCGCTCATCTCGGCGATATCGCGCACCATCTGGCCCAGTTGCCGATTAACTTGCACGCCCGACGCCACGCGTGTGGCGATCTGGCTGGCCGATAGATTGATGCCATCGGCCACTTCGCGCACGCCTTGTTGAATCTCCGTCACCGTGCGGGCGATATCAGCCGCAGCGGCTTCGGCCGCATCGGCCAGCGTGCGCACTTCCAGCGCCACCACGGCAAAGCCTTTGCCGTTCTGGCCCGCTTTGGCGGCTTCAATCGCCGCATTCAGGGCCAGCAGATTGGTCTGGTCGGCGATATACGACACCGACTCGACCACACCACCAATATCAGTGGCCAGTTGTTCCAGCAGCGCCACGCGTTGCGCGGCATTGCGTTGCTTGTCGGCGACGCGGCTCACGCCGGTGACGGCCAGCGCGATATCGGCGGTCACCCGGTCGATCAGATGTCGCAGCGATTCGGTGCCCGTGCGCGCGCTTTCGGCGCTGCGTTGTTGCACGGTGAGCGCGGCGGCGGTTTTCTGGATGACGGCCACCGAGAGTTCGGCCGCGCGCGAGCTTTGTTCCGCGCCCACGGCCATCTGGTCGGCAGCGCGGCGCAATTCGCCCACGGCCGCATTGGCTTCGGTCAGGCCACCCGCCATTTGCGTGGTGGTGGCGGACAGGCGCTCGGCAATCTGCTGCTGGCGCGCCATCTTGCGGGCACGTTCACGCAAGCGGTCCGCTTCGGCGGTCGCGCGGCGGCGATCCGTATCAGCCGGGTTGGCGGTCTCGGTCGGCAAGGGATTGCCAGGCAGGTTGGAGCGCAATAAAGCCATTTTCTTCGTCCCGGATGCCGTATCGCGACGGCTTTGTTGTCATTAAGAATTACAGCGGCAGCCATCTTACCCGCGCCGCGCACTTACTGCGTGAATGCCTGCGTCTGGCGACGCGTCGGTGCTTTCTTGCAGCACTTCGCGCGCGCGGCCCGATGGTGCCGGCCTGCCCGTTTACGCACACTGCTGACAGTCCCAAGCAGAGGTTTTCGCCATGCGTACCCGTACCGCTTTGTTACTTGCAACGCCGTTTCTGGCCGGCGCGGTGGTGGCGTTTGCTGCCTTCCCGACCGGCCTGAACTACGCGCATCCGCAGCACATGGCCGCTGCGGCGTTCAACGATGTCACTTTGCGTCCGCCGGGCCTGGCCACCGATGTGGCGCAGCCGCTGGCCGAAAACGATACCGGCGCCCGACAAGCCGCCTTGCATCCGGCGCCGTCTTATCGCGTGTATCGCTGCCTGGATACCAATGGCGATCTACGCATCGTTGACCATCGCTGCGAAGCGCCCGATAGCGACGCCGAAACCGATGCCACCCCTGCACCACCTAACGCCGAAGACACCGCTGCCGATACCGCCAGCACCGAAAGCGTCAATGCCGATATTGCGGCGTCTTCGCATGGCGCCGCTTTGTTGGCCGCAGCGCCGAATACCTGAACTGAACGTGAAACATCTGATTGATAGCGGTCTGGCCACGCCAGGCCGCTTTTGTATGCCATTTGCAATGCAATCCGACCGCTACATACACAAGCGGCGGCGCTAGTCAGGCGCCGCCGCTTTGTGGCTTGCTGTGTTTTGTTGTCTTCGCGTATCTGTAATCTTGAGTGCTATGGCGCGCCTGTACCGGCGCGTCCATGCCGTGTTAACGGCGGCAGACCAGCAGGCCCGCCAGAAAACCAATCCCTGCGGCAATCCCGAGCGATTCCCACGGGTTGGCGCGTACATAACCGTCCGTGGCCTTGTAGGCATAGTCGGCTTTGCCGGCCACCAGCTCGTGCGTTTCGGCCAGCTTGCTGCGTACCGTATCCAGATTGGCGGCAATGCGCGCACTGGCGTTACGGCCCACATCGTTACCGACGTCTGCGGTGTCGCTCAGCAGCTTTTCGGTATCGGCAAGGATGGTGCGCAAGTCGTCTACCAGATCCTGAGTCCGTGCCATGGGTTTCTCCTGTTTTTTCTGTTATTGACGAGTGCTGATCGCGGTGGAATAGCCCACCGCGCGTCGCGGAATAAAAAGAAAACGGTCTGCCCGTGGGCTCGAGCGGACAGACCGCCGGCTGCAAGTCGGTCAAGCGACTGCAACCTTTGCACAGCTGGCCGGGACGGTTGGCCTGCTGCGTTGAAACCAGTCTAGCCAGGGCCGCATTTAATCCCTGCGGGGGTTTGACGGAGGGCTTGGTCGGAAAGCACCGAAAAACCTGTAGGCGCTGGCTGACGTGGTGCAGGCGTTTTGTAGGCGGCCCAAGCAACCGTTTTTCCGTTACGCCCGCAAGCATTTAATTACAAACGAAAATTCCCCACCAAGCGCTCCAGATTGGCCGACAGCGCCTGCAATTGCTGTACTGCGCGGCCCATTTCTTCGACCACATCGCCATTGTCGAGCGCCATATTGCTGATGCGTTCCACGTTCTGCGCGATCTCGGTACTGGCCGCTGATTGCTGGCGCGTGGCCGACGCAATATCCACCATCCGCCCCACCAGTTCGCCGGTGTGGTTGCTCACCTGGCGCATATTGGTATTGGCCTCATCGGTAACCGCCATGCTCTGCAGCACCTGCCCGCGCGTGCCCTGCACTTCGCTGACCGCATCGCTGGTATCGCTGCGGATCGCGGTAACGATGCGGGTGATTTCCAGCGTGGCCTCGCCGGTACGCGCCGCCAGCTTGCGCACCTCATCGGCCACCACGGCAAAGCCGCGGCCCATCTCACCCGCGCGTGCGGCTTCGATGGCCGCATTCAAGGCCAGCAGATTGGTCTGCATGGCGATATCGGTAATCACCTGCACGATGGTCGACACCTCTTGCGACCGCTCGCCCAGGCGGTTCATGCGCTCCACCAGCGCGTTCATCGTTTGGGTTACTTCGGTAATGCCGCTGGTAACGCGTTGCACCGCATCGGCGCTGGCCGTGGTCAGCCCGCCCGTGGTCTGCGCCATGTCTTGCGCCTGCAAGGCGGTATCGGCGATGTGCTGAATGCTGACGGTAACCTGCTCCACCCCGGCCGCCGTGGCGCTGGCGGCTTCGGACTGGGTTTGCGACGAACGCCGCACGGTATCGGCCGACCGCGCCAGCTCGCCCGCCGATTGCGCCACCGCCGTGCTTTGCTGGCGTACATCAATAAACATGGTGCGCAGACTGCTGATAAAGCGGTTGAACGCCGCAGCGGTGCGGCCAATCTCATCGCGATTGCTGATCGCGATGCGCGCGGTCAGATCGCCCGTGCCGCTGGCCAGCTCTTCCATCGTGCGCGCCAAGCGGTCCAATGGCCGCGTCAACACCGACACCACCGCCGAAATCACCAGCAAGATCAGCACCAAGGCCACCGCACCAATCCCGATGGCCACATTGCGCACCTTGACCGCCGGGGCGTTGATCGCCGCATTAGGCACCGTCACGCCCAGCGACCAATGCTGGCCGGTATTGCCGATGCTGATTGCGTGATAGAAATGCGTGAACTCGCCATCGTCGTAATCAAAATCCTGCCCCGCCTTGATCTTGCTGGCGGACTGCCCCAATGGCGTGGCCGGATCAACCGGCTTGCCCAGTTTGGCCGCATCGCTGCTGACCACATACAAACCGCCCTCCGAGACCAGCGTGATGTGGCCGGTGTCGTACGGGTGGATGGCGGACAAGCGGGTCTGCAAATCGTCCAGCTTTAAATCAGCCGCCGCCACGCCCAGAAACTTGCCCGCGTCGTCTTTCATTACATACACCAGCGACGATTCCAGCACTTTCTGCGCCCCGGCCACCTCAAACGGCGCGGGCTCGGTCACCGTGTCGCGCTGGCGCTGCTTGGGGATGTAATAGAAGTCGCCCCAACCGGGCTTCTCATACGCGGGCTGATAGGTTTCCGGGTGCTCGCGATATTGCTCGAACGTTTTGGTGGTGACCTCATCGCTCATGGTATCCAGCACCACCGACCCGTCCGGCTTGTGATTGGCAATCGGGGTAAAGCGCCCGGTGGGATCTTGCTGCGGCCACTGCAAGCGAAACGCGTTGTCGTCGCCATCAAACGCATTGGGCTCCCACAACATCCACAAGCCCACCACCGCATGCTCGTCTTGCAGCACGCGCAGAATCATATGGTTGACCGCATTGCGATCAGGCTTGCCCACCGCTTTGATACCCAACACCGCATGCGCCAACGTGGTGGGGATGTTAAAGGCGCGGTTGAGCTGGCTTTGCGCATCATTGGCATACCCCGCCGCCTGCTGCCGCGCCAGATCAAAACCCGCACTGCGCGCGCTGTCGTAACTGAACTTGACGATCAACCCGATCATCAAGCCAAACCCGACAAATATCGCCGCCGCCGACACCAACACAATGCGCGTGCGCAACTTGCCCCAATGCGTGTGCTCAACCTCGGCCATAGTCCGTGCTCCCTGCGGGTGGTTTTGTGTGGGTGATGCGGGTGCGGTGGGGTTTTTTATTTATTGGTATAGCGGGTGACGACGGGGTGCGCGCGGGGAATGTGCGGGGGATGCGGGATGGCGACTTGCAAAACGGGGCAGCCGGTGAGCCTCCAGGAGCGAAAGCCGGATCGCCCAGCGATGAGAAGTATTTACTCACTCAAGCACGTGAACTGTGTCATGAAATGGACCAAGCATATTCAAAGTAAGGTCCGGTGCGAAATTCAACATGATTTTGTGCATTATGCCTTTTAAATAAAACCATCGGCGTCTTCACAAATATAAAGCATGACCTGAATTTTTTTATTTTTACTCCCCCTTTTTGGTGGCACATATCCGGCACCGCGGGAAAAAAAGCAAAAATCCTTGCCAAGGCATTGTGTCTCCATCGAATCAGCCAAATCAGCCGGAGCACCTATTATTTTTTAAAACCACGTCCACATCAAGAAAGCCAAGGCATAAATGGTAATTAAAATAAGAGTTACGCAGTAAAAACGGACTTCGCCGTCCTTGACTTGGAAGAACCTTAATCTCCAGATGAATGCACTTAATGCTTTTTGGCTTGCCGACCAAGAGGCATTCTCTATTCCGGGGGAGCCCAGTGCCACAAACAGATCATGATGTTTGCGCCGCAATGCAGAAATAAGCCGGGCTTGTACCCACCATGCAAAAACGATCAGCACGATGTAGATCAAAAACAGCGGTCGTTGCAGCAGTTCGTTCACCATTTCCATGTATTGCCTGTGGTCGCGTTAACTGAGGGACTGCCGCCCACCATGGCGGTGCTGAGCGACGACGCCTCGCCGAGCAACCCACCTGGCCAGTGGGCGCCGGATATCCTTAACACATGAGCCTCCATACCAGCAACACCCTCCCCATAAGGAAGAGAACAAAAAATAGTAATATCTATGCGTAGAAAGCTGTGCGCAATGACGTCAAACTCCATGAGTTTGAGAAATCCAAATTCCCACAAAAACTTGTTAAAGGCGTGTGCGCCTGGACTTCCCTTCGATTCCATGACCGAAGGTTTACCGAGCCGCGAGTAGGAATTTGGAAACGTCCTCTTCAACGAATGCAGAAGCAATGCTCTTAACAGAAAACCGACAGCCATTAAAATAATGGTAATGATCAGGATTGTTTGTTTATCCACGCTTACCATTTCCGGTTTCTTCTCCCTGTTGCACGGGATGAAGGAATGCTTCTGGCAAAGCGAGTACTCGCGGAGATCGTCGCCATAAGTTTCCGCAGTAAAACGTATTGCCCTCGCCCTACGGGTCTTCATGCGGATTCGGAGTCGGTCCGAAGGGGTTGATTTCCCAGCGCGCCGGGGACGTTCGTTAAATAGAACCTGCTGATTTCTCTATGAGTGTCGGCAGGTAGGCGGACCCGATTATTCGTCGAGTTAATTTGATTGGCCGAAAATCCGCTACACCCAATTTGGCACTGCTCTAGCACATGGCGGATCTGTTCCCTGCCTTTAAAGCAAGGACGCTTTTTCCCTGGCGAAATGAGTGGCGTTCATTCAATTTATTAAAGAGATCAATAAATCCACTGTGGCTAGAGATCGTTCGAGCGAATCGTCCGGATATGCAGACTCAGGACAACTGGCTATCCAGAACAGCCACCCCTGCACAACTTCACACTCTCGCATCGACAACAAGGTCCATCTTTTTCGAAAAAAATCATCCCACCAGTCGGTTCTTGGACTTCTATCCAACATCATGACTATTGAAGCTACCGCGATCAGGTTCGGAAGGTTTTCTTCTACGGAGACCTTGATAAGGCTTGGCAAGTAATAGCAGAAGGCTGCGGGTGAAAGCCAGCTAATAACGTCCGAATATTTTTCCCAGTCCTCGGCGGTAAGTTCGGTCCAGGGGAAACGACCGATATGGGCGAGATTTTTTTGCTCCCATTCTTCGAGCTCAATGGAGTCCTGGAGCGCTTCCGGGCGCAACCTGGCACTGAAAGCGATGCGAAGTTGCTGGATCAGGTTCATCGCAAAAATCCTTGGCAGTTTGACAGCTGGTGCCACGCCGTTGCTTGTTCTATCTGGCGGTTTTCGTCGTCGCCGCCATGGCAGGTTTGGTCGCGCTGGGCCCGAGCACTTGCTAAATTTATCCAATCATTAACACGTTGTTGGAGCTGATACCGTGACATGCCATCGCGGCAGACAGCTTCCCCTTTCTTGTCATTTTGTCTTATTCGATCTTTTGCTAATCGGACGCGTTGTTTCAGATCATCACAAGGATCTTTGAGCGGCGTCGGCTGGCACATTTGGGCGACGACGTGCGCCGCTTGCTTCGCTACCTTCTGACCTTGCGGTGACATGAAGACTACGCTGACACCGAATGCTGGCAGCATCGTAGCCTTCGGTGGTTTTGACCATACGGCCGACGTTGTCGTACACGAAGGTGAAGCGAGTGATCTGATAGGCAAGGATCTCTCGATCATGTGGATCCAACGCGCTTCCCAGCCTCTCAGTAGAGCTTGTTCGAACGGCGTTAGCGCGAAGATACCCAAGAAATTCTTAACAGCGAGTGCCAAGGGTAGCTTCATGAATAAGTACCTCTACTCCACGCGGCATGTCCTGGATTGCAGCTCGAAATAGCGCTGCACTCCTTTAATTATTGCTTCCTTATAAAGTGGCTCTATTTCCCCAGAGCATCCTTCTGGCATTTTTTCCCACTCTTCAATTGAAGAAGATCTAATAATACGTTCAGCGCTAAAAAAGCCAGTCTCGTAGTCCACCCACACTAAGGCAGAAAATTCTCCGTCGCTGTATCGAAGTGTCTCGCTATCCATCCATTCAATGTATGCACTATTGCCAATAGAGGTCTTATTTTCGGCCATTTTTCATCTCACGGAATAAAATTCTTCGGGATATCTCT
Organism: Amantichitinum ursilacus; assembly: GCF_001294205.1. Classification (GTDB taxonomy): domain Bacteria; phylum Pseudomonadota; class Gammaproteobacteria; order Burkholderiales; family Chitinibacteraceae; genus Amantichitinum; species Amantichitinum ursilacus. The sequence continues at coordinate 76,155 of NZ_LAQT01000027.1, forward strand.
TGCATTCAAACTCAGGTCGGAAGCGATCGCTCAATCCAGTATTCGAGTTTCTGGCGCTTTCTCTTCACCATGCCTGGAAAGCTGCAGACATTTATCGCCCTTGTGTTAGTTGGAAACTAACGCGGACTTGGAGCTTTATCGCAATACTAACTGAATTACGCATCGCCCAAATGGAAGCTTTGCACCGGACACAAAACTACTTGATCTCGTCTCTATCCGATAGATGGCTTATGCCTTTTGAATCAATACGACAGCACCATTTGACATCGCTTCCCCAGCCTGGAATCGAATTTAATTCAATTCGGCCAGTGGCAACGAGGTCTTCAGGCTCCCCCAAATCATTGGAATCCGGCATGAATAGATATACTTCCATTCCTGCCCCTACTGTGACCGGCATTCCGTGGTCATTTATTTTGGTATCCGTCCTGGAAAAAAGTACCAGATCCGGCTCAACCATCTCATTAAAGTCAACTCGAAACTTGTCCATCGTAAACTTATATCCACTCAGCATTCCCCACGCAGTGATTTTGGTACCGGATTTGGCACTGTCGCAGCAAATAAAGCTTGTCGCTGTCCGCAGTACGTCCGTTAACAGTCGCATGGTTTGGATTTCGACGCGTGCCATCAAACACGACCCATTCTTGAACGGGCAAGATAATTCGTACAATGAAGCGCCAGGGGCGCTCTGGGTGGAGACGCCGTGTAGCTGACCGATAGCATTTGCGCCAACACCTGATCCGGCCGCAAAGTTGCATGCTTGGGAGGCTCCACCGCGTACGACTAACTGCTGATTTGTCTTGCGTGTGTCGGCGGTAGAAATGGTTGATGCCCCCACGACTGCAGCAGCGGTCATCCAGCTCCAGACGGATTCAGCCACGTAGACGGCAACTGTCGCGTCTAAATTACATGCATCCTCCCAGCGTAAACCCCCAGGGTCTCTCCATTTCAAGGGATGAGCTTCGCGGAGCCTTTTGTATCGGGCTCAGGGGTCAACGTGAGCGCAAATCAACTATGAATCGATTTTCTCAGTTTGAAAAAAACGGCGGCAATGACTAGCTCAATGGCTGCTGAAATCATATAAACGGCACCTCCTGCATGTGCGGTGAATACGCAGAAGATAAAGTGCCATATCAAGATCACAATAGCTAATGCGAGAGGCCACCCCATACTGACCGTATTTACCAGGAGCGCTAAACTGGTCCAAACAATCCATGGCAGAAATCCTGCCGCGATTACTACATACCGGGCAAAACCCACTACTCCCAAGCCACTTTGCTGCCATCCAATAAAAAATATGAAGAACAGAAAGGCAAATAAGGAGGTGCACGCGATGAGAATAAATGCTCTAAATACCATTTCGGAGGTCCTGGACCTGTGCCATTAAAAACGTCGTTATGCTACGAATCGATTCTCGTACTTGTTACGCCATTAGTTCCATCCAGGGCACGACAAATTGAGTCATAGGCGATCAATTCATTTCGAATTTTATTGTACATGCCCAGCTTGTGATGGATCTGTATTTCATCGCGCCAATGCATTCGCTAACCCAGCGTCAAGAAAACTATTTGCAAGCGGGTTTTCGCCATCGCACTGGGCAGATGTGCCTGAACCGCTGCGACGCGAGTTGGTCATCGCTACTGGCGAAGGTAAGTGTCACGGGCAAGCGTCAAACAACGATATTGACCCCCAATGATGATCTCTGCGTGCTGATTCCTGGCGAAGAGGATTGATCCAAAATGGCGACCCCGACGGAGATAATTCCGTACCGGCGTGTCGTTCACCGGGCAAGGCGCTGCGGTTGCAGTTCTTACCAGGGAGAGATTGGGCAGGGGTGCCAGAGAACTTGCTGGATAGACAGTTCCATGCCGGTGCACCGAAGGAGAAGTGGCAGACGGCATCAGCGAATTCCCGCTGCTGGCGGCAAGGTGTGGAAAACGTCCGCGTCCTCAGAGGGTCGATGTTCAGTGCAAATTAACGCACTCTCCTGACCTGCCGGCGAGCCCTCAGGATTGCCGCGTTCACAAGTCTGCAAAGTGACTCGCATTCCCTTGGCTCAGCTCAGATTTAAATTAACCAAATACGTACCGATACCAATATTTTTCCGGATTGTTAAACCATTCGCTAAATGATTCGTCGTCAAATTTTCTTAATTGACGCATGTCTACACCGTAGCGATGAAACAATGCGATAAGATCGCGCAGCATATCTTCATCAAGCATATCCCGTTTTACATACAAGAATAATGTATCCCCGCGACCTGAATACTCTTCAACGCAAGGGATCTTTTTAATCCATTCAAAGAAAGATTGTTCATCATGAGTGGAGTAAAAAATTATTTCACGGGCGGCCAACTCAACAATATGTTTAGATTCGGTCACCTTTGCTTGCCTCCCGGAAAAACATTTACATAGCCGCCATTAGGCCGTTGCGCATTCAAATACGGGCCCCCATGGCATCAGCACGCCCTGGTGTTTCAGGTCCCGTTGGAACCCAAACATTTCCTTTCGAATCCTTCCAGCCGCTTCCTCGGCCATTGGGATTCTTAACCCAGTCCTCCCCGCCCTTCGGATCTACAAAACCTTCTGGCTCACCCGGTTTTCCTGGGGCTTTCGCTCCATCGGGATCATGAGCGTCAGCTGGGGGCTGGGAGAATATGAGATTTTTCATCTTATCAAATCCTTCCGCGGCCCTCTTGCAAAAAGTCCTGCCATTGCTGCGGAATCGATTTAGGGTGGATTAACGAATCTATTGGATCGCCGGTGCATCGATAAGCAATCCCCAAGGGAAAAGCGACCCACTGGCAACTCGATCCACCAAGGTCTATCTCTGAAATCGGATTCCCGCCCACATAAGCGTAAATGTTGATGCCGACAGCCAACTCGATGGCGTCCGATTGAACACATATGTTGTCGTTGGCATCATAAGGCTGCGGCATGCCGTCGTATCTATGGTTTGCCCATTGCGACCGTGACTCGAACCGGCAAACCATACGTCGATAAGGCATTCACCTGCCACACTGGCAGTTCTAGCGAACAGGTCCCATCTCCATCTTCGTCTGACACGCCGGCTACGAAGACGTCGAAGTACACTTCTTCAACATACGGCAATGTCGCCAGCCCGGGTTGTGGACCAAGAGCTTCAAGTAATTCATAAATAACCGCCGAAACGTCCGCTGAATCCCTTTCCACAACTACGGCCCAAAGCCCGGTCTTAATAGTAAACGCGGTGCCTGATGAAGTGACACGCGCTTCTCCGCGTACCTGTGACGTCGTTGGCAGAATGCCCAATGCTGCACTGACATCCTGCGGCATTAGCCTGTCGCCCTTGATGTACAGGGCGGCTATGACTTTCATATCAGATTCTGTCATTTCGACTTCACATCCCCAAGGTTTCCAACGATGTCTTCATTCGGGTCAACAACATCGCCTGTCTCGGGATTAACACCGAACACTTCAGTGGCCCTACTGCCCGGGCAACTTTGCTTGATGCGATGGAAACGCCCTCTGCCTTCCCGGGCACCGACGCCGTTTTGGCTGACCCATTCGCCAACTCCTTTGGGTGCCGGCCAATATCCTGGCGGTAAACCACTGGAAAGCATCGGGCCGACTAAACCCGCGAGCTTGTCTGCTAGCAAATAACCACCAATGCCAACAAACCACGGCTCCGACAACCGTCCCGACGCCCGGAAAAACCATCGTCCCGATTTCGCCACCCAGTTCAGCACCGAGAACCGCGTTTCTACCTGTGGGGTCCGTGTATCTCAGCGGATTGCCGCCCACATATGAGTCAGTATTGACCCCCCACGCAGCGCGATTGGGTCCGACTGGATATACCGCCCCAGGTACGGATCATATTCGCGGAACCCGTTATTGCTACGTGAAATCTCCCAGTACTGCCCCGGCATGCACAGGTTATACACAAACGTATTGCCCGTACCCTGCGGATCTTCGCACGGATTCGGGTCGGTCCGAACGGGTTGGTTTCCCAGCGCCGCACCACCTTGTTGGTGGCTGTCAAACAGCCTGTGCCCGCGATGCGGGTGGTGGTCAGGCTATCCATTGTCGTAGCAATCGGCATTAGTGCATTACGCACGGGCCGAATCGACCATGCCTGCGCAGCGTGTATTGCTATAGCCTGCCGACCTTGCTGACGATGCGCACGCCGACGTCCCGGCGCGGCGCATCGAATGTTATTCATTGGGCGTCTTGTCCATCGCCAAAGAACTTTTGATCTCCAGATTGCAGTTCTTTGACCTCAAGATATAGGTCCTGACATCACCGGCCATCATTTGGTCCGGATCAACCAACGTTAACTCGGCAAGTACCATCAATGGTTCGGTCGTTGGGTTCCGTTTCAACCACCAATGAAATGCGCCGCTCCGATCATGTTCCGATCCGTCCTCGTGACCTGGTTCGTACCCAATTAATTGTTCATTAAAGAGTTCGTCTGGATACATCGCGTATTTTTGCCACTCGGCGGGGTATTTTAAGAGCTTTAAAAATTCTGTTTTGTTCAATTTACGCTCCCAATCCTCCAGATCTGCCGCTATAGGCTCAGCAGAGAAGTATAGCCACCCAGATTTCTAAATGACGCGCACGACATCAGGTCTCCTGATTGCATTGGGCTTCTGCCCACGTCACCACCAGGATTCGCTGAGTAGGTTCGGTTGAATAAATCGTACGGATCTCCAGCGAGATCAGCCTCTTTTTCCGAAGTTGAGCCTACGGACCCCGGATTTGCGCTTTGATTTTTTCGCAAGAATCTTTTTGATCTGGCTGCCCTGCTTGAGGAAACTGACAGCAGCAATCTCTACGCCAGGCGCCTTTCATCAAAGAAGCGGTTGCAATGAAATTTGCGTCAGTTCGTCCAGTTAACCGGGATGGCGCGCGGCTAATTGGGCTTTTACCACAGTCTATCGGGCGTCGAGGCCGTGCAACTGCCTGATGGGCTCGCCGAGGTCTGGCTGAAAGGCATTTCGCTGGCGATTTCAGCGCAGCGGACAAGGTTCAGCGCAAATTAACAGGCAACCGTTTGGCATCACCAGACGATTGCTCCATGATGCCCTATCAAATATTTAATGCTTGCTTTACGGCCTTTGGCTTCGCCTTATGGCAACGAATCATGTGGAAACAATAGTCTTCGACGGTTCTGATCACCAGCGAGCCAGAAGCGATCTCTTTTGTCACCTTACGGTTTGCGACGTCGTGTATGTCGTCATTGATAAGATCAAATTCATTCCTTCTGAAATCGGAAACAAAGCTGCTCTTCAAATCCTCTCCAAATTTCAGCGCCGGGCGCACGGCTTCAAGATCGATTCCAAACACCTCCGCAACCCGCCTCATCGCAGCGTCCCATATTTGCTTTTCGATATCAGTCATAGAGCCTCTTTATTTCCGGCAACCACAATCGTCTGATGACGTTGAATAGGCCCCTGCCAAACAGACCCCAAACAGCACAAACAACAATGCCCACCTGGGTGGCGTTTAAGAGGTCTAGCGTGATTCGTACGGGCTTATCAGGCCCATCAATTGCTCAATGATTACGGTCTGGCCATCCTTCTCTGCTTGGTCGAGCATGAGGCGCACAAGATAGAATTCTTTTTCACTTCTTATACGACCACGCCCCAGGATTACTTGCAGATCAGCATCCATCTGTGCAAAGAATTCTGGCAGTTCCTCATTGATCACCGAAAGATAGGATTCCACAGCTTTCTTTTCGAGATCCACAGGCATCCCGCCAAAGACTTGGGGCATTTCCAGCAACCCCTGCTTTAACCCCCCAACCAAAACCGATGGGGTCATACCAGTAGCCTTGCTTTCAAGCATCTCAAAAAACTTCTGCCGCGTACTGGGCCACGTATCAATGATCAACTTCGGTGTCGGATGATCCAAGGAAGCAAGACTATTAACCACTTTGCCATACACCTCCATCAACCGATGGAGCTCCTGTTTCTTGGTCTTTTTCATTATTTTTACCCCTACCAATTTCTACTGCGCGGCGGCGAATTGTCTGGCAATGCGCCAAACACTCGCGTCCAACACATATTGCTGTGCGCCGGGCCTCGCCACGCTCTACCAGTCTCTCCGCCCTGATGCAGTTATTCCGCCGGGCGACTTAACCGACATCCTTGGTCAGTGGGTTCGATGTCAGTCACTCCTATACTTTGACATATCGCTATATCAATTTCCGAGCTTAAAGCTCCGTATATCGTGATCTGGTCAAATTGATGATGTTCATCAATTGTCAGAAGAAGTCGCGCACACGTATCCAGTTTGCTTTCGCCGTCGCGTTCAAAAAACACCGTCACGTCGACGTGGTTTAAACGCGCAACGTCTGCGGCCTTGTCATTCTCCGGGCTGCGTATTACCCAGACAGGCATGGCGCCGGCCAATTCATCAATCAACGGCGCCGCAGCTTTTTCAAAAATCAAAGCCACTTTTCTGGAATTCTGATTGTTGATCATGGACGCTTACCTGGTTTACGGCCCTGTGGCCAAGGATAAATGGGCCAGCCATTATCGCGAGTATTGCCATACTGATTATGCCCTGGAGGTGAGCCTTGTCCGTGATCATGATCCCAATCAATATCATATTCAGGCCTCCCATCCGAGCCGTATTTGCGCTCTTGGCCACTGACGGGATTCACGTCGCAAGAGCATGGTTCACCGGTGTTGGGCGTCCTGGACGGTTTATTATAAATTAGGCCGTTCGCCCATTCCCCCGCAGCCGTGCTCAACAGGATCCCACTTTTCCTCCCACGAGACCACCAATGGCACCGCCCACAATAGAGCCGTAGCAGGTGTAGTCGGTGTCGTGCGAGCGAGGTTAGTCAGCTTTATACATTCGCTTTGAATGCATCCCCTAAGAGCAGATTTTTAAAGCTCGAATTCTCTTGTACCGAATAATATCGGTAATGGTCCGCCGGACCTTCGACTCGTAATGGAGGCTTGAGATGTTCTGATCGAGTCGAATTAGCGTCATTTGCATACACTCAGCTCAGCCCGAAGCCAATAAAAATTAAAATGAGTATCCGGGGAACGGGTCGAATAAAGACAACCAAAATGAATTCAAGCATGCGCATAAATTCGCTGGCGGCAATAACGCCGAGAGAAAATATATTTGAACGGAGCATGCGCCTGCGTACTCAACATAAGAGCAATCAATACGGCAAAGCGCTGGCACGCACGCGCCAGCGCGTTCAGGGGAGCGGTCATCAAAGACACCTTCGTTTTAATTAGTGATGTGCGGGCGCGGCGAGCGTCAGCCGCCAGCGCCGCGAAAATCTAATCAATACCTGAAAATCTTTCAACGAACATTTGATTAAATGACAAAACAACTAAGCGGAATACCGCAATACGACATCTGCATGATTACGCCACCGTAATCCCCCGCTCAATCCTGCATAAAGCCTGCTCAGCCTGCAGGACGCCTGCCCCAGCAAAAACCGCAGCCACCTACGCCGCCAACTCCCGCCAGCCGACAATCCCGTCGCAGCGCCTGTTGCATGCTTGCCCAGACCGCATTCCGCCAGCCAGCCCAACCTGGAGCCCCGCATGTCTATCGACCCAAGCGCCAACCTTTCTACCGATGACGCCGACAACACTCGCCGCCAGTTTCTCCGCCTTGCCGGCGGTGGCATGGCCGCGATAGCCACCGGGGCGTGGGCGGCGGCCACGCCGGAGATCGAAGCCAACAAGGTGACGTTGCCACCACTTAACGCGCCCACCGAACAGCAAGAAAAGCCGCAAGACCCCAGTGCCCCGCCGGCGCGTCGGGTGGGTTTTGCGATTGTGGGGCTGGGGCATTTGTCGCTAAACCAGATCCTGCCCGCGTTTGGTAAGAGCAAATACGCCTATCCCGCCGCATTGGTCAGTGGCGATCCGGTGAAGGCGCGCAAGATTGCGGCGCAGTACGGCATTGATGCAGCCAGCATTTACAACTATCAAAACTACGACGAGCTGGCGCATAACCCGAGGGTGGATGTGGTTTACGTGGTGTTGCCCAACAGCATGCATCGCGAATTTACGGTACGCGCGGCCAAGGCGGGCAAGCATGTGTTGTGCGAGAAGCCGATGGCCACCTCGGTGGCGGATTGCGAGGCGATGATTGCCGCGTGTGCGCAGGCCGGGCGCAAATTAATGATTGGATATCGCAGCCAGTACGAGCCGCATTCGCGTGCTTTGGTCAAATTGTTAAAGCAGAACAAATTGGGCGAATTGCGCGAGTTTATTTCGGCCAATTCGCAAAACGAGGGCGACCCCACGCAATGGCGGCTTAAAAAGGCGATGGCGGGCGGAGGGCCATTGCCCGATGTCGGCATTTACAGCATTAATCAGATCCGCTTTTTAACGGGGCTGGAGCCGGAAGAGGTGTTTGCCACCACGTACGCCCCGAGCGGCGACCCGCGCTTTACCGAAGTCGAAGCGTCCATCCAGTACACGCTGCGCTTTCCCGGCGGGCTTAGCGCCGCGTGCAGCAGCGCATACAACAGTCACAAATCGCAATTCTTCCGCGTGCAAGGCAGCACCGGCTGGGCCGAGATGTCGCCTGCGTTTGCCTATAACGGCCTGAAATTGCGCACCAACCAGGTCATGGATGGCAACGAAGTAACGCAAGAACCCGCCATCGCCGAGAAGGACCAGTTTGCGTTGGAACTCGACCATATGGCGCAGTGCGTACTGCAAAACCTGACGCCGCATACGCCGGGCGAGGAAGGCCTGCGCGATCAGCAGATTATTGAGGCGCTGTACGAATCGGCGCGCACGCATCGGCCGGTGAAAGTACCGCCGGTCAAGGGCCCGCTGCGGGGGCCGGAGCCTGCGGAATCGGCGTAACCGAATCCGCGCCCTGAACATCCGGGCCTACGCCGTTTATTTGCCGCCGGTGACATCGAGAAACGTGCCTGTCACAAAAGACGCCTCGGCGCTTGCCAGCCACAGGATGGCGCGCGCCACCTCTTCGGGCTGGCCGCCGCGCCCCATCGGAATGGTGTCTTTGATGCGATCCACCCGGCCGGGCTCGCCGCCGCTGGCATGCATCGCGGTGTAAATATGGCCAGGCCGCACCGCGTTAACGCGGATGCCTTCGCGCGCCACTTCTTTGGCAAAACCGGTGGTAAAGGTCTCCAGCGCACCTTTGGAGGCCGCGTAGTCAACGTATTCGCCCGGGCTGCCCAACCGCGCCGCAGCGGACGACACGTTGATGATGGCGCCACCCTGCCCGCCGTGGCGGGTGGACATGCGTTGCGCCGCTTGCTGTGCGCACAACATCGGTCCGATCGCGTTAACGGCAAACATGCGCTGCATGCGCGCAAAGTCGAGGCCCTCCAGCCGTGATTGCTGCGCAATGATGCCGGCGTTGTTAACCAGCACGTCGATGCGGCCGAAGGTCTGATCAATGGCGGCAAACAATTGCGCCACCTGCGCGGGGTCTGCGCTGTCGGCGCGGCAGGCCAGGGCGCGCCGACCGGCGTGTTCGACTGCGCGCACTACGGCTTGCGCTGCGGCCTGATCGTGCACGTAGCTGATCGCAACGTCATAGCCTTGCGCGGCCGCCAGTTGCGCGGTAGCGGCGCCCACACCGCGGCTGCCGCCGGTAATCAGGATCAAAGGCGTTGGGGTCATCGGTACGGGGTCCTCTTAAACAATGCGCGAACGGGGAATGGCGGCGGGACGCGACTAAGCCGTCGCGCCATGGCGCAAATGCGGTCGCAGCAGCAGCACCAGCGGCACAATCAGCGCGGCAGTAGCGGCCGCCGCCAGCAGGCCCACGGTTTGGTTGCTGTGGTCGGCCACCGCGCCATAAATAATCGGGGCGATGCCGCCCGAGCCGATCACAAAGGTATAAAACACTGCAAAGGCGCGGCCGGTATCGCCTTCGGCCAGCTCGGGCACGGTGCCGTACAACACCGACGAGGTGCCGTTGAGCACGATGCCCAGCAGCGGCAGCAATACCAACGTGGCGTTAAGCGGCGTCAGCAAAGTGGCGGCAATCAGCAAGGCGGTCGCGCCTTCGGTGGCGATGACGGTGCCGACCACGCCCAGGCGCTCGCCCAAGCCGCCGCACGCCGCTTTGCCCAGCGCGCCGCCGATAAATAACAGCGCCAACGCGATGCCGACCGTCGGTGAGCCGCCGCCCTTGCCGTGGATTAAAAACGGCAGAAACAGCAGATAGCCCATACGCGTGGCGGTATCGAGGCCGCCAATCAGCGTCAGCAAGCGAAAGCCGCGGCGCATGCCACCGCTACGCTGGCTGGGCGCGGCCGGGCGTACGCTGCGGGTGGCCGGGGCCAACGTCCACAAGGCGGCGGCCACCGCCAGCCCGGGCAATACCAACAGCGCGAGCAACGGTCGCCACGCCAGCACCGGCAACAACACCGCCACCAATGCCGGCAACGCGGCCTTGCCCAGGTCGCCAGAAAAGTTATAAACGCCCAGCGGGCGACGCGAGGTTTTGCCAAAGGTATCTGTCACCAGCATCGATCCGCGCGGATGCTGAATGCTGGAGCCCACACCCGCCACCAACAGCCCGACGCACAAACCGGCAAAGCCCAGCGGCAAGGCCATGATCAGCAGGCCTAATGCGGCCACCAACGTCGACAACATCAAAGCCGTGCGCGGCGATTGTTTGCGCAAGGCGCGATCCGCCGGAATCTGCAGCCCGCCCATGGTGCCGGAATACAACGCGCGCAACAGCGCTAGCGCGGCATACGATAAGCCAAACTGCGCTTGCCACACTGGCAAAAACGCATACAGGCCATCGGTATAGCCATCATGCAAGGCGTGGGTGAGACACGCGGCCAGCAAGCTGCGCGACGCGGCGGGGGTGGGTTCGGCTACAGGGGCCAGAGCGGTGGAAGTCGTCATTGCCCCAGCATAAATAAGCGAGTAATTTTCAACAAGATGGCCTGTCGTCACGATATACGTGACATTTACTCACGGAATATATGCGCCCATTACCCCCGCTGAATGCCTTGCGCGTGTTTGAAGTCGCCGCGCGCACCGCCAGTTACGCCGACGCCGCCGCCGAACTGGGCGTGACCCACGGCGCGGTCAGCCGTCAGATTGAGGTGCTGGAAAGCTGGCTGGGCCAGCGCCTGTTTTTCAAGGATGGTCGCCGCATGGTGGCCACGCCGATGGCAAAGATTTTTGCCGCCGAAGTCGGCCTGTCGTTCGACCGGATGGCGCTTGCCGCAGAAGCCTGCGGCCGCCCCAGCGCGCGGCGCATCTTGCGGGTAAGCGCGCCCACCAGCCTGGCGATGCGCTGGCTGATTCCCCGGCTGGGCGCGTACCACACCGCGCATCCCGACGTCGAAGTGGTGGTCACCACCGTCACCACCTTGTTTGAGGAACTGCGTGGCGGCGTCGATGTGTCGATCCGTCGCGGCAGCGCGCGCGCCGATTTGTGGCCGCAGCATCAGGTCGTGCCGATTCTGGATGACGTCGACACCTTGATCATCAGCCCCGCCCTGTTCGCGCAACGCCCCATCCTGCAACCCGCCGATATCGAAGCGCACAAATTGCTGGCCAGCGAAACGCGCGGTGGCGATTGGGTGGACTGGCTGCAAGCGGCCGGCATCCCGCAGTTGGCCAGTTTGCCGCGCCAGGTGTTCGATCATTTTTTTGTCACGCGCCAGGCGGTGGAAGACGGTCTGGGCATCGGCATCGGGCCGCTGCCCTTGCTGCAACTGGATGTGGACAACGGCCGCTTGCTAACGCCATTACCCCACATCCGCGTGCCGCGCACCGGCTATGTGGCGCTGGTGCCGCGTCAGGCCGACGTGGGCCATTTGCTGGGCGATTTTGTTGACTGGCTTGCCAGCTCGCCCGACGCTCAAGCCGCGCCAGGTCGCTGACCCGGCCACGCCGACAAGGCGACGTCCACCAGCTTTTGCAAGGCCGCGGTACAGGCGCCGTCGCACGCTTGTGCCGACATCCCCTGCACCACCGCGCTGTAAAAACGCGCCAGCGTATCGGTGTCGGTCGCCGCGGGCAGATCGCCCTCCGCGACGGCGCGATCAAAGCGTGCCTTCATCGCGCCGATCGACAACTCGCGCCGCGCCGCCACGGCTTGCGCGACGTTTTCGTTTTCCACGGCATGTTGCAGCACCGCGTTCGACACCATGCAACCGCGTGGTTTGGCCGGGTCGCTAATGCCTTGCGCCACATCGTGCAGATACAGCGCCAGGGCTTGGTATGCCGGGATGGCCGCCGCCATGGCCTCGGCACGCTTGCCGGTTTCCTGCGCAATGGTATGGTCCAGCGCCAGCTGATACAGATTCTCTTTGGAGCCATAGGTGGCGTAGAGCGACGGCGGCGTAATGCCCATGGCCTGGGTCAGATCGGCAATCGACGTGCCTTCATAACCGCGTTGCCAGAACAGACGTGCGGCAATGGCCAGGCCGGCCTCGCGATCCAGCAAGCGCGGACGGCCGCGTTTGCGCACCGGTTCATTCATTTTTATATCGATCCCTATAAATTCATTTGACATGCGATTTTGCTGGTTATTATAGTGACCACTACAAATTTAACCAAGGAGTCATCGCATGGCCGCAAAACTGTCTGACAAAGTCGCTCTGATTACCGGTAGCTCCCGCGGCATCGGCCGGGGCATTGCCCTGGCGTTTGCGCGCGAAGGCGCAGCGTTGATCGGCGTGCATTATGCCAGCAACGCCGAAGCGGCCCAGGCCACGGTGCGCGAGATTGAAGCGCTGGGCGTCAAGGCCGTCGCCATCCATGGCGACCTTAAACAAGGCAAGGCGGCGGCGGACAGCATCCGCACGCAGTTCGAAGCGGCGGCGCAAGCGGCCATCGGCGCAAACCGGCTGGATATTCTGGTGAATAACGCGGGCGTGGCGCCGTCGTTGTCGTTGGCGCAAACCACCGAAGCGGACTACGACGAAGTGATGACGGTCAACCTGAAAGCACCGTTCTTTCTGATCCAGGCGTTTGCCGAATTGATCCGGGATGGCGGCCGCATTATCAATGTCTCGACCGGCTTTACCCGCATCGCCGCACCCAGCCACCCTGCCTATGCCGCATCAAAAGGCGCGCTGGACACGCTGACGCTGGCGCTGGCCCCGCATTTTGCCCCGCGCAATATCACGGTGAATGCAGTGATGCCCGGCGTGACCGAAACCGATATGAACGCCGAGTGGCTGTCCAACGCCGAAGCGCGCGCTGGCGCAGAAGCGTGGTCAGTATTCAAGCGGGTGGGCACGCCCAGCGATGTGGCTGATGTGATCGCGTTTCTGGCTTCGGCCGATTCGCGCTGGGTCACCGGCCAAGTGATCGACGCCACGGGCGGCACGCAGTTGTAACGGCGGCAGGCGGTGGCCCTGCATTAGCGCCACCGCGCGCACCTGCTGCAATCGCAATTAAATGATATATTGCTTCGACTTTATATAAACCGATGACCTAATGAAAGTTAACGACCAAGCGTGGCGTTCCATCTGGCGCGAAGGCGCGATCCTGCACGTGGTGGATCAAACCGTGTTGCCGCATCGTTTTGTCAGCCGCACGTTGCACAACGTGGCCGATGTGGCGGACGCCATCCAGAACATGGTGGTACGCGGCGCGCCGCTGATTGGTGTAACCGGTGCCTATGGCGTGGCATTAGCGGCGCGGCACGACGCCAGCGATGCCACGCTCAACGCCGCAGCCGCCACGCTGATTGCCACGCGCCCCACCGCCATCAATCTGCGCTGGGCCGTCGAACAGACGCTGGCGCAATTACTGGCGCTGGATGTCTCGCTGCGTGCCAGCGCCGCGTTCGCCTTGGCCGACGCGCTGGCTGAGGCCGACGTCGATACCAACGCCGCTATAGGCCGCCATGGCGCGGCCTTGCTGCGACAACGCTGGGAAAACCTGGGCCGCCCGGCGCGCCTGAATGTACTGACGCATTGCAATGCCGGCTGGCTGGGTTGTGTGGATTGGGGCACCGCCTTGGCGGCCCTCTACCAGGCGCACGACAGCGGTGTGCCAGTGCATGTGTGGATTGATGAAACGCGCCCGCGCAACCAGGGCGCGAGCCTGACCACGTGGGAACTGGCCGCGCATGGCGTGCCCGCCACCTTGATTGTCGATAACGCGGGCGGTTTGTTGATGCAGCAAGGGCAAGTGGATGCCTGCATCGTCGGCGCCGACCGCATCACGGCGCGCGGCGACGTCTGCAACAAGGTCGGCACCTATCTGAAAGCCTTGGCGGCGCAGGCGCATCAGGTGCCGTTTTATGTGGCCGCGCCGGTCAGCACCATCGATTGGCAAGCGTGGGATGGACCGCGGGAAATTGAAATTGAAGTGCGCGCCGCCAGCGAAGTGACACATATCACCGGCCGCACCACCGAGGGCCGCGTGGTGCAGGTGCAACTGGCGCCGCCCGGCACCGCCGCGCACAACCCGGCGTTTGATGTCACGCCTGCCACGCTGGTCAGCGCCATCGTCACCGAACAAGGCGCGGTGGCCGCCACGGCCGCAGGCCTGCAGCCGCTACGCCCGGCGCATCAAGCCACGGCGGCCGCCAGCGCAATCTGATCAAAACGGTGTAAAGCCACCTGCCCCGGCCGCGCCGCCACCGGCGGAGGCGAATCGGGCCGCGTCAGCAACAAGGCGTGCCAACCCGCGCCCTGCGCCGCCGCCACTTCGCCGGCGTGGTCCGACAAAAACAGCACGGCGGACGGCGGCAACGCCAGCGTGGCGGCAATCTGCCGATATGACGTCGCTTCCAGCTTGCCGCCGCTGGTGGTGTCGAACCAATGGCTGAACAGCCCGCGCAAATCCCCATGGTCGGTATGGCCAAACAGCAGCTTCTGCGCGGGCACCGATCCGGACGAATACACCGCCAGCGTCAGCCCTAACGCCTGCCAGTTTTGCAGCGCGGGCGGCACATCGGCATACACCGGCGCCACCAGGCTGCCATCGGCGTAACCCGCCGCCCAGATCAGGCCCTGCAACACTTTCAGCGGCAGAATTTTACGGTCGGCATCGCTCCACGCTTCCAGTTGGGCAATCGCTTGTTCCAGCGTGTGCGAGCGGGCGGTTTCGCGCTCGATTTGCGTGATGATGTCGCGCGCTTCGGCGCTGTCGGCATGCGTGCGCAACCAGCTACCCAAGCGCGGCCGCGCATACGGAAACAAGGTGTCGCGCACAAAGTCGATTGGCGTGGTGGTGCCTTCAATATCGGTAACGATGGCGCGGATATCAGCCAGTGGCGGCAGGGTGTCATTCGCCATGGCGCGGAAACTCGCTGGCGATTTTTTCACCGGTAAAGTGCCCCACCCAACCGGCCGGATCGATAAACAAACGGATGGCGGTAAAGTACGGCGCCGGGCCCATATCAAACCAGTGCCGCGTGTGGGCGGGCACGCGCAACAGGTCGCCGCGTTCGCACGTCACCTGGTACACGCGGTCTTGCAAATGCAGATAAAACGCGCCGCTGCCTTCCACAAAAAAACGCACTTCATCTTCGCTGTGCGTGTGTTCATCCAGAAATTTCTGCCGCAAGCTGGCGCGCTCCGGGTGGTCCGGTTTCAGCCGCACCACGTCGCTGGTGATATAGCCGCCTTCGGCTTGCAAGCGAGCGATATCGGAGGCATAAGCGGCCAGGATGGTGGCCTGGTCGGCGTCCACCGGCAAGGGCGCGTCGGCCTGCCAGCGCTCAAAATCCACGCCCACGCGCGCCAGTTCGGCGGCGATCTCCGAAGGGTCGGTGATGCTGACGATAATCTGTTCCGGCGCGGTGTCCGGGTAGAGGGTCAAACGGCTCATAACGGGTTCCTTTCCCATTCCAGCTGCAACTGCAGCAGCACATCAAACGCTTCCAGATGGCGCAAGGTTTCGCGGCCAGTGCGGCCCCAGGCATACAAACCGTGGCCCGCTAGCAGATAGCCGGGCGCGAGATCAGCCTGGTTTTGCAAGCGCGCTTCCACTTCGGCGGCCAGCGCCACCGTGTCCTGGCTGTTGGCAAACACCGGCACATTCAGCACGGCCAGATGACTGGTCACACCGGCAAATGCTTTCTGCAATTCCCAGCCTTCCAGCGTTAACACGCCGTGCCGCGCGTTGCGCCGCGACGCCAGCGCGGCGGCGGGCGAATGCACATGAAAAATCGCGCCGATGCTGGCATCAGCCAAATAACGCGCCACATGCAACGGCGCTTCGGCTGACAAGCCTGGCGGCAGCGGCTCGCGCAGATTGACCACGGCCAGATCGGCGGGCGTCAGCGCGCCTTTATCCGCACCCGAGCGCGTCACCACGATACGATCAGCATCCACCCGCGCCGAGAAATTGCCGCTAGTGGCCGGCACCCAACCGCGCGCGGCGGCAAACTGACCTGCGGCCATCACTTGCTGTTGCGCGCTGGCAACTGGGTCGGCATCCGTCACGCGCTGTTCATTCAGGGCAGGTGCGTTCATGCGGCCACCGCTTCGGCTTCGACCAACGCCTGGGCCGAATCCAGCACGCTGTCGATATCGGCAAAACGTTGCGGTTGCAGTAACAGCGCCCGCGCCAGCGTCAGCGCGCGCGTTTCGGCGGCGGCACGCTGGCTGCGGTCGGCAATCGCCTCAAAATCAAGGTTGTGCGCAAAGCCCAGGATGCGGCGGATGATTTCCGCGCCAGCAAAGCCCAGGGTATCGGCAAACACCTGTTGCAGATGCTCACGCCGGGCGCGCGCAAACACGCCCTCTTCGCCCACAAACAAGCGGCGCGGCCATGCATCGCCATCGGCATGCGCTTGCCACAACGCGTCAAAGCGCTGGGCAAAATGCCGCCAGAACACGCCGGCCTGCTGCAAGATCCAGTCGGCGTGGTCGCGCCGGTCATCCGCCGCCGTGGCGTGGCCCGGCTGCGAGAAATACGCCATCAGCAAATTGGCGAGAAAAGCGCCGGTATCAAAACCAACCGGGCCGTACACGGCAAATTCCGGGTCGATGACGCGGGTGTCGTTGTCGCTGACCATCACCGAACCGGTATGCAGATCGCCATGCAGCAGTGCGTCTTGTTGCGTCAAAAAGCGATGGCCCAGGCGGGCAACCGCCGCGCGCAACGCTGCATCGGCGCGCACGCTGGCGGCCACCTCATCCAGCTCGGGCGAGGTCCAGCGATTACGCGGCAAGTCTTCAAACGGATCGGCAAACACCAGTTCCGCCGTCACGCGCGTCAGGGCATGGTTGCGCGAAAAGAGCGCCGCCTGATCAAACACCGCCTCAAACGGCTGCGCCAGCGCCGAGGTCAGCACCGCGCTGCGTGCGGCAAATTCCGCCACCGCTGTCACCGCCTGCGGATAACGCCGACCCGCCAGCAGCCCTTGGCGCAGGATGATGTGCGGGCTGAGCAATTCCATCACGCTGGCGTACAGCAGCGGGTCGTAATGCCAGATTTGCGGCACCAGGCCCGCCAGATGCGGCCCGGCCACTTGCTGATGCTGGTATTCAAAAAACGCGCGTTCCAGCGGCATGGGCCAGCTTTCGCCCGCGGCGCGTACATACGGCAGCGATTGCTTGACGCACACGCCACCGGCGGCGCCGCGCACCAGAAACACCAGGTTCAGGTTGCCATCGCCCACTTCGGTGATGTGCCAGTCGGCGGGCGCGCCGCCCACCTTGGCCGCCAACGCGGGCCGTTGCGCCAACCAGACGCGCAGGCCGGGTTCATCCAGCGGGTAATAGCCTTCGGGGGTAGGCAGGCTCATGCAGTTCTCCAGACTTCTGATCACATCAACGGGTGAGCGGAATCCACGCCGCCAGCGCGGCATCGCTGCGGCCAAAGCTCGGCGATTTGGCGGCCAGTTCTTCCACGGTCTTGATGTCGTATTGATTGAGTTCTTCGCGCGTAATCAGCACCGGTTTGA
Organism: Amantichitinum ursilacus; assembly: GCF_001294205.1. GTDB lineage: Bacteria > Pseudomonadota > Gammaproteobacteria > Burkholderiales > Chitinibacteraceae > Amantichitinum > Amantichitinum ursilacus. The sequence goes on from NZ_LAQT01000027.1 coordinate 94,001, forward strand.
TGGCGATGCGCGCCGCTGGGGTTTGCCCGGCCACGGCCAGCGCAGCGGCACGCACGGTGGTCGCGCCCACCACCGACGGGTTGGTGGCGGCGGTGGCCACCCACGGACTGTTGGCTTCGCGGATTTCGGCGATATCGGCGGTCGAGACATCGGCGCTGTAAATCTTCAGCTTTTTGCCCGCGCCCAGTTCGGTGGCGGCCAGCTTGGTGCCACGCGCAAATTCATCCCACGGCGCAAACACCACGGTGATATCCGGATTGGCGCGCAACGCGGCATTGGCTTGCGCCGCCACCGAGGTCGCCACCGGCGCAGCGACCGTGCCCCAGCGCGCTTTTTCCACGATGCCCGGGTTGGCTTTTTTCACGCCGCTCCACACCGCATCGCGGCGGTCCAGCGGGGCAAAACCGGGTACGTACACATAGCCCGCTTTAAAGGTTTTGCCGTTGTCCTTGATGGCCTGGCCCAGCACCGATTCGGCCAGATCCTTATCGCTTTGCTCGATCTGGATCACCTTGGGGTTATCGATGTTGACGTCAAACGCCACCACTTTGATGCCCGCATCCAGCGCTTGCTGCACCACGTCTTTCAGCGATTCTGGCTGGCCGTGGTCGATGATGATGGCTTTGACGCCCAGATTGATGGCTTGCTGAATCTGGTCGCGCTGCAGCGCCGCGTCTTCTTTGCCCGGAAACACGCGCAGATCAACATTCAGCGCCTGCGCCTGGCGTTGTGCGCCATTGTTAAAGGCGCGGAAAAAATCGCCGCCCGAGATATAGCCCACCAGCGCGACCTTGACGCCGCCTTTATCAAACGGCGCCGGTGCGCCTTTCAGGCCATCGGCAAAGGCCGCGCCTGCCAGCAGGCTGCTGGCCAGCAAGGTAAGGTAGGCGCGTTGGGTAAACGGAAAACGTGGGCTCATGAGGCTGCTCCTGGGGTGTTTGTTATGAGTAAGTGGATCGAACAATCGGTGGCAAAAAACGGGGTCTAGCGCCGGGCGCGGCCGAGGCCGAAGGTGAGCCCCAGTGCGGCCACCAGCACCAGCCCTTTCACAAAATCCTGGGTATAGAACGGCACGTTCAGCATGGTCAGGCCGTTGAGCAGCACGCCGACAAAGATCGCGCCCACCAGCGTACCCAGAACATTGGGTCGGCGCGCATCCAGCACGGCAAAACCGATCAAGGTGGCGCCCACGCTATCGAGCAACAACGAGCTGCCGCCCGACACATCGCCGCGCCCCACGCGCGCCGCAATAATCAAACCGCCCAGTGCCGCCAGCGCGCCCGAAATCACATAGGCCGTGGTGCGATACCGCGTGGTGGGAGCGCCCGCCAGCCGGGCCGCTTCTTCGTTGCCGCCGGTGGCGTAAAACACGCGGCCCCAACGGGTGCGTTCCATCAGCGCCCAGATCACGAGGGCCAGCACGCCCACCACCAGCACCGGCACCGGAATGCCCAGCAAGCGCGCACGGCCCAGCGCCAGAAATGCGGGCGCGAACACGCCGGTGGCGCTGCTGCCGTCGCGCAACATCAAGCCACTGCTAATCGACTGCCCGCCGGTGGGAATCAGCTGTAAACCGCCCAGCAAAAACATCGTGGCCAAGGTCGCCAGCAAATCGGGAATACGCAGTCGCACCACCAGCAGCGCGTTAAACAAACCAATCAGCACACCGCTGAACAGCCCAAACACCAGCGTCGGCAGCGCACCCCATTGCCACACCACCATGGCGTAGCTGCTGGCGATTAACGCGGTGGCGGCGGTGGCGCCGATCGACAGATCAAACCCGCCTGCAATCAAGGCCACGGTGACGGCCAGGCCCAGCAAGGCATCCACCGAAGTGCCCTGCAGAATGCTCAGCAGATTGGCGGGCTGGATAAATGCGGGTTCGGCGCTGCTAAAGCCGATAATCAACAGCGCCAGCACGCCAAACAAGGCATAGCGGCGCAGGCGTTCCAGCGCGCTGCGGCGCGGTGATTTAACGGCGGATGGGGCCAGCGGCAGCGTGGCGGATTGGCTGGTCATAAAACGGATTCCGTGAGGGGCGCGGGGGTTGCGGCCCGAGGGGTAGCGGTAATGCCCAGAGCAAAGCGCTCCAGGTGTTCGAGGTGTTCAATCAGCGAACCGGCATCGGCGTGCTGGCCGGGGTCGTGCAGCGTGTGCTGGTCCATGATCAGCACGCGGTCGGCCACTTCCAGCGCTTCGTCCAGATCGCTGGTGGCGATCAGCACGGCGGTGTCGCTGGCGGCGCGAATCGAGGCCACCAGATCATGGCGTGCGCCCACATCGACGCCCTGAAACGGCTCGTCCAGCAACAGCACGCGCGAGGGCTGCGATTGCCAGCGCGCCAACACCACTTTTTGCTGATTGCCGCCCGAGAGCAGGTCCGGCGTGTCGTTCGGCCCCTGGCAGCGGATGCCGAGGCGGTTAATCCAGAGTTGTGCGGTCTCATCCAGCTGGCCGGGTTTGATCCAGCCGCTGCCAAACAAGCGGCGCAGATGCGGCAACGCAATCAAATCCGCCAGCCGCGCGCCCAGGCTATCCACCGGCAAAAAGCTGCTGCGCCAACGGTCTTCGCCCGCCATAAATACACCGGCGTCAATGGCGTCGGCGCAATGGCGCGGCTGCCAGTTTTTGCCATCCAGCAACACGCGCCCGGCATGCCAGCGCTGCAAACCAAACAAGGCCTGCAGCAGACTGGTTTTGCCTGCGCCGAGATTGCCGGTTAACGCGATCACTTCGCCGGCGTGCAGGTTCAGATCAAACGGGGTGCTGTCCGGCCGCAGCTGGATTTGTTTTAGCGCCAGCCGCGGCACCGCACCGCGCACCACGTCCACGTTTTTGGCAGGCCGCGTCGGCAGCGTGCTGCCCACCAGCGCGCGCACCGCCGCATCCAGATCCAGCGGCGCGGCAAACGTGCCCGCTACACGGCCATTGCGCAGCACCACCGCGCGATCAGCAATGCGGCGCAAATCGGCCAGCCGGTGCGATACATACAGGATGGCGATGCCCGCCGCTTTCAGGCGCTCAATCATGGCAAACAAGCGCACCGATTCGGCTTGGGACAGGCTGGCGGTGGGCTCATCAAAAATAATCAGACGGGCTTGTTCATGCAGCGCCCGCGCCAGCGCCATCAACTGGCGTTGCGCGGTGGTCAGGTCGGCAAAATCGGCGTGCAGCGGCAAGTCGGGCGCGATATCGCCGGCAATCGCGGCAGCCTGCTGCTGGATGTGCGCCGGGCTGATCAGCACCGCACTGCGCGCGCTGCACAGGCGGCCCAGCAACAGGTTCTCGGCCACGCTCAAACCGGGCACGCCCAGTTGGCTGGTTTGCTGATGCACCGTGGCCACGCCCGCTTGCAGCGCGGCGCGGGGGCTATCAAACACGGTAGGCACGCCCGCCCACAGCAACTCGCCCTCATCGGCCTGGCTGGCCCCGGCAATGATCTTGACCAGCGTGGATTTGCCCGCGCCATTGGCCCCCATTAGCGCCACCACCTCGCCCGCACGCACGCTTAAATCCACGCCATCCAGCGCCACGGTGGCGCCGAAACGTTTGCGGATTTGCCGCAGCACAAGCAGCGGCGTATCGGGAAGGGTGGAGGTCATGCAAGCTGGCCGGTAATCAGTCAGCGCACAGCCTACACTGCCGCCCCATATTCCCGATAAGAATCAAATATCATTTTTTAATGTCTTTTACGCATAATGACTATACGTGGTGCGTCGTCCTACTGCGGGTGGGGCCGTCCGGCCGATGCCCACTGTAACGAGGACGCGCGACAATCCAGCCTTATCCCATCGCGCAGTCTCGTTAAGGGAAACCCCATGCATAAACCCAAGCAGATCCTGATTGTGGGCGGCGGTGTGGCCGGGCTGGAACTGGCCACGCAGCTCAGCCACGCCTTCCGGCACAACCACAAAGCCGCCATCACCCTGGTCGACCGCGACTCCGGCCATATCTGGAAACCGATGCTGCACACCATCGCCGCCGGCACGCGCGATGTGTATCAGCAGCAAACCTCGTTTGTGGCGCACGCCAAAGAACATGGCTTTACCTACTGGCCCGGCGAGATGGAAGCGCTGGACCGCATCGGCCACGAAATCCGGCTCAAGCCGCTGTACATGCGCGATGGCCGTTTGCTGCTGGAAGCGCGCGCCCTGCCCTACGACGTGCTGATCATGAGCGTGGGCAGCCAGGCCAATGATTTCGGCACCCCGGGCGTGCACGAATACTGTCACTTTATCGACGACCGTCTGCAGGCCGACGCCTTTAACCAGGAAGTGCGCGCGCTGTTGTTCAAGGCCTATGCCGAGGGCACCGAATTGCATCTGGCCATTGTCGGCGGTGGCGCCACCGGCGTGGAGCTGGCGGCCGAGCTGGTGCAGATGGAAGAAACGCTGGCCAGCTACGCCAGCGGCGAACACGCCAGCACGCGCCTCAAGCTCACGCTGATCGATAGCGGGCCGCGCTTGCTGGGCGCGTTTCCCGAATCAGTGTCGGCGGCGGCCAAGGCGCAACTGCAAAAACTGGGCGTGGAAATCCGCAGCGGCGCGCGCGTGGCTGCGGCGGAAGCAGGCGGCGTGCGCCTGAAGGACGGCACCCATATCGCCGCCGCGATGACGGTCTGGGCGGCAGGCGTTAAAGCGCCCGACTTTATGCGCGATCTGGGTGGACTGGAAACCACGCACGGTAATCAGTTGGTGGTACGACCCACGCTGCAAACCACGCTGGACGACGCTGTGTTTGCGCTGGGCGACTGCGCCGCGCTGACACCGGCCGGGGCCGAGCGGCCACTGCCGCCCTCCGCGCAAATCGCCTATCAACAAGCCACCTACTTGATCCGCAATCTGCCGGGCTGGCTGGACGGTAAACCACTACCGCCGTTTCACAATATCGATATGGGCGCGCTGGTGACGCTGGGCCGCTATAACGCATTTGGCTCGCTCGGCAAACTGGGCATTTTTAAAAACGACTTCACCTATCGCGGCTATCTGGCGCAGCTCAGCCATATCTTTTTGTATCGCAGCCACCAGGCGCGGCTGCACGGCTTCTGGCGCGGCAGTTTGTTGTGGCTGATCGACCGGATTAACGCGTGGGTACGACCGGCGGTGCGGCTGGATTAAGCCGCCCAGGCGCTCAGGCCAGCAGCCGCGCAACGCGCCGATATAATCGCCGCCAGTGTCCATGATCCGGATTGAGACGATGTGGCTTAAACCCTGCAGCACGCTGCTGCTGCTCACGCTGGCTGGCGCGTTGCACGCGGCGGAACCGGTGCGGCCAGACGCAGCCAGCGCCTTTTACGTCAACCCCGATTCCAACGCCGCGCAATGGCTTAACGCGCACCGCGATGACCCGCGCGCCGACGCCATCCGCAGCGCCATCGCTAGCCAGCCCACCGCCCTGTGGTTCGGTGGCTGGAGCGCCGATGTGCGCGGCGCGGTGGAGCGTTATATCAGCGCCGCCGCGGTACGCGGGCAACTGCCGCTGTTGGTGGCGTACAACGTGCCGCAGCGCGATTGCGGCCAGTACAGCAAGGGCGGCGCGGCCTCGGCCAGCGCGTATCAAACGTGGATAGAAAGCTTCTTTGATGGCATCGGCCCGCGTGCCGCGCTAGTGGTGCTGGAGCCCGATGCGCTCGCGCAAATGGATTGCCTGAACGCCGCCGACAAGGCGCTACGCCTGCAATTGCTGCGCCACGCCCTCGACTACGCGCGCAGCCACGCCAGTGCCAGCCGCGTGTATCTGGATGCCGGCCACAGCGGTTGGCTGGCCCCGGCCGAAGCGGCGCGGCGCCTGACCGCCGCCGGAGTGGCGCAAGCGCGCGGCTTTGCGCTGAATGTTTCCAATTACGGCACCACCGCCGCTAACACCGCCTATGGCAAACAGGTGGCGGCAGCGTTACAGCAACAAGGCATCCGCGCGCATTTTGTGATCGACACCAGCCGCAATGGCAACGGCCCGTTGGGCTCGCAATGGTGTGATGCGCCGGGTCGCAAACTGGGCACCCCCGCAACGCAGTACGCAGGCGAGGACGGACTGGATGCGGTGCTGTGGATCAAGCCGCCAGGCAATGCCGATGGCTGCGCCGCCAAGGCCGGCACGTTTGACGCCGACCTGGCGAACAAGCTGATCAACGGGGATTAAGCCGCCGCGTTCAGAACTTCGGCCCGGCCGCCTGATCCACCAGCGCGCAATTGCCGCTGAAATCGGCAAAACCGCTGCTTAACGTCAGCGTGCCGGTCAGTCGGTCGATCTTGATCCTGGGCTTGTTCAGCAGGTTAAAGCGGATCGAGCCGGTAATTTCCTTGTCGCCGATAAAGGCGTCGTTAAGCACGTACCACGCCTCTTTGCCATCGCTCAGCACCGGCACCACGGCGGGCGGCAATTTCAGTCGCACCGTGCTGTCGGACAACTCCACGGTGGCCGTGCCGGAGAACGGTTTGCGCACGGTGGTGCTACTGCTGGTGCTTTTATCGATCTCGTGCGTTTTGTAGTTGTAATCCTGGCCGTTGGTGGTCTGCACATCGCTAACCGTGCCGGAGCCGGTGCAGGCCAGCAATTTGTCTTGCGCGTGGACGACGCTGGCAGCGCTGCAGACGGCGGCGAGGAGGAATACAGCGAGCTTCATGGCATGACCTTGCAAGCGGTGGGATGACGACAGCATCAAGCGCGCATGCCCTTGGCGTCAATGCCTGCAGCCGCCGTCACGCCGTGCAGAGGGCGCTTACACGCCCAGCGCTTTCACCACCGCCGCCAGCACCGCAAAGGCGCTGGCAATCTCGGCATCGGGCACGCAGGCATAACCCAGCAACAAGCCTTTCTGCCGCGACGCGCCGCCGCTGTAATACGCCGACAAGGGCCGCGTGGCGATGCCCGCCGCCAACGCGGCCTGGGCGACCAGTTGGTCATCTACCTGATCGGGCAAACCCAGTACCAGATGCAGCCCGGCCTCATCGCCATGCACCGGCCAGTCCGCGCCGAAATGGGTGGCGATGGCTTGCATCAACAGCTCACGCCGTTGGCCGTACACGTGGCGCATGCGGCGGATGTGCGCGCCGAAATGGCCCTGCTCGATAAAGTCGGCCAACACCGCTTGTTGCAAGGATTGGCCTTCGCGAAACAACTCGGCCAGTGCCAGCGCAAACGGCTCGGCCAGCGCGGGCGGCACCACCATGTAACCGACGCGCAGCCCAGGGTACAGAATCTTGCCGAGGCTGCCGACATAGATCACGCGGTCGGCTTCATCCATGCCTTGCAACGCGCCCAGCGGCCGGCTGGCGAAGCGGAATTCGCTGTCGTAATCGTCTTCGATGATCCAGCTTTGCGTCTGGCGCGCGTACTCCAGCAACATGCGGCGGCGCGCCAGGCTCATCACCATACCCAGCGGGTATTGGTGCGATGGCGTCACCAGCATCATGCGCGGCGGCCGCGCCAGATCGGCTTCGCTGGGGTTGATGCCCTCGGCGTCCACGGCAATCGAGCGCAACTGCAAACCCGACGCCTGCATCACGCTGCGCACGCCCCAGTAACACGGGTCTTCGGTCCAGACCTCGTCGCCCGAATCACTGAGCAGCCGCACCGCCAGATCCACCGACTGGTGAATACCGGTGGTGATGATCACCTGCTCGGCGTGGCAACGCACCCCGCGCGCGCTGCGCAGATATTCGGCCAGTACTTCACGCAACGGCATATGGCCACCGGGTGGGGCATAGCTGAGTAATTCGGGCTGCAGATTGCGCATGCGGCGCGATTGCAAACGGCTCCAGACCTCGGACGGAAAGCGCGTGACATCGGCCACGCCCGGCACAAACGCACCCCACTGCCGCCGCGACACCCCGGCCGCATCCAGCAAGCGCCGTCCCCGAGCCGACAGCGGCTGGGTGGATGCCGTCGGCTGCGGCAGCGTCACCCCGGCAAAGCGCGTATCGGGCGCGCTGTCGGCCACAAAGGTGCCGCTGCCCGTGCCCGCCTGCACATAACCTTCCAGCGCCAGCTGTTCGTACACCTGGATGACGGTATTGCGGCCGATACCCAGTTCGGTGGCCAGCAAGCGCGACGATGGCAATTTGCGACCCGGCGCCAGTTCGTGCAGCAAGATGGCCTGGCGCAAGGCGTCTTGCAGTTGCCGATACAGCGGCGCGATATCGGCTTTATCGATGCGCTGGGCCAGCCAGTCGGATAACAAGGCAGTGCGCAAGTGGTTCCCCCTTTGGGTAGAAAATGGCTCTTTTGTCAGGAGCCGAAAGCCTACACCATTGCGCCATTCCTTCCCACCCAGAGCACGGCTCGCCGGAGATTCAACCATGTCACGTAATGCAGAATTACTTGCCCGCAAAAACGCCGCCACGCCACGTGGTGTGGGCGTGATGGCGCCCTTTTTTGCGGTACGCGCCAGCAATGCCGAGCTGTGGGATGAAGAAGGCCATCGCTATATCGACTTTGCTGGCGGCATTGCGGTGCTGAACACTGGCCACGCGCATCCGGTAATTACCGCCGCGGTCAAACAACAGCTGGAGGCGTTTACCCATAGCTGTTATCAGGTGGTGCCGTATGCGTCGTATGTGGAACTGGCCGAGCGGCTTAATCAGGTTACGCCCGGTGATTACGCCAAAAAGACCGCGTTTTTTTCCACCGGCGCCGAGGCCGTGGAAAACGCCATCAAGATCGCCCGCGCCGCCACCGGCCGCAGCGGCGTGATTGCGTTTGCCGGGGGTTTTCATGGCCGCACCATGATGGGCATGGCGCTGACCGGCAAAGTGGCACCGTACAAGATCGGCTTCGGGCCGTTTCCGGGCGAGGTTTACCACGCGCCCTTCCCCAATGCGCTGCACGGCGTAACGGTCGAACAATCGTTGAAGGCACTTGGCGATCTGTTCAAAACCAGCATTGAGCCGCGCCGCGTGGCCGCCATCATTCTGGAACCGGTACAAGGCGAAGGCGGCTTTTATGTGGCGCCGCCCGAGCTGATGCAAGCACTGCGCCGCCTGTGCGACGAGCACGGCATTGTGCTGATCGCGGACGAAATCCAGAGCGGTTTTGGCCGCACCGGCAAACTGTTTGCCATGCAGCATTACAGCGTCGCGCCCGACTTGATGACCATGGCCAAATCGCTCGCTGGCGGCTATCCGCTGTCCGCCGTCACCGGCCGCGCCGAGTTGATGGATGCGCCCGCGCCGGGCGGCCTGGGCGGCACCTATGCGGGCAACCCTTTGGCGATTGCGGCGGCGCATGCGGTGCTGGATTTGATGCAACAGGATGACTTGCCCGCCCGTGGCCAGGCGCTGGGCGACCAATTGGTGGCGACGCTGAACGAGCTGAAACCGGCCGTGCCGCAACTGGCCGAAGTGCGCGGCCTGGGTGCGATGATCGCCGCCGAATTTCTCGACCCCGCCACCGGCGCACCCGACGCCGCTTTTGCCAAAGCGGTGCAAACCTATGCGCTGGAGCGCGGGCTGATTGTGTTGAGCTGCGGCGTGTATTCCAACGTGCTGCGGTTTTTGTTTCCACTGACCATCGAACAAAACGTATTTGAAGAAGGTCTGGGTATTTTGAGCCAGGCGCTGCAAAACGCTGCGTCCTACGCCTGACCCAGCCCATACAAGGAGTAAGGCCATGCAACTGAAAGACTCGTCCCTGCTGCGGCAGCAATGTTTTGTTAACGGCGCGTGGATAGACGCCGACAACCAGGAAACCGTGCCGGTCAACAATCCGGCCACCGGCGAGATCATTGCGCATATCCCCAAGCTGGGTAAGGCCGAAACGCGCCGCGCCATCGAAGCCGCACAAGCCGCGTGGCCCGCCTGGCGCAGCAAGACGGCCAAGGAACGCTCGCAGATCCTGCGCAAGTGGAACGACCTGATGCTGGCCAATGTGGATGATCTGGCGCTGATCCTGACGTCCGAACAAGGCAAACCGTTGGCCGAAGCGCGCGGCGAAATCACCTATGCCGCCAGTTATATCGAATGGTTTGCCGAGGAAGCGCGCCGTATTGAAGGCGACATCATTGCCCCGCCCAGCAATGACCGCCGCATTCTGGTGTTAAAACAACCGATCGGCGTGACGGCCGCAATTACGCCGTGGAATTTTCCCGCCGCGATGATCACGCGCAAGGTGGGCCCGGCGCTGGCGGCCGGTTGCCCGATGGTGCTGAAGCCCGCAACGCAAACGCCGCTATCGGCGCTGGCGCTGGCGGTGCTGGCCGAGCGCGCAGGCGTGCCGGCGGGCATCTTCAATGTGCTGACGGGTTCGTCCACCGAGATTGGCGGCGAGCTGACCGCCAGCCCCATCGTGCGCAAAATCACCTTTACCGGCAGCACCGAAGTGGGCGCCAAACTGATCGAGCAAAGTGCACCCACCATCAAGAAAATGTCGATGGAACTGGGCGGCAATGCGCCGTTTATTGTGTTTGACGACGCCGATCTGGATGCCGCGGTGCAAGGCGCCATCGGCTCCAAATATCGCAACAGCGGCCAGACCTGCGTGTGCGCCAATCGCTTGTTGGTACAAGCGGGCGTGTATGACGCGTTTGCGCAAAAACTGGCGGACGCGGTGAATGCGCTGAAGGTGGGCAACGGCGTGGACGATGGCGTGACGCAAGGCCCGCTGATTGACGACAAAGCCATCGCCAAGATCGAAGAGCATATCGCCGATGCCACCGGCAAAGGCGCGCAGGTTTTGACGGGCGGCAAGCGCCATGCCCTGGGCGGCACCTTCTTTGAACCCACCATCCTGACCGGCGTGACCCCGGCCATGAAAGTGGCGCGCGAAGAAACCTTTGGCCCGCTGGCGCCGCTGTTCAAGTTTGAAACGGAGGAAGAAGCCATCGCGATGGCCAACGACACCGAATTCGGCCTGGCCAGCTACTTTTATACGCGCGATCTAGCGCGGATTTTCCGGGTGGCGGAAGGGCTGGAGTACGGCATGGTCGGCATCAACGCCGGTCTGATCTCGTCCGAAGTGGCGCCGTTTGGTGGCGTTAAACAATCCGGCTTGGGGCGCGAGGGCTCGCGCTA